>JADJFC010000016.1 GCA_016708785.1 Bacteroidota bacterium | reverse complement strand
AGACATCATTCCAAGTCTTCAACGATATAGCAAAAAGCTCGATGACTTAACGAAACTTTCAAACCAGCATTGGGTTTCGATTGATGACGAAACCAATGTAAAACTGTTTTTATTTTCAGAGAAAATAATGAGCTTTGTTTATGAGAACGGAGTTCGCAATGGAAGAAATAGCTGGAGGTATCTCGACAATCAATCCATTGAAATTGGAAATTCGAGAAACACTTTATTTAATGAAACATGCTTTTCTTTGATGAAGTTGTCCTTGCTTTGAAAAGAAGTGGTGTTGAAGAATATGCGCTATTTGTGAATGAAACAAAATACGGAAATGAAATAAAATCACATATAGAAGCTATTCAGTTTTTGAGCGTAGATATTTGCATGGTGAAATTAAAAGAATTGTTAATAAGTTACCTGTGGTAAGTTATGAAATCCTGTCAGAAGTTGAACAGGGTGATTTGTTTTGGGGAATTTTAGGGCTTAGTGAGATTCGGTTTGAGAATGGCCTAAAAGATTTTGTTTATTGGGGCCATCACTCATGTTCATGGTTTTATTGCGGAGTTGAAGGGAAGATTTATTGTGAAAATTTCGAAGATGCCAACAAAGTTGTTCTATTCACCAATAAGCCAAATTAGTTTTTAAATCTATAAAGAGTTATGAAAATACAACACTTAATTATTCTTCTATTATTATCATCTTCATCTTTACCAGCCCAACCAACAATCCAATGGCAACGCCTATTTGGTGGTTCGGAAATTGATGAGCAAATTGTGTAAAGCAAACAAGAGATAGTGGCTTCATTGTCGCAGGCTTTACCTGTTCAATAGATGGAGACATTACATTAACGAACGGGGCAGATGACTACTTAATTGTGAAATTTGACGTTGCCGGAATGCAATGGTATCAAACTTTGGGAGGCTCAGGAGCAGAACATGCAACATCTATTCAACAGACGGTTGATGGAGGTCTATATGTTGCAGGACTAGTTCTTCAAATGATAGTGATGTAAGTGCCAATTACGGCCTATTTGATTGTTGGATTGTTAAGCTCGATAGCGTAGGGACAATTCAATGGGAACAGAATTATGGCGGAGTAGCTTAGAGAATTTTGTAAATGTAATACAGACAAGTGATGATGGATATCTAATGTGGTGTCAACAAATTCGATGGATAGTGATTTAGTGAGTAATCCATATAATAGCATCATGGATTGTGAGTTATCTATTACAGGTTCAATCCAATGGCAAAAAACGTATGGTGGTTGGGTGAATATGCAAATTCAGTTATTCAGACTAATGATGGAGGGTATATGATTGTCGGCGATAATTGCGATTTGCCCGACTGGCATGGGTCGATGGATTACTGGGCAGCAAACTTAATAATGTTGGCGATTTAATTTGGCAAAAGTCTTATGGGGGTACACATATGAAACAGCCTTTTCTGTCAAGCAAACTTCTAATTCAGGGTATGTTATTTCTGGTTGGTCAGTCTCTGATGATGGAGATGTAACTTTTAATCAAGGCAATGCAGATAGCTGGACAATATATATTGATAGCGTAGGGAATATACTTTGGCAACATTCATACGGAGGTACAGGCTCGGATATAATTTATTCAATTGAAACAACAGCAGACAATGGATACATTTTAGCTGGAATTACTACTTTTGATGGTGACGTTATCGGAAATCACGGAGGAAGTCAAGAAGCTTGGATATTGAAGTTAGATAGTCTTGAGCACCTGTATGGAATAATTACTACGGAGGAACATCGAGTGAAAGTGCCTATTCCATTCAGCAAACATTTGACGATGGCTATATTGTTGCAGGCGCAAATTATTCAATAGATGGTGATGTAATCGGCAATCATGGTAGCAGTGATTTCGGGTTTTAAGTTGATGGCAGTACAGGCATTCTGTAAACAATAATTTCCGACAATCTTATCCTTACCTGAATCCAGCAAACGATTTTGTAGAAATCGCTTCTTCTAAAGGAATTCCTGTTTCAGGCAAGCCAATTTCTTTATAACTTATTGGGAAACGTCTTGAACTTACTGTTCGTCTAATATCGGAAATGATAAAGCCATTGTCGGATTTCTTTGAGAGAAGTTCCGAATGGTGCTTATTTTTGTAAAGGTTTCCGATTGATACTTCACAGGTGACAAGTAAAACTAATTGTGAATCATTGAAGAATTATCCTTCTCGCCGGACCCCCCGCGGGGGGGGGGGGGGGGCCCCCCGGGGGGCCTTGTTGAAAGACTTTGATTAAAAAATCGACATCAGTGCAAAAATTATTTTCATGGGAGTTAATTTAATAGTTTATATTTTTATTGAATATAGCCTAAGAACACATAGCTGTGAAATTGAAATAAATTAGCAACAACAATTAATTATTGTTTAACGAACTTACGCACTACTCTTCTGTTCTATCCTCAGAAATAATCTCAATAAAGTAAATTCCAGAAGGTAGTCCTGAAACATCTAATTCTAGATTCCCTGAAACCGTTTGGTTTTTAAATTCCACTACTTGTTTCTCGCCAATTGAATTAAATATGATTGTGGATTGAATTTCCTTACCACTTATATTTGAAATGTATAATGATCTTGATACAGGATTAGGATGTATTTTTAATATTTCATCTAAAGGATCTTCTATTCCCACGCAAACTATAAAGGCTATAACAACACTATCTGTATTGATGCAGCCTACAGAATCAGTCGTAGTTACCCAATATAAAAGAGTGTCCTGAGTATTGCTAAAGGCAGTAATGAATTGTCCGAGCTTCCATTGTGCCATTGGTAGTTGGAAAAAATACCCGGATCCAATATTAAACTATTACTTATGCAAAGTGAAGTGTCATTTCCTAAATTAGGAAGCGGTTGAATCACAACCAAGATGCTATCTCTATAGTAATTACCTGCTGTGTCAGAAACCATCATAGAATACCATCCGCCTGCGCCAATAATTATTATAGAAGGCGTAGTATCAGGGAGAAGTTGATTATTGTATTCCCATTCATAGCTTAAAACATAGGCACCTCCAGATGAAGTTGCAATTATATTTAGACTGTCACCATTACATACAGTAAAAATGTTTTGATTAAAAGCATATAACAATGGCATGTAATGGACACAATATTCATCATTTGTTAAACCACCCATTGAAGAAAAACTATGATTAGATTGGTATAAAAATCCTGTGCTGTCATATTGATATCTCTCAAAACCCCCACTACTTCCAGCATGTCCATTGTATTCGAAATACAGAAGTCTACCTTCTGAATCATATGATTTAATGAAATCTGAGTAATAACCCATGAGCGAACAGGTTGCACCATCGAACATGCCCGTTACTTCGTGAAATGAAGTCGGACTTAAGTATTCAATATTATGGAATTCATAGCATTCCCAATAACTTCCATTCCATGCAAAAGAAGTTTGATTCACATTTCCTAGAGTATCATAGAACGTACTGTCTCGTGATAAAGGACCCCAACCACCCAAGCTGTCACCTTGTTCAATAAGTTGAATTATTATTCTATTCGAAGCATCATATGTTAAAGACTTTCTAGAAGTATTCACCCAGGCACTACCTGAATAATTAAAAACAATTTCCTCCAATAAATTTCCTATTGGATCAAAAGTATTCCTGATTATAGCGGTTGTATCCCATTGATTTACGTTGCCGGTATAAATAATCTCCATTGTATCTTGATCCGTCGACTGATAAAAAAACTGCATTCGGTAATCATTGAATGGATTTGAACCGGTATACTCAACCTTGAAAGAGTCTACGATCCCAAAAGCTCCATATACCATATGCAATTCTGATTCAGGCAACCATTGATTACCATTTCCTATAAAAACAAGTTGCAGAGTGTCGCGTTGTAAAGAATCATAATTCCATTCTTGGCGTTGAATATTATTCCATTGTCCGACACCAAAGAATCTACTTTCATTAAAAATAAATTTTCCTGAGGCGTCCTTTTGCCAGCTAAATTGAATTTTGTCAACCCAAGTATTCCCTGAATAAATTTGCTGGATACTGTCAGTGATCCGCCTAGAGAGTCATATGAAAATAGTGACCTTCCATAATATTGCCATTGTCCGGTGCTATTCATTAATCGTTTAGTCTCTATTAGTCGATTCAGCGAATCATAAGTATTTTTGTAGCTGTACAGAATGTAATTTGAGACCGCAATAGTATCCCACGTTTGATTCCAACTGGTGTATTGCTCGCTTATAGTATAATTATACTAAGAGCGAGAAGTGATTTTTTGTACATAAAGTGATTTTTTTGATATTAAATAAAAACTACAGAATTTTAAAATCCGGGAATACCACGAATTTTAAAAATTTCTAAGTAAATTATTGGTGGCCACTTTGCCACGCAATTTTCATTCCTGTCATCAGAACTTTTGTATAGAACAGTTGACTCCCTTTTCATTCAATTGATTCTTTATTCGCTGTGCATTAAAAAGATTTATATCAAATCCTCCACAAACTAGATAATACTGATCATAATTTCCCAACGATGACCATATAAGAATTTGCATCTGTGCCGGTTTGACTATCCGGTGAAGTGATGCCTTGCTGTGGCATTACAGGAGAAGTTTCTTGCCCTCCCTGTTGTCCCGATATATTTGCAGCAGCTTGTGAAGCGGCAATTGCAGCTGCAGTAGAATCATAATAGGCAACTATTGAATCTTCTTCTTGCCTTTGGCTTTTTTGATTTTCAGCACTCGGTCCTTCATAGACTATTGAAGCAGACATCTTGTTATTTCTATTACTATTATCAATTTCACCTCTTGATGATCGTGCTTCTACCGAAAATAATTTCTTCAGGATTTTAGAAGGGTTTATTTTATGAAGGAAGTTGAATGAATCAAAAAATGTAACAAGGAGAACAGGGAGAATTAGTGCTGCCAGAATTCCAAACAAAGGTTGATTTTTATTTTTTGAATTGGCCTCCCTAAAGACCTCTGTAATATGCCATTTTTCCGCATCCTTATTTTCATGGTAAATAGCATAGTTCAAATTCCCAAAAACGATGATCCAAAATCCACAACAAATTGCAACGATTAAACAAATCCAAATTCCCAATAAAAGATAGGCAATTGCAAACATTGTACTGCTCATCAAGATGGAGTCTTTCAGGTTATCGTGAATGAGATCTATTTCGAAATTAATTTTCGTTAGCCGTGTCAGCTTTTCCTGTGTGTACTGATTTTTTTGCTCCTGTTCTGCTATTCTTGTTCTAATTTCTTTTCTTCGCTCTTCACATTGATCCGAAGTTGAATTCACTGAAACGAATGCTCCTCCGTCACCTTGTGTTGATTCACCACTTGTATAGGTTTGTTTAATTGTACAAACATCTTCAAGTTCCTTTTCCAGTTTTGAAACATATGACTTTCCTTTCTCGAATTCATTCTTTAGTGTTGTATTCAGCATTTTTAAAGCCTCAGCATCCTTCTTTTGTGTTTCATTGAGGTTTGCTTCTGAACGATTTGCATCATCTTTTGTCAAAGCCGGTTTGGCATTGACTGCTTTTTGTTCCCCGGAATAAAAAACATAACCAGCTCCGGCTACACCAAAAATAGATGCTGCACCAATGGGATTACTGTATTTTTTTAATTCTGAAGTTACAAAGCGTTGATTGATCTCAAGAGCCTCTTTTTCCAGTTCCAGCTCTTTTTGCTTTCCAAAAACTTTTATGATAGCCATTGCACTATCATTACTTATTTTATCAGGATCAACCCAATCAGCAAGTTGCCCATTAGGTGTTGTTTCCTTGATTTGAATATTTTTCTCTGCAATGCGTCCGAAAAAGATACCTTTCGCAATATTATTTGTCACGTACACTGAACCAGTGATTAATAAAGACGGAATGATGGATAAAATAGCTGCCGGCAAAAGCGAAGCAATAGCACCTAAAATATATTGAGGCCATTTATTCAAAAGGTGTTTGAGGGCACTTTGAATTAATGTTTTTAAATCACCGGTAGAATGTAATAAGTGCTGTGGAAAACGCTCAATAAAAAGAAGACCACAATACATATACAGATCAATAAAATTGAAATAAATATACTACCTCCCGAAACCAATGCAGTTATAGCAGGTGCCGCGACTGTAAAAGATCCTATATATAGTAACAGTGCATTAATTCCTACTAAGGCGATTGTTAGCAGGATGATTAGAGCAGTATAATAAGTTGTTTTTTCATTTGAATATTGAGGTTCATCAGATGTTCCTGAAGCAGCATGTCGAAGTGCCGATATTTTTGCCAACGATGCTGCTAATGGAAAAATAGAGATCAGACTCATCGCATAACTCAAAAAAACAGGGAAATTAAACTGCAATACTAAATAGCGCCCTAAAAAAGCGATCAGAAGGGTAAAGAACAATCCACGTACACCAATTTTGTACAAAGAAAGTTTCCAACTATTTCGGATCTGTTCAAAAGCCAACAGGAGAATTTTCCATGGCCATAAAATAAAATAATGATAAAGTAAACGAATAATGAGCCAAATTCCATTTATAAAGATATTTCTGAATAGCCAAATCAATAAGCTGAAAGCCCCTTGTAACAAATAAAGCACATTGATTGCCTGATTGTAAAGGAAAATAAATGGTACAGAAACAATCTGAAGTAGTTCCCAGAATTTTCCTTTTTGACGAACATTTTGATAATATTCGTTTAGAGATATTAAACCTATCGGTTTTTGTTTATTTACGTTTACGTAAATATTGCTGATAATAACAAGAATTAAAAGTAGAGTTAGAAACATGATTTTTGTGTGTTATGAAGATTAATTTAAAGATTAACGGGAAGCACATTAAAAAAGAAAACTAATTTTATGATAACGTGCTTTACTATAAAGTTAAATTGCAACGTACATGAATGGCAAATATGCGATATAATATTAATTATCCAAATATATTTGAATAAATACATTTCTAAGCATAAATAATTGTTCATTTTAAATTTCTGCACCATTTTAATATCAGGATATTAGTATTAAAAGCTGATTTTAATCTAAGGGTTGTGATTTAATGCTAAATTAAAGGGTGGAAAAATTACTGATTTAATGAAAGTATCGAATAAATTAATATTTTAGCCGATGGGTTCCACCTCAATTCAAGTGAGAATCATAAGTTGTATTTTAACTTTAATCAGTACTTTTAATAAAATTTAAATGAAAACATTTCGATTTTTCTCTTCATTCTTTATAGCAGGGGCTCTATTTAGTTCATGTAATTTTGAACAATTTTTGGAAGCCGATAGCGAGCAGGTATCTATAGTAGACAGCATTAAAATGCAAAATGACTCATTATTAAAAATAGTTCAAAAGCATGAAAATGATTCGAAAAGTAATATGGGCCCCAAAGAGATCTATAGCCATTTTGTGAAATCTACAGTTACAATAGTAACCGATCGAGGGATTGGTTCAGGTTTTTATATAAGCAGGAATTTGATTGCTACCAATTATCATGTGATTGAAGGAGCGAGTCAGGTTGGAATATTTTTAAAAGATGGCGAAGAGGTTATTCCTATCGAAGGTTATGTCGCAATAAATAAATCTGTTGATTTGGTAATATTGAAGACGAACATTCCCGGAGAACCAATACCGCTGGCTAAAACACCTTTAGCTATAGGCGACAGGATATTTGCAATTGGAAGTCCGAAAGGCTTGAATGCGACAATAAGTGAAGGTATTATTTCGGCAAAAAGATCCGGTATTAATAATTATTTCATTCAGATTACCGCAGCGATTTCACCCGGTAGTAGTGGAGGCCCTGTGATAAACCAGAGGGGTGAAGTAATTGGTGTTTCAGTCATGCAGGTCAATGAAGGACAAAACTTGAATTTTGCTATTCCGGCACCTGAATTGGAAATATTATCGGCTTTTAAAAGCGAGTTGCCACGTTCAATTTCTGATTTGATGGAGCCTAGGCAAGTTCAGAATTATAGAGCCCAAAGTAGTGTTGCAACCGATAGCCCAATTAAGGAACAGGAAATTACTGAATGGAATGAAGATACAAGAGTAGAATTTATTAGGGCTTGTTTAGATAAAGGTGATCCTGAAAATGAATTACCCGACATGTTTGAGTTTTGTGATTGTGTTTATCAGAAAATTACTACTCAATATTCTCCCGCTGAAATAGGTTATTTGTCAGAAGAGCGTGCACGGGAATTAGCAGAAAGCTGTGCTTTGGAGTTGGAATAGATTTTAATTTAAAAATATCAGTAATAGTTAAGAAAATAGATAGTTGCAATTTCTTTCGCTTTGATTTTTAAAATAAATACGTATTATTGCTAAATAGTCTTAAAGAGAGTAATTATTATTTAATTTAAAACCTTATGAAAACTAAAACTAAGCACACATTTTTGGAATTTTGTCAGTATGCATATGTCTGATGTTATTTTCATCTTGTACAGTCCATAAAGCAACTGATGCAAAAATTATGAAAATTAATGGAGCCGGTGTTATACAAAAACCAGTTGTTGTAGATTTAATGGTTGGTGAAACCAAAGTAACTGGACACTCTATTAGTTCTTCCGGTACTAGTCTCGACATTGCCAAAGACGAAGCAGTTTCGGCAGCATTGAAAAGCGTTAATGCTGATGTACTAGTTGAACCGACATTTTCTTATGAATCAAAAAACAGTAAAACTGAAGTAACCGTCGTAGGATGGCCTGCAAATTATATTAATTTCAGATCAATTAAAGCGGATGATATTCCTCTTCTTGAAGCAGGTACAGTACAAGATGCTAAAATCTATAAACCTGCTGAAGCGAGTAAAAAGAAAGGAGGATCAGTAATTGGAATTATTTCTTTAATTGTTCTTGCGGGTGTTTTAATTGGGTTGTCGACTGGTCAATGAAGTTTCAACCTTATCCAATATTTTAACTATAAAGTTACTTAGTATATTGAAGAATTGTATTAGGTCTTTATCATATTTTTTAATTTATGGATGTAAAATTGTTTAGTTCAAATTTTAAAATTGCAACCTTTTTTAATATTGGCTCATTTTTCATTTTTAATGTCTTTTGGGCAAAATAAACCAAAGAGTAATTTGGTTAAAATTGGAAATTGTACCTACTCCGTTGATGGTAATATTTCAGCTTTTAATGAAGCTGTTTTGCTACAAAAAAAAGGTGACCTCAATGAAGCTATCCCTCTGTATAAACGCAGTCTTAACAACGTTTTTAAGTGCAACTACAAGACATACAATAATTATGGCGTCTGTGCATCGTTACTAGGAAATTACAGGCAATCGGATTCGCTTTTCAGGCTTAGTATCAAGGTTGGATCCGGATGCGATACTTGTGATTATACTTCGGAAATAACGGATTATAACCGTTTCCTGAATAAGATAAGTGACGATGAAATGGATTCTGCCTTATTTTTTATGGCTAAGCTTAATTCAGTTTATACTGACAAATATCCACAACCGGTAGGTTATGTTTATCTAAGGTCGCGGGCATTTTCGTTGGCGTTAAAAAACTTTTCAAAAGCTGATTCAAAATTATCAGAGAAAAGCAATGTAAATAATCCGAATACTTTTAATTTATATTACAATTTAGCTTTAGCGACATGGTTTCTGAAAGATACTATAAGCGCAAATAAAAATATTGATAAAGCATTAAAGTTAAATAAAAATGATGTTGACGCTTTAACATTGCGAGGAATTATAACCAATACTAATGTAGGGGATTTCCCGGATCAGTATTTTAAACGAGCTGTTGATGTAGTGAATAATGAATTTACAAACTACAATCTTTCTTTATATCATATGCTTTCCGGAAATTACGATGATGCAATTAGCTCCTTTTCGAAAATGTTTAACGAGAGCAAAGAGCGATCTGATACTGCATGTTTTGGTTTAGCAGCGTCATTGTATAGAGCTGGTCGTTATGAAGAGTCGAAAAAATATTTTGGAATGCTTTATAAGATTAAGTCTGGACGATTGCTAGATTATCATCTAATAGAGAAGGCAACTTTATTTATCAATTCAAGAGATTTCGCAGAAGCTGCTGAGATATTCTCGCAATTAATTTTGGATGGATCTAATATGGCTAAGTATGCTGAAGTGGGCTATGCAGTTATAGATTACAATAAAGGAAAATATGCAGATGCAGTTAAAAAATTCAAAAATATTGAATCAAAATACTCTTCAGATGTTTACAATTTCTGTACCTCTTCAATAAGGAACATATGTTTTAGTGAAATGCAGGAACCATTTACACCAATTCGGTCAAGGGAATTGTATAACTCAGAATTTGAAAAACGATTTTATGTGAATAAATTAGTTTATGATGGATTTGAAGATACTCATAAAGGATCATATCAGAATGCTTACAGTAAAGCCCTGGAAGCAAATTCGATTTTAGGAAAGCAACCACCGGTTTTGCTTTTAAAAGGATATTCGGAGTATCTTCTTGGTAAGCTAAATGATGCAGGTAAAACTCTTTCAGAGTATAATAGTATTGATACAACAGGACCCGAGGGGTTTAAAATTCTTGCATTGGTTAATGCTGAGTTGAGGGATTATCCAAAAGCAATGGAAAATATTGCTCAAGCAATTGGAAGAGCCAAAACGGGGCAAGATCAATTAATTAACTTTTATGGTTTGATTTATGGCAGGTGGTCAACAGATAATCAATTGAAATTGACTCAGAATTTCAGAGATTCTAATTTCAAATTTGGCAATTGCGAGTTTTAGTAGGGCATACAGTATCAATCCCCGTCCCGCTTACCAATTTAATATGGGGACATTTTATGCGGAAAAAGGCGATACCGCTAAAGCAAGATCTTTTCTTACTTTGTTTGGGGCCTATTCTTGGGTGCAAAATAATTTGGCGGTAATGAATTTTAGTAACGACAATCTATTTTTAGCTCAAATGCAAATTGGAATTGCGATGGACATGGAGACAAGCTATGAATCGCAGGCATTAAAACTTATCGAAAATAATCAGAATATAATTGTAAAGGGAAAGGATGAACCTGTCGCATTTATTTACGCATACAATAGTTTTCCGAAATATATAGTTAAACCCATTGAATTAATAAGACCATACTATTTTCTTTATCCTGAAGCGAAATTGTTTGTCCCCGAGTTTGAGATCTACAGTTATTTTTAAGTTAAACTTTACCCAAAAGAAAATAGATTGTATGGGATAAAATTAGTCATTGAAATAACGTTTATTTATTGACTTGTATTCCAAATTGTCTCTGCAATTACGTAATAGAGGATCCTTTTTAATTAATTGCTCATAGAAGAAGCCAAGTGCGCAAGCCTGATCTAAAGTCTTCATGGCAGAAGCACGCTCATCCGGATATTCTGCCTGGGAAGAGGCTTTTACAAATAAGACAACGGGGTCTGTGGGGTCAACATTGGTTGCAATTGTTAGCGACGTACGAAAAACATACATATCATTTCTGCTGATAAGTTGTCCATATGCAATCCACGCAAGATTTGATGCTGTTTTAAATTTAGGATCAATAGCCATTGCACTTTTAATTTTTTAATCCCCGAGTCCGTCAACAACGGTTGTTGGTGAGCAATAATGCATATACCCCACCAAACAAGCGCTTCCGGACAATCATTGCAAATCCGGTTCGCTTTTTCAGCGTACCTAACGCTCTGCTCTGCATCACCTAATGCAACAGCATTTTTCGCCATAAAAAGATTAGTTTCGTAATCTTCAAACAGAGTATTCAATGCTGTAGCTAGATCTTCTCTTGCAGCTTTAAAAGCAGTTATTTTGTATTCCGACATTCCTTTGTATTTATAAATTGGACCATACTTAGTTTTAATTTGGTTAATATAAATTGCAGACTGATTAATAGCTTGCTCATATTCATTGGCAAGATAAAATGCACAAATTGCCTTAACAACAATTGTATCTGTATATTTTATTTGACTTGCATTAACATACATTTTCGCAGCCTCCTTAAATCGGCCAAGTTCCTGAAGTGAAGCCCCGCACATAGCATAGGATTTCCAATAGGATGGAGTCAATTTGATCTGAGTTTCAAAATCAGAAATTGCTGATTTGTGATCTCCCCCTGTAGCATTAATAAGTCCTCTCATGTAGAATGCATCCTTAAATGCGGAGTCACGAGTGATAAGATTATTCAAATCGGCTAACGCCTGACTATTTTTATTAGCCTTCATATTCGTATAACCTCTGAAAAATAGAGCACTCAGATTACGGCTCAATTTATAAGATCTATCAAAATATGTTATGGCACTATCAAGATTCTTATTGTCAAAATAAAACAATCCTTTTTCATAGTAAGATTTTCCGTGCTCGACAATAGTGTCCTTTTTATCTCCATTTAGTCCGCAACTCAATGCGGAATCAAAATCATTTCCGCACATGTAATAGAGGCCTAATTGCTCTTCAGATAATATTTTGTTGTAAAACAAATTATTATTACAAGGAAATAGCTTCAAGCCGGCATCACATGTTAGAATACTACTTGCGTATTGTTTTGTTTCATTTTCTATTCTAGACTTCGCAATGTAAACTACAGAGTCTGATGATTTAAGATCAATGGCTAGTTTATATTCGCGAATGGCACCTTTCGGATCATTTAAACTATAGAAAACTTCTCCTCTGAGTGCTCGTAAAGCAGGATTATCCGGGTAACGATCTGCAAGTTGTGTGGCTAATTCAAGAGCTTTCAAACGATTCCTTTGATTGATTAGCCCAGCCCTAACTAATAACTCGCCACATAATACATGTGCTTTACCTGTTACTTTCATTGCTTCTTCTCCAAATTCAGAAATGTTCTTATAATCAGAACTGTCTATGAGATAAAATGCGAGCGCAGAACGATACAAAGCTTCCGCAAATAACAAATCATCCAATTTTATGTTATTATTTTTCTTAGAACGGACAATTTCTGTCGACAGTTCCAATAATCCTTCAAAGTCATTCTTCTTCTCAAACATACTGGCCTTTTCTATAAAAGGCATTACTACACTTAGTTGATTCCCGATAGAGTTCAGTAAAGAATCTTTTGTTTGATTATAATAAACAGTGAGAGAGTCCCGTAAATGTTTACATGCTACAAAGGAATAACAGGAAAACAATTTTAAAGTTTGTTGTTTTAAGCCATCAATAGTTTGTTGGAGAACTTCTGCTTTATTTTTATCCCGATTTTGACTAGCTAATAATTGCTCCCAATTTTCTATTTTTTCCTTTACAACATCATTATAAGTATCATTCGCCTAGGCACCTTTGTATTTTTCAAGTGCTAACAAAAAACTTCCTTGTAAAACTAAATTATCGCCTTCGGCAATGATCTGATTGATTTTGACTCTTTCTGCATTCTGTTGATTCTTCCTTAATTCCAGCTGCGACATTTTATATTCCGTCGTTTGATCATATTTTTCAACAAAACCAATAAAATTATTTCTACTGTTGTCGATATTGAAATTTTTTGGCACAAAACGAATGGCTTGAATATATACGTTCCAAGTAGTGTCATATTCAAGTCGAATTTCCGCAATCCTATTAAGGGTCTTATATTGAATGCCTGAATTATCTTTGTTGTTAAATGCACTTTCGAATAATACGTTGTAAAAAAAGTAATTTGTCTTTTTCAGTGCAGAGATTTTCAAAATATGAAATGAAACTGTTGGCTTTTGTGTTTTAGGATACAGTGCATTGAAGCCGAGGAGATATTCTTTAACGGCCAAGTCTTCTTTGGTATTATTGAGGTATGAATTATAGCTAAGGTCGCTTTCTATTATAACTTTATCGTTATAAAAACTTCGGGGCGACTCGCCGTCAAGCATGAGATTGTCACTAACTGTTTTGATGTCCATCGCTTCCGAACCGGAATAGCTAATAATATTCAAAGCATTTTCGAAATTTTTTAATAATTCAGGAATATTGAATGTCCTTATACTTTCATCATCATATTTGCTTATGGTAGGCGCATCTTGCCCCCTCGTACTCATAGTTAAGAGTGCAAACACTAAAATCAGAAGTATCTTAAAATAATTTCTCATCTTATATTTAACTTACTCAGCATGTACTTTTTCTTTTCGTTCTCATCGGCTGAAAGTAGTTTGCTGATCAGCCAACCTGAATTTCTGGTTAACCGATCAAAATTATTTACCTCCACAATCCAACCGGGTAACTGAAATATATGATAGGATACCGATTCAAGTTGTACATACTTTAATTGTAATTTGTCTATCAAAGAAACAAGTGAATCAAGATCCGGTGAATCCGATTATTTAGCAAAATAAGATCGAGTCATTCCTTTTCTAAAAATGTTTTTAATATTTAAAAAATTAAGGGCATGACTCATTGGGTGCAAAAAGTCAGAAGATGCTTTGTAAATAGCTGTTGAGTCCTTTTTTGACAATGAATCCTGAGTATGAATATACGGAGCTTTCACACTCCGAATAGACCACTTATAACCAATACTGCCTGAACGTAAATGAACACTATCAATTTCCATTATTAAATCCAGCTTGTGGAGTTTATTCTTTATTTTCACCAAACAATGTAGTACACTATACCACCCGGGCAATTCAAAGCGAATCTTTGTGGCTGAATCAGATTCAAACTGTGTGGCAAATTCATTAATAATATTTGCATCCAAACTTCTGTTCCCCTGGTCAAAGAGTGAAAAAATAATCGTTTTTCTATCAAATTTAAAATCCGGGTAATTTTCTTGAAGATATTGGAATGCAGGTGTCTTTGGCTCGAGATTGAATCGATCACAAAAATCATCAATAGTCTGAACGGACAACGCAAAATTTTCCGTTAGGTCTGCTGTTTGTAGTTGTTGTGCATTCGATATTAAAGAAAAAGAAAAAAGGGAAGCAAGTACCGATAACTTCATTTTTTTACTTGCCCTTATCTATACTTTGAACACTAATGTCGCCCAAAAAGACGTCCCATAGTTCAATAGATTCTCCCTCAATCGCTTTTTGATAGGGTTTTAGTACAACGGCAACAGTTTTTGTTGTAACATCGCTGTAAAGAGGTTTATTTTCACGGTAACCGGTAAAGCTCTGACGGAATCTTGCGATACCATAATAATTTCCATCTGGCCCTTGCACAAAAGACCTTACATAAGTAAAAGCAGCAGCTTCAATTACAACTTTTTCATAGTTCATCATACGTAGGCGCGTCAGGTAAGTGCGAACTGGATATTCTCTTCCTCCGGGCGACTTGTACTAGTTACTCCAACTACACGATTTTCACTATCAAATAAACCAATTGCGCTTTCAATTGTAGAATTAGCGGTAGTTTGTGGTGTTGATTTTTGTGCGATGACCTCTAAATAATCCATTAATTTCTTCACCTTCATTAAACCTTTAGACTGAAAAGCACCTAATTCTTCTTCAGTAAAACTTTTGTTAGAAGTTGTCCGTTCATTTGTAGGAGAAGGGGTTTCAGTCGAATTCGTAGGGGGATTTGAGGTTGCCTCAACAGTATTTTTATTTTCTTTTTTTTCATCCGAAGAACTGTTGTTGACTGAACCGGCAGCAACTGGTGCAGCAGCACTTGGAGGTGGTGATGAAGCAGCATGTGAACCTTTGCTCATATCTGAAATTAATTTAGATAAAGAAGGTGTCTGATTTACTTTCAGCGCAGCCGTAAAATAATTAAGTGCTGTATCACACTCAGTGCTTAAAAGAAAAGCGATGCCTGTAGTAACATTTTCAGAATATTCAACTGAACTCCCTTTTCTTGAATTAAGAACTTCCTGAATTGTTTCTTTTTGAACATTGCAAAAAGAAGATTGACCTTTACTTGGAGCCTCCAAATAGGAAGAATAGTGAATAACAAATGGCGATGCGTGTAATTAAAATCTTCATAAGATTTGAGATGTTGGGTTATTGTTTAAATTTAATTATTTGAATGTAGCTCAATTTTAATGAATTTTTGATAGCAATCAAACAATTAATTAAAATATTATAGCCGTTTAATTTTCATAAATTAGCATTAATTTAATTGAAATTACTACTCACACCTTAATTTGAGTGTGTATTGTGATGAATAGTTATTATTATTGCGTAATATGCGGGAGCGCAAACCGGGATTTTAGTCCGGCAATGGCATCTTATTTTATCTTTAGGTATTAAAAAAATAATGTTCAAGCAGTTGAAAACCCCTTTGTTTCTTTTGGTCATTTTGAGTTTATTTTCTTGTATTAAGGAAGATGACTTGTATTTGAAAAATCTTGAATTTACCGGTTGGACAGCCGACATTGGAGTGCCAATTCTAAGTACTAATGTAGATATTCACGATTTGTTGGATATTTCGAATTCAGCAGATTTTTATATTGATAATTCAGGAAATATTTTTATTCTCTCTAAAAGCTCGGTTTTTTACAAAAATGGGGCGTCTTGCTTTATTGTTCCGGCACAGTTAGATTCCGGGAGACACTACTATCGGCAACTAATATTCAAACATTGAGTCAGACGGGTAGTTATTCCGCAATAATAAATCATAATTTCCCTTTTAGTCTTGGTTCAGGACAAAGGCTGGATAGTATGTTTCTTAAAAGAGGAACCTTGAGGTCTCAATTTTTAATAGTTTACCTCGACAGGGTACCCTTAATATTTTAATTCCTGCAGCAACAAAAAATGGAGTGTCCTTTAATAAAACAATTTCATTTAACCAGTCAAACGGGACAACTTCATCGTATACATTTTCATTGAGTGACCTTAATGGCTATAAATTAAATTTCACTTCTACTTCTAATCCAAGCAGTCTTCAAATACTGTATGGAATTACTTATACGAATACAGGAACAGGCACACCATTACCAGGTACCGGATTGAATTTTTCTGCAAACTTTGATTCTCTTGAATATTCTTTTGCTGCCGGATATTTCGGTGACAATCAATTTCCAATTCCGGTTGATTCGGCACAAATTGATTTGTTAAATGACAACCCTAACGATACATTCTCATTGACAAATCCCACATTAAAAATTGAGTTTCAGAATAGCATTGGAATGCCTGTGAGACTTACGAATATTTTGATTCAACCTATAACAAACAGCGGTCAGCCAATTACACTTTACAATAAATCCACCATTTCCAAACCCTAAAATTATTTCAGGCGCATCATATGTTGGTCAGGTAGTATCGGATAGTCTGGTTGTAAACTCTCAAAATAGTAATATCGCAACTGCTTATTCACAACATCCCGGCTATATAATTTATGGTGCGGATGCAGGAACAAATACAGGAAATCCAAGCGTAGGAAATTTCATAACAGATTCCAGTTATTTTTCAGCTAACTTAATTACAAAAACCCCCATTGAAGGATGGTCAAAACGATTCACGGTAACTGATACGAGCGACTTTGATTTAAACGATGCAGAAAATATTGATACTGCTATTTTTCGGGTTGAAGCATTTAACGGATTTCCTTTGAATGCCTATACTCAAATCTATTTCATGGATTCAAATTATATTGCTCTGGACTCTCTTTTGCTTCACCCTGAGGATTTGATCATTGAATCTGCAACTGTTAACTCAAGTGGTGTTGCCGTCACACCAACGCACCATATACATGACGAAGTAGTAGTAAATTCTCGATTAATGCGAATTTCAGAAGCTACAAAAGTGATGATCGTTTCTCGCCTGACTACAAATAATGCCCCTCAAAATAGTATAAAGGTTTTGGAATCAAATACACTTGATATAAAAATTGGAGTCCGAGCAAGGGTTAATATCAAATGAAACTAAATAAAAAAATATTTAAGCGTTCACTAAAACTCCCTGCTTTATTGTGCGGAGGAGCTTTGATATTATTTCAGAGTGAGCTTCATGCTCAGGCAAATACCCAATTACCATATATACCTGAAATTGCTCAATCGATAATATATCGACCTTCGATTTTTCCTAAAAACATATATTATTTTGGAATGCCATTTATTTCAGATGTAAATATCAATCTTACAAATGACGGACTAAATTATCTAGAAGCGCATTCAAAACAAAATGAAAACGCCTATATCAATGTACCTACCTTACTTGATAATCTGAATGCTAATAACACTTTGGCATTAGATTATAGTCTTGACTTGTTATCGTTTGGATTCCGATCAAATAAAAATTATTTTTCATTCAATTTAACGGAGCGATTGCCAATTCTTTTCCAATATTCCGATGATTTAATGAACCTCCTTTACAAAGGGAATGCCGCATTTCTAGGGCAGACTATTGATTACGCCGATTGTAAATTAGATGCGTCTCATTTTTGGGAAATCGGATTTGGCATGACACGACAGATCAATAAAAAATGGAGTGCGGGAGTTCGAATTAAACGGCTCTATGGAATAGAAAACATTTCAAGTAAATCATCAAAACTTTCAGCTTATACAGATGCAACTAATTATAAATTACAGCTTGAATCGGATTTAGTTATCAATGCGTCATCACCAATAAATAATCCGGATGGATATAGCTCGACAAGTATGCAGAGTTATCTGACAAATACCGATAATGGTGGATGGGCTGCGAATTTTGGAGTGTCATTCAATATGAATGAGAAATGGGTATTTAGTTTTGATGCACTTGACATTGGAAAATTACCTGGAATACAGCTCCAATAAATAGTCATTTAGATAATGGCATTTATTCATTCTCCGGAGTTGGACTTGATGAGTTTCTGCATTCAACAAGTGATACAATCGACTTCCTTGATTCGCTGGAGAACTCCTTTAAACCGGTAAAAACTTATAATTCGTATTCCACTTCATTGGCTAGTCGGTATATACTTTGCGCCGATCACAAGCTGGGTAAAAAAACCTTCGCTACACTTGCTCTAAGAGGAACATATTTTCAAGGTGAAATCCTGCCTTCCGCAACTTTATTAGTGCGGCATAAACTTGGAACACATATTTCGCTGGATTTAAATTTTGCAAGACAATACGACAACATATATTCCTTTGGTGGCGGACTAGTAATGCAGCTTCAAACATTGAACTTTTTTATTCTTTCTGATAATCTTTTTGGAACAATACAACCATTATCCGGTAAGTTAACACATTTAAATTTTGGACTTAATTTCTGTTGGCTTAAAAAAGGTGTTAAGTCTCCTCCGAAGAAAGATAAAACGGAAGACATTGAACGATATTAAATTTTTGATCAATGAATTACAATAATTTTTAATGAGAACTCCGAGCGTTGTTCTTTAACAACAATAAAATAGACGCCATTTATAAGATCTGAGGTAGAAATAGGGAGCGATATGGGCTCACTTAGGCTTGCACCATTGTATAAAATTTTCAGCAATTTTCCTTCAATTGAATAAAGTTCAATTTGCATTTGCTGATGGGCCGGTATTTCTAAGGATGCTTCATTGCTGATAGGATTAGGATATAAACGAATATTTTTGCTTCTTGAATCTCTTCTTCGATTCCTACGCTGCTTACACCAAAGAGTAGAAATGGCCGAACAGCCATTAACATCGACAACTGAAACTTGATAAAAACCCGGAACTGTTGGGTAATATGAATCCTGAGTTGCACCTGGTATTAAACTTCCATTCAGGTACCATTGATAGCTAAGAGCAGTTGTAGAATATAGCCAATCACTCGTAAAACTTATTTGAGGCGCAATTGGAGAAGTTACTGTAATAGTTGCTAAGTTGGACGTTACCATTACCGGACTTGCACATGCATCATTGCTGGTCAATTCACAATATACTATATCACCATTCACTAAATTTGGTAGCGAAATAACCGTAAGACCGGAGCCAATAGGGCTACTATTTAAGTACCATTGTAATAGTGGACTGGACCCACCGTTGTTGAAAGTGGCAGTAAACTCTGCAGTATCACCAAAACAAACTGTTGCTGAGTTTCCGGCAATTGAAATTTGAGGGGTGATTGAATTTGTTACTGATATCTGAACGTCATTAGAAATTACAGTTGAAGTTGATGCGCATGGTAAGCTGCTGGTAAGCTCACAAGTTACAATGTCATTGTTTTGAAGAGCAGTTGTTGCAAAAACACTGGTTGTCATGCCACTTTGTATTGTCCCATTTATATACCAAACATAAGAGGGGCTGCCGCCGCCATTTACAGGCGCAGCTGTAAATGTAACCTCAGTCCCAGGACAAATACTTGTTGCAGATGCCGAAATACTCACAGTAGGAGTAACGGATCCTAATACAGTCATTGTAATTGAATTTGAAACCGCTGTAGTTGGTGAAACGCAAGAAGTCTGACTAATAAGTTCACATGTAATAACATCGTTGTTTTGAAGAGTACTTGTAATAAAAAAAGCACCTGTTGCACCGAAATTGCCACTCCATTTATCTTCCATTGCAAGGAAGGATTAGTTAGTCCGGCAGTGAAAGTTGCAGCAAAAGTAGCTTGATCATTTGTGCAAATTGTATTTGATAAAACACTTATTGATACGCTTTGTGTTAAACTTTGATTCACCACCATTGTCACTGCATTTGATAATACAGTATTTGGACTGATGCATGGATCACTGCTGATCAATCGACAACTTACTATATCTCCATTTGCTAAACCGTAACTGGTGAATGAAGATGAATTCGTCCCAACTTGTACTCCATTTACAAGCCACTGATATACCGGAGTAGATCCCCCGCCTGTAATGGTTGAGTTAAAAGTTACAGGTGAACCGGAGCAAATATTATTAGTCGATGCATTAATGGAAATAGTTGCAAAAGTACTGACAGTTCCATTATACAGATTTGAAATTTCTTGAGCGTTCAGTGATCTGCTGTATATTCTCACATCATCTATTTTACCTTTAAATGCACGGTAGGTTGTGTCTTGCGTACCAATCCGAAGAGGCCTTGAAGACGTATCGTTAATTACATTGAAGTTTGCGATTACAGTAGAAACACTAAGTGCTCCATTTATATATACTGAAGTTCTACCTGTATTATCCCAAGTCCCAACTACATGATACCATGTTGAATCATTGAGAGTGCTCGCAGATTGTGCTCCACTTGCACCTGTAGTGAAATTTCCTGTTGCAAAATTCGGTTTGTTGTTCAACATAAATAACAGATATTGATCATCTACAATATTAAACGACCACTTTGATACAAATGCGGCTTGATTTCCGTTATTAGCACCAAGATAAACCCAAGAAGCTACACTAAGCCCTGTACTGAAATTATCAATTTCCCGCAGGATCGCCTATTGTTATATTTGTACCTGTTCCATCAAATTGAAAAGCATGATTGGAAGCATTGAATCTATCAGTTGTAGAAATAGCTCCCTGAATATTTCCATTAAAACCATTTCCACTATTATCAATTGCATTAGCATCCAAAGGATACCACGCAAGTAATCCGTTTGATAAAGAAGATCCACTTGTGCTTACCAACATTTGGATAGAGTTGGATACAACTGTTGTTGGATTAGCACATGGCTCATTGCTCGTAAGGATGCAGTAAACAATATCACTATTGTTTAAAGATGCCGTTGAAAATGAAGGACCAAACTGACCTGTTGAAATTCCATTAACATACCATTGAATTACGGGGCCGGTACCACCATAAGTCGTAGTAGAGGTAAAATCAACAGATGTTCCTGCGCATATAATATTTGAGGGGCTTGCAGAAATAATCGCTGTAGGCAAACAAGCACTTGCCGAATAAGGTAAAATGCAATTAAAGAGAATGGCCAGAAGAAGGAGTCTATTTTTCAATTTTTTGTATGTTTTTGATAATTCTAAAATTACTATTTATTACATTCCAATAATCAATATTTAGTTAGAAGCATCGTGAGAAGGTCCGTTACCAATCAAAAGACTTTTATATATAGTTGCAAAAATATAACATTTTTAATCAATTACGAAAACTAATTTTAGATCCAATTTCTTGGACATCATGTTGTCAGCTTCCCGTTTTTTCGGGCCAATTTAAACTAGAATTTCTTGATTAATAATCCTAATACGGTTGATAATGAAATAGGCTTAGCAAAACTAATTCGGGTTACTCAAGTAGTATTTTTTTAATCGATGAAGTATCCCCAACCTGTAATTTAAGGAAGTACATACCAGCGGGAAAATTTAAATCTGATTGTGTAGAATACTTGCCGCATCTTTAAGTTCTTCCGCAATTATTTTTATTTTGTCCCCAAGAATATTGAAAAGTTCAATTTTAATTATTGATTTATTTTTTAATGAATAGTCAATTTTTAAACTTCCACTTGTTGGGTTAGGATATACAAGAAAGGAAACAGCTTCAAACGGTATATTGCTTATAGCTGTTGAAGTGCTTGTATCGAGAGAATAAAAATCATAATATTCATAAGGGAAATATGAACTTGGGATTCTTCCTCCACCACAATAAACCTGATCGTTAATTATAAATCCAACTGCTGCATTTCTTGGTGAAAGCGATGGTAGCGCTCTCCACGTTTCAAAAACAGGGTCATATTCGTAAATGTCGCCAAGAACAGCCGAAGATTGTGCAGTAGCAACATCTCCAAATCCGATATATCCTTTGGTAGATGTACCTAATCCCAAGGCAAATTCTCTACTAGTGAAAGGTAGATCTGGTTTTTGCGTCCACAAATCTTGAATTGGGTCGTATGAATAAAATGTAGTTGTAGACCAGCTAATGTTGTCGTCCCACCCACTTCCAATATATCCTGTACCGCCTATTGAAAAGCACGCAAAATCGTAACTGTCGGTAGGTAGAGGGTTTTTCATTTGCCAATTGTCAGTCTGAGTATCATATTCCCAAACTTGTCGAACGAAAGTCGTTGTATCTAATACAACACAATATCCCTTTGTTTCCTATAGAAAACAACTGAGTTGCAGATGCAAATCCAAGAGGAGCTTTAATACTAAATAAATTTGTTAGTGGATCATAACTTTGAAACAAACTATTTCGAATTCCATATCCAAGTCCATTAATGCTAAATAACCAACTTGTATTCGATGTGTCAGTTAACCATTGATCAGTCGACGCATCATATATATCGTTTCCATTATATCCTTTACTGCCAATCGTTATCGAGCTATTCCATGTATTTCTAATAAACGAATTATTAATAACCGTTGACCAAGTGTCGCTTGCCTCATTATATTTTAATAAGATAGTCCCACCGGGTCTCGAGTAATTGTTACTATATAAAACATAGCCATTGTTAAGAGTATTGAAGCCTGCTGCATAATTAATAATTGTATCTTGAATATTAGTTTTTTGCGACCAGAGGTTAAGACTTGGATCGTATTGCCAGAATTCATTATAAGTTGTATGGATGAAACCTTTATTATTCAATGTGAAATTGAAATATTTTGAAGATGGCGATCCTGAATAATTTGTTTTTTGAATCCAGGAATCATTTATATCATCGTATTCCCATAGGTCTATTAAGTAGTTATACATTGAGTCTGTCCCCAGACCAACATAACCTTTCCCATTTATATTCATTCCAAAAGCACCTGTCCTTTTTATGCCGGGGAAATTATTTTTTTGGATCCATACATTAAGAGTCGGATTATATTCCCAACAAGCATTTGAATAGTTAAATGCAGAATCTCTTCCAGTCACAACATAAGCCTTGTTATTCAACACAAAGCAACTTGCCTCACTGATACCGACCGAAGGGAGAGAAGCAAGTTGTATCCAAGCATTGCCTAATGTATCATACTTCCAAAGGTCATTAAAACCGTTAGTATCGTCATTTCCTAAACCGACATAACCAATACCATTTATTGAGAAAGAAATTGAGGATGCTCGGGGAATCGGAAAGTTTGCAATAGTATCCCATGTATCTGATGATGGGTCATAGACATTCATTTGAGAAAAAAATTGTTGATCTATAAGGCCAGTATAGCAACCGGTACCGTAATAGCATTTGTTTGTTGTAGAAAACGCAATAGCATTTTCTTTGGGAATAGGGATCTTTGATTGAGGTTGGCCGAACCAATTCCATTTAATTCATTCCACTGTTGAGCATGTATCTGAATGCTGAAGAATATTAACATGATTGCAGAAAAAAAAATTGTTTTCATAAGATTGTGTGTTTAAGTATTACTTGTGGTTTAGAACAATTGTTATAGTTTGATTTAATAATTGATAAAAAAATAAGCATATAAATTTAATTGCAATAAAATTTAAACCAATTCCTTGAAGCAAATATATAAATATATCAATTGCTTTTAAATGTTGCAACATGAAATTCGGATTCCGCCCACCCTCTTTCAAAAAGCGAAATAAAGTTCGGTGTACTCGACAACAAGACTAAATGTTAGTGCGGACAGAATGAGGCTTGATGGATTACATAAATGAAACGGTGTCTGTAATTCCGCTTAAAATTCCCGAGCAGCGAAAAAACACTCAAAGAGCGAAAAACTCTCTTTTTGGAAGATATTGTGGCACACGAAAATTAATATTTTGAAATTTTGTTGCAATGTCGTTTTTTTAAATAATTTCATAAAAAATTATTCAAACTCTATACTTAAAAACAAACTATGAAATTTATCCTACTAAATTTAACGACTTTGATTTATTGTCTTAGTCTTTACGGACAAGTTACATTTGAGAGAACTTATCCTTTAACGTCCTTAAACGCAATTGAAGAATTGGGTGATGGTAATTTTATTGGTACAGGAGACTCATTGCAAAATGGACTTATTTATCAGATTGATCGTTATGGAAATTTGATGTCTACTTTTTTTCCAAGGCTGCGGGATAGTAGGGTATCTGTTCAAGATATTACTACTGATGATTTAAATGGTGGTTTTGCTATTTGCGGTTATTCAGATGACACAAGTGGAAATAACTATACCGGCTATTATTTATTGGTTGATTCAAATTTCCAAAGTATTGATAGTATTTATTACGGTGGAGGAGTAAATGGTCCTAATGTGGATATAGTTTTAAGGGATAGTAATAATGATTTCGTCATAGCTGTTGGTACTTTTTTGGGCGGTGGCGGATATAGCACTGGGGACAAAAATAAACTACCCTTCCACTAATAGTTGGCTTGCTACAGGAGGCGGAAATCATGCTACTAATGGTATGGCACTTGATAAATCTAATAGATTATTCCTTGCTAGTTTTAATTGGGTAGCAGCAGCTTCTGCAAGTTTACTGCTTTTTGATACGGCAGGAGTATTAAGCAATACTTTTTCTATTACAGACACAGCTTATGGAGGGTCATTAGTTTTTCAATCGGTAACCTCAACCTCTCATGATGGAAATTATATGTTCGGAGTTGAATTATCTCCAAATTCCGGAACTTATAGTGTTGCATACCTATCAAAATTGGATTCAACGTTAAATATTATCTGGGATAAATATTTGGATTGGGGTTTTACTGTAAATATTGTGGAATTTCAGGACAAATGGAATTTTGTTTTGGCGACACCACAATACTGACTGCAACAATTGGATACGATTATTTATGGTCAACTGGAGATACAACACAAAGTATTTTGGTGACAACAGGCGGAAATTATTTTGTGACCGTCACTGATTCAATAGGTCTCCAAGCGATATCTGATTCGATTTCAATCTTAGTTCATACTCCAGTCCAACCAACAATTTCACGTATTTCAGACACCCTTTATTCAAGCATTGCATCTAATTATCAATGGTACCTCAATGATACGTTAATTTCAGGAGCAACTAATCAATCGTATACTGCACTAGCAAATGGTCTGTATACGGTTGAAACAACTGACTCCAACGGGTGTCATTCTTTCTCTGCCGTTTATGATTTAACAACAGTTGGCCTCCAAAATATAAGCTTAAAATCCATTGATGCATCCTTCATCCCAAACCCAACTTCAAATCAAGGATCATTAGTTTTACATGGAATTCATTCTGACAAATTAGAAGTGTCTTTGTTTAATCAAATGGGTCAAAAAATTGAAACACTATTTAAAGGGAACTTCCGAGCCAATGAAACAAATATACTATTTGACTTCAGTATGTATAATTCAGGTGTTTATGTTATTCGAGTTAATTCAGAGAAATTTCAGCGAATTTGCGAGTCTTAGTATTAAAGTAAAGTATAATTATTTTTAAAAATTTGTTTTACGCCATCTCTAACTAAAAAATTACCGCGGTTTTTGTGAAAATTTGTAACATTGCAAACTGTGATTAATTTCCTCATATATTAAGTATACCCATGCTCCCCAAAACCCTCCACCAAACCGCAATAAACTTCGCAACCCTAAAACACGTAGCAATAAATTAAAAAGTCCAGGAACGGAGTTGCCGTATGTTGTGCATCTAAGCAATGTAGCAATGGAAGTTTTGATGGCGAATGCGAATACCGAAGATTTCAATGTTGCATTGGCAATACAAGCAGCATTGCTGCATGATACGATTGAAGATACCGACACAACGTTTTCTGAAGTGGAAGAAAATTTCGGAACTGCGGTTGCGAATGCAGTGTTGGCATTGACAAAAAATGAATCACTTCCTAAAGAGGAGCAAATGATGGATAGTCTGAAGCGAATTAAAAAATTGCCATATGATGTTTGGGCGGTGAAGATGGCGGATAGAATTACAAATCTCCAGAAGCCTCCTTCGCATCCCCCGCTCGGCGGAAACTTGGGAAGAAATAATTTATTGCTCAACACTAAAATTCAGTGACTCATTTTCGATAGTTTGGAATTTACCTCCAAGGCGTGGCTCATATAGCGATACTGTTCCTCCGCAGTATGTAAACTATCAAAAGGAACTTCAGCTGAATGATAATTTTGGGAGACATATCCCGGTAATACAGGATCGGATTCGGCAGATTTGTCATATGAGTTAAATAGATTGTTAAATATAAATCTTACAACGAGTAGAAAGAGAACTCTCTTAATAAAGAACCCTTTGCAAAAGCCCCAAAAGCTAACAATAGCAGGCCTCTTAGGTGTTGGCTTAGATGCAAAATCGAATCCTTCGGGTGGCTGATAGGAAAAATCCGTTTGGGATCGTCGAAAGTTGGATTGATTATTTCCGTAAGTGTACGAGTGGCTTCTTGATCTTCTTAATTCTTCATCGTATTCTTTGCGCAGTTTAGGTATTGAAAGTATTCGATATATTTTATTAATTTCTTTGAATATATTTTCATACTTTTTATTGCCACTGTTTCTGTCAGGATGATAACAAAAAGCTAATCTTCTATAAGCACTTTTATTTCACCAATGGATGCGTTTTCCTGGATGCCAAATTTTTCGTAGTATGTTTTTCCCATTGACTAAATTGATTTAGAAGTTTTCTCTTTGATAAAAAGAGGGAGATTGACATTGCAAATATTATTATTAGAATAGTCGACAAGAACAGTATGAACACTTGAATCAATTGCTACATGTTCCAAATACTTTTACAATGTAAGTTCCCGGATTGGTAAACCAGTTGTCACCTTCCCTATAATTCGGCCACATAAAAGTAGCGAAAACAATTTGGATCTTGCTGGATGTGGTTGCAATCAAAGCAAGAATTCCCAAAAAGCGGAGCCAATTCAATATTTCGCAATATGAAGCTTGCTGTAATAATAACCTTCAAATTTGTGCCAATTTCATAATATCCTCCAATAAAAGGTTCGACCTTTTTACGCTCCACCTTATATGAACAGTGCAAGTGAACAGTCAAAAGGTATTAACCTGCAGTATGTAATTATTGGAAACACGATTACCTTTCACCGTGGATTTCAAATCACACAGGTACTAAAAGCGAAGGGTTGAAAAAATCCTTCGCAGCTGGGGTATGTAAAGTGCGGAAGTGATGCCGCTTAAGAGTCGAGTAGGAAAAAGCATTTCAGCCTAATCCTCTCACAGAACCGTACGTGAAGATCTCCCTTCATACGGCTCTTGTTATTCAATCTATTTCCAATGGGCAAATAAATTCGGGTTAACCTTTTGTATGTTATGCAACATTTCAAAAGATTTCTTCACCGAGCTGAGTTTGTACTTATTCATAATATAACTGCCGAGCCTATTATCAACCTTTCGCAGAACTCTATCAAGGACATATTTGCCAAATTTACCATAGTAATTCAACCATCCCCTAAGTTTAGGATTAAGTTTCCCGGCAATTTCCTCTATCGAGTCGACGCTTTTCCTTTGCAGATTTGTTTTGCGCATCTCTAATAAAATACGCTCACGACTCCCTTTGCTAATTGCAGGTTTGAACATCAGATACATTTTTCCATCTTTCATTGATTTACCGCTTCGTGGCATGAAGTCAAAACCAAGAAATTTAAATTGTATTTTATCGTGACTCCCTTTTCTTCGGTAGTCTTTACAATAAACAATCTTCGTTTTCTCAGGATGTACTTCTAATCCACATGCAAGTAATCTCTCTTTGATTTGGTCTAATTTATCCTCTGCCTGTTCATAGCTGGCACAATGAATAATAATATCATCTGCGTATCTTTCAAATGGACTTTGACAATGCGTTAACCGCATCCATTCATCAAAAGCATAATGCAGAAATAGGTTTGCCAATAACGGACTGATTACTCCACCTTGTGGAGTTCCTGTTCCGCTTTTCAACTCCATTGTGCCATCCTCTTTTTGTATTGGCGCTTCTAACCATCGTTGAATGTACATCATTTCCCATTTGTTTGTGTGTCGCTCTAGTGCCTTTAAAAGTAACGTGTGTGGTATGTTATCGAAAAAACCTTTTATATCCAGATCTATAACCCAGTCAAACTTTCGACAGTTTTCCACTGCCTTCACAAGTGCCATGTGTGCACTTTTTCCAGGACGATATCCAAATGAGTTTTCACTAAACATACTATCTACACGCTCTTCTAATGATGCTTTAATCACCATCTGCGCTACGCGATCGCTTACTGTGGGAATACCCAGATAACGGACTCCTCCGTCTGCCTTTGGTATACCAACCTCTCGGACGGATAACGGAAAATAGCTGCCTGATGAAAGTCGGTTCCAGATTTTGTATAGATTGTTTTCCAAATCTTGCGCAAAGTCCTTTAAACTTTCTTCATCAATACCTGCTCCTCCTCCATTTTGGCGTACTTGTTTCCAAGCTGCCCTTACCATCAATTGATCGATTGGTATCGATCTTGTTGTTTCTTTCATTAATCCTCCTTTAATTACTTAAAGTTGTTAGTGTTTTACAACTGAATAACTGACATGCTTCGCTCCATGAACATTACACTCACTTCATCGCTACTATCATATCATCCGCCACTCATTACCGCATCTTCTCATCTGTGATGAAAATTGAGCTGTAGACATTCCTACAGAGCATCCCGCGCATCGTTAATGAGTTTCTCCTGTTTCTTAACTGAGCCCACGTAAGAGTCATGCCTCCTTTACAACGTCTGTCTTATAACCAGCATTTCAGGTATCCGTTATAATTTATCATGGAACGCGGAAAAGTTCCACTTTCGACAGAGGGTACGCTTTCTCGATGCTTCTTCAGAGGTTCATTTGCATTCATCTCTCTTACGCTCACCTAATTCTTTAGTAGAACTTTTTCCTTGCACGCTCAGTACCTTGGCTTTTGACCGAAAGCACCTGCAAGGTGGTTTGCAACCTGCTCCTGCAAGCCGATTGCGAAGGATCAGACTATTCTATTTCTCAGTCTTCCTTCATCTCATTTAAAACATTTATCTTTCATACAACAAAAGATAATTCAGGACACACTTCCGCCCAGCGGGGTATTCAATCGGCTGATGATTTAATTATGCGTAGGGTGAAAGGATTAAATTCTATTTTTAATTAGTTTATCTTTGATATTATATGAACATAATTAATATCCATCGTTACTTGTCAGAATTACATTTATTTACTTTTTGCCTTAAAAAAAATTATTCCCGCATGTTTTCGGAAAACCGCTGTAGGAAACATTGAAATTACAGAAATAAAAGCTGGATATTATAGAATGTTAAGACAAATTCTAAGAAGCCGCCTTTAAACAATTATTTACAGATGAAATTAGCTGTTTACGGTTACCTCCATCCACGAAAGGTGGATTATCAGCCTATCTTTGTGTTACCGCCTATCGTGTGTTTCTGATAGTGTGCTTTATTTGGAGAATACTTCTATATTTGTTTTATCGAACCTTTAAGCACTCAATTATAAGAACACTATTATTAACGGACTTTACAAAGCACGTAAAAATAAACATGAAAACCCTAAACAACAAATGTCATGCATACTTTGTATGCGTTTCAATACTGCTTCTTTTTAGCAGCGTAATAGTAAGTGCGCAAGCGCCTCAAGCAATCCCCTATCAGGCAGTGGCACGCGACATTGTAGGCAACCTGATTTCAAATCAACCAATTTCAATTCGCTTTAGTATTCATGATTCTACGGCTAATGGTACAGTAGTATACAAGGAAACGCAAAGTGCAATTACAAATGCTCTAGGTTTGTTCACCGCAAATTTAGGTCAGGGAACAGCTGTGTCCGGAACATTCATCAATATCAGCTGGGGTGACGGAAGTAAATTTATGCAGGTGGAGATGGATGCTAGTGGAGGAAACAGTTATGTTGATATGGGCACGCAACAGATACTGAGTGTTCCTTATTCTCTTTATTCTCATAAGGCCAGTTCTCTTGATAACAATCAGTCGACACCAGATAATATTAAAACCTTAATTTATACAACAGATGGATTTTAAATTTAAAAAAACTATACTATTATTTTTTATTGATTTTCTTATTCTTTAATTTGAAAAATCTAGCGGCTCAAGACTTGACTTTCTCTCGAGTTATTACACTTGATGGTGCATTTTCATTACCTAATCCAAACACGATACCTTATTCGTTAACATTCGTGTCCAATATTGGAACAGTACCGAGCGGTAAAAAATGGAAGGTAGAGTATTGGGCATTAAACATAGACTATATATATGGTGCTACGGGGGTGATCCAGCATTGTATTTCTATATTAATAATTCTGCAGCTGCTTCGGGTTCTTCTCCGATATGGCTAGAAGGAGGTAAAACTATTAATATTTATTATATAAATAATTCATCAGGACCTAGGACAATGAATTACGTTGTTTCTATCCTTGAATTTAATTAAGTTAAAATTCTTGGATTTATGCTCATTTTTATAAAAATCAAATAGGCACAAAAAATATAATATTCCTCCTGCAACGATTCACGATTTTAGGAAATCAGAATTAGATTCTGAGCAAAGGCGACAAGAAATCCTAGTAGGATTATTAATCAGAAAATTCTACTTATAAATGGTCTGAAAATATGGGTAGCTGACATCCCGAGATCTAATATCCGCTTCAGATTTTTTCTTTGATGTTGCAACTTTTGTTTTTAAACATTTTCAAGCATGATGTTCCAATATACTCTTAACACAAAACCGAGACGATTTTTTTGAAATTACATTTGTTTACATTTTGCCTTAAAAAAAATTCTTTTTCGCATGTTTTCGGAAAACCGTTACCGGAAGCACTAAAATGGCAGAAACAAAAGCTGGATATTATAGAATGTTAAGGCAAATTCTAACAGCCGCCTGTAAACAATTGTAAACAGGTGAAATCACCTGTTTACGGCAGTAATTGTTCGTTTACGGGTGTTTTTAAAGATATTTTTTTCAATTTATTCCGAATAATAAAAGAGCAAAAAGTTAAGTTATAAATTTATGAAAAGGAAAATATCGTAAAATCGATTGCTCTATGCTATATTGACATTTGCTTTTAAAATAATCACAAAAGGTCATTTCTGCATATTTCAGTTTGCAGCAATCAAGCTCATTTTTCCCAGTAATTAAGTGCCTTCGCATGTATACTCCTGTATACACATATTCACAGAACATTTCGAGTTTTCTCTTTAAATATGTCTGTAAATGGCCTTTTGCAGAGAATTGTAGACATATTGAATGGACTGCAAAAATCATAAGAAAAAGTTGCCTTTAAAAAGTAAAACCGTTATGCCTCATTTTAATACTTTCAGGTTCATTTTTCAAAATTTCAAGTGTAATTTCCTTGTAAAATAATTTTTCGCTTGTTGAAATAATACACATAATATGAATCATTTATTTTTTACATTGTGTTCTCTCAGCCATTGTTTGTGCTGGTTAGAAAAATTCAATTTTTTCAAGTAAAAATTATTGTAATAATATTCCGGAAATTATGAACCTTATTCGTCTGTGTTTTATTTCAATTTTATTAATTCAAATTCAAGTTTTCGGACAAGTCCTCAAAGCATTCCTTACCAAGCTGCAGCACGAAATGCAAATGGACAGCCTCTGGCAAATCGCGCAGTTCTGGTTCCTTCAGCATACTTGATAGCACAGCAACAGGACTTGAAGTTTACAAAGAAACACAAACACATCAACAAACGCATTAGGTTTGTTTACTCTGAATGTTGGAAAGGGCACAATAGTTACTGGAACTTTCTCATCCATCAACTGGGGACAAAATTTTAAATTCTTAAAAGTAGAATTAGACACAATTGCAAGCGGAAGCAACTATATTGATTTGGGAATTCAACAAATGATGAGTGTGCCATATGCTTTATATTCAAGTTCAAGTGGGAGTATGTCAACTAACATAAACAGTATTCCAGGATTCGAAAGTATTGTTCAATTATCCGGTGTCTCACCTGCCAACGGCTGGACTGCTGTCGGTATCGTGCCACCGGAAAAAAAATGGAAAATCAACTATTCGTATAATGTGGTTCCTGCTGTTGATGTTCAAGCAATAGGTGATTGGTGGGCAAATTCAGGTGACACTCTTTTTGCCATTCATTATGAACCATATTTTTCATGTTCTATCGAACAATATTCAAATCCTGGATTTGAGGTTATTACTAGAATAATAGATCAAAGAGATCTCGTCCCATTAACCGGTCTTACTCTATGCGTGCCTAATGGGAAATACTGGAAATTAGTTGCATACTCTCACAATGTAAAAGTTAATATTAATGGCATTACGACTCCTTTATTTTCTGGCGGCGCAGGATCAATTCCATACCAATTCGAACTTCCTACAAAAGAGTTTTTATTGAAAGATAGGGCATGTGTTAGTATTTCTCCGAATTCTTATGATTGTTTTTCTATACTTGAATATAACCAATAATTAAAATTTCTATTAATATTAAAATTAACTAACCAAAATGAAACCAAACTTTCCAATTGAACTAATTAAAAGAAAAAACTATTTAATTCTAGCCATTTTCTTATTTCAAATTCAACTCCTTGCACAAGTACCCCAAGGCATTCCATACCAAGCGGCAGCTAGAAATTCCAATGGACAGCCTCTTGCAAATCGAGCAGTTCAAGTTCGGTTTAGCATCCTCGATAGCACAACTTCAGGGATTGAGGTTTACAAAGAATTGCATAACACTACAACAAACTCATTGGGTCTATTTACCCTAAATATTGGAATGGGTATAGTTATTACAGGAACTTTTTCTTCCATGAACTGGGGACAAAATTTTAAATTCTTGAAGGTAGAATTGGATACAACTGCAAGCGGAGGTAGCTATGTTGATTTAGGAACGCAACAAATGATGAGTGTTCCTTATTCGCTTTACAGTGGAAGTTCATCAAGCTTGGGTTCTAATCAACAGAGAATTGTTTCAGGAACAATTGATATCAATGGAGCTGGTATAGCGCTGATTGCGCAAGGAAGTGGCTTTTCAGCTACTAGAATGGGTATATACACTCATATTGTATTTGATCAACCTTATAATTCAACGCCCTCGGCAATCACAAGCTTTTTCCACAGTTGCGTAGACTGCACAATTTATGTAAAAGCAATTGATCGGTTCAGTGTCGATATAGAATCTGTATGTGGTGGATACAACGGATCAGCTAATTATCCCTACAACGATTTTTCTTTTGTTGTTATAGGAAATTAGAAAATAAATATTTTAAAAAACTACTAAATGAAAAAAATTAACATTCTATTTTTAATATTTGTATTTCTAATTTCTTTACGGGAATCATTTTCGCAATCTTTTTCCCCAAAAGTAATTGCCTCAAGCGGAAATCAAGTGAATGTTGGAGGGCTGTCTGTTTCATCGACCTTAGGTGAAACATTTACATCTACACTTACATCCGGAAACTTAATGCTCACTCAGGGCTTCCAACAACCGATAGTAATTTCATTGTCAATTTCGGCAACGCCGATCAACTGTTATGGTGGTTTATCTACTGTTATCGTTAGCGCTTCCGGGGGTGTTGCTCCTTATTCCGGGACAGGGACATTTCAGGTTTCAGCAGGGACTTATAATTATATTGTGACAGATGCCAACGGTTATTCAAATTCGTCCAATATTACAATTACACAACCAGTAGCAGTATCAGCATCATCAACTTCGACAGCAATTTTATGCAATGGTGGCGCTTCAAGGTAACAGTTAGTGCAACCGGCGGGACGGCACCTATTCAGGAACTGGTACATTCACTGAATTCGCAGGTCAACATGCTTATATAATAACTGATGCATTTGGATGCTCAAACGCTACATCTATTAATATTCCTGAACCGTCCTTACTTGTAGCTTCTTCATCAGCTACAGCTATCGCGTATAATGGAGGCAATTCAACAGTTACCGTGACAGCATCAAATGGAACAAGTCCTGGTTCAGGAACAGGAATTTACAATCTAACTGCTGGTTCTTACTCTTATATTTTATCAGATGCAATGGCTGTACAGCTACTACCTCAATTACAATTACTCAACCAGCTAAAGTTGAAGGAACCACTTCTTCAGTTTCTGCAAGTTGTTCGGAAATGATGGAACCGCTACAATAACACCAACGGGAGGAGTTGGTGGCTATACCTATCTATGGTCAAATTCTCAAACAACTCAAACCGCAACAAATCTTTTCTCCAGGCACATACTCAGTTGTTATTACAGACGATAATGGTTGCACTGGTTCTGTTTCCAGCTTGTTGTTTCCAGTGTAGGTACTTTTCCGGAAACTCCGGGAGCAATATCAGGACCCGGTGGAGCTTGCAGAAACCAATCCGGCTTAGTCTATTCCGTTTCTCCTGCTTTTGGGCGCAACATCCTATTTATGGACTCTGCCAACTGGTGCAACCGGTTCGTCAACTACGAATTCAATTACGATTTCATTTGGCTCAACATATTCAGGCGGTTTTATTTGTGTTTCTGCAGTAAACAATTGTGGAACTACTTTACAAAGCTGTAAAAATATTCCCGTACTCACAGCAAGACCATCACAGCCGACAGCACTTTCAGGCCCTTCAATAATTTGCGCCGGATCTATTGGAACCTATTCAACAACTTCAGCAAATGCATTATCATATACATGGACTGTCACTGGTGCAGGTGTTTATATAATAGATGGTCAAGGAACAAACACTATTCATGTAAATATACCCGCCGGTTTTGGACAAGGCTCAATACAGGTTTATGGTACAAATTGTATTGGCAACAGCCAGACAAGAGGTATGACAATTACAGGTGTTCCGATTCATTCTAATGCAGTCATAGGACCATCTTTATATGCGCTAATAATTCAGCAACATATACAATGCCTCTGGTAAATGGGGCAACAACATATTCCTGGACAACAACAGGAGATATTACATTGGTTAGTTCAAGTCAAAATTTAATAAACTCTGTTGCATCATTTAATTTCGGTCCTTCATGGACAATCGGAACTATATCTATAACAGTAAGTAACTCTTGTGGTAGCTACACACGAACATTTACAGTGCGTAGTGTCCCCGATCAGCCAGGTGGTATTACGGGCCCGGGATTTGCTGTGTGCGGATTATCTAATGTCACATATTCAATAGCTCCAGTTTCAAGCGCAACATCTTACAGTTGGAGTGTGCCTTCCGGAGTCAGTATAGTATCAAATAACGGCCTTCAATTGTTGTCAACTTTAACCCTGAATTTACATCCACCGGCAACATCTGCGTTAACGCAATAAATAATTGCGGTTCAGGAATTCAACGCTGCCTTGCTGTAACTTCACGACCTGCTGTTCCTACAATTTCAGGTTTGAACACAGTATGTAAATCACAATCAAGTGTCCCTTATTCAATTGGAGCAATCTCGGGAGCAAGTTCATACGCCTGGTCAATAACAGGAGGTGCTTTGATTTCGCCTGCCGGACTAACAGCCAATGTAAATTATACAAGCGCAACAAATAGCTCAGCTACCATCAGAGTAAATGCTGTGAATTCTTGTGGTGTTCACAACCTGGAATATTAAATGTAAGCGTTGGCTTATTTTGTCGTACAGCTTCTGTACTAAACGAACCCGATTTCAACGGACATTTAGAGTGCAAATCCTAATCCGACTTTGAACAAAACTACAGTCACTATTAAATCTCCTAAGAATACAAAAGCAATTTTAAAAGTAATAACACTTCAAGGACAAATCTTATTGACAAATATCTTCAATGCTGTTGAAGGAAATAATCATCGGGAATTAGAATTAGAAGGATTTGCTAAAGGGGTTTACATTCTCAACCTGAGTGTTGAGAATATGGAGCCTCAAAATATTCGGTTAGTCATTGAATAGTTAAATGACAAATTAAATTTCATCCATTATGTTCCGGAGTTTATGATGTATTGGTTGCAATTTTTCAATTGGGGATCTTTTGCAAAAATAAAAAATGGTCATATTGTATTCGCAAAAACCATCAATAGGTTAAATAAAGGACTTAATAAAAGAATGAAAAAAGAAGGGATTAGGAAATGATTGTCTTTGTTGAAAATAAGATTACATTGGTGTTAATTCAATGTCGTTAGAAAAGAGAAATTTTACGATATTGTCCATTTCAAAGTTGAGGCTCCTTAATATCCGTAAATAATTTACTGTAAAATATTGAAATGAAAATAAAAAATTTAAACACTAAAACACACCGTATTTTTTTATGGAATATTACTACTAGTCTTTTGCAGTGTAAATATATATGCCCAGGCCCCTCAGGCTATTCCCTACCAAGCGGTAGCTCGTGATAGCTCAGGCAATGTACTTGCCAACCAAATTATTTCATTGCGTTTTAGCATACATGATTCTACGGCAGGAGGTATGGTTGTGTACCAGGAAACACAGAACAAGACGACAAGTGTGCTTGGATTGTTTACTGCGAACATTGGAGAAGGAGTTGTTGTAAACGGAACTTTTCTTCAATTGATTGGGGAAGTAATTCTAAATTCATGCAAGTGGAACTTGATGCAAATGGGTGGAACTAATTATATTGACTTGGGTACACAACAGATGTTGAGGTTCCCTTTGCTTTATTTTCTTCACAAAGTCTAAGTGCTTCAAATCAACCATCAAGATTTGAGCCTACTTCTTCAACATGGACATGTCCTCCAAACATTAGTGTTATAACTGTAGAGCTATGGGGTGGTGGCGGCAGCGGGGGAGAAGCACCTACGTTGCAGTCCATTAGGGGGGTGGAAAAGAGGCGGATATTACAATCCATAAATGCGTTATCCTCGGAAATATTTATTCTCGATCACTATTGGTGAGGGTGGAGTTGCAGGTAGTAATGCTTTTTGTGGCGCAATAGGTGGTGGAAATGGTTCGGCAACTATTTTTGGCAATAATCTATTAGTCGCCACTGGTGGTCAAGGCGGCACACCTGCTACTGCCTGTTGCAATGGAACAAACGGTGTAAACGGCTCAGTAATAAATTGCCAGATATTGAGCAGCAATAAAAAAAAATTCCTTTTCCTAGGAACTTTTTGCCAACAAATTATCAATTTGTAAATAAGTGCTGAAGCTCTGTTCTCTTCCAATGGAGGAAATGGAGGAAGTAGGTACGACATAAACTTATGGCAGAAATGATTCTTTCAATATTCAATATTAGAAGGAAATAAATGCTTAATACTGTTGAACACTTGCACCATTTGCAGTGTAAACACAGTAACTTTAAAAATAGAATCGGTGGACAGGAAATGTATCGCGAGTTAACACGCTATCTCAACAACAAACCATCGAATGATTTAACAATCGCAAGCAGAGCCCGATAAAGCAACTTTCCTTATAAAATGTTTTCCAAGCAACTATTTTCCGGTGACAATAAATACAACACCACACTCTCAGCCGTTTTCCAAAAAAATAAAATAACCAGCATCTCTATCAAACTAAGTAACAAGATATAGCCGCCGACCTAGTCAGCAGTGTTAACTACAGTAACTTACAAATAAACTCGGTTGAATGATAAATGCATTGCGAGTTAACACCGTAAATTACCAGCAAACCAACAAATAATTCCGTGCTTTAAAAATCACAATTGCGTAACAATTTTTTTCGCAAAAAAACGATTTTGACGAGCCATTAGCAAAAACGTCAAGTCTTCTTCCTTGTTGGAACTTTAGATCTGATTACCGGCGGTTACGGCGCTTGTTACGGCGCTTGTTGTGCTTCTAGCGTGGTGCAAATTTCTTCGGCGATGGTCCCTGCATAATCCGGGGGGCTGAAAAACCGGGAAGAATCCCTTTCCCGGCAGGAAGCTTGACCCGATCTGCTCCGTAAAAAGAATATTGCCTGGATCAGATCGCTTCAGCCCCTCATACCAGACTCCAATTGTAAAACCATGGATTCATAAATGATCTTTTGCTTCTGCCACGGCTTGCGTGTAGGTGTCAAAGCTTCCTTGATCGTAAGCCTCGGATTCGTCCATTGGGTGGAGTTATCGTAAATTCTTAGATGATAATACATGGGCGGTTCTTAATATTTTGCTTGAGTTTAAATGATCATCAGATTATAATAGCAAATTTTTCTATTAATAATATGCACCAAAGGACGTGAAGAAATATTGTATTTTTTCCAAGCCGGTTCAAAATAAAATAAAAGCACTGCACTTCCTTCAACCACTGCAAGTCCTCTTACTTTCGATAATCCAATGTCAGCGGCTGGCAAGTTTCCCGGCGAGTCGATCAGCAAGGTTAGCAATGTCGTCATGTCTTGCTATTTGTTTGACCCAATTTGAGGGAATGTTTTCAAATCCGTAAAGCAGTCCTGCCAGTCCGCCTGTCACTGCCCCCGGTTGTGTCTGGTCCTCACCTAAATTTAGGCTTTGAGAACCGCATCTTTGTAATTGTCTGTTGTCAACAAGCCCAAATGCTTGCTTCAAGTGTATGCAGAACATAACTGCTACTAAAAATATTATCTTCTGTCAGTTCGTGAATATTTTGTTTAATCAAACGGTCAAACAATGCAACTTCTGTCGGGTCAATTGAAAGAGAAGTTAAATGAGTTGTGATCTCTGTTTGCAGGTTTGTATAGATCTCAAACTTATCTTTGTGTTCAAATAGTTGTCGGGCAAATTCAAGATAGTAGTAGCAAGCGATTACTGAACGAATGCGCCCATGAGTGATAGAAGAAACTTGTTTGATTATTTCATACCGTTCATTGATCGGCTTGTCCAATAAGTAAAAAAAGCAAAGGAGAAATTCTCATTAAACTGTTTCCGTTTGATGAAACATCAAAACCACCGCCAGATCTGGTCGCACCTCTTTGGCAAGTCGGTCAATTGCTTGTCGTGTTGCAATACCAACATCAAAAACATTTCCTCTTGGTGTCCAATAGTTTTTGTAGAGCCATTTTACAAAATTTTGTCCGATCGTATTTAGATCAAACCCGCTTGTCAATGCTTCTGCAAGGCAAAAGGTAAGCGAGCTGTCGTCTGAGAATGTTCCTGGCGGCAAATTGTATGTGCCGTAACCGATCATATCCGTAACGGGGTTGTTGAGACGAACTCTTCTGTTTTCAAATTCAACGGGGACTCCAAGTGCGTCACCAACTGCAACACCAAATAGGACTGATTTTATAATGGCGGAATTCATATTTAAATTAAATCAATTTAGATTGTTCGTTTAGAAAACAATTAAGGTCAGTGATTGATTTTATTGTGTTCGTGATTTAGTAGTGACAGCAAAATAAAGCATGTCTAAAACTTCATTGACTCCGATATTTTTATGTTAGTCATTCTTGCACCGCCAAACGAACCAAAGAAAATGAAATTTTGGCTTGCGCAGTAACAATTGTGATTTCCTAAAGAACTGTCATGGTTTCCTAAGTTTGCGTTTCTGGAAATGTAACGGCAGATTTTTCCCACTTCTTTATTTCATCTTGTAAATTTTTTTCTGCTTTCAAAATATTTTTAAATTGACTGCAATTATTTTTAGAAAGTCCAAAACTGAACTCCCAATTTCGGTTGCTTTAACCTGACCGATAAAATAACAAGGGTTTAAGAAGAAAAGAAAATTGTCTCGTCTGCAAAACAAAATAAGTCCGCCAAATAAGGTTGTGTCCTCATTCAAGCTCTCAAGTTTCTCAAGAGAGTTCCATTATTTTTGTGTCGTAACTGGTGTATTCTTTCATATTCAATTATGCACCAACATTTAATTTATTCAACAAATATTTCTTCGTCAAGCCATATTTCACAAATTTCAATTTCTGATTTTGGATGCTCAAATTCCTTTGCAACACTATTTATACATTGAACTATAAAGTCCTTGTTTTGAACAGCACAAGTAAAATTGAAAATCAGATGTTTTGACTTAATGAATAGAGTGTCTAACTTAAAGATACTTCTAATAATTTCTTCAAACTGCACCTTCTCAGGTTCTGACATTTCCCTTCTGAAATATTTCCTTGCAATTGCAGATAAAGTCATGAGAGGAAATAGAGTAATGTAGCCATACATTTTATCAGTTTGATTACAATAATTTATTATCACTTCGTGAGAAATTTTACCAATGAATTCTGCGTAAGTTCTAAAAACAGATTTTCCATTTCTGCAAATGCTATGACATGAACTTCTTGTTCCGTAGCTTTCACTATTTTTCCAATCAGTATAAATCGTTTTTATTTCCATTCAAATATCTGTTTTGATTTCATGTTAGTTCTGTCGGTTGTCATTGCCAGCCCTAAGTCCGCACAACTGTTTATTAGGTTCATCCTATTCCGTCATCAAGTTTTTTCAAGTTCGTGTACCGTTTCATTCTCCTTTTGTTTTTATGTAAAGTTTGTCGTAAAGTTTCTTTATTAAATCTATCGGAAGTTTTTTCAATTTCTTTAGGAAATTTAATCCAATCTGTAGGGTAATATTCTGGCGGAAAAGTTTTATCGACTACAATCGTTTCAAGTTTTTCTTTTGTCGTTGCGTTTTTGTATTTCTCTAAAAGTTCCAATTTCTCCTCGCTGTTCCTTACTAAGTTTGCGAAGTTCAGCAATGGCGGCAATTCGTTTCTCCTTTCTTCCCATAACTCGTTTCAAAACTTTTCGTATCGGTCATATTTAATCGCACTTCTTTTAGCTTCTCACCCAGTAAGCAAAGTAGTCCGTAATTGTCCGCTTGCCATAGTGAGGAATTGCCGAAAGGAGCCCAAGGGTTGTCACAATTTCTCAAACCAAAGTCGACAATTTGAAAATCTTTGTCAAGGTTTGCCTCTTGTATCATTCGGTAAACCCAAATTGCACCTGCTACTGAACCGCCAATCCATTTCAACTCTGTTCAAGAATTACAAGTCCTTTAAATAACCAAACTAATTGAATGTCGTCTTCAAATTCTTTGCGACTGTCCTTTCCAAGTTTCATAAGCTTGGCAGTTGATATAATCCTTTGCTCTAAAGAGATTCAATGAGTTCGTTGAACTGTGGCTTATCAACTCGTCCATGTGTCCAATCATTATTATGTTGTATAGTCGTAGTGCGTTATCACTCTTTGTTTTTGTCTGTTCGTTTTATGCAGTCAGTTCAAAGTTAGCAGTGTCGCCATAGCATTGCAGGTAACATTCCGAAAACCGCAATTTCATTTACTCAACACATCAGTTATCTTTATGTAACAATAGCCTACCCTGCAAATAAATTTATCTTCCTGGGCATTCGAATCAACAACGTCACTTAAAATGATTTTCAAATTTAACTATAATTCAAAAACACTTTCAACTACCACCTCCTTCTCTCTGTAAAATCTTCAACTTATTGACAAATAGTTTCCTTCCGCCAAGATAGAAAAGTGACTTGAACTTCAAAAGAAATCAAATAAAAATAAAACCAACTCACTTCCCCGCTTTCCTCCTCTCCATATTCTCCCGAAACATATCCACCTTCTTGCTATTATCGATCTTGAGGTAGCGCATGAAGGCGCGTTCGGTTTTGTGGCCGGAGATGGCCATGATGAGGGTGACGGGCATGCCGTTGAGGAAATGGTTGGTGCAGAAGCTGCGGCGACAGGTGTGCGAGCTGACTAGCTCGAATTTGCGGGAGACGACTTCTTTCTTTACTGTGGCATTGGTGCGGAGCATGGTGACCTGTTCGGTGATCTTTGCTGTTTCGCAGATGTCGCGGATCAATCGGTTGAACTCGGTGATGCTTTCAAAATGGGGTGGCTTGTTCTTGTATTTCTTTAGTAATGCAATGAGGGGGTCGGTACAAATGGGAACGATCACTTTCTTGGATACTTTCTTCTGGAAGATCTCTATGCGATCTTCTTTGATGTGATGACTTTCAAGTCTTGAAAATCACTGAAACGTAATCCTGTCTCGCAGCCGATGATAAATAAATCGCGCACTACTTTTTTTATTGGATCGTCGATCTTGAGATCGAATATTTTTTTGAGCTCTGTCTCGGTGAGGTAAATGCTGTCGACTTCTTCTGATTTGGTGACGAGATGCTTCAAACTAAATGTCGGCGTGATCTCTCTTTCGAAACACCAGTTCAAAAATACTTTCAGATTTTTATACTGCTTGCCGATGGTATTTACCGTTAGTCCTTTTTCGCCTTTGGAGTTGACTGCTTTGTAGGTCAGATAATGATCGAACTTTTCAATGAAACCGTTGGAACGATTTTTCATCAGCGCGAAATTCAATGGTGCACCGAAGATCTTCTCTGCTGCCAACAAATGTTTACGTAACGAATTGTCGTAATCTTTTATATCCGGCAGTGTCGTTCGCTTATATTCGACGAAATCATTGAAGGTATTCCAGAACACGGTAGTGCTTAATACTTGCTTAGGACTCTCACGTTGCTTTAAAACTTCTTTCTTCAATGCTTCTGGCTCGAGTTGAATTCCGTTCTTCAAATTGTCGCTATACACTTTTAAAATCAGTCTGCTTAGATCTTCGAGTCCTTCGTTGATCTCTGTATGTCCGAAATATTCCATCACTTCACGAACACGTTGACTTTTATTGTTCCAATATTTTGGTGGAACACTGTATCCGGTGGAAAGCTTGAGACGTTTGTTGTCGTAATTAAAAAGTAACATGATGACAGAGGCTTTAGTCACGTTGTTATCCTTCAAATTAAATTTTACCGTTGGCATTTTTGATAAGTGAAAAACAAAGGTAAAAAAAATAGGGGTCAGATAGGGGTCAGATTTACTTAATTTATCTTAATTTCGAAGTGTTAAAATAGTGCGCTAAACCGTACTAATATTTTGTCTTATAATGCTTTACAAAGTTTTTTTCGCACTTTCCCAAAAAATTGAAAAAACGCAATTCCAAGTCCCGTCCGGACCGCCAACACAAAGATTAAAGCCTTGTAACAGATGATGTTATGAGGCTTTGGTGTTTTTGGGGGACGGTGCGAGGGACAGTTTTTGGTTTGAATACCGTTTATGGATCGGTGTAATTTTTCTAATCTTTGGAATGAAAAGAGAATCACTAGCACAATTTCAATTTTGCAACCTATCAACAAAATGCATGCTCTATTCCCCGGCGGAATACCGCTTGATGAGTTACACAATTGAAATTGTGTCCTTAATTTCCGCTCAATATTCCGCCTATCAACATACGGATTTACAAATTATTTATTCGAGAGAGTAAATAAATGAAAAGGGAAAGAGAATTTTTGAAGATTCCGTTGAGCGAGGGTACATTCTGCAAATCGGGGTATGCTTGTCTTGTAATTGGTAAAATTGTTTCAAATTTTTGATAACTTCGATTTAATTTTCATAAAAACGAACTGAGAACTTCCTTATGATTTCAAATAGACTTTATTCAAAAATTTATATTCTAATTTTAATATTGTCTTTATTATTTTTAAACCTGAGTGGACAAGATCTAAAGGTGAAATTTTATAACAAGACCGGATACCAAATCGACTCACTTTCATTTGCAAATACTTTAATTGGGAACTTGCCAAAAGATAGTTCATCCAATTTCATTAATTGTAACACATTTTACTCACATTCATATCCAACCGGAAAGATCCAAAACATTAATTTATCAGATCCAAATAAGTATGATCAATGCGGAACAGGAGTTGAACACTATACAATAGGCCTTTTTGAATACGATATTCTTCTAGGCAACTTAGGAAAAGGAGAATGCCTTATTATTCATTATCACTAGCATATTTGAAATTACATCAGTTAAAACCATAAGGTGGCTAACCGTCATTATACAATTAGATTTTAAAACTCTTGTAGCCCAATGTCAATAAATAAATTATTTAGCCTTCTATTTTCATTTACTTTCTTAGTTGCGCTTTCATTCGGGCAAATTGCACTGGTGATTCTGTGGTTTTACCAAAAACATCAATACTCACCCGGCGAAACATATTCTGTCGTGACCGATACTTTTAAAATTGCCAGTGGCATAAACAAAAGAATTGAGAGGAGAATTGAGCCTACCAATGGCAATGTTTATACTTATACGAACACGCAAAATTTTCTTAGGACATATATCGAAAGAAATTCTCAGAACGATACAAGCAATTTTTATTCATACACAGGAACAGGATCAGGTTACGATTTCAACGAAAAAATTATTTTTACTTATGATACTGTAACAAATTTTATTACCTCACGACTCGAATACAATGGAACCGGAAATACATGGGTACTTTTTCTGAGGAAAACTGGATTTATAATTCGAATAATAAATTAATAAATCACTCCATGGTAAAAGACACCAGTGGAACCGGAGCATTTATAAATATTTATAACACCTCATACAATTACAATGGTGAATGTCTAAATGATCATCTTTCAAATAGGCAATGGTAACACCTGGGTTGATTCATACCGTTATATAATCTCCTATGACACATTCGGTATTCGGGACAGTTTGGCAACACAGATCAGGGACAGCCTAAATATACTTTGGGTAGATGACGCAAAATTCAATTACGACTCTGCCGACAACTATTATGTTCATATGCCTTCTGTCAAATTGGTATATGATTCAGGACAGAGTCAATATTTTACAGATAGTACATATATTGTACTTGATACTTTTAATCTTGTAAGAAGTTCGTATCATATGTTTGATAGGCAGCAAATCACTCAATACTACATTTACGATTACTTTCATGAACGACAAGTTATAATATATAGCAACACAAATGATTGGGTTGTTTTAATGAACAAAATATTTCATATGATACCAATGGAGTTTATATTGGGTATAATGGACCATCCACATGTTTTATGCAATATTATCACGGGTATGGAATAATTTACGATTCTACTTATCGTCCACTTTCCTACGGAACCTCTTTGGTAGGCGGATGTTGTGGGACCAATTATAATTATACTTATTTTTATGCAAATGATACAAGTATTTATTTAAACTATCTGACTCAAGATGAATTATACTATATGCGTTGTATAGGAAACACAATTAATACAAATGCAATTGTATTAGGAGGTTGCGGTCCTTACCATTTTCAATGGTCACCATCAATAGGCTTATCGTCTGATACAGCAAAAGAACCTGAAATTTATTTAACCGATACGATCACCTATTTTATTACTGTCACAGATTCTTTAGGACATACCTCTTCAACTTCATTTTTGCTGCTCCATCCGTCATTGCATCAATAGCCGACACAGCATATTGTTAAACTGTCCGGCTCACTTAACTGCGAATTATTATTCCACTATAGGAACAATCAATCCAATATATCAATGGTTCAGAAATGATACTGCCATTGCCGGAGCAACTCAACAAGATTATACAGCAACGTTAAGTGGCGAGTATACGGTATCCATCACCTATACATTTCGAGGAACTTGTACATCTACATCGCATTCCTACTTTTTTTATATGACGATATAAATACTTTGGAATCTTCCTCACCTACTCTTTATCCCAATCCGGCAAACGATCATGCAATTATAAATGGAATACCTAAGGGCTCAATTATACATATTTTTGATCTCTCAGGGAGATTGACATATTTCGACGGCGAATGGAATTCTACCTTAAATCAATTTACGATAAATACAAGTCGTCTGAGTGCATCTATTTATTTTGTGGATGTGGAGTTTCAAAGGCAACATTCAAGATTGAAACTTGCGGTGGAAAGATAAGAACCCTACTCGGTGCAATAATCGCGCCCATTCAATTCATTTATTATTTCTATCTTCAAACCATGAAACTATTAATCGTCCTTTCAATTTTCTTCATTAGTTCAAAATTACCTGCGGACAAGAATTCAGCAAAGAATTTAACAATGCTACCGGTTTTGTTTTATTCACAAACATTTTAAAACTAATGATTCCGGTTATGTTGTATTTGGTGAACGCAACATCATAAACAATAAATGGGACGAAATTCTTGTGAAACTTAATTCAGTTGGTGATACAGTTTTTACAACTATTCTATCAGCAAATGAAAGCATCGCCAATCCTTCAATTGTTCAATCGATTTCCGATAGTTCATTTTTTGTAGTGGGTGGAATACAAAATGCAATTTTTTTGACTCAATTGCATTTCTAGCTAAAATAAATTCAATGGGTGAAATAATTTGGCAAAAACAATATTCTATCGATTCAGCAATCATTTTACGAACCTCAATAATTGCGCCTGATTCATTATTTATTATTGGCGCAGTCACAGATGGATCTTATATATCGGAAGGGTTTCTCCTTAAAATGGATAATGCAGGCACAATCACAGATCAGATTTCTTTTAATGAAACTCGTGTGAACGATTTTATTGTTCTTCCAAATCAACTATTTATTTGCCGGCTCTTATGATACGAACACAGGTTTTGATGCAGGGACTGCTTTTGAAACAACATCTGAAGGGGATACAATCTGGAGCTATACAGATGGCGGCCCAATTGGAGACCAAGGCTTTGATAATGTAATTCAACAATCCAACGGGCAATTTTGGATGATCTGCACTGCAATTAATGGGTTCAATCAAATATTTTATTCGAGCATTTAACCATTTGATTCAACAGGTAATTATATTTATACACTTAACTTCAATATTCCCTCGGTTTACAACACAACGTATTCAAACATTCAAAATTCTTCAGATGGAGGATGTATAATTTCTTATCAAAAAGCTCAATCCGGTATTAACGGAATTTTGACAATAGATAGCACCCTCGCCATTTCAGGATTCAAAATTGACCCAAATCTATCCAATGAATTTGGTTCACTTATAACTTTACCGACTTACCCTACCGAAAACTTCATTGCCGGTCGCAATAAAATTTCAAATACAATTCGCTAATTGACAATTGTCACTTGATTCAATCTGTGTATGCGACACCGGAGCATGCATTTCCATTTACCCCCAATTTACCCCACAGATCCAACTATCAATTTAATATCGATCCCGGCAATTTGACCATTACGCACGGATTAATCGTGACAGATGATTGCTTGTCACTTGCAGTTAAAGAACCAATTAAAATTCCTGTTGAAGTATTTCCAAATCCCGCACATAACAATCTGACAATTCACCTTAGTGAAAAGTCTAAAAAAAACGTTTTGAAGTTTTATAATCTCTATTCGCATTTGGTCAAACAGATCCGAACTGTATAATTTGCAAGATGCGAATATTGATGTTTCAGATTTTACACCCGGCTTGTATTTTTATTCAATAACGGCAAGTAACAAAAATGTTTATTCCGGAAAAATAGTAATTGAATAATCTCGCTAGCCTCGCTCAACGATGGTAAATTTACCTTTTGCCTATAAACAAAATGTACGATCATTTCCCCGGCCGGAATACCGCTTGATGGGTTACACAATTGAAATTGTATCCTTAAGTTCCGCTCAATATTCCGCCTATCATCATATGGATTTACAAATTATTTATTAGAGAGAGTAAATAAATGAATAGGAAAGTAAATTTTGGAGATTACGTTGAACAGGATGTTCGATGCGACCAACACAAAAAAAAGTCAGAAGCAAAAACTTCCGACTTTTTTTCTTATTATTTTAATTCTTTAAACTTAATCAAGGCTGCGCCTGCAACACATACTTCAGATAAAACAGACTCTTACCTTTCAGTTCAGTATATTTTAATACATCTGAATTTGACTGATTATATAACGCTTTAGCGTCGTTGTACATGGTTCCATAAAATGAACGGTTAGAACCGCTGACGCATATAGACTGAATAACATTGAAGTTTTGAAGCGATTGCAATTCAATTATCGGATAATCGAGCTTGTTAAACTTTTTTGCTGCTTTCGTGATTCCACCATAAGTAGAAGAACCTTGATCCATTCTATACTTCATTCTGTTATCCCACTTGCCATAACCGGGTGCAGTCGATAAATAATCTGATACCGTTACATAGTTTGATAAAAATATTCCGTCACAATAATATACCATAGAATCGACAGCTGCTTGAGGGTTGGAGTAATATTTTCCCATCCAGCCTGTATAAAAATAAAATTTCGCTCCATAACGATTGCACATCGCTTTGGTTTGACGCAACAGATTGAAACATCCGGTATAATCATAAGTAACCCATGGTTCTTTTTCTGTCAAGGGTGCAACGTATGCTCTTAGATCAGGATATGAAGTATATAATGCATCCCATGTTGCGATCTCAGAAATTTCTCTGATATCACACGTAATTAATTTAACTCCATAAGTAGAATATGCTTTACGACAAAAAGCTGCGAACTTAGTTCTTTCTGCAGCTGTTGTCATTGAATTGCGGGCATAACAGTTGATCATGTTACCACCTTTGCTTCGCAAATACTGAAGGAATGTATTTTCGCTGGACGTACTTCCGATCGTAAGATTAGTCGGAGTAGTATACATTCCGAATAATTCAGGAAGTGCAAGTAAATTTGTCTGTACTGCCGATGAAGCAATTCTGGAAGTTTCAGCCGGCTCAATGAAAGATTCTTCTTTTGAACATGATGTGAAAAATAGTGAAAAACTTATCAGGATGATTGCCGCAATGAAATTAAGTCCTGAATAGATTTGCTTTTAACCATTTGTGTATTGTTTTAAGTTTAGATGCATTGATCAGATGATTGAGGTGCAAAACCATCTCAAAAAGATAACTGAAATATTAAGTTTATTAGAAATCTGACAATTTTCCCCTCTTGCCAGTCAATAATTCTACTCTACTGAATTTGAACCCTCGTATAATAAAATTTGTCCCCTGCTGCAAGTGTAAATACACAATTTGGGTTCTAAATGAATGACCGAAATCACACGTAAAAGCGGGTTTTTAGAAGAATGGCCCTTTGGATTTTGTCAATTTCAATTGTTTCATATGTGGAATTTGCTTTGTGATACCCAACTTTATCAAATAACTAGTTACATTAAATGAATTACTACCTGGAGCTAAGCGGAATTTTAAATTCCGCTTAGCTTCCAGAGTAATTTCATTACCGAAAAGGAAAATCCGCATAAAAAAGCCGAAACCGAAGTTTCCGGCTTTTTTAGGACTATTCTATCTCAATTTTAATTTGGCTGCGCTTGAAGAGCATACTTCTGATAAAATATGCTTTTGCCTAGCTCAGTATATTTTAATACATCAGTGATACCTATTGTAAATCACTTTGGCTTCGCCAAACAAGGTTCCAAAAACTAACAGTTTTAGCAGTGACCACATACATATTGAGTAAGAAATTTGGTTCCAGAGACTGTATCTCAATTATCGGATAATCGAGCTTATTAAACTTCTTCGCTGCAATTGTAATTCCTCCAAAGTATGTATTACCCTGATCAACTCTGAACTTCATTCTGTTATCCCACTTTCCAAAACCGCATGGTGATAAATAATCTGTAACTGTTACATAATTTGAAATAAATATTCCGTCACAATAGTAGACCATAGAGTCAACCGCACGTTGAGGTTGAGTATACTTCCCATCCAACCTTCATAAAAATAAAATTTAGCTGCATAACGGTTTGCACATTGCTTTGGTTAATCGCAGCAGTGTGAAACATCCTGCATAATCACCTGTAACCCATGGTTCCTTTTCCGTTAGAGGTGAAACGACTGCACGTAAATCAGGATATGCAGTATAGAAAGCATCCCATCTTGCAATTTCAGAAGTTTCTCTGATGTCACACGTTATTAATTTAATACCGTATGAGCTCACTGCCTTGCGACAAAAAGCAGCGAACTTAGCTCTTTCTGCAGATGTCGTCATTGAATTTCGCGCATAAGTGTTAACCATGTTACCACCTTTGCTTCTTAAATACTGAAGTGTTGCATTTTCACTGGAAGAACTTCCAATAACCAGATAATTCGGATGAGTATACATTCCGAACAATTCAGGAAGTACTGCACCTACCCGTAAACTCGAAGAAGGAATTTCAGTTGTCATTGCAGGTTCAACAAGGAATTCTTCTTTTGAACACGAAGTGAAAAACAGTGCAACTGTTACCAGGATCAATGCTGCTACGAATTAATACCTGAATAGATTTGTTTTTTAACCATTAGTTTTTTGATTTAGTTAGGATACAGTTATCTCATGAAAGGTCCGCAAACCTTCTCAAAAGATAATCCACTTATAATATGATTGTTGTGAAACCGGTGATTTTCCCTTGTCAGTGAATAACTATACTCATCTGAAACCTGATCCCGGTGTATTGTATTCGCCTTAGCGTTTGCAATGATAGTTACATAATTAGTGTTTAAAATGAATAGCCCTAATACCAAGGAAAAGACAGCATATTGGAATAATAGTGCGATGATCATTTAAAAACGGCTATAATTAAAATGTCCAATTTGGAGAAAACTGTAGCAACAATTGATAAAGCATGGAATTTTGAGTCGCTTATATCACATTTGACAAACAACCTGTTACATTCAATGAAAGGAGCCGGAAGCTAGGCGGAATTTTAAAATTCTGCCTAGCTTCCGGAATGTTCTCATTTATTTTAATACGCTCTTTAAAAATTAAAATAAATTTCACATGAAAGCGCTTCTACGAAACTAAATGAAATTTTAAATCTCCGAACTGTGCATTTTATACATTCGTCGGAAATCTGTTTCTACAAAGCAAATTACTGTTAGATGTTTGCAGCGAAACAAATTACCGAGCAAGCGAATTCGCAAAAGCTCATTCATAACAAATTGAAACTCTACACTGACACGTTTAAGCAACTCTCCTATTCAATCTATAAAATATTTAACTCAAGTATCTTCTCAAGGTCCAAGCCGTTGTTTCATGCTGCTCCATGATTCCTGTGAAGAAATCTGCCGTGCCTGCATCTTTGATATCTTCGCGCATTCATCAATGTCTCTTTTTCTCAAATTTTGTATGATAGATTCATGATCGGTCAATAACTCTTTAATCATTTCTTTAGGCGATGGATAGTTTTCCGGAAATTCTTTCAATCGGGTGAGTTGAGAAAGTCTCATCGTTCCAACGGTCTTCCCTCCAATTTAATGGATCCGCTGCCACTTCATCGATGACCTCTTCAGTTTCTGCTATAGTGGCTCTGAAATAATTTATGCAGCTCCATAAAACTTCTCGGAAACATTCAATAAATTTTCTGGTTTTAGTGTATAATGTCATTTCATCTGCTAAAGTTACTTCAGCAAGCAATGAAATACTTTTCTTTAAATTTTCTGAAATTCCAATTTCCGGTTTCATTTTTTTATTTATGGTTAAATTAATTTTATATTTCCAAGAATTGATTTTCCTCCTTAACTCTCTCTAGATTTAATTTCCGCAACTTCCTTTTTTATATCCTGCCTGACAAATAGAAATAAACTCTCTATATAATGTTCGCAATCCAAACCAATGCAAAACCTGCAATGATATATCCTCTCCAATCATTCAGTAAAAGACCCTCTGGGTCGCGGCAAGAAAAGCGATAGTGATATAATGCTGGCTAAAGCAATATTCACAGGTAAAAGGAGAAAAGAACTCTCCAAAGCAAGATTACTTACAGCAGGAAAACTTTCCTGCAATATTCATATACACTTCAGAGAAAAGTCTCCTCTGTGCATGACTGTCCATACAATACAACCAGCCAAGTATTGTGTTAATATGAACAGCCAGATAATTTGAAGAGAGTGATCGACGCCTTGTGGTAAAGTTGAAATTTAACAAAGCGTTTAGACTAAACTTCGTCGTGATTGTCGCCTCCTAAGCTATAGTAGTTATTTTCTTCGTCTTCGCTTCCGACATTTTCCTGTGCATCATCCAATTCTGCACAGAATATCTAGATCTTATCCTGAAACATCGTCAGAAAATTCCTTTTCCATTTCTGTGATGGAATTTCATTGTTTCAAGATTTAGAAAATCTTCCGGGCTGATATCTACTTCACTCTTTCCATTTACTATATCATCTTCACTTTTCGGTAGAGCGGATAACTTGGGAAGGACCTCGTTTTCATTCTTATTAGTCATCGGAGGAGATGGAACTTCTTTCTTTTGCCATGTGAATTTATTCCAGGAACTGTGTTGATAAATAATTATTGCAATACAAGATTCCCAAAGTCGTCCCAAAAAGGTATTACATAAATTTGGTTGGTGTTTGCACCAAATTCACACTTCTAATTTCTCAACCTTAACCAATTACCTAACCATTTTCTTTATATTGCCCATTGATTTCCTGCCATTTCCGTAGCAGAATGCCATTGACCTACAATTAAACACCTACTGATCCCTCAATAACAATACCCAAATTCATAGCTTGCCATTCATTCGTGAAATAAATGCTTGAAGACGGAATTGAACTTTCTGAATCTGTTATCGAACAGCCAGATGATAAAACGATTGAGGCACTGATGTAAATACTTCTTACCTCTATTAAAGGTGAAGAAACACGCAAATTCAATCACGAGTCAGATCTTGAATTAAATGAACTGTACGAAGTTACTGCTGAAAATATTTAAAGAGAAACGTAATTTTTTTAGTCAGGGTAAAATATGTTGCAAAACACCTTTGTAGATGTTCCAGAGCATCGAAAATAAAGAGTGGCAGAATTCTATGTCGTCGTACTTGTTGAACTTATTCTTGATGACGAAGCTTTGCAGAAAGTGCGATCAGTTTATTCAAATCAGAGTCGAAAGACACTTTCCTGAAATTAAAAGGAAAATCATGTATTCAATGTCTCTAGTGAAGAAAGGTGCTAAACAAAAACAATTTTTAAAAGTTTGTCACAATCTTTTAACACAGACAGAGCAGCAAACGCAAAATTGCTATCGTCGACAATTTAAACAAGTCTGCTGAAATGCCCAGTACTGGAAAGATAGTTTCCTGGATAAAACCGATGAAACGACGATGGCTTTATACAAAACCAAAAGAAATTTTGGGCATTGCAAAAAACTTTATCAATAAAACAATTTCAGAGGAATTTCAGGGGGGTAACGTCGGACCAGATCGGTTTGCTTAACATCTATTGAACCCTAAAATCAATGACTCGATAAACCAAAAGATTTCGAAGAAGACCGTATTTTCGAGACACCACCACAGGATCATCAAGTCATTCAGAAATTATGGCATTCCCAATTACAGAAGACAATAATCTCTGACATTGATGATCTGATTCGACATATCAGTTAAGGCTGTAAAGAAACAAACTGAGTCTTCAAGAGTGTTTTAAAACTGGACAGAAATTTCCATATCTATATACTTGTGATAAGAATCTGATTGAAAAAGGTGTGGAGAAAGATGGGAGGAAGTTTGCAGGATTTGTTTTGACAAGGAAATACCATAGGCGCAGTTATAAATCCGCAGGCTCAGAGATGCAGGATTATAAATCCTGCATTTTCTCACAACCTGAACAGCATAATTTACTGAAATTCTAAATGAAAGAAATACCTATATTAGGTTTCCTTTTCAGCAGGACCAAAGAGTATTCTTTCACAATAGAAAATTCATCACTTGAAAAACAAGCTAATTTTTAAAACTAATCTTGTTTTATTTTCTTTGCTTTCAATCATGTCGGTACAATGGCAAGTTATCAAGGCCAGGAAAAATTGAAACTTCATCCAGTCTTTGGATTCACTTTGTTTTCGGGGACGTTGAATGGATTGGCTGTTGGTAATGACAATGGAACAAATTGGTCTTATCCGAACACGGAATATCGGCGGGTCGTTCAATGTAGATTCAATGACGAAATTGATTTAGGACCGCTTTTATAATACTTCCGGAGGAATTATCTCTCTTGATAGTAGCCTAACATGGAATACAATGACCACTGCGGGAATTTATCCACCAGTAAGGTATGTCATTGAATCAGGAATCATTTATGTAAGGTGCAAGAATGGATTCTCTACTACTCTATCGACAATGGACTTTCATGGAATGCCATTGCTCCGCCACCATCAACAACAACACAAGTTGCCCCACGGCAAACAACAACAGAATTTATGTTTCCCAAAAGTTCATTCGGAACAGGCATTGAAATATGTATTTCTCCGATAATTTTGGGCGCAACGAGGACTCAATACCAACAGCAGGAATTCCCGGGCAACGTAAGTTGCAAATCCTGGCTAACGAAACCAACTTTCGTTGTTATTATACATCAATTTATAAAAATCGGTGGATGGCGGCAATAGCTGGGTGATTTCAATAACAACCTTCTCGAAGTCAATCTTTAAGTTCATTTGCAATGACAAAATCTATGCTGAGGATTAATGCGGTGGTTTTGTTCCGTAGCGATACTTTGATAGAAGATTTTAATATATCAATTTAGGTATGCCAGTGAAAACACAATCACTCATATTCAAAAAAAATGGAATGCTCTACACCTCCACTTCTGCGGGTTATTTAAGTGATCACTGCTGCAATTAATTGAGAGGAAGCTTCTCAAAAAACGGAATCAATTTCTATGATTGCAATGCTGAAGCTATCGATTCCAATATTTTATTGGGACCTATAAAGGCTTTCATGTTCATAACAATGAGCAGGTCATTTACCTCAGTTCCACTTCTTGGACAAACTACGTCAAACTTTTATCTGAAGACAGCATCATTTATGCTTGCTGGCGCTGCTGCCAGAGTGGATTGGCAAGTTCAGACGGAGGATTCTGGTGGACCAATATCAATTACCCGCCTTACAGGTATTTCAATCAGCTCTAGTTGATTTTTGTAAATCAAACAACAGTACTTCGGATTGGAAAGATCTTGACGGACTTGTAAATATTCAGCTAATGCTGGTTCAGCGTGGGCAACCTTGGCTATTTTCGCGCGCTTGAATTGCGACAACAAAGGATCCCGAACTTCTTGCAGGTTTCCAATATTTAAGTACAGATAATGGTTCTAACATGGACGAAACAACACTTCCACTGGAATTGGTTATAAAATTGAAAGTTGGCTGTGGCATTATTTGTATTATATTAAATGAGAACAACTCTTTCTGCCTAGTATTATACAAACTACATTTTAGTTTCTTTACACAACTTATTTAAATATTATCATCAAAATAATCCAATATAACAATTTCTATCCTGTATTATATATCGTTCTAAGAACTTATGAACTCAAATAAAAGAAAACATTGATAGGTGATGAAATAATAAGCAAAATCTATCTTATCAGAGATCTCAAAATTATGCTTGACAAAGATCTTGCACATTTATATAATGTAAATACAAGGGATTTAAACAAAGCAGTTAGTAGAAATATCAAACGATTTCCAAACGACTTCATGTTTCAATTAACTGAAAATGAACATAAAAACTTGATGTTCCAAATTGGAACATCAAGTTGGGGAGGCAACAGAAAATTACCTTATGCATTTACTGAACAGGGAATGGCAATGCTATCAGGAATTTTAAAAAGGATTGGGCTATTGATGTAAACATAAGGATAATGGAATATTTTCACGAATAAGGAAATGTCAATGGATAATATGGAATTTGATTGGCCATTGAAGAAATAAAAAGAAAACGGAAAATAACACTAAAAATATAGAGCTTGTTTTCATTACTTAGACGAGTTACTAGAGAAACAAGAAAATCAGATGCCAAGAAAACAGATTGGCTTTTTGACTTCAAAGCAAGAAACTAAATAATCCACCAGGATTAAAAAATTCTGAGAAAGTGAAAATTTGCAGTTTACAAGTGTGAATTATACAAACTATTCGAATAATTGCATAACGGCAATAGGTTTGGTATTGGTACTTTTGAGTATTAATGCCAACAAAATGAACACGAAAAAATATTGGAACATTACTTACCATTTTAGGAATGATAATACTAATTTTTACTGCCATGCAATTGATTAATTCAATTGGAAGTGGAGAGGATATAAAAATATTTATTCTGGGAATTCCCGGCCTAATGCTATTTTTCTCGGGAATTGGCTTGAGTTATTCAACAATTGAAAAAGCATGACAGAATACATAGAATGGTGGGCATTTTTAGCCATAGCAGTGATCATAGTTGGAGTTTATTATAAACTCAAGAAAAAATAACAAAGCATTTGTCATGTTCTTTTCAAGCATGAGTGAATTATACAAATTATTTAATTAATTCTACAACACTTTTCATCATCATGTTATTGAAATTTGTGATCGCTCTTTTAACAATCACAGTTTTAATACCTAATGCTAATGAAAAATTATTTTTTACATATAACAATCGGATTCACTTTACTGATTTCACTTACTTTTCTTAGTGCAAAATCTTTAGCTCAGACAACAATTTTCGGAGTCACTTCAAGTTGGAAATATTTAGACGATGGATCTAACCAAGGAACTAATTGGAGAAATAGCACTTTTAGTGATGCTACATGGAAGACAGGAAATTCAGAATTAGGATGTGGAGATTCGCCTGTCACAATAATGGCCGCATATAAGATTGGATACTATTTCCGAAAAACAATCAGCATTTCAAATCCAACACAATTTTCGAATTTCACCATGAAGGTAAGAAGAGATGATGGAATTGTAGTTTATGTGAATAATGTGGAAGTATACAGAAACAACATGCCTTCAGGCACCATCGCCTATAATACAAAAGCATCATCTACTTGTAGTGATGATGGTTCAACAATCTTCACTGCAACTTTAGCAAATTCGCTTTTCACAAATGGCAATAATTTAATTGCTGTTGAAGTACATAATCGTTCTACGTCTTCGAGCGATATAACATTTGAAATGCAGTTGATCGGTAATCCGGCACAAACAACTTCATGCGAAACTCCAAATGTAAATTTATTCGGTACAAGGAATGCAACTTCTTCCAGCATGGAAGTATTCTGGTCACCAATAATAGGAGCATCTTCATATAATGTTGCCTATAGAGTTCGGAATTCAGGTCTCGCTTATTCTACTGCTGCCAACACCAACTCAACTTACTTTGTTTTAACAGGCCTATTGCCGGTTACAAATTATGAATTTATAGTTCAATCCGTTTGCACATCCGGATCAACAAGTTTATTTTCTCCGAGTGGATGGTTTACAACGCAATCAGGAACTTCGCCTTCAACTAGTCTAATTAGAGGACCATATTTGCCTGTAGCGACCAGTTCAGGTGTTACAATCCAATGGCGAACCAGTACTGCAACCAACAATGAAGTGAAGTATGGTGTTTCCACTACCCTACTTAATAACACTGCAACGAACTCAACATTTGGTACAGAGCACACAGTTGTACTTGGAGGATTAGTCGCAAATACTAAGTACTACTATTCAATTGGCCCGATAGGATCAATTTTACAAGGCGATGCAAATAATTATTTTTACACAGCTCCTGCGAATGGAAGTAGTCAAGCTGTAAAATTTTGGGTGACGGGCGACTTCGGAATGGGATCAGCTAATCAAATAGCTGTGAGAAATTCATTCGCAGCATACACGGCAGGACAAGTAGTGAATGGATGGCTTTGGCTGGGCGACAATGCATACAATACAGGTACGGATGCGGAATAGTTTTATTGCACTAGATAGTTATGGATCCTACAATAATTCATCGAGTGCAATGTATAATTGGTTGAGAGATGATCTGACAGCGAATACACTTCAGTGGGTGGTCGTTTATTTTCACCATCCGCCCTACTCTAAAGGAAGTCACAATTCTGATGCGAGTACGGAGCTAATTGATATGCGACAGAATATAATTCCTCTTCTTGAACAGCATGGTGTTGATTTGGTAATGAGTGGACATAGTCATAGTTATGAACGCAGCTTCTTTATCAAAAACCATTTAGGGCTTGAAAATACGTTTAACTCTGCAGTGTATCCTTCAGGAAACATAGTCCAAAGCGGTGGTGGACCATTTACCAAGTCCAGCCGAAAAGGAAATGGAACAATTTACGTAGTTGCAGGAACAGCTGGTCAGGCCGGAAGTTCAACCGCTTCAGGCTATCCACATAATGCCATGTTCAAGTCGATCTTATCGAAAAGCGGTAGTTTGATTCTGGAAGTTAGTGGCAACAATCTTACTTGCAAATTCTTAACATGTACCGGTTCAATTGACGATCAATTCTCTATTCAAAAATCAAATACAGCACGATTTGATGATAATGAGAACCCGAATCTAATATCATACACAACAAAGTCATTGGTTATTTTTCCGAATCCATCGAATGGAGATGTAAATATTTCACTTGACAACTAAATAGAGATGAAAGTAAATATTTCATTTTCAATTCAGCAGGTGTTAGCCAATTCAACAAAATCATTACGAAATTGAAAGATGAAAATATATTTATTGAGAAGAATGAATTGAATTTAAACCCCGGAATTTATTTTGTTAATGTAAGCGGAGATGGTTTTAACAGATCGGAGAAACTGGTTGTTTACTGATGGCATACCAGGCTAGGTTATTTGCTCTTCTAACAAACGATCAAGAATTAATATATATGAATTTTACAAACAATCACTGCAATTATACAATACAAAGCAAGAAATATAGAATGAAATTTACAGTATAATTATTCTTACAGTTTAAAATAAAAACAAAATGTCAAACAACCAAAAAGACGTAACGTCTCCAACAAAAACTGATGCCAACCAAAACAAAAACGGCCAGAACGATACGATGAATAAGAAAAAGGAAGATGGCTCTTCAAAATCGTCAGAGACAACAGAAAAAAATGAAAAAGTAAAACCTGTTATCAATGATGGAGATCAAGAAAGAGAAGAGACTGAACATCCTCACAAATCTGATGAGCCAGTTGCTGAAAAAGCAGAAAAAAGCAACAAGTAATTAATCGAAAATTTATTCGCCTGCATTCATTGCATCTTTACTTTCTTTTTAGAACAATGAATCAAATATAACCCCGGAGACTCCAAAAATTGGATATCTCCGGGGTTCTTTTTTTTTTAAACAAATACTGTTTAGTAACAAAAAACTTGGTAAACGGTGGGATTATAATTCGGCTTCTCCTTATAAAAACCTCCAAAAGCCCCTAAAACACTGAATATTTGAAGAATTAATAATATAATAAAAGCAAATATTTATTTTAAATAAATTTATTTATGATTTTGCTCACAAATATTAAATACTTATTTTTATTTCCTACACTACCCACTTAATACACCCATGAAAACACACGTACACTTCAAATGGGCCATGCTAGTTATGGCCGTTATTTTTCTTAGTTCTTTCAGTAATTCGAGTGAATTAAGAGCCCAGACAGGAAATGCTTTGAACTTTGACGGAACGGACGACTATGTCAACATTTCTCCTGTAGTTCCATTTACCTCCAATTTCACAATTGAAGGCTGGATCAAAACTACTGATGCATCTGCTAAATTATTTGTTTGGGGAAGTCCAACTGTAAACGGCCATGTCTATTTAGGTTTAAATTTAGGCAAGTTGAGACTTGCTTATGGTGATGGTATAGGAATTGACCAGTTAGATGGCCTTAGTACTGTAAGTGACAATGTATGGCATCACATTGCTGTGGTAAAATCAGGCACTGCTGTAACTTGCTATCTTGACGGAATACAGAATGGTACAGGAACTACAACTCGTAACCCTGGATCTGTAACAAATTCTTCTATTGGTGGAGGATTGATCAACGGCACTCTACAAGGATTTACACTTGGAACGATCGATGAAGTTAGAGTTTGGAACGTTGCACGAACTGGAACTCAAATTCAAAACAATAAGAATTGTGAATTAAATGCTCAGGCAGGACTTGTTGCTGCATATCATTTCAATAACGGTGTTGCAAATGGAAATAATATAGGTTTCAATCTTGTTGCAGATGCTAGTGGCAATAACCAAACAGGCACATTAACAAATTTTGCTTTAACCGGAAGTACTTCAAATTGGACAAATTCTTCTTCACCTGCTTCTGCAGAACAATATCGTTCTGTAGCTAGTGGCGATTGGGGCAATCTATCAACTTGGGAATTTTTTAATGGATGTACATGGCAGCCGGCATTGAACACTCCAAATTATACACATAGTTCAATTGTTATTCGCAGTCCTCACACAGTTACAATTAATAATGGCGGAACAATTACCGAAGATCAACTTACAGTTGATACCGGTGCAACTTTAGTAGTACAAACCGGATTAGTAGTTGCTGACGACCCAATATCGGATTTAAATATATTGGGAAAAGTGATAGTTGATGGTGGAACAATTTACGGTCAAGGCGAAGTTTTAATATATCCTTCCGGCGAATTGAAAATGGGAAACAATACGCTTAGTAACGGTTCTTTGTATGTACAAGTTACCAATAACGGAACGATCACTTTTGAAAATTCAGACGTGGCGTGTTGTAGTGATGTTGTTTATCCAAGCATTGGAAATATAACCAATAACAGTGTGATCAATTTTAAATTCCATAGTGGAATCAATCAAGCCGATATCGGAACAGGTGAATTGACAAATAATCCAAGTGGAATTATCAATCATACTTTTGATGCAATTGGTCCATCTATTCGTAATACCAATTTAGGATTAAACTACTTTATCAATAATGGAACAGTAAACAACATCACCGGTACACTATTGTTCTTAACTCAAATTGGTACTGCCCATAATGGTGCATTCATTTGCCCGGACAATAATGGCTTGTTTACTTTTGGAACTGCTTGGCAACGAGGCTTTTTCATCAACTTCGACTATACAATGTAGCAATCAGGTTTATTTCCTTTCAGGGTATCATGAATTAAATGGCGCACTTACAACAAACAATTTTGTTGTTAACTAGGGCGTAACTATAGTTGGTACCGATTATACATATCAAGGAGCAAATCTGAATAATCAAGGTACGATCATTTTCAACAACCTTACTTTGAATTCAACAGTTGCGCAAAATATTTATGGAACTGGAACGATCACTAGTTTGACAATTGACAATCCGAATGACGTATTTTTATTCGGCGAGCAACGTGTATCGCAACGTTTAGATTTGGTTAATGGTATACTTCATACAGGAGCAAATAAAATTATCGTTGACGCAAATGCAAATTTGTTTTCTTCTACTTCAAGTTGGGTAAGTGGAAATATGCAACATAATTTCAGTGGTTCGGGAATTAAAAACTTTTTCATTGGAGATAACCTTCACCGCAGTCCAATTTCGTTAAATGTAAACGTAGTTACTCCCGGCGGAATAATTGCTCATACTATTGCCGGTGATCACCTTAATATCGGAAGTTCAACAATTGATTCAACTAAAAGCTAAAACAGGACATGGACGCTGGAAAATGCCGGAATAACTTTTTTCGGATTATAATGCAACTATATCATGGGATGGAACTGAAGTGGATGCCGGTGCAGTATCTGATAATTTTATTTCTGCACAATATGATGGATCAACATGGACATACCCTGTTTCGACTGTCGATGGAAATTCAATTTATTTATCAGGAATGACGAGTTTAGGTGATTTCCAGATTGGCGAACTAAGTCCATGTGCAATACCACCTGTATTTACAATCTGCCCACCTGATAGAACAGTTTGTCAGGATTCACCTTCCGGTGCTTGTAATGTTGAATACGTTCCAACAGCAATTCAAACAACTGTACCACTAGATAATTACGACAGAATAAAAACATATACCAACGTTTCAATAAACGGTGGGGGAAATTCTGCTGTTGTTACTGCAGGATCGAATGTTACATTGGGATATAACCTATCCGTCTACTTCGATTACGGAACAGGATATTGTCCCGGTTGTGTTGTTCAATCATACGTAGGTATCGGTGGAACAACTCAAACTATTGCCTGTGAGCAATACATTTCCAGCGGATCAGTCTTTACACAATCAGTTAGTTTTACTGCTCCAACGGCACCGGGAATTTATTATATAACACAAAGCGGAACGCTTGATTATATTTGTCAGCCGCGTGAATTTGATAATGAACCTTCGAATGCTATTGGTTCGATCATTGTTGGTCCAACATATCCAACAGCAAACAGTACTTGTTCTGCTGTTACAATTACTAACGACGCCCCTCTTTGTTTCCCTATCGGCACAACATTGGTTACATGGACTGCAACTGATAGTAATTTAAACACTGCAACTTGTACACAAAATATTACTGTAACGGCAGGAACTAAATATTTCCGCGATAATGATGGCGATGGTTTTGGAAACCCCTCAAACTTTAAATATTCTTGTTCATTTATTCCAGGAGGTTATAACGCAGATAGTACTGATTGCAATGATTCTCTTAGAACATATGCTGATGTTGATGGTGACGGAATTGGATCAACTATTTTAATCCCATGTGGAAGTGTTACAACGTACACCGATTGTAATGATAACGATACGACACAAAATGCCACATATACATTCTATGCCGATTTTGATGGCGACGGATTTGGAGATAATTATAACTCAACATCAAGTTGCTTCAACACCCCACCAATCGGTTACGTAACAAACAATTTTGATTGCTACGACTATGAAATTCAATATTTCGACTATGATGGCGACGGTTTTGGAGCCGGCATGCCTGTTGCATGCGGAGTTGGCAATGATTTAGATTGCGACGATATCAATTTTGATATCAATCCGAATGCTACTGAGATCCAGAACAGCTTGGATGACAATTGCGATGGAAATATTGATGAAGGATTTATTTGTGATCTGACATTGACAACTTCTGTTGGAGACACGCTAATTGTTTGCCTTGAAAGCGGACTTACAACGGGAAGTGTCAACCTTGTAACTTCTCTTGGAACTGCTCCTTACGTGTACACAGGAAGCGACACATTAAATCTGACTTCAGGTACTTATAATTATATCGTAACAGATGCTCTCGGTTGTACTGCATCTGCAACACTTGATGTTTTTGTTACAAATTGTATCATCCCATATTATGAGCCACCTGTTAATGACACCATCAGTAATCTGATCGGTTCTGAATTGACACAACTCTATACTTATCCGGATTCATTGGTAGACACAACAGCTGCCAATAATATTTTCCTTATTGATGATAATCAAGGAGAGGTTTTAATTGAAGTTATTGCAAACATTGGTGAATACAATAAGCTGCTTGCATTATTGCAAACACCTGCTTATGGAATGAATAGTATTATTGACAATGGCGATACTACCCTGATCATTACTGGTATGTTCCCTATTGTTAATCTTCCGAAACTGGATTCATTGCCAATACTTATTAATTACGTAAGACCTTATTATTCTCCGATCAACGGTAACTTTGCTTCTACCGGTTTGACAATCACTCAGGGTGATTCTGCCGCTGTTTCTTCAATGGCTAAAAAAGCATGGAAAGTATCAGGTGACGGAGTAAAAGTTGGCGTCATGTCTGACAGTTACAATACTAAATTCGGAAGTCCAACACCTGCTGAACGTGATGTTCAAAACGGTGATCTTCCGGGAACAGGCAATCCAAATTTCAGTAAATCTGTAATCGTATCAGAAGAATTTCCATATGGAGTTGGTCAGGATGAAGGTCGTGCAATGATGCAGATCGTTCACGATGTGGCTCCGAATGCAGAACTGATGTTCCGTTCAGGTTTCATCAGTGCAGGAAATTTTGCAGATGGTATCAAAGCACTTCGCGACTCAGGATGTAAGGTCATAGTAGATGACATCACTTACATTACAGAACCATTCTTCCGTGACGGAGTTATTGCACAGGCAGTGGAAGACGTTTCTTCTACAGGTGTAAATTACTTTACTTCAGCAGGAAACTTTGGAGTAAAATCGTATGAAGGAATCTTCACACCAATAGCAGCGCCGGCCGGTTATGCAGGAGTAGCACATGATTTTGGTGGCGGAGATTATTTCCAAAGCTTAACATTACCAAAAGGAACATATACTATTGCACTTCAATGGGACGATGACTTCTATTCTATCGGAGAACAAGTGGGTGCACAAAACGACTTAGACATTTATCTGGTTGACCAATTTGGAGTTCGTTTATTCGGTTTCAACAGAAACAACATCGATGGTGATCCGCTTGAGATCTTACCTTTTGTTGTAAAAGCAACAGCGAATGCAAACATTATTGTTACACGTAAATCAGGTACAGGAAATGTGAAATTCAAATACATCATTTTCCGTGGTGAAGGTGTGATCAATGAATTCAATCAAGGAACATCAACAGTAATCGGACAAGCAAATGCAGAAAGTGCAATGGCTGTCGGAGCTGTTTTGTATACGAACACTCCTGCTTACGGTGTTAATCCACCAACGATTGCATCCTTCTCTTCAAGAGGTGGACTGGAGATCAATGGAGTTGACAGAAACAAACCTGATTTCGCTGCTCCAAACGGAGTAAATACAACTGTGAATTTCGGTGGTGTAAATATTGACAATGATTTATTCCCGAATTTCTTCGGAACATCTGCAGCGGCTCCGCATGCTGCCGGTATTGCTGCTTTGTTAATTGAAGCAAAAGAAAAATATTACGTTGGCGAAACTTTCAATGGTGCACAAATGAAGGCATTGTTGCAATCAACAGCAATTGATATGGATGCTCCCGGATATGATGTTTCTACAGGTTCCGGATTTATTCAGGCTGATGCTGCATTGCAGACTTTTGCCAATCCATTCCCTGTCGTTGAAGAATATCATTTACAGGATTCAGCTTTCACTCCGGGAATGCAACCAATAACACTTGTGATCGATGGACAATATTTTGCAAACAACGCTTCTGTAATTTTCCAATACGATACACTACCTGCCGTAGTTGTTAATGGAAATAATCTGACAGTAGATGTTCCTGCATTCCTTGGAAATCCTCCGTTAACTGTTTACAACCCTCCTATTTCACCAAGTGGACTAGATGGTGGTGTAAGCGACTCTATTTATTTATTAAGTACAATTCCTCAAAACGTAAAAATCACTATCAACAGTGTAACGAAGAAATATGGTGAAGCAATTCCTGCCTATTCTTTTGATGTAACGATCAATGACATCCCACTTGCAAATACAAGTCAAACCCTTTCTACTCTTGGATTGACGGATATTACGTTCAGTTCAAATGCTGTCAGCACTTCCGACATTGGCTTATACTATAGAAGAGGAGCTTCAGCAATTACCGATTTAAGTAATCCATTGTCGTTAACATTATCTGAACTTTACAACTATCAATTCATTGATGGAGTTCTGACAATTGACAGAATGCCAATCATGGTAACTCCTCAGGATGTTACTCTTGTTTATGGTCAATCGATCAATGGAAAGCAAATGCAATTCAACTATGCCTACGATGCAAGTAATATAGACCCTCTTGATCAGGTCAATTTCCTTGACTCTCTGGAAACAGAGCATCAGTCGACTATGTCAAGTTCAGTTGTATTAGTAGATGGAAAACAAGCAGTAAATGGTGTAACATTAACTGCAGCTGACTTCCAACACATGAGTTTCCTTGTGAGTGGTAAAGCAGCAGTTAACGGAAAACAAGCAGTGAATGGTAAGCAAGCGGTAAATAGTATTGTTTACGATACAACATATTATATTCCTGTAAACCCTGCTTCTATCTTTGATTATCATATCGATTCTTCGAATGCAGTTCTTTACAATGGCAAACAAGCTGTGAATGGTAAAGCTGCCGTTAATGGTAAGCAAGCCGTGAACGGTAAAGCTGCTGTGAATGGTAAGCAAGCTGTGAATGGTAAACAAGCTGTGAATGGTAAGCAAGCTGTAAACAGCAATACATTCAATGACGGATCAAATGAATTTGCAGTATTGATTGTTGACTCCTTAGATGTGTATGAAGATCCAAATGATTCTATCGTTGGTTATACTTCTATGAATATGATTACCGGTTATACAGTTGGTACGTGGGTTATTGCCCCCCGGAGTATTGATGTCTGAGAATTTTGATATCAGCTACGGATTAGGAAACTTAACTATCGTTCCTGAAACACTTACTGTAAAAGCGAATGACCAGACAGCAGGTTGTAATGGAGTTCAACCTTCTTATACGTTCACGAATTCAATTTATCAGTATGAAGATGCTGACAGCAATGTTGTAGCAAGTGGACCGACGTTCACAATTCTTGACAATACGAATACAAATGTCGGAACGGGGAACCTTTCGGGCGGTTCTTATCAGATAGTACCATCAGGAATGACACAGCAGGATACACCTTCAAACTATACGTTGGTATATGAAAACGGCACTTTAACAGTTGACCCGGAACTGAATGCAGTTGCGAATGTTGGTACAATTAATTGTAATGGGGGAACGACAACCATTGAAGTTACCGGAACCGGAGGAACTGCACCTTACACTGGTGAAGGAACTTTCAGTGTTTCTGCGGGACCATATTCATATTCTATCACAGATGCATCAGGATGTACATCGACTGTTTCAGGAACTATTTCAGAACCGGATGTATTGGCAGCAACATCAACATCAGGTGTCATTTTGTGTAATAAAGACGCAACTACTGTTACAGTTAGTGCAACAGGAGGAACAGCGCCTTACACTGGAACAGGGGCATTTATCGTAGGCGCAGGTGCATACAATTACCTTATTACCGATGCCAACGGTTGTTCTGCTACTACATCGATCACAGTAACAGAGCCGGATGAAATTGTTGCTACGGCAACCTATGCACCGATCCTTTGTAATGGAGATTACGCAGAAATAACTGTAACAGCAACAGGAGGAACAGCTCCTTATGCAGGAACAGGAACCTTCTATGGTTTAGCAGGATCATTTAATTACAATATAACTGATGCAAACGGATGTTACACTTCAATTTCACTGAATGTTACTGAACCTGCGCAATTAATTGTTTCGCTAACAGCGACTGATATTACATGCAGTGGTGGCGCTTCAACAGTAACTGTGTCAGCAACAGGTGGAACTGCTCCTTATACAGGTACAGGCTCCTTCTCTGAATCAGCGGGAACATATACGTATTCAGTTACTGATGCAAATGGTTGCTCTTCTTCAAATACGATCACAATTGCTATGCCGGCAACATTGTTAGCTTCATCTTCTGCGACACCGATCAATTGTTATGGCAGTACATCTACTGTAACAGTAACAGCTACCGGCGGAACAGCACCTTATACAGGAACAGGCAACTTTACAGTTGGAGCCGGAACCTATTCTTATGTAATTACAGACGCTAACGGTTGTTCATCTTCAACGTTGACAACTATTACAGAACCATCTGAAATTATTGCATCTTCAACTGCTACAGCGATCAACTGTGCCGGAGATTCACCAACCGTAACAATTTCTGCTGTTGGCGGAACAGCTCCATATTCAGGTACTGGTTCATTCCCGACAACACCGGGCATTCATACGTATACTATAACAGATGCCAACGGATGTTCAGCTTCAACTACTATTGATGTAACGTCACCTTCATCGATCATGGTATCAGCTACAGCTACTGAAATCGCTTGTTCCGGTGGAACATCAACAGTCAGTATATCAGCAACAGGTGGAACAGCTCCATATACCGGTACCGGTAATTTCACAGTAGTGGCAGGTATGCATACATACATAATAGATGACGCGAATGGTTGCTCAACAACAACTACTGTCAATGTAACTGAACCTTCTGCATTAATTGCATCGAGTTCATCAAATACAATCTTATGTAATGGCGGATCAACAACTGTTTCAGTTTCTGCTACAGGTGGTACCGCGCCTTATGTAGGTACGGGTGATTTTACAGTTGGTGCAGGTACATATTCTTACCTCGTAACCGATGATAAAGGATGTTCGACATCAACAGCTATTACCGTAACTGATCCTTCAGAAATGCAAGTAACTTCAGCTGCAACTGCTATCACTTGCAATGGTGGTTTATCCACTGTCTCTGTATCAGCCACAGGAGGAACACTACCATATTCAGGAACCGGTAATTTCTCGGTAACTGCAGGATCTTATACTTATCCTGTAACAGATGGCAATGGATGCTCTGCATCAACTACTATAACCATCACTGAACCTACTGTTGTTGAAGCTTCATCTTCATCTACTGCAATTCTCTGTTACGGCGGCTCAGCTACTGTTTCTGTTTCCGGAAATGGTGGAACGGCTCCTTACACGGGAACAGGAGACTACACAGTTAATGCAGGCACCTACTCCTATTCAGTAACAGATGCGAATGGATGTTCATCATCTACTTCAATAACAGTAACTGAACCCTCCGAATTAGTTGTTTCCTCATCCGCTAATCCTATACTCTGCAATGGTGGTTCGTCTACTGTTTCAGTATCAGCTACCGGTGGAACAGCTCCATATTCAGGAACCGGTTCATTCTCTGCAACAGCAGGTACATATAGTTACATTGTAACAGATGCAAACGGCTGCTCAGTTACAACAAGTGGAACAATTACTGAGCCTGCTTCACCATTAACTGCTACTGCAACAGGTTCAATAATCTGCTATGGACAAAGTACGCCGGTTAATGTGATTGCTTCAGGAGGTACTGCACCATACTCAGGAACAGGTATAGTTGCTAACGTAACTGCAGGCACTTATTCATACATCGTTGTTGATGCAAATGGCTGCACAGTTAATGCAGATATAACTTTGACTGATCCATTAGAGATCATCGCCGCAATTTCTACAGTAGATGCAACCTGCGATTTAAACAATGGATCTGCGACAGTAGTTCCTTCTAATGGCGTTGGTCCATATACTTATTTATGGACACCGGGTGGACAAACATCAGCTACTGCGGTTTCTCTTTTGGCCGGGAATTATTCTGTTTTGATTACTGACAACAATGGCTGTACTCAATCTGCATCAGCAACACTTACAACTTCAGGAACAATACCTGCAACTCCGGGCACTATTTCAGGTCCGTCAGGCGCATGTAGAAATCAAACCGGTGTTGTGTTTAGTATCACACCAATTGCCGGCGCTACGTCCTACATTTGGACTTTACCGGGAGGAGTTTCAGGCTCATCAACATCATCTTCGATTACATTGAGCTTCAGTTCTATCTTTAGTGGCGGCACTCTTTCAGTTGTTGCAGTCAATTCATGCGGCAACAGTCTGCCGAGTTCAACTTCATTGTCACGTTACACATCCGCACCATCAACCCCGGGAGCAATTACAGGAGCTACTCATATTTGTGGAACGCAAACCGGCACTTACTCCGTACCACCTGTGGCAAATGCTACAAGTTACACATGGAGTGTGGTAGCCGTTGGTGGTGGTACAAATGCAATTATCTCGTCCGGACAAGGAACAAACACAGTCAACATTACTTATCCCGCAGGATATGTAGCAGCATTGATTTCTGTCAGAGCGACTAATTGTATTGGAAGCAGTGGATTCAGATTAACTTATGCTTTAGGAGCATTGATCATTCCACCAATTTATACTTTCTCAAACAACCAAACTACAGGGGTATGTGCTGGAACGACAAAAGCATATGAGATCTATAAATTACCAAATGCAACTTCATACAAATGGACTGCGCCACTAGGAGCACTTATTTCAGATGGATTTGGCTTGACAGGAAACCCATTAACTGTTGACAGTTCAATTAGCAAAGTATACATCACTTTCCCTGCAGGATTCATTTCGGGTAATGTTTCTGTTCAGGCAAGCAATGCATGCGGAAACACTTCCGCTACGACATTGAATGTAAGTTCTGTTCCTGCTGTCCCTGGAAGTATTAGCGGCCCTACAACTAATCTCTGCAGAAAAACCGGACAAGTATATTCAGTAAGTTCCGTAGCAAATGCGACATCATACACATGGACTGTACCTTCCGGAGCTACTATTTCAGGAAGTTCAACAGGTAGATCAATCACTGTCAATTTCGGAACCGGATTTACAGGTACAGGAATTATTTCAGTGACGGCAAACAATGCATGCGGATCGAGCGCTGCATCATTATTGAGTGTCAATTCAGCACCTGCTACACCAGGAAATATTTCCGGAAGTACTTCGGTATGTAAATCCAAAACAAACGGCAGCTATTCTATCTCTTCAGTTACAGGTGCAACTTCATACACATGGAGTATAACCGGAGGTGCAACTTTTGTCGGATCAACTTCAGGAACTTCGGTGACAGTCAGATTTACTACTTCAACTTCCAGTACAGTAACTATTTCCGTAAGAGCAAATAATTCATGTGGCGGTTCAACCACAAGAAGTCTTGCGGTAAATGTTAATTTTAGCTGCCGTACAACTAATCAGACAGAGGAAGAAGAAATAGCTGAAGAACTGTTCTCAGTTTATCCTAACCCTGTTGCTTCAAATCTGAATGTAGAATTTGAAGGATCAATCGGAGAAAAATATTCAATGAGATTGGTCGACATGTATGGCAAAACTGTAATGCTTGAAATAATAACATCAACCGATGGTTTGAATAGAACTGCTCTTGACATCACACAATACGCAAATGGCGTTTACCTTCTACTACTTGAAAAAGAAGGCGAAGCTGTAAAGGTTCAACGTGTTGTTGTTGAAAAGAACTAATAACTAATAGTGAATAACTAATAACGAATAGAGCCGGCATCAACATTTGATGCCGGCTCTATTCGTTATTAGTTAATAGTTATTCGTTAATTTTTCGTGAACGAGCTCTGCAAAACAATATTTCCACAAATTACTTTGAAGAAATATCTCCCGGTAGCCATTGAAGATACATTTAATTCAATTGTATTTCCCGGATCTGAAACCAATTCATTTCTAACAAGGCTACCTGAAACATCATAAATTGTCACCACTGCCGAACCACGAAGCGTCTGATCAGTACGTATTGAAATTACATCGGTTGATGGATTTGGGAAAACGAATGCTGAAAAAGGGTTTCTATTTTCATTTTGCTTAATACCTGCAGTCAGTTGAGATCTCAATGCAAGATTATCAATATACAAACTACTTCCAACAGAAGCGGGAGTATATGGCCATTGAGAAGACGAAATACTTATTTCTAAAGAATCAGGTGTTGACCAGCTATTGATCGGCAATTCAAAATATGTATATTGAGATGCCGGGCTAAGTTTAAATAACCCGCCTGCGATCATTATTCCATTTGCCTTTGCCGACAAACTGATAGTCGCTGAGTCACTTCCTGAACTATAATATTTGTAATAACCGCAGAGCGTATCTGACATCATTGTAAATGGAATACCGCCTACTGTACCATTCTGAGTGTAATTTCCATTTGTGATCTGACCGGCTGCTATATCACCGTTTCCATAGTCTGCTGTAGAGATCATAATGGCGAAATTCCCATCCTGAACATCTGAAGTTTTTGCAACATCTCCATAAGAATTCCAATCAGATAGAAAATCGATTGATGTTGTTGACCATGATTCAAAGTCACCATTTGGAATAGAAACGGCTGCACCTGCAAAAGCAAGGTCATCAATTTCCAAAAAACTTCCAACTGTTACACCACCATTTCCAAGTAAATTACTACAAGTTGCAGCTATGATTACTGAATCAGGTGTCATTGATGAAGACAGTGAATAAGAAAACGGAATGAAATTATTTTGGATTCCTGTTCCTTTGATCTGGATAATATTTGATCCTACAATTGCACCATTCTTTTTAAACATAACAATCAATAGTGCAGTATCATTTCCGGGAATGCCGTACCTGAAATTTCCTGTGATTGCTGTTGGTTGAGTACTGCAGGGAATACCACCTTCACCGCTCATTGGATCGCCATTGGTGACAAATGCTTGGGCTGTGTCATTTTCATCAACAATCGTTTCAAGTCGAAGTGCCGACCCGCTGACTCCGGCAACTTCAGTTACAGGAGAATTTCCTAAAGTTGATGTTGACTCCTGATTTCCGCTTAGCCATTGGTCAGGCTCGCTGAACTGTACGGTATTCCAATTTTCAAAAGATGCATTTAAAATTTGTGCGCTAACATGATCTCTTGAAAAAGCGAATACGATAATTAGAAGTAATAATTTTTTCATTCTTTGTGGATTTGTGGTGTTTATTCAAAATTTCATACTAGACTACAGGATAAAAGTTTAAACTTTTCCAGCTCTAAAATGATTATTTCTGTAATGGATCAGAATGCAAAACTTAAACAAAATGACACTTACTTCGCGCAAGTCAGCATATTTCGCTTAAAATACACTCATAGAAATAAAAAACAATACAATTGTTTTGTAAGAAATACATGATTTTTTTCCCACCAAACTCAAATAACCAGAAAGATTAATGAAAGACCATGACAAATCGAATTCAATCATAATAAATCGACACTCATTTTTCCATCAGACAAAACACAGACTAGCAATACAGCTTGATCACTGTTAAATACTTTGCTTAACCGAAACTTTTTCAATTCAGAAGCGAATCTTGTCACTCCAACGCTGACCATAGCCAGGATAACACCAACAAAAGTCATGAACATATCTTTTGGTGTATCATAGAAATCATCTTGTGCACCGATGAAAAGGAAAAGATAACCGTGGGCCTGAGAAGACAAAGACTAAGCCATTCGCTTATTTCATAGACTGCAGCCAAACCAAGTAATGATGCGGCAGGTATCATGTAATTAAGAAATTTTCTTTTTCCAATACTTTGCCGAATCATTTCAAAAATCGGAAAAAATAAAAAGAAACCGAAAAAGAAATGAGTGAACCGGTCAAACACATTTCTGGTCGTATCAAAGAGAGGAGCGAGTTTAACACCAATGGGAACAAACCCTACACCATAGTGAGCCTGGACAACAGGCATTGAAAAATAAAGAAACATAAAGGTCCAGGAAAGTGAAGAGATCGTATATCTTTTACCGAGATAGTAAATAAATGGCATAGTAATAAAAACCGGAAGGATTTCCAGGATCCAGTTATTGTCAGAAAGTGGTCTTATTGCTGACCAGATGATCGTGAGTATAAAAACTAAAAGAAGTGCCTTATTGTATCTTGTCATTCTGCAATCTTTATCATTAAGAAATAGTTTAATCCAAACTCAACATCCCATTAAAATAGTTAATCCAAATTACCCTGCTGCAACAGAATTGTAAGCAGAAAGGATAACCCACAGATTGATCATCAGATATAACAACAACAAGCTCCATCCGAAAACTTTATTTTGCTTCTTTGCCAAAAATTCATCACCTGTTCTATAAATCCGGAGGGTGTATACTGATGAAGTGATCACAAAGAAAATATACAAAAGTGTAGCTGCATGAAGCAGGTCAACCATTGTAAATGTATTAGTATCCGGAAGGGACGAATCGATGATGTACTTATTACCAATCACAGCGAAAAGAGACCCAACACTAAGGGCCAAACGTGATTCCATATTATCCGGATGAATGAAGAAACAAATAGATGCGATCAGAAATGAAATATACATTCCGAGAAATAGTTTGAAGAACATTTCCCATGAATTACGATGAATAACTATTGTCGCTCTGTATGCGCTATATTCAGAATGTGGTTCATCTAATGCAGGGTCACCAAAAGCGGTTTCATAAGCTTTAATTTCTGTTCTTATATTAAAACTATCTTTCTCCCATTCGTTCAAAAAATATTTTCCATAGTGCTTACCGATTGTATCCGACGAAAAAACTAAAGACTTTGAATCATACATAGAATTCTCAATTGAAAATCTCAATTTTTGCCGGTCAAACGGAAAATTCTCAATTCTCCATGTTCCTTTCATGACGCATTGCAATTTCATCAGCATATAGATCCTGCCATCCTCAAGAGTATCAATAGTTGCATAGGACTTCTCCACAGACTTCGCCATGGGCACTTCAAGGTTCTTCATAAAGTCAAAATCGGTATTCCTATATTTTAGCCAAAGCCACAAGTTCACGGAATATTGCTTTTGCCTGAAATCAAGGTCATGGATACTTGTAATGTAAATTCCGACGTTTACGGTATCAGGTACATCACTTTCTGCTCTAACCGTAGATGGATTCAGGAAAAATGGGAAAAAAGATAAAATTGCAAGGAAATGGCTTTTCATTAATTTTTTCAGCAAATTGAAAACGATGTTTTTTTCAATCATGCCAATTTACCAATTTATCATTGAACTTTTACTTTTGCCCGAAACAAAATCAATCTAAAATACTGCAAAACTTAACATACTAAAAATGAAATTTCCACAATAATACCCCCCTTTTTGGGGATTGCTACCCTTTGAATTTTTAATCAATTTTGTTTGTCAACCTTAAAAATTAATTAAGCTAATTATTCCGATAATTCGCTTAATTTTTTAGGCTAAAAAGCCAAGAAACGCATTAAAAATGGCATTTAGAAGGAGTATTTAAATATTAATTAATAGATAACAGATAATTCACCTAATTAATTTTCAAACATTTCAATAAAATGTTAATTTGCAATCCACTACACATACATACATGAAAAACCCCACACCATTCAATTGGACGAAATTACTTTTGTCCACGATTTTCCTATTTGCAATTTGTCTAACATCGGAATTAAAAGCACAAGTCGGTGCTAATGCCTTGAATTTTGATGGGACAGACGATTATGTTTTCACAAACACAGTCGTCCCCTATTCCGGAACTTTTACTATTGAGACCTGGATAAAGACCACAGACGCAAATGCCAATATATTTGTTTGGGGTAACTCTACTGTGAATGGCTATGCTCAATTCGCACTCAATGCAGGAAAACTCAGACTGGCAATCGGTGATGGAACAAATTTAGACCAGCTCACTGCAAATACAAATGTAGATGATGGACTGTGGCATCATGTTGCTGTTGTTAAGAATGGCGTGAATGTCACTTTTTATCTTAATGGCAACATTGATGGAACCGGTACCACGAATTTAACTCCGGTAACACCAACAAGCACAACTATTGGAGCAGGCTTATTAAACAATATTCTGCAAGGATATTCTAATACTTCTTTTGATGAATTAACGGTATGGAGTTTTGCAAGATCACAAGTACAAATTCAAGGCAACGTCAATTGCGAAGTTAGTGCACAGGCGGGCTTAGTAGCATTGTACCATTTCAATCAAGGTGTTGCAGATGGAAATAATCCAAGCTTAACAACATTATCTGATGCAAGTGGTAACTCATACGATGGTACACTAACAGGTTTTGCATTGAGCGGAACAACATCGAACTGGATTCGTTCTTATGCAATGGGTGCAACATATACTTACCGTTCAGCAGGTTCAGGCTCTTGGAATAATCCGGGTACATGGCAAACACTTACTTCATGCGGATGGATTGCTGCCCTTACTTCTCCTACTATTGATGATAGTTTTATTAACATACAGTCCGGTCATACGGTTACTGTAAACTCAACTGAAACAATAAATGAGTTAACGGTTAATTCCGGTGGTACACTCACAGTATCAGGATCTGGAGGATTGACAATTGGCGCTGATTCTCCGTTTTCACTTACAGTAAATGGAACATTAAACTTAAGTGGTCCGACGATCAATCAACTGACTGATGGAAATGTTCTCATCGGTGCAGGCGGTATTTTCAATTTTAATTCCGGAACTATTAGTGGGACAGGAAACTGGAATAAAGCGCTTGGTGCAGGAGCAATTAATTTTGTGGGAAGTGGTCCTATGACAATTTCAGGAATTCACAACTTCAACAATTCCGGGACAATGAATTGGCTTTCACCGGCAGGTGACATTAGTTTCGATGGAGGAAACATATACTTCTCAAATACCGGTAACTTTAATATCAGTGCAAATAGTTCGATTACTCGAAATGGAAATACAGGTTCTTATCTTTCGCTATCAAATTTAGGTATTATTACCAAAACTACTGCAAGTGCAACCACTTTTGAAGAAGGGGTTACCTTTTCAAACAATTCATCATCTCAAGTCTTAGTTCAAGGGGGCACGTTGAATTTCCAAGGAATTGGACAACATGGCGGATTATTTAGTGTAAGTACAGGTGCAACCGTAAATGCAACTGTCAATCCATTTATTTTCTATGGGTCTACATTTGTAAATAATGGTACAGTGAACGCAATGGAATTGCAGATGGCAAGTATCCTTTCGCCACAAAATATTAACGGAAATGGAACGATTTCTAACCTTACGATTAATAACTCAAATGGAATCACATTAGGAGGAACGCAAAGTATATCAGGCATACTGAATTTAACGGCAGGAAAAATAAAAACATTTGCACAAACCGTAAGAATTTTATCAGGCGCTAGCATTACCGGTGGAAGTTCGGCCAGTTATATAAATGGTTTTTTACAGAGAAGTCACCCATCAGGAACAAACACTGTTTTCTATCCGGTTGGAGATGACAACACGTATGGACCAATTTCACTTACGGTCAACAACCTATCAAGTCCTGATTTGTTCAGAGCACGTTCATGGGGAACAGACCACCCACAAGTCTTGAACTCGCAAATTATTCCAAGCAAAAGCGTAAACAGATATTATGCGATCGACCAGGATGCGAATAATAGTTTCACAACAGCTGACTTCACATTGAACTGGGATCCGGCAGATAAAGATGGGCTAGCGAATACATCTAACTTCACTGTTGCTTCTTATTTTAGCGATGGCTTTATCTGGGCAATGGAATCATTTTCAAATCCTCAAGCCACATCTATTGACGTCACGGGCATTACCGACTTTACAAATATGTTTTATCAGGTTGGTGAAGCTGCAGTATATGTTACCGGAGATTACAGAACAGCTGCCAGTGGCGGTTGGGATAATATAGCAACATGGGAAACTTTCAATGGAAGTTCATGGGTACCTGCAACAGTTTATCCTGAAGCATCAAATGCAGAAACAATTACAATCAGGTCAGGTCACTCTCTTTTTCCCGGAACCTTATTTTCACTTACAGTGGATCAATTTATTATAGATGAATCCGGAGAATTAGACATGCTGGAGTCGAGTTTAACTGTTGCTGATGGAGTCGGTACTGATATGGATTGTTACGGTTCAATGTCTCTGGGTGCAACTATGGAAATTCAGGGAAATGCAACATTTGAACCAGGTTCACAGTTTATTTTATATTCTGCGATATTGAATGGACCCGGAACATTGGATATCCTTGCCGGTGCTACTATTGATTTCCAAGGAAACGATAAAACACTTGGTGGCGGGCTTGCCTTTAATAATTATTCGAATTTACTTATTGAATTTACCGATGTTTTAACGCTCGACAATAATGCATCCATTAATAACTACGGTCAAATAACTATTGATAATACCCCTACAATAACATCAGCTCCTTCGGGAAATGGTCAATTCAATAATGAAATCGGAGGAATAATAGAAATCGTAGGATTTGGAGATCCAATATTTGGTACTGACTTGCAATTTAACAACTTCGGAGATTTCTCTGTTTACAGTCAAGTCAGAATGGATAGTTACTCAGGTACCAACTCCGGAACGTATACAGTTGCAACCGGTGCGGAGTTGAATGGAAATGGTACTATTTCTTTTTCCGGAGAAAATTTTACCAATGACGGAACAGTCAATCTTGCGCAGCTTGAATTCAGTGGAAATTCTAATCAGAATTTAAATGGTACGGGAAGTATTAATTCCCTTTCAATTACCGGAGGACAAACCGTGCTTCTAACAAGTGACCAAACCATCACTCAAACATTAAACCTCAGCAATGGATTTATCAATACAGGTGGAGGGAAGATCATAATTGCAGATGGGGCTTCAATTACAAACCCATCGGCTAATTCATTCATCTTAGGAAACCTGCAACATTATTTCAAGGCTGCAGCACCGGGTCCTCTAACTTTACCAATAGGAGATGTCGCTTTATATTCTCCAATCACTCTCGACTTCGATCTGCCATTTGATGGAAGTGGTGATGGTTTCGCAACAGTATCAACAGGACCAGGAGATCACGTAGATGTTAGCAATTCCGGCATTGACGACACAAAAAGTGTGAACCGTACATGGACTGTTACGAATGACAACATGGCATTTACTCAGTGCGATGTTACATTAAACTGGGATCCGGCTGACGCTGATGCAGGAGCTGATTTTAACAACTTTGTTGTTTCAAAATTTGACTTCCCATCTACCTGGACATCCCCTGCTGTTGCAAACAGAACTGTTTCATCTATTACTGCACTTGATGTCACTTCAACCATGCTATGTAAATATTCCTGATGCAAATTTCAAGACCTACTTATTAGCAAATGCTGCAGTAAATCTCAACTCAGATGGCGAAATCCAATGTAGCGAAGCTGCTGCATATACAGGAGGATTCTGGATTCCAAGTTTAAGCATTTCAGATCTTACAGGAATAGAGGCATTTGTTCACCTGAACGATTTGAATTGTGCATTTAATCCAATTACTAGTTTGAATGTTACTACACTTCCTGAACTAGTAAATATTTCAGCGATCAACAATTCAATTTCAAGTATAGATCTTTCTTCAAATACATTATTACAAGAATTAAATCTGGAAGGAAATCAACTTACAGCAATTGATGTGTCAAACAATACTGCATTAGTTCATCTAAATGTTGGGAACAATCAATTAACTGCTTTGGATGTAACTAATAATCCTGCATTAGATGGTTTGACTGCTTATACCAATCAGATTTCAACTTTAGATCTTTCCGGCAATCCTTTACTTACTTTCCTTATAGTAGGAAATAACTTGCTTACAAGTCTAAACCTTGCAAACAACCCACTGCTAACAGGAGTTTTCTGTGATCAAAACCAGATCACAAGTCTTGATCTATCTTCACTTGCGAATCTTACAGCACTTGATTGTAGAACAAGTCCAATTTCCAGTCTTAATGTAAAGAATGGGAACAATACAAATCTTGCAACTTTTGAAGCAGGCAACAACCCCAATCTATTTTGTATCGAAGTTGATGATGCAACATTCATGAACACTAACTTTAGCGCAGGAAAAGATGTAGGGGCGACTTATAGTACCGATTGTGCTTGTACAGTCAATATTCCTGATGCGAATTTCAAAAATGCTTTATTGGCAAACACAACAATCAACAATAACGACGATGGCGAAATTCAATGTTACGAAGCTACTAATTATACAGGAACGATTGATGTTCAAAATTTAGGAATCATTGATCTGACCGGCATTCAAGCCTTCACTCATATTAATAATTTAAATGTTGGGCACAACTCATTAACCAGTATTGATGTTTCTGCTAATACACAACTTGCACTTTTAAGTGTTGAATTCAATCAATTAACAACACTTGATATTTCAAACAACGTTTCTTTGGCTACACTATACGCCAGAGAAAATCTGCTTACTTCGATTAATACAACCGGTGCAACAAGTCTTTCCTATTTTGAATGTCCATTTAACCAAATAACATCGCTTGATCTTTCTAGCAACTCTTCTCTTACAACTCTTCTATGCTTAGGAAATCAAATTTCAAGCTTAGATGTCTCTGCAAATACTGCTTTGTATTATCTAAATATTGGTATTAATCCAATAAGTTCAATCGACCTTACAAATAACTTATCACTTCAAGTACTTTATGCAAATCAAAGTCAATTGACTTCATTGGATCTTTCAGCAAACATTCTTTTGAATTCACTCGGAGCTCAGTTTACTCCGCTAACAAGTCTGAATGTTCAAAATGGAAATAATTCAAACTTTGCAGACTTCAATGTAACAAATAACTCAAGTCTTACTTGTATACAAGTTGACAATGTGGGTTACTCAAATGCAAACTGGAGTGCAGGAAAAGATGCCGGAGCTTCATTTAGTACAAACTGTTCTATTATTTGTACTCCAACCAATGACTACAGAACTGTAGGCAGTGGCTGGTGGGAAGATATTTCTTTGTGGGAAACGTATGATGGTTGTGCTTGGGTACCTGCGAGTTCTGTTCCTTCTCCACATACTCCAACCAGCTTAGACAACACTATTACTATCTCTAATGGAACATCATTGATCTTTGAATCAGGTGGGGATCTAGATCAAGTGATAATTGAAACAGGCGGAACGTTAGATGTTAGTTATTCAACCTTGAATGTTCTTGATGGACCAGGAGTAGACATCTCTTCAGCGGGGCAATTAATTATTGACCATGCAGATTTCAATTGTATCGGTCAAACGGTTATGGCTGAACTTGGCGAGTTAGTGATAAAAAATCTTAGCCATGTAAATGGACCCGGAACTATTACAATGGAAGCCGGAAGTACAGGAAGCAATTTCGGCACCGGAAATAAATACATTGGAGATGCATTAACTTTAAACATTGAAGCTTCTGCAGATTGGAACTGGAACGTTTACTCCAATTTTCTCTTTGTAGGCCCTAATAACACAATTAACAATGGAGGGATCATGTCATTTACCGATGACTTCAACTTCAATGCATTCGACGGAAGCACTTCTTGTACAATTAATAACACGGGAACAATTGAAATTGATTTCAGCGACGTTTATTTCGATCCTGAATTTACAATCAACAACATCGGCGGACAAATAACCCTTTTACCAAATAGCTTACTTGAAATCAACTCTTCACCAACGACATTTAGCGGGACTGTCGACATTGGAACTGATTGTGAATTTATTGCCAATGCAGCAATTCAATACACAGGAAATTCTTTTACGAATAATGGTATTGTGACAGCTGACAATCTTGAATTGTTTGCAGTAGGAATGAATTTCTATGGTACAGGTTCAATTACAAATCTGACCATGAATAATAATGATGGTGTTGGAATGTATGGACAGCAAACAATAACCAATTCACTGCAATTTCAAGTTGGAAAAATACAAACTTTAAGTGGTGGTAAAATAGTTATTGACGCTGCTGCAAGTGTTAGCGGCGCATCAGCTTCAAGTTATGTTTCAGGAACAATTCAACAATATTTCTATACAGGTTCAAATCCAAGAACACTTGATATCGGAGAAATCGATTATTATACACCTGTAACAATCAACCCTGATCTTGCAAATGACGGTAGTTTCACAGCTTCAGCATATGGCGGAGAACACCCTGATGTTTCGAGCTCAACTATTGATCAGAACTTCAGTGTAAACGCTTATTGGGACATCACACATGATTCAGGCACTTTGAATTCAGCAAGTGTTACTTTTAACTGGGATCCTGCATTGGTTGATGCATCATCAAATACAAATTTATTCAGAGTTGGGAAATTTAATTCGCCAACATGGACCTACCCTACTATCACTAATTTAACTTCTACTTCAGTAGAAGTTGTTGACTTGGCTTCATTTAGCAGTTTTTCAATTGGACAATCACCACAAATTCCTTCAAACGCACTTAGACTTGACGGGAACGATGATATGGTAGAAGGTACTGATCTGTTAGTTCCTGTCGCAAACAGTCCTTATACAGTTTCAATCTGGGCAAAGCAAGCCGAATATATCCCGAATCAAACTAAAACGATTTTCTCGCAAGGAATATCACTTTATGTGGGGCAAAATAATAGTAATACAATTCGAGTTGGTGATGACTGGTACAATACCGGTGTTGCATGGCCAACCGATTTGAACTGGCACAACTATACAGTTGTTCGTACTTTTACTGACACTTATTTATACCTTGATGGAGCACTTGTTGCTACAGCAGGCTATGCAATACCTAGTCCTTCGGCCGGAGAACCACCTCAACAAACTGCAAATACGATTGCGAGATTTTATATCGGTGCGCAATGGTCCGGTCCGGGTAATGAACCTTGGAATGGCTCAGTAGATGAACTTAGAATCTGGAATCGACCATTGTGTATTGATGAGATTCAAGCTACAATGAATTGCGAAATCCCTACAAGTGGATCGGGGCTAATTGCAAATTATCATTTCAACCAAGGTTTTGATGGCGTTGACAATTTAACAGAAACAATAGTATTTGACGCATCAGGAAATTCAAACGATGCCACTTTAGTAAATATGACTTTAACGGGAAACAGTTCTAACTGGATCGTTGATGGAGCAGTGAGTACCGGTACTTCTTGTACACCACCAATAAACATGATTACAGTTTATGGAGACGTTGATGAAGATGGATTCGGATATATTTACAATTCAATAACAATAGGAGACGTCTGTAGCGTACCTCCAGGCTATGTTACAAATAACACAGATTGTGACGACTCAAGTCCTTTAGTTTACCCGGGTGCGACTGAAATAGCAAACAATGGAATTGACGAAGATTGTAACGGCAGCGACCTTATTAATGGAGGACCCGGTGCAGCACTTCATTTTGACGGCATAGATGACTATGCACTTGTTCCTTCAATTGTCTCAAACTCTTTCACAATTGAAGTATGGGTAAAAGCAGATGCAAGTCAAGGTGCTTTTGTTTGGGAAAGTGCAGTATCAGCATCCGATCCTAGTCTGGAAGGATCAACTGAGAATCTTCAGTTTTGGCTAAGAGATAATACTTCGGTATCAACGGGCCCATTAGTTCTTGGAACATGGAATCATATAGCTTGTACATTTGATGATCAAACTAATTTGCAATCTATCTATTTAAATGGAGCATTTGTGGCATCCACTACTGCACTCGGTGGTGGACTAAGCAGTGGATTGTTTGTCGGATCAAGAGCAGGAAGCGCAGGATTTTATCCAGGCTCAATGGATGAATTAAGAATTTGGTCAAGAGCACTAACAGCTCAGGAGATCACAGATCATTATGCTTGCGAAATTTTAACACCACAACCGGACCTGGTACATAATTACCATTTCAATCAAGGCACAGGTGAAAGCGACAATACAGCTCTTCCTGAAAATATATTGACTGATGCAATACAAAACGGAGATGGTCAACTTACGAATTTCACATTGAATGGAAGCACATCTAACTGGATCAGTACAGGTGGAGTTGCAACCGGAACAAATTGCAATCTACCGGGAACTTTCTTTGCAGATGTGGATGGTGATGGATTTGGAGATGATGCAAATCAAATCACTGACATCGTTCAACCGTCAGGGTATGTACTTAACAATACTGATTGCGACGACCTCCATATTACTTACGCTGATAATGATGGCGATGGTTTTGGAGCAGGCTCAGCAATTGCTTGTGGAAATTCATTCTACAATTCAGACTGTAACGATCTAAATGTTAATGAAGGACCTGGAGCAGTTGATGTATGTGATGCAGTAGACAATAACTGTAATGGAATTTTAGATGACAATAACTCGTTAGCATTTGACGGTGTAGATGATTACGTTCAGATGAATGACTTCAATCTGGGTTCATCTGATTTTACATTAGAAGCATGGGTCAACCCTATAAATACAGGGGATGGCTATATAATTACTAACCGAACGTTTGAATCAGGCGGAGCAGGAAACTGGTTCGGGCTCAAATTTGGCAGCGGACATATCGCTCTTGAATTGGCTGAAGCAGGAACTCCGGGGTATGCTTATATTACCGGATCAATTACAATTGCAACAAATCAATGGACACATATTGCTGCAGTAAGAACCGGATTAACTTATACGCTTTATGTAAACGGTGAGATTGACGCAACCTTTACTGATTTATCTTCACGAAATTTTAACACAGGAAATAATGTCGGGAGATTGGGAGGTTGGCTTGAATACAATGCAGGATGGTATAGTGGAAGTATGGACGAAGTTAGAGTTTATACTGTTGCTAAAACACAAGCGGAAATCAATCAATACCGCGTTGCTTACGTCAATGGCCAACCGAACTTAGCAACGTATTATACTTTTGATCAAGGTACGCCAGGGCTGGATAATACAGCTATCCCAAATCTTATTGATCGCAGCGGAAATACCAATACCGGTTCTTTCCACAACTTTGACATGACCAATGGCAATACAATTTCAAACTTTGCCGGAGGTTATGCAGGAACAGTTTATGCCGATGCAGATGGTGATGGTTATGGCGATCCGAATATTACAAATTCAACAGTAACTACTACACCTTGTTTTTTAGTTGGATATGTTTCTAACAATACGGATTGCGATGATACAGATTTGAATATTCACAATGGATGTACTCCTGCTGCTGCATTGCATTTTGATGGTGTTAATGATCAAGTTGCTGTTCCAGGTATCAATTTGGCTACAACTGATTTCACGGTAGAGTTTTGGGCGAAAAGAGAAACTACAGGTCAAGAAGTTATTTTTGGTCAGTCTTCCGGTACTCAAGGCAATGTAAATATTGGGTTCGGAAATGACGACAACTTCTACTTTGAGTTCTTTGGCGACAACTTATTCAATGGAGATTTTTTAGCAGCCGGTCCATATACTGATAATTTGTATCACCACTATGCTTGTACTTTTGACACTACAACGAAAGTCATGAAAATCTACCGAGATGGTCTAGAAGTAGCAAGCAAGGTTGGGTTTATTTATATCAGTCCTTTCCTATCGGATCCTTTTCTTTATTAGTAACAATTATTATGATCCTTTCCAAGGACAAATTGATGAATTCCGAATTTGGTATAGAGATCTTACACCAGCCGAAATTCTAAATAATCTCAATTGCGAAATTCCAACAACTGCTGCAGGTCTAGTAATTAATTATCATTTCAATCAAGGAGGTGCAGGAGAAGCTAACCCATCTGAATCGACGTTGAACGACGCAAGCGGAAATAGCAATAATGGAACATTGCAAAACTTTGCTTTATCCGGTTCAACTTCTAACTGGGTTGCTCCTGGTGGTGTGGTTTCTGGAACTGCTTGTACTCCTTGTATTGTAAACATTCCCGATGCTAACTTCAAGAATGCTTTACTTGCAAATTTAGCTATCAATTTAAACAACAATGGGGAAATTGAATGTTCGGAAGCTGCTGTTTATACAGGAGCTATCTCTGTGCCTTCACTGAACATAAGTGATTTAACAGGAATCGAAGCTTTCGTAAATATCACTTCTTTAAACTGCCACACAAATTCACTTACTAGTTTGAATGTATCTCAGAATATTTACTTAACAGACTTAAGTTGCTATGAAAATCCATTAGGCAGTTTAAATTTAGTGTCGAATACAGCTCTTACTTCTTTACAATGCTCAGACAATTTATTGAACACATTAGATGTGTCGGCGAATACTTCTCTTACTTATCTTTCTTGTGGCTACAACAATTTATCAAGTATTGACCTTTCAACCAATACTGCACTTGTGACGTTGGATATAAGTTTCTGCCCTTTAACTAGTATTGATTTAACTACAAATACTAATATAGAAAGCTTGAATCTTTGGAATTGCTCTCTGACTAGTTTAGACTTAAGTAATAATATTTCGCTACAATCATTTTCTTGTCCCGGAACCCTTTTAACATCTCTTGACTTATCAAACAATCCTGCTCTAAATCAATTTACTTGCTACTCCAATTCACAATTAACAAGTTTAAATTTAGCGAATGGAAATAACACTAACTTGTTAGGTGCAAATTTTAATGCTACACTAAATCCAAACCTTACATGTATTCAAGTTGACAATGTAAACTACGCTAATACAAATTGGAGTGCATCAAAAGACGCCGGGGCATCGTATAGTACAAACTGTTCTTTCACTTGCAATTTATCACTCACAACTTCAGCAGGCGACACACTAATCGTTTGCGCTGAAAGCGGACAAACAAGTGGCAGTGTAAATCTGGTTCCATTAAACGGTATTGCTCCTTATACTTACACAGGAAGTGATACACTCAATCTTGTAGATGGAATTTACAACTACTTCGTAACAGATGGTAACGGATGTACAGCAACTACTCAACTCGAAGTATTTGTTACCAATTGTATCATCCCATACTATGAGCCACCTGTCAATGACACGCTTGACAATCTGATCGGATCGGAGTTAACACAGCTCTACACCTATCCGGATTCATTGGCTGATACAACTTCAAATAACAACATCTTCCTTATCAATGAAGTTTTAGGTGACGTACTCATCGAAGTAATTTCGAATATCGGACAATACAATACTTTGTATGCATTGTTGCAGACTCCTAATTATGGAATGACAGACATTATTGACAATGGTGACACTACTCTGATCATCACAGGTATGTTCCCAATTGCAAATCTTCCGAAACTAGATTCATTGCCTATCCTGATCAATTACGTTCGACCATACTATGCGCCTATCAATGGTAATTTTGCCGGCACAGGATTAGCCATGTCTCAAGGTGATTCTGCACAGGCATCGGATCAGGCGAAAAAAGCCTGGAACGTTTCCGGACAAGGTGTGAAAGTCGGAGTTATGTCTGATAGCTATAATACTAAATTCGGCTTCCCTACTCCTGCTGAACGTGATGTTCAAAATGGCGACCTTCCAGGCTCAGCAAATCCAAATTATACCAAGAATGTAATCGTCTCTGAAGAGTACCCTTATGGAGTTGGTCAGGATGAAGGTCGTGCGATGATGCAAATTGTTCATGACGTAGCTCCGAATGCAGAACTAATGTTCCGCTCCGGATTTATCAGCGCAGGAAATTTCGCTGACGGTATCAAAGCACTTCGTGATTCAGGATGTAAAGTTATTGTTGATGATATCACATACATCACTGAACCATTCTTCCGTGATGGTGTAATTGCTCAGGCTGTTGAAGAAGTATCTTCGACAGGCGTGAGTTATTTCACATCAGCCGGAAACTTCGGTATAAAATCGTATGAAGGAAACTTCACTCCTATGGCTCCTCCTGCTGGATATGCAGGTGTGGCTCACAACTTTGGAGGCAATGATTATTTCCAAAGTGTAACGCTTCCGAAAGGCACCTATACAATTGCGCTTCAGTGGGACGATGAATTCTACTCTATCGGTGAAACACTTGGTGCACAAAACGATCTTGACATTTATCTGGTCGATCAATTTGGCACACGACTGTTTGGATTCAACAGAGATAACATGGGCGGTGATCCATTAGAGATCCTGCCATTCATTGTTAAAGCTACTGCGAATGCGAATATCATTGTAACGCGCAAAAACGGAACAGGAAATGTACGTTTCAAATATATCATCTTCCGTGGCGAAGGTGTGATCAACGAACACATTCAAAATAATTCTACGATCATCGGTCAGGCCAATGCGGTAAGCGCAATGGCAGTAGGAGCTGTTCTATATACGAACACTCCTGCATATGGCGTTAACCCTCCTACTATTGCAACCTTCTCTTCACGAGGCGGATTACTTATTGATGGTGTTGACCGGTTAAAACCTGATTTTGCTGCGCCTAACGGAGTAAATACTACTGTGAATTTCGGAGGTGTCAACATTGACAACGATGCATTCCCTAACTTCTTCGGAACATCCGCTGCAGCACCACATGCTGCCGGTGTTGCTGCATTGTTGATCGAAGCGAAAGAGAAATATTACACAGGAGAAACTTTTAATGGAACTCAAATGAAAGCGCTGTTGAAATCAACTGCCATTTCTATGGCTTCTTCAACTAATGACACAGCAAGCGGGTCAGGATTGATTCAGGCTGATGACGCCCTGATCACTTTTGCTAATCCATCACCGCAGATTGATAATTATCATTTGCAGGATTCAGCATTTACTCCCGGTGCACAACCGGTAACACTGGAGATCTTCGGTACCTACTTTGCCGACAATGCTTCTGTGATATTCCAATACGATACACTTCCTGCAATTGTAACCAATGGAAATCACCTTGTGGTAGACGTACCGGAATTCCTGGGAAATCCTCCTCTTACAGTTTATAATCCTCCTATCTCAACAAGTGGATTAGACGGTGGAGTCAGCGATTCAATTTACTTTATGAGCTCTGTTCCGCAGAATGTAAAAATCACGATCAACTCGGTAACTAAGAAATTCGGAGAAATTATTCCGGCATATTCTTTTGAAGTTACCATCAACAATACTCCGCTTGCTAGTACAGGACAAACGTTGACAAGCCTTGGTTTAACTGATGTTACGTTCAGCACCAATGCAAATTCAATGTCTGACATTGGCTTGTATTACAGAAGAGGTTCATCGGCAGTTACTGATCTAAGCAATCCTCAGTCGTTGTTATTGTCTGAACTTTACAATTACCAATTTATTGATGGAGTTTTAACAATTGACAGAATGCCATTGAACGTAACACCAAAACCGATGACACTTGTTTATGGTGAGTCTATCAATGGAAGAGAGATCGAATTTGATTACGTTTATGACGCAACCAACATTGATCTTGCTGATCAGGCAATTTATCTCGACTCATTGGAAACAGAACATCAATCTGCAATGTCAAGTTCAATTGTTCTTGTCGATGGAAAACAAGCAGTGAATGGTGTTACGCTTACAGCAGCAGATTTCCAACACATGAGTTTCCTTGTCAGTGGTAAAGCCGCTGTAAATGGAAAACAAGCCGTGAATGGAAAACAAGCGGTGAATAGTATTTCTTACGACACTACGTATTACATCCCGGTAAATCCTGCTTCTATATTCGACTACCATGTCGATTCTTCGAATGCAGTTCTTTACAATGGCAAACAAGCCGTGAATGGTAAAGCTGCCGTGAATGGCAAGCAAGCTGTAAACGGTAAAGCAGCGGTGAATGGTAAGCAAGCTGTGAATGGTAAGCAAGCTGTAAATGGCAAGCAAGCTGTAAACAGCAATACATTCAATGATGGCTCAAATGAATATGCAGTCTTGATTGTCGATTCACTAGATGTGTATGGTGATCCGAATGATTCAATCGTCGGCTATACATCAATGAACATGATCACCGGTGTTACAGTTGGAAACTGGGTAATTGCTCCGGGCGTATTGATGTCAGAGAACTTTGATATCAGTTACGGATTAGGAAGTCTTACTATTGTTCCTGAAACATTGACAGTAAAAGCAAATGACCTCGATGCAGGTTGCAATGGCGCACAACCTACCTACACGTTCACAAATTCTATTTATCAATATGAAGACGCAGACAGCAATGTAGTTGCAAGTGGCCCGACCTTTACAATACTTGATGCACTCAATAACAATGCAGGTAGTGGAAATCTATCACCAGGCAATTATCAGATCATACCAAGCAATCTTGTTCAGGTAGATACTCCTGCCAATTATATTCTGGTTTATGAAAACGGAACATTAACTGTTGGACCGGAATTGAATGCAATAGCATCTGCAGGAATCATCAATTGCAACGGCGGAACCACAACAGTCAATGTAGTTGCAAGTGGTGGCACTGCGCCTTACACAGGCGATGGAAACCATACTGTTTCTGCAGGTAGTCACTCATTTACTGTCACAGATGCGAATGGCTGTACTGCTATTGCATCAGTAACAGTTATGGAACCATCGGCAATAGTACCATCAGCATCATCTACAGCAATTCTTTGTAATGGAGGAACAGCAACAATTTCTGTTTCTGCAACAAGCGGAGTTGAACCGTATTCAGGAATCGGCGAATTCATTGTCGGTGCCGGAACGTATACGTATACGGTTACTGATGCATCTGGATGTACGGCATCAACTTCCATCATGGTTACTGAACCATCGGCAGTTATTGCATCGTCTTCTTCAACTTCAATTCTGTGTGCAGGTGGTTCATCTACTGTTTCTGTATCTGCTACAGGCGGAACTGCTCCTTATACCGGTACTGGTGACTTTAATGTAACAGCAGGAACTTATTCTTACAATGTTGTTGACGCCAACGGTTGCTCGACAAGCACTTCAATTACCATCACTGAGCCAATCACATTGACTGCATCAGCAAATGCAAGTGGTTCGATATCTTGTTTTGGTGGTTCAGCTTCTGTTGAAATAACTGCTGCCGGTGGTACTGCTCCATATACAGGTACGGGCACCTTCTCTCAGTTTGCAGGAACAATGTCATATCCTGTCACAGATGCGAATGGTTGTTCAACAACGGTATCAATCACATTGAATGAACCTACAAAAGTGGAAGGAAGTACTTCTTCTACTCCATCATCTTGCTCTAGCAACGATGGTACAGCAACAGTAAATGCGACAGGTGGAAATGGACCTTACACTTATTTATGGTCTAACGGACAAACCACTGCAACTGCAACAGGACTGCCAACCGGAAATTACACAGTAAGCATTACTGATGCGAATGGTTGCAATGGCGTGAGTTCAGCTACTGTACTTGGCTCAGGTGGTTCTATAATTGTTCCGGGGTCTATCAGCGGCCCAGCTGGTGCATGTCGAAACTCAAGTGGCATTGTTTATTCTGTCGCTCCTGTTCCGGGTGCAACTTCTTATCTATGGACACTACCATCAGGTGCAACAGGTACTTCAACTTCAAATAGTATTACAGTAGCATTTGGCGCTGCCTATTCAAATGGATTCATTTGTGTGGCTACTGTTAATACATGTGGAACTTCAAGTACTTCATGTTTGAATATTCCGGTTAATACTGTAGCACCTCCGGTACCTGCTGTTATTTCAGGTCCAAACACTCCTTGTGGCCCTGGAACATACACCTATTCAACTTCTGCTACTAATGCCACAAGTTTCAACTGGGCTGTAACGGGTGCAGGTGTATCTATAGTAAGTGGACAAGGAACCAACACCATACAGGTAAGTCTTACTTCCGGTTTTGGTCAAGGATCAATTCAAGTACGAAGTGTAAATTGTAAAGGTTCAAGTGCTGTTCGTGGTATGACTATTACAGGTGTACCGGCTCACTCCAATCCTGTAACAGGCCCTGTATTTGTTTGTCCGGGAGGAACGGCAACTTATTCAATGAATACAGTTGTTGGTGCCACTTCATATGCTTGGTCGATCTCAGGTGATGCTACAGTGGTTTCAACAACTACAACTGCAACAAAAACTTCAGCAACTATTAACTTCGGTCCGGCATGGACTTCGGGAATGGTTATTATTTCTGACTTCAACAGTTGCGGATCGTATTCCAGAACATTCGCTGTGAACTCTACACCTGCTCAACCGGGATCTATTACCGGTCCGGGAAGTGGCGTTTGCGGATTGTCTGATGTTACGTATTCAATTGCTGCTGTACCAACTGCAACATCGTATACATGGACAGTTCCACCGGGTGTATCAATTGTATCCACTGCACCAAATGGATTATCGATCGTAGTGAATTTCTCACCGGCATTTACATCGAATTCTGCGACGATCTGTGTTGCTGCTTCCAGTGGATGCGGCACAGGACCGGCACGTTGTTTCACGATCACATCGCGTCCGGCAGCCCCTGTTATTACCGGACCTACTACAGTTTGTAAATCGAACTCTTCGGTCAACTACAGTCTTGCTCCTGTCTCGGGTGCCAGTTCGTATTCATGGTCAATTACCGGCGGGGCTTCAATTGCTCCGGCAGGAACAATTGCTACGGTGAATTACAATCCTTCGCTAAATACATCTGCCGTGATTCGTGCAAATGCAAATAGTGCATGCGGCGCTTCTCAGCCGGGAACATTGACAGTTGGTGTTAGTTTATTGTGCCGTACAGCTGATGGAGAAATCATCACTGAGAACTCAGAATTGACGGCCTTCCCTAATCCTACATCAGGAAAAGCAACGATCTCCTTCAATTCAACTTCCAAGTCAAAGTACCTTGTTAAAGTTACAGACATGATTGGAAATGCAGTGTTCACCGAAGTAGTCAATGCATTCGAAGGTTATAATACCAGAGAAATTGACCTGACTAAAATTGCAAAAGGCGTTTATGTGATCAGTTTAAGCACTGAAGATATGACGACTGAATCGATTCGATTGATTGTAAAATAAAAGAATCAAACTTAACATGAGAGAGGTGCCGGGCGAAAGCTTGGCACCTCTTTTTTTATTCAAATTGCCTTAGAGAAAAAGTGGCAAACAATGCCATTTTCAAATCTTTTTAATAAAAATTGCTTAACTATATCGTATTTTCTTAGTTTTACAAACCACACCAACACGTAAACATATGAAATCCATAATGGCAGGTTTACTTTTGTTTTGCCTCCTGGCATTCTTTTATCAGCTCAGAACTTCAGGCTAGTAAAGTAGACAGCCTAAGGCAAATTCTTTCGACAACTATTGCTGATACAACAAGAGTCAGTGTTTTAAATGCGCTCAGTAAAGCCTATTGCAATGACAACCCGGATACGGCAGTAACTATTGGTGCGTCGTCCAGAGACCTTGCAGAGAAAATAAAATTCAAACCGGGACTTGCCCTTGCATTAAAACAAATGGGCATTGCCTTTTATCTTCAGGGAAAATACATTGATGCAGTCAATCACTGGCAACAGGCATTGGAAGTATACAAGTCAATTGGAGACAAAGTTGGAGTTGCAAATATGTTAAGTAACCAAGGCGCTGTTTATTTTAACCAAGGCGACGATGCTAAATCTCTGCAACTACATCTTCAGTCGTTAAAAATGTCAGAAGAATTAAATGATACTTTGAGAATTGTGACTTCACTTACGAATATTGGCTCAATCTACCTGAACAAACCGGCTACATATAAAAAAGCGATCGACAACTTTTCAAGAGCTTATTCATTGAGTCAGATCATCAATAATCAATATTTAATAGGGACATCAGCAGTAAATCTGGGAGAGATCTATTATAAGATGAATGACGACTCTACGGCTATGAAATACCTGTTAGTAGCACGTAAAGCATACGACGATACAGAGGATCTTCCCTATGCATTGAATTACATGGGCCGAGTTTTCATTCGACAAAAGGAATACGACAAAGCGATAAAAATTCATGAAGAAGCCTTAGGAATTGCAAAAAACTAGACACTAAATTAGATATGACACAATCTCTTGTTGGATTAGCTCAGGCATATCTGGCAAAGGGGGATTTGCAAGGATCAATTGCTAAATTTAAAGAAGCAGTTGAAGTTGGAAGAGAATTAAAAGCAACTACAGAAGTCAAAGATGCATATGAAGGCTTGACAAAAGCTTTCGCACAAAAAAATGATTATACCAATGCTTTCAAGTATCAAAATTTGTTGCTGGCAATAAAAGATACGATCTATAACATCAACACTGATAAAAAACTCGGTACACTGCAATTTACATTTGATCTCGAGAAAAAAGAATCACAGATCAATTTGTTAACAAAAGATAAAGTGATCCAGGAACAGACTATTCGTCGTCAGAAGATGATCCGAAATAGTTTTATCGGCGGATTTTTAGTTGTCGGAATATTTGCATTCATCTTCTTTGGACAACGTAACAGGATCAGCAAAGAGAAAAAACGCAGTGATGAATTATTGTTAAACATCCTTCCCGAAGAAACTGCTGAAGAATTAAAATTAACCGGCACTGCTCAACCAAAAAGCTTTGACCTGATCACCGTAATGTTTACCGACTTCAAAGGCTTCACACAACTGTCTGAAAAACTAAGTGCAAAAGAACTTGTCAGCGAGATCAACGAATGCTTCTCTGCATTCGACCACATTATGTCGAAGTACGGTGTGGAAAAGATAAAAACAATTGGTGATGCATACATGGCGGCCGGTGGACTACCAACTCCAAATGAAACCCACCCGATTGATGTTGTTAAAGCTGCATTGGATGTTCAGAAATTCATGGAAGAACATAAAGCAAAAAAAATAGCTGCGGGACAATTATTTTTTGAAATCCGAATCGGAGTTCATACCGGACCGGTTGTTGCCGGTATTGTTGGTGTTAAAAAATTCGCTTACGATATTTGGGGCGACACCGTAAATACTGCTAGCAGAATGGAAAGCAGTGGCGAAATTGGAAAAGTAAATATTTCAGGGACGACTTACGAAAAAGTTAAGCATAAATTCGATTGTATACATAGAGGTAAGATACAGGCGAAAGGTAAAGGGGAGATTGATATGTATTTTGTGGAACGATAGGATTCAGTTCAAAGTTCAAAGTTGGCTTCGTAGGTGCCTACGAAGCCAACTTTGAACTTTGAACAAATTATCTAACTACTCTAAACATCTTTTTCGACGAACCAGAATTCAAAATATAAATCCCTTCCGTCAGATTACTAATATCGATTGAAGAAGTGCTTTGTTCAAACTTTCCATTGCTGCATATTTTTCCGAGTTGATCAACGATCGTGTATTCAGAGCCTATCATTGATTCTTTGATCGTTGCATTGATGCGATTAGAAGCTGGATTTGGAAAGACGGCAAATTCATTTTTTGCATTCTCATCAATTCCTACAGAACCACCAGTAACAGTTACTCTGAAATCGACAAAATTTCCATATTCGTAAACACCACAAGCACCATAACCGTTTGCGCTCATGGTATAGCAATCAGTTCCCCATCCTGCAATTACACGCATTCTGTAATCTCCATTGACTGCCGTAGGTGGTATTGTTATCAGAAAGCTGTATGTCTGGGGATCACCGGCAGTATATTCATAATACAGGTTCTCTGTCGAATCAAAATCACCGCTGCTATCAAAATCGACCCACACACCTACTCCACACCAGGAACCATTTAGCACTTCCATTGGCGTAGCTAACCCTGCCGTCAATGTAGTTCCCATAGTTGTGTAATCAGAAATAGTACAATCGCTTGAACCCAAAGTCCAGCTGATGCTGTCAAGAGTGATCTCTTTGTTATTCCAGGAGAAACAACCATTGTTAAAAGTAGGCTCACAATAGACGACCTGTGCACCGGCCTTTTGAATAAAAGGTAATGCAAATAAGAATGCAAATAGTAGTTTTTTCAGTTTCATGTTTAGGGTTTTTGTTGATTTGTAGTCAATCATTTTATAAGTCAAAACCATTTCTGGCTTGACTGCTTTTCAAAGATAAAAAAATTAGGGAAAAATTAAAAAATGGGCAAAAATTCACTTGCCTTAAAAAACGCTGAATTTTCAATGATAAAATGACTTTTAAGGATACAATCCCATTTCTTCAAAAACAGAAATTAATTCACACGACTATTTTCTTCGTCCAAAGATGGACACCATCGGTCACTCTGATGAAATATACCCCACTTAAAGGCTTATCAAAATCAATGTCAATCATTTGTTGTTGCTTTTCTAAATGAATATTTTTAGTACAAACAACTCTTCCTTGGACATCATCGAGTTCGAGATTTAGATTTACAGGATTGCCAGTATTTAACAAAATCATTCCATGCAGATTGTTATTTACTATAGTGAAATTTAAAAACTCGAATTCGTCAATTTTATCTTCTAAAACAATTGTTCCTGAGTACTTAAATGCTCCATCGAAATCTACTTGCTTTAATCGATAATAAGTCAATCCCGGACTAACTTTACTATCTGCAAATTGATAATCAGATCGCTCTGTTCTATTTCCATTTCCGTCCACAATTCCGATCAAATAAAAAAGCAAACCATCATCACTGCTTTCAATTTCGAAATAATCATTGTTCACTTCTGTTGCTGTTGACCATGCAAGATGATTCTTATGATTCACATTCTTTCCTTCAAACGACAATAACTCAACAGGCAGCGGCGAAACTTCTGTAATTGAAATGTCGTCGATATAATAGTAGCAACCATAACTGGAAGGATTGTTTGGCCCGAATAAAGTCCTGGCAGTAGAAACATCGTTCCTGAAATTTCCAATACATAAATTCTGATATGCAGAAACAGGAGTATACAAAAATGAAACCTGAGTCCAGGTGGTAGAATAAATAACTGTAGTTGTTTCAACTTGCGGAACTACAGCTATTGGTGTACCTAGTGTCTGTATTGCCGGTGCAGCAGAGAAGTAAAAACCAATATTATTTGTCCCGTAAAAATGCAACGTGCTCATTCCATTTGTTATCCAGAATGACACGAGATAGGTTGCCCCCGGTGTAAACGGAGCAGTTAAAGTCGTACGAATATATTCACGATAATTTGCCGAACTATAAAAAGTTGCAAAGCCTGCAAATCCACCACCGGTATGTGGCATCACATTGGCCCACCATGTATTTGGAGCTTTTGCACCACCAACTCCTGAAGTATGATAAAAATCCGGACTTCCTGTCCCGGGGATTAGTGAACAAGAATTATTTGGGTTACTCCATCCTGTAGACCAACAGATCTGTGCATAGTTATTTGGAAAACAGTGCAGGTCTCAAAACTGCCGTTACTACACATGTTTTGGGCATTCAGCACTAAATAATTAATAAGGACAAGAAGAATTATTAGTAATACTCTTTTCACAATCCAAATCTAATTCTCACCCGGAATACTACTTAAATTATATAGCTGAACAGGGAAAAAGAGCATTCGAAGCGGAATGCAAAAGAAATAACTAACGAGTTTTTAAATTCTAATGCTGAATTAATAATCAATCATGATAAATATCATTAAAAATAAGCCGCACATCCTACATGTGAATGCGTCTTTGCTTTACGTTTAAAATCGATACTCGTCAATTTAAAACCAAAATAAAGATCGACACCCGTAACATCATTCGCAGCATAAGTATCGTTGATGAAAGTTCCGATTCGATCTGTTCCCATATAAAAAATATGATAACGTAAAGCCAACCCTAAACGGTGGCGATAATAGTCGTAAAAGCTATATGGAAAACCTACTTCAAAGAAAGGCGTTTCATAACGAAGTGTAGCTGCCAGCATATTCGGACGATCGACTCTTGCTGTTGGCATTGGGACTCTTTGAATCGCAGTTACATTAAAATACCAACGCGGTTTTAAGCAATGATCATATTGAACACTTAATCCTGTTGGCAATGACATTACGAAACTGCGCTTTATCTCTGCTCCATTCATTGCTGTATTATAGATCATTGAATCGATTCCTGCAGTGCCATTCACTTGTGTATTATTTACATTATCGAAGTTCAATGCTTCAGTATCAAAATCCATTGCGTGAGCATTTCTTGCGAAACGTACAAACCCAAGATCCATCAAAGACACCCCTACTCTGTAATCATACTTTTTCATCGGTATTGGACGGCCACCTGAATACTTCTGTGTAAATGGGTTTGAAACATATTGCACACCTAGATCGACCCCAAATCCGGTACACCTGAATCTCAAAAGATCCGTCGGATCTTCTATGTATGAATAGTCAATACTTCCTTTCACTTTTGTAACATAAATTGTACTGTCGTTCTGAACTCTCAGCGTTGCATCACTGATTCCTGCATATGATCCTTGAAATGCTGTGAGATATTTTAATGACCCTGCTGCCAGCCATTTTCTGGATTCACTTTTACTCAATTGTTTTCCAAAAGAGATCGCAGTTTCTAACCACGTAAGACCGCCGATTCTTAATCCGTCTACAACAATATCTTTTCCCTGAATAGCTTTATAGTCAGTTCCTTTGTACGCAAGAATTGCAAGATCAGAAGAGAGATTATGTACACTGATGTCGTTTCTAACAGTCATTCTAAAACCAATCGCCATATCGTTAAAGCGATAAATAATCGAAGGCAAACCAAGTGCGAAATGCATATTGGCTGCTTTATCATTTGAATTGGTATAAAAATTTAATCCGCCATAGGGTACATTGTTCATTGCTTCCGGACCACCTAGAATTCTTTTCTTAGGCATACCGATAAAATTATTATCGACAGAAATATTGTAACTCAGGATCTGTACTTCCCACTTATAAGGCATTAAAACCATGGAGGTCGGATTCATGGCCATCCCGGAATTTCCGGCATAATTTCCATTCGACACTCCAAGCATGTCTTGCCCTAATGAAATCTTCGAAACCAATAATGCTAAGAAAAGTAGCTTTGTTCTCATGTGCGTGCGTTTGCCGAAGCAAGGAACGACATTGAGGAGCCTGGATGTTTTAAAGTCGGCCGAATCTTACATGTTGATATAAAACTGTAAGAAAGTATCGGATGAAAATGAAGAATACGTCAAAGGTTAAGGGTAATCGAGGTATGGTTAACCTTGATGGTTGCGCATTGACCTTTGACCTTCTTAAAATAATGGTGGTTTAAGTTTAAAATAAATACTTTCTCCTACGAACTACTTCTTTAAAAGATCCCGAATCTCAGTAAGTAGCGATTCTTCTTTTGTCGGCGCCGGGGGACCTGCAGGCTCAACAGCTTTTTCCATTCTTTTACGCATTGCATTCATTGGTTTCACAACAAACATGAATACTGCTAATGCTATCAATAAAAATGTAATTGCTGACTGAATAAAATTTCCATAGTTAACTGATACAGCTGGTTGTGTAATTGCTCCGGCACCATCAATGACTGCAGATTTAATTACAATTTTTAATTCTGTAAAATCAACTCCACCAATCACTAATCCAATTGGAGGCATTAAAATATCTTTTACTAATGAATCAATGATTTTACCGAAGGCTCCTCCGATAACAACACCGACTGCTAAATCGACCACATTTCCCTTGGAAACGAAATCGCGAAATTCTGATGTGAATGACATAGTTGTTTTTTGAATTTTAATTTAATAATCAGTGAATGACAATCAGAGCGGAAAGAATAATTTTGAATTTGAATACAATTGCTCCCTGTCGACGGCAAAAATGGTAAAATAAAACAAGAAAAACACAGATTTAACCGCTAAAATAATCAACTTGGATTTTTCCGGGAATATAATACCTTTGCAACGGTTCTTTGAACACAGATTGGTTTCATTCCACCATCGGAATGAATTAATAGGGAACCGTGTGAAAATCACGGGCTGACGCGCAACTGTAAAACTCATTAGTTTTCGGCGATACACCACTTTATACTTCGTATATGGGAAGGTGCCGAAAGAGTAAGCCAGGAGACCTGCCATTTTGTTATTGACAATGCTTTCGCGAAAAAAAGCTAATGTCGTTTGATACCAGATTCATACTTGGTGTCGACGCCGCTGCTGCATTGTTTTTTGTTCATTCCCATTGGGATCAATGCTTGCTAAACTAATTTCTTTTTTCTTAATGTTACTTTTTTCGCTGAATTTATCTGCGCAAATTGATTCGTCAATTCAATTGCGGACAGTTCAGATCAATTCAATACGAAATGAGAACAATTCAACCGGACTAAAACAAGAAAAAACTGATTCATTAATAAAAATGATCAGTATTGATAAAAGTATGGGCACTGTTTTGAGTGAACAATCACCTGCTCTGGTAAAAAATTACGGCCCGGGTGCATTGTCATCCGTTTCTATGCGTGGCGGAAGCGCATATCATACAGCAGTCCTCTGGAAAGGTTTTTCACTTGCCAATCCAATGAATGGTGTTATGGATTTCAACCTTCTTCCAACATTTTTATTTGAAGACATCTCCATTCAATATGGCGGAGCTACAGCCATCTGGGGAAGTGGTGCTGTTAGTGGTGTCATTCATTTAAACGATAACAACACTTTTATCAATAGAAATTCATTGAAAGTCGGAAGCCGATATTCGAACGCTTCCGGTTGGGCAAATTTCATCGACGGAAAGTTTTCAATCAAAAATTTCAGTTCTTCAATCAAATTATTTCTTACCGATGAAAAAAATGCATACCCTTTTCAACAGGATGACGAAATGAAAAAACAGGTTCATGCTGAATCTAAAGGCTCAGGATTGATTGCTGAAAACACCTATTCTATCAATACTACCACAGCGATTAATTTTAATTTCTGGTATCAATATGCGAATAGGAATATTGCTCCCGTCATGACTGAAGCAATTTCAAATGCCGTTCAGCGCGACAGAAATTATCGTTACAATATTACATTCACAAAAGATGGAAACAAAGGTCGATTTGCATTTCGAAATGCGTATTTTAATGAAAGTCTTTATTACAATGATTCAGCATTATCTCAACCTTCTAATTCACTATGCAAAACATTTATTTCTGAACCCGAATACTCTTACGCTTTCAATGAGCACCATTCTATTCAAACCGGAATTAATTTCACAAAGATCAATGCAATAACAGCTGAATACAATCAAGAGGAAGAGGTCATTCGTGAATCGATCTACCTGTCCTACAGATTTCAATTCCGAAAATTAATATTATCAGCTTCTGCACGAAAAGAATTCAACAACTATGAAAAACCGCCATTTGCATTTTCGCTTGGCGCAAATTATAAAATGAATAGCTGGATCAAACTATTAGCAAATTATAGCACTGTTTATCGAAATCCTCAAGTGAATGATTTGTATTGGCAGCCGGGCGGAAATATCGATTTGTTACCGGAGACAGGATACACTTATGAAGGAACGATCAATCTTGATCTGCTACACTTTGCAAGGAAAATTCACAATGACACAAATGCTATTTCAATTCAACTTACTGCATTCAATAAAAATATTGACAACTGGATTGCCTGGACTCCACACGGCATTCTCTGGACACCGGGTAATATAAAAAGTGTACACTCCTATGGAAGTGAAAGTGTTTTCATTTTCAGAAAACAATTTGCAAAGACCGGTATTCGTTTGAGTGCATTTTATGGTTATACTGTCTCAGAAACCACTTCTTCGGAAATACCTTATGATGCTTCTGTTGGAAAGCAATTGATCTATGTTCCCTTTCACAAAGCAGGCGGAACTTTTTCTGTATATTATAGAAAGTCAATCGTGTCAGTAAATCACACCTTCACAGGTGTCAGGTTTATCAATACTGACAATTCAGACTTTCTCGAATCCTACGGATTAAGTAACGTTCAGATCGATCAGCGATTCGATATGAAGAATAATTCAATTGCAGCATTTTTCAGAATAGATAATTTATTCAACACAGACTATCAATCGGTTCAAAACCGACCACAACCTTTGCGCACCTATAGCATTGGAATAAATCTAACATTCAGACAATAAAAAAATAACTCATGAAATTAAAATCAACCCTACTGCTCTTTTTAGCTTTGACAACATTCTCTTGTAAAAAAGATACTGAGGATCAAACCCCAACTAAAAGTTTTGAAGCCAATGCCGATGGAATTTATATCAGCAATGAAGGCGGATTTACTGCCGGCAAAGCATCGATAACATACTCAGATGGCACGGAAGCAGAAACAATTCAGGATGTTTTCAGAATAGCGAATGACGAAAACCTCGGTGATGTTTGCCATAGTATGGCAGCCATAAATGGTTTGATTTATTTAGTCGTAAACAACTCATCAAAAATCGAAGTTGTTCAGCCTCTGACTATGAAAAAAGTAAAGACCATCTCCGGATTAACTTCCCCTCGATTTATTGTCAAAGCGACATCTGACAAAGCATATGTAAGTGATCTTTATTCAAATCAGATCTCTATCATCAATCTGACAACAAATACTGTTTCAGGATCGATCAATCTTACCGGGTCAACAGAAGATATGTTGCTGTATAATGGAAAAATGTATGTCACTAATCTGTCGACTGCATTTTTGTATGTCATAGATGCTGCAACAGATGTTGTCGAAGACAGCATTGCAATTGGCAGCGGTGGAAATTCAATTCAGCTTGACATGAATAATAAGATCTGGGTACTTTGTGGCGGCGATTTTGTTACAAGTGCACCGGCAAGTTTACACAGAGTAGATCCTGCTACGAAGACTGCTGAATTATCATTGACGTTTCCTCCTTCTGTCTACCCTTCTCAACTTTGCATAAATGAAACGAATGATGCTTTGTTTTTCCTGAACACGAACGTCTATAAAATGCAAATTACAGATTCAACATTGCCGGCTACAGCTTTCGTCGATGCTGCCGGAAAAAGTTTCTATGCAATGGGCTACGATAAAGTAAGCATGCTACTTTATGTGTCTGATGCAATCGACTATCAGCAAGCAGGAAGAATTTACAGATACACTACTACCGGCTCAGAAATTTCGGGATTGCCGGCTGGGATTATTCCGGGAGATTTTTTGTTCTTGAATAATTGAAAGCTTCAGGTTTGCAGGTTTCAAGTTTCAAGTTCGACAACTTACAACTTCAAACCTGTAACCTCAAACATTTTCCTAACCCATCCTTTCCCTCTTCAACAAATAAGGCAACAAAACATTTCTATACCCTTCATTGATATCGGCTTCGATGAAATCAATTCGGTATTGAGCGCAACGCAGTTTAAGCGTATGCTTGAATTCTTTCATTGAATTAATGTACGTATCGCGGATCTCATTGGAATGAACTTTTACTTCTTCGCCACTTTCTACATCAACAAAAAGGTACGGACGGTTTTCGAATTTGAAATCTTCTTCGGTTCGCTTATCTGTCACGTGAAACAATACTACTTCGTGCTTATTATGTTTCAAATGTTGCAAGGCACTGAAAAGTTCTTCCGGATTTTCACTGTTATCCATCATGTCACTGAAAATAATAACGAGTGAACGCTGATGAATTGTCTCTGCTATTTCATGGAGAGCTTGCGCACCCATCGTTTTTGTACCGGTCTGGATCTTAGTATCAGCAATGCGTTTTTCCATTTCTGAAAACAACATTTTGTGATGCACTGAACTGGAACGTGCTTTTGTATTGATCTCTATCTTATCCGAAAAAATACTTAGTCCGACAGCATCACGTTGCTGACGTAACATGTATGCAATCGCAGCCGCTGCATGAATAGAAAAGTTGATCTTGCTCTGCACTTTTCCGTCTTCCGGAAAATGCATGGAAGAAGAATTGTCGATGATGAGCTGACAGCGAAGATTGGTTTCTTCTTCATATCGTTTCACAAACAATTTATCTGTCCGTCCAAACAACCGCCAGTCAATATGCTTTGTTGACTCCCCTTTATTGTAAAGTCTGTGCTCTGCAAACTCAACAGAGAAACCATGAAACGGACTTTTATGTAAGCCTGTAATAAATCCTTCAACAACCTGACGGGCTAAAAGCTCGAGGTGACCTAGTTGCTGGATTTCGTTTTGTGAAATTGGCATAAAAGTTTGATTTTCTTCTTTTCAAAGATAGCGAACTGTGTCTATATTTAACACCAAGACTTAATTTTTAGCCACGAATTCACAAATGAATCATTTTTTTATTCGTGAAATATTTTTTTATTCGTGAATTCGTGGCAAATTCTTAGTGTTCTTAGTGTTCAATTTTGAATTCAAAAAAGAAGCCGGGCACAATACCCGGCTTCTCAATGCGATTCAATTTTGATTATGCTAATTGAGCATTCAATTTGTTTGACAAAATTGATTTTGGAACTGCTCCAACTTGTTTGTCTACGATCTCGCCGTTTTTGAAGATCAATAACGTCGGGATATTACGGATACCGTAATTCATAGAGATATTTGGATTGTTGTCGACATTTACTTTTCCGATAACTGCTTTTCCTTCATACTCTTTTGATAATTCTTCTACGATTGGACCAACCATTCTGCAAGGTCCACACCATTCTGCCCAGAAGTCTATTAGAACGGGCTTGTCCGATTTAAGGACCATTTCTTCAAAATTCGCATCTGTAATTTCGAGTGCCATAATTTTATTTTGTTTTAACTGTTAATTTATTTCTAACTCCCGCATGCATTGCAAATTCTACGCCGTGAGAGAGTTTCTGCCACTTAGACAGACATTCTGATATTACTAACGAATGGGACTGCAATATAGTCTATTGATGACCTTAATATTCCAATTCTGCCAGTTTTTCGAGCGAATTGATCAGTTCATTCTGAGGATTAACACGATACTTTTTACTTGGCAGATCAATGTTCAAACTCGGGTCAGCCGGGTCATAAACCTTGAATTTAAGCGTACAAGTGCCTTCCTTGTGCTGGGTGTCGTTTTTAATGACATTTATGATGCTATCAATCCACTCGCTGCTTACCTGATTTACAGGCACCTTGACAGTCAGATTCTTCATTATTTTTTCGCGCATGTCTGCCAATAGCTGAATGTTGCTGATCTTAAATTCAGTATTTCCGGGCTGCATATAGCGGTCCTGGAGCTTACCTTTGATGAATAAAAACTCACCGACATTCAACCACATTTTAAACTTGAGATAGTCTTCACCGAATAAAATCAATTCATGTCCTTCTTCGTAATCTTCAATGGTGAAGCTTCCAAACGGTTTCCCGTTTTTACTCATCCGGTGATTTACACTCGTGATCATTGCACCTAGTGTCAATTCTTTCCCTTTATTTTTATCGACGTCCTTCAGATCTTTTATCTTCTGAAGTTTGCGCATTTCAATTTTATACAAGTCGAGAGGATGTCCTGAAATATAAAATCCGATGACGTCTTTTTCAAATTTCAATCTTACCAGACTTGGCCACGGTTCGATATTCGGAATCACGGGTTCAGGCATTTCAACTCCACTGCTTTCACCAAACAATGAATGTTGAGAAGAATTTTTTGCTTCCTGAATACTACTTCCATAACGAAGGATGCGTTCCAGGAATGTATTGTAATCTTTGTCTTCCGTAAAGAAATGTCCGCGATGCATTTCAGTGAATGAATCAAACGCCCCGCCATAGGCAAGATTCTCGAATGTCTTTCTGCTTGCACTGCGTAAATTTACACGACGAACCAGATCGAAAATGTTTTTGTAAGGCCCATTAGCATTGCGTTCATCGATGATGGATTGAACAGCAGCTTCACCAACTCCTTTTATTGCACCCAGTCCAAAACGAATCTGTCCGCTTTTATTTACACCGAAATTGTAGATACTTTCATTCACATCGGGACCTAAGACAGGAACACCCATACGACGACACTCCTCCATGAAGAATGTGATCTTATCGATGTTACTTAAGTTATGCGTTAGCACAGAAGCCATGTACTCGGCCGGATAATGCGCCTTAAGATATGCTGTCTGAAAAGCAACAAATGCATAGCATGTCGAATGCGATTTATTGAAAGCGTAAGAAGCAAAAGACTCCCAGTCTGTCCAGATCTTTTCACAGATCTTCGGATCATGGCCATTTTTCTGACAACCTTCAACAAACTTCGACTTCATTTTATTCAGAACGTCGAGTTGTTTTTTACCCATCGCTTTTCGCAATGTATCTGCATCGCCTTTTGTAAAGCCTGCTAATTTTTGCGAGAGCAACATCACTTGCTCTTGATACACTGTGATACCGTAACTTTCTTTCAAAAACTCTTCTTGAGCAGGAAGATCGTAACTAACAGCTTCTCTTCCATTCTTACGTGCAATGAAATTCGGAATGTACTCCAGAGGTCCCGGACGATACAAGGCATTCATTGCAATAAGATCTTCGAATTTATCGGCCTTTAATTCACGTAAGTATTTTTGCATACCGGCAGACTCAAACTGGAATGTTCCATTTGTTTCTGCACGTTGATAAAGTTCAAATGTTTTTGCATCGTCGAGTGGAATTTCGTCGATGTTTATTTTTACACCATGATTTGTTTCAATCAGAACCAATGCATCACGAATGATGGTCAATGTTTTCAATCCAAGAAAGTCCATCTTGATAACACCGGCATCTTCAATTACTCTTCCATCATATTGCGTGATGAGCAATTCTGTTTCCTTCGAAGTCGCGACAGGAATAATATCTGTCAAGTCCATTGGAGCAATGATAATTCCGGCAGCGTGAATTCCCGTATTCCTGACAGAGCCTTCAAGAATAACAGCTTCTTTCAAAACACGCGCTGCAAGATCATTGCCGCCATAAATGACACGAAGTTTTTTTACGTCTTCTATTTCTTCACTGCTTAAATTCTCTTTTGTCTTTAAACTTTTCTCGCCATCAATGGGAGCAAGTATTACTCGATTCAATTCAATGCCCGGGCGTTCAGGAACAAGTTTAGCCAGAGCATTTGCATCCTGCAAAGGAAGATCCATTACACGTGAAACATCTTTGATGCTCATTTTCGCAGCCATCGTACCATAGGTGATGATCTGCGCAACCTGATTCTTGCCGTACTTGTCGACAACATAATCGATGACCTTCTGACGACCAACATCGTCGAAGTCCGTATCAATATCGGGCATACTCTTCCGATCCGGATTAAGGAAACGCTCGAATAGTAAATTATACTTGATCGGATCGATGTTCGTAATACCAATGCAATAGGCAACTGCAGAACCGGCAGCTGAACCACGACCGGGACCGATCAATACGCCGAGATTTCTTCCGGCCTGAATGAAATCAGAAACAATGAGGAAATATCCTGCGAATCCCATTGTCTGAATGGTGAACAATTCAAAATTGATTCGCTCTTCGATCTCAGGAGTAAGCTCTTTGTAGCGATCCTTAGCACCTATGTAAGTAAGATGCTTTAAATATTCATCCTGCGTAGTAAAGCCTTCAGGAATTTTGAAATGAGGAAGGAGAATATCTTGCTTTAATTTTAACGGCTCAATTTTATCAACGATACGATTGGTATTATCGATTGCCTGAGGAATATCGGAAAACAATTTTCCCATTTCCTCTGTCGTCTTAAAATAAAACTGATCGTTATAAAAAGCAAAACGTTTTCCTTTCGAAAAATTATCGTCGTCAGAAAATTCTTTCATCGACGGCGTGCTTTGCTTTTCTCCTGTATTGATACAAAGCAAAATGTCGTGAGCATTATAATCTTCCTGATCCACATAATGCGAATCATTCGAAGCAATAACAGGAACATTGTACTTTGCAGCGAACTTTAACAATATTTCATTTACTGTATTTTGTTCCGGAATATCGTGACGTTGTAATTCAACATAGTAATCATCACCAAAAAGATCCAGCCACCATTTGAATTCCTTCTCGCCTTCTGCTTCGCCTTTTTTCAAAATTGCCTGGGGAACAGATGCACCCAGACAACAAGTTGTCGCAATCAGACCCTTGTGATATTTGAGAACAAGTTCTTTATCGATTCGTGGATACTTACCGTATAGCCCTTCAATGTATCCAAGCGAACACATCTTCACCAGGTTCTTATAGCCTTCAGCATTCTTTGCAAGAAACAACTGGTGAAAACGTTTGTCTTTATCCTCTTTAGTAAACTGACGTTTGTGTCTGTCTTCGACAACATAAAATTCACAGCCGACAATTGGCTTAATACATTTCCGTCTTTATTGAATTTCTGTGCTTCGGCTACAAATTTAAAAGCACCAAACATATTACCATGATCAGTGATGGCAATTGCAGGCATTTTATCGGCAACAGCTTTTTTGTAAAGATCAGATATATCGGCAGCACCGTCTAAGAGCGAAAATTGCGTATGGACGTGCAAATGTGAAAACGAGGACATTTTATTGTGGGAATTGAGCGGTAAAGATAAGGGTTTTTGAAGGGAGTTGGACTGAGTAGTTTTCAACAAAAAAACTGTTTTTACTAATTCACTAAAAGATTCCCAAGGGAATGACAGTAGCCATTTTATATTTCATCGAGAATGGGTTAGGATGGAAGAAAGGCGCCTGCGGCGCCTTTCTTCCATCCTAACCCATTCTCGATGACTGCCTTCAAAAAACGCACGTCATTCCCTTGGGAATCCTTTAGTGAATTAAGTAGACTTCTATTTAACCTTCCTGCCCTTCCACTCATACGATGAAAAAGGCACCGCTAATCCAATCAAAGAAATGTACAGCCAATATAAAGGTTGAATTAAGACTACCAAGAAAGATTGAATTTGTTGATCGAGATCTTTCCCAACATTTTTCAGAAACAACAATTCAGATGTCATCTTGATTATAATAGCTGCTAAAAATAAAGGAGTATTCTCAGGATAAAAAACGAGTGCGATCACCAATAAAAACAATCCGGCATGTACCAACCAAGAAACCACAGCAATAAAAACTGTAAAAAACGAAAGTGTAAATGGGATTTTAGTAGCCCAGCGGCGACGCTGTTGCCAGAAGGATTTTAAATTTGAAAGCGAGTGGCTTTTCACAATTGCATTTTTCGACTTGACAAACAAAAGTTTTCGCGGATCTTCAGAATGAATTTTTCGCATCAATTGAGTATCGTCGCCGGAAGCAAATTCAGAACCAAGATAACCTTGCACAGCATCGTAGGCACTTTTTCGGTAACATAAGTTTGCACCATTGCACATCATTGCACGGCGATTGGCAATCGATGCACCTGCAATGCCGGTGAGGCCGATCATCTCCATTTTCTGCATCAAAGAAAACAATCCTTTGCCTCCGCTCAAAACTACTGGTCCGGCAACAAATGATATTTCCGGTCGTGAAAAAGATTCGGCCATTGATCGGATCCAACCATCTTGTACAAGACAATCAGCATCGGTTGTCAGAATAAGATCTGCTGCCGAATTTTTTATTGCTTGCGCTAATGCTGCTTTTTTCCCTTGACCTTCAGAATGCAGAATCATGCTATTGATCTCGCATGATGTGATAAAAAATTACTGCTGTAGTAAAACTATCATCATCTGAGTGATCATCGATCACAACGATCCTGAAATTACTTTTAGGGTAATTCTGAATTACTAATCTTTCCAGTAAATTGAGAATAGTATCTTCTTCATTTCTGATGGCAACAACAACATCTACATTCAATAACTTACTGTTGGCTTTTTTATTAGCAACTTCAATAGACTTCCAGCCTCGGTGACACCAAAGAATGAAACCCGCATAAATAATTGTTAAAGCAAGAATCGAACATGAAGTAATCATTCTGTCTTTGTTTTTCCCAGCCTAAAGTTCAGCATAAATATCGCACCCGCCAAAGCAGGAATCGCAAGATTTATTATCCAGAGTGAAAATACTGCATTTAAGACAGGCAGTACATCGAGAGTAATCTTCGAAAAAAAGTAAGTGGCAGCTGCACCCCTGATTCCTAGTTCTATCAATGTAAAACTGGGAACAATCGTTATGACAAGGTAGGTCATGGCGATCATGACCAGTGAAGGTAAAAACGTACTGTCGCCTCCGTACATTCTGATCAAAATATAAAATTGCACAACGAAAATAAAATACCTTATAATAGCCAGGATAAAGACACGAAATAATTCTGTCGAACTGTACTCAGAAAGTACATGAAACATCACATACCATTTTTGCGGAAACTTCAATTTCTTGAATACATTTTCCAGAAAACGGATGTTAAAGAATAATAGGACAGAAATAAAAGCAACGACGAGTAAGGTGATACAGACAGAGAAGCTGACAACAAATGACAGTTCAGCATAAACAGAAAAATAGTACACCGCCGCTATTGATCCGATGAGTAAGGTAACCAACAGCTGACTGATATTTTCGATGATGGTAATGATCGTAGCCTGAATTTTATTCGCTTTTTCAAGGTGAAAGACACGACCGGCAAATTCACCGACACGATTAGGAGTAAAAATACTGATCGTTAATCCTGAGCAAACCGCTTCCAACGAACGAAAGAGTGAAATCTTCTCGATACGATCAATCATTAATTTCCATTTCATTGCCTCTGTGAGCCAGTTGAAGACCATCAGAATCAACACAACGATCAGACTGTACATCGTCTCTGGTCTCTGAAATGCTTCTTTCAATTGCATTAAATATCCTTCTGCGTCTTTCTGTTCAGAAATTTTATCGTAAACGAACCAAAAAGCAAAAACCGCAAGTAGTATTTTGAAGGCACGCCAACCGTAAATGGAAATATTTGACTTTCTTTGTTCCATAGAAGAATTCAACAAGTATAAGGAAAGTATTTGTTGAGAAAATGCTTTCAAAAACTATTCGTCCACATTCGATTTGTCACAGTCAGAAAAAATAATTTTAGGAATTGACCCCGGAACAAATATCATGGGGTATGGCATTATCAGCGTGACGGGCTCACAGATAAAACTGATCGCCCTTGGAATTATTTCTTTGGAAAAAATGGACGACCACTTTTTGAAGCTCAGAACCATTTTTGAAAAAACGACTACTTTGATCGATAGCTACCACCCTGACGAGGTAGCAATTGAGGCCCCATTTTTCGGAAAGAATGTGCAGTCGATGTTAAAATTAGGTCGCGCACAGGGTGTTGCCATGGCTGCCGGACTGGCTCGATCAATCCCCATCTTCGAATATTCGCCTAAAAAGATCAAGCAAAGCATCACCGGCAATGGCAATGCCTCCAAAGAACAGGTCGCAGCGATGTTACAGACGCTTTTAGGCTATCAAGAGACGCCACAGTACCTTGACGCCACCGACGGACTTGCAGCCGCTCTGTGTCATCATTTTCAAGGGAAAGCAGGTATCTCTGCCGGAGGTAGCAAAAAAGGTAGTAGCTGGAAGGCTTTTGTGGCGGCTAATCCCGGTCGGGTTTCTAAATAAATCTTCAAGATCCAGCTAATTGCGGGAATTGTAGATATCGCCACACTACACACTTCAAACTCCAACTCAAACCAATTTAACATTTGCCAAAAAAGCTAAAAGATTGAATTCGGGGAATGAATTGTAGATAGCGTCACACTGCACACTTCAAACTCCAACTCAAACCAATTTAACATTTGCAAAAAGAAGTGAAGAGGGGTAGCACACTTCAAACTCTAACTCAAACCAATTTAACATTTGCAAAAAAAGCTAAAAGATTGAATTAGGGGAACGAATTGTAGATAGCGTCACACTGCACACTTCAAACTCTAACTCAAACCAATTTAACATTTGCAAAAAAAGTTAAAAGATTGAATTAGGGGAACGAATTGTAGATAGCGCCACACTGCACACTTCAAACTCTCAACAAATTTAACATTTGCCAAAAAAGTTAAAAGATTGAATTAGGGGAAGAATTGTAGACACTGCCTCACTCACTCAAACTCTAACTCAAACTGTTTAAAGTGTGAAGTGGAGTGTGGGAGTGTGAGGTATCTGCACACTTCACACTCAAACCTCAAACTCAAACTCGAACTATTTGCAAAAAATTGACTTATGCTTTGAGCCGCAACCTCCTCCATCTCCCCCTTCGAAAACGCCAACTTCGGACTAGCGAAATTCATATCGCTGACCTTATTCATTGGGATGAGGTGAATGTGGGCATGAGGAACTTCCAGGCCAATAACGGCAACGCCTACTCTTCTGCAGGGAACTGCTTTGCCGATTGCTTTCGCTACCGTTTGTGCAAAGCTCCAAAGGCCTTGATGTTCTGCCGACGGAATATCAAAAATGTAATCAGTTTCTTTTTTTGGAATAACTAAAGTATGTCCTTTTGCAAGCGGACTCACATCAAGAAATGCAAGATAGTTTTCGTCCTCCGCTATTTTATAGCAGGGAATTTCGCCATTGACGATGCGGGTAAAGATTGATGCCATTATTTGGTAAGTAGTAAGTGGTGAGTGGTAAGTGGAAGCAGTGCTACTTACTACTTACCAATTACTACTTACCAATTTTAACGAGTAATATCGATAATTACGAATTCCAGTTTCCCCGAAGGAACAACGATCTCTGCCACTTCGCCGACTTTCTTTCCTAACAGACCTTTTCCAATTGGAGAGGTAACAGAAATTTTCCCTGTTTTCAAATCTGCTTCGTTTTCGGCAACTAGCAAATACGTCATTTCGGAATTATTTGCTTTGTTACGAATCTTTACTTTTGAAAGAACAAGTGCGCGCGAAATGTCGACCTTGCTTTCATCCAATACACGAGCATTGGAAACCACTTCCTCTAACTTAGAAATTTTTAATTCGAGTAGTCCTTGAGCATCTTTTGCTGCATCATATTCTGCATTCTCAGAAAGATCACCTTTATCGCGGGCTTCCGCTATTTGACGAGAAATACTCGGGCGTTCAACAGTTTTAAGCTGATTTAATTCGTCCTGTAATTTCTTTAATCCTTCAGCTGTGAAATATTGTAATGTCATACCTAACTAGTTTTAATGTTCTTTCTTGTTTTAAATTAAAAAAACAAGACTCCGGGGTCGGAGTCTTGTTTGATCTTACAAATATATAAAATTTTCTTTTTACAAAATGAAGCGGAATCCAAAGCTATGGATACCGTCCCAAGGCTGAGTTGAGCGATAAGAGTAATCAATTCCGAATTTTTTACCACCTGAACCCAATGGCAAGTCAACTGTCAAACCTGCTGAAAGGCCTGAATACACAGTTGTACGCAAAGCATCGTCGAATAAATTGTCTTCATAGGTAAATCCTCCGCGAAGCATGAAAATCTCCTTGAAACCATATTGAAGTCCGGCTGTAAATTGATCGTTTGTGAACGAGTTCGAAGTAAAATTACCTGCAATTGAAAGTTCATGATCTTTTACCAATTCAAGGTCATATGCGAATCCGATGTTAAGCAGTGAAGGCATTTCAAATCCTTCTGTGCGCTGCTCAACTGTTAACTGATATACATTATTTGTATTCGGCGCATTCACACGCGTAGAAAGTCCATCACCACCAAATTGCAGCGGCGTTCCAACATTTCTCAAAGCAATTCCGAAGTGGATATTGTCTTTCGCTTCGTTATTACCTGTTACATACTGAATCCCTGCATCTACTGCTAGTCCACCTGCACTTACGTTCGAAATACTCTCGTCGATGATGCGAAGTGTTAATCCACCATAAATCGAATTCGAAAATGCTTTCGCATAAGAGATTCCAAGATTGATGTATTGAGGTGAGTACGTTCCAAGACTTGGTTCAGGTTGATCAACTGTTGTGATATCAACTTCCCCGAAGGCCATTGACATGATGCTCAATCCAAGCACTCCGCTTTCTCCCATTTTCTGAGTGATACCGAAAGCATTCAAAGTAATTCCTGATCCTTGAAGATAGTTGGTATGGCTGAACAATACTTCCGTCTTCTTTGTGAAGGCAGTTCCTGCTACGTTCAGAAACTGAGCTTCGAGGCCTTGTGCAGAGCCGCTGTTCGCTCCGCCCCAACCGGAAGATCTTGCCCAAGGGTTGATCAACAATTCTGTTGCTCCTGCCTGACCAATACGGTCCGGATTTCCCGCTTTAACAATTCCCGATGGAATTGAAAGCATTGCAAGCGCGAGGCTGACCAACTTTATTTTATAAACAGATTTCATATGACTAGTTTTTCTGTGGCTTTGTTAAGTAATAATTAGAATGTATCAAGGTCAATCGGACGAATTACACCGAACCATTTAATAGTTCGTTCTCCAATTCCATCTGCAGAAATATGAATGATGTACATACCACTGGCAATCGGAACTGATTTAGAGTTTTTCAAATCCCAGTCAATCGATGAGTCCAAATTTGTTTCAGGATACGATGCCCCTGCACTATTGTTCTTTCCAACGTTTCTTTCGAATTTACGAACTAATGATCCGCTAGGAGTATAAATCGAAACCACACAATTCGAAGGAAGATTCACGATCTTCACTCTGTTGTCGATCTGATTGATCTCATATGATGAATATGCATAGTACGGATTCGGAACAACGTTGATCAGACTTAATGCATTTGTTGCAACAGCTGTTTGTTGAACTTGCGGCTTTAAATTAGCAGTACTAAATCTATAGAACGGGAAGTTGTCGTTTATTGAACCACTAACTCCGGAAACATACTGACGGTATGGTTTAGCAACACGCAAACGAACTTTCACTTCATTGTCAAGTAAAGCTTGTCCTGGTGAAAGCAAAGGAGCACCTACCCACATACAATCTTTCCAGATTTTCTTAAGCACTTTTTTATTTGAGGCAGTAAGGACATTCAGATTCCATAATCCATTGTATATATGTCGGCATTCATCATAAGCAGGACCCCAATACGAAGTATCACTTGGAAGAATGTCGCCTGGGAATACAAGGTTAGAACTCAATGAATAAATAGTATCAGCGTAATTAGCTTGTTTCCAAATACATAAATGTAGTGTTTTCCACCTGCTGCAAGATTGAATGCTCCTGTGTTATCAAAGGATCCTAAATTAGAAGTTGGATTCCATTTCATATCTGCTCCGTTTTCTGAAGGAAAACGACTGTCTTCACCGAAAGCGATATTTAAGCGTTCGCCGGTCTCAAGATCCATTGCATAACCAGGGGAAATAACTGTACCTTCTTCAGTGGTACTATATGTGCCGTCAAGATTCATTGATGCATGTTTACGAATCATACCATGGAACTGGCCTCCTTCTGTATTCAATGAATTTGTTCCCATTTCAAATACAACACAACGACTCCATTTTGATTTATCTGGAGTAATGACAACATCAACATTCGATAGCCAAGCCAAATTATCATAATAAGGTGCTGATTTATTTGGATACAAGATATCTGATGGTGCAGGAGATACTCTTCCTTCAGTAGCTTTAGAATTAGTTAAGCGGAAAGGTGCCCATGAACTACCCAATGATTTAGAGTAGAATTCATTTGGATCTAATTCGTCAAGGGTAGGACTCAAGTAATCAGGAGCTACATCTTTACCAGACATGATCCAGTTCAGTGGCTCGAAATTATTTACATCTTGAATTCCGGATAACCAACGGTTGTCAGGATTAGAATAAACTCTTGTCGCTTCAATATAACCATTTCCATCTCCGACAACTTCACCTGCATTCTTAACCTGATTCATACTAATAGAGAATCCATAATTTGGGAATAATTGGTCGTATGGGAATTCAAGAGATTTCAATGCAACATCTTCTTTTCCTGTTTGCATATTCTTCAGGAACCATCTTGCACTTGCTGTGATAGAAAGTCCTGTAACATGGAGAGATGTATCAGCGATAATCGAATCAGATATTGTGATCGTATAAGAAGGTGCAGAACCGCTGATCGCAGTGATCTTGGTATTCTGAGGGAATGCGTCGTTGCCGGCATTCAGATATAAACCAACTTTAAGCAGGTCAACACTTGGAACATTATTGATCGTAAATCCTGAACCATCAAAATCGCCGGTAAACACTACACTTGTAATTGTATCATTCAACCATAATTCAAAATCACCACCTTCAATTGCAAACGGATCGTAAACTCGAATATCAACCGGACCATGTCCTCCTACGTAAGTAGGTGTCTGAATTCTGTTATTCGACTGAGCGAAGATGATATTGTCGATCTGACTTTGTTTGATATCAAGTGTACCGCGATCAGAACCGATGTTGTGGCCGTTTCCAAATCCTGTGTAACGTGTAATTTCAGGTCCATCACCATATGCTGCACCCAGTACTAATCCATTCTCTTCAGGACTTGAAATGCGCGGAATACCTGTGAAGATCTCGATCTTCTCACCCGCAGCGTTCTGACGACTTTGAACATATGGCTGTCCGTAGATACCATTCAAACCGGGATCTCCCGGATTAGGTACATCAGCAACCGGATCAAACGCATAAGCAACTGCAAAGAAGTAATATGTCTTGTGGTTAACTAATCTTGGGTCACCGGAAGCAAATGCATCTGTCGTTACTCGGAATGAATGACGAAGACCATTGTCTTCTCCATACACTTCTTCTGTTGGTACAAATGCACTAAGATCGCCATCAAATACTTTGTTTACGATCTGAGCTGTTCCGTTTTTAATATCGCACTGGAAAATCAAACGCGCTTTATCTGCATTCTTCAAATCATTGACTGATACAGAAGGATCGATAACCTGGAATACTTTGTAGCCTTCAAAACGGAAGATCGCACTTGGTACTGCAGGAATATTAATATCTTTTTCTTTGTAATCTTCTTTCAGGTTATTAGAACCTTCAGGATTGCTGATTGAAAGAATAAGTTCTTTATCCATTTCACGAATCGTAATTTCCGGAGCACTTGGTCCGTTGATTACTCTGAAACATGATTCAAATAAGTTCTGTGCTTTTGCATCTGCAAGTTTCAATAAGCTTACTGAAGCTTCAGGACCACCTGAAGAAGTACGTGCCCAAACTGCACCTGTAGTGATGTAGTTGACATTTCCCGGCTTTAATGTGAACGGTCCGGCAGATTGTAAGAAACGACGATCGTCTGGTGTATTCGGTGTACTGCCCGGTCCGTCAGGAGTTGTTTCCGTCCAGATGAACTGAGAAACAGAATCAGTTCCTAACCAATATGGATCAGATGTACCGGGGAACATGAAATCACATTCCACTCCACCTGATTGATAACCATTACCACCATAAACCATTGGAGAACCATCTTTCCAGATACCTCTTAGGTAATTGTAATATTGCTGAGCGTTATCCGGATTACCGAAGTTACTCGCATCATTGTTATAGTAAACGAATTTTGACATGATGATCTGCTCATCCGCTTCATCTATAATACTGTCACGATCATTATCTTTTCCGTCGCCTGCATCGGCAAGCGGTCCTTCGAAGAAATCGACACCAATTGCCGGTGGGTTATTTCCATAACCTAAAGCACCATCATCAACTGCATCACCGTTGTAACAGAAACCAAGTCCTCTTTCAACGTCACAGCCAACATAATCATCAAGGTAATTTCCAAGATCCGGATCTACCCATGCACCAAAGTATGTTTCGTTAAGATCTGTTGTTGCACGGTTGATGATCTTGTAACGATAGAATGTCATGTTGTTGATCTCATCACCTGTATTGAATCCAAAAGCTTGCGCCTGAATTTCAACTCCAACCGGAAACTGACTATTTGTTTCATTGTGAATATTACCAACATCATTGAATACCCACCAGATCGTTTGATCACCTTTCAACAAGCTCTTATCGCAATTGTCTAAGTTACCATCGATGTTGTATTTTGGATAATCTCCATATTCGTAATTGTAGATACCATCACCTGCACGGTCAAAGAACGGAGCTAAAAGCAGATCCTGATTAAAAGCAGGATCACCATTACCCGGCCAATCCTTCACATTTGTCGGAACCGGATATGAAGTATTGCCTTTCGTGTGATATTCCAGGTGGAATGCCTTTACTTCTGCATAGGAAAGATTCCAATGCTTATCATATTTTGTACACTGATCAGGAGTGATCGAAACTGTAGTACGATCAATCGGTCCCGGCCAGAAATCACTTCCTGACTGACGGTATGTTTGAGCAGCTACCTTCAAATTGTTTGAACCTGCTTCAAGTCCACCGATCCAGATCGCTCCGGCAAACAATGAATGTTTCCCTGATCCAACCGGCACTTCATAAAGTGCATCACCTGAAAGATCCCACCACATATCTCCGTTGATCCATATAGGAGTACGAACATTGTTGATATTAAGATCAGCACGGGACTTTGACGGTTCGCAACCTGCAAAGATCTGATTCCCTTGCTGTGGTGCTGAACTGCGATTTCCCGAATTGACATTCTCCCTTGCTATTGATGTTCCTACAATACTGAGGAATAAAAAAGCGGTATATATATATCTTTTCATTGGTTAAGAGTGATTTGTCGAGATTAGAAATTAAACTGAACACCTAAACGAATACGGCGCGGTTGACTATAGTTATCCGGATCGTCAACAGCAACACGATAAAGATCCATGTATGCTTGCGGACTAACTTTAGAAGCGATCGAGCTTTGTGCGCCCGGTGAGCTGATGTAACCATCATCACTTGGACTACCTGTTGCAGCATATACTGCTGACACGTTAAGTGTATTCAATACATTCAATACTTGCAGGTAGATATTTGCATAAACTTCTTTACGTGCTTCGCCATTCTTCTTTGTTCCTGTTTTGATGGTAAAGTTCTTGTCGATCTTCGCATCAATTTTGAACTGCCATGGATAACGTGATCCGTTGATCTGTCCTGAGATCACTTTACGGCTATTTGCAGTAGTTGTGAAATCGGCTGTCGGTGTAATGTTAGACTGACGAGTGTAAGGCGTACCAGAACCGGCACGGAATACTAAATTCAAACCTGCATCAGCAAAAAACTGTTTGTTGAACCAAATTGGTCCTGTATAATTTTTTCCTGAATCATAACGGAAATCGAATGACGTAATGAAAGTGTGACGTTGATCAAAACTCAAAGGCTTGATCTCACGAAGATTTGTTTGTCCCGCTTGAGAAAGAATTCCTGAACTTGTAGATGCATCTGATCCTGTTCCATCAGCAAACTGCATTGTGTAGCTAACGTTCATACGTACATTGCTCGTACGACGAAGATCATAAGCAAATGACAATCCTTTTACTGTTCCAAAGTCGATGTTACCATATGTACTGTATTTTACAGGAAAGGCAAAATCAAGATTGATGATCTGAACCATGTCTCTCAACTCTTTGTAGAACGCTGAAATCGTGAAGGCAGAACTCTTAGAGATCTTTTGCTGGAATGAGATTTCGTAATCTGTTGTTGTTTCCGGTCTAAGATCAGGGTTACTGAAGTTCCCTCCAATACCTTGTGCCCAACTCAAATAAGAGATAGGATCAAATCGTACCAGATTTAAATTCTGCGGACGTTGAGTCAAGATATCATAATGGGCAGCGAAATAGGCCTCATCAGAAATTGGGAATGAGAAGGCGATACGCGGCATTACATTCACTTGAGGATCGTAATCCTTAAATGCATTTGTATTTACTCTGTTCGTTTTGAAATCATCGTAGTTGCTTACGTATGGCTGAATTCCACCATTGGCAGTTTCCAATAATGGTTTAAGATCTGTGATTCCCACACCTTCAGCATTGTACCATTGATTACCATCTCTGTAACCAAGAACTTCTGTTGGATTCTCAGAATTATCTACATAAACAGCGTAATCGTCACCGATGTTGCCCGGTACATAGTTACTTCCATCAGAGTGTTTTGCTAAACCCACTACACTTGGATCTGATGCAGGTTTGATATCATATAATGAGTATGGATCTTTTAAAACAAATTGATTCGCATCAAAACGATCGATACGAACACCAATATTGAAGATCACATCATCAAACGTAAATCTGTCTTGAACAAATCCTGCAATATATGTAGGTCTGAAAGCGTCGATTCTACGGATATTATTTCCATCATCACCTTTATCAGTATAGAAATTATTCAGATTCCATGAATTTGAATTTTCTACATTTCCTTTGTAATCATATCCATAATAGTTAACAACTGAACTTCCGTTGTTCAATAACTCATCAGCAGTGAACATATCCAAAGAATACTGACCCGGAGCAAAAGCATCAGTCTGAATTGTATCGCTGTAACCAATACCAAAGGCATCACGAACATTTTCATAAAAGCTCTTTACAACGTTTCCGTCAGCATCAGTAGTTGGTGTGTACGCAGCCTGAGAATAATTTACGAATGTGAATGCATTATTTCCTTGATAGAATGTACTGTAAGAAGCCGATCCCGGATCAACACCTGACATTTTTTGGTTACCCAATTGACGCATTAACTGCCACAATGAATTCGGAGTAACTGTATAGCCCTTATCTGTCCGTTGCTCATATTCAAGTCCAAGTACAATGTTGTGATTCTTGATATCAACTGATCCATTTGCACTAACACGTGTCTGGCTATTATCATCAATGCTATAACCTGTACGTACACGACCCGGAGTTGACCAAATACCATATACGTTCAATCCTGAACGGTTATCACCATTTAATAAACCACCATTTAAAAGGATTTCATTTAAATTCGCCTGATAGCCTGATGTTCCAAAAGGATCTGTCAACTCATAATATTGCGAAGTGTAATTAGTAGTATACGGATTTTGAGTTCCTGGAGTGAAAACAACATTGGTGTCTAAATTTGCAGTTTGGATTAAGATCAAACTGTCATCACCATTAACCGTAGAATCTGAAAGAACTGTTCCATAGAATGGAACTGCAGTGCTTTGAAATTTACCTACATATCCGTAATCAAAAAGATTGTCTTTATGTTGCTTGCTTTGTGTTACAGAATGATTGTTAGAATAATCAACCTGAACTGAGTAATAAGCATTCTTCAATACAGAAGAAGATTTGTCTTTCCCATCAGAATTGAAACGTTGAGTCACTTTTCCAAATACTCTCCAGTTGGTAGCTACAGTTTGTGGATTCTGATCATAATTCATTAATGAATATGAATCGATATATACATTCTGGTCTGTATGTTCAAGTGACCCACCAAATGTTAATGTCACATTTTTCGCCGGACGAATATCTAATTTACCATTTAATCGGTATGCACTTGCAGAAACGTTTTCACGGTATTTCTGAATTGTAAGATCATCATTTGTAAAATAATGCGACCGGTGAATATAATTAGCACCTTGTGGTGAACGCACTAATGGATGCAAACGAACATCATCTAATAGGTCATCATTCACTTTATATACATCGATACCTGTTGGTGTCGGGTCTTTGTCATACTGATACTCACCTGCAATGAAAAATCCGGCAATAGCCTGATCTGATTTCTTTGTTGTGTCTCTTGAAGAATAAAGCGGACCGGAAATGTCAAATTAAGCAAGGTTGTAACCATACTTATCAAGTAACTCAGATGTCGCTAATTCGACACCACCACTCCACTCTTTAGAAGGTCCACGAGTCGTTACCGAAATGATACCGCCCGTTGCATCTCCGTATTGTGCAGGAACACCACCGGTAATTACCGTGATCTGCTCTGTTCCTTTTTGCGGAAGACCTAGTCCACCACGAACTTTAATACCATCTACATAATATGCAGTACCATCAGAACGAGAACCACGGATATTTAACGCGCCGCCTTCGTCTTTCTGGAATACACCGGCACCTTGAGATGCAATCGAATTCACATCACGTGTCGGAGCTTGTGTGATCTGCTCACGGTCGATCGTTACTTGCGTTGCAGGGTTACCTTTGTCAATCAAAGGCACCTTGTATTCCGTAACCGTAAATTCTTTGATGTCGATTCCTTTTCCTATGGAAAGATTCACGAAGGAAATCTTATCGACAGAAACGATGATACCGATCTCTTTCGCAGGTTGGTACCCTACCGAAGTAACTTCAATATCGTACTTGCCGGGGTTCAATGGCTTGATAACATAATTTCCATCGATGTCTGTCACCGCTCCCTGAACAATACTATTGTTCATCTTTGCGGTTACACTGGCAAAAGGAACTCCCTCAGAAGTAGCTTTCTCAGTAATTTTACCACGAATTTCACCTGTCTGAGCAGAAGCAGTGAATCCGAGTAAAATTAGTACGACGAGTGATAGGTATAACTTTCGTCCCATAGTCTATATTTGAATTTTGTTAATTTTTCGTTAATGTGGGTGGTAAAAGTATAAATTGGATACTTAAAACCAAAACTAATTTGCTAACGTCTAAACAACTGAAAAGCAAGACTTTCATCTACGCAGCCAACTTTTCAGTTATTTCTTAATGACAAAAAGCATTGACTTTTCAGTAATTGGTCGCAATTTATTCATTTTAACATCATAACCAAATTGAATTCGCTTTTTTGAAATTTTCATTTTCAAATTATTGCCGAAATATCCATCCTTTTCCTAAATTGTGTGTCATAACGTTGTCACCATGCACTTTTCGGATGAAGGACAAGGTTCTCCACAGTTCAATTGAGTTATTAACAATTCTGGCGTTGCACACTAAATAAGTTATTTTTGCGCGACAGTGTAAACCACTTAGCTCGTGTTTTTTTGCCACGAATTCACGAATAAAAAAAATCCATTCGTGAATTCGTGGCAAAAAACATAATGAACTTAGTGTTTATTAGCTCGTGTTTTTTTGCCACGAATTCACGAATAAAAAAAAATCCATTCGTGAATTCGTGGCAAAAAACACAGTGATCTTAGTGTTTAAAAGAAGAAACAATTATTTTTTATGCGGTTAACTAGTTTAGAAATAAAGGGCTTTAAAAGCTTCGGAGATAAAGTTACGATTCACTTTGATAAAGGTGTAACGTCTATTGTCGGTCCAAATGGAAGTGGAAAATCGAATGTTGTCGATTCTATCCGATGGGTATTGGGTGAACAAAAAACCCGTATGCTCCGCTCGGAGAAAATGGAGAACATCAGTTTCAACGGAAATAAAAACCGTAAACCTGCGAGCTTAGCGGAAGTATCACTTTCGTTTGAGAATACAAAAAACATTCTCCCTACTGAATACAGCACTGTAACCATCACTCGCCGACTTTATCGTACCGGCGAAAGTGAATACTTGCTTAACAATGTAACTTGTCGTCTGAAAGACATTACGGACCTCTTCCTCGATACAGGTATTGGCTCTGATAGTTATGCTATCATCGAATTAAAGATGGTAGATGAGATCCTGAACGACAAACACAATGCGATCAAGAATCTTCTCGAAGAAGCAGCCGGAATCTCTAAATACAAGATCCGTAAAAAACAAACGCTACAGAAATTAGAAGATACAGATAATGACTTGAAACGTGTTGATGACTTGCTTTTCGAGATCGAGAGAAACATGAAACAACTCGAATCTCAGGCGAAGAAAACAGAACGCTACTATAAACTGAAAGAACTTTATAAAGAACTTTCTACTGAATTAGCGTTGTTCACTATCTCCGGCAGTAAGCAAACTTTCGATGATTTACAAGCTCAGGAAACAAAACAGCAAGAAGATAAGATCGCATTCGATACTCAACTCGATACGAATGAAGCTGAATTGCAACATGTGAAATTGCTTGCCCTTGATCGCGAAAAAGAACTTTCTGAATCACAAAAAGTATTGAACGATAAAGTTTCTTTTATTCGCCAATATGAAAACGATAAAAAAGTAAGTAATGAAAAACTTACTCACCTAAAAGATAAAGAAGCGTCACTATCTAATCAGCTTGCTACTGACAAAGCAAACCTTATTGCAACTCAGGATCAATTAAAGCAAATTGACGAAGATCGTTTTAATGAAGAAGCTGCTCTTGAACTTCTGCAAAATCAGCTGACTGAACTAAAAGCTACACTTGATGTAACCAGAAGCAGTCACGATCAGATGAAAAGCGATATTCATCGCATGACCTCTGAAGCTCAAGGTATTCAGGTATCAATGCATGAATCTGAAAAGAGTCTAGCTATCACTCAGACTAAAAAAGATTCATTACAAAAAGAAATCGACCGTTTATCGTCAGACACAACTGCTAAGCAAGTTGAACATGATGATCTGCATACCAAAGCAGAATCTTCCCGCTCTTTGAAAGAAGAAAAAGAAACTGCATTGAACAGCTTGCTCGAAGGCGAAGAAAATTTAGCACACGATATTATTCGTCTTGATGAGGAGTTGAAGAAATATACTGAAGAAGTAATTTCTGAAGGCCGTAAATTGGATGCTAAACAAAACGAATTCAATCTTACAAAAAGCTTACTTGAGAACTTAGAAGGATATCCGGAGTCATTACGCTATCTCCGTAAAAACTCTCCTTTCTCAAATCGCGCTCCACTCTTCTCTGAAATTCTAAATTGCCAGGCTGAATATAAGTCAGCGATCGAAAATTACCTCGATCCTTATATGAACTACTTCGTGATCGAGAACATTGAAGAAGCTAGCAAAGCAGTAAACTTACTAAGTGAAGCCTCTAAAGGCCGAGCAAACTTTTTCATTCTGAAAAATTTTGAAGGCACTCAGGTTTCGGATGCATCTACAATTCAGGATTGCATTCCTGCATTGAGCATTATTGATGTTGAAGAGAAGTATCAGGATCTTTGTAATTATTTACTACGCAATGTATATGTAGTAACAGAAAATCAAGAGAACACACCGTTTTTACAGAAAGACAATTCGGGAATGTCATTCATTTCCAAGAATGGTAAGTTCTGTCGGACACGTCATGCTTTATCAGGCGGTTCAGTTGGCTTGTTTGACGGAAAGCGAATTGGTCGTGCTAAACATCTTGAAACACTTTCCAAAGAGATCTCAACACTTTCAGGAGAATTAGAAAAAACAAAGATCGCTCGTGATGAAGTTCAGACTAAACTACAATTCTCTAAACAGAGTAAAGAGAGACTGACTTCTGAAAAGAACAGATTGAATCAGGAAGTAAATAAGGCTACGCATGAATTCTCTTCACTGAAGAATAAAGCAGAACATTTATTTACTTCTGTCGAAAACAATAAAAAGATCGTTGACGGATTGTACGTTCAATTGCATGCAATAGACGACACGCTTCAACAGAATAACCTGAGCTTCCAGGAGCATTTGCTGCAACTTCGGTTACAGCATGATGATATCACAGGACAGCTTACCAATATGCAATCTGATTTCAACTTGCTTACAGAGACTATGAACGGTCAAAGTACAGGCTATAATCAGCATCACATTCAGGTAATTCAACAGCAAAATAAAATTGCGAATATTATTCGTGATCATACATACAAAACAGGTCTTCAGGAAACGTTGAATAAAAACATCGTTACAAATACTGAAGAAGTAGAAAACGTTCAGCTTCGTATCAAAGAATTGCTGGATACTTCGACAGATTTCGATTCTCAATTGATCGGACTCTATGAAGAGAAAGAAGTTCTTGATCAAACGGTTGCCGCTATTGAAGCTGAGTATTTCAAATCAAGAGGCGCAATTGATGAACTGGAAACAAAGATCAGAAACATCCGTCATCAGAGAGAGCAATGTGACCAATTGGGAACTGCCATCAAAGACAAGACGATGGAATTGAAAATCTCTTTGAATTCATTGAAAGAAAGATTGAGTGTTGAATTCAATATTGACATCAATGAGATCATCGAGAAAGACCCGAATCCGGAATACAACGAAGAAGAGTTACGTGAGAAGGTAAACAAGCAAAAAGGTCAGCTTGATAATTACGGTCCGATCAATCCGATGGCCATAGAAGCTTATACGGAGATTAGTGAGCGTCATGTATTCATCATTACTCAGAAAGACGACCTGGCGCGAGCAAAAGAATCTTTATTGAAAACGATTGAAGAGATAGAGATCACAGCGAAAGATAATTTCATGACTGCATTCACAATGATCCGTGAAAACTTCATTAAAGTATTCCGTTCTCTTTTCACTCAGGATGATGATTGTGATCTTGTATTAATGGATCCATCTAATCCGACAGAAAGTGATGTACAGATCATTGCAAAACCAAAAGGAAAACGTCCGCTTTCGATCAGTCAGCTTTCAGGAGGAGAAAAAACACTTACGGCAACTGCCCTACTGTTTGGTATATACTTATTGAAACCGGCACCGTTCTGTATCTTTGATGAGGTTGATGCCCCATTAGATGACATGAACATCGATAAATTTAACAATATCATCCGTAAATTCTCTCAGGACTCACAGTTCATTATCATCACTCACAATAAACGTACGATGGCTGCTACAGACATTATGTATGGTATTACGATGGTTGAACAGGGAGTTACGCAAGTTGTTCCTGTTGATTTGACGGAGATGGCTTAACTCCTTAACTTTATACTCAAACCTAAACTTATACTCAAGTTAAGTTTAAGTAAAAAGTTTAAAAGTTTAAAAGACCGGTAAGTATGGACAGAATAAAGGTCCTGCTTACCGGTCTTTTTGCGATTTATTTTTGTTTCCTCACGTAATCATAAACAGGGTCCACCCCATTTTTATAATCCGTAAAACTAACCGGACATTTAACGTCCGGCTCTATCGAATCTTTTTTTTCATTCGACCATTTAAAATAATGCGTAGAATAGTAAACGCTCATTTGAGAAGAAGGCAATTTGAGAATTTCCACCTCTCCAAAATGATTTGGCCTTCCCGCTGTTTCTTCACCAATTGTAACTGCTTTAGTAAGTCGCTTAAAATCCAATACATTCAATATACCGGAAGAAAATGTCCGACGACCAATTACAACGTACATCATATTTCTTTTATTAAGAAAATCATAACCTGCGAATTGCTTAATAAAATCAGTTCCTTGCAATGAAGATCCTCCTGAGTTAAATCTAATGTCAACTATCAACTTTTTAATTGGTCTCTCTCTAATCGTTTTAAATACGGTCTGTTCAAAATCCACAAATGAGGGCATGTCTTTCGCTCTATTCTTACTACCATACGCCCTTTCCAATTCGCGGCTCCAGCATTTGTTATATTGGATGTAGTAAATTGAATCTTCAAAAAAATATTTTTCAGCAAAAAACAAATCCGCACTTTCCCGATAAAAAGGTTTTGCATCAGGTTTAATTTCAACTATTGAATCAGTATTGAGCTTTCCCGGCTTCAACTGACATGATATCAACTCTCCAACTTCTGATTCAACTTCAACAACAGGAAGGCCTCCATTTAGAAATCCAAAAAAATCAAGTAACTCTTCGAACAACAATAATGTAGGAATGCTAACTTTCTTGCCGGCTTCATTGTCAAAAACAAAAAGCGTACTTAAGCTATCGATAATTACTTCAACAGGATAACCATTTACCTTCTTTAATTTTCCCCCAAGTATTTCAGAATTTTGCTTTGTTGTACTATTTATTGTCAATCCATCAGAAAGCCAAACAAATGAAAAGGGAAGCGACTTTTCTCTATTAAGGAAATCGTAATAGCGCGTAGTGGTATGTGCATCGCCAACTTTAACAATAACTTTTGCAACATCAAAGCAAAATATAAATCACTAAGTGTATCAGGAAGATTCGACAACTGATCTAAATTTTTTTCGAAATTGTCCCTAGAAAACTGAAAGAACAGATCTTTATGCTTTTTTGGCAATTCAGTCTTGACAAACTCAATGTCACTCTTCCAGTCAATTTTTACTTGAGCAGAAGTATCATTCAGCGTCGCAATAAATAAAAGCAAAACCAAAACGATGTAACAAAATCTATTCATAAGTGGATTTAAAAATTATTTGTAGCTAAGATAGAGAAAAACCTCAATTCAAACTTGACTTACAAACTAAAACATTGCCAAATTTCTTTAAAAACAAAGAAACATGTTAAATAAAAGAAAAAGAAAAAAGAAAAGCTATCGCATCTATAAAAGGGATACTTTTACAAGAAAGTAGCAATGACAACTAAAATGGATGTAATCAGCGGAAGCGAAATCAATATCAAAATTGGCGATGCCACCATTTGTTATGATGACTTTGGGACTAGTGAGATTCCAATAATTTTTATCCATGGTTTCCCATTCAATAAAGAAACATGGCAACCACAAGTTGAATTTTTACGGGCCAGACATCGTGTTATTGCCTATGATATCCGTGGATTTGGAAAATCAACATCAGGAAAAGAAGAATCTAGCATAGGTTTATTTGCTGACGACCTGATTGATTTTATGGATGCTCTGCAAATAAAAAAAGCGATCGTCTGCGGTTTATCAATGGGCGGATACATACTGCTCAATGCAGCACATCGATACCCGGAACGCTTCGAAGTACTTGTATTATGTGATACTCAATGCAATCCGGATACTGCTGAAGGAAGAGAAAAGCGTTTCGATAGCATTAAGAAAATTGAAGCTGAGGGATTGGGTGATTATGCAGATGCTTCGGTTAAAAATCTTTTCTGCAAGAACACCTTTGACACCAATAAAAAACTTGTTTCTGATATACACGAGACGATCCTTACCACTTCTCCAAGTGCCATCTCCGCTACTTTGTCTGCCCTTGCCAATCGAAGCGACACCTGCCCGATACTAAGCGAGATCTCATTGATGACACTCATAATTTGCGGGAAAGAAGATGTAATTACTCCTCCTGCCAAAGCAGAAATTCTAAATACAGGAATCAAAAATTCATCGCTTGTAATTATCGAAGAAGCCGGTCATTTGTCCAACCTTGAACAAGTAGATGAGTTCAATCATGCGCTTGGAAAGTTTATTACGAAAACACTTAACAGATTTTAGTGAATAACGAAAGGCTATCGCAAGAGATCAGTTTCCTACGATAGCCTTTCGTTATTCGTTATTCGCTAATTTAAGCTCTGTCAATATACCAATTCAACGTCTTCTCCATCTTTCTCATATCAAAAATCCTTGTTATAATTTTTTGGAGACGAACAAAAGCTGTTTCGCTTTTCACAACATAATCAAATGCTTTGTGGTGCATGCACATAATCGCTACTTCAATCTTGTCTTGAGATGAAAGCATGACTACAGGAATCTCACTTTTAACTCCAGAATCTTATCCAGAACTTCTATACCATTCATAGCATTTTTATCTATGCCATCTAAATGGTAATCGAGTATGATAACATCCGGCGTATTTCCCAGACTTTTAATACATTCTTCCCCTGAAACAAAAGTTTCAATTTCAAAATCTGCTTCAGCCATGAATTTCAGTTCTAATGACTTTAAAAAAAGTTCATCATCGTCAACTAAAAAAATGCGGATCTTACTTTCCATTATAATTAATTTTATTGATGTTATTACTCCTTATTCTTATTTTTCATTTCCTTCAATTCCTCAGCTAATTCAATGCAAGCCTGACTACAGATAGTTTCCATTTCAAGTACCATTTTTTCTATACCTTCTTCCTGCATGAGAGATCCGGCTAATTCATGTATTTTCCTCGCTAAATCCTCCGAATCTCCACCCAAACCAACAATAGAAAATGAAGGGATCATTTTATGAACTGTAGTTTGAAGCAGTGCCCAATTTTTACTTTTTACACTAGACTTCATCGTTGTTAATAACGATGGCGTCTGCTCCAAATAAATAGAGATCATTTCCATCATTAATTTCGGACTTGACTTAGTTAGTGATTTTAAATAATCGAGATTTATACTTCTTTTTTTCTCAATTGTATTTTTTAATTTAACTGAACTATCTGCAAGATCACCTGCAAGATCTGTGATTAATCGTTTAGAAATTAAATTAATAATCTTACTATACAAAAGCTTTTCATCAACAGGCTTTGCAATGTAATCGTTCATGCCGACTGATTTGCATTTCTGCAAGTCTACAGTCGTAACATCAGCCGTCAAAGCAATGATGGGAATTTCCAACTTTAAAACATTTCTGATATAGTCGGTTGCTTCAAAACCATTCATTACAGGCATTTGGAGATCCATCAATACAACATCATAAATATTCGTCTGAAGTTTTTCAATTGCAATGCTTCCATTCTCAGCAATATCACGTTCAAAACCAAAATCATCGAGCAATGTTTTCATCAACAATTGGTTTAAAGCTATGTCTTCAACTACCAGAACTTTAATATTTTTCTTTTCAGTACTCAATACATCAATTACATAATTTGAAGCGGCTTCTTCAGTGGTCTTCTTAAAACTTAAAACAAAACTAAAATTAGAACCAATTCCCATCTCACTTTCAACTTGTAAGCTCCCACCTTGGCTCTCCACCAATTGCTTGACTATTGCCAATCCTAAACCTGTTCCTCCGTATAATCTGGATGTTCCACTTGATGCTTGCTGGAAATTCTCAAAAATCCGGGCAATTTTACTCTCTTCTATTCCAATTCCTGTATCTGAAACTGAAAATTTAAGAACAACATTTTCTTCGTCTTCACTTGCTAACTTAACACTTACAACAATGGTCCCATTCGAAGTAAATTTGACCGCATTACTTATAAGGTTTAATATGATCTGGTGTAATCTTACAGGGTCACCAACCAATACTTCAGGTATTTTGTTGTCATAATTCTTTTCCAGTACCAGATTCTTTTCCTGAATTTTGGGCTCAAACAAATGAAGCATAGAAGTGATTGACTCTGCCATTTTGAATGGCGTTTCCTCAAATGTCATTTTCCCGGCATCTACCTTGGCAAGATCAAGGATATCATTGATCAATACGATCAATGAATCACCACTCATTTTTATTGCTGTTAAATATTCTTTTTGTTTTGCAGTCAATTCTGTTTTTAAAACAACTTTCGTAAAACCAATAATTGCATTCATTGGCGTTCGTATCTCGTGACTCATATTTGAAAGAAATTGCTGTTTAGCTTTCATAGCGTCTTCTGCAATTCTGGTCGCTTCTTCTGCTTTCCCCTGAGCCACTTCAGCAATTCCAGTTGCCAGCTCAGCAAAATCCCTTGCTTCAGTCAACTCACTTTCAATTCTTCTTTGCTCAGTAATATCTCGTGCAACTACAACAGCTCCTAACGTTTGGCCTTTACCGTCCATATATACGGAACCATTGAAAAGTACATCTGTAAGGTGATGATCTTTCATAGTAAGAGGATAATCCTTAACAAATCCGCTCGCAAATACTTCTTTGTAAACATCACGTGCCTTGAAAGAGTCTGTGAAGTACTCCATAAAATCTGACCCTGTCAATTCTTCACGAGAAAGACCTGTCATGTTCATCATGGCCTGATTCATGTCCATTATCTTTCCTTCAATAGAAATTGTAACCAATGGATCTCTGCTGGCTTCAATCAAACTCCTTGCATATTGCGATTCTTGCACCTTTTTGAAATTAATTACTATAAAATTCTTGCAATAATCTAATTTGGATTACTGACTTTCACGACTCCTACTTCTTCTATTGGTTGACGTTTCTTATCCGCCATTTGTCTGAAAAACGAAGGTGTCAATCCTGTAACTTTCTTAAACTGATTTGATAAATGTGCGACGCTGCTGTAATTCATTTTCCAGGCGATCTCCGTAACATTTAATTCACCATAAATTAAAAGCTCCTTTACTCTTTCAACTTTATGCGCAATCACAAATTGCTCAATAGTTGTTCCCTGAACTTCGGAAAATAAATTTGCTAAATAGGTATAATCTCTTTTTAGTTTATCACTCAGATATTCTGAAAAATTAACTTTTATAAACTCTTCATTATAATGCACCATTTCAATTATGGTAGCAGTTATCTTTTCTATCAGAACTGAGCGTTTGTCATCAAGAAGTTCAAAACCTGCACTTCGAAGATTGGTTTTAAGTTTATTATTTTGATCATGTGTTAAATTCTCCATGATCTCCACTTCACCGAGATCAATAAATACAAAATGCAATCCCAGTTTTTTCAATTCATCTTTTACAATGACTCTGCAACTGGCACTCACCATATTTTTAATATATATTTTCAAGTGATTTCGTTCATTAAGAAGTTTAAGTAAAGGTCATCATAACTACACTAAATAATGTTGCATAACTATATATTAAAGTTACACAATTCACAGGTTTCGCATCTAACCCAAATCATAAATTATCCCTCCAACAACCATAAAACCTCAAATTCGTTCAAAAATGAAAAAAGGTGTGAAAGATGCAAGTATCCTTTGAAATTATATAACATATAGCTCTACAGAAATTCTGTCATTTGCCTTCAGTAAGGGCTACCACTAGCTGCACCATTTTCATCTGAATTAACCAAAAACAACAATGAATAAATTAATCTTCACATTACTCGCCTTGTCGGCAATTGGATTTACCGCATGCAACCAGCAGAATTCAGCCGAAACCGATCCTGAAAAAGACTCCCTAATTGCTTTACTAAATGAAAGAAATGAATCAATCAATGAATTTGTTCTAACATTCAATGAGGTAGAAAGCAATCTTGACTCAGTGGCCATCAAGCAAAAGATCATTACCGTAACTTCTGATAAGCCGGGAGAATTAAAACCAAATCAAAGGACAAAGATCAATAACGAGATCGCAGCGATCAATGATCTGATGGATCAAAACCGGAAAAAACTTGCTGAGTTAACTAAGAAGTTGAAAAACTCTTCTTCGAAAAATGCAGGGCTTGAAAAAACAATTGCGACCTTAACGAATCAACTTGCTACAAAAGATGCTGAATTAGTAGCATTAAATGAAAAGTTGAATAATTTAAGTGTGGAGATTGCACAGTTAAACACATCGGTTACCATTTTGAAAGAAGAAAATAGTGCGAAAGCTCAGGATATAGAATCCAAAACAACTGCATTGCATACTGCATATTATGTTGTCGGAAAATCGAAAGACCTTCAGGATTCGAAGATCATCGATAAAAAAGGCGGATTGCTTGGCATTGGAAAAACAACTCAATTGAGTAAAGATTTTGACAATAGCAAATTCACAAAAATTGATTACACCCAAACAGGAAATATTTCAATCAACAGTGAAATTAAGATCGTAACGAATCACCCCTCCGATTCTTACACTCTTGAAACCGATGAAAAGAACAAAGACCTTGTAAAAAATATTATAATAACTAACCCGGAAAAATTTTGGAGTGCTTCAAAATATCTGGTTATTGTTAGTGAGTAAATTGTGGTTTTGTGTGTTTACCGGAATTCCCCAAGGACTTTATATGCCTTGGGGATTCCTTATGAATAGTGAATTGATAGCTATGAATGAAGAATATTAGTGAAATAGAGTGAAAACAGAAACAAGAAAGGAGCGATAATGAATGGAAAGCAAAAAAATCAAAAGTGAAATCAAGAGCAACTTTATAACTGATATTGCTGATGCGACGCTTTTTATTGGTCGGATTTTTCGGGAAACATTCTCCAGGAATTTTGAATTCAAAGAATTTCTAAACCAATGTTTCATTATTGGCTACAAAACATTACCGTTAGTTTCTATCACTGGAGCAATCATGGGACTAGTTCTCACGATCCAGTCAAGACCAGTATTGGTAGATTTCGGCGCGGTTACAATGTTGCCGGGAATGGTAGCCGTTTCGCTGATCAGAGAAATGGGACCGGTGATAACAGCACTTATTTGTGCAGGAAAAGTAGGATCAGGAATGGGCGCCGAACTTGGTTCGATGATGGTCACAGAACAAATTGACGCAATGGAAGTTTCTTCCACGAATCCAATGAGATTCTTGGTTGTTACCCGAGTTCTTGCTGCTACATTGATGATACCACTTCTTGTTTTATATGCTGATGCATTGGGAATTCTTGGCAGTTGGGTTGGTGCCAATATAAAAGGCGATGTCTCCTTCTTACTTTTCTTCGCCCAAGCTTTCAAACATGTTGAATTTATCGATTTTATTCCCGCTGTTATCAAATCATTTTTCTTTGGAGCGGTAATCGGTGTTGTTGGTTGTTATAAAGGATACAATGCCGGCAGGGGAACAGAAAGCGTTGGCAAAGCAGCGAATTCTGCGGTAGTACTTGCATCGCTTCTGGTAATTATAGTTGATATGATCGCAGTACAGATCACAGACATGATAATTTCATGAACATAAAAGAAACAGAAACATCAGATCATTTTGTTTCCCATGACAAGGGAGAACTAGTAATAGAAATAAAAAATCTGAGCAAATCATTTGGTACACAAGAAGTGCTGAAGGATATTTCTTTAAACCTGTACAAAGGTGAAAATCTGGTTGTACTTGGAAAGTCAGGCACAGGAAAATCTGTATTGATAAAATGCATAGTTGGCTTACTCACTTATGATAGCGGAACAATAAGCTTATTCGGAAAAGATGTTGAAAATTCTACACGGCAAGAGCTGGCTCTTTTAAGGCAGAAAACAGGATTTCTCTTTCAAAGCGGAGCTCTTTATGACTCGATGACCGTGAGGCAAAATCTGGAATTTCCTTTGCGAAGAATAAAAAAAGAACTGTCTGATACCGATATAGACAACAAAGTTCAGGAAGTCCTTTAGAATGTTGGTTTAGCAGAAACAATTGACAAGATGCCTTCACAACTTTCTGGTGGTATGAGAAAAAGAATCAGTCTTGCCCGAACGATCATCGTTGACCCCGAGATCATTTTATATGATGAGCCCACAACAGGACTCGATCCGGTAACGTCTGAAGAAATCAGCATCCTCATCATGGAAGTTCAGAAGAAATACAAAACATCGTCAATTATTATCACTCACGATTTGAATTGCGCTCGTCATACTGCCAACAGAATTGCAATGCTCGATGAAGGCAAAGTACACAAAGAAAGTACGTTAAAAGAATTCGAAAATTCTCATGACGAATTGATCAAGTCTTTCTTTCATTAAAAACCATCTAAAATAAAGTACAATGAAAAATACATCGCAAAAATTTAAATCTCGGCTCGGCATCTTTGTTGCCGGCGGACTTGCCCTTTTCGTGTTGACTATATTTATTATTGGAAAGCAAAAGAATCTTTTCAATCCTACGTTCAGGCTCACTTCCACATTTTACAATGTTAGCGGACTTCAAGTGGGCAATAACATACGCTTTTCCGGAATCAATGTTGGAACAATTGACAATATTATCATCATCAATGATTCAACAGTAAAGGTCGACATGGTCATAAAAAAAGAAATTCAAAAATTCATTAAATCGGACTGTGAAGTTGCAATTGGGTCAGAGGGATTGATCGGTGACAGACTTCTGACAATTTCACAGGGCGGATCAGAATCTCCTATGGCCAAAGACGGACAAGTATTATTGTCAATTGAACCGGTGGAAACTGATGCAATTATGCTAAGTTTGCAAGTAACTGCAGGCAATGCCGAAGTCATTTCAGAACAACTCGCTGAAATCATGTCGAAAATAAATAGTGGAAAAGGTACTCTTGGGCGTCTCATTCAGGATTCTGCAATTGCTGAAAACTTGAGCCAGACAATGAAGAACCTGAATAAAAGCAGCAAGGGCCTCAATGAAAACATGGAGGCTGCCAAACACAATATTTTGCTGAAAGGCTATTTTAATAAGAAGGAAAGAGAAGCGGCAAGGAAGAAAAAGGATGCAGAGGAGAAGAAGAGGAATGAGAATGAAAAATGAATCCAGATAGCTTTCGGGATTAATTATTAATAATTTCGATATGCGGATTTCGGATTAGAATGGGTAAATTAAGATCGAAAGTTTACACGCATGAATCGGCTTGCTACTCACTACTTACCAATTACTACATACTTTAGATAAAGATGCGCTCAATTGTGTTTTTGCTGGCTTGTGTGATTATAAACATGAAATCTTTTGCACAAACTCAACCTGAACAAAAAGACTCAGCTGCTATTTATAAAGACATTGAATCATATTCAAAAAAAGGGAAATTCACAAAATTCATTTATGGACTTATCTTTAAGCCTATAGACGCAGTGATCCCTGGTAAAAAAGGCAAAGTAATTCCGGCTAGAAAAGTCATTCCAAAATCATACAAAGCCTACGAAGGAAAGGTCATTAGAAAAATTGAATTCAAAACGTTGGACCCGTTTGGTTACTCCGTAAAGGATACCACCAGGACAACCGATGGATTCTTACCCAAAGCCGGCAATACCGTTCATATAAAGTCACAGAATATCACGATAAGAAACTTACTGCTTTTCCACAAAAACCAATTGTTTGATTCGTTGCTTGTCAAAGAATCAGAACGTTTGGTCAGAACAAAAAGTTATGTAAGCGAAGTTGCTTTCTCTTTCAAATTAACATCAAAAAATTCGGATTCGGTAGATGTCTATATCATAGAACATGACCGATGGAGTATTATTCCAAGAGTGGCTGTTTCTCCGGAAAAGTTGGTAATAAATCTTACCGATAAAAACTTTCTAGGATTTGGACACGAGTCGCAAAATGAATATGCCTGGTATCATACTACAGGTTCGAGTGCATTCAAAATAAATTACTTTATTCCCAATATTAAAAACACTTTTGCAACTTCAACATTGCATTATGAAATTGACCAATATGGAAACTTTAACAAATCAATCGCCGTTGACAGACCCCTTTTCTCTTCTTTTGCTAAATGGGCTGCAGGAGTTTACTTTGCGCAATACTTCAGTAAAGACAGCGTCCCGCTGCCTGAAGCAACCTATATCCAAAGAAGGTTCAGATCAAACACTCAGGACTTTTGGGCCGCGAACTCTATGCAAATTTTCAAAGGAAATTCTGAGGACAACAGGACAACTAACTTTATTTCTTCCGCCCGCTATCTAAGGATCCATTATTTAGAAAAACCACCGGAAGTCCTTGATACTTTTCACATTTATTCAAATGAAGACTTCTATCTGGTAAGCTTTGGAGTTTCAGGAAGGAAGTATATTGAAGATAAATACATTTTCAACTTCGGACTAACTGAAGATGTCCCGATTGGGAAAGTATACAGCATCACCGGCGGATATCAGATCCGGAATTCGATTGGCAGAACCTACGTGGGCCTTCGCTTTGCAAAGGGCAATTATGCGCCCTGGGGATACCTAAGTGTCAACCTTGAGTATGGAACTTATTACAGAGCCTCTAAAGCAGAACAGGGCACTATTCTGGCCGGGCTAACTTACTTCACTGACCTTATGGAAGTGGGGCAATGGAAAATCCGACAATTTATAAAACCACAGGTTACAATCGGAACCAATCGCAAGTCCTACGAAAGCATCAATATCAATGAAACAAATGGAATCACCGGATTCAATAGTTTGACATTGAACGGAACGGATCGATTACTAATCAAATTTCAGACTCAATTCTATGCTCCCTGGCGATGGATCGGATTTCGTTTCGGCCCGTACCTCACATATTCAGCCGGTATGCTTGGCGACCTGCTTACAAATTTCACCAACAGTAAGGTCTACTCTCAAATCGGTATAGGAGTCCTTATCAAAAACGATTATCTCGTCTTTGGAACCTTCCAATTCTCAATTTCATTTTACCCGTCCATTCCTGATATTGGTCAGAATATATTCAAACTAAATTCACTAAAAGCAAATGATATTGGTTTTCGTGATTTTGAATCCGGAAAACCTGCTGTGGTTGCTTTTCAGTAAAAAGCAATCCCTATCTTTATCCATCTAAAACTAACAATTCAAATGCGTGGCAAATCAGTACATCATAAAATCAAAAGAAAAGTATATCAAACCGGTTTCCTGCTCAAAGAAAGTTTTAATGAGTTTATTGAAGACAATGGGATTAAATTAAGTGCGGCCCTCTCCTACTACACTATTTTTTCACTACCGCCGCTTCTGATCATTATCATTAGCTTAGCCGGTGTTTTTTTTGGCCCTGAGGCTGTACGTGGAGAAATTTTTGGACAGATCAACGGACTGGTTGGAAATGAAGCCGCAATGCAGATACAGGAGATGATCAAAAATGTGACCTTATCTAAATCAAACACATTTGCAACTACGATTGGAGTGATTGTACTTATCATCGGAGCATCAGGAGTATTTGCTGAAATTCAGGAATCAATAAATTACATCTGGGGAATTGAAGCAAAACCTAAAAAAGGATTTGTGAAGTTTCTTAAGAACAGATTGATGTCTTTTTCAATGATAGCATCGGTTGGCTTCTTACTTCTGGTTGGATTGATCGTCAATTCTGTAATGGATATTTTAAGTGACGAATTATCAAGAATTTTCCCGAAGGACACAGTCTATCTCTTCTATGCGCTTAACCTACTTATCGTTTTTGCAATTATCACCTTACTATTTACAGTTATCTTCAAAACATTGCCGGATGGGAAAGTCGTTTTAAAGGATTGTCTGATCGGCGCTTCCTTTACTTCTATACTATTCATGCTTGGCAAATTTGCAATCGGAGCTTATCTTGGTCAGTCAGAGATCGCATCAATTTATGGAGCCGCAGGTTCGGTGATCTTAATATTGATCTGGGTTTACTATTCTGCGATCATCCTGTATTTCGGCGCCGAGTTTACAAAAGTCTATGCATTAACTCATGGCGATAAAATCATTCCAAATGTGTATGCCATCAAAGTCATCAAGAAAAAAATTGAACACATCATTGAATTAGAAGAGAAGAAACATTAATTCTGAACGATCTTGACTTTGGTTTCAACAAATTTTTCGGGAAACTTTTCAACGATCAAATTGCTCAATTTATCTGCGTACTGCTGAATTCCTTTCCTGATCTTTTCATAGACGATCACATCAGAGGCAAAGTCTCCATATACATGATAATGCAGCTCTTCAAAAGTGAGATCTATATTTTTACTTAACAACATTTTTAGCTCATACGCATTAACGGGAGCGGACATCTTTTTCAGAAAACTGCTAACTTTATCAGTACTTTCATGCCATTTTTTCAATGCCAACTTTGCTGTTACACTGTCTAATCGAGCAGCTTTAAAAACCTCAATTGAAAAGTTCACTTTAGCATACGACAATTCAGTAAATTCTGCAGAATTTTCTTTGCCTAAATAAGGAACAATAGCCTCGCCCATTTCATCCTGAATTTGAATCAAGTCGTAGCTTGCAGAAAGTTCTCCCGGCAAAGTGTCAACTATACAAAGCATAACCTTTCTGGTCATCACAGCTTCAGCATCCAATAGTTTACGCAGCTTCATTTGAAGATCTATTACTGAAACAACCTCTCCACTATCGGCAGCGTTCAAAGTTAACTGTCCAAAAGCTCTGCCCGTGAAACTTAAAGTTGCCGCAAAAAAAACGAAAATAAATATCTTGAGAAAAGAAAGCATATCTTTAAATATTTAATACAAAATCACAAAGTCCGTGTAGATCTGGCACCACTAATTCACTAATGAATTATCTTTTATTCGTGCATTATTTTTTATTCGTGCATTCGTGGCAATTCAAATCTGGTAGATTTGGAGCCACGAATTCACGAATGATTTTTTTATTCGTGCATTCGTGGCAATTCAAATCTGGTAGATTTGGAGCCACGAATTCACAAATGAATTATTTTTATTCGTGCATTCGTGGCTATACAAATCCGGTAGATTTAGAACCACGAACACACGAATGATTTTTTTATTCGTGCATTCGTGGCTATACAAATCTGGTAGATTTGGAGCCACGAATGCACAAATGAATTATTTTTTTATTCGTGCATTCGTGGCTATACAAATGAAAAACTGTATTACACTTTTGCAGACCACTAGAACAATAAAGATATTCCAACGTAACCGGCATTAGTAATCGTTTTAGTTCTGTCAAGAACATAGTAGTCGTCTGTAGTCAAAGCGTTTGATGAATCACTGATGTCAATTAATCCACGCACACCACGGTATCCAAGCCCTAAACGAACAGTTGAAGTAAGTCCGAAATCAATTCCTGCACCAAAAGCAAATCCAATATCACTTTTCTTTACTTGAAGTTTTGCCTGTGCTGAAGTAGTTCCATCACTTGATTGTGAATTAATATCGCTCCCTACATTCAAACCTATTTGTGGACCTGCAACTACATTAAAGTTAACCGGCTTATCCTTACCTGTATTAAGAGAAAGCAACAATGGAATGTTAACATACTTCAAGGTAATATCATGAGTGATGTCCGCTTCTTTATACTGCTGTGACAACGTTGTATATATAACCTCAACTTGAGCACCAACATGATTTGTAAAATTTACGCCAAGGAAACCACCTATACCCCATCCTATTGTTCCTTCCGCTTTCACAGTACCTCCATCAGAAGTATTAAATTCCATAGCTGTAAATGTTGGCATTATTCTAAAGCCCAACTCAACTTTCTGAGCCATTGCACCGGTTGACAACGTTAGAAATAACCCTGCAACAAGCATTTTAACTTTGTTCTCCATTTTCAAATTTTTCATTTTGGTTTAGTTTAGTATTTCACAACAAAGGTGAGCTTAAACCAGGGCAACAACATTACATAATTGGAGCAAAGAATTACAAGATTCACAGATTGGTAAAATGGTGAATAGTGAATAGTGAATAGTAAATAGTGAATAGTGAATAGTGAATAGTGAATAGTGAATAGCGAATAGTGAAGATAAACGAAAACGAAAAAGAAAAAAATTAAAAACGAAAAAATAATAACTAATAACTAATAATTTATGAAGAATAAAAAGTAGACGCTGATGGAAGGCGTGAGCGTGTAAAATAAAAGGCTAATAATAAATCCCGATAGCTATCGGGATTTATTATTAGTTATTAGTTATCAAAGCGGCTTTCTGCCCTGAATAACTCTCAATAAAACTACAACTATAGCTATTACAAGAAGGACGTGAATCAGTCCGCCGGCATTATAACCTACGAATCCGATCAACCATCCGATAACTAATATTACTGCAATAATGTAAAGTAAATTTCCCATGGCTTTGTATTTAGTGTTTAATTATTTTTTTAAATAAATTCGCAAGTCTCTATATTAGCTCAAATCCACTTATCAGAGTAATAAGATCAGCAATAAGATGATAATTATTATTCCGCCAACAGAAAGATAAACACCTTCGCCCATTTCTGTCAAAGTCTTTTTTATTGAACGAACCTCTTTCCTCATTTGCTTTTTTTCAGGTGCCGACAATTTTGATTTATCAATTGCATCAATTTCGTGCAACCTTGTCAATAGCACCTTTGCCTTTGCAGATTCAAGCTGCTTTTGCTCTGTCGTGACGACCTTTTTTTCATCTGCCCGTATATCAGAAGGAGCAAATGACAAAATTGCAACCAATGCAATTAATGGCCATGTAATTTTGCTTGATTTTTTCATATTGCATTTTTTGTTTCTACAACAAAGATAAAAACAGGCCTATAATTTCTCTTACATAATTACCAAGAAGAGTTACAATATTCACACGTTTGTAACAGCTTACAAACAAATTACCTAAAAAAAAAGGGAACCTTTCGGTTCCCTTTTCACTAATATTCTTTTTTCTATTACGGATGAATTGAAGATATACCCAAGGAATTGTTCTGATCAAATAGAGGATAGTCGTTTCCGTCAACAAATCCATCGCCATTCATATCTTCAGCGTAATAATCACCACTCAAACCGGCACTATTTCCGGCATCAAAAGAAGGGTAATCATTTCCATCAACAAATTCATCCTGATTTAAATCCCCTGAATAAAATGCAAAAACTCCAGCATCTACAGATGATGCATTATCAGCAAATGACTTACTTGCTAAATCCGTGAAGTCGTAAGTCGTAAAATTCGGATCAATCAGTACCGGATTACTCCATGTCTGAACTGAACTTCTATGATAAACAGCTATATAATATGAATTACCGGCAGCTCCTGCAGGCAAAGCACAAGTGATCTTACCATCCGTCATAACTACACCTCTGATCGTTGCGAATACAATTGAAGGATTCGCTTCAGGACGTAATTCAACTGTAACAGAATCTGTCTGCAGATATGATACACTCTTTACTGCCTGATTTAATAGCACAGGCTGCATTGTCCCGCCTCCTGCATAGTAACCTTCGAGCATCAAAGTCAATTCAAGAAGTGGAAAACAATTTCCAATATTCACCGGTGCATTTACAATTGATCTTGCATCTGCATCTGATGTTGAATACGTTTCATCATTGAATTTTGCAACGCCGTTATAAGTTCTGCCGGGATAAAATAATTCATAATTTGTTGTACAACCGGAAGCTCTCCATGAGAAAGAAGTTCTTAAGCGAAGCGGCGAATTGTTGGCTACATAATTGAATTTAAGATCCGGCGTTGCGCATCCGTAAGAAACTGAATTAGTCGCGCGGATTCTTGCAACACGCAATGGAAGAACCTCAACTAATGTAGAGATACAAGTAGATGGTGTTGGCTTCACATTATAATTAACCGAACAGTTGATAAGCTTGTCCGTTGCATTCCACTGATAAGCGCCATTGTAAGAAGGCGAAGTAAGCTCTGAATAACCTGGCGCAGTTGTTAGCGTTAAAGTTCCTCCATTTACCCAAGAACTATTCACATAAATTCCTGCTTGAAATGTTCGCAGGTCAAATGCAGTTGTCGATCCACTAGCTTTTACCATCACATCAAATTCATATACACTTGGCGAAATGTACATTGGATGATCAATGTAAAATGATGCACTTGGATCTTGTGCTTTCACAATAACTGATTGCACAATAAGTGCGAATACTAAGAGTAATCTAATTTTCATGATGCGGGAATTTAATGCGCAGTAATTGCCATATTTCTATTTCACTAAGATACAATAGAGATTGGGAAATTACAAATTTTTATGCCAAAATTTTAAACTCATTAAAGAACACTTGAAACAGGGAAAAATTGTATAAAAAAAGGGGGTGTAAGCCATTGCTTACACCCCCTTTTAAGTAATCTAAAGTTGGATTATTCCACTACCAGGCGGATAGTTTCAGTACTTCCATCAGCAGCAGTTACGCTGATCATGTAAATACCTTTTGCTACTCCTGTTAGGTCGATATCCTGAGTATTGCGACCTTCATTTGCGTTAACTACATCGCTTACCAATGCGTTACCGATCATGTCAGTTACTTTTACAAGATATTTAGACTCGCTAGCTGCATTGAATGATACAGTTGCTTTTCCTGATGTAGGGTTTGGATATGCACCTAATTCAGTATTAGAAACCGTTACATCGTCAGCTGCTGTACGGCAGAATAGACTAACTGCAACTGTTTTCGCACCCGGCTGAGAAGCACCACAAGCATTGATTGCGTTTACACGAACCACTGCTGTTGTACTTAAAGCTGTGTTGAAGTTTACTGTTGCACTTGATCCTGCCGGAGCAATAGAAGCACCACCAGTTACAGACCAAGAATATGAAGTTGCACTTGCAACCGCAGACGCATTGTATACAACTGCACTGTTTGATTTACAAACTGAAGCCGGACCAGTAATAACCGGAGCAGATGGACGAGAAGTTACAGTGAAACAACGTGCCGGACCTGTTCCGCATGAATTGCTTGCACTTACACAAATCGGTGCTGAGTTAGATACAAATGCCGGTGTGAAGTCAACCACGATTGATAATCCACTTGGAGCAGTTGAAGCAATTGTAACACCTACTGGAACTGTCCATGTATATGATGTTGCTCCTGCTACTGCTGCAATTGAATAAGTAACACCTGTTAATCCACAAAGACCTGAACCCGGACCAGTGATTGAACCTGGTTGAGTTGGTGTTGAGTTAACTGTGAATGAACGAGCGAATGAACCACAGCTGTTTGAAGCAGATACAGTAACAATTCCTGAAGTCCATGTTGGACCAAAGTTGATCGTTGCTGAAGTTGTTGTTGCAGTAGTTGTTTGAGAAGCTACTGTTGCATCACCTGTTACTGACCAAACATGTGCTGTTGCACCTGTTACCTTTGCCATTGTATAAGTAGCTGATCCACCTGCACATACAAAGTTAGGACCTGTAATTGTATTTGAGTGAGTCGGTGTACCTGTAATTGTCATACCACGAACTGCACTAATTCCATTACAGTTAACACCACGAACCTGTACTGAACCTTGACCGAAGCCTACCGGTACACTTACCTGAACTGTGTTTGTTCCCTGACCACTTACGATTGTTACTCCTGAACCTGTAACAGTCCAAGTGTAGCTCAATGCGTTAGATGATGTAGTTGAATAAGTATATGTTCCACCGGCACAAGCTGCAGCCGGACCTACGATAACTGAAGGTTGACCAGGATAAACTGTGATAACCGGAATGTTCATACAAGATGTCAATGATGTTCCACATGTGTTAACCGCAGCTACACAAATAAATCCACCACCATAAGTAGAACCGAATGATACAGTAATACTGTTTGTTGTAGAAGAACCTGTTGCACCTGAAGGAAGTGTCCAGATATAAGATGTTGCACCTGGAACCGCAGCTACAGAGAACACAATACCTGAAGTGTTACGACAAGCACCTGCAGGACCTGCAATTGCACCTGGTGTAGCTGGTGAACCACCTGAACCACCAACTGTTGCTGAAGCAGAACCTGTACAACCGTTAGCATCAGTAATAACTACTGTGTATGTTCCGATTGCAAGACCTGTAGCAGTTGCTGATGTTTGTCCATTAGACCATAGGTAAGTATAAGAACCTGTACCACCTGTAGCAGATACTGTTGCAGTACCATCGCTACCTGCACATGAAGAAGGTGTTGTTGTTGTTGTTCCTTCAACTTTTGCCGGCTCAGTCAATGTTACTGAAGATGTAGATGTACATCCGTTCGCATCAGTTACTGTGTAAGTAGTTGTTCCTGCAAATTGAGTGAATGAACCTGTTCCAGAGTATGGAGCTGTTCCACCTGTTGCAGTTACGTCAACAGAAGCTGAACCACCGAAACATGCAATTGTTCCTTGCGCTGTTGCAGAAGCAACTAAAACAGCAGGCTCAGTGATTGTTACTGTAGTTGTAGCTGAACAACCGTTAGCGTCAGTTACTGTGTAAGTATAAGTTCCTGCTGTTTCAGAGAATGAACCTGTTCCTGAATAAGGAGCTGTTCCACCTGTTGCTGATACTGTTACTGTTGAAGAACCACCATTACAAAGGATCGCTGTAGCTGAAGACGAAGCAACAACCGCGCGTACTGATGAGTGAGAAGAACAACCGTAGCTCAGTACGGAAGAAGCCGTGAGCTGAAGACGAAGCAACAACTGCAGATGGCTCAGTGATAGTTACTGTAGTTGTAGCTGTACAACCGTTAGCATCAGTTACTGTGTAAGTATAAGTTCCTGCTACTTCAGAGAATGAACCTGTTCCTGTATAAGGAGCTGTTCCACCTGTTGCAGATACTGTTACTGTTGAAGAACCACCGTTACAAAGGATCGCTGTAGCTGAAGACGAAGCAACAACTGCAGATGGCTCAGTTACTGTGATTGTAGTTGTAGAAGAACAACCGTTAGCATCAGTTACTGTGTAATTATGAGTTCCTGCACCTACTGTGAATGTTCCTGTTCCTGATACCGGTAATGTACCGCCAGTTTGAGAAACCGTTACTGTAGTTGTTCCACCGTTACAAAGGATAGCAGCACCTTGAGAAGATGAAGCTACGATTGACAAGCAGCACCTACAGTAGCACAAGCCTGAGCTGTACATCCGTTAGCGTCTGTTACTGTGATACAATATGTACCAGAACCCAGATCAGTAAGATCTGTGTAAGTGTATGGAGCTGTTCCACCTGTTACTGAAGAGATAGAAACTGTTCCATCAGTACAAGTTGGGCAAGATGCATTTGTTGAAGTTGCTGAAGCTAAAAGAACAGCCGGCTCAGTGACTGTCACTGAAGTTGTAGCTGTACAACCGTTAGCGTCTGTTACTGTATAAGAGTGTGTTCCTGCTGCTTCAGTGAATGTACCTGTTCCTGTGTAAGGAGCAGTTCCACCTGTTGCAGATACTGTTACTGTTGATGAACCACCGAAACAAGCGATTGCTGTAGCTGAAGACGATGCAACAACTGCAGATGGCTGAGTGATAGTGATCGTAGTTGTAGCTGTACAACCGTTAGCATCAGTTACTGTGTAAGTATACGTTCCTGCTACTTCAGAGAATGAACCTGTTCCTGTGTAAGGAGCTGTTCCGCCTGTTGCAGATACTGTTACTGTAGATGAACCACCGTTACAAGCGATTGCTGTAGCTGATGAAGATCCAACAAGTTCTGTAGGACTTCCTACTGTTACTGTTGCAGAAGAAGAACAAAGGTTCTCATCAACACCTGTGATTGTATAAACACCTGAAGCAAGACCTGTGAATAATCCTGTTGTATTTGAGCCTCCGCCCGGCATGATCGTATATGTAACTACTCCTGTACCACCTGTTGATGATGCACTAGCAGTACCATTCGTTCCACCGAAACAAGATACATCTGTATGTGTTGCAGAAACTAAAAGAGCACAAGATGGTGAAGACACCGTTACAGAAGCTGTTGTTGAACAACCGTTCTGATCAACGATAGTTGCAGTATAAGAACCTGCAGCAAGTCCTGATGCAAATGCACCTGTTTGAACCGGTATTGTATTCCATGTAATTGTGTATGGAGTTGTTCCACCGTTCGCACTAACTAAAGCTGTTCCGTCAGTAGATACCGGAGTAGATGTTGGAGTTGATGTTGCAGAAGCTGTTAATGCTACCGGCTCACCTACTGTAATTGTAGAACCTGTTACACATCCATTAGCATCTTTAACATCGACAAAATAGTTACCCGCAGCTAAGCCACCGAAGAATCCTGATGTCTGTGCCGGTAAACTATTAAGTGAATAAGTATATGGACCTGTTCCACCTGTTCCAACTGCTGTAATAGAACCTGTTGATTCTCCGAAGCAAAGTGCATTCTCATGAGTAAGAGATAACAAAAGCGCAGAAGGTTGAGTCACTTCAACTGTTGAACTTGAAGTACAACCATTAGCATCTGTTACTGTATACGTATTAGAACCAGCAGTTGCAGAGAATGTTCCGGTTCCTGTATAAGGAGCAGTTCCACCTGTTGCACTTACTGTTACTGTTGTTGAACCACCGTTACAAAGAATCGGTGCATCCTGAGAAGCTGAAGCAACTAATGCTGAAGCAGGACCAGTGATTGTTACTGACGCTGTTGCTGAACAAGCATTAGCTCCAGTCGCTGTTACAACATAAGTTCCTCCCGCAAGAAGTCCTGATGCTGTTGCACCTGACTGAGGAGGAGTTGTATTCCATGAATAAGTAACCGGCTCCACACCACCTGTTGAGGTTGCTGTTGCAAATCCTGTTCCACCGAAACAAAGTACGTCGATCTGTGATTGAATTGAAGCTGAGATAGCACAACTTGAAGGAATTGGAACTGAACAAGGTGCTGCCAGTGTTTTAACTAAAGTTGTACTTGTTGTTGTTGTACAATTTGCATAGGCAATAATTGAAGCGGTAGTAGCCCATGTAAATGTAGCTGCCTGACCTGCTACGAAGTTATTCGTAGAATTCAATAATCTGAAACGACCGATTTTTGCAGTTGCTCCCGGAGCAATTAATGGCGCCGAACAAGTGTTGTTGTTGTAAACCGTGTTCAATGTAGATGTACTGAATAGTCTTGATGCCGGAGTGTAAGAAAATGTAATTACACTGTTTGGCGGAAAACTGTTCGGAATGATCGACTGTCCATCATTAACAAAAGAGAAAGCGATCGTGTTTGTTCCTGATGCAATCAATGCTGCAGGCAGATTTCCTCGAATTACCGTACCATTCATACGCAAATCAGTTGATGCGTTAGTATTGGTTACCATCACATCAAACTCAAACGAGTTGGATGTTGTCGTACAATTGGCAGTAGACAGCGTATAAGTCTGTCCACTACTGGTCCCCAGAGCCGCCAAGAAGACGAGCAGAGTCACGAAGACCCCTCTGGTGAAGAGATGCGTAATTGTTTTCATGTATTGTTTGTTTAGTTAATTGTTAGTTTCTTTTTCGATTTATGTGAAATAATAATTGGAGGCGATAACGCTGGGCCGCGTTATCACCTCCAATATTTATTATGGGTGTACTGAACTTACACCAAGTGAATTGTTAGTATCGAATTGCGGATAATCATTACCATCCACAAATCCATCACCGTTCATATCTGTTGCATAATAATCACAGCATAGACCCGCTGCATTATCAGAATCAAATTGAGGGTAATCGTTTCCATCTACGAACTCGTCCTGGTTAATATCACCAACATAAAGCGAGTAGATACCTTCCGCGAATTTATCAGCAAGATCCGAAGAGAATGCCTGAAGCGGAGAAGTTGTAAAGTCATAACTAGTAGGTGTAGCAGTAGCAAAAGCAACTGGTACTGATGACCATGTAAGGATGTGGTTACGTTGACGAACTGCAACATAATAACTTCCATCTACTCCGGTAATTACAGCTGTTGCTGTACCATCTGTCATCAATACTGCTTTAGCAGAACCTGCAGGCAAGAATGTAGTTGCATCGTAGATCTCGACCTGGATAGTATCCGTTTCTAAACCTGTTGCACCCGGTACACCTTGATTTGCCAATACCGGCTCCATTGCACCTGCTCCTAAATAATATCCTTGTAAGAACACATTCAGGTTGATGGTCATTGGGTCACCACATGTAACAACTGTTACTGTAATGTCATTCGATACAGCTGAACAGCCATATGAATTCGTCACTGTAAAGTTGAACGTGAATGGACTGCCAAGGATCACGAATGTTAAGTCATTCGCATCTAAGTACAATGTATTATCTGTTCCACCACCAAAGTCATTCCATGCAATTGAAGCACCTGCACCTGCACCTGTTGTATCAGCTGAAAGTATAACATTGTTGCTAAAATCATCACAAAGTGTCGTCGGACCACTTGCAGTTACTACTGCAGTTGGAGGCAACGGATTGATTACAACTACATATGAAAGCGACTGTGTACAACTGTTACCATCTGAAACGGTTACACTGTATGTTCCGCTTGAAGCAGCTGTGATTGTAGCTGTCGTCTCAGAAGTTGACCATAAGTAGCTGTTGAATGTAGCATCTACTCCAAGAGTAGTCGTACCCGGAGCACAGAACGTTGCACCGTTTGTAGATGTGATATTTGCAGGTGTTACACTGAATACGTTGATGGTCTGTGTAGCTTCCGCCTGACAAGTACCATTCAATACAGTCAATGTATAAGTAGTAGTAGTAGTAGGTGATACAGTAAGAACCTGTGAAGTACCTACTACTGAAACACCATCAGACCAGCTATAGCTTGTATAACCTGTACCCGCATCCAATGTTACCGGAGAACCACCGCAAATTGTTGTTGCAGAAGCGACGATAGTTGGAGGAGTGAGAGGAGTTACAATTACTGTTACCGGAGCTGAATTTGAACATCCTGTAAGTGGATCTGTGTACGTAACCGTGTAAGTAGTAGTCGTTGTAGGACTAGCTGTTACCGGTGAACCTGTAGTTGAACTCAGACCTGTTGAAGGTGACCATGAGATGTTATACAAGTTTGGTACCGGTGTCCACTGGTATGAAGTATTCGTTAATGCGAATGTAGTAGAAGCATTTCCACCAGCAACCGCAGATGCGTTTGCACCTGTTGCATCTTCAATACCCTGAGTCATTGTACCCTGAGCATTGATGCTTGTATTGTGGATCTGAACTGTACCATCTTCGAAGATCACGATTTGACTTGTAACCTGAGGTGTTCCTGCATAATGAGAAACGCCGTTATAGTTAACTACGAAACGATTCGGAGAAGTAAGATTGAAGTAGTCAATTGTACCACCTGCACCTGTGTTCAAATCTGTCCAACAAGCTGCGATTACATTGTTTGGTGTAGTTGCATTTGGAATTAATTGACCTGAACAACATCCTGCTCCTGAACCTGCATCAAACGAAATGAATCCATTTGTAGAAATGTGCACATCCGTGTAATTCGCACCATAGAATGGGAATGAGAATCCTATAGGAATTGCTGCACTGTAGGTATCATCACCTGAAGGACCTGCGATTGGTGTTCCTGTCAACGGAGCGAATGGAATAGTAGTCTGCGAGTAAATTGCAGTTGTACCATAAGTAGCATTCGTTGCTGTAAGAACATCATTTACCGGAAGGTTACAATTCACTTCAGAAGACTGTGTTACCACAGGAACCGGAGGAATATCATTTACAGTGATCGTAATTGAAGCAACCGCCTGACAAGTAGCAAACGTACCAGCTGTTTCATCCAAAGCACCTACATAATAAGTTGTAGTTACTGAAGGAGTCACTGCATAAGTAGCGCCTGTTGCAATAACAGTGATACCGTCTAGTGACCAACCATAAGTATAGTTAGGATCATTAGAACTTGATGCAGTCAATGTAGTAGTTGTACCATTACATAAGATAGATCCTGCAGACGAAGCAATTGAAACTGTCGGAGCCGGATTCACCGTTACGTTCACCGGTTGGCGACCTAATGGATCAAGACATGTTCCGTCGTAAGCAATTACCCAGAATGTAGTAGAACCTGTTACTGTTGCAGTATACGTATTTGTATTTGTAGCCAACGGTGTGATACTTGAAGAAGTAGCATACCAGTCGAAGCTTCCTGAACCTGTAACACTAACTGTTACTGAACCAACACCACAACGTGTAGCACCTGTTACAGTAGCAATTGAAGGATTACTTACAGTTACCAATTGTGATAATGAAGTGTCACCTGAAGCGCTACATGTTACATATACACGATAGTACGTAGATGCTGAAATAGAAGCTGTAGTGAATGAAGGTGTGTTTGCACCTGAAACATCAGTCCATGTGTCGATCAGACCACTTGCAGATTCCTGCCATTGGTAAGATGCACCTGAAGTTGCGTTTGTTACATTCAATGCTACTGTACCTGATCCGCAAATGATTGCAGGAGCAGCAGTGATAGTCGGAGTAGCCGGAGTGTTGATAACATCAACTACTACATCAGCTGTACTTGTACAACCTGTTACAGTGTTTGTCGCTGTTACTGTGTAAGTCTGAACACCTGTAGTTACCGGTGTTGTAGAAACAGTAGCGCCACTCATTGCACCCGGATTCCATACGAATGTTACATCAGGGTTAACCACCTGGCTTTGGATCTCGATTGCATAGTCTTCTGTTGAACCAGAACCCATTGCAAGACAAGCATCACCTGCACCGTTAGTATTACCATTCAAACGTGAACGGATACGCATTCCTGTTAATCCTGCTGAAGCAGAAACCGGTACGTTGATCGCAACTGTTCCTGTTGAAGCATTCGTCCAAGGCTGTACCCACTCTGTTGCTTCGAATAAACCGTTACGGTTGTAATCGATGAATACAGAGATGATAGAAGCACCATCTGTAGCAAGTGTCATTGTATATGACTGACCTGCGATAAGTGTAGTTGTATTAGCACCTGTTGGAGCATTGATATTGTACCATGGAGATACACAAGCTGCAGGTGTACTGTTCAGTGTATTGATCTGTACAAGAGATACACATGATGAACCTGAACCGGTAGCAACACAATATGTACCCGGTAACGTAAGCGGACCTGATCCTATGATCAATGAAGAAGCAGACAATGTTGTTGCTGTTCCTAAACAGAATGTAGAAGGTGACGCTGTAGCTGTTGTGATTTCAGGCGGCGCTGTAGCTGTTACAACTACTGTCGCTGCTGTTGCACAAGTACCATCGGTAGCTGTTACAGTATACGTGAATGTACCACCTGCTGTAGGTGTAACTGAGATCGAACTTGGATCACCTGCAGGACCAGTCACTGAAGTCGGAATTCCGCTTCCTGATGCCGGAGCTGCTGTCCATACATATGAATATGTATTAATCGGTGTACCATTTAGATTTGTTGCTGTCAGTGTAACAGGAACGTTTGCACAAAGTGTTGCAGATGATGCCGTAGCTGACACAGCATCCGGTGAAGTTACATTTGCAATTACCTCTGTACGCGCACTGTTACAAGTTCCATCGAATTCTGATACATAGAATGTAGTAGTCGATGAAATGCTGAACGCAGTCAATGAAGGACCTGTCTCACCTGCAATTGCTGTTCCACCTGTTGGTACTAAGTACCAGCTGTATGATCCACCTGCTCCTGTAACAGAAACTGTTGGAACTGCGATACCACACTGATTAGATGGCGCACTTGCTAATGGAGCATCCGGTGCAGGGTTAACATTCACAATAACATCTGCAGTAGATGTACATCCACCTGCATTTGTCGCTGTTACTGTATACGTCTGAGCACCTGTTCCTGTTGGAGTTACTGTTGCTACGTTTCCTGAAATTGCACCCGGATTCCAAACCCAAGTCAATGTTCCAGGACCTGACGAACCAATCTGTGCGTTGAACTGCATGATCGGACGTGAACCTATTGCTGTTCCTGTAACGTTTGAACAAGCTGTTACTGAAGTTGCAGAATAAGTATGAGCAGCAGTTTGTGTAGAAACCAATATTGTAGACGTTCCTAAGATGTTATTTGTCTGACAAGTATTGATCAAGATATTAGACGTTCCGTTCCAGTTGAATGGCGTAGAGAATGTGTGAACATTCAATCCTGCTACAGGCGTAAAGCTTGCCAGCGAATACACATTCGTCATTGTTGGAGTAAGGTACGTTGTTGTCAATGATGTAGCAGCTGTATGTGCCATATCGATCGTGAAGTTACTTACTGTTCCTGTTGAAGAAGAAGTAGTAAACGCAAGGCTTGTGATAGGGCCCGGTGCTACACCTGCTGCAGTAAGTTCACTTGCAAGAACCAACATCTGAGAGTGAATCTGATTACCAGTTCCATTTCCTGATCTGTATGGGTTACCATCGCTACCTCCAATTGAACCTGTACTTGGGTAACCGATATTCACTGTACCCGGAGCAAAGTCATTTGTAAGAGCTGTAAGTGTTGTTGTCTCACCAAAACAGATTGTTGATGGTACTGCAACAGCACTGCCGATGAATGGAGCCGCTGAAACTGTAATTGTAGTTGTAGCAACTGATGTACAACCACCGCCTACAGATGTAACTGTATAAGTCATTGAACCTGATCCTGTCGGTGTTACTACAACTGTTTCAGTTGCACTTGCCCATGTACCTGCGATTGGAGTGGTAATTCCACTTCCTGCTGTACCGTTCAAAGTATAACCTAATCCTGTATAGAACGCTGTTGCATCATTTAATGTCAATGTAACTGTACTATTCTGACATGAAGGAGATGAAGCTGTGATCGTAGTAGCCGGTGCAGGAGTAACCTCTGCGATAACCTCTGTACGTAAACTTTCACATGAACCATCAAATTCCGATACATAGAATGTAGTAGTTGAAGAAATTGAGTATGAAGTCAATGTTGCAGAACCTGAAGTCTGGATCGCTGTTCCTCCTGTTGGAGCTAAGTACCAGTTGAAAGTTCCACCCGCTCCTGCTACTGACGCTGTTGGGATTCCTGTTCCACACTGTGTAGATGGAGTTCCTACCGGAGCATCAGGTAGTGGGTTTACATTGACAAGAATTGTAGAAGTTGCAGAACAACCTGATGCAGGATTAGTTCCTGTAACAGTGTATGTTGTTGTTGTCGTTGGATTCAAGGTAACAACATTTCCTGTTGCTGCACTTGGATTCCAAGTCCATGTTAATCCGCCATCATTAAGGGCTAAGATATTTACTGCATAATCTTCTGTTTCTGTATAAGTATAAGCTGCACATGGCAATGGAGAAGCAACGCTTTCCGCTACCACAACACGCATTTTTGTAAGACCGGCTGTCGCTGTTGCAGGAATAGTGATCGTTCCTGTACGAGTACTTGGTTGTGTTGTTGTTGTTGCTGTAGTATAAGCTGTTTCACCAGCGTCTGCGAAGTCACCGTCACGGTTGTAATCGATAAGGATAGACAGACCGCATGAGTAATAAGTGACACCGTCACATTGGTCAGCTGTAACTGAGGAGGACACGGTTTGACCAGTAGAAACTGTTTCAGCTGCAATTGTTCCTGAGTAATCTGTGTAGTTTGATGTACATAATTCAGTCTGAGTATTCGTCATTGAACCGAACGATACAGCAAAGATCTGCTCATCAGCAAAGGTCGTTGAACCTGAACCTGAAACACAATATCCTGAAGGCATAACCTGAGGACCTGCGCCTACTGCTAATGCAGTAAGAGTTACATCAGTACCTGCACAGATTGGATCTGCAGAAGCAGTCACTGAACTAATAACAGGAACATCTGTGATAGATACAACTACTGTTGCAACTGAATTACAGAATCCGTCTGTTGTAGTCAATGTATAAGTATATGTTCCATTAGCCAACGGTGTTACCGTCAATGAAGTTGGATTTACCCAAGCCCCAGTGATTGGTGTTGCAATACCACTATTAGCAGTTGAACCATTTAAAGTATAAGACCCCCAAGGATAAGGATTCACTTCCGACATATTCAATGTAACCGATGAACCGATACAACCTGTTGTGGTTGCAGTGATTGACACCGCTTCTGCATTAAATACATCCTGGAATACAGCAACTCTCTCACTTTCACAAGTACCATTAAATGTAGATACATAGAAAGTTGTAGGGACAGAAATTGAATATGCAGTCAGTGAAGTTCCTGTCTCGCCTGCAAGCGGTGAACCACCTGTAGGAGTTAAGTACCAACGAATGATTCCACCTGTTGGATCAGTTACTGAACATGTAGGAATTCCAGGTCCACACTGTGCGTCGTCGTTGTTTGTTGGAGTAGCCGGCAATGGATTAACCGTTACCGTTACGAAACCGTAGTTAGTACATGAATTTCCTGTCTCATTAACTGATACAGTATAAGTTGTAGTTGATGTTGGATTCACTGTAGCTGTTGCTGAAGTTCCACCTGTTGGAGACCAAGCATATGTTTTAGTCGGATCCTGAGGTGCAACACCAATTACGTTTACGATGTAATCTTCTGTTTCTCCCCAAGTATATGTTCCTGTAGAAAGAATAACACCTGATGTTTCAACAGTGATAACACGCATTCTTGTTACACCTGCACTTGCTGTTAAAGGAACAGTGATAGTACCGGTTACGGTATTTGGTCCTGATACAGCTGTGCTGATAAACGGATTTTCGTTAGCATCTAAGAAGTCACCATCACGATTCCAATCTATATAGATTGTACAACGGTTGGTCCAGTTACCTAAGCATGTTCCTGTTTGAATAGAGAATGGTACTGATGCACCTGCAGTTACTGTTGGAGCAGCAACTAAGCCCGTGAAGTCAGAATACATATTTAAAACAGAACTACCACCACCTGTAGTTGAACAAGTCGATGTGTTATTCAAAGTTCCAAATGTTACATTAAGTAATTCTTCATCGTCAATGTCGGTTGCAGATGACGATAAGTAACCCGTTGGTTGAGTCTGAGGACCTGAACCTAAACCTGCTGAATAAACATTCAATACAGTAGCTTCACCTGCACAAATTGTTGCAGGTGTTGCATTGATACTGTCGATTGCCGGTGGAACGGATACAGTTACTGTTGTAGTTGCTGTTGTAGCACAACCTGTTGGAGTTGGGCTAGTAATATCAACTGCACTTACTGTGTATACAAATGTACCACCTGCTGTTGCCTGAATTGTTGGATTGAATCCTGTTACTGAAGTAGGGATACCACTTCCGATTGCAGGAGTTGCAGTCCATGTATAAGCATAATTCGGATCGTTTGCAGACGTCGCAGTTAATGTGAAGTCTGTAAACGGACAAGTACTTGTAACAACTGAATTAGTTGCTGTAACTGCCGGAGGTGTTGTCACCTCTGCAATTACTTCCGTACGTGCACTTTCACATGATCCGTCGAATTCTGCTACATAGAATGTAGTTGTTGATGAAATAGGGTAACCTGTCAATGAAGTACCTGATTGTCCCGCAAGTGGGCTACCACCTGTTGAAGCAAGATACCAGTTCATGTTACCACCCGCTCCTGCAACTGATGCTGTTGGAGTACCAAGACCGCACTGTGTGCTGTTTGTTGCCACTGGAGCATCCGGAATCGGATTAACATTCACGGTAGTTGTTGCACTTAATGTACAACCATTAGCATCAGTTGCTGTTGCTGTGTAAGTGGTTGTAGCTGCAGGTGTCACCACTAATGAAGAACCTGTTCCAATTGAAGATATTCCGTCTGACCATGCATAAGTTACTGAAGGAGCTTTGTTACCAGTGAATGTCATTTTAGCACGGGATGAGTTCGTACCGGTTCCGACAGTTGCGCCACAGATCACAGCCGGAGTCTGGCTGTCTGCTCTGTAGTATGCATTGGAAACATTCGATGTTCCATCGTACTTAACTGTAGTACTTGTACCACCGCCATTGTTATTACTCCAGCAATATTCAATGATCACATTTGAAGTACCATTCCAATAGAATGCTGTTGAGAACGGAATTGTGAATGTACCTACTGTTGGAGAAACAGATGCAGCACTATAAACACTTGTTAAACCAGTTGACAATGTAGTAGACAACGCTGTTAATGCAGTATTACCCATGCTTAAACTGAAAGAGTTGTAAACTGTACCAACCACCGTTACGTCAAGGGCTACTGCAGTGATATTACCTGCTGTTAGACCTGCTGCACTCAATTCAGCTGCAGTATAAAGGGACTGTGATTTCAAACCACCATATAAGTGATAGAATGGATTGTAATAAGAACCAGTACCTGTTGTTCCACCTGCACCTATGATAGCCGGCCCTGAAATTCCTGCGGAAGCACTCAATGTTGCTGAACTACCTGCACAAATAGGATTCGGAGTTGCTGATGCTGTGAAAGTTACACCTGTTAATGGAGCATCTGAATAAGATGTACCTGAAGCAACCGGAGAATATGTTCCGTCTGTTGCTGTTATTGTATAAGTAACAACTGCATTATCCGGAGTTGCTGCCGGAATTGTAGCATCCCAGATATTACCTGATGTATTTGTCATTGCAATAACAGTAGCTGCGCCACCATTATATGAGTATGACAAGTTAGCACCTGTAATCGCCAATGCACCCGGAGTGACTACTGCCGTTACTGCTCTCGCTGTTGCAACACATTGTGTTGTTGAAGGAGTATGAGAAATTGAAGTGATTGCAGGCTGAATGCTTGTTCCTGCGAATTCGTCAGCTCCGATATCCGGTGTTAACGCTCTTGAATCACCATCAAAGTCAGTTGTGATTCCTGAAACACCTACACCACCTGATTCAGCAAGACTTGTTGAACCTGCAGTGAAATGTAAGAATGTAGGATCAGAACCTGTTGTACTTGCAAATACAACGTTCTCTTCTACTGAAGCAGCTTCACGTGGTGCAAGACCGGCGATTGCTTTGTAAGCCGCTAACGTTGCATAAGGAGTTGTTCCGTCGTAATAGAAAGCATTACTACCGGCTCCAGTTGCATAATATAAGTTGTTGTTTGTTGAAGCACCGATCTGAGTCAATGCCGCTGCAGCTCTTCTCAAAGCTACTGAATACAATACTCCACCACCCGGAGTGATTGTATTGTAAACGATATTGCTTCTTAGATTAACAGTTGCCGGTGTAGCTGTCATACTGATACCTGAAGCACCACCTGTAGTAGAACCTGACAAACGGATCGTGTTGAACGATGCATTTACAGTTGTACCACCTGTTAAGCTCACACCTAAGATAGCATTTGCACCTGTTGCACTTGCTGAACGAAGGTCTCCAATGATGTTATTTTGGATGTTAACTGTAGTACCTGCTGTATTAAGGATACCTGTGATCGTTGAAGCACTTCCTCCTGCAGAAAGATCATAGATCTTGTTAGCAGTAACAGTAGCAGATGCACCTGCACTTGATGTGATACCTGTGATTGTTCCTGCACTTGCAGCCAGAAGCGTATGAAGTGTATGAATATCGTTTCCACTTACTGTACGTACTGAAGAAGCTGATGTATTGTTTAAGATACCACGGATTATGTGAGTTCCTGTTGATGCACCACCTACGTATAGGTTATTGATCTGGTTATTTGTGATCGTCTCACCTGTTGCAGAACCACTGTTCGTGAATCCAATTACTGTTCCAATGGCAGTTCCTGTCAATGCAGTGATACCGTTGTTTGTAATTGTATTTCCATTGAACATGTATGTTGAGCCTGTAGCACCTGATGCAATTGCAGAAGTTACTGTCGAAGCTGCAGCACCACCGGCTACTACGTTATAAGTGATCGTATTTGTACTGTATGTCGATGTTCCTGTTGCTGCCGGAGCACCTGCAGAGAAACATGTCATTGTACCTGTACTTGTCTTCGTATTGGCATTGATCGTATTGTTTGAAATACTCAATGTCAATGGAGCACCTGTACTTGCAACACCTATGAATGTACCTGTACCTGAAATTGAGTTGGTAGCAACTACGTTATAGTTGATCGAAACAACTGCACCTGTACCTGTCAATCCTGATGTGATCGCTGTAAAGGCAGCCGTTGTTGCAGAAGCCAATGTACAGTTTTGAACAGTATTGTTAGAAATACTTGCAGTATTACCTGTACCTGATGAACCGTAAGTGATACCGATTACAGCAGATGTAGTAACCGCTGGCGACACAGAAATTGTGTTGTTGTTGATCGATCCGTGTGGACCGCTACCGCCATTGATAACTGTAAGTGCTCCTGTATGACCTGCAGAAACAGAATTGATCGCGTTGTTAGAAATACTGAAAGCTCTGTTATCAGTAACCGAGATTACTGTACTAGCTGTTGCAGCTCCACCAAAGTTCGTGATCGTATTACCTGTTACTGTATTCAATGTATCATTTGTACTGTGAGTACCTGATGCAGCTGTTGCAGCATTGAATAACACGGCAGCATAAACATTCGTGATCGCATTGTTAGTGATCGCTACTTTGTTACGGAAAGCCTGAACTCCCGCTGCGTCACCAACTAAACCACCATATGTAAATGTAGTTGCTGAAGTCTCATTCGTGTTTGCTACGCGAACACCGATTGCAGCTGTATTAGCTTTATTCAAAGTGATCGTACCATTTGTATAAGTAACATCATTTGAACCGTTCGTGTTATCACATTTGTAAACACCTAAACCTGCTTCCATCTGAGTAGTTGCAGTTACGTTAGCAGCATTTTCAGAAAGGTCGATTCCGTTGAATGTAACGTTATCCATACCTACTATTTTCACGATATTATCTGTGAATGTGTTTGCTGTTGTTGTTCCTGTGTTAGCACTTAAAATTGGATTTGCACCGCCACCAACTTTAATGAATGATACTGTTTGAGTAGGACCTGATTGAAGACCAACCGCTAAAGCACATTGCTTAAGGATCAATCCACCTGCCGGTACTGTTTCAGTGTAACCACCGATGATGTTGAATGTAACATTACCTGCCACACCACGTGTGTTAAGGTCTGTTGCTGCATTCGCGAAACTTGTATAGTTGTCACATGCTGCTGCACCGCCGATAGTATATGTTCCAGCAAGTGGAGATGTACCATTTAATACGTATGCTGCTGATGTTACTGAACAACCAGCTGAATTTGTAACGATCACAGTATAAGAACCACCAACCGGGCTGAATATGTAGCTGAGTTCGTTCCTACGTTAGTAGTTCCGTTCAATACATACTGGTAAGTAGAAATTGTTCCTGTTCCTGCTGTTGCAGTTGTTGTTAATGTTGCAGTATTGCCTGCTAATACATTTGCACAATCAGAAGCAATTGAAGCTGTTGGAGCAACTGCATCAGTAACTGTTACCGTTGTTGAAGCTGTGCAACCATTTGCATCTGTTGTTGTAACTGTATATGTTCCTGAAGCTGTAACAGAAATTGAAGCTGTTGTCTCAGCAGTTGACCACAAGTAAGAACTTGCTGCAGGTGTTGCAGAAGCTGTTAATGTGTTTGTTGCTGAAGGACAAAGATCCAATGATCCTGTAATAGAAGCTACCGAAGTATAGAATGTTAATGTTAATGAAGAAACTCCCGGTAGGCAAGGACCAGCTCCATCAGGATCATCTGTAGTCAATGTAATAACTACTGAACCAGCTGTAATATCAGCCGGAGATGGAGAATATGATGTTGCTGTTCCAAAAGCTGTTCCGCCATTGAATGTTCCTGTACCGCTTGAACTCCATGTTGCAGAAGTTGCAGAACCGCCGATAGAACCTCCTAATGTAAGGTCACCACCACAATTTGAAGTGCTAAGACCTGCATCAGCAGTTGCCGGAGATGCACAAGGAATAAGAATGAATGATACACTGATAGTATGAGGTGCAGTTACGTTAGTGAAACTATATGTTCCTACCGCTCCTACTGAAACAGCATCTACCAATACATCGTCAACCTGATAACCTGCATCCGGTGTCATTGTATATGCCTGACCTTGTCCGCAGTTAACAGACGTAACACCAGCTGGGCTGATTGTTCCGTTAGCACCTGCAGAAGCAGTGATCGTATTTGTAGTATAAGCTACAACGAATGAACTTGAAGTTGCAGAACAACCATCTACTGTTGCGCTAACTGAATATGAACCCGGTGCTGTTGGCACATAAGTAGCATTCGTTTCGCCTGAGATTGGGTTGTTGCTTTCAAACCATTGGTAACCTGTAGCAGTTCCTGATGGATTTGCTGTAAGTGTATTTGTTACTCCGTCACAAAGTGTGTTAGCACCTGAAACTGAAATTGTAGAGTTAACGATAGATACAGTTGCTGTAGCTGATGAAGAACAACCGTTGATCGTTCCTGTTGCAGTGTAAGTAGTATTTGCAACCGGACTTACTGTTACGCTTGCTGTAACATCTGAATTTGGTGACCATGTCCATGATGGATTAACAACATAAGACCAGTTGAACACCATGTTCGGACGATTAGCTGTTGAACCTGATGGAGTAGAAGCTGAAAGAATTGCAGCTGAAGTTTGACTGTCAGCACGGTAGTAGTTACAAAGAACAGATCCTGCCGTTGTGTACGTCATCTGAACGAAGTCAGTTGAAGTACCTGAGTTACCGTTACTATAAGAAGTCTGAACAACGATGTTACTTGTACCATTCCATGCAAATGGAGTGATCGTATGAGTAACACTTGCCGGAAGACCTGTTAAAGGAACTGATACTGCACCTGCTGCCAAAACGTTTGTCAAGCCACCTTCGAAAGATGCTCCTGTCAATACCGATGAAGCTGTTAAGCCAATATCGATCTGGAAGTCAGTAAGTGTACCTGTAAATGTAGAACCTACCGCTGTAACATTGAAGCTGATATCTGTCAGTGAAGCACCTGCAGGAACGCCTGCTGATGTTAATTCACTTGCCAGGATGATCATCTGATGTTTAGCACCACCGTAGTAATTAGTGTATGGTGCAGGGTAGCTTGTTGTTCCATTTACCGAAACTCCTGCTCCTGACGTATAAACTCCGCCAGAAGAAAGTGTAGCACCTGAAGCAGTCAATGTTGCAGAACCTACACCGCAAATAATTGCTGATGAAGGAGCGATTGATACTGCTGATGGTACTTCATTAACATTTACTGTTGCAGTAGCTGTTGTATTACAACCTGATCCGTCAAGTGCACTTACAGTATAAGTCGTTTGTGTTACCGGACTTACTGTATAAGCTGCATTTACCGGACCACCTGTCCAAGTGTAAGTATAGTTTGGATCGTTTGCACTTGTAGCAGTAAGAGTTGTGCTCTGTCCGTTACAAATTGTTGTCGTTCCTGAAATTGATACTGTTGGAGCCGGTGTAACTGTTACGATCACTTCCGTACGTGGATCACTTTCACATGTTCCATTAGTCTCTGCTACATAGAATGTAGTAGTAGTACCGATAGATGTTGTATAAGTAGCCGATGTACCTGATTGTAAAGCTGAACCACCTGTTGAAGCTGCATACCAGTTAAATACCGGTGTTCCTGCGCCTGACGTTGAAGTCACAGATGCTGTTGGAACGTGCGGTCCGCACTGAGATGAGTTAGATGCTGTTGGAGCTGATGGAATAGCAACTGAAGTAACAGTTGTGCTCGCACTTGCAGTACATCCATTCACATCGGTTGCAGTAGCAGTATAAGTTGTACTTGACGGTGGAACTAGTGACAATGGATTTGTTGTACCTACTGAACCTACTCCGTCTGACCAGTTATAAGTTAAACCTGATGTTACTGTTCCAACACCTGTCAACACGAATTGCGGACGAAGTGATGTTGTGCTTGTTGCAGTTAACGCTGCACAATGAACTGCCGGAGTTTGGTTATCTGCACGGTAATATGCCTCGCAAACAAATCCTGCATTGTCATATTTTACCGTAGTTGATGTACCACCACCATTATTATTACTCCAGCAGAACTGAACGATGATGTTTGACGATCCGTTCCAGTAGAATGGAGTTGAGAATGTATATGTATTCAGACCAGCTGTTGGTGTTACACTACCTGCTGAGTATACATTTGTCGCTCCGCTGTTGTCTAGACCTGCTGTCATGTCTGTATTTGCAGTTGATAGCATATCAATTGCGAATGTGCTGTAAGATGTTCCCGGTGTAGCTACATTTAATTGTAATGCAGTTAAATTTCCGGCTGACAATCCAGCAGTAGTCAACTCTGTTCCCAAAATCATGAATTGAGATTTCAAACCACCATATAAGTGATAGAAAGGACTTTCATAACTTGTAGACGTCGATGCTCCTGCACCAATGGTCTTATTAGAACCCGATGCAGTTACTGTCATTAACAGAGACGTTGAGCTACCTGCACAAACTGCAGATGGTGCTGCTGTTGCAACCGCTGCCTGAGGTGACTGATTTACAGTCACTGTCAATGAAGCACTTGTTGCACAACCTGCATTCGGTCCTGCTGTCAGATCTATCGCATTTACTGAGTAAACAGTAGTCGAAGAAGGACTAACAGAAATCGAAGCACCTGCACCACCCGGAGTCCATGTATAAGTATAGTCCGGATCGTTTGAGCTAGTAACAGTCAATGTTGTTGAATTTCCGCTACAGATTGTCACGTTACCTGACGTGCTGATTGTAGGAGGAGTTCCAACAGTAGCAATAACCATTGTACGACTGCTTTCGCATGTTCCGTCATATTCAGAAACATAGAAAGTAGTTGTAGAACTGATTGCTGTTGTATAGGTAGTTGATGTTCCTGTTTGAATTGCAGAACCTCCCGTAGAAGCTGCATACCAGTTGAACACCGGCGTACCCGCGCCTGTTGTTGAAGTTACTGAAGCTGTTGGTACAGCCAAACCGCACTGATTTGAATTAGTTGCAGTTGGTGCTGTTGGTAGAGCTATTGTCGTAACAGCAGATGTACTTGCAGTTAATGTACAACCGTTAACATCTGTTGCAGTTACTGTATAAGTAGTAGTTCCGCTTGGAGTTGCTGACAATGGACTTCCTGTTCCAACTGAACCTACACCGTCAGACCATGCAAATGTTAAGCCTGTTGCAGCTTTAACACCTGTCCATGTGAATTTCGGACGGTTTGAGTTTGGAGTTGAAGAAGAACCACCTGATGGAGTTCCTGTTGTTCCACAAATTGTAGCAGCCGTTTGGCTGTCTTGTTGCCATCCGAAGTTACATACATATGAAGCAGCATCCATTTTAATCGTGCTACTTGATGATGTTGTAAGTCCTGTGCTCCAGCAGAATCCGATAACGATGTTCGAGGATCCATTCCAGAAGAAAGGAGTCGATAATGTTAACGTATTAACACCAATTGTTGGTGTGTAGCTGGCATTTGTATAAACGTCAGTCAAGCCTGAAATAAAGCTATTCGTCATCACGGTGTTTGCTGTTGCAGCAATACTCATTGCGAAATCCGGATAAGCCTGACCTGAAGTAGTAGCTTCGAAAGCGATCGCTGTGATATTACCTGCGGCAAGACCAGCAGCTAAAAGATCAGAAGCTCTTATTATATATTGTGTTTTTGCACCACCCCATGATCCAGGGAACATTGTTGTTCCAAGAGAAGATGAAGTAGATGCTCCTGCACCATGCACAACTGAACCATTTGTTGTTGCAGATGCTGATAGTGAAGTAGCACTACCTAAACAAACAGAACCCGGTGTAGCACTTGCACTTGCAGTGTAACCTGTTAATGGTTCATCCTGATAAGCAGTTCCAGTTGTTGTTTTTGTACCAAGGGCATCAACAGCAGAAACCGACCATGTCACAATTGCATTGGCAGGTGTTGCTGCAGGAATTGTTTCTGTCCATGTTGATGTGCCTGTTGCAGTTCCACCAGTCATTGTAATTGGTGTTTGCGCAGTACCATTAAAAGAGTAATTTAAAGTAACAGAAGTGATGGAACCTGAACCGGCTACTGTCACTGCTGAGATTGTACGCGAAGCCGCAGTACAAAGATTTCCTGTTGGACTTGCTGATACACTACTAATAGAGACAGCTGTCAACGGAGCACCGTCGAATTCATCGGCCCCGATGTCAGCTGCGGTTGCACCGCCATTTACTGAACCTGCTGGACCCGGACGAGCGTCGCCGTCAAAGTCTGTAGTATTTGCAGTTGTTGCACCACCTGATTCAAACTGACTTGCAGTGGGACCATAATTAAGGTGTAAGTCTGTCGTAGACACAAAAGTAGGATTTGAGCTTATTGAAGCCGCATCCTTTCCAGTGGCTGTTTGCCATCCTGCTAAAGTTGTTGCATTAGCTGCATTATAATATCCAACTACACCGCCAGGGACATAATAACAGTTGTTATCAATTGTTCCGCCTGAGATATTAAGTGTGTTAGCAGTATACATACCGAATGCAAATGTACTCGTTGCATTGTTTACTAATATATTGTTCTGAAATGCAGCGAAACGTACACCGCTTACACTTGAATTTACACAATACCATGTGCACCATAACCACCGGAAGCAGGCTGGTTAATGTCATGAATATTATTGTTCTTAACTGTTATTCCATAGTTGACAGTACAAATTTCAATTCCTGCAATTGTGGCAGAATATCCTGTTGCGCCATAATCACCAACCATGATATCATTTCCGCTAATAATTGCACCGCCGGATGAAACTGCAGAATAATCCACATTGATACCTCTGTTTCCAATATTACTTGCAGACGTTGCACTTCCCAATGTGTTATTTAAGATTTGTAATCCTGTATTAGGGTAAGTAGCAGAAGTACCCTTTGCCCATATACCATGATAACAACGAGAAATATTGTTATTCTGAATTATTGTATTCAAACTGCTGTAAGCTCCTGTAGTCATTGAGGTCGCCGACCAGTTTGACATATTTATACCATAATTAACATTGGTAGCAGTAGCAGAAAGTCTAGACCCAACAATGATACAGTTCTTTACTGTATTGTTGTCAGCACCATCCAAACCTGTAGTTGAATTCGATGATAAACGAACGCAGGCAATTCCTGTTGTTGCAACAGCGGCAGCCTGAATTGTTAAGTTTTGAGTTCCCCCTGTTCCGGGATCATCTCCATCAATAGTAACATTGTCCGCTCCGGACAATTCAATGATACCACGACTTGCAGTCGGAGCAGCAGCTGAATTGATCGTGACGTTCCCCGACGGCGTGATCAAGATACTTGTGTAACTTGAAGGAGATGCACTTTTCAAAAGTGCAACCGGTGTTGCCGGCTCCGTCGTGTTCGCGGTGACTGTCACCGTAATCGCCCCTTGATGAGTTCCCGCGTTGATTGCAGTAAATGCTGCATTCACCGTAGCGTAACTCGTAGGTCCAGGTGTTCCTGCGGTTGCAGTAACATCGACCTGCGCATTGGTCTGTAGCGTGAGCAGACACAATGCTACGCAACTCATCGAAAGTAGCCAACGACTGAACGTCGACCCTCTCTTGTTTTGGTAGTTGTTGTTTTCCATGTTGATTAAGTTATATTGATTTTGATTTTGATTTTTTTTCTTTTCATAGGTAGAAATAGCAAATTCCGTGAATGAAAATAAATTCATCACGGTCTTCAATTTCTGTAACAGATAAGAATTGCTCGTGTAATAGTTCACGTATAATCTTTTCGTTAGTGGTGTAATTTTATATTGTGTGTGCGACTAAGAAAAGCCGCATCGTAAAGGTGGGTAATTATATTGTGATTTGCAATTATTTTTTTGAACACCTGTTCATTGTTCAATCGCAGTAGTAACAGGCCTTTCAATGATTATTCGAACTTAACAATTATTGTCAGAATCTCCAATTAAAAGGGCCGTTTCACCCCGACATTTTGGCCAACGGGTCTTTTTGATTGGCGAAAATCGAATTCATTGTATTTAGGTGTTTTGTTGGTTTTTAGCGTTTTTTTGAGGGTGGCGATTTTTGGTTAAGCTGATTTAATTTCGGAATTCGGATTGCGGATTTCGCTGTGCGAACAGCGGATTTCGCTCGTGAATGCTTCGACTTAACCTTTGACGTTTGCCCCTTTTTTTCTTTTTCTTAGTTAATTTACCGAGACGTTTGAGGTATCCCTAACTGACCTTTGACCTTTGACCCTTGACCCTCCTCTTCAAAAGCTAACATTCGCCCCAAAAGAAATCGTCGTTTTCTTCCCCTTATAATAAGGCATTGTATATTGATCCAGCTGTGCTGTTGTTCCTGTTTTGTCACTCATTAATACACCGGCCGAAAGCCAGCAATCGTTCAGGATCTGGTAGCGGGCATTCAACCCCAACTCCGAACTTTCCCAGTAAACCAAGTCGATAAACGGCAGGCCTTTGCCATCGTTTGTCGTGTCTTTTGAGCTTCCTGTATAATTATATTCCTGACCTTTTTGAGCAAAGGTGTAAGACGCTTCCACTACCAGTTTTGCAATCGGTCGGGCCGAAACAGACAGGTATATTTCCTGTGCATTTTCACCCAGATAATGACCCATATTATATGATGAATTGGCAAAGGTTCCTGTCAGCAAATAGTGGCGATAAACACCCGGATTGTTGCGAGTATATTCTGCTGTTACACTGACATTCTTATTAAGAATATTGCTCACCCTTCCCCCTACTTTCAAACTCACAAAATTGGTCTGCTGGTCGGGATCAAGCGCCCTGCCGACGGCCAATTCATCGATAAAGACAGACATATATAAGTGTGTCTTTTTGACGGCACGGCTACTTATATTAAAGAACATCTGAGAATTCTGCCCAAGGAAATTACTGCCCGAAGAGGTCTGGGAGTGATCGACTGATTTGTAGAAAAAGAAAGGGATCAGATAAGCCGGGTTGACAGACTGGTCACTATATATAATAGAGTTGCCGATTGAGAACGACCAGTTCTTAAGCGGCGTAAAAGTGAACATATTTGAAGCCACATATTTTGACTGGTTAATGACCCGGATCTGATTGCCATTATAATATGACCTCGAGCTGTCGAGTACATCGGACACCAACCATCCATGCACATAATTAAAGTCGAACCATTTCACGGGCTTCATTGTAAATTTGATGTGAGTGAATGATGGCTGATGTCCTGAAAAAATATTGGAGCCGTGGTAATTGTCGCCCCACACAAAGTGATCTTTCAACAATCCGAAACTTCCCCACGACCAGTTGTAAGTTAATCCACCTCGGATCTCATCATAATCTCCACCGCCTTCAGTATCGGGTTTGTAATTCGACGCTTCTGCCTGATTGAGATATGCAGGATCGCTTAGTCGTCGGCTTTCATGGATATCGCGCAGACTTGCATAGAAGCCGAAATTTTTTCCGACATAAGAATAAAATTCTCCACCGACATATCTGCGATAAAAAGATCCGGTGTCATTTGTATAATAAGTAAGTCCGACGATTGGATTCACACTGAATGTAAAAAGTGAATCCTTATAATATAGTAAGTCGAGGCGCTTATCGAAATTCTTATCTGCCTTCAATTCCTTATTGAAATCTTTCAGATAAAAATCAAGATCACCTTGCTGCCGTTTATTCAATTCCGAACGACGTGCATCGGCTTCACTTAATTTTTTTGCAATAAAAGTTCTTGAGTACGGTTTGATCGTTGTGTTGACTTCAATGATTCGGCTATTGGTAAGCTCATCAATAAAATCGTACAGATCAGTATTGTTCACATGCACATAAACCTCCTGAGCCCGGAGAGCGAAAGTGGAAAGTAGTAAAAGAAGTACTAGGTAAGCGTGCGTAAACTTTGGTGGCATAAATGGTGTGCGGCAGTCTGTTTGTTTGGTAAGTGGTAAGTAGTGAGTGGTGAGTAGCAAAGGGTACTTAACTTTTGCTGTACCCCTCTCTTCAACTTTTTTTTGTTAGTTGTGGGTATTCATTTTTTATTCTTCATCCCAATAGCTATCGGGATTCATTTTTCATTTTTCATTAGAAGTAACCAATCCGGATAAGCAACTATTGCTACTCACCAACCAATTACTACTCACCTATTTACTCCGTGCACGTCGGATCACAATATTGTAACAAGCATGCAAGAAGTATTTGAAATCCGTCATGAATGGACTTTTTTCGTGAGCGAGAAGGTATTTCATTTCTGAGGCCTGGATCTCTTCCATTGTTTTGGGCATATCTACATAGAATGGAGGAATCAGTCCCGGTTTGTGATGCAATCGTTTTTCCTGAAGTTCTTCAGAGTAAAGTCCCAGGAAGTGTGAGCTTAATGGACGTACACCAACAATTTTCAGGTCTCCTTTCAGCAGGTTGATGATCATTGGAAGTTCATCGATCCAGTATCGGCGGAAGAATTTTCCGAGTGTTGATACGCGGAAGTCGTCTTTCATTTTACCGCCATCGGCCAGATTATTCATATCATATACATACTTCTGAATGTACTCACTATATGAGTGCATAGTACGCATCTTATATACATGTATGACTTTACCGTTTTTTCCGTGACGACGCATTCTGAAGATCGGTCCGTAAACGGGTTCGTAATCGAAGAGCGGTGATTTTCTTTTGAGGCTACAAAGAAGAGATTCTTTCCAAGAAACTTCATGGACTTGATCTCGAAGCCGGCAGCATATAGGCGGCCTAATGTTTCTGTACGGGAAAGCACTTTGTTTCTTTCACCGACAAGTACTTTATAAAAAGAACGTGTTACCGGAAATTTCGGGAACACACGTTTAAGGAAAAAGTCGAGTACATAATATATGTGTGCAAGTCCGGCAGGAAAGCGTTTCATGATCCGACGCTTTCTTAAATATTTTGTTTCAACACAACCGATGAACAAACCGCCTTCAGATAAATGATCATTTACTTTATGTAAAAAATTATTGATGCCGCGGATATCGTTAATGCGTTTTAAGTTGATGATCGTTTTTGCATTTGTCGGAAGATTGTTGACACTTTCTGCGATCGATGTTCGCAACACAAAAGTTCCTTCCGTTTTTAAATTACAAAAATCGGAGATGTACTTTTTAACATCACTATCCATCCCGCCGATCTTTTCAAGATGCGGTCGGAAATTGTGTGATCGTTTTTTTGATCGCTGAAAATTTTTCGTGGCAATTGCAGAAGAGCCTACAACCGGATTGTTGCGGAACGAAAATTGACGCAATACATTTTTTGTATTCTTCTCTTTTTTCATTTTACTAATTCGTTCCCGGAACAAACATAAGATTTGTGTTCATGTTATGTTTAGTAATTCCGCTCATATCTTACAATGAGCAAAATAATTCCGAATTAATTAATTATTATTATTTAATTAATCGCTTTTTTAATCTCTTGGTTAATGTACGGTATCGCAGAAGTACATTGCTTCTTTTTTTCCTGAGCACCTTAGGCGAAAGCCTTATGGAGAGCGGTATTCAGTTAGTGGTGGTGTTTTTTAATGTGATATTCAAATCTAACTAATTAGTTCCGAAAATGCAAGAGAAATCAGTCATTTGGCCCAGGGTGGCTGTAAAAGCGCTCTAAATGAAGGGGAAAGTGGGACAAAAATTCCAAAATTGCAGTAACAAAGCCCGACTAAAAGGGTAAAAGATGTTGTCGGCAAAAAGAATTTTTGTTGCTACCTGACGTGTAAACGTTCCCCAATCCGGTGGCGATGAGAATTCTATTTTGCCTATTTTGTTATTGGTATAATATTATTTTGTAAAAATAATTACAATTTATTTTACTGATAATCCATGCATAATTAAAAAAAATATTGTGTCAAAATATTGCCTTCTGACAAACGATGTTGAAACACACAGCATCTGGTTCAACACACTTCGTGATGAAACCGGTGTAAAAGTTTTGGAAGAAGGTATGCCGCTGTTGTTAGAGATCTACAAAAAATTCAACATCAAAAGCACGTTTTATTTTGTCGGCGATATGGCCGAAAAATTTCCCGATGTTGTAAAAATGATCTTACCATTTGGACATGAAGTTGCATCACATGGATGGACTCATGAAGTTGATCAGGCTTTTGATGTACTTTCTTTTGAACAACAAAAAGAACATCTGATGCGTTCAAAAAATATTTTGGAAGACATCAGCAAACAAAAAGTTGTTTCATTTCGTGCGCCCGCTTTGCGTGTCAATCAACACACACCGCGTGCACTTATTGAAACCGGATTTGAATCAGACAGTTCAGTTGCATCACAACGATTCGATGCATTTCTTTCTTTCGGCGGATTAAAAAAATTGAATTGGTTACGCGCTCCGCGCTTGCCATATCAGACCGCTGCAGACAATCTTTTCAAAAAGGAAATGGTCCGTTGATAGAAATTCCGCTAACTGCTTTTCTCTTTCCATTTGTCGGAACAACGATGCGTTTGTTTCCGAAGATCACATCGATGCAGCAACGTTTATTCAATCTGGAAACGGGCATGAATAAAAAACCGTTGGTCTTCGATGTACACCCCAATGAATTCATCGACGAGCACACAGAAAATCGTGTCATAGCACGCCGAACTTCCAATCCCATCAAATACCTCCTTAGCGACGTTATCCGTGGCAAAATGAAGGTAAAGAACCTGGGCAAAAAAGCCATCCCATTATATGAGGATTTTATTGGTTATTATGTGGATCAGGGGTATGAATTTTTGACGGTGAGGGAGTATGTTAAAAGTCATGTGAGGTAGGAATTTTATAGCGAGTCAGATAGGCAGGAATGTAATTGCAAAGCGGAGGAGATCGGTATACCAGGGTAGATGAGGCAGGAATGTCATTGCGAGGCGGAGGATATTGGAATGTCCATTTTTCAATTCACCATCAAATATTTGATATGGGCGTTCAATTTCGAATTACGAATGTTCGACTGATGGGCGTGGTTATTCATCTGAGCTACCGATAGGGCGTCCCTATGGGACTTGTGGCACGGGGTTTTTGGGAGGGGTGTGTTTTATAGGCTTCATATCGCTACTCCGAATGTCCCGATGGGACATTGGTATCACCGAACCACATCGCTGCGACCTGATTCACGTAGGGACGATCTATCGGTACCACCAAGCCACACCGCTGCGACAAGAGTCCCGTAGGGACGACCTATTGGTACCACAAAGCCACATCGACGCGACCCAAGTCCCGTAGGGACGGACTTTCGGTACCACAAAGCCACACCGCCGCGACCCAAGTCCCGTAGGGACGACCTATCGGTACCAAAGAGCCACACCGCCGCAACCCAAGTCCCGTAGGGACGGACTATCGGTACCAAAGAGCCACATCGATGCGACCCAAGTCCCGTAGGGACGGACTATCGGTACCACAAAGCCACATCGATGCAACCCAAGTCCCGTAGGGACGGACTATCGGTACCAAAAGGCCAGAGCGCTGCAACCCAAGTCCCGTAGGGACGACCTATTGGTACCACAAAGCCACATCGCTGCAACCCAAGTCCCGTAGGGACGGACTATCGGTACCAAAAGGCCAGAGCGTTGCAACCCAAGTCCCGTAGGGACGACCTATTGGTACCACAAAGCCACATCTATGCGACCCAAGTCCCGTAGGGACGGACTATCGGTACCACAAAGCCACATCGTTGCGACCCAAGTCCCGTAGGGACGGACTATCGGTACCAAAAGGCCAGAGCGTTGCGACTCAAGTCCCGTAGGGACGGACTATCGGTACCAAAAGGCCAGAGCGTTGCGACTCAAGTCCCGTAGGGACGGACTATCGGTACCAAAAGGCCACAGCGCTGCGACACAAGTCCCGTAGGGACGGACTGTCGGTCTACGATGGAATTTTAAATCATCTCCTTGAAAATAAACTGCTCCTCATAATCGATCTCAAACTCTTTCAGAAATTCTATATATTCCTCAATGAATGTTGTTTTCAGATGGTGGATCTCTTGTTTGTTGATGTAGTCAATAACTCCTTTTACATCTCTTTTCCTATAAGAAAACGCTCCATAGCCACCTTGCCATTCAAACCGTGTCGGTAAGAAACCTCTCTCGTTGATCCAGCGCGATGAATTTGCCTTTACTTCTTTCATGAGATCAGATATTGACTGAGTGGGCCTCATACCAATGAATATGTGAATATGATCGGGCTCTGAATTGATCGATAATAATTTATGACCATCGTTTTGGATAACTGCAGTGATGTATTTCAAGAGCTCATCTTTAAACGATGGTAGCAATTGCGCCTTTCTGAATTTCACTGCGAAAACGAATTGAATGTGGATTTGTGTGTAAGTGTTTGACATAATTTTCTGTTTTTTTTGTTCGCAAATGAAGAAATAATCGAAACATCACGAACAAAACCAACATTCTTTCGTATTATATGATGGTTCATAAAAGAGGTGTGGATTCCATTTCAAAATCGATATCTGACCTCAGCGAAAACAAATATGCCCGCACAAGAAGTACTCGATTTCTATGGCTATAAAGGCTTCTTCGGAAAACTCCGGTATGCGATCAAATTCGTATGGCGGTTTGTTCTGGATAAGGTGGCTTTCTTTTGCTTTATCAAGAGCTGGAGGACTGTCATTCACAGATGGCGTGGCGTTAATATCGGTAAGGGAGTTTATATTGGTCACGAGGTGATGTTCGATCGGGTCTTTACCGATCAGATCTTTATCGGCGACAATACTTCTATTGGTGACAGAACGATCATCACTGCACATGCAAACATTCCTTCGGAAACGCGATTGAAAAAAATATATCCGCGTCAGGTCATGCAGACTCGCATCGGTAATGGCGTTTGGATCATGCCGAATGTTACCATTGCACCCGGTGTAACGATTGGTGATGAAGCTGTGATCGCAACAGGCTCTGTCGTCACTAAAGATGTACCCGCACGTTGTTTGGCTGCCGGAGTGCCGGCGAAAGTTGTGAAAGACCTTTCCGGTCATGATGCTTTTAAGAGCTGATCAGCAATGAAGATCTTATTCTATTTACATCATCCGGCTCACTTTCATTTGTTTCGTCATACGATTCGCAATCTGAAAGCACTGAAGCACGATATCACAATTATCGCAACAAAAAAAGATGTATTGGAAGATCTCCTTCGCTCTGAAGGATGGCAGTATGAAAACTTCCTTCCTCATGGGAGAAAAGACAATAAATTCTCTATCGCCTTCGGACTTTTCAAACAAGATATCAGACTTCTACGAAAATGCATTACACATCGCCCGGATCTTTTAGTGGGCACTTCAACTGAAATTTGTCAAATAGGATATCTCCTTCGCATTCCAAATATTTTTGTAAATGAAGATGATGCAGATGTAATTCCACTGGTAAAAAAACTTGCACATCCATTTGCAAAATACTTACTATCACCTGATGTATGCAATACAGGAATGCCTGATAAAACGATCTCTTACAAGGGATATCATGAACTGGCTTATCTGCATCCGAATGTATTTACTGCCGATAAAAATGTTGTCAGAAACTATTTCAATCCCGATGAAAAATATTTCATACTGCGTTTTGCAAAACTAAAAGCACATCACGACTCAGGTGTGCAAGGCATCGATACAAAAACTGCTTCACGCCTGATAGAAATGATGAGCGCACACGGCAAAGTTTATATTACTGCAGAACGTGAATTGGAGAAAGAATTTGAACCTTACAGACTGAATATAAAACCAATCGACATGCATCATGTCTTGGCTTTCGCTTCATTGTATATTGGCGATAGTCAGACGATGGCTGCAGAAGCGGGAGTACTGGGTGTGCCCTTTATTCGTTACAATGACTTTGCTGGCAAAATCGGATACCTTAGAGACATTGAAGACAAATACATTCTTGGTTACGGCATCAAACCTGACAATACAGAAGAACTTTTCAAAAGATTGAATACGCTTCTTACTACCGATGATCTGCAAAAATCATGGCATAAAAAGCAACAAATCATGTTGCAAAACAAAATTGACGTGAGTGCATATTTTACAAAATTGATCGTTGACATAGCCACTAAAAAAGGCGAATACAGCAAGTCCTGATATGCTGAAAAGTGAACCTTTTCTCTCTTAGCCGTAAAATCCGTCACCTGAAGCCGTGCCTAAGAAAAACGGTCGGTACACTATGTCCTGCAGTTTAAGCATCGTTACTACATTTTACAGAAGTCGAAGTTTTTTTGCCGAATTTTTTCGAAGGCATTAAGAAAGTCGTTGCTGAATGTGGCATCTCCGATTACGAACCAGTGTGCGTCAATGACGGTTCACCGGATGATTCTCTGCAATATGCCATTGAACAAAAAACCAATTTCAAAGAACTTGTCATTCTCGATCTCTCCCGTAACTTCGGACATCATTATGCTGCACATGCCGGCATCTCCTATGCTTCCGGTGAATTGATCTTTGTGATCGATTGTGATCTGGAAGTTTCACCTTCAGTTCTCGTTGATTTTTATAAGAAAATAAAATCATCTTTTTGATGAAAATTAAAAGTTGGTTACTATTTAGGGCCAGAAATCGATCTGCTCAAAGCAAGAAACATCCATGCATTACTCCACCGCATGTAGCTGATCTTATTTGTATAGAATTTTAGTTTTCTATAATAGAAATAACCGCTTTTATCCTGCATATTTTCAATTGTCCATTCGGCTATTGTCTTTGAAAAATCAGAATATTTTTTGTCAAGAAAAGCAAAATTTAAAAATGTGATTATGCCTTGACTTTGATTGTGGATTTCTACCGGATACTCTTTCGGTATTCGCCAAAGACTTCTGCCATCGGAGAAAAACTGTTTTTCTTTATAGTAATTTAACCCTGCTAAAATAGACGAATTCCATTTCGGATCATCGACCTTGAGTAAGCGGGAAATGTATAGAATAGAATCGAGCACATACCCTTGATGAAAATCGATCTGACTTCTTTCTTCGCCTGTCTTTAAACTCTTACTGTACTTCCAATGGCCATCACTGTGTTGCTGAGCGACTACGAAATCAACAGCCTTGCGAATTGTTACAACATCATTTTCATTCGCAGAAATAGCATTTGCATAGGCAAGAATTTCAGCCCCAAGTAAGCTTGCATTGTAACAACAATCGGGAAAAAGCGGCGTGTAACTAATTGCAATTCCTGTTTCGAAAGTTGTCTGCTCGAGTTCATTCTTTACGAAATCTGCTGCACCAAGAATAAGCTGCTTTGCTTTTAAATTATTTGTAAGCAAATAATAGGCGTACAATCCTCGCACAACAAATGCTGTTGCTACTACTGTTGGTGCAAAAGCCGGCAAATATTTTTCCGTTGTAGCCCATGGAAAATTATATCCCCATGAATTTCCTTTATACCCTTTCGATTGATTTTCATTGAGCCAATTGAAGAAATAATCACATTGCGAAGAATAGTCGCCAACTCCGGCCTTTTGCAGATTCACATATGCTTCAAGAAACAATCCCATTGCCTTTGGATTATGGCCTTTCTTTATTCCTAAAACACTTCTAACATTGATTGGATTTCGCTTCTGGATCTGTGTAGCAATTACAGGTCCCCATGAAGTAAATGATTTGAAAGGAAAAGGAGAACAAAGCGTATCATAAGGATCAAAGCCCTTATACTCTTCTTCAACTACATACTTGTGCAGCTTTTCAAATGAATTGGAAATAAGGTTTGAATTTTTCATAATGAAAATCTAGGCAAGTTTCACCAACTCACCATTCATTGAAATTGACTCAAGCACTTTGAAGGTAACAAGCATTGAATGATAAATTTCATCAAATGGTATTGGAGCATCTTTCCCTTCCCGGATAGAATTCATGAATAGCTCCACTTCTTTTGCATGGCCTTTATCCTGCTTACCTGATTTCTCAGAAACAGTTTTACCGTATGTAGCAACAGATTTAAAATCATCGATTATTGCTACTACTCCACCTGCAAAAACTTCCAGTCTTTCTTTCGGTAATTCTTTTTGTCCGTTTGAAAAATAACTGATATTGGCAATGCTTCCATTTGCAAAAGACAAATTCACAGTAAGAGTATCCGTTTTTCCATCCGCAGTATTCATTGAATTAGCAGACACACCGGCAACTTTTGACCCGGTAATAAATGTACAGAGATCAATGAAATGACATACTTCACCAAGTATTCTTCCTCCTCCAACTTTTGGATCATGAACCCAGTGATCAGCAGCAACTACACCTGCATTAATACGGTAATTTATTGCTATCGGTGAAGCGCTTGACAATTTTTCAGATTGAGAAATAAATGATCGCAGTGTTTCCGTGTAAGGTGAAAACCTGCGATTGAAACCAAGCATCAACTGAACAGATTTTGTATCGTAGATTGCTTTTATCTGATGAAGGTCGTTTTCCGTCAGACATAAAGGCTTTTCAACGAAAATATTTTTATTGCTTTTCAGTGCCTCCATGACATACTCTGCGTGAGTGTCGTGACGAGTTGCAATGAAAACAGTATTTACATCTTTGTCAGAAAAAACTTCACTTGCATTTCCCGTACAAGATGCAAAGCTATATTTGTCTGCGATATATCTTGCATTATTTGGACGAGCTGTGGCAACAATTGCAAGTTGCGCTTTGTCTTTCAATGCAGGCAAGAGATAATTCTGCGCGAATGAACCTGCACCAATCAGACCAATGACCGGCTGAGATTTTGAATATTTACGTTCTGCTAATTTAACATTAGAAACTAACTCCTTTTTCACATCATACTTCAAAACCATTCCGGTAAACGGCTCTGTCTTTTCAACGATGACCTTATAAGCATCTTCTGCTTTACTGAAAGGATATTCATGAGTGATCAAACCGGCAATATTGAGTTTCCCTTTGCGAAGCAATTCTACAAATGCTTCCATGTTTCGGTTTTCTGTCCAGCGAACATATGCATACGGATAATCAATTCCTTCCTCTTCATACTCTCTGTCATAACGACCGGGACCATAGGAAGAAGACATCTTTAACTCCAGTTCTTTCTTAAAGTAATTTGCTCGTTTGAATCCTGTAGGTACTGCACCAACAATAACAACTTTTCCTTTCTTACGTGACAAAGCCCCTGCAAGATCAACAGGATCTGTTGAATCAGTACCGGCAGTGATGATGACTGCATCGGTTCCATGTCCGGCAGTAAAGTCGAGAACATCGTTCTCCAAAGTTTCAGAGCGACGATTTATTGAAAGCTCACAACCGTTAGCAGAAGCAAGCTGAACCATTCTTTCGTCAATATCAATTCCTATGGTACGAATACCGGCAGCATTTAACATTTGAATTGTCAATTGTCCGATCAAACCGAGTCCGATGACAACTGCATTTTCACCTAAACGAAGATCGGCCTGGCGAATGCCTTGCATTGCAATCGCCCCTAGCGTGGCGAATGCAGCATCGCGAATATTTACATCGTTGCTTATCTTAACACAAAGGTTGACAGGCACTGCTACCACTTCAGCATGCACGGCTGTATTTCCACCGCAAGCAACAAAGTCGCCGATGCGAAAATCTTTTACATCGGATGCAACAGCAATAACTTCTCCTGCGCAGCAATATCCTAGGGGTGATGGCGACTCCAATTTATTCATCACCATTTTATAAGTTGGAATCAATCCGAAATTCTGAACCGACTTCATTACTTTGCCTACTTCTTCTTTTCTGGCTCTAGCTTTTGCGACATAACCTAATCGTGCATCTTTTACTGACTTCCCTTCTGTTCCGGCGCTGATCACTGAGAAATGATTTCGTACCAGAATACAACCCGGTTGTAAAGCAGGAAAAGGTACTTGCAAAAGTTGCATGGCACCATCTTTTAAACTTTGTACGAGTTGTTCCATTTTTATTGGCCTATTACTTTTCAAATATTGTTGTCAGATTACCGACCATTTTCTCTTCCGTAAATCCGTTCTCATAATTTTTTTTGATTCAGCAGCCATTTCATTCTACGATCCTTATCAGTGATAAGAATGGATAAACGATCTGCTATCTCATCCGGACTACCTGCGGAACAATGTAACCATTAATATTATTCTTCACACTTTCTATGATCGCTCCCTGATCTGTTGAAATTATCGGAAGTCCGGCCGCCATAGCTTCAACGATCACCCAAGGATGACCTTCGGGTTCTCTAGGTGTAAATACGAAGATATCCGCATCTGCAAGAAACTGAAATTTATCTTTTCCGGTTGCGGCAGGAAAAAATGTTACCGGCAAATTATTTTTTTCAACCAGCATTTTGCATTCTTGTTCAACACTTGCAGACCGCCATGTGCCAACAACATTCAATCTAAAACCTGAATGCGACGAACCTTTTAATTTCAGTATTGCATTCAATACGTCTTCAATACCTTTTGAAGGTTGAAGATTTGCCAGATAGAGAATTGCCACATCATCGATTCTCTTTACAGAGGAAGGAATGTCATAATTGCCGCCATTGGGACAAACATAAATATTTTCATCAGAAAAAATACCTGTAAAGAGTTGCCGCAAATTATTTCCAAGAACAATTACGCCATTATTAAATTTCAAAGTACTCTTTACAATTGCCTGAGTAAAAGAAGAAGATGCATTCAACCAATTTTTAAAATTACTCCCACGCAGGTGAATAAGTGTTTTTCTGAAAGTTAATTTAGCGATGAGAATAAAAACAAGATCTTTCAGATATCCGCCTGTTGATTGCGAAATTGGAATAACTACCAGCGAAGGCCTTTTTATCAAAATGGTAAAGAACATTTTCACCCAGATTGAAACACTTTTGAAGATCTTTACCAATGAAAACTTGCCCATCGTATTAAAGATGTATTGACACGCGTATCAATATGCAATAGTTCAAACCGATCCTTCAATGAAGAATTAAGGATGATCTGAGTTGCAATTGACGGCCCCATATACGGAGGCGGGATCTTTCCGAGTATCATGATACGTTTTTTCATTCGATTGCCAAAGTTTCAGGCCGTGTTACACGCGACTTTTGTTTTACGACTTTAGCGGCATATGCTTGCTTCACCGGTAATAAGGCAAAGGAATAGATAGGGTATGCAATAAAATAAATTCCGGGATAGATCGTAGGTAGTGTGCTCACTGAATAGAGCATAACAATGGCGACGGCTCCCATGACAAGGAATTTTTCCGGAGGCTGTAAAAATTTTCTTCGCCAGAAAACGAAGAAGAAAAAGAAAATATATAAAACAACACCAACAATTCCTGATAGGAAAAGAAGTCTGATGTAGTCATTGTGCATACCTCCGCCTACCATGACAGGCGCTTGTCTGAAACCGGAGAAAGATACGCCCAGGTATTGTGCTATGCCGGGCATTCTGTTCCAGATCTCAAAGTATCTTTCCCAACGAGATACTGGTCCATTGAATGCATATTGAACATCCTGATCACCATTGATGACATTGAATTCTTTTGCGATCAGAGGATAGATCTGCGTCTGATAGATCGACCTTGCGAAAAATGGCAAGGTGAGAGCAAGAACAAATATTACGACAACCAATCCTTTTAAATTCTTCGAATTGAAATAAAGAAGAAGGATGATGAGTGTTAGAAATACAGCCCACGTCGAAACGTGTCGCAAGGATATCGCCATAACAAAACTAACGAATACCCAGATCACCAAACGGGTAATATTGACATGAGGCATTTTACTTTTTTTGTGTAGTCCTTCCAGAAAGAAGTAAGCAACTACAAGAAAAGAACCTACAAGGAACGATGCATAGTTCATACTGTCGGCATATTCCCCTCGGATCCTTGCTCCTCCTCCACGTCCCACTGATGCATACTCAGGAGTGATGGCGCCGAAAATAACTTCGTAGAACATCATACCGAAAGGAAATATACACGAATAAAGGAATGTTTGTAAAATAAAATGAAGATCTTCCTTATCACGCACTGCCTTTCTAAGATAAAAGAATACTAATGCTGTTGTTACGTATTTGATACAATTTCCAAGCCTGTCGAATGAATAAAAGGAGATCAACAACATCAGGCAATTGAGCAAAATGATAATTCCGAAGAAGCGGAATAATTCATCGCCGGTTCCATTCTCCTTTTTGTTGCGCATGGAGACCATTGCCGAAATACACAGTATCGGCGTCAATACGCCCATGATATAAATTGGAGAAAGAAAAGAAGATATCTCCTTTCAGCTTATAAAAATTGTCTACAATTGGACGCAAAAGAATAAAGACCGCAAACCATTTTCTGGTCCAGTCGATCTTTTTCCAATATGCTTTCCATTGTTTGAAGGACATCTTTTTTCTCTTGGTGAGTAGTAAGTGGTAAGTGGTGAGTAGCACTTGCTACTAACTACTTACCAATTACTATTTACAAATTAACTACTTCTAAATGATGAAAGGATTGCTTTCACAAACCCTTCTGCACTTTGTTTTACGCTTGCATTTTCTTTGATGAAAGCTGCGGCATTGTTTCCTATTCTTTTTGCCTGATCTTTGTGATCAAACAAATAATTTATTTTTTGTACTACACTTTTTTCATCGTTGAAGTCGATCACATAACCTGTTTCACCATTTACGATGAGGTCGTCGACTGCTCCTGCATTAGGTGAAGCGATACAAGGCAAACCTGCTGCCATTGCTTCATTCAAAACCAATCCCCAGATATCGAATCCCGTTTGAAAGAGAAAGACATCAGTGGATGCATAATATTCCGGCAGTTCATGTTTTTGTTTGAACCCCGGAAAACGAACGAAATCGTCGAGCTTTAATTCCTTAACCTGCCGTTGCAAATCAGCTTTGCATCACCATCCCCAATCAAGTCCAGAACGAAATCTGTTCTTTCATTGGCAAGACGGCGCATACATTGAAGCAATTGACCAACCTTCTTTCTTTCGCTAAGGTAGCCTACGTAGGAAAGTCGGTGTTTGTTATCTGATAATACGGTCTTTTCTTTCAATTCAGCCGTTTTTTGGCTAAAAAAGTCAGTATCGACAGTATTTATTGCTTTAAAGATCTTTTTAGATGGCACACCCAGACTTTCAAGGTACTTCCCTGCTCTTTTGCCATAGACAACAAAAGCGGCAGAATAAGCCGCCAGAAAGCGTCTTTGCATCGTCCTTACCAATCCCGCTCCTTTACCTTTGGTGGTCACAGAGCCGCTCCAAATAAGAAATTCAGCCTTTTTTCTGCGGGTATACCACCACACTTTCATGGTAGCGATCGAAAAACCACTAACGATGATTCGATCCGGCTTTTCGGTAGTCAGAACTTCAGAGAGGTTGCCATACCGAAAAGTCGTTTTTTCGGTGTTGCCGAATGATAGTTGTTCAGATCCTAAAAATGCATACTCAAATTTGCAATCGTTCAGATCCAAAACAAACTTCCGGCGGCTGTATGTTTGAGCAGCAAAGATAACCTTGAATTGCATTCCTTTTTCACCCAGCTGAATATTTAACTCGTTAAAAAGCGGGATCCGGTATGGATTAGGAATATTTGTAATGATCAGGATCTTCATTTGGTCGTTTAATCAATCCATTTTTTAAACCATGCAATCAAAAAATACAATGTCCATAACCGATTCACTGACGATTCATCACCGGCTTTCAACTGTTTTAACAATGAATTCAATTCATCGTATTTGAATTGCGGATGATCACTGCAAAATGAACGGAGATTTTTTTCAATGTAATCGATCATGAAATCTCCTGCCCACTCTTTCAATGGAACACAAAATCCCATTTTCTTGCGATAGAGAATCTCTGCCGGCAACACTTTTTCAAGTGCTTTCTTTAAAATATATTTTGGCTCTTCTTTATTGAGTTTGTATTTTGAAGAAATGGAAAGTGCTGTATTTACAAATTCATAGTCAAGAAATGGTGAACGGATCTCAATTGAATTGGCCATTCCCAAATGATCCATTCTGTACAGATAATAATTCGGCACCATAAATTTTAATCCGAGATAGCACATCCAATCAGCATACTCAAATTTCCTTGTTGAATGTGCTTTGATAAGCTCAAACTTTTCTTTGTAACGTTCAATGACGCTATAGGAATCATTAACGCCTAAACGTTCGAGATAATCTTCCGACAAAAATTTTGTCTTCGTACTTTCTTTGAAACTTTTTGCACCACCCCAGAACATGTCTTGTCCACGAGCTGATCTCGACAACATTTCATAGGCATTATCAGATGCAAAAACTCCTGCACCTTTCAACACTCCTTGTTTGACAAAGTCGGGAAGTTTTGAATATTGATTATACCAAGGAAACAATCGGATAAATTTTTTCCAGTTGCGATATCCGGCAAATAATTCGTCGCTGCCATCACCGGTGAGTACAACTACACTTCCTGATTGTCTTGCTTTTTGAGAAAGAAAATAAATTGGAATGCACGTGGCATCGGCCATAGGCTCATCGAAAATATTTACAACTTCCGGAAGGAAACTTTCAATATCATCGGCAGTCACAACAATATCACTATGATTGGTATTGAACAACTTCGAAACTTTGTTTGCATAAAAGCGTTCGTCATATTCCTGCTGGCCATCAAAGCCAATTGAAAAAGTATTGACAGGTTTTGTTGTCAATTTCGACATGTAAGCAACAACGGCGCTGGAATCAACACCACCACTTAAGAATGCGCCAACGGGCACATCTGAAACCATCCGAAATCCGATCGCCTTTTCAAGTGCTGCTTCCACTTTCAGTTGCGATTCCTCTTCACTGAGTTTTTCTATTTCAGCAGAGTAATTTACTTCCCAGTATTCCTTTTTTACAATCGATCCATTGGAATCAATTGTCAATTTACAACCCGGCTCAAGCTTATCGATACCTTCAAACATCGTTTGTGGTGGAGCAAGCAAATTGAAAGTGAGAAAATGATACATTGCATTTTCGTCGAGCTTTTTTCATCCAAGGCAGACGTAACAATGCTTTTATTTCAGAGGAGAATGAAAATTTCCCGTCTTGCATTGAATAATAGAACGGTTTCTTTCCAACCCTGTCACGGGCAATAAACAGTTGTTTTTTCTCAGGATTCCAGATCGCAAAAGCGAACATACCATTCAGATAATTTAAACAACTCTCGCCGAATTTTTCATAAAGCGCAAGTAAGATCTCTGTATCGCTGTCACTATTAAATTTTCTATCTTGAAAATACTTTTCTCTTAATTCCTTAAAATTATAGATCTCACCATTGAAAACAATAACGTTTCCATTTGCAGTGATCATTGGTTGATGTCCGGCCGGAGAAAGATCAATTATACTTAACCTCAAATGACCAAAATGAATTCTCCTGTTCTCATCAGTCCAGTAGCCATGATCATCCGGACCACGATGTGCGGTAGCTGCATTCATTGATTCAACGAGTTCTTTCCCGTTGTCAATGCTCTTGCCGAAGCTGATTATACCGTTAATGCCGCACATTTTCTTTTTGGTAAGTAGTAAGTGGTAAGTGGTAAGTAGCACTGCACAATCTACCGACACCTCTCATTATTAATTATTAATTATTAATTATTAATTATTAATTATTAATTATTAGTTTTTAGTTACTTCCTTCACCAACACTATCCATGCATTCGAAAAGTACTTCATATCAAATTGCTTTACGAATTCATATCCTTTTTCGGCGAAAATTTCCCTTTGACTTAAGACCTTTTCAACTGCACTATAAATTTCTGTCTTATCATTCACTACGACCTGTCCTGCTTTTTTCCAACAACTCTTTCATTCCACCGCTATTACTTCCTATTACGGAGTATGGGAAAGCAACGCTTCATGAGCGATCCTGTTCCATCCTTCTTCCATCAGTGAAAAGCAAATAACGACTGACGACATTGTAAGTAGCTGGAGATAGTCGTGTCGCTTCAGATTAAGATATTGCACATTCAATTCCGGAACCCGATTTCTTGGACCGGTCATGATCAAATGAAACTCAGAATTCTTTAATGCATTATAAACTTCAACAACACCTTTCTCCCGAATTGCATTTCCAATATAAATAATTTTTTTGCCAATTGGAATAGCGTGCTTTGTTCTGAACGACAATTCATCTTCCGACAATTTTCCATACAATGACGGATCAAAAGAATTATAGATGACAGAAACATTTTTACAATCATGCAACTGGAAGTAATTTTTCCAATGTTCAGAAACGGTCACAATTGCATTGCACTTCTTTACCCTTTTAATAAGCCTGTTAAAATACCAACGATGGTACAACGACTTTTTAGCTATGGCATGATCGATATGATGGATGACAGCAATTGACAATTGCTCTTTTGTTCGGCTACCAAATACGATTGGATAAGGCTCCATGATCAACAAGTCTGCTTTTGCTTTGTAATTCCGCATTCGCTTCCAATAAGAAAAAAGCGATTCATTTTTTCGAACGGTAACAGGATCGATAACTACTTTAAATTCTTTTGACAAAGCCAGAGCAGATTGAACATCAAAGGCATTGCCGCCATTAATGCCATCGACTACGAAGCCTTCGTAGAATGCCTGCAACACTTTAGAACTCTTACTTTGCCAGAGGATTTTCATATTACTATCCGAGATTTAAACTTGAACCCGGAGCCATAAATTCAGGAATGTGCTTTTTATTATATTCTTTCATTTCCTGAAGCAAAGAAAATCTTTGTTCAAGAATAGATGGCGGATCATTATGTACAGGCAGTTTAATAGTAAAGCCCGTCAATTTATTCATCATATTAAAATACCTTCTATGAAAAAGTCCGGCTAAAAAAGCCGGAAACGGAATTCCGCTTTTTGCAAGAGATAGTGATTCTCCGTTTGACCATTTTACATTCTTCACAAACTTCCCTTGTGACAAATGTGGCGTATAGAATTTCTCTTTCAAAAGTACTTCTCCAAGAAATGCTGTGAGATACTTATTGAAACGATCAAAAAGGTCTTCGATTTTCAAACTGTTGGTTTCAGATAAAAACCATTTCTTCCTCAAGTCAATTATTTCATTGACGACATCGAACAGAGGGCCGGATGTTATACCAAGATACTGTAGATCATATTCCATTGCCCTTGCTTCAAGTAAAAATGCACGCACTTTGATTATCCGGTACTCCTTTTGAAAATTCAATACCATATACATCTTCACCATGAACTCCAATGCTGTCTGTACTTTAACCAGACCATCATCCTCCGGAGTCAATGTTGCTTCAGTTCTGGTATCACTTCCACCGATAAGTCGATAGTTGTGAAACTGTGCCAAGCCAAGTGCATTTTGAAAATGACTTACAGAAACTCCAAAGAGACGGTGAACAAATAAGTAGTGGCCTTTATCATCGAGTTTCTTCAATGGATCATGATTAGTAGAAGCGCCATCCTTAAAAACAACAAGCATATCCAGATCAGAAATACCTGGCGCGGTAACACTTCCTATTCTGTAAACACTTTCAACCTTACCATGGTTCATCAATGCAGAAGCTACCTGAGAAATATTTATCTCATACAACTCCGGTTGTACATATACCGGAAGATCGATCAGGGAATATTTAGACATTTCCTTTTCGATTAAGAATAGCATGCTTCACCAGAGCAGTGAAATTATTCATTCTTGAAAACAAACCGTTATTCATTGACATTTCAATAAACACCGGTGTATTAAGTTCTATTGTTTGACGTCCTTTCCAACTTAAGAAATCGATACGTTCAAAATATTTGCTTTGCTTTTCAGTCAGATCATAGATCCAGTTCAAACGGATATTCGACACTTCATCCATTACTGCAAATTCCTCATCATTAAAATCTTTCCGCATTTCAGCAAAACTGTATTTCTTGAAAACACCTTTCTCATCTCTGGCCTGAACATATGCTGAAGGCAACATCATGAACTCGCTGAAGATCGATTTGAGCTGATACAAATTCCAGTCTGACTTACTGCTGGAAAGTTTGCGTTTGAGGCTATCACAAAGTCGCAAAAAGGATTTTTTGAAATCTACGTCAGGAGTCACTTGAGTAGTAATTTCGAGATTCACGGGTCCTGTCAACGATTTCGAGTGATATAAAACAGCAGTTGGAAGAAACCATTCAGGGTAATTAGCAAGGTCGTATTCTGAAATCACAAACCAACCATGATGCTGAAACGGATCGATCTGATGCATGATCTTCCTGAGTTGATGTAATCTGAAAGCAACTTCAGCCAATTGCTTTTTATTATTTACAGTTTCTTTTGAAAGAATGATCATCCCATCAAAATCACTGTACTCAATCTCTTCGCCGGTTGCAATGCTACCATGAACGATTGCCGCTTTCAAAGCTGACTTTAAAGGACCAAGTTCTTTGATGAGCTGTTTCACATGTTGATTGGCGCCGGAATATTCCGGAATACTGATCGTTTCCGGTTTGAACTCGAAACATGATTATGACCGCTATACAACTTGCAGATGACTGCAGAATTTCTATGAAACAAGAGATTAGGAGCAAAAACTGACAACATCCCACCGGAGGGTGTAAAGTACCCTCCGTTTATATATCGATTCAAGAAATAAATGCGTTTTTGTCCGGTAACCATAACTTTTCTTTCCTATTCGCTTCCAATAAAGCTCCGTTTGCGGAGTTAAAATGACCAATCAGTGGAAAACACAAAATTAATCATTCCAAGGCCTTTACTTTACAGTAAATAAGAACTATTTTTATATGATTAATAGCGTCAAATGTTACAGAATCCTTGAATTCCAGGGGATAATAAAATTTATTTGACTTGTATTGTAACCCCGGATAACTTGCGGTTAAGAAAAGGATGATTTCATGGACTCGAAAAACAAAGAATTGATTATTGCTCCCAGCATTGTTTCTGACAAACAAGCGGAAAACAGAACTGATCTAATCAGTTTATTCGAGAAGTGTACACTTCCAAAAGATGAACTCCTTCGCAACCTCGGCCTTTTTCTAAATCCGGCCGATCTGAAAAAATTTCTTTTCCTGAACGATATTTATCAGAAGAATATTGAGATTCATGGTGTGATCATGGAATTCGGAGTACGATGGGGACAAAACATAAATATCTTTCAATCTCTTCGTTCAATTTATGAACCATTCAATTACAGCAGAAAAATATTAGGCTTTGACACATGGAATGGCTTTCCTTCTATTCATGCTAAAGATGGTATTGAATTGTACGCAATGAAAGGTGCTTATAATGTTGCTGCCGATTACAAAGTTTATCTCGACAAAGTGCTTAGCAATCTTGAAAAAGAGAGCCCGCTTGACCACATGAAAAAATTTGAATTGATCGAAGGCGACGCTAGTATTGAACTTGCAAAATATCTGAAGTATCATCCGGAAACGATAATCTCACTTGCCTACTTTGACTTTGATATTTACGAACCAACAAAAAATTGTCTGGAACTTATCAAACCACATCTTACTAAAGGATCGATCCTTGTTTTTGACGAATTAAATCAACCGAAATTCCCTGGCGAAACAATCGCACTTCGCGAAGTACTTGGACTCGATAAATACTCTATTAAACGGAGTCCGTTCAGTCATTATCAGTCGTATATTGTTATTGTGTAATTCGTGAATCGTGAATCGAAATTCGTGAATCGATAGCGTTTCTAATTGGAATTTAATATTCTTTGTAGGCTATTATTTATTCGATATTAGTTATTAGTTATAAGTTAATTTCCTAGTATGCCCAACAAAAGCAATCTTTTGTTTTACTATCAAACGTCAATGACTTAATGTCTTCTTTGGCTTGAGCGGCTAGTTGGGCGCCGACTTCCGGATTTTCTATCAAATGTTTGATGCCATTCGCCAAAGCATGTTCGCTGTCCGGAGCTACGAAAAATACATTCTTATTTGTGAGTACGTCTTGTGTTGCAGGAAAATCGGGAGTGATGATTGGATTGCCTGTTGACATGTATTCATTTATCTTCTGTGGATAATTGAATTCTATAAGATGGTCATTTGAGGTGTAATAACTTACTAATACATCACCGGCCAGCTGATAATTTCTTACGGCTGTACTGTCGTTGAAGAATCCTGTGAAGATGGCATTCTCCACTCCTAACTCTTTGCAATACTCTTTTACTTTTTGAACTGCGCTTTCGCGGCCACCGGTGAAAAGGAATTTGTAATTCGGAAGAAGCTTTGCTGCTTTCAATATGTATTTTAATTCGAGAACATCTAATCCAAGTTTTCCTGTATAAACTATCAATGGCGCTGAGTCATTGTAGCCAATATTTTTTCTGGATTGTTCCTTTGAACAATCATTTGCATAATAGCATCTCGTGTGGTTGTAACGCCTGCAAAAACACCATCTGAATTTCTGACTACCCATTTATAAATAGGCTTATTTTTTACTTCCGCTGCCACGAAAACGATTTTTGTTTTCAGCAATTTACCGGTGAGTTTACGAATGAGAATGGCCGGTATCAACGATTTTGCATCGCGCGACATGATAACCGCTTCATTTGACGCGAACAATCTTTCAAACGCAATTCGCATAGACGACAAAGTAAATGCAGTCATCATCATTATAAAACGATACCAGGAAGGCGAATTTTCAAGCAGCCAGGTAAATTGCATCCTCGTCTTGAATTTACTTTTTAAGCCATAACAAGCGGGGATCTCACTTCTTCTGATATTTTCCTTCATGTAAGTAAACGGATACACGATCACAACATTTGCTCCATTGACAGCCATGCTATCGCACATCCGCATATCAAAAATACGGTTGGTAGTGGGCCTCAATAAACAGAAAGGAGAGTAAACGTAAACTGAAAGTGGCTTTTCGCTCATGTGTGATTAAAAGGAAGATCAGAGTTTTTCAAATTCACTCACCAATATTCCCATATAAAATTGATCCGCAAATTTTCCTTGTTTATAAATGTCCTCTCGAAGGGTGCCTTCCACTTTAAATCCACATGCTTCATAAATTCGTATAGCAGAAGTATTATCGGTTCGAACTTTAAGATAGATCTTATTCAATCCTAAATGACGAAAACCAAATTCCAATGTTTTGTAACATGCTTCTTTGCCATAACCTTTTCCTTTCTGAGCAGAATCGATCAGAATTGAAAACTCAGCATGACGAAAGATCATATTGATATTCTTTAAAAAAGTCATACCTACCAGAGAAGATGCTTTCACCTCCTCTACTCCGAAACTTGTATTCGGAAAATTCACCTTGATATTCTTCCATACCACGATAGCTCTTCTTCGTAACTTACAGGAAAGGATGTCCACTGAAGTCATTACGTACCTCTTCCTGATTGCGCCATTTCCAGGTGATGCGGGCATCATCCATCGTGAGCGCACGTAAACGAATTGAATTTTTTTCTTTTTCCAAACTCATAGTAAGTCTTCTTCTTTGAAGCGATAACGCTGCAAGATAAATTTATATTTAACAGCTTCAACAGGGTGTTTTTCATCCCACTGTTGCACTATGCTATTATAGGCTTTTTCATCGTGAATTCGCTTTCCAATAAAGAATTTAACCGTTTTTTCCGAGAAATTCTTCTTGAAAACCAACAATGGATCACTCTCTTCTGCCGAGACTCCACCACCCAAATGAATCGAATGAAGCCCGTTCTCTTTGGCCCATAAAATTCCATGATGGAGCATTAGATTTGACACAGCATGACTTCTGCCTTTTTCTGTGGCAGATGAAAGGAAATAATGTCCAAAAGTTTTACCTTTAAGAAAGACTGTTGAACCAATCACATTTCCATCTTCAATTGCATTGATCAGAATACCGGAAGTTTTGGCAAGTGTTTTTAATCCTTCAAAAAAAGCCGGACTGAAATAATACATTTTAGCTACCTGAAGTCGCTTCATGTTTTCAAGATAAATAGAAACGAATTCCTTGAATCGCAAACACACTGAGTCATAATCTATTGTCACTCCTGCTTTCTCGGCTTTACGGATCTTATTTCTGTTTTGTGATGAAAAGCCGGCGAATATTTTTTCTTTGCTTTCCGTAAGTTCTACCGAAACATAATCACGCAGAGCGATCAACGTTATAGAAGGAATTGAGTTTCAGAACTTTTTGGTTTTGCAACAGCGGATTGAAACGAATAAACTCTGTAATGATCTTTTCAGAAACACAATAATTGCAGAATTCTTTATCTGCTTCACTGATAAATCGCGGGTCGTTACTTGTTGTTATTGGCCCGGTATATCCATAGACAGTTTCAATGTCTTTGTATTCAGTTTTTTCATTGTTGACAAAAACAGTTCTTACCAAAAACGGATAAAAATAAATATCGCTGTCCTTTTGAAAAACAAAAAGACGGATCTCACCGTCGCCATTTTTCTCGAAAAGGAAATTATAATCGAATGAATAATTGATGTCACGTAAAACTGCCGGAAGCCGATTATAAAAACCGTCCCAACGAACCTTATCGGCACATGTAAGGACAGAAATTTTTTCAGATGCAGAAATCACAATCGATTATTTAGATGTTCGAAGAAAATCTTTGATCTTCCGTGTGACAGTCAGTATCTGGCTTCTGGTAAGTTCAGGGAAACTTGGAAGTATCAGACACTGGTGATTCAACAGGTCAGCAACTGTATTATCACTTTTTATTGTCGAAAGATGCGCATGTTGATTAATGCTGTAGAACATCGGTCGTGTTTCAATATTATTTTCGAATAAGAATAATTCGAGCATTCTCTTTTTTACAAAATCGAATTTATTGAATCGAAGTCCAAACATCCATTCTGCATGCTCTGTTCCACCCTCTGTTTTCTGAAACGAAATTTCATCTACACCCGACAATTCACTTTTGTATAATTCAAATACAGCTGATTTCTTCTCTCTGATCTCATCAAGGATCATCAATTGCCCATAGAGCAAAGCTGCCTGAATATTTGTCATACGGTAATTATATCCAAGTTTATCATGAATATATCGCTGACTTGATTGGCCTTGTCCTCGAATAGAGTTCAGGTATTCGAAGATCCCTTCATCGGCTGTTAAAACAGCTCCACCTTCACCGCTGGTAATGGTTTTATTTCCGAAAAACGAGAGTGATGAAATTAGTGATTCCGTACCGGAATATTTTCCATCATATGTTCCGAATAATCCTTCACAATTGTCTTCGACAATGATCATATCCGGAAATTTCTTTTTCAGTGCAGGAACATTAATGATATTCCCAAGATTATGCACTGCTAAAAACGCTGTATCTTTTCCTGTACCTTTTATTTTCGAATGATCGATATTCCAGGTATTGACATCTGCATCGATCACTTCAAAATCCCATCCACCGGAAAAAAGAAAACTATTCCATGCAGCAACATAAACGTTATTGGGTACAATGATCTTCTTGAGATTCGGATATTTGAATTTCAATCCCAGCGCCAGCATATGTGTAGCGCAGGTTCCATTGTTTACAAGTATCAGGTATTTACTGCCAATGATTTCTTTTAATTTCTCTTTGGCTTTATCGATATAAACGCCTTGTGAGGAGATCCAAGTTGAGTCTAATGCATCATGTGCATAGTGCAAGCAAGATGCGGGCAAATAAGGCTGGTAAATAGGTAGCATAACCTGTTTTTACTGCCTTTTTGAAGGGAAAGTTACTAGGGGGACAACGTAAATCGTGAATCGTGAATCGTAACCTAACTGCTTAATGATGGCTCAAAAAAGTGCGAAAATGGGGAATTTGGGGAAGGTTGTATTGAAGAATGGGAAAATTTAACACAAGAACACAATCCCTATTGCTATCGCATAGGCGTTAACTTAAGATAAAAAATAAATGGATGTTCATATTGAAATGAGTTAAAATGCATTTAAATCAATGATCTATATTGTGTTCAATTTGCAACAAGTTTCCAAAGGAAATGAGTACTACTTCTGTTAGTCAACGAGAACCCATATTGCCATAAAGAGATGATTACTTAAGAAACCTAGATTGCCTTGAACCTATTGATTGCCTTAGAAACCGAATAGGTCCTTACAGGATGACCAATGAAGTACGCATAGTGGTGGAAAAAATGAGAAGAAAAACGCAGGGCTGCCTTTGGCAGCCCTGCGTTTTTCTTCTCATTTTTTCCACCATAAATTTACCGGATGTCGGTCATCCTGTAAGGACCTATTCGGTTTCTAAGGTAGAGTATTGGTCATTCCTCCTTATTGGAATCTATTCATAATGATATTGACCGTTGTGTTTAAAAAAGGTGGTCTCATTATAATCAATTTAAGAATAATGTGAACTTAATGACATTGAGCTAAAGCTGACGGCAATAAAGTAAGCGACATCTAACTTAATTTCAATAGATATAAATATAATTAAGTTGACGCTATGGGATAGCTACCTGGACACGAGGAGTCCACAGATCTTTTGAACTAAGATTCACGAATTACGCCTTCCTCTTCACTGCCGCTCCGCCTTTGGTAAGGAACTGAATGCCGACAATATCTTCAGCGTTTACAAAATCACGGAACGATTCATTCTTGTGAACGTCATCAGAAATGATCAGACCATTTTCTTTTATTGCAGGATAAACTTCTTTGAATTCGAACATCATATTTTTGTATGAATGATCGCTATCGTGAAAAAATATATCGACTTTGCCTAATTTCTGAACAAGAGCAGGAAGTAATTCATTCGATGAACCAAGTTGTAATTCCCAATGCTTTCTTAATGTATCCGGAACAGCCCAACCACTTTGTTGCGAAATATTTTGTGGGTTGTAACTTTTTAAATCAAGATTTGGCAAATCAATGGAGTATAATTTTCCTGTGCCATTTTTATGGATTGCATTTAGGATCGTCCAGGAAGAAACACCATGAGCAACCCCTGTTTCAATCATGACAGCAGGCTTTGCACAACGGACAATAAAGTACAAAAATTTGCCAAACAAATGGACTGGCTTATTTCCGGGCAATGTTACATCAGGCAAATTATTCATAGGAACAAAATCGCCGTTGCGAATTTCTTCCAGATATTTTTTTGCTTCTGCGCTATTGTATTTTTCCCCTAACAATGTTTTTGCTGCACGGACGATCATAGCTTCATGCAGATCCTGCTTTTGTCCTCTGACAAAATTCAGGATCGCAAATGGATGAGTTAAAAAACTTGTTTTTTTGTATTGGATAATCATAATGGATGGTGGTGTGGTTGTGTGGATTCTTGAATTTTAATCAGGTTGTTTACTTTCATTTCCGCTACGTAAATGAAGATAAGCATATTCATCATATTGGTAATAAGCAATGCGAGTGCCATACCCGAATTATGCATCGTTGGCACAAGAAGATATGCTAAAGTGGTGCCGAGTAATATCGTTGCAATATAAACTTTAATCCTAATTCTGACTATACCCAGTCCTTGAACCAATGGCAATGTCCAGAAAGTTGATGCCCCCAGAACTGCACCGATAACAAAATACAAAAAAGCAGTTGTGGCCGGTAAATATTCCACGCCATAAACAGTTTTTATTATCCACTCATTAAGAAAGAATGTTGCAACAATGAATAACAGACCCGGGATCAAAGCAAAAGAAGTAATGCGAACGAGCATGTTTTTCATCTCCTTATACTTCTTCTCAGCTAACAATTTTGATATCTGCGGATAAATAGATTGAACAAGCGGATCTGATAAGGTCAAAACGGAATAGGCAAGTTTTTTTGCTACAGCATAAAAACCTACTTGTTGCGGACCGCTTAAAATTCCCAGTAATAAAATATCACCCTGACTTATGATTGTCTTTAGTGAATTACCTATTGAATTGCCAAAGATAAAATCCCAAATCGATTTGCGTTCGTTGCGTATTAGATACATTGGAGCACTTAAATGTGGCAGCAATTCCTTTTTCAGTTCGTAGTATGCAAGGAGATTGCAAATGAACCCATTTAAAAAACGAGTGATAATGATGGCAACAAAAAAGACATTCAAGTCCTTCGGATAAAAAAATACTGCCACTGCTATTGCAACTGTTTCAACCACATCCATTATCATCTGAATGATTGAACTCATCCTGAATTTATAATGCAAACGCAGCATTGCCCTGCTTATCGAATTCACATAGGTTATACTTGCCGCAATTGCATATCCGATAATGAACCATTCAAGGTCAGGCTTATCGATAAATGTATCGTATGAAATGACACACAAAAGTCCAATGAAAACAACAGAAACAATTGCCATGATCAGACTCACAAGCATTCCTGCCTTGACAAATCCCATTAACTTGTCGTTACGATTCTCTGTATGATAAACTGCTCCAAATTTTATTAGTGCAGTTCCCACATTCAAATTCAAAAACTCCTGTATCAGTCCAACAAATGCAACTACAATAGCATATGTACCATAAACCCCCGGACCTAATCCACGCGCAATAATGACAGACCGTACAAATGCCAATCCGGTACTAAAAAAATTAGAAAAGAATACCCATCCACTGTTCTTGAACAGCAGCTTGCTTTGAGTATCTAGTTTTCCTTTGAACACTTTTTGAATTTGGTAAGTAGTAATTAGTAAGTAGTGAGTAGCACAGCATTCTATTCGTCAAACTGCGAACCCATTATTAGTTATTAGTTATTAGTTATTAGTTATTAGTTATTAGTTATTAGTTATTAGTTATTTCAACGATTCTAATCCTCCGAATATATTTCTTCTTCTGTTCTTTGAATCGCCAGTCTTCAGAATAGAACTCAGGATCAGGAACACGATTGCCGACAAAATAATTTGCTTCGATCTCATCCACCACTTCGCCATTCAACTTCAAATAGGTAAACATTGAATCTGTCCAAGGTCTTCCACGATCTAAAAGTGCTCTGCCTACAAATGCATCATCAATTATCACGTATTTTACTTTCAATGCTTTTACAGCATCTTCGAATGATTGATCCGGACGACCGCCATATGGATTGAACCATGAATTGGAATAATAAGGTTGATCTTTAAATGGGTTATAATATAATGCAAGTCCAAGTACCGGTGAATGATCATCGATTTTTGACCTGGCATAAGAAGTAATTCTTGTATACTCCTTAGCCATTTTAACATCTTCCTTTATACCAAGTGCATTTGTGGTAAATACCATCAGCAAAAATGAAAGCAGTAAAACAGGTTTTTTATTATTAGACTGCTCACTTTGTTCTTTTAGAGAGAAAAACGAAGCTATTAATATAGCAATGAATGGAGAAACGATCACATTGTAATTTCCAAAACTCCCTGACAATAAATAGAGAATGGTCAATGAGAAAAAGATGGCTACTCCCGTTGTAATAAAATTTGTTGGATCAGAAATGACTTTAGTTTTCCCTCTTATCTGAAGAAAAAACAAAATAAATCCAAATACGAAAACTAAAAAAGAAACAGGCCTTGACAATATATTCGAGACCATAAATTTATTATAGAATGCATAAGGAATGGAGATCACATACTTCCAGCCTTTCACAAACATCGGTGGGCCTTGATACTGAAAATAATTTCCTCCTCCTGCTGCGACTGCATATTCCTTTATTTCGTTCATAATATAAATAAAGAATGACGCACCTATTATCAGTCCTATTCCAAACAACAACGTCTGCGCTGTAAATAAATCTTTCTTTTTGTTTATCAGATAAACTATTCCTAAAACTCCGGGAATTACAATGGAGGATGGATGGATCAAAAATGAAGGAAGCCATGCAATAATTCCAATAAAGAAAAGAGATAGAGTCTTCTTTTTCATCCGGGATCTTCATTATTTTATTGAAGAAATAAATTCCTGCCATCAAACATGCACAGATCATGACTTCCGATCTTTCCCTATGTATCTGTGAAAAGAAATCAGGAATAGCAATTAGTATAGCAACAGCTAATAATGAATACCATTTATCAAGTAAAAACTGACGGGCAACCAGGTAGGTGAACAGGATTGCCAGCAAACTCAGAGAAATATTGCATAACGCATTGCGATCAATTCATCAACCGGCAATAAATACATCATTGCAGCTAAGGAACCGGACTTGATCGTGAGTATGAACCAACCTTTCCATTCCATATGTTCGATTGCTGCATAAAAAGGAGCAACAGCGTAAGGCAGAAGAGGCTCACCGGATTTAAGGTGCGTTTTCATGTAATAGCCGCGGGAAGTTTCCCAAAGTTCATCGGCATTTACAACCGGAAGCCGTGGAAAAAAAAATCCGTAGACAAAAAACAGCAGTAGCACTGCAATGATTGCATTTTTGACTGCTGCTTTCATCAAATTATGAATTACCGTTATAAAACTTTTTAATCACCTTAACAACCTGCATGATCTCCTTTTCAGAAAGGTCATAGAACATTGGTAAACGGATTAGACATTCTGAGAAATGGTCAGAATTTGGCAGCTCTGGTCCGGAATATTTATCCTTGTAAAATTCACTTTTATGTAATGACAAATAATGAAAAACCGAATAGATCTCTTCCTTTTTAAGTTCAGCTATTAATCGCTGCCGTTCATCCGGAGTATTACAAACAATATAGTAAATATGTGCATTGTTGGTAGCATATGCAGGTATAAATGGAGTTTTGAAATATCCTTTTGCAGCCAGCGGCTTCAAAGCATCGTGATAGGTCTCCCAACTAAATTTTCTTTTTGCCTGGATCTTATTCATGTTCTCCAGCTGAGCAAATAAAAATGCTGCAATGATCTCTGAAGGTAAAAACGATGACCCTATATCAACCCAACCATACTTATCAATTTCTCCTCTGAAAAACGCAGAACGATTGGTGCCTTTTTCCCGAATGATCTCCGCACGTTGAATGAATGAAGGGTCATTCATGACCAACATCCCTCCTTCTCCGGAAATTATATTCTTTGTTTCATGAAATGAAAAAGCCGACAACTGACCAATACTACCCAACGGGCGGCCTTTATAATAGGCATCAATACTTTGGGCAGCATCTTCAACAACATAAATTTTGTGTCGATTTGCAATATCCATGATCACATCCATATCGCAGGCAATTCCTGCATAGTGAACGGGAATAATTGCTTTTGTTTTAGGAGTTATCAGCTCTTCAATTTTTGTTACGTCGATGTTTGGACTTTCCGGTGAACTATCTGTAAAAATGATCTTCGCACCACGTAATACAAAAGCATTTACTGTGGAAACGAAAGTATAACTGGGAGCAATGATCTCGTCTCCAGGCTCGGTCCGTAAAAGTAAGGCAGCCATTTCAAGTGCATCTGTACACGAAGAAGTCAATAGCACTTTTTTAAATCCGTACTTAGATTCGAAAAATTCGTGACAGCGTTTGGTAAAGATTCCATCACCGGAAATTTTTCCGGACTCTACTGCTTGTTTGATATATGCCGTTTCTTTCCCGGTAAGGAAGGGCTTGTTAAATGGAATCATAATTTAAATTCTTCTATATCAGACAAGCGCTTGTGTTCCGGCCCCTTTGCAATCCAAATGAACCATCCTCGGTATCATTCAACGCAAAAATCCACTTTTGGTTTTGCTATAATAACCCTGAAATCATGCATTTTTAAACTGAAAAAAGGATAAAGAGAAATTCGAGACAGGTCTAAATAAAAAATCTCAGAGATTAAAGCAATTTATCCTATTACACTGTTTTCAGGGATATTGGACCCTTCCACAATTCGAACCCCTGATCGAATAATATCATAATCATGAATGACAGAATTTTGCTCGATAATAACACCTTGCTCAATGATACAATTACTTCCAATCCTGACGTTCTGCTCAATTGCACTACCTGATAATACAATTGTATTCTCTCCAATTGTATTTGCATCGATGACATTCGCATTTGGACTGATATAGGTGAGGAAGTGATACCCTTTTTCTTTGGCAGAATTAAAAAGCCTATCTCTTACTTCTTGTGATTCAGTTCCACTCATTGCTATTAATAACAAAACAATCTCCGATGGGGCTTTATATTCCAAATCTTCAAAAGGTACGTTTGGCAGTCCTTCGATTTTATTAAAACGAATCCGACTTCTCTCTTCTGAAAATGCAATAATATTGAAATTACCGGTCTTCTTCAGTTTATGAAAAATCATCAATGAAAAATCATCGGTACCGACAATTATTAAATTTCTCATCCTTCTAATAATATTTTTAAGTGCACAAATAGGAGGAAATCTTCAAACCTTTTTAAATACGCAGAGTAACGCAAACCGTTGTACGAGAAATAATTCATTAGGTTGCAAGTGACAATAGAAAAAACGGAAATGCTTTTAGTTTTTAAAGAAACTTTACTTCATGTATTTCTTTGAATCGGGGCCTGTATTCAGAATGAGATCTAACACAGAAACAGCATGGACAAAAGGCGGAAAAAGTTGAGGATACTCAATGTAACCGGAATAATCAATCCAACTGATTTCAATGCCTGCTTCCTTAAAAAGATCTTGACTGATATAATCCTTGGCGGATGGACCACTTAGATAATGAGTTCCTCCTGCCTGAAGGATAAGATCTATCAATCGTTCGTTCTTACCTTCGATAAGCTTGTAATCTGCCGATGAAGTCAGAGCAGTTTTTATTCCTAAAAATGAATTGAGAAGTTCTATCGCGGAACGATTAATTTCACTAAGATAAGGTGATTTCATTTCCATGAAAAATAATTCCAGCCTTTCCTTATATAGATTGTAAAAAGGTGCTTTGGAATAATTCAATGAAATAGATTTCCAGTGTTTTTCAGCCCAGTTATCCTGAGAGACTTTAGTTTCATTGATCTTCTGAGCGAGATTTTCCTGACGGACAGGAATTGTTAACCAAAGTGGTCCTGATGATGTTTTGATCTTATTTCGGTTGCGCCAGTCATTTTTAGTGTACTGTACATCGTCGTAGAAAATAAACTCATCGACTTGTTTGATGATATCGAAATAACCTTTCCAGGGAATATAATTGGATTGAAGGATGGCGATCTTTTTCACAAATAATTATTTAGCCGATAATGCCAGACTGAAGAACAACAAAAATGTTAGTCTTTCTTTTTCTTCTTCTTACGGCTGAAAAATCCTAACGACTTTGATTTTTCTTCTTCGATCACATCCTCATAATATCCGGCATTTGCTTTAGAGCCATAACCGTAACCATAACCATAACCATAGCCATAACCATAGCCATAACCATACGCTACCGATTTCTTTGCTACGGCATTCAAGATAACACCAACGTTCTTCACTCTGCCTTCTGCATGCAATTTATTCAATGCATCGAGATGCAACCTGCGTGTAAAATTCTGACGTACGATATAAATAACAGTATCAGAATATTTAGCAAGTATCAATGGATCAGAGATCAGTCCTAAAGGCGGTGAATCAAGTACGATGTACTCATAATGCTCTTTTAAATATGCAAATAATTCATCGATACGCTCTGTTAATAGAAGCTCTGATGGATTTGGAGGCTTAGGGCCTGTAAGAATGATATCAAGATTTGAAATCCCTGAGGTCTGAATGACTTGCTTTTCCGTACTTGAACCAATTAAATAATTGGTCACACCAAACTCCCCTTTTAATCCAAGGTGACTCATTGATTTTGGTTTACGTAAATCGCATCCAACCAATATTGTTTTTTTTCCGCTAAGTGCAAAAATTGCAGCAAGATTTAACGAACAAAAACTTTTTCCTTCCCCCGAAATTGAACTGGTTACCAGGAATGTCTTTGCCTTGTTCTGATGACGAATAAAAAACTGCAGATTTGTTCTGATCGAACGGAACGCTTCTGCAATAAATGATTTAGAATTTTCCTGGATCACAAACTCATTGGAGGATTCACTCATTCCTACCATTCCGATCACCGGAAGTTTTGTCAACTTTTCAATATCCGAACGATCCATGATCTTATCGTTCAGCATATTTTTAAAATAGACAAATGCTGCAGGAATAATTAATCCCATAAAAGCAGAGATCAGATATATTTCCATTTTAACCGGACGAATAGGATTGAATGATGCTGTTGCGCGATCGATCGGACGATTATCTGACGTTGTACCTGCAAGAACGATTGCTGTCTCTGCACGCTTTTGCATCAAATACGTATACAAATTTGCTTTCACTTCCATTTGTCGTTTGATATTCACGATCACCCGATCTGTTCCGGGAAGTGTTGCTATATGTCCTTCAATTCGGTTCAATTGTGATGCAGCTTCAGCCTTAGAAGCTGTTAATCCGGCTACTATACTCTTAATGTTTTCGATCAGATCATTCTTTGTATTCTGTATTGCCAGATTGTATTCCTGTATCCGCGGATTTTCTTCTGTAGCACCTGCACGCATGATCTCACGTTGACTTTCAAGATCATTTAACTGACTGATCAATTTTAAAAGTAAGGCATCGGCAATTCCAATTGATGCCGGCGACATGCCACTGATGTTTTTATCGTCTTCAACATACGATTGAAGATACTGAAGGAAGCTCAACTTCAAATCAATTTCAGATAATCGAACATCGAAATCACGCGCACTATTCACATAACCTTGAGCTTCTATATTAAGATCGGTAATTCCTTTTTCAGAACGAAAATCTTCGAATTCTTTTTCAACACTATTCAAATCCTGAGAAATCAAAAGAATCTGTTCGTCGATGAATTTTAAGGAATTGGTCGCAAGCTCATTTTTTTGATCGATACTACTCTGCATCCAGATCTCGACAAGCTTATCAATAAAATCTACAGCTTTGGTGGGAACTTTATCTTCAATATAAATATTCAGTATAGTAGATGCCTTTGTAAGGACAGAAACCGTGAGAAGCGCCTGGTAGCGTTCTACAACCGATTCAATATTCTGAACTCTGATCAGGTAGTTTCTCTTGTCGTATCGCGGGTTATTATAAGCTCTTGCATTAAAAAAACCACGTTTAACTAATCTGAAACTTCCCAGGTCATTATGGATCTGCTGATCAAAAGAATAAATGTTACTGAACGACTCCTTGGTCTTTGAATTGGAATAAGTCAGACGAAACTTTTTATCCGAAATAATATGTATCTCTATCGGGTCACTTAATGCTTTTAATTTAATCGAATCATTAATTACTTTAAAAGGACATTCCAGATATACTTCCCTGGTTTTAACATTTCCGACATAGTAATATGAAATATCAAAATTCAATGCTTTAACAGTTCTTGCCACCATCGTGCGGGACTTGAGGACTTCAATTTCATTTTGGAGATTGCGGTCATCGTCAAATTCATTCATTGCATTGAGGATGTCGCCTTTTTGACCCCCGGGACTAGCCAGTTTGATCAATACGGTTGCTCTTGCACTATAGACCGGTGTAGAATACCAAGCGTAATAATATCCAACCATCAATGAAAGCATCAAGGCAAGAATATATAGGTACCAGTAACGGATTACATAGTCATAAAAGACCTGTTTGATGTTGACCTTTTCAGATTCAGCATTCAATTCTGAATGGGCAATATTTTCTTCCGTTGACATTTAAATAATATTCTATTTGTTGGTATTAATAATTGCAATAATTGATAACATAAATGTGAGTGTACTCAATACTAAAGGAATTGTCCTATAGAAATTTTCACCTTGTGCTCTCTTTTTCTTCGACGGCTCTACATAAACAATATCATTTGTATGAAGTGTATAAAATTCAGAAGAAAAAACATCTCTTGTTGTCATATCAATTTTATTATACGTTTTGTAACCGGCACTATCACGAATAACAGTTAGTACATCACGTTTGCTATAAATTGTGAAATCACCACAAAGAGCTAATGCTTCCGGCAAAGTCATTTTTTCATTTTGAACGGTGTAAATTCCAGGCCGCATCACCTCACCCAACACTGTCACTTTGAAGTTTCGTATACTCAACTTAACGGAAGGACTCACTAAATATTTAGCAAGTTTTGCGGCAACGGTGTCTCTTGCATTAGCAGTACTAAGTCCTGACACTTTTACAGAACCAATGAATGGAATCTGTATTACGCCTCTTTCATCAACCAGATAACCATTCATCATCCCGGCTGAACTTTCAGGATTTTCTGAATAATTGAAATATTTACTTGCTTCAGGGCTGGTACTGGTTACATATATATCAAGGATATCATTCGGACTGATGATTGGGCGATAGGAATCAACGCTCATTCTTGCAGTTGTATCGGCTTCACCGGCCTGAAACTGCTGGATTTTTTTGTATGGAGTACAAGAGTACATAGCTAAAGCTACGATTAATAAAAAGAAGGGAATTCTTGCAAATTTCATCATATTCAATACAATGCGAGATTATGGCCTCACACAGATATCTACTACCATAAAGAGAAAAGGTTTCGACATAAAAATGAAAAATCGCCCAAATCACCAAAAAAAAGAGGAGCCCAAAAATGGACTCCTCTGAAATTAACACCCCGTAAGTGTATTTTTTATTGGATAATAATTGATTTATTGATCACTTCGTTATTTTCTGTTACAATACGGATCATATACATACCTGCTGCAATTCCTTCCAGGTTGAATTCCTGAATGTTCATACCTTCTGTAGCATTCAGAACATCAACCTTTAAAATACGGCCCGTCTGATCAACTATTTGAAGAGTATATTTTGCGTCCGATTTGCTGTCAATACTTACAGAGAACTTACCATGATTTGGATTTGGATAAGCTTCAACAACTAATTGATCCGTCATTGACTCTTCTGCTGCAGTACGACATGTGACAGCTGCTGTTATTGTACGTGTACCTGATACACCACAACCATTTATAGCTTTCACACCTAATGTACCAGCTGAAGGTCCCCATTGTATAATTACAAATGTATTTGTCGTGATATTACCACTAAGAATCGTTGAACCAACCGGAGCTTGAATCTGATAGTAATCAGTTCCCGGTACAGGATCCCAAGAATACATTTCTGAACTACCTACACAAACACTTGTGCTTCCGGTAATAACGCCAGGGGTTGCAGGGTTACCATAAACGTTGATCGAACGTGCATAACCAAGACCACAACTATTGTTTCCGGCTACACTCAATACTCCTGAAACGAAGTTAGAAGGGAATTGAAGTGTGATACTATTGCTGGTAGCCGGTCCGATTACTGTTACACCTGCAGGAATTGTCCAAACATATCCCAACGTAGCATTTGCTAATGATGCAATTGAATACTGGTAAGTCTGACCACACACTCCTGAATTAGGATCTCCTATGATGTTACTAGGTGTTGGTAGTTTTCCGGTAGAAACTGATTTGGCACGAACAGCACTTTGTGCACCACATGCATTAACTGCTTTCACTGTTACTTGTCCTGCTGTGAATCCTGCAGTAAATACAATGCTTACACTTGGACCATTAGATGGGCCACTGATCGAAGCACCTGCAGGAGCTGTCCATAGGTAAGAAGTTACCCCCGCAACAATCGGCACACTATATACTTCTGTTGATCCCGGACATACTTTTACTGCTCCAAGTATAGCTCCCGGTAATCCAGGAGTTCCTGAAACTGAAACACAACGTTGTACACCTGTTAAGCCACATGGTGTCTGACCGGCTACACATATTGTACCTGTTGTGAAGTTTGCAGGGAATGTGACCGAAACTGAAGTACCACTTCCTGAAATAGTTGCACCACCTGTTGCAGTCCAGATATAATTGGAAGCACCGCTTAATGGAGCTACTGAATATGTTACTGTTGTCCCAACACAAATTACCGTAGGAGCTGCAGCATAGATTGGAGTTCCAATATCTCCACGGATCCAAGCACATTTCGTTTGAGTAGATCCACAAGCATTTGCTGCATAAGCACAGATGTTGTAACCTGATTGACCTATAGGCAATGTTCCGAATGTTATTGTAACAGACAGACTTGATGTTGTTACAGGACTAACCTGACCATTGATCAATGTTCCTGCCGGTGCTGACCATACATACCATCCTGTATTTGAAACGGCATTTACTGTATACACTTCTGAAGTTCCCGGACAAACCGATGTAACACCTGAAATGGTATTTACAATTCCTCCAGGCGCTCCTGTATAAATTGCTATCGTTTGAGATGCACATGCACTATTTCCGCATGGCCCTTCTGCACGAACAAAATAATCGGTCGTTGCACTTACAGTTACCGGAATAGATGCACCCGTTCCTATTTGTGTACCACCACAGCTTCCTGTGTACCACACCCATTGCGAGCCTGCTCCTAAAGAGCCACCTTGGACAGTCAATGTTGTTGAAGTTACTCCACAAACTGCATTTCCTGCAGAACTTAATATTGATGTAGGATCGATTGATGAAACATTTACTGTGACATCGAATGAACAATTTGTCGTATTACCTGAAGCATCAACAGCAGAATAAGTTACTGTTGTTGTTCCAACAGGGAATGTAGCTCCCGGAGCATAATTTGAAGTTACTGTTGCAGAACAATTGTCAGTTGCAGTTGGTGCTGTCCAATTCACAGTTGCAATGCAAGTAGTGATATTAGCAGGACATGCAGTAAGAACCGGATATTCTGTATCTGCTACTGTAACATTGAATGAACAAGAAGAAACATTTCCTGATGCATCAGTTGCTGTTACCGTTACCGGTGTTACACCAATAGGGAAAGTTGAACCTGAAGCAATCGAATAAGAAAGTGTTGCAGAACAATTGTCTGTTACCGTTGCAGAATAAGTTACAACTGCATCGCATGCGCCTGTTGCATTAGATACTGAAATATTTGCAGGACAAGCAACGATTGGATCTTCATTATCTTCAACTAGTACGTCGAAAGAACAAGTTGCTGAATTTCCATTTGGATCAACTGCTGTGTATGTAACCGTTGTAGTTCCTATTGGGAATACATCACCCGGATTATAATTTGATGTCAGTGTTGCTGAACAATTGTCAGAAGCTGTTGGAGCAATCCAGTTAACGATCTGAGTACATAATCCTGTTGTGCTGATCGTAATGTTTCCAGGACAACCTGAAATAACCGGATCGATATTATCGACTTGAGTAATTGTAATTGTTGTTGAAGAAGTACAACCATTCGCATCAGTAACTGTGTACGTATATGTTCCAACTGATTCAGAATAAAGTCCAGTACCTGAATATGGTGATGTACCGCCTGTTGCCGAAACTGTTACTGTTGTAGTTCCACCAACACATGCGATCGTTGAAGCACTTGAAGCTGCAACAAGAACTGCCGGTTCTGCAACAGTAATAGTTGTAGAAGATGTGCAGCCGTTTGCATCTGTTACTGTGTATGTAAATGTACCTGCATTAACAGTGAATGAACCTTCACCTGTATATGGCGCTGTTCCGCCTGTTGCTGATACGGTTACTGTTGCTGATCCACCGTTACATAGAATTGCTGTTGCAGATGATGAAGCTACCAGTGCAGCAGGTTCAGTAACTGTAATTGTTGTTGAAGATGTACAACCGTTTGCATCCGTTACTGTGTATGTATATGTACCCGCAACTTCAGTGAATGAACCTGTTCCTGTATAAGGGGCTGTTCCACCAGTTGCTGATACTGTTACTGTTGCTGATCCTCCATTACATAGAATTGATGTAGCAGATGAAGAAGCTACAACTGCTGTTGGCTCTGCTATTGAGATTGTTGTTGTAGCTGTACAACCGTTCGCATCCGTTACAGTGTATGTATATGTACCCGCTACTTCAGTGAACGAACCTGTTCCTGTATAAGGAGCTGTTCCACCTGTTGCTGATACAGTTACTGTCGCTGATCCTCCATTACAAAGAATCGCTGTTGCAGAAGATGAAGCAACTAATATTGTTGGTTCTGTGATTGTAATTGTTGTTGAAGAAGTACAACCGTTTGCATCCGTTACTGTGTAAGTATAAGTTCCGGCTACTTCAGAGAATGAACCTGTTCCTGTATAAGGAGCTGTTCCACCTGTTGCTGAAACTGTAACTGTTGCTGAACCTCCATTACAAAGAATCGCTGTTGAAGAAGACGAAGCTACAAGTGAAGCAGGTTCTGAAATTGTAATTGTTGTTGAAGATGTACAACCGTTTGCATCTGTTACTGTGTAAGTATAAGTACCTGCCACTTCAGAGAATGAACCTGTTCCTGTGTAAGGAGCTGTTCCACCTGTTGCTGATACGGTTACTGTCGCTGAACCTCCATTACATAGAATCGCTGTTGAAGAAGACGAAGCTACCAGTGCAGCAGGTTCTGTGATTGTAATTGTTGTTGAAGATGTACAACCATTCGCATCTGTTACAGTGTAAGTATAAGTACCGGCTACTTCTGTGAATGAACCTGTTCCTGTGTAAGGAGCTGTTCCTCCTGTTGCTGATACGGATACTGTCGCTGAACCTCCATTACAAAGAATCGATGTTGCAGAAGAAGAAGCAACTAATACTGTTGGCTCTGTGATTGTAACTGTTGTTGATGAAGTACATCCGTTTGCATCGGTTACTAGGTAAGTATAAGTACCTGCCACTTCAGTGAATGAACCTGTTCCTGTGTAAGGAGCTGTTCCACCTGTCGCTGATACGGTTACTGTCGCTGAACCTCCATTACAAAGAATCGCTGTTGCAGAAGACGAAGCCACCAGTGCAGCAGGTTCTGTAATTGTAATTGTTGTTGAAGAAGTACATCCGTTTGCATCTGTTACTGTGTACGTATATGTACCTCAGTGAATGAACCTGTTCCTGTATAAGGAGCTGTTCCACCTGTTGCTGAAACTGTTACTGTTGCTGAACCTCCATTACATAGAATCGCTGTTGAAGAAGACGAAGCTACCAGTGCAGCAGGTTCTGAAATTGTAATTGTTGTTGAAGATGTACAACCGTTTGCATCTGTTACTGTGTACGTATATGTTCCTGCTACTTCAGAGAATGAACCTGTTCCTGTATAAGGAGCTGTTCCACCTGTTGCTGATACAGTTACTGTTGCTGACCCACCGTTACATAGAATTGCTGTTGCAGAAGATGAAGCTACCAATGCAGTCGGTTCTGAAATTGTAATTGTTGTTGAAGAAGTACAACCGTTCGCATCCGTTACTGTGTAAGTATATGTTCCGGCTACTTCAGAGAATGAACCTGTTCCTGTGTAAGGAGCTGTTCCACCTGTTGCCGATACTGTTACTGTCGCTGAACCTCCGTTACAAAGAATCGCTGTTGCAGATGATGAAGCTACCAGTGCAGATGGTTCTGTTATTGTAATTGTTGTTGAAGATGTACAACCGTTTGCATCCGTTACTGTGTATGTATATGTACCTGCTACTACAGTGAATGAACCTGTTCCTGTATAAGGGCTGTTCCACCTGTTGCTGAAACTGTTACTGTTGCTGAACCTCCATTACAAAGGATCGCTGTTGCAGAAGATGAAGCTACAAGTGCTGCAGGTTCTGAAATTGTAATTGTTGTTGAAGATGTACAACCGTTTGCATCTGTTACTGTGTAAGTATAAGTACCTGCCACTTCAGAGAATGAACCTGTTCCTGTGTAAGGAGCTGTTCCACCTGTTGCTGAAACTGTAACTGTTGCTGAACCTCCATTACAAAGAATCGCTGTTGCAGAAGATGAAGCTACAAGTGAAGCAGGTTCTGAAATTGTAATTGTTGTAGAAGATGTACAACCGTTTGCATCTGTTACTGTGTAAGTATAAGTACCTGCCACTTCAGAGAATGAACCTGTTCCTGTGTAAGGAGCTGTTCCGCCTGTTGCTGATACCGTTACTGTCGCTGAACCTCCATTACAAAGAATCGCTGTTGAAGAAGACGAAGCTACCAGTGCAGCAGGTTCTGAAATTGTAATTGTTGTTGAAGAAGTACAACCGTTTGCATCGGTTACTGTGTACGTATATGTACCAGCCACTTCAGTGAATGAACCTGTTCCTGTATAAGGAGCTGTTCCCCCTGTCGCTGAAACTGTTACTGTTGCAGACCCACCGTTACATAGAATTGGTGTTGCTGAAGATGATGCTACCAGTGCAGCTGGTTTCTGATATTGTAATTGTTGTTGAAGAAGTACAACCGTTTGCATCTGTTACTGTGTACGTATATGTACCTGCAACTTCAGTGAATGAACCTGTTCCTGTATAAGGAGCTGTTCCGCCTGTTGCTGATATAGTTACTGTCGCTGAACCTCCATTACAAAGAATCGCTGTTGAAGAAGACGAAGCTACAAGTGCAGCAGGTTCTGAAATTGTAATTGTTGTTGAAGAAGTACAACCGTTTGCATCGGTTACAGTGTAAGTATAAGTACCGGCCACTTCAGTGAATGAACCTGTTCCTGTATAAGGAGCTGTTCCACCTATTGCTGATACCGTTACTGTTGCTGAACCACCGTTACAAAGAATGGCAGTTGCAGAAGATGATGCAACTACTGCTGTTGGTTCTGAAATTGTAATCGTTGTTGATGAAGTACATCCGTTTGCATCGGTCACTGTGTACGTATGTGTTCCTGCTAATGCCGTGAATGAACCGTCACCTGTATATGGTGCTGTTCCGCCTGTTGCTGAAACTGTAACCGTTGCTGAACCTCCATTACATAGAATCGAAGTTGCAGATGACGATGCAGAAAGAGCACTTGGCTCTGTCAACGTAATCGATGTCGATGAAGTACATCCGTTTGCATCTGTTACTGTGTACGTATAAGTACCCGCTACTTCAGTGAATGAACCTGTTCCTGAATAAGGAGCTGTTCCGCCTGTTGCTGATACCGTTACCGTTGCTGACCCGCCGTTGCATAGAATAGCTGTTGCGGAAGACGAAGCTACCAGTGTAGCCGGTTCTGTTACTGTGATCGTTGTTGATGAAGTACAACCGTTTGCATCCGTTACTGTGTACGTATATGTTCCTGCTACTACTGTGAATGAACCTTCACCTGTATATGGTGCTGTTCCGCCTGTTGCTGATACCGTTACTGTTGCTGATCCGCCGTTACATAGAATGGCAGTTGCAGAAGATGAAGCAATAACTGCTGTCGGTTCTGTTACCGTACCTGTTGTTGTTGAAGTACAACCGTTAGCATCTGTTACTGTATAAGAATAAGCACCTGCTGATACAGTGAATGAACCTTCACCTGTATATGGTGCTGTTCCGCCTGTTGCTGATACAACTACTGTTGTTGTTCCACCATTACAAAGGATCGCTCCTGCTGTTGATGAAGCAACTAAAGCTGCCGGTTCTGTTACTGTACCTGCTGTTGTTGACGTACAACCGTTCGCATCTGTTACTGTATAAGAATAAGCACCTGCTGATACAGTGAATGAACCATCACCGGTATATGGTGCTGTTCCACCTGTTGCTGAAACAACTACTGTTGTTGTTCCACCATTACAAAGGATCGCTCCTGCTGTTGATGAAGCGACTAAAGCTGTCGGTTCTGTTACTGTACCTGTTGTTGTTGACGCAACCATTCGCATCAGTTACTGTATAAGAATAAGCGCCTGCTGACACAGTGAATGAACCATCACCAGAATATGGTGCTGTTCCACCTGTTGCGGAAACAATTACAGTTGTTGTTCCACCATTACAAAGGATCGATCCTGCTGTTGATGAAGCGACTAAAGCTGCCGGTTCTGTTACTGTACCTGTTGTTATTGAAGTACAACCGTTCGCATCGGTTACTGTAAATGAATATGGACCTGCTAATACAGTGAATGATCCTTCACCTGTATATGGTGCTGTTCCGCCTGTTGCAGATACCGTTACTGTTGCTGATCCGCCGTTACATAAAATTGATGTTGCAGAAGATGATGCAACTACTGCTGTTGGTTCTGTGATCGTTATTGTTGTAGATGCTGTACATCCGTTGGCATCCGTCACTGTATAAGTATGTGTTCCTGCTAATGCCGTGAATGAACCGTCACCAGTGTATGGTGCTGTTCCGCCTGTTGCAGTAACTGTTACCGTTGCTGATCCACCGTTACATAAAATTGATGTTGCAGATGATGCTGCTGATAGAGCACTTGGCTCTGTCAACGTAATTGATGTCGATGAAGTACATCCGTTTGCATCTGTTACTGTGTACGTAAATGTACCGGCAACTTCCGTGAATGAACCTGTTCCTGTGTAAGGAGCTGTTCCACCTGTTGCTGATACCGTTACTGTTGCTGATCCGCCGTTGCAAAGAATCGCTGCTGCAGAAGATGAAGCTACCAGTGTAGCCGGTTCTGTTACCGTGATCGTTGTTGATCCTGTACAACCGTTTGCATCCGTTACTGTGTATGTATATGTTCCAGCTGTTACAGTAAATGAACCTTCACCTGTATATGGTGCTGTTCCGCCTGTTGCAGTAACTGTTACTGTTGCTGATCCACCGTTACATAGAATTGCAGTAGAAGATGAAGAAGCAATAACTGCTGTTGGTTCTGTTACTGTACCTGTTGTTGTTGATGTACAACCGTTGGCATCTGTTACTGTATAAGAATATGCTCCTGCTGATACAGTGAATGAACCTTCACCTGTATATGGTGCTGTTCCACCTGTTGCTGATACTACTACTGTTGTTGTTCCACCATTACAAAGGATCGCTCCTGCTGTTGATGAAGCAACTAAAGCTGCCGGTTCTGTTACCGTACCTGTTGTTGTTGAAGTACAACCGTTAGCATCGGTTACTGTATAAGAATATGCACCTGCTGATACAGTGAATGAACCATCACCTGTATATGGTGCTGTTCCACCTGTTGCTGATACTGTTACTGTTGCTGAACCACCGTTACAAAGAATCGCTGCTGCAGAAGACGAAGCTACCAATGTAGCTGGTTCTGTTACCGTGATCGTTGTTGATCCTGTACAACCGTTTGCATCCGTTACTGTATAAGAATATGTTCCTGCAACTACTGTGAATGAACCTTCACCTGTATAAGGAGCTGTTCCACCTGTTGCTGATACCGTTACTGGTGCTGATCCACCGTTACATAGAATTGCAGTAGAAGATGAAGAAGCAACCAATGTTGCCGGGTTCTGTTACTGTACCTGCTGTTGTTGATGTGCAGCCGTTAGCATCTGTTACTGTATAAGAATAAGCACCTGCTGATACAGTGAATGAACCTTCACCTGTATATGGTGCTGTTCCGCCTGTTGCTGATACTACTACTGATGTTGTTCCACCATTACAAAGGATCGCGCCTGCTGTTGATGATGCAACTAAAGCTGACGGCTCTGTTACTGTGCCTATTGTAGTTGATGTACAACCGTTCGCATCTGTTACTGTGTATGAATAAGCTCCTGCTGATACTGTGAATGAACCATCACCTGTATATGGCGCTGTTCCGCCTGTTGCTGATACTACAACTGATGTTGTTCCACCATTACAAAGAATCGTTCCTGCTGTTGATGATGAAACTAAAACTGTTGGCTCTGTCAACGTAATTGATGTCGATGAAGTACATCCGTTGGCATCCGTTACTGTGTATGTATAAGATCCTGCTACTTCAGTGAATGAACCCTGTTCCTGTGTAAGGAGCTGTTCCGCCTGTTGCTGATACCGTTACTGTTGCTGATCCGCCGTTACAAAGAATCGCAGTGGCAGAAGACGAAGCTACCAGTGTAGTCGGTTCTGTTACCGTGATCGTTGTTGATCCTGTACAACCGTTTGCATCGGTTATCGTATATGAATAAGTACCTGCAACTACTGTGAATGAACCTTCACCTGTATAAGGTGCTGTTCCGCCTGTTGCTGATACCGTTACTGTTGCTGATCCACCGTTACATAAAATCGCAGTGGCAGAAGATGAAGCAACAACTGCTGTTGGTTCTGTTACTGTACCTGTTGTTGTTGATGTACAACCGTTAGCATCTGTTACTGTGAATGCATATGGTCCTGCAGATACTGTGAATGAACCCTCACCTGTATATGGTGCTGTTCCGCCTGTTGCTGATACCACAACTGATGTTGTTCCACCATTACACAGGATCGTTCCTGCTGTTGATGATGCAACTAAAGCTGTCGGTTCTGTCAACGTAATTGATGTCGATGAAGTACATCCGTTTGCATCTGTTACAGTGTACGTATAAGTACCGGCTACTTCAGTGAATGAACCTGCTCCTGTATAAGGAGCTGTTCCGCCTGTTGCTGATACTGTTACTGTTGCTGAACCTCCGTTACAAAGAATCGAAGTTGCAGATGATGATGCTACCAGTGTAGCAGGTTCTGTTACCGTAATCGTTGTTGATCCTGTACATCCGTTTGCATCCGTTACTGTGTACGTATATGTTCCCGCTACTTCAGTAAATGAACCTTCGCCTGTATATGGTGCTGTTCCGCCTGTTGCTGATACCGTTACTGTTGCTGATCCGCCGTTACATAAAATCGAAGTGGAAGATGCTGATGCAACTACTGCTGTTGGTTCTGTGATTGTTATTGTTGTGGATGAAGTACATCCGTTGGCATCAGTCACTGTATAAGTATGTGTTCCTGCTAATGCCGTGAATGAACCGTCACCTGTATAAGGAGCTGTTCCGCCTGTTGCAGATACCGTTACAGTTGCTGATCCACCGTTACATATAATCGTAGTGGCTGATGATGATGTTAAAAGAGCACTTGGCTCTGTAAGTGTAACTGAAGTGGTAGCAGAACAACCACCTGCATCTGTTACGGTGTAAGTATACGTTCCTGCTACTTCAGAAAACGAACCTGTTCCTGTGTAAGGAGTTGTTCCGCCTGTTGCAGTTACTGTTACTATAGCTGAACCTCCGTTACAAAGAATTGCAGCTGCTGAAGAAGAAGCGCCAATTGCTGCCGGTTCTGTTACTGTAATTGATGTCGTATTTGAACAACCATTTGCATCGGTTACTGTGTAAGTATATGTTCCCGCTGTTACAGTGAATGTACCTTCACCTGTATATGGCGCTGTTCCGCCTGATGCTGATACTGTCACTGTTGCTGAACCTCCGTTACATAGAATCGCTGTTGCAGAAGATGAAGCTACAAGTGCAGCAGGTTCAGTAATTGTAATTGTTGTTGATGAAGAACATCCGTTAGCATCAGTCACTGTATAGGTATGTGTTCCTGCTAATGCCGTGAATGAACCGTCACCTGTATATGGTGCTGTTCCGCCGGTTGCCGATACTGTTACTGTTGCTGATCCGCCGTTACATAAAATCGATGTAGCAGAAGAAGATGCTGTCAGGTCATTTACTACTGTAACTGTAAACTGACAAGTTGAAACATTGTTAGATGCATCAGTTGCTGTTGCAGTTACTGTTGTTGTACCTTCAGGGAAAGTTGAACCGGATGCTGGTGAATAAGTGATATTTGCTGAACAATTATCAGTAACACTTGCACTATAAGTTACTACCGCTGAACAACCACTTGCACTTGCAGGAACAGAAATGTTCGCCGGACAAGTGATCACAGGGTTTTCATTATCTAGTAAAAAGATATCGAATGAACAATATTCTATATTTCCTGCAGCATCTGTTGCAGTATAGGTTACGCTTGTAATTCCCATCTGAAACAAATCGCCCGGATTATAATCTGATGTTACTGTTAGTCCGGCACAATTATCTGTTGCAACCGGAGGCGTCCATGTAACGATCTTGTCACAAGACCCGTTTGTGTATTCTACCATAGTCCCAGGACAACCGGTAAAGACAGGAAGTTCATTGTCAACAACAGTCACCGTGAAATTACAACTTGCAGCATTTCCGGCAGGATCTGTTGCTGTGGCTGTCACAGTTGTTGTCCCAACAGGGAATACAGAACCTGAAGCTGGTGAATATGAAATAGTAGCTGAGCAATTATCAAGTGCTGAGGCACTGAAAGTAACTACCTGACCACATGTACCTGATGCATTATTTACTGTAATATTTGCAGGGCAAGTTATTGACGGGGCATCCGCATCAACAACTGTAACGTCAAACGAACATACTGCCTGATTTCCTGAAGGATCCACTGCTGTGTATGTTACGGTTGTCGTACCAATTGGGAATATACTTCCACTCGTATGAGTTTGCGTGAATGAAGAAACTGAACAATTGTCGCTTGCTGTAGGATCTGTCCAAGAAACATACTGACCGCACATTCCCGGATCGTTATTGATACTAAAACTTGAAAGACAACCTGAAAACACAGGATCAACATTGTCGGCAACTGTTATAGTCGATGAGCAAGTTGATGTACATCCAATATCATCTGTAACTGTATATGTGTATGTTCCATTCGTCAAACCGGACTGTAATCCTGTTCCTGTAAGTGGAGCTGTTCCTCCAACTGCAGTAACATCGATTTCACCATCTGCCGATCCGAAACAACTTGCATTTGTTACTACAGAACAAGATGCTGTTAAAGCAGGACCAACAAGTACTGATGTTGTTGATGTAGCTGTACAACCTGTAACAGCATTTGTATAGGTTACATGGTAATCTGTATTTACTATTGGAGACACTGTTCCCGGATCTTCAAGTGAACTTGAAAAACCAGATGGAGTTGAAGTCCATGTATAAGTTAAACCATCTTCTGTGCCAATAGTGATTGACCAGTTTTGGAAGGTACCTGAACTTCCGAAACCACCATCATCCAACATTTTCAATGTCCAAACTCCATTTGGATTACCGGTTAATGTAGCAAATAAATCTTCCGGTTTATATGTACCGGTAAAAGGAGCTACGTTGACTTGATCACAAGTTTGCAAAGCAGCATCAGAAAAAACTGTATTTACAAAATTATCGCCATTTGTACCAACGTCAGCAACTAAACAAACTGAACTACCTGCTGTGATGGTATTGGCATAATTTCCATTTGATGAAGTTGACAATGCTGTTCCACCCGGTCTAACTAGATAAGCTTCAAACTCACCATCATTTGTATGATTGGCACTAATTCGAACTGAAAAACTTGTTACTTGCGCCATTGTTGCAGGAGCACCGGACACTGTTATAGTAGAAGTAACTCCTGTTGCGCTGATGTTCGGAATTGATGTTCCTGCTGCCGGTGTTGAGTTATTAAATGTTACCGATGTCTGACTGTTTGAAGAACCTGATGAAGAAAGCGAAGTTGAACCAGGTCCACAAATAACAGGATTTGATGAACTCGCAGTAACTGTTGGAAGAGCTACAATGGTTATAACTGCACTACCTGTCATTGTTCTTGTACAACTTCCAATTGAGGGAATTGATGCTACAACTGTATATGTACCGGCTGCTGTTTGCAATCCAAATGAAAGTGGATTACCTGTTCCGGATATTGGAGAACCAACATTGGAGACTCCATTCTTTAGTTGATAATCTACATCAATTTCTGAACCATCCAATTCTACCAAAACACCAGCTCCACCTGCACACGCAGATCCACCACCTGTTACATTAAATAAAGAAGCCTGTGCGGCTACAATTGTAATAACATTTGAAGTTGCACTTGCACATCCTGTATTTGTCAACACAGCACGATACTGTGTAGTCAATGATAAATTTGTATATGTCTGAGAAGTTGTTGAATTTCCGGTATTCGTCCAAAGTCCACCACCATTCGTTGAAGATTGCCATGCAATAGTTCCAACCTGACCTGATAATGTAAGTGTTCCTGAATTACTTCCTAAACAAACCGGCACAACTGCAGGACCTCCAATAGTTCCACCAATTGGTTCCGGATTAATTGTAATATTCACACTTCCTGTCATCGTTCTTGTGCAACCTAAAGTCGTATTGGTTGCAACGACTGTATAGTTACCTGCATCTGTTTGCAATCCAAACGATATTGCATTTCCTGTACCTGCAACCACCACTGGTGAGCCAAGAGGTGCTCCACCTAGATAAAGTTCATAATCATGACCTGTTTCAGAATCGCTTAATCCCACTACTACACCGGTTCCACCTGTGCAATATGCACCACCACCGGTTACTGAGTAAAGCGTCGGTTGAACTGTTGTAATCGTAGCAACAATTGAAGTCGCTGTACACGTACCACCATTTGTAATGAATGCACGATATTGAGTAGTTGTCGCTACATTCGTATAGGTATAAGAATTTGTTGTATTTACAATTGGGCTCCAGGAACCACCACCATTCGTTGAAGATTCCCATCGAGTGATTGAACCTGTTTCACCGGAAAGGTTAAGTGTTCCGGAATTACTTCCCGAACAAACGGTAGCAGAACTGGTAACTGTTCCTCCCACTGCTGCATCATTTACAGTGAGTGTAACAACATTTGAAGTTGCAGTACCTGCACTGTTTGTATATACTACTCTATAATCACCCGCATCAACCAATGCAACCGGATTGATCGTATAAGAATTGCTTGTTGCGCCACCAATAGGCGTCCAAACTGCAGCAATAAGTTTTTCCCATTGAATTCCTGTATCATAAGAAGCTGCTGCTGTGAAGGTCGCACTTGTTCCTGTACAACGTGTTAAAGCTGATGGTTGAGTCGTAATATTAGGAATTGGATTGGGAATATAAACGTTGTCAAATGTACCACGATCACTATTGCCACCATGGTTGAACAAACAACCTAAATATCTTAGATTATTACCGGTATAAGTATTATTTGCAGTAGTCGATCCAATCTGCGTATAAGTTGCTGAAGCAGGATCAGGGAATGATGATCCACTGGTTGCAACATACAGAGACCAAAGATTTCCTGTCGGATTATAAGTTACACGAATTGCAAAATATTCTGTCGAGTAATCAGTGCTACCTGTAATGAAAGATGTAATATTGTTATCTGCATCTAAGCCACCACCAAATCTGGCCAGACGAATATTGTCATTATTTGAACTACTACCTAACACAACCGCATAACCACTTCCTGAAGTGAAACTTGTATTGTCACAGCCAAGAACAAAGGCAACACCTATTTCATTATTATCAAAACCGGAAGGACTTCCATTATTCTGACGCATGTTAAATTGCCATGTCAAAATACCGGTTCCTGAACCTAGCGTTGTTTGATAAAACGACGTCATATCCTGATAAATGTAATCTCTATCATCATTGTTACCGCCGATCGAAACCGTGTTTGATGAAATTGTTGCGTAAGAAGATTGATTTTCATCTTCTGTCCATGCTGAACCAATCACACCAGTACCAACCGTATTACTATTCGCTCGATTAAAATTATCGAGTAGTTGTTGCCCTGATGATTGTTGATAAGACAAAATCCCGACTAAAAATAGTCCGGCGATTTTAGGAAATGCATGTCCTGTGCGTTTTCCAAAAAGTGTTTGCCAGATCGATAAGAGCAATCTGTGTGTGGCAGATGTCTTTACTGACAATTTGTGGTGTGTTCGGTCTATAAATAGATTAGACCCTGAACAGTTTTTGTGTGTAATTGTGCTCATGTGAGTAAATTGAGTATATAAATACGAAAATAGTTCTTCATACTCGGCACAGAAAGTTTTTTATACAAAACCATAGTAATTATTTGGCGAATGGCGCACTGCGATTGGTAAACACAAGGTGCTATGCGCTGAAAGCCTTATTTGATGCGGTTTACAGGTTTTTAATTAAAATCATATTTATTATATGCCCCCAAACCGCCCATCTATGGCTTATTTCAGAAATTTCTATGATTAATTAATTAAATAACATGAATAATTTTAACAATTACTTTAATTTAAATATATCCGGAAATAACAATAAATACATTACACAAAATGTGCAAATAAAATTTTCAGAAAAAAGAGTATCCATCCAATCCAAAAATAAAAAAACGATAGCAAGGTATTTTGCAAATATGTTTCGAATCTCTCATCTGTAAGAAATCCGGGTAATAACTTGAAGTAAACTTCCTTTATAATGAAAAATGAAGAATGAAAAATGGGTCGATTATACCCTTATTGGAAACTTGCAAAAGTTAACTCAACTTCATTCTTAGTAATTCGTTATTCACTATTCACTATTCACTAAATTTAGTGGTGTTTTTTGGTAAATAGTCTCTTAAAAAACGGTTCCCCTTTTCCATCATTATAGCGTTTTGATTTACGCTTACTTTTCTTCATCATTTTCTTTGTATTCTTCGCCTGGAGTTTTTCGTGGCGCTGCTTCCCTTTTTCGATTCCTTTTGCGGCTTCTTTTTTCTGCTTCTCTTTCTTTTTATCTGCCTTTATTTGTTGGCTGCTTCCACTGTTCGGCTTGGGAGAGCGTGCATCAACATCTTGCGCATTTGAAATTGCAGGTGAGGAAAACAAACCTATGACGAATAAACCGATAAATATCCTTTTTTTATACTTCAACATATTGGAATCGGGATTAACCACAAAAACAGAGAGTGGTGAATTATTAACGCTACAATATTGATTGTATTGTCAGGTTTAAAATTACTTCATATTAATCCACAAAATCATACGGCTATTTGAAAAATTCAAACAACAGAAAGTTGATTATTCAAAGTGAATTGAAACTATTCGTGAAGAACCAACGGTTCTACAAAGGTGGCGGTTTCAGAAGTACAGATCAACCGATAAATGCCACGGGCAAAAGTTGAAACATCGAGCTCAAACTTATTTGAATTGGCTGCTTTAAAATTAATTGTTCTCAGGTAAACTATTCGACCGGAGAAATCAACCAATTGAACTGAAATTTTATCTTCCCGAGTCTGATCGACAAGTATTGTTACATTGTTGTAAGCCGGATTAGGAAATACAACAAAACCACTGCCATTGAATTTTACAGGCACAATTTCCGAATAAGAGAATTGTCCATCAAAATCCGTTTGCTTTAATCTGTAATATGAAAGTCCTGCAAGTGGAGATCTGTCTAAAAAAGAATAATCGCGCTTGATAGTCGAATTCCCTTTGCCTTCAATGGTTGCAATACTCTCAAAACTTCTAGCATCTTCACTTCTCTCCAAAGAAAAATAATCGTTGTTAATCTCACTGGCAGTACACCATTCTGCTTTTACTGCATCTTTTTTTGGCACTGCCGTAAATGATAATAAGTCTATCGGAAGCGGCGATGCATTTATTGGTACACAAATGAGTTTAATGTTCACTCGCCCACATGCATCCGTTACACGAATCCTGATATTTGCTATCGTATCAACCAATGAAAACGGAGCAGTATATACAGCGTTTGCAGTATTTCCCCCGGTAAATGTTCCTCCTACTGTACTTGTCCACTGATAGGTATAAGGCGCAGTACCTGATGTTACACTTGCCGAAACCGGATATGAAAAACCTGATGCAAAGGATGCAGGAGCAGTTGTTGATACGGCAAGTCTTTTTTGCTTGCCGGTAAGCAATACAAAATTAAAATAAGCTCGTTGCGCTTGTACACGTTCTGCTGCAGTACCTGAATTATTCAAATTGTCTCCGCCTTCCTACATCACTGTCCCATTTGCAGCATTCCCATAAGCCCGCGCATAAACAAGTAATCCACCTTCTTCAGGTGATGTTCCATTTCCGGTCCGTACACCTCTTCTTGTAGTCGGATACCATTGTCCACCTGCATTCGGAATATACCATTGTTCTGATCCATTCTGTGTAGCACCACCTAGTGTTCCTACAAACTGCATAATTAGATCAGCTGGATACTGATATGTCTCAGGCAATATTGGATTGTTCGCATGTGCTGCTGCCGCGCCACAATTTCCGGCACTGTAACACTGCAAGCCTGTTGTCGATAAAAAATTCAGCTTCTGAAATGGGAACACCGGATTCTGCACATTCTCCATAATGCTCACTTCATGGCATTGCGCCCAAATATTTCCTTTGAAAGTAGTTACAAAATTATATAGATAACCATGAGTTGCCCATGTAGGCTCATCGTGAGGATTCGTCCAAATATCAATACAACCATTAAGCGTGGAAGGTATTCCTAATACATAAGCTGATAATGGAATTCCTGCATTTGCATAATAACCGGTAATTATATTTTGATTTCCCGACAGATTATCAATCATTACTTTAGGAAATGATGTAATTGTATCATAAACTACAGGGGTAAATGACCCTGCAATAGCATAGGTACCCTGCACCCCTTGAGTCAACCAGTAAGTTATCCTCGCTGTTACTGCTGCATCAATGAATTGCGCAGGAACCACAAATGTTCCACCGGAATAGCCCGACCAATTATAAGTAAAATCTGCTCCGTCTTTTGATTTAGTAGGCTTAATACACCATAGGATCGGAACATTATAATTTGAAATCAAATCATAGATCATCCCGTAAGGTTTTAATCCGGTAGCATTACTCTGCGGAGAAAATCCCATATTAATAATAAAAGAACTTCCTTGAACAGCTGAAACACATTGGGAAAAAGAAGATACATTGATCAAAAAAGCCACTACAAGTAAAATTAACTTGCGTGAAATATTAATTCTAAACTGCTTTGAAAAAAAATAAAAACAGTTCAATAAAAAGGCCTTAACTCTAAAAGCAGGTCTCATTTGTGTGTGTGTAAATGTGTGTTTACTCTAATTCAAATCACTTATCAAATATAACTCGCATGGTGTGGAATAAATTAATATTTGGTAAGTGGAAATAATTATTAGGCAAATATAGACAATAACTTCGCAAATTAATTCACACTTTATTCTAAACCCTTTATTAATAGGCACTTTGGGACACTTTATTCAATTAATTAAAAAATTAAACACTTGTTCGATAATATTTTTTTATCGACAACGAAAACTCAATGAAAAATGAAAAATTTCTGAATACGGATTTTGTATTACGGATTGTGTATTAAGGATTGTGTATTACGGATTGTGTATTACGGATTGTGTATTACGGATTAAAAAAACTTTTACCCATTCTGCATCCCGAAACCTATCGGGATTCTATTTACTTAACTTCTAACCTGCAATTCCATTCCGCATTCCGGACATTTACCAGGCGATTTAGTAATGACCTGAGGATGCATTGGACAAGTGTATTCACTTTCTACTTTGCCGGTGCTTTCGGTTTTCAATGAATCACTTTGCATCTGATTATCCTTGTTTTCACTATTTTTGCAAGAAAACAACATAATTGCGCAGATAAATAGAATAGTTCGTACTGTCATTCGTTTTAATTTTAGAGAATAGCTACCTTGCAAAGATAACCAACCTTCTGTTCAACTAATCATGATTTCTTTCATCCGAAAACCGATTTTCCTGCTTTTTCTGCTTACCGTTTTCTGCTTTGCATGCAAAAAATCCACCATCAACACGAGTTTTCCTGTCGTAACTGTAAATAAATACGTTTACATGAATTTACCACCATATAACTTCTTACAGACAGTCGGAAATTACATGTACATCACTGATGCCGGTTACAAAGGACTGATCGTTTATCATCGATCCATTGATGAATGGGTCGCTTTTGACAGAGGGTGCACCTACGACCCGGCAAACGCTGATGCAATACTTTCTGTAGTGACCGGCGGACTAACCGTTGAAGACACTCACTGCGGTTCAAAATACAATCTGGTCGATGGCTCAGTCATTTCAAGCCCCGCAACTACCCCAATGAAACAATACAGAGTGGATTATGATGCGGGGACGCAGTCGCTTTATATCTATAATTAATAAGGAAGGAATAATGAAGTGGAATAAAGTGAAATGAAGTGAAGTGAAGTGAAGTGAAGTGAAGTGAAAGTGAAATGAAATGAAATGAAATGAAAAATGGAGGCTCCGGAGGAATTGTTTTCTAAGGAACCTTCATTTTCCTTTTACCTCATTTCACTTCATTTAATTAATCGCTCCTCTGTTTTCGTGTAGACTGTTGTGCTCGGCATTGCGAAAGAAGCATTGTTGTCTTTCAGAATTTTTAAAATTGCAAAATTTACTTCTTCTTGTAGTGCCAGAAAATCTTCCAGCAAAGGAAGCATAGCAAAATAGATAATGAGGATATCGAAAGAGTTGCTATCAAATTCTTTAAAGCGAACAGTCGGGAATGCTTCAATCTGATCAAAACCTCCAAGCATTTTTCTAATATCACTTAGAATAGCCTTTAGACCCTAGTTATTCATTTCTCTTATAAATCTATTACTACTATAATCAGGAGGGGGTTAAAGGGGGAGGAGTTGATAACTCAACTTATCTGTTAATAATTAATTTTGTGAAAGGGAACGGGGTGAACTTGACGGAGACACAGGTTAGAGGCCTATGCTATGTATTAGTCCCCGTTCCAATCACAAGTTGCTTGAGGCCCAATTAGAATTTTAGTACGAACTAATAAAGGTCTTAGGCTAGAGCAACTTTTTAACTTACTAAAAACAAAAGTATGAAAAAGAAACATTCAATCGGAGTTGATGTGTCAAAAATGACCTTAGACATTGTTTTTAAAAACAATCAAAAACACATCAAAATTTCAAATGATTTGAAAGGATTTAAGTCGTTTACAAAGGAAATTAAATCTTTAGGTTTGCCATTGGAAGATTGCTTAGTAGTAATGGAGCACACAGGAGTTTATTCGTATCCATTCGAAAATTTTCTTTCCAAGATGGGAATATCATTTTCAAAAGTACCGGCTTTGCAAATCAAGCGTTCAGCAGGCATTGTCCGAGGTAAAAATGATAAAGCCGACGCAAAACAAATAGCTGATTTTGGAGATTTACATCAGGCATCCTTAAAATTATGTGTTTGCTCAGAGAAGACAAATTATTTGAAAAGCCTATTAAGTTTGCGAGAGAGATTCGTTACTCAAAAAGCGGGGTACATTGCTTCTTTAAAGGAGCAAGAAGCTTTTTTAGGAATAAATAAATCTTCTCCGTTGCTCAAAACGCAGAAAAGAATGATTGCACAGCTTACTGATCAAATCGAAGAGATTGAAACTGAAATTAAAAAAGTAATCTCAGAAGATGAGGCAATGAAAAAAAATTATGAGCTACTAGTAAGCATTACCGGGGTGGGGTTTGTTGTAGCATGTAGTATGATTGTTTTTACGAATAATTTTACAATGTTTAGTGATGCTCGTAAATTTGCATCCTATTGCGGTATAGCACCATTCGATCATAGCTCCGGAACAAGTTTAGTAAGAAGGCCACGAATAAGCCATCTCGCAAATAAAAAGATTAAATGCCTATTGGATCTGGCTGCAAGATGCGCCATCAATTATGACTTAGAACTTAAAGCGTTCTTCAAAAGAAGGACAGAATCAGGGAAAAACAAGCGAAGTACCATAAACATAGTTCGAAATAAATTGGTATATCGTATGTTTGCAATTGTGAAGAGAGAGACCCCTTTCCAAAAAAATTATCAAAATGCTGCATAATTAATTTGGATATTAATAGGTCTTAGAATAGCCTTCATTTGTTCTGCAGAAGTTTCATTCGACAACTCAATTGAAAATCTTGCACGGCGAGAGATCCTTTCAGAATCATTCATCAACTCTGCATCTGTCATCTTCTTATTTGGCACAATCACAATCATTCTGTCCAATCCACGGATTCTGGTTGAACGAAAGCCTATCGTCTCAACACGACCTTCAATTGCTCCGACTTTTACATTATCACCAACTATAAATGGTTTATCGAGAAAAATAGAAAAAGAACCGATCAGGTTCTCCAATGTTTCTTTGCTGCAAGTGCAAAAGCAAGTCCTCCGATCCCCAGACCAGTGATCAAACTAACCACATCCAGATTAAAAATAATTCCGATGGCAATAAAAAAACCAATTCCGGCAACAATGACCTTAATTGCTTCTTTTGCAAAAGGCACTAACTGGTCATCCATTCTCGATTCAGAACGACGAGCGCGTGCTATTAAGATCATTCCGATAAAATCAATTGCACGAACAATGATCCAGAAGATGGAAAAAATCAGGACACCCTGAAAAATTCGGAAACTGACCAATCGAACACCAAATTTATGACTGGGGCCAATATGCCACTCTGCCGGAAAAGCTAACCGGTTAAAAGCAAAATAGACAATTATCACCATGATAAAAAACTGAAACGGTCTGTTCATCAATTGCAAAAAAGAATCTACTCCAACCGTTTTTCCGTAATGTTTAAAAATGGCATACAAAAGTTTAGAAAAGATCCTGGAGATGAAATTCTTCAGAATTATTCCAATCGTTAATATCCCAAAAAACCACAGGTAACTTTCTACAGTATTACCTAAAAAGGAATATTCTAAAAAGTTAAGATGAATCATTTCTTTTTACTTCAAAAGTTTTTTGATTGCAATTTCAAGGGCAGTACGACTGATGTTAATTTTTGATGGATTCACTTTATATACATCTGCCAGTGCATTTGAAATACAGTTTGCGACATCCTTGAAAATTGCCTCGTCTGTGATTGGTATGTTGTCATTCATTAAATATCGGAAAACTCTTGCCATTCCACAGTTAGCAATGAAATCAGGAATAACACTCACTTCACGATCGGCAAATTCAGCTCCCGGCCCCATAAAGATCTCCTTATCGGCAAATGGAACATTGGCTCCACATGAAATAACTTCCAGACCAGCACTAATCATAGATTTAACTTGTGCATCTTGCACGATACGGGAAGCTGCTGCGGGAATAAAAATCTCTGCTCCAATTGTCCAGACTTTCTCATTCATTTCTTCATAGGGGATCAATTCAGGTGAGTTCAGTTGATTTCCATTTCTTTCTAGATATAAATTAGTGATCTCTTCGAACGAAAAACCTTCTTTTTTTATCACCCCGCCTAACCGATCAATGATTGCCACCACCTTTGCTCCCATTTGTGCAAGATAAAATCCTGCTGCCGCCCCTACATTTCCCCAGCCTTGAACAATTGCCCGCTTACCTTTTATGTCAACTCCATTCAGTTCATAATGTGCAAAAACCGCCTGAGCCACGCCATAACCTGTGATCATGTCGGCTACTGTTATCATTCTATTGATATCTGGTGAATATAGCGGACTATCCAGACGTTTCTTCACCCCAACCTGCAGCTGACGAATAATACGCTCCTTTTTTTCTTCAGATACATTTAGATGCGCAACTACTGTCCCTTCCTGCGGATGCTTAAGTCCATACTTTTCTGTGATCGGAATTACATCATGAATTTCATCCACATTCAGATCCCCACCGGTACCATAGTAAGTCTTTAAAAGTGGCATGACCGCTTTGAACCATCTTTCCAATACTCCTTTTTTACGAGGATCCTGAGGATCGAAATTGATTCCGGACTTTGCTCCACCTATTGCAGGACCACTTACAGAGAACTTTATCTCCATTGTTTTTGCCAAAGACTCCACTTCCCGCTTATCCAGACCTTTTCTCATTCTGGTACCTCCACCTGCAGAACCACCACGAAGTGAGTTGATTACTATCCAACCTTCTGCCTCTGTTTCGCTGTCTTTCCACTCAAAAACGATTTCCGGACGCTTTTCTTCAAATTTCTTAATCAATTCCCTGATTGATGTCACCTCTGCTGTAGTATTAGTTTTCATACGCTATTTTGGAAGCGCAAACGTAAGGATTCCTACGCAAAAAAAACTTTATTTTTTTTTGGAATTAACGACAATCATATTGTAATTTTGAAACTAACCTTTTAATATTGCACTCTGTCTAAAACCCGACTCCAAAGCCATGGCAACTAAAAAGAAAGCGACCAAAAAACCTAATGTAAAAAAAGCAACGAAGAAAGCTCCGGCTAAAAAAGCTCCGGCAAAGAAAGTTGCTAAAAAAGCTGTTGCTCCTAAAAAAGTAGCGAAGAAAAAAGTAGCTGCTAAAAAAGCGGCACCTGCAAAGAAAAACACCTGCTAAAAAAGCAGCTCCCGTTGCAAAGAAAAAAGCTCCGGCTAAGAAAGCAACTCCTGCAGCTAAAAAAGCTACCCCTGCTAAAAAAGCGGCGGCACCTAAAAAAGTTGTTGCTCCCGTTGTAAAAAATATTGAGCCTAAAAAGGCTCCTGCCATTAAACCGAAAGCAATAATTATTGATGATGATGACGATGATGATTTATTGATCGTTGACATCGAAGAAATTGATCTAAAAGATGCAGACGTCGATGAAGCTGATGATACAGATGAAGTGGACGAAGTTGTTGCAAAGGATGATGACGATGACGATGACGATATCAAAGATCTTGACGACGATGCTCCTGTTGGAGACTTCGACGACGATGACGACGACTTTTAGTCAAGTAAGTAGTGAGTGGTAAGTAGTGAGTGGCAATGCGAAAGTTTTTCCACTCGTTTACGACTTTGAAAATATGAAAAAGCTGCCTTCCTTGGAGGCAGCTTTTTTTGTTAGTGAACAAAGAATAACGACGCTTCTGAGCCTATCAGCTTGTTCGCATTTTTCATTAAAAAATGTCTCCTCCGCTTGAATCCGCCGAGGCTCCTGTCACACTTTTTAGGCAATTCACTTCGTTTCTCATTCGTAAAACACCAAGGAATGCGAAGATGATGGCTTCTTTGAAATCAATGATCTCTTTTTGGGGAATGACAATTTTCAAATTGCATTTGTCTTCTATACAATCCAGCAAATATTTATTTAAGGTCCCACCACCGGTAATCAACATTTTTGAATCTGATACATCTTTTTCTAGAACACTGCTTATCTGAATTGCAATGTGCTTACAAAAGGTATTCAACTTATCTTCCAGACTAATTTCAAATTTCTTCATGATCGGAAATACTTCGCGCTCTACATCTTCTCTGCCCAGTGATTTTGGAAAGGGCTGCTTGTAAAACGGAATTTTATTTAACTCCTCCAGCAATTCTTTATTCAACTTACCCGCCCTTGCTATTTCACCATCGTTATCAAATGACAATCCACGTTCTGAAACAAGATCATTTAAAACCATATTACACGCACAAATATCGAATGCAATACGTTCTTCATTCTTATCGAATGAAATATTTGCAATCCCACCAAGGTTAAGGCAATAATTCATCTGTGAAAACAAAAGTTTATCACCGATCGGAACTAGCGGAGCACCTTGTCCACCTAATGCAACATCGCCTTTCCTGAAGTCACAAACAACAGTTTTTCCTGTTGCAATTTTGATTGCTTCCCCGGAACCAATTTGAACAGTGATTCCTTTTTTGGGTTGATGAAAAATTGTATGTCCATGCGATGAAATAAAATCCACATCAATTCTGTTGGCATCTATGAACGCTTTTACAAGTTCACCCAAATAATTTCCATATTCTTTGTCCAATATTTTAAGACTCTCATTTGGAAGAAATTGAGCCGTGCTAAGCTTTCTTTTCCATTCAGCATCATAAGGAATGGTTTGCCCAAAATGAAACTTGAAACTCCAATGATCATCATGTGTAAAGGTGCAATAAGCAAGATCGACTCCATCCAACGAGGTACCTGACATTACCCCTATCACTTTGTAATTCTGTTGTGCCATATGTGGCGAAGATATTGAGATTGTTTAATTTCCAATGGAAAAGATGAATTACAAAATTTCAACAATTGGGTAAAAAGGCTGTAAATGAGCTATTTGTGGTCAAGGTCCATGTTTGTTATTAACGCGCAAATCGTGTACGTTTGTCCTCCTCAATAAAATCCTATTAATCCAACAATTCTGTCTTAAAAAGCAGAAAAATTCAACAATAATATTATGAATTTCGAACTTAGCGAAGAGCATCTAATGATCCGTCAGGCTGCACGTGATTTTGCGCAGAATGAATTGAAACCGGGAGTGATCGAGCGTGATGAACATCAAAAATTTCCGGCAGAGCAAATCAAGAAAATGGGTGAGCTCGGTTTTCTGGGAATGATGGTCAGTCCGAAATACGGCGGCGGTGGAATGGATGCCATATCATACGTTCTGGCAATGGAAGAAATTTCAAAAGTTGATGCTTCTGCTTCTGTGGTAATGTCTGTGAACAATTCTCTTGTTTGCTGGGGACTGGAAACATTTGGCAATGAAGAGCAGAAATTAAAATACTTAGTGCCTTTAGCAAAAGGTGAGATCATCGGTGCGTTCTGCTTGTCAGAACCGGAAGCAGGATCTGATGCAACATCACAACATACAACTGCAATTGACGCAGGTGACCACTATGTTCTGAATGGAACAAAGAACTGGATCACGAACGGATCGAATGCATCTGTATATATTGTGATGGCACAAACTGATGTTGCTAAAGGACACAAAGGTATCAATGCACTGATCGTCGAAAAAGGCGCTCCCGGTTTTACGATCGGACCGAAAGAAAATAAACTAGGAATTCGCGGAAGTGACACCCATTCATTGATGTTCACTGATGTGAAAGTTCCTAAAGCAAACAGAATCGGTGAAGATGGCTTCGGTTTTAAATTCGCTATGAAAACATTGACAGGCGGACGAATTGGTATCGCTGCTCAAGCTCTTGGAATCGCAGGTGGTGCATATGAATTAGCACTTCAGTATTCGAAAGAACGGAAAGCATTTGGTGTTCCGATCTCTCAACACCAGGCAATTCAATTTAAACTTGCTGATATGGCAACCAATATTGAAGCCGCTCGTCTGCTATGCTATAAAGCTGCATGGACAAAAGACCAAGGACTTGATTACACGCTTTCCGCTGCAATGGCAAAATTATTTGCATCGCAAGTGGCAATGGATACTACTATTGAAGCGGTACAGGTACATGGTGGTTATGGTTATGTAAAAGAATTCCACGTTGAACGGTTGATGCGTGATGCAAAGATCACACAGATCTACGAAGGAACTAGTGAGGTTCAGAAAATCGTTATTGCCCGTCAGATAATTGGGAAGTAACTTTTAAAATAAATTCGTTTAAAGGGTTTAATGAGTTTAAGAAGTTTAAAGTGCGACAAAACACATTAAGCAATTTAAACCCATTAAACCTTTTTAAACCATAAGGCTAAAATGCAAAACAAAAGGCAACTATTTTTACTTTTATCAATCATTTTACTATTTTCAAGGTGCTACTCCGAAACTTCAACAGGACGCAAGTAGTAAATTGAGAATTTATCCAAATGACATTCTTGGGATCAATATTTTTACAATAAATGCAGAGGCCTATCCATATCTTTCAACAGGAATTGATAAAGCCGTAAGCGATAACCGGTCAGCATATGAAAAAGGATTCGTTGTCAATGAGAATGGCGAACTTAAATTACCATTGATCGGAACAGTGAATTTAACAGGACTTACGATCGCCGAAGCAGTAACTTTACTTGAAACAAAATTCAAAGAATTTATAGATGAGCCCATTGTCACTATAAAAAAACTCAACTTCAAAGTGACTATCCTCGGTGAAGTGAACAAACCGGGAACTTATCCGATTTCGAACGAAAAAGCTACAATTCTCGAAGTACTGGGACTAGGTGGCGACTTGTCGACATATGGAGACAGAAAAAACGTACACATCATCCGAACTGAAAATAATCAGACGAAAGATCTTTATATCGATCTTACTAATTCCGAAACACTAACACCTGAGGCTTACTTTCTTCATCCGGATGATGTCATTTACGTTTCACCGGTGAAAAGAAGAAGCTTCGCCAATATAAGTCCAACAGTATTGGTATTTACTTCAATCGTTACCACTGGAATTGTTGTGATGACGTTTATTATCCAAACAAATAAATAATTTTCAATGAGGACGAATACCGAAAACCAACGGGTGAATGATGACGAAATCGATCTTCGCCTGCTCTTTGGAAGTATCCGAAAAAAATGGCACTACTTCATTTTTTCATTCATCATTTTCGTAATAGGTGCATTTCTCTATACTCGATTTACGCTTCCTGTTTTTGAAGCCACTTCAAGTGTATTAATTAAAGATTCTAAGAATACTTCTAAAAATATTGAAGACATTCTTACCGGCGATGTTTTAGGTAACACAAAGAATATTGCAACAGAAATTGGAATTCTCCGCTCACGCTCAGTCCTTGAAGAAACGATCAATGAATTGAACCTAGGCGTGAGTTACTTTGACAAGTCAAGCATTTTCAGTTATCCGGTTTACAAGAACGCGCCATTTTCAGTAACCTATACAAGAGTAAATGACGGGATTTATGACGAAGAATTTCACCTCACTCCTATCGACGAAAACACTTTCCATCTTGAACTGGATGCAGACAACAGAACTTTTCATTACAGTTATAGCGGCAATCATAATTACGGAGCAGAGATCCGTGACCCGAATTTTACAATCACGGTTGCCAAAAACGAAATGACATTCGATAAGTCAAGATCCGGTGAATATGCATTTGTGATCAATTCAATGAACAAGCTTCTCGCATATTATAATGAGAAGATGAAGATCGAACCGATCAACAAAGACGCTACGATCGTAACGATCAGTGTACAGGACAAGATCAAAGACCGGGCTGTTGACTTTTTAAATACACTTGGCAAGGTTTACATTAACCGCGACATAAAAGATAAATCGTCTGTTGCTGCTCTTACATTAAAGTTCGTTGATGAGCAATTAGAAGAAATCAGTAAGACTTTAAATGCAACGGAGCTAGACTTACAGAAATTCAAAGAAGAGAAAGGAACAGTCAACCTAAGTGAGGAATCGAAAGCTTATCTGGAAAGAGTAACTGCCGTTGACGAAACAAGAATCAAAGCAGAGATCGATCTTAAATCGCTCGACTACCTTTACAATTACATCACCTCAAATCTCGACCTTGAATCATTAGCACCCTCTACACTTGGCAATCCGGACCCGACATTGGTAGAACTCATTGCTAAACTAAAAGAGCTACAAAATAAACGTAAGAGTTTGTCGTACGGATCAAGTGCCGCTTCTCCTGCGTTGAAAGTAATCGATGAACAGATCGACCAGACAAAAAAATCGTTGGTAGAAAGTATAAATAACCTCCGCAACCTGACGAGAAATAGTTTGAAGGGAATTAACGGACAGATCTCTGATTACGAAAATTCCATCCGTAAAATCCCAAATATTGAACGTGAATTATTAGCTATACAAAGAAATTTCACTGTCAACGAGAACATCTACGTTTATCTGTTACAGAAAAAAGCAGAAACAGGAATTGCAAAAGCAACAGCTGTTAGTGACAACAAAGTTCTCGATGTGGCAACTGTGAACGATATCCCTGTGATACCAAATCGCAAGGCAGTCGCTATCATCACACTTATGCTGATTCTGATCGTTCCATTGCTGATCGTTCTTATCCAAGGATACATTCGCAATACAATTAGTAATCGCGAGGACATTGAAAAGCTAACAAAGACACCTATCATCGGAGTTGTTGGTCATCACAATTCAGGTGAACGTTTAGTCGTTTCAACAAAACCAAAATCTTCTATTGCAGAAGCCTTCCGTTCGATCCGTGCCAACTTAATGTTCTTCGGACTATCAGACGAACACAAGATCGTTCTGATCACCTCAAGTGTCGGTGGCGAAGGAAAATCGTTCTCCACTCTGAATCTTGCCGCAGTTCTTTCACTGCAAAGCCATAAAGTTGTTATTGTGGGTATGGATTTACGTAAGCCGCAACTTGTTCAAGACTTGGGCGTGAGTAATGACATTGGCGTTAGTACTTATCTAATTGGCAAGAGCACATTAGCAAGTGTCATTTGCAAAACGAATGTCCCCGGACTCGACATTATTCCTGCAGGCCCTGTCCCACCAAATCCGGCCGAGTTACTTGCGAAAAAAGAGACTGTCAATCTGATGAATGAATTGCGTACGATGTACGATTACATCATCATTGATACACCACCTGTTGGAATTGTCAGTGACGCAATGATGCTGATGAATCTGGCAGATATCAATATTTTCATTCTTCGTGAAAATTACTCGAAGAAAGAATACATCAAAACGATCAACACGTATTACACTGCAGGCAAAGTAAAAAATCTTTGTATCCTTTTAAATGATGCAGGAAATCACCAGCGTTATGGATATGGTTATGGTTATGGCTCGGGATATGGATACCACGGCTATGGGTATTATGATGAGGATTCGAAACCGAAGGGTGCACTTTCGAAACTCTTAAAAAGAAAATGATATTCTAATTAATAATTAATTCCATTTTAGAACTTCTTGAACCCTTGATGAGTACCAAAGAATTTTCCGGAAGATTCTTTTTAAAAAAGTCAGCTGCCAAATTTGAGTTTTCAAAGTGTATGCTTTTTATTTCATTGGCATATGCACCGAAATTTTTCCCAACCAGGATCAAAAGTTTGTAGTCCATTTTTTTCAATTGGTCAATGATGCGTTTATGCTCGGCAGCACTTTCTTCTCCTAACTCAGCCATGTCGCCAATACAAATGATCTTCGAATCAGATTGCATTTTTTCAAAATTGCGAAGTGCAGCTTCCATACTACTTGGATTAGCGTTGTATGCATCGAGAACAATTGTATTCGTACCCTGATGAATGATCTGAGAACGACTGTTATCGGGAGCATATGCAGCAATGGCTTCATTCATATCTTCCGGCTTCACTCTGAAATAACTTCCGATACAAATTGCGCTCAGTATATTTTCAAAATTATATGCACCTATCATTTGTGTTTGAATTTCACCGAACGAACTTTCGCATTTCCAGGTAAGATTAAGTGTAGGTTCGGATGTGATCAGTTCTCCTCTGCAAAATGCATTTGAATTCGTTCCGTAGGAAACAACATTCTCCGGACGATATTCAGCAACCATTTTATTCAAGTGTTCATTATCCGTATTCACAAAAGCTGTACGACCTTGTCCATTCAAATGAGCGTACATTTCGCCTTTCCCTTTTTTCACGCCTTCAAATCCACCGAAACCTTCGAGATGTGCTTTACCTACATTGGTGATCAATCCGTAATCAGGCATTGCAATCGAACATAAGAATTCAATTTCCTTCTGATGATTCGCTCCCATTTCTATCACGGCAAAATTTGTCTTCGCAGGAATTGAAAGTAATGTAAGCGGCACACCAATATGATTATTCAAATTCCCCTTCGTAGCATGCACATTGAATTTTTTCGCAAGCACATTACGAATCAATTCTTTGGTTGTCGTTTTTCCATTGGAACCGGTGATAGCCAGAAAGGGAAAATTAAGTTGCGAGCGATGATGGGCTGCTAATTGTTGCAATGTCTTCAAAGAATCATCTACTAAAATGCATCGTTCATCGATGTTGTATTCTGTTTCATCAACAACAACCATTGATGCTCCGGCTTCAAGTGCCTGCTTTGCAAAAGCATTTCCGTTGAATGACGGACCTTTTAATGCAAAGAAAATACAACCCGGAGCAATTGCTCGAGTGTCAGTTGAAACAACAGGATTCGATAAATAGTGTTGGTAGATTTTTTCGATTTGAGGCATGAGGCGAAAATAGTAATTAGTCGGGGGTCGAGGGGAGAAAATTGTTTAAAGTTTAATGTTGTTTTTCGGTTTAGGGATAATTCAATTTCAAATCATTGTTTTATTATTGGTTTAAAGTGTTTAAAGTGCTTATTAAACCGAAGGTTTCAAACATCCACAGCCCGACCCCGGAGGGGTCGAATGTTGGTAGAATATGGATGATGTGCGATATCGACCCCGGAGGGGTCGCATGTGATATGCGCATTCGTTTGAATTGAAAAAACATTGAATTTCATAGGTAAATATACGCGTATTCACATACGACCCCTCCGGGGTCGGAATTGGTGTGACCGCATTTTTTCTACCAATATGTGACCCCTCTGGGGTCGAGGGGTATGTGCTTGAATCCTTCGGTTTAGTATATCCAACCCCTTAAACCATGCTAAGAAAATGATTTGAAATTGAAAGAGCCTCAAACCGTAAACCTACATTAAACATTAATCCTTAAACAAATTTAAACCTTGAACTTTGAACTCTGAACAAAAACCTGCGAAATTCATCGATTTTTGACGACTAAATACCCACTAAATTTTACCAACACCACTGCTAGAATTGAAGAAAATAACTACTTTTGCGCTCTCAATTAAAAATCCATAAAAAACATATAAACCATCATGGCGAATATTGGAAAAATCACCCAAATTATCGGAGCGGTAATTGACGTTAGCTTCGAAGATGAAGGTAGCGTATTACCGAATGTCCTTGACGCATTGGAAATCGAGCGTCCGGGAAACACTCCCATAATCCTTGAATGTCAGCAACATATCGGAGAAGACCGCATCCGTACGATTTCAATGGAATCGACAGACGGTTTAACACGTGGAATGAATGTCCGTAGTCTTGGCGCTCCTATCCAAATGCCGGCAGGAGAGATCATCAAAGGTCGTCTGTTCAACGTAACAGGTGATGCCATCGATGGAATTGGCCCCGTTTCAAAACAAATTTCAGTTCCAATTCACCGTCAGGCTCCTCGTTTCGAAGACCTTTCGACGGAAGCGGAAGTACTTTTCACAGGTATCAAAGTAATTGACCTTATCGAACCATACTCAAAAGGTGGTAAAATTGGTCTTTTCGGTGGTGCCGGTGTAGGTAAGACCGTATTGATCATGGAATTGATCAACAATATCGCGAAAAGCTATGCAGGACTTTCTGTATTTGCAGGAGTTGGAGAGCGTACGCGTGAAGGAAATGACCTTCTTCGTGAGATGATCGAATCAGGAGTTATCCGTTACGGTGATGAATTCAAGCACTCAATGGAAAGCGGTGGATGGGATCTATCGAAAGTAGACATGGCTGAGCTTGCAAAATCACAAGCGACGTTAGTGTTCGGACAAATGAATGAGCCTCCTGGGGCTCGTGCTCGTGTTGCCTTATCTGGTCTTACAGTAGCGGAATACTTCCGTGATGGTGATGAGAAATCAGGCGGACGTGACATCCTTTTCTTCATTGACAATATCTTCCGTTTCACTCAGGCAGGTTCTGAGGTGTCGGCCCTTCTTGGTCGTATGCCATCAGCCGTAGGTTACCAACCGACGCTTGCAACTGAAATGGGATTGATGCAAGAGCGTATCACTTCTACTAAACGTGGTTCTATTACTTCGGTTCAGGCCGTTTACGTTCCTGCCGATGACTTAACTGATCCGGCTCCGGCTACAACGTTTGCCCATTTGGATGCAACGACGGTATTGAACCGTAAGATCTCTGAGTTGGGTATCTACCCTGCCGTGGATCCATTAGATTCTACATCACGTATCCTTTCGCCTGCTGTTGTTGGTGAAGAGCATTACAATACTGCGCAACGTGTGAAGAACATTCTTCAACGTTACAAAGAACTTCAGGATATCATTGCCATCCTTGGTATGGACGAGTTAAGTGACGAAGATAAATTGACAGTGTCTCGTGCACGTCGTGTTCAACGTTTCCTTTCTCAGCCTTTCAACGTAGCTGAGCAGTTCACAGGATTGAAAGGTGTTATCGTTCCGATCGAAGAGACGATCAAAGGTTTCAACATGATCATGAATGGTGAAGTGGATGAATATCCGGAAGCAGCTTTCAACTTAGTAGGTACAATCGATGACGCAATTGCAAAAGGAAAGAAAATCCTTGCTGAATCTCAAAAATAATAAGACATGCATTTAGAGATCATCACTCCCGATAAAAAAGTATTTTCAGGCGAAGTAAGTTCAGTTTCCGTTCCGGGAACAACAGGTCGTTTCGAAATGCTAAACAATCACGCACCGATCATCAGTACTTTGCTGAACGGTAAAGTAAAAGTGAAAGACAAAGAAGGTGTAAAAACGTTCGATGTAAAAGGTGGTGTGGTTGAAAATCTGAATAACAAGATCATTATTCTTGCTGAGTCGGTTTAAGAGGACTACAAATATTTTTTGGAAAGGCGATGCGAGAGTGTCGCCTTTCTTTTTTTACCACGGAGGGCAGAGAGAAAAAAAGGGAGAAAAAGAGCACTCTCCCTTCTCTATTTTCTCCCTTTTTTTCTTTGTGCTCTCTGTGTGAAAATATTTGCTTTAAAAAAACTCACTGCCTAATAATCCTCCCATCCTCCATCTCAATCACCCGCTGCGTCTTCCCAGCAAATTCCGGATCGTGAGTTACGATAAGCATGGTCTGTTTGAATTCTATTGTAAGTTGTTTTAAAATATCAAAAACGATCTCGCTGTTCTTTTTGTCGAGGTTCCCTGTGGGCTCATCGCCCATGATAATGTCGGGATCATTGATCAATGCTCTGGCTATTGCGACCCGCTGCTTTTCTCCGCCTGACAATTGATTGGCATCTTTCAATGCCAGCTTATCGATACTCAGCTTTTTCATAAGTTCCATTGCACGGTGCTCAACCTCTTGTTCTGAATGTTTCCCTAGTTTTAATCCTGGCAACATAACATTCTTTAAAGCAGAAAACTCGTTCAACAAATAATGAAACTGAAAAACGAAACCGATCTTTTCGTTTCGCACATGTGCGAGTTCTGCTTCAGTTTTACCGGTCATCTTAATATTGTCAATCAGTAATTCACCTTCATAATCGGTATCCATAGTCGAGAGGATGTACAACAAAGTTGATTTTCCGCAACCCGATTTACCGACTACAGAAACAAATTCTCCCTTGTTGACCTTGAAATTAATATCGTTCAGAATCTTTACTGTTACGGGATCATGAAAACTCTTATTGATACTTCGGGATTCTAAAATTATTTCGCTCATCCTATTTCCCCCTGATAATTATTACCGGATCAACCTTGCCGGCTTTCCGTGCAGGAAAAAATCCCGCGAAATAAGTTGTGATCAATGCAAATGTTACACCGATAATGTAATAGGCAATATTGTAATTGATCGGATACGTTGTTATCGTTGGTAATGCTGCTGTATTGAATGGAATCTGATCGATCAGACTCGACAACAAAAAACCGAAAAGCAGTCCGGCCAATCCACCGACAACACCAATCGTCATCGCTATTGTCATAAATATCCGTTTAACATCATTGCCTGAAAATCCGGTCGCTTTGAGAATGGCAATCGTTTCCATTTTCTCAAAGATCATCATGTTCAAAATATTATAAATGCCGAAACCTGCCACAACAAGTAAAGTAATCCCAACTGTATATGAAATAATGGACCTTACACGACTTCCTGTTTCAAATTGCGAATTGGCTGTCTGAATGTCCTCAGTATCTGTCTGAAAAAGTATCGCATATTCTTTAGCAACAGCCGGTGCCAGTAAAATGTCATTCAATTTCACCTGCAAATCGGTCACATAACTCTTATCTTTCCCTAATAACTTTTGCACTGTACCTATTGATGCGTAGGCTTGTGTCTTATCAAAATCCAGCAAGCCGGACTCAAAATATCCGACAACCTTTAATGGAAACCGTTCTCCTTGAGACGTTGTCAGCTGTACCACATCGCCAATGTTTGCGAGCAGTTTTTCTGCCAACGCTTTTCCAAGGACGATACTATTAGATACATTTTTTAGATCGATAGGGTTACCTGTAGTCACATATTCATTGAAGTGAAACAACCTCATTTCTTCTACTACATCAATACCGTTGATGCTGGCGGTTATTTCAATTGCGCCATCATTAAAAAAAACGGGAGCATTGATCCGAGGAGCAAGTCCAAGGACTCTGTCATCTTCGTTGATCCTTTGAATAATTGCTCCGCTGTTATAGATCTCTTTTCTACCGGCACCTGATTTTATCGAACTGATAAAATTATACGCACCTTTAAATTTACCGGAAGCATCAATCGGCTGAACCTCTAAAGGCTTGATATCATTGAATAATCGAACATGAGGTGTACGATTTAGAATCAGACTATCAAGCATCGTATTCAAACCGGTCATAAATCCAAGTAATGTCACAAACATGGTAATACTGAAAGTTACACCAACTGCTGCAACAATAGTCTGTTTCAACCTGGCAAGTAAAAGTGATTTGGCGATACTTACAATTAATCTCAGATTCATTTTGCAGGAAGATAAATGTAATCGGATGAAGAAATTCCACTGATGATCTCTGCTTTATTATAATCTTTCAAACCAACAACAACTTTCAACTTCTCGCCTTTTTCATTCAGCACATATTGATCATCGAACAAATAGTTTCGAGGTATTGTTAATGCTTTGTCCTTAGTATGGATAACAATATTCGCTTCTACAGTCAGGTTAGGAAATAAAACGTCAGGCTTCGTAGAGAAATCTGCTTTCACAGTAAAAGTACGGGTACGCTCATTCATTATTGTTTCTATACTTCGCACTTGCCCCTCAAAGATCTCTCCCTTATAGCTATCCATATTTAGTAGAATCTTTTGTCCCGCTTTAATTCGTGTGACATCATATTCATCGACTTGAAGTTCCATTTCAAAATCATTTGCATCTCCTATTACCGCAACAGGACTTTGTGAGTTTACCAGCTCTCCTTTTTCTTTCAGAATGCTATAGAGTCTTCCATCTGTTTCACTTCTGATTATAAAATCACCTTGCACAGATGTACTTATTTCAAGATTATTTTTTGCTTGACGCGCAGAATAACTTGCATTAGTTTTTGCGTCTTCATATCTAAGTTTAGCCGCTTTGTAATTCGTTATTGAATTTTCATATGCCAATTGCCTTTGCTCCATTTCAGTTAAAGTACCAATCTGTTGCCCGTACAAATTTTTCTGTCTCATATACAATGCAGAATCATTTTTAACTTTCGTAGCAGCATATTCCATATTTGCTTTCAATTCATTCAGCTTATCACCATTGATATTTTTATCAGCCAATTCAGCTGCAAGTTTTGCATTTGCAGTATTTAATTTAGACGATTCATTTAGAAGCCTAAGTATAGGTTGCCCCTTTTTTACAAGCGCCCCTTCCTGTACAATAATTTCCTCTAACAATCCATTGACCGTAGAATAAACCTGATATTGATTTTTACTCTTAATTACACCGGATGCATAAACAGATTCAGTGATAGGTTCAACAGTTGGTTGAATTTTTTCCTGTTTCTTTCCACATCCCAAGAAAGTATAAATCAGAAGAAGTATAAATAGGGCTCTATTGATTTTTTGCATATGGACGAAATGATTAATTATGCGTACAAGTTAATCTTATTGCGCATCAAAAATAGTGATTTATGTCTCAAATGGTCAAATCAAATGACTGAAATGCAATATTGTTGATTTAAAGTGCATGTTTTTCACAATGATACATATTTGACCCCGGGGGCGGCGATCAAGAATTAACACCGTCCCAAAACACGTTAAGCAATAAATAGAAATGAATTAGAAATTAAAAATGGCTGACGCCATGCGGACAGGCCCCAAGTTTTCCCCTTCCGCATGACTATGCGCCGCGGCGCACAGCAGTAATAAATAAACAAATGACTTTAATTAAAATGACAATCGTTACCGCATAAATGCCGGTTCTTTTATGAAACTATTCTATTGCTTTACTATTTTTTTAATCGAACAATTCTCGTCTGAATTGACCTTTAAAAAATATATTCCTGACGGTAACTCTGAAATATCAAGCGATATCGAATTACCCTGATCGATTGCTCTTCCAAATACATATCTTCCACTAAGATCAATTAACACGAGTCTTCCACCAGAGAGAAATTTGTTAAATAGAATTGTTAATTTGTTTTTCGCAGGTAAAGGAAAAACACTCTTTATGATTTCACCATTAACCGGTAAAGTTGAAGAAATAACATTTGTTGTTACACATATAGGAGAAGCAAATTTTGAGATCATCTTTACATATGCGGCATTTGTATAGATACCAGCCTCAGTAACAGTCCAAGAATTTAATGGCCAGCTGTCATTAAAATCCTTATATGATTTTTGAATCGGCTGGTTTAAAGGCGGGGATACATTGAGAGTACATAGGGCATTGTTTGCAGGGCTACCACATCCACCCGGACAACAGCCATCAAGTGTATAATAGGGATTCGGTCCACCGGGAATATAACCAGGTGGCGGGCCATATGTTGATACACCAACCTCATCCCACAATGCATTTCCGTTTTCAAACCATGAATGATAAAACTGCGCTACGGAATTTTCTGCACCGAAGGAACTCATATTACTTAAATACGTTTTTGAATTTGGATTTACGCCATGAAAATAATGAACATATCCGGCAGCAGCTTTCTCAAAATTACTTTGATTGACAGAACTAAGATTATAGACATTCATATTTAAGAACATATTGGCCTGCTTCGATTTTGTTTGATTACTATTCCATGTATAGTTATTATCAGAGAGCCATGCTCTATATGCATCGGTGTTATTCAAATATGCCGGTAAGTTATCAGCATTGTTAGACACCAATGAACTTGAATATACATTCAAAATATCGTTTGCCACAGCAGAAGTTGCAAACAGGCTATTTGCGTAATACAAGAGTGCATCTTGTTCATTGCCTTCAAAAGGATATGCATAAGACCATTGCAACAAATGCATATTTTGATAGAACGGATCTATGTAGGCCAGGTAGTCAACCATACCTGTTATTTGTAATAAGAAAACGGCTGCTGCAAACTTTCTCACTGCAACACTATAACTATCGGGCTCCTGCTCTCCTGCTCCAATAATTCCTGTATTGTAAAATACTATTCCCGGATTCAAATCAGCCCATTCGAATGCAGCTATTGCTGAAGTCTCCAATTGACTCGCATAAGAAAACAATCCCGCATTTCTAAAATGTGGCGACGCAAGCGCAAAAACACTTGCAGCCGTTAGCGAAGCAGCAGTTGTAGCCGGCCCGTATCGCCTGAAATCCTGATCAGCGCTCGGCGGACTGGCTGAACCACCTCCAACAATGCACAACACCGAACCATCGGGCTGTTGCATTTTTAATAGCCAGTCTAATTCGTATTTTATTTCATCAAGTATATCCGGAACTCCATTTCCGCTTTCAGGAATGTTAAAATCATCGCCCCATACTGCCGGATTTTCTTCATAAGCTAGTAACAGATCCATCAATGCGCCCCAAGAAAAGTTTACGTATTTATTGTAATCACCTGCGTCATGCCATCCACCGGAAAGGTCTTTCGAAGTACTTGGACTTGAGTTATTGTACAATCGACAATCTGTATCTTGCTCTGTGCCGGTATGACAACTTGCATCTGCCCAACCTACTCCTGAATGCTGCTGTAATTTTGCAGAACCACAGCGAGCATAGTAAAACATTCTTACAGCTTGTTTTAAAGATTCATTGTAAACACAATCATTAATTTCAAAACGGTATGAGGCAACATCATTTGCAACATCATAAACATAATACGAACCCGGAGTTGTATACGAAGAAAAATCAAACCACCAGATTTGATCTCCACTTTGACTTTGAATAGTGCCAGAATTCCAGGCTATACTATTTCCGGAATAAACTATGACATCGCTTATCCATTCACGCAACTCATAAACTGTACCGGGTGTGAAAGCTAATGTATCATTGTATCCGGAAACCGGATTTGAAATTACAGCTACTTTTTCATCTGTTGGCCTGTAACCAAATTGATCAATTTTAATAAACTGTGAACTACTTGCAGGAGATCCACAAACTGAATTTATCCATAAATAAACAATAAATTGAAGAAGAAATTTGGGCTTCATTTTCAGATCTATTTAAGTATCAATATTACTCAAAATTAAGAGCCCAGTTTGCTTTTCAGATGAATTTATTAACTGATTGGTTTTGCCTATATTCACCACACACTATGAATCCAAAAAAGACCGGTTTTATATATTTTATGATTGCCTGGATTTTAATTGGTCATTTATTTGTCCAGTTGACAGGAGTCATACATTACGAATTTGATCCCGGAATTTATTGGTTACCTGAGTATGCCTTCAAAGACAATTTTTTAAAAAACATTTTTCATCTCCATACAAATCCACCATTACTAAATATTATTTCAGGAATTTGCTATAAATTACATATTCCTTTTTACTCGTTTTGCCTGACAACTTTTATTGCAATGCAAATTTCAGGAACAATCTTGTTTTACAAATTGTTGCAAAAATTAAAAATCCGCTATTCAGCTCATTTCACATTTGTGTTTCTTGGAAACCCTTTGCATTTCGTTTGGTTCAGCTTCTACTACTATCCGGCAATACTATTCTTTCTCAGTATTGTTTGCCTGACTGTTCTATACTCCGACAAACCTGTTCTCAAAAAGTTTAACAAAATTGCTTTCTTACTTGTTGGGATCTCAATGTTACGGGCTTCCTATCACCCAATCTGGATCTTTCTTCTACTACTCTCATTCCGGAAATTAATACCATTTAACAAGATGATGCCCGGATTACTCTTGTTAATCATACCCTTATTCTGGTATTCGAAAAACTATGTCCAATACGGCTTCTGTAGTGGCTCAAGTCTCTTTGGCCAGAACATATCGGCACATTACCCGGATCACTTAAGGAAGGAAGTAATTAACTTTAACAGTAGAGGCCGATATAAATTACCTTTTGAATATTCCGGGCTCTATGATGAAAACTCACCGCTTATTCAAAAGTATTCAGATGATAAATTATTGAACGATTCGGCGACATTACATAATGTTCGTACAATTCCTATCTCGAGAGGCTATGAAAAAGAAACAATCGGAAATTGGGAATTAAAATACTCTCTGCTCACAATTGCCTATGGAACATTCTCCTTTTTCGGCAGTCCTGCAATTGATGAGTACAACAATAAAAGTGAAAAACCATATTTCTGGAACAACACTTACCTAATCGACTGGTTTGATCTGCCAAATATAAAGATCAAATCATCAGGTGAAGGGTATTCATTTATCAGACTTTCAATCTACACGATAATTTATCCACTTACTATTATCCTCCTATTGTCAAAATACCGCTCACTGACATTTGAAATAAAATTTATCCTTCATTGGATTTTGGTCACTGCTTTCATCTATTGCACGATAGATCCAAACGAAGCAGCAAGAATGAGATACGAAACGGAACCTGTTTTTTACTTTCTAACCGCTATAATACTTTCAAATCTTTTTTCGACAAACAACACACGAGAGATGATAAAAAATGAATCCCGATAGCTTTCGGGATGAAAAATTCGCTATCCGCACGGCGGACTAAATTGTTGCCGAATTGGTTTTTTTTAAAAAATATTGCGAAGGCGGATACAAAACAAATTCGTATTACAATTCACGAATCTCTAATTACAAATCTCTATTCACGAAAAAAGTGTACTACTTACTTTTTTCAAGTAGCTGATCTATCTTCTCCTTATCAAGTGGCTTGTTCAGGAAACGGCTGACATACTTGTTTCCTTCACTTTCTCATGATCTTCCGGATTCAAGGAAGTAGAAAGCATCATAACTACGCAATTCGCTTTAACCGTTTCAGGCAATTTTTCATATTCCTCTAAAAACCAAATCCATCCATTTCCGGCATCCGGATATCGAGGAATATAAGCTGAGGCAAAAGTTCCGGATCAGATTCGCACGATTTCAGAAACTCAAGAGCAGCTTTTGCTGACTCCTTCGAGATCACCGATTCAGAAATACCATATTTAATAATATTCCGCTCAGCAACATATCTGTCAACATAAGTATCATCGATGATCATTACTCTTTTGTAAATCGGATTTCCGTTTTCGCTTATCATACTCTTTTAAGTGTTATATTATACATTATTAATATTCGGGATCAAAATTCTGAATACAGAACCCTTTCCCAACTCAGACTCAACTTTAATTTGACCGTGAAGTTTATCAATCGTCTCCTTCACTAAAAACAATCCAAGACCGGTTCCATCAGTTTCGTCAGAAATACGATAAAACATATCGAAAATTTTTCCTTGCAAATCCTTACTGATACCAATGCCATTATCCTTCACAATAATATTTGCTCTTTCATCCGTGGCTGTCACTTCAATGTTTACAAAGGGTTGATTTGAATTTCGATCACGATAACGAATTGCATTTGATACCAGGTTGTTTAATACGATACTTACACCAACCTTATCTGAACAAAATGTATTTTCCTGTTCTACCTTGATTTTTATATCAACATTTGATTCATTTTGATTCATGTGCTTCAAATTATCAGCAATATCGTCGATCATTAATTTGAAATCAATCTGATCAGCCTTCATTTCAAGTCGTTTACTTCTGCAATAGTCAAGCACATCAAGAATAAAATGATCAAGTTTTTCAATACTTCCTTTTAAAAGACCCATGTGCTCGCGCGTTAAATCCTCTTTTGTTTCTTCCTGAGTGATCTCAATAACACCTTTCATCGAACTCAATGGAGCACGCAAATCGTGAGAAACACTATAAACAAAATTTTCAAGTTGAATGTTTGTCTTTCTCAACTCTTCTGATTCAACCTTTACTTCCTGAAACTGATCATAGGTCTTGCTAACCTCTTTCAGAAAGTTCATTAATTTATCCGGAACATCAAACGACTTTCCCAGATAATCCTGAAGCTGATTTTGTAAGTGTGGATTTAACATTATAATTTATTTGAGTGTGTGCACTATATTGAATGTGTGTATTCTAATATCATTTTAATTATTCGGGATCAATATGCTGAACTCTGACCCTTTTCCGGGAATTGACTTTACTGCAATTTTCCCTTTCAATTTTTCTACTGATTCTTTAACTATATATAATCCAAGTCCTGACCCATCTGAACTTTCCGACCCCCTGAAGAACATTTCAAAGATCTTTTCTTGCAGTTCTTTACTGATGCCGATCCCATTGTCTTTTACAACTATATTAGTTTCAGTATCTGTCATGTCAACTTTTACATTGACCAACGGGTCAGAATTTTTTGGATCCTGATATGTTATGGCATTTGAAATCAAATTATTTAAAATAATATTGACACGATTTTTATCTGATACAAATTGTGCATTATCATTTAACTCAACCTTGATTTCGACCTGATTCCTGTTTTTATACTTTAAATTATCTGTGATCTTATCCAACATCTGGCGAAGATCAATGTTCTCTTTATTAACTTCCAATCTTGAATTACGAGAATAGTCCAGTATGTCACTGATCGACAAGTCAAGTTTTTTAATGCTTGCTTTCAACATAGCCAGATGCTCTTTCGTTTCCGGCTCTTTTGTGTCTTCCTCTGAAATACCGATAACACCAAGCATTGACGACAATGGAGCACGAAGGTCGTGTGATACACTATATACGAATTTATCAAGTTCCATATTCGACTTCAACAATTCTGAGTTTCTAGTCTTCAGCTGTTCTTCGTATTCTCTCCTCTTAGTGATGTCTTTGAAGTTCGCTACAATTGCTTTTACCCCGTCATTCTGCAACAGATTTGTCAAGGTACCCTCTACCCAAACATGCGATCCGTCTTTCTTCATAATTCTAAACACAGGGCACTTGAATGGAATCGACTGGATTTGCATTACCTCCAATAGAAAATTTTTCATCATTGGCTGATCTTCGGGATGAATGATCTGTATGGCATTTAGCATAAGACACTCTTCGAAAGTAAAATCGAATTCCTTAGTAATCGCCGGGCTTACATAAGTAAAATTTCCCTGGGCATCAAACATGCTGATCACATCTTCATTGTGTTCGATCATTGATCGAAACTTCAATTCATTTGCAAGAAGTGCTTCATCTGCTAATTTACGCTCAGTAACATCGATACTTATTGTTAAGAACTGATAGGGTTTTCCTGATTCATCAAGAAATGGCACAATTGCACTGTCGACCCAGTAAAAATTCCCGTCTTTTGTTTTATGCTTTTCTTCTCCACGCCATACTTTTCCTGATGAAATGGTAGTATCAATTGCGTCAACAAAGTCTTTAGTATGATTTTCCGAATTAATAATAGATTGATCCTTTCCAACCAACTCCTCAACAGTAAATTTGGAAATATTGCAGAAATTACTGTTAGCAAAAGTAAATACTCCGTTTTTATCTTTGATTGAAACGATCAATGACTGATTCAACGCTTTTTTATAATCAGCTGTTTCCTGCTGACTTCTCATTAATTCAAATTCGGTATGAATTCTTTTGGTTACATCACGTAAGATACCTTCGTGATAGATCGTACTCCCATTTCCATCGGAAACATACGAGCCCCTTTCCTCAAACCAAATTTCTGAGCCATCTTTTTTACGTAAACGAAAAACGGCCAAGCCATTTGTATTGTCTTGTTGTACGGCGCTATCTCGTTCTGACGCTTCAAAATATAATTTTGTTTTGATATCAATTGAAAGAAGTTCTTCCTTGCTGTCATAACCAAGCATCTTGACAAGCGCAGGATTCACGTCAACGAATTTTCCTTCGTTAGTACTTTTGTAAACACCGTCTGCCATTTCCTCGAAAAGACTTCTGTATTTACTTTCACTTGTTTGTTCCTGCTTTTCCGACAATCGCAATTCAAGGTTCTTTCGGTTGGCTTCAAACTGGTCATAAGTATCGCTGACCAATTTCAACAATGCCTGAAATTTATCCGGGAGAGGAAACTTTCCTCCCAGTGTTTTTTCAATTTGATCCGATAAAAATTTGTTCATAATTAGCTAAGGGTAAATTTTTTTTCGCTTTCGCAGAGCGACACTAAACAGAAATAGTATATAAATTTTAACGTTTTAGAGTTTAAACTGTTACCACGCTTTTATGGTATAATAGCTCAATTCTTACAATTTTAAAGAAAATTGCATTCGTTTAAACTTATTCTTGATCTCATAAACAAAAAAAGCCGCCTCATTTACGAGGCGGCTTCACTATTCATTATTCGTTATTCATTCCGATAGCTATCGGGATTCGTTAATAGCGATACATGTCGTTTTTGTAAGGACCATTCTTAGCAACACCGATGTAGTTTGCCTGCTCGTCAGTTAATTCTTCAAGCTCTACTCCAACTTTCGCTAAATGCAAACGTGCTACTTTCTCGTCCAAATGCTTTGGAAGAGTGTATACTTTGTTTGTATACGCTGCAGTGTTTGTCCACAACTCTAATTGAGCAAGAGTCTGGTTAGTGAAAGAGTTCGACATCACAAACGATGGGTGACCCATTGCACAACCCAGATTAACTAAACGGCCTTCAGCAAGGATGATCAGGTCTTTGTTTCCAACTGTATACTTGTCAACCTGAGGTTTGATCTCTACTTTGGAAGAACCATGATTCTTGTTTAACCAAGCCATGTCGATTTCATTATCGAAGTGACCAATATTACAAACAATAGCATTGTGCTTCATTGCTTTGAAATGTTCACCTGTAATGATGTTGCAGTTACCTGTTGCAGTTACGATAATGTCAGCTTCTTTTACAGCAGTTGCCATTTTCTTAACTTCATATCCTTCCATAGCAGCTTGAAGTGCACAGATAGGATCAATTTCAGTAACGATCACACGAACTTTTGCATCACGCAAAGAGTCTGCAGATCCTTTACCCACATCACCATAACCTGCTACTACAGCAACTTTACCTGCAAGCATTAAATCAGTTGCACGACGAATAGCATCAACTAATGACTCACGGCAACCGTATTTATTATCGAACTTAGATTTGGTAACTGAATCATTGATATTGATCGCAGGAATTGGCAAAGTGCCATTTTGCATACGCTCATATAAACGGTGAACTCCTGTTGTTGTTTCTTCAGAAAGTCCTTTGATGTCTTTTATCAACTCAGGGTATTTGTCAAACACCATGTTCGTCAAATCACCACCGTCATCTAAGATCATGTTAAGGGCCTTACGCTCTTCACCAAAGAACAAAGTCTGCTCGATACACCAGTCGAATTCTTCTGCATTCATACCTTTCCATGCATAAACAGAAATCCCTGCTGCTGCAATCGCTGCTGCTGCATGATCTTGTGTTGAAAAGATATTACAAGATGACCACGTAACCTCAGCACCTAATTCAACAAGCGTTTCAATTAATACCGCAGTTTGAATTGTCATGTGCAGACATCCTGCAATTCTTGCTCCTTTTAATGGTTTTTTCGCACCAAATTCTTTGCGAAGTGACATTAATCCCGGCATTTCGTCTTCTGCCAATGTGATTTCTTTACGGCCCCATTCTGCCAAAGAGATGTCTTTTACCTTGTATTTCACGAATTTTTCTACTGTTGTTGCCTGATTAGCCATTAGATATGATTTATGTTAGTTGTTGAATTTCAGCGGGCAAAGATAATTAATAGCCACATAAGAACCAATAGAGATTGCTTGTCCCTGAGCAGAAATTGTGGCATCTTGCAGTCCTTAACACACCGGAATGCCAATTGTTTATAAAAAAGCACACCTTTCATCGATTATCGCTGTCTGGGAAAGCACTGAAGATCTCAATTTCCTTGTCAAAAAGGCTCAACTTTCCGCAGATGAATTGGCACTTCTTCGCAATTTTAAAAGCGAAAGCCGAAAGAGAGAATTCCTGACAGTCAGAGTGCTTTTAAAAGAACTTTTTCCTTCCGAAAACCTAATCATTTCTTACTCAAAAAACGGCAAACCAAATCTTAATGGGAATAAGAACATTTCCATTTCACATACTAAGACCTATGTTGCTGTAATGGTTGGCGAATTCAAACATGGCGGTATTGATCTGGAAACAATCAATGAAAGAATCTTCAAACTTGCGACAAAATTCCTTAATGAATCTGAGATCAAATTTGTCGGCTTCAATCCTTCGGCGGATCAGCTCCAGATTATCTGGGGAGCAAAAGAAGTACTCTACAAAATTCATGAGATAGGAGATGTCGACTTTAAGAAACATTTATTGGTCAGCCCGTTTACCACAAGCAATTCAGGAAATCTAAATGCCGAAATTCTTAAAGCAGGTTATGAAAAAAAATACAATGTGTATTTTGAAAAATTCCCACCTATGATGATATCATGGGCATGCGATTAACTACCATTCACCAAATTTGCAGATACTATAACTTCAGAAAATTACTATCTTCGAAATATGAACGTCTTTCATTCCATAATTGAAAAAAGAAAAGCAGGAAAAAAAATGCTTGCTGTTCTCATCGACCCTGATAAATCCTCGCCGGCAGATTGCATTAAGATAGCAGAGATAGCAACAGAAGCTGAAGTGGATCTGTTTTTATCGGAAGCAGCATACTCATGTCAGACTCATTCGAATCATGCGTTGAAGTGCTGAAAAGAAGTTCTTCAATTCCCGTAGTAATATTCCCCGGAAGTGTAATGCAAATTTCACCTACAGCAGATGCCATCCTTTTCCTATCATTGATAAGCGGTAGAAATCCGGATCTACTGATCGGCAAACATGTGCTTTCTGCCCCATTGATCAAAAAGAATAACCTGGAAGCTATTTCTACCGGATATATGCTAATCGATAGCGGGGCACCAACTTCAGTAAGTTATATGAGTAACACTTTTCCAATTCCTCATGATAAAAACGACATAGCAGCATGTACAGCAATGGCTGGTGAACTATTAGGAATGAAAATGATCTATATGGATGCCGGTAGCGGAGCCAGATTTTCAATCTCAGCTACTATGATCAGCGAAGTAAAAAATAATATTGATGTTCCACTTATCGTTGGCGGTGGAATTAAGACGGCTGAAAAAGCAGCGGAACTTTGTAACGCCGGTGCTGATGTAATTGTTATCGGTAATGCTACTGAAAATAATCCGGAGATCATTTCTGAAATTGCTGCTGCAATTCATTCCTTTCAGGCCAATTGAACTTTATTGTGTCGGACAGAGTTTGCATTCACACCATATTTCATTTTAAATCGACGCGAAAAATATGCCGGATCTTTAAATCCAACTTTGTGAGCGATCTCCTGAATATTATCCGGAATAGTTTTTAAATAAAACATCGCTTTCTCCAGTCGCCTGTTCTCTATGTAGTCTTGCAGATTTTTTCCTGTTAGCGATTTGAAAAATTGCCCAACATAATCTTCAGATATAAATGCAATGTTTGCAATCGTTTTATTGGACAAATCTTTCTCAAGATTATCACCTACAAATTTCACGATGTCAACAAGTCGACGGTCAGCAAGAAACTCCAACTTCTCGACGTATGGCTTGAAATCAGGTTGAGACTCTATATAACGACACACATAGACGATCAACTCTTCCATAAAATTCTTAATGATCTTGTCATGCCCAAGCCTTTTTGTTTCTTGCTCGAAAGCCAAATGCCTTACAAGAAAACTCAATTCTTCACTTGGGGGCATTTGAAAAACAGGTATATCTAACGATCCAAAAAATGGGATAATATCGAACAACTCAACATCGAATCTGACAAAAGTAACAAGCTCCTTTATCTGATCTAAGTGGTCATGTGAAGTCACACTCCTGACAAAATTTTGCCCTTCTGTTCCAATACTCTGACTATAACTATTGAATTTTGCATCAGGATCAATACCATGCTGAATCGATATTTTTTTCCCGGCAGGAAAAAAATAAAACGACCCTTCCTGTGCATAAACCGATTGATCATTTAATCGTGCATGACCTCGGTTGACCATTATTATGGTATTGCATTTATCCGTTTTCGAGTTTATTGAAAACGGTTTTACTATTTCACGGCAATTTGCGCTTGAGAAGCGTACATGCAACGACTCTATAAATTTTGAAAGCATTTTTTATTTATTATTATAATCTAACATAAACTATGGCTTTAATAGACCAGAGTTTTTTTACTCAAATCAGCTAATACTTCGGTACTTTAGCAAACGCAAATCGCAAAGCACATATCAAGGAACTGAACTTCTATGCCGGAAATTACAGTATTTAGTCAACCCACATCTATAATCGAGATCCTGGGCATTATAACAGGCCTACTCGGTGTATGGTTGACCATACGTAAGAACATTTGGTGTTTTCCTGTCGGCATTGTCAATGTAACTACATATGCACTTATGTTTTCCTCAGAAGGCATAAGATTATACGCAGACGCAATTTTACAATGTATCTACCTTCTTCTTTTAATATATGGCTGGATACAGTGGAAGAAAAATAGAAAAACTTTCGACACTTTTAACTACCCTACCCAATTATTTACCACAAAACTGATTTATATCAGTTTTTTAGCTTATTTCTTACTTTCCTTATTTCTTCAGGAATTTACAAATGCCTCTTTGCCTTGGTTGGATTCAGCTCTGACCATTTTAAGCTTAGTTGCACAGTGGATGATTGCTCGTAAATTAATAGCCAACTGGATTATTTGGATCATCGTTGATGCCGTATATGTGCCACTTTATTTTTATAAAGGCCTACCAATGACTTCTATTCTTTATTTTATATTCCTTTTACTTGCAGTAAAAGGATATATGGATTGGAGGAAAAATCCTGAAACTTACGTTAGAAATTGAAATGTACAGAATTGCTTTCATAGGACCGGAATCAACGGCAAAGAGTTCTCTAAGTGCTCAGCTTGCGCTCCACTTCAAAACCAAATGGGTGCCCGAATTTTCTCGTGATTATATTTCGAAACTTAATCGACCTTACAAAATGGAGGATGTTTTGCATTGTATTAAAATGCAAATTACCGAAGAAAATAAAATAGCCGATTCTGCAATTAATTTGTATTTCACAGACAATGAAATTATCAATGGAAAAGTCTGGCTACTCGACAAGTATAATGAATACCCGAATTGGATCGATTCTGCAATTACAGAAAATCCATATGATCTATATTTACTTACATATCCTGACATCGAATTCATTGCCGATGATGTAAGAGAAAACGAAAACAGGAGGATGTACTTTTACGAATGGTACAAACGTGAGTTAGACAAATACAAATTCAATTATGAGATCATCAATGGCATAGGTGAACAACGTTTTCAAAATGCATTGAAGGCTGTAGAGAATTTTTTAAAAACTAAAAACTAAATTCTTTAAATTCTATTTGAAGACATATCGAATGGAAACACCGAAGTCAACATTTTCAGGACCACGGTTTACAAATTCATAGAATGGCACTACATCTATTGTCAGTGTAACGGGAACTCTTGGAATTTTATATTCAATTTGAACAGTTACATCGACTCCAATTGTTACGACATCCTTCTCATAATAATCTGCTTCACCGTCAACTTTTTTATAGTAACCCTGCATCTCAAAAGGAAAAAATCCGGCATGCAACCCGGCACCATAAACAAAATCTAAAGGCAGCTGAATGATTGGAACTTTAAATGGAAGTTGTTTGATCATAAACGCTTTCAAATTGAAACCTCCGGAAGCGATATTGGCGTAAGTCGCTTCTAGTTGGATTCCTGTAGAATTAGTGGGATTGAAAAAATATTTGAATGATGCCCCGGTATAAAATTTACCGGCACGGCCACCTATACCCATATAGTATTTTTGAGAATAACTTTGCTTCACCAGAAGCAACAGCACAAAAACAAATAAATTTTTCCGGAACATAAAACAGCATTTATTTGACATCCAAAGTATGAAATCCATATTTACACCACAAATTCTAATCTTTTACTTATTTGAAACTTTTAAACAACTGATGTCAAACTTTATACAAGAGAAAAGAAATTTGTTTCCTAAAAGACACAAGCGACTTTTAGCCAGAAACATTAACCTTTGACCCTTGCCCTTTGACCCAAAATAAAATCCGACCGTAGTGATAAAATATTTATCTTTACCTTCGAATCTATGGGGTGCTCTTCAAAAAAGGGCTGAGATTACACCCACAAAACCTGCTCAGGATAATGCCTGCGAAGGGAAAAGGTAAAACACTTTTTTTACGTACATGCACCCATCGTGTACGCTTGTTAACCTAACAGATTATACCTATGAATTTTATTTCCAATCGCACCATCAAAAATGGTCTTCTCTTTTTCGCAATTGTTTTCTTTACCGAAACCAGTTTTGCTCAAAACTTCTTGCAAGGGACTGTTCTCAACGAAAAGGATCAGAGCCCTGTATCCGGCGCAGTGATACGGATGAACAATTCCTTTGCAAATACATCTACCGATGCAAAAGGTCATTTTAAGATCAAAGGAATCTTATCAGGTAGCTATGAAATTTCCATTTCTCACATTGCCTTCGAAACAAAAAACATTTCTATATCTACGGATTCTGAAAACAATATTTCAATTCAGCCAAAAATATATCTGGCCGATGAAATTACAATCAATGCTACCCGTGTCGATCAAAAATCAGGAGCAGCTTTTAACAATATTACCAAAGACGAGCTTGAGAAAAATAATCTGGGTCAGGACCTTCCACTATTGCTCAATAATCTACCATCAGTTGTAGTCACTTCAGATGCCGGTAACGGTGTTGGCTATACAGGCATTCGTGTTCGCGGAAATGATCCAACGAGAGTAAATGTTACCATCAATGGTATTCCTGTCAACGATGCTGAATCACATCAGGTTTACTGGGTAGATTTGCCGGATGTAGCCTCTTCAACAGATAACATACAATTTCAACGCGGACTCGGAAATTCTACCAATGGTGCTGGAGCTTTTGGTGCAAGCATCAATTTACAGACAACAAAAAATTTCACAAGCTGCTTATGGAAGTATCAGTTCGTCAATTGGCTCATTCAATACAAATAAAAATACGGTCAGCTTTGGAACAGGAATTCTGAACAACCACTTTACGATTGATGGACGAATGTCATTGATCAATTCCGATGGCTATATCGATCGCGCAACTTCTAATCTTCATTCATTTTCACTTAGTGGCGGCTACTATGATTCTAAACAATTCATTCGTGCTGTGATTCTTTCAGGCAAAGAAAAAACGTATCAGGCATGGTATGGAATTTCGCAGGATTCGCTTAAATCGAATCGAACTTATAATCCGGCCGGTGAATACTATGATGCATCGGGAAATCTTCACTATTATGAAGACCAAACTGACAATTACCAACAGGATTACTACCAACTATTTTATTCAAGAACTTTAAATAAAAACCTCACTGCAAATATTGCTTTACACTATACGAAGGGCAACGGATATTATGAAGAATTCAAACCAATGGAATCATTCGCTGATTATGGACTTACGAATGTTTCTATTGGCGATACATCCATCAGTGAATCTGATATCATCCGACAAAAATGGCTTTCAAATGATTTCTATGGTCTAACCTGGTCGTTCGACTATAAAAAAGAATTGATCGACATTAAATTCGGCGGCGCAGCTAATAAATATGTCGGCAAGCATTATCGTGAGATCATCTCTGCCGGAATCTATCCTGCTTCAACTTTTCCTTATACCTACTATGAAGACGAAGCTACCAAAACTGACGTAAATTTTTTCCTCAAAGCTACCTATCAAGTCAGTGAAAAACTTTCTGTGACAGGTGACCTACAACAACGATTGGTCGACTACAACTTCACTAAAAACAGCACTGATGCATCTGCTAAGGCAACATTGAATTTTTTCAATCCAAAAGCCGGATTAACCTATCAATCAACCTCAAAGAATAAATTTTATTTCTTCGTTGGCCTTGGTCATAAAGAACCTGTTCGCGACGATTATCTGGTGTCTACCCCTTCTACCCGACCCGATCCTGAGAGTATGGTTGATTATGAACTTGGATATAATTATAATGCGAAAAAAATTGCAATCACTCTTAATGCTTATTATATGGATTATCAAAATCAGCTCATTCTAACCGGACAGATCAATGATGTAGGAGAATACATTCGTGAAAATGTAAAGAACAGTTATCGCGCAGGACTTGAAACTGAAATACAATATCAATTTACAAAAGACCTTCTTCTAAACGCTAACATAACAGTAAGTGAAAATAAAATCAAAACCTACAATGAATACACCTATGATGCAGACACCTATGATCAGATCATAAATTCATATAAGAATACAACTATTGCATTTTCTCCTTCTGTAATATCAGCAGTGGAATTGAATTATACTCTCCTAAAAAATATTATGGTTGCTGTCAGTACAAAATATGTTGGCAAACAATATCTCGACAACACTACAAACGAAAACAGCGTACTTGACTCCTACTTCATTGGAAACCTTAGCGGAAGTTACAAAGTGCCTGTTAAAGGAATCAAGTCACTTGAACTAAAATTTATGTTGAATAACATTTTCGATAAAATGTATTCCGCTAATGGCTATACTTATAACGACTACTCCTCAGGCACCCGAAACGACTACAACTACTTTTACCCGCAAGCGGGGATCAATTGGCTAGGGGGAATCACACTTAAATTCTAACGAATAGTGAATAACGAGTAACGAGTAACGAGTAACGAGTAACGAGTAACGAGTAACGAAAGCTATCGTAGGAAAATTCTTACCTACAGCAACTTTCGATATTCACTATTAGTTATTACTTGCAGTTGCACGACGGAGACATCAAAATCTTCGCTGTCTTTACGATCATAGCATCAATTCGTGCTTGCTGTTCGTCGGTAAAAAGTATTCCTCGTAATTCCAAAATCTTCAGATTCTGAAGTCTCCCCATTTCATCAGGCAGATCGTTAAGTTCATTGTCCCACATTTCAAAAACTTCCAGACTTTCCAGGTCACCTATTTCGGCAGGCAGATCCTCGATTAAATTTCTATTCAGACCCAGGTATTTTAATTTTGTCAACCTGCCTATTTCTTTTGGAAGATGAACAAGACCATTATTGGCCATTGATAAAGATTCTAAATTTACGAGTCGACCTATTTCCCCGGGTATTTCTTCAATCTTATTTTTACTTAAGTCAAGTTCAACAAGGTTGACACAAGCAAAAATTTCCGGTGGAAAAGAATCCAGTTTGTTGCGACTTAAATTTATCCGATACACATTTTCCGGATGTAATTTTATCTCTTCGATTGACTTGTAAATATAATTTGAGTCATGAACAACCGTTTCGGCTTCCTGTGCTTTACAGAAGCCGGAAATAAATAGAATAAATAAAAGTAATTTGAATTTCAATTTAAGGCCTTTTTACGGGAAACGTTAAGAAAGCAATTTTGTTGCAATGACCTTGTCTTCCTTCATCTTTTCTTTTAGTGCATTTATGTCAGTAAAAGGTAAATCACCACGGATCCTTGACACAAACATAACTTGAATCTCCTGATTGTAAATCTCTTGATCAAATTCGAAAATATTGACTTCTATTCTCAAACTCTTCCCATTTACAACCGGTCTAGTGCCAATATACAACATTCCTTTTTTCAATTGTTGTCCGATTCTGATCTGAACTGCATAAATTCCTTCAGCCGGGACCAATTTATAGGCCTCCGGAATTTCAATATTCGCTGTTGGAAACCCAAGGGTTCTGCCAATCTTATCGCCCATGACCACCTTTCCCCGAAACGAAAACCGATGCCCTAACAATTGATTCGCAGAATCAATATCTCCTTCAAGCAACGCTTTTCTGACCTTTGTAGAACTTACTGCTATGTGGTTGATGACTTGCTCATTGATCTCTTCCAGACGAAAGCCATAAACAGGAGCCATTTCCTCCAGGTCTTTATAAGATCCTTCTCTGTTCCTTCCAAAATGATGGTCGTAACCAATAACCAACGTTTTCATACCAATCTTTTGCATTAACTGATCTCGGACAAATTCAGTAGCACTGATTCTGTAAAACTCGTTGTCGAAAGGCTGAATGATCAAATGATCGATGCCAAATGACCGCAACAACTCTTCCCTCTCTACCATTGTGGTAATGAGCTTCAGATCATTGTCATCGGGTTGAAGCACCATCCGGGGATGGGGAAAAAGGTCAACAAGACAGTTTCACCATGTGTCTCAGCGGCAAGTTTCCGAAGATTTCGGATAATTTGCTGATGACCAATATGGACTCCGTCAAAAGTACCAATCGTCACTACTGCATTAGCAGAGCCGGGGAAATTATCAATTGAATTATAAACGTTCACGGTAAAGTAAGGCAAAAGTATAAAATTTAACCAATTTCTGAGCGCAAGGCTATTTTAATATCTAATGAAAATTGAAAATTCTTGCTAATTTTGAGGCCGCAAATCGAAAGTCGTAATTCAACTTAAAATCAATCTACCAACAATGTCTTCAAAAATCAAAGTTACTAATCCTGTCGTCGAACTTGATGGCGACGAAATGACACGTATCATCTGGAAATACATTAAAGATAAATTCATTCATCCTTATCTGGATCTGGATATAAAATATTTTGATCTTGGAATGGAAAACCGCGATGCTACTAACGATCAGGTAACAATTGATTCTGCAGAAGCCATCAAAAAATACAATGTTGGGATCAAATGTGCTACCATCACTCCTGATGAAGCACGTGTAAAAGAATTCGGACTGAAACAGATGTGGAAATCGCCAAATGGCACTATCAGAAATATTCTCGATGGCACCGTTTTCCGTGAGCCAATTGTAATCAGTAATGTTCCGCGTTTGGTTCCAAACTGGACAGCTCCTATTTGTATCGGTCGTCATGCTTTCGGAGACCAATACCGTGCTACGGATACTGTCATCAAAGGAAAAGGCAAACTTACAATGACCTTTACTCCTGAAGGTGGTGGTGATGCTCAGGTTTTTGAAGTTTATAATTTCAAAGGCGATGGTGTCGCTATGGCAATGTATAATACAGATGAATCGATCAAAGGCTTTGCTCATGCTTGCTTCAATCAGGCATTGATCAAAAAATGGCCTCTGTATCTTTCTACAAAAAACACCATTCTTAAAAAATACGATGGTCGCTTTAAAGATATCTTCGAAGAGATCTACAATGCTGACTTCAAATCTAAATTTGAAGCTGCAGGAATCACATACGAACATCGTCTTATCGACGACATGGTTGCCTCTGCTTTGAAATGGAATGGAAATTTCGTGTGGGCATGTAAAAATTATGATGGTGATGTGCAGTCTGATACCGTTGCTCAGGGTTTCGGATCGTTAGGCCTGATGACTTCAGTGCTTGTTACTCCCGATGGAAAAACAATGGAAGCAGAAGCAGCACATGGTACTGTTACACGCCACTATCGTGATCACCAAGCCGGCAAACCGACTTCAACAAATCCTATTGCATCGATCTTTGCCTGGACTCGTGGACTTGAGTTCCGTGGTAAATTAGATAACAATCAAGAGCTCATCCGTTTTTGTACTACACTTGAAGAAGCGTGTGTTGAGACCGTAGAAAAAGGAATCATGACAAAAGATCTTGCCGTAAACATTCACGGCAATAAAGTTGAACATGGAAAACATTATGTGTATACTGAAGAATTCCTTGAGGCAATTGACTTGACATTGAAAAATAAATTGGCAGTGGTTGCTTAATTTATTTTCGGTTATCATTAATCGATATTACACAATAAACCCCTTGAACACTTTGAGCCAATTTTATGGTTAAAAGGGTTTAAGGGGTTTAATTTGTTTAATAGGTTTAATGGGTTTAATGGGTATGAAAGGAAACATTCAAGAGTCTTAATTTGTTGCTAAACAACAGACAGATTTTTTTTGCAAAAACAATTTTAACTGCATGCATCGCGTGACCTCAGAGGGGTCAAATATTGGTGTCTGCTTTACTACTTCGGGATTGTTTGCTAAATATGTATGCGGAACGGTTTGTTATTTATCAGATCACAGTTTTCAACATCGAAACTGAATAGTTCATCGTCTGGCATTTACCAAATTCTCAAACTTCTGACTATTTTGCAGACTTATTGAGAATTGAAATGCCATTACTCGGTGCCGTTATTAAGCAAGGATTGAAATTAAGTAGTCAGATCAGACTTCGATTTCGCAGTCCTGCTTATTATCAGAAAAAAGAGCTCCGAAATTTGATGAAAAAAGCTGAGAACACAGCCTTTGGTAAAAAATTCAACTTCTCATCTATTCTCGCTTCTCCTGATCCGGTCAGCGAATTCCAGGACAACGTACCGATTTACAATTACAATTCGATCTTCGAAGAATGGTGGCATCGTTGCCTGGCCGAAGAAAAAGATGTTTGCTGGCCCGGTCATGTTAAATACTTCGCACTGAGCTCAGGGACTTCTGAAGCGGCAAGTAAGCACATTCCTGTCACTTCTGAAATGGTGAAGTCGCTCCGCAAAGCAAGTATCAGACAGATCATCACTCTTGGTAAATATGATCTCCCTGCAAGCACTTTTGAAAAAGGAATTTTATGGCTTGGAGGAAGTACAGATCTTAAACGTCATGGCGGATATTACGAAGGCGATGTGAGTGGAATTTCTGCTCGACGTACTCCTATCTGGTTTCAAAAATATTACAAACCCGGTAAAAAGATCTCCAAAGAAAAAGACTGGAATATAAAACTGGAAGAGATAACAAAGGAAGCACACAAGTGGGACATTGGAATTATAACAGGTGTTCCGTCTTGGGTACAATTACTTATGGAAAAAATAATTGCGCATTATAAACTAAAAACAATTCACGACATATGGCCAAACCTTCGTGTTTATGCACATGGAGGAGTTTCTTTTGAACCTTACAGAAAAGGTTTCGACAGATTCTTTTCTGAAAAAGTTCACTTCATTGAAATGTATCCTGCATCAGAAGGATTTTTCGCTTTTCAATATGAACCAAATGTCCATTACATGAAACTGATCGTTGACAATGGAATTTTTTATGAATTTATTCCGTTCAATGATGAGAATTTCGATAGTGCCGGTGAAGTAAGACCTACAGCCAAAGCTGTAACTATTGAAAAGGCTGAAAATAACAAAGACTACGCTCTGTTATTAAGCACTTGCGCCGGTGCTTGGAGATACATGATCGGCGATGTAATCCGCTTTGTTGATGTTGAACATGCAAACATTATCATCAGTGGAAGAACAAAACATTTTCTCAGTCTTGTCGGTGAGCATTTGTCTGTCGACAACATGAATAAAGCAATTGAGCATCTTTCACAGGTGTTAGATATTGAAATTCCAGAATATATGGTGACAGGAATTCCATATGAAGGAACCTTTGCTCATCAGTGGTATTTGGGAACTAACAAAGCATTCGATGTTGACAAAGCAAGAAAAATTCTTGATGACAAGCTGAAAGAAGTTAATGACGATTATGCAGTTGAAAGAATCTCTGCATTGAAAGATGTCTTTGTTCAAGCTGTTCCAAGTGAATATTTCTACGAATTCATGACCCAAAAAGGTAAGATGGGTGGACAAAATAAATTTCCGCGTGTAATGAAATCTACGCAGGCTGAGGAGTGGAAATCGTTTTTAGCCGGTAAAATTTAATCATGTTAGACCCTGTCATTTCCGGATTGGGCTTCGGCCTTTTATTAGCTATTATGCTGGGACCGGTTTTCTTTACACTTTTACAAACAAGTTTACATGAAGGATTCAAGGCCGCAGTTCATTTGGCTATTGGTGTACTGATCAGTGATGCAACGCTGATCAGTATCTGTTATTTTTTCGCTTCAAAACTAAATATGCTCGATCAATATCGGTCAACCATGGGGTGGATCGGAGGAATATTAATGATCGGCTTTGGATTGTTTAATTTTTTCAGAAAAGTCAAGGTCAAAGAAGTTGATGACAATAAAAAACCGTTCATGCAAAATTTATGCTGCAAGGGTTTGTATTGAATATTATCAATCCTGCAGTACTACTCTTCTGGCTAGGGATTGTTAGTGTAATGTCAGTAAAGGAAAACTATACCCGTTCACACGAATTAATGTTTTTCGGAAGTCTTCTAGCTACCGTTTTTCTTACCGATTTGCTCAAAAGCTATGTTGCCAACCGAATTAAAAAAATGCTTAAACCGAATGTCATGCTTTGGATCAATAGAATAATAGGCCTGGCTCTTGTAGGATTTGGAATTAATATGATTGCAAAAGTTTATGGGATTTAACGTCCGGGACTGACTTTCGAATATAATTTTCGGGTATATTTACCGTTGTCTTGTTCCAAGGTCGAAAGTCGAAGGTCAAAGGTCGAAGGTCAAAGGTCAAAGGTCAAAGGTCAAAGGTCAAAGGTCAAAGGTCAAAGGTCAAATACACTAGAAAAAATTTAATTCTCCAACTATTTATTTCAAACAATATTAAATTGAAGTCAAACTATTAGTTCAAAGTTTACTTTGAACTCAGAACTTTGATCATTGAACTAAAAAAATGAAAAAGTTTTTTCTAATCTTAAGTTTAATTGGCTTCCTTCAGTCATGCAAAAAGGAGACTTTGGAAACTGTCCCGGATAACAAAGCTCCGAATGATCTTACTGTAGAATTAACCACTATTGAACGATACATTACGCGTACATATATTCTAGCTCTTGGTCGAGAACCGGATAGCTTGGAAGCTTTAAATGCAAAGACGGATCTTGTTAACTCCGATCTTGATAGTACGTCCCGCGCAAATTTTGTAAATTCTATTTTTACTGATCCGGCTTACTTACCAAATTTGTACGAACAAAATAAGATCAATTTACTGAACAATGTTGATACTGCTGAGTTTACATTCTGGATAGGCATCTTCAATAATATTTTACAAGACACTTCTGCCATGTTTCAATGGCCATACATACAATTTGAGGTTGACCGCTTAATCCTTATGCAAAGTGCTTATGATGAATTTACCTCAGGGACAATAGACATTCGTGAATTGCATAAAAGAATGTGCAATAATTATATCTATGACCAGATCAATATGGGTTCTGCCAACTTCGTGATTTCGACTTTCCAGCATTTAATCAATCGTAATCCGACGAATGCCGAGCAAGTAAATGGAATCACGATGATAGAAGGAAATAATTCGATAATTTTTCTGGAGATCGGCGAATCAAAATCTGATTACCTCAATATACTTACTAATGCTTCCAATTACAATGAAGCACAAGTCGTATTGCTCTACGGAAAATATCTGAATCGACTGCCATCAGGTTATGAAATGAGTACAGGAACACAATTGTTTTCTTCAACGAACGATTATACAGCAGTTCAAAAAGCTATTCTTTCATCTAATGAATTTATCGGTATCCAATGAAAAAAATATTATTTATTATACTCATCGGGTCAGCATTCTTTTCATGTTCAGAAGAAAAGAAATATCAGTATGGCCTCGATCCCGTAGATGTTACTCTGGGAGGTGGACAAAAAACAAATCAGAAATCCACAACAGAATTCATTTCTATTGCCTACTCTGATCTATATGGAACTATCATTCCACAAACAAAACTTGTGAATCTAAGTATTGCGTATTCATCATTTGGCGACCTTAAAATTATTGAGCAGCGTATCATTTCAAATTTCCTGAATGATACTACAATTCATCTTCCGACGGTTCCGGCAGTGAATGGTGACACAATGTTATTCATCACGAATACTTATAAAAAACTCTATAACAGAGAACCGAATGAATTCGAAAAATTCAAATGGCAAGACCTCGTCAGGAATAATACAGCTGTTACCCCCACTACGATCTACTTTGCTTTGATGACTTCGGATGAATACAGGTTTTATTAGTGAATAAGAAGTGAAGTGAAGTGAAGTGAAGAAGTGAAGTGAAGTGAAGTGAAGTGAAGTGAAGTGAAGTGAAGTGAAGTGAAGTGAAGTGAAGTGAAAAAAAATCGATAAAACAAACTATTATCACTAGGATAAAAAAATAGTTTGCTACTAAGAACTTCGATTCACGAATTACCTTTTACAAATTACGATTTTTAAATTACTACTCACCAAGAATATGAAAAGAAGAGACTTCATAAAACGAACCGCACTTGCTTCGGCAGGTGTATTTGCTGCTCCTTACATATTGCCTTCGGGTCGGCTGTTTGCTGCTTCAGGGTTACGAAGAGTGAACCATGTTGTGTTTTGTCTTTATGCAGGTGGAGTTAGAAATCTGGAATCAGTTCATATGAACGATGGGAATTTGATGACGAATCTTTTTAGCGGCGGAGGTTCTATTTCGCCGGATATCGCCGGAGCAATGGAATCACTTCCTCCTTCGCCATTGTCAGCGCCACTTCAAACCTACGGCACACTCTTCAAAGAATTTCGTTATAAGCAAGGCCCCACAGGACATTATAACGGACATACAGTTGCTGTCACCGGCAGATATGTCGACACTGATCTTAATATCCGCGAACATCCACGGAATCCTACTATTTTCGAATACTACAGAAAACATAATAGTCCCCAGCAAAGCTCCATGAATTCATGGTGGGTAGCGAATTCACTCGGGCCATATCCGGCTTTGAATTATTCTTCATCGAGTGATTACGGTCCCGACTACGGTGCTAACTTTATTGCCCCAACTTCACTGATCAGTCCGCAAGGATTTGATGTGCTTGGCAATCCACGCAATTTTGCCAGTCCGGAAGAAGCAGCTATTTCAAATATACACGCCTTTGTAAATGGGATCTTTAACCACTCTTACTCTGATGGTAGCGCTGGTGTGATCAACAACTCCACTGATGCTGCCCTCTTACAAGCGTTCATTTCTGATCTGTATGCAAAAGCACAGACTTCTCAATTTCAGAATTCCTGGAATGCTGCCAGTGTGATGAACAATGACATGTACAATATGCTCTTTGCAACAGAGATCATTAAAACATTTAAACCGGAATTAATGGTAGTGAATATGCAGGATGTCGATGTTTGTCATTTCAACTATACAGAATATGCAAATAATCTTCGCAAAGCCGATTTTGCAGTAGCTCAATTATGGAATACGATACAAAGCACACCCGGCATGGCTGATGATACAGTGTTGATAGTAGCGCCTGAACATGGAAGAAATTTCTTTACAAATACTTCTGTCGATGCCTATGGTCGTGCTGCATTAGATCACACTGCACCCAATGACCCCGATTTTTCAGGTGACCCTAATCTGGCCATGGCACGGGACATATTTTGTTTAGTTGTGGGTCCTCCTAGTGTTGTCAGACAAAATCAAGTCATCAATACATTAATGGGACAAAGCACAGAAATAGTTCCTGCTATCGCCAACCTCCTTGGATTTGACGACGCAATTCCTGCAGGTTATTTACGCAACTGGGCTAATTGTGAAATTCAAGCTGCATTCATATGATGGGGAAGAAAAATAATTCATTCGTTATCGTTTTCGCTCTGGTTTTCGTTGCGATACTCTACTCCTGCAAAAAAGAAGAAGAAGCTCCTGCAAATCCGTATGATTCCGTAGATTATTCTACCAACAATAACACTGATCCCAATCCGGATCCGAATTCTATTCAAGGATTGTACAAAAATATATTTCAACCACGATGCGCTAATCCGGGTTGTCATGATGGAACATTCGAACCTGATTTCAGAACGATTGAATCTTCCTATGCCACATTAGTATATCAATCAGTAAACAAAGTAACTTTGGATTCAGTCCAACTTTTTACGACCAGAGCTATTCCCTTCAACACTGATGAGTCATGGCTCATTGAACGCCTGACGACTTTAACAACTGAATACATGCCATCAAATGCTGTGCGTCTGGCACAAACAGATATCGATCATGTCAAAAACTGGATCAATGCCGGCTGTCCTGATATCGATGGTGCACTTCCTGTAAAACCAAACCTTCAACCAAATATTTCCGGATATATTGCTCTCGATTCAATCAACACAAGACTAGACACTAACCGTGTTAATGATGAATGGTATACACCTTTTATCATTGAGCAAGGTCAGACGATCACTTTCGCATTTGCTTCGACTGATTCAGCTGATGGTGATGATGCAACTGATCCGGCAAACTATGTTTCAAAGAAAGTAAAATTGTCTATTGACAAAAACGACTTCTCTTCAGCTGCTACATTCAATGGCACTATATATTATGCGGCTTATCAGGTTTGGCTGGTAACCGTTCCAACTTCAGCATGGCCGGCAGGGACAACTGTCTATTTCCGTTTCTATGTAAATGACGGCGACCATACGGCAGATGCCGAGTTTCCACGCAATGCTTCTGTTGATTATTACAAAACTATCTATTCATTCTATGTTCAATAAAGCTTTCATATTTCTCATTCCGGTTCTTTTTTCTTTTGGATGTAAAAAAGAAGAAGATATTTCCTTTGACCCAATTCCTAAGATTGAGTATGTCGGAATTTCGCCCACTGTAGCGAATGAATATACTGATTCTGTTACGGTCACAATAAAATATAATGACGGTGATGGCGATCTGGGAGAAAACTCAACAACTGCAAAAAACTGTTTCGTTACTGATAACAGAATTGGAATAACCTATCAATACAGAATTCAACAATTGGCTCCGGATGGAGCAAATATTCCCATTGAAGGAAATCTGAATATCGAACTTGGTGGTCAGGGAATCACAGATTCCAGCAATCAGCAATCAGTATCATACACAATTTATATTGTAGATCGTGCTGGACATCAGAGCAACTCAATTACTACCTCCGCTATTACAATTCGGAAATAATCCAACTCTTTTACTGTAGTACAAATATTAAGCGAATTTTGTACCTTCGCCACCGTGAGCACCAATGTCTTTCTTCCCGCAACCGATGCTTCATTGCTAATCATCGACCCATCTCTTGAAAACAAGAGTGCAGGGCTCTGTGACCTTTTAGTACTGGCAGAAAAATCTTCAATACAACTTTCACTTCTTGAAAAGAAAACTAATCGGTTTCTTGCGTTTGAAGTATTTCCAAACACTGATGCAAAAGAAGAATTTAATTGGAAAAGCCATCTCGAAATAGCAACTACTAAGAGCAAAATTCTTCGCCAATTTGAATTTTCAAAAGCCAGGATTTGTGTAACATCAACTCAATATACATTGGTTCCGGAAGCCCTCCATCATCCGGGAGATGAACAAACCTACTTCAAACTTAATTTCAAAGATGCAACTGATGTTAAAATCAGCGGTGCACATATCAATGTTTACGATCTTTTTGTGGTGTACAGTATAGAAAATGAACTTCACAAAGAATTGTTACACTTATTTCAAGACCCAAAGATCGTTCATCATTCTGAAGTACTTTTGAATTCAGTAAACAGAATGTCACGCAACAATAGCAATCGCCAGCTATTTTTAAACGTTCGTCAGAATGAAATTGACATCATTGTTACAGAAGGGAAAAAACTCATTCTTCTAAACAGTTTCAGCAGAAATAGCAATGAAGATGTATTGTACTACACTCTCTTTGTCTGCGAACAACTGGGAATTGATATTGAGCAAATACAACTTTCTCTCTTGGGTGAAATTGAAAAAGAAAGTGCATTATTCAAATTGCTCTATACTTACATTCGTAAGATCAATTTCTGTGACCGATCAAAAACTCTTGACTTTAGTAGTAAATTCAACCAAATCCCTGCGCATTTTTATCACACTCTTTTCAATTTAGCATTGTGCGAATAATTGGTGGAAAATTCAGCGGAAGACTTATCAATGCGCCTTCTTCATTGCCGGTTCGACCTACAACTGACTATGCGAAATCAGCATTATTCAATATTCTAAACAATAGAATTGATTTCGAAGAAGTAAAAGTGCTGGACCTTTTTGCAGGTATTGGTGGCGTAAGCATGGAATTTATTTCCCGTGGCGCAAAACATGTTACAAGTGTTGACATCAATTTCAAATGCTGCACATTCATCAAAGAGACTGCCAGTAAATTTGAAGTAAAGAATTTATCCGTAATAAAATCTGATGTTTTTAAATTCCTTAAGGCGTGCGACACAAAATTCGATGTGATCTTTGCTGATGCGCCATTTGACCTGAGTGAAACTGACACAATTCCTGATCTTATTCTTCAAAAAAACATGCTTTCAGAAAACGGAATTCTCATTGTTGAACATCAAGCGAAACGAGTTCTGCAAAGTCATGTTAAAGTAAGTGAAGTGAGGAAGTATGGGAATTGTGCATTTTCTATTTATTCTTCAATTTCGCAAGGATTATAAATCCTTAGCACGGTGGTTCCGGATTATAAATCCGGAACAGCTGAATTTTTACTCTGTTAAAAATTCATGTAGTATTTCACTTACTATCTAAAAAATCCATAAATCAGCTAAATCCTGGTTGAGACATTTTTCCCTTAATCAGCTTAATCCAGGTTAAGACATTTTTACCCCAGCACCGGCGCCGGTACAAATGCCGAAATATCTCCTTGATACAGCAGTATATCTCTCACAATCGTCGATGAAATATGCGACAAGGCCGGATTCGAAACAATAAAGATGGTTTCAATGTCCGAAGCCATGGAATGATTCATCTGAGCTATCGCTCTTTCAAATTCAAAATCTGCTGACGTACGCAATCCACGAAGAATATATTGAGCACCGATCTGCTTACAAAACTCAATTGTAAGTCCTGAGTACCGATGAACTTTTATCTTCGGCTCATTCTCAAAAGTCTTGGCAATAAAATGTTCTCTTCTGTCTTGAGAAAAGAAATAATGCTTATTTGTATTATAGCCAATTCCAATTATCAATTCATCAAACAACGGCAAACCTCTTCTGATGATCTCTTCATGTCCTCTGGTGATTGGATCAAATGACCCCGGAAAAACTGCAATACGTTTACTCATTTCTTTTATAGTTGGAATACGAAGTTAGGAAAGAAAGTCTTTCCGGCAAATTTAAAAGGAGGTTTAGCGGTTGAAGGGTTGCGGTCACAGTTTGACGTTTGCATTTTTTAGGTTTGAAGGTTGTATTCCCGAACCTGCAAACCTAAAACCTGTAAACTTCAACTCTCATTCGAAGATCCCCCGAATCGAAGCATACGTATTTGCCAAAACCTCCGCCTTAATTTTATCCTCAGCGATCCATTTTACTTCTGTGATTCCTTCTTCTGTTTGCGGAATCAAGTGTTGTTCACCTTCAATACTCATTTCGAACCAATACGTCTTCTTTAAAATAGATTTTCCTTTTTCTTTATATGTATGAAATGTTTTATTCAGTTCCTTTTCAATCTTTAGATTTTTAATACCACACTCCTCTTCAACTTCTCTGAGTGCTGTTTGTTCAGGTGATTCATCATATTCGGCTTTGCCTTTGGGAAGATCCCATTTGCCTAAGCGATAAATAAACAAACATTCTCCTTTATCGTTCTTTACCAATCCTCCTGCCGCTACAATCAATGTGTAACGGGAAACGAAACTCTTCCAGCTTTCCTCTACATCTTCACTCATGAATACAACACCTTTTTCTTTACCCTTTTCCAAAAGTTGTTTTGCATCATCAATCGATGAACTTTCATCGTTCAAAATGGCAAAACCTGAATATTTATCGGGAACTGATTCATCATAAATATAAAAAAAGACCAGTGGCCTGTCGTTAATAAATACGGTGTGAGTAGTCTTCATAGATTTGACAAATCTCGCTATTAATCAGTGAATGTGAAGTATATTGAATAACTTTTTCCTTTAAAAACCCTTTTGCATTGTCGGCGAATTCGTACGTTTGCACCATGCCTGTGAACGTTATCACTTCGAAAAAAATCGCCGAGTTTTTACTCCAGATAAAAGCTATAAAACTTCAACCTGACAAACCGTTTACATGGGCTTCTGGTTGGAAATCACCAATCTATTGCGACAATAGAATCGCTCTTTCTTATCCAAAGGTGAGAACTTTCATTCGACAGGCTTTGGTTACTACGATTGAAGAAACATATGGCAGACCTGACGTAATTGCAGGCGTTGCAACGGCAGCAATAGCTCAAGGTGCTTTAGTAGCAGAAGCTATGGGACTTCCATTCGTTTATGTACGTGCCTCCGCAAAAGATCATGGCCGCGAAAATCTGATTGAAGGTGAAATTACAGAAGGACAAACTGTTGTGGTAATCGAAGACCTGATCTCAACAGGAAAAAGTTAACTAAAAGCAGTTGAAGCACTCAAAGAAGCAGGATGTAAAGTTAAAGGCATGATTTCCATATTTACGTATGGCTTTCCATTAGCCGCAACAAATTTCGAAAATGAACAATGTCCGTTGATTTCTCTTTGCGATTATTCCATATTATTGGAACAAGCAGTGGAATCAAACTATATCAAAGCAAAAGACCTCGAAATCTTAAATCAATGGAAAGAAGAACCGGATAAATGGACCGGTATAATTTCTTAAAATACGAACCAGCAATGACAAGAATAGAAAGTGATGTTACGAGCGTAAATAAATCGCCCGAAGAGATCTAATCGGGTTAGACTGCATTATCAAAGAATCTTCTCCCGGACAAAGTAGCGTACAACTTGCTTTCGACGCCGACCTGAACCCCATGATGAAAATGATGGCCGTAAAACCGTTGACGAATTTTTTGAATCTGCTGGTTGGGAAACTTTCGACGATTGCCTAACCTTCGTAATTACGATAACCCGAGATACTTCAGTTCCTTCAAATCGTACAACCGAATCTCTCCCTCTTCGTCCTCTACTTTGAGGAGACCCTGATTATCGACGCCTTTTATACAGCCGGGAAATTTACCTTTTTTGTCCTCGTAAAATGCCCATTCTTCACACCTGAAGAGCGCCTTCTTGTAATCCTCATCTAAAGTCTGCTTCTCTCCGCGTCTAAGCTGAAGATATCGGTGTTCAATACTATTAGCCAAACCATTGAGCATTAAACTTAGATTATGGTTGCCGGGAATAATCTGACCAATGGAAACAGGATTAGGTAAATTCGATGGGAATTCAAGCTGATTGACATTTAATCCAAGACCAAGAATACTATTGGTAATAATAGAAGTAGTGATCGTATTCTCAACCAGTATTCCTCCCAATTTTTTACTTTTCCAGTAAATATCATTTGGCCATTTGATTTTGACTTCATTCCCTAAAATAGACTTAATATAATCGTAAACACCTAAGGCATAGGTCTTATTGAGGAGAAAAAGATTCCTTGGAACCACAAAAGTCGGGTAAAAAGCAAAGCTAACCAGAAGGTTTTTACCATCTTCACTACTCCATCTGGCACCCATCTGACCCCTGCCGGATAATTGCGAAAACGCTCTAACTACGCTACCTTCCGGAACTAATTGCGTTTTCAATAGCTCTGAAAGATAAGAATTAGTCGATTCCACAGAATCGATCTCTATGACCTGCCTACCTGTGAATAAGGTTGTTAACTCTTTATTCATGAATTTCACACTAAACTATATCAGCAACGTATCTTTAAAGGACTACAATATTTTCCTTATTTTTGCGTCACCAATATCAATAATAACCAATAACACTTAATGATTAAAAAGACAAAGTCTCCTGCACGAAATGTAGTAAAAAAAACAATTCGAAAGATCAATGAAGCTGAAAATCTGCGCGACTTGATCATTGACGGAATGCAGGAAAAGAAAGCGAAGGAGATCGTTTCAATCGATTTAAGAAGTCTGAAAAACTCTGTAGCCGATTTCTTTGTTGTATGTCATGCTGACTCTAAGACTCACACCGACGCCATTGCCAGATCCGTTGAAGAATACGTAAGCAAAAAATTGGAAGACCCTTTTCATAAAGAAGGAATGGGGACTTCCGAATGGGTCTTGCTTGACTATCTAAACGTAGTTGTACATATTTTCCAAAAAGAAAAACGCGACTATTATGGCATCGAAAGACTTTGGGCCGATGCAGAAATAAAACAAATCGCAAGCAACAATTAAAATATTAATCTGTTAAACAATGACTATTTGTCGGGAAAGCCATTTGAGGCACTCTTCTTGACATTCTAATGCCAATCTTTTTATTCTAATGAGCGAACAACGAAATAGTGACAACAAGCCAAATTCTGCGAAAGGTAATCAGGGGAAAAAGTTTCCGGGTGGACCACGATTTAATTTTAATTTCTATTGGATCTATGGTATAATCATAGTCGTTCTGATCATTACTCAACTTTTACATTGGGGAACTGAAGAAAGACAAACAAGTATCGATGATTTTGAAAAAAACATGCTTGAACAGCGTGATGTGAAAAAAATTGAGATCATTGATAAGGTCGCTCACATTACCATCAAGAAAGATTCTTTGCTTGCAAAAGAAAAATACAAAGACCTTCGATACAAAAGCTTTCCACAAGTCGTCAACGATGGCCCACATTACCGCATCAACACCGGACCTACCGATCTTTTCGTAAAGAAAATTGAAGAAGTTCAAAAGGATTTTCCTGAAAGTGAAAAAGTCAGCATAGAATACAACCAGGAAACCGGTGGTTATCTTGAGTTCCTTCTCAACTGGATCATTCCGGGTGTGTTTCTGATTGTGATCTGGATGTTCCTAATGCGTCGAATGGGCGGCGGAGGCGGCGGTAGCCAGATCTTTAACATCGGAAAATCGAAAGCTCAGCTCTTCGATAAAGACCTTCAGGTGAAAGTGACATTCAATGATGTTGCCGGATTAGAAGAAGCAAAATTGGAGGTCATGGAAATCGTTGACTTCTTAAAGAACCCTAAAAAATATACTACTCTCGGTGGAAAAATTCCGCGCGGCGCCCTCCTTGTTGGCCCTCCCGGAACAGGTAAAACCCTTCTTGCTAAAGCAATGGCCGGTGAAGCACAAGTTCCGTTCTTCTCTCTATCAGGTTCCGATTTCGTGGAGATGTTTGTCGGCGTCGGTGCATCACGTGTACGTGACCTTTTCCGTCAGGCTAAAGAAAAAGCGCCTTGTATTATCTTCATCGATGAGATTGATGCAATTGGACGCGCTCGCGGTAAATCACCTTCCTTCTCTTCAAATGATGAAAGAGAAAGTACATTAAATCAATTATTGACTGAAATGGATGGCTTCGGAAGTAATTCAGGTGTCATCATCGTCGCTGCAACGAATCGCGCAGATATTCTTGATCGTGCATTGTTACGTCCGGGTCGTTTCGACAGACAGATCTATGTTGAGTTACCTGACTTAAATGGAAGAAGAGAGATCTTTAATGTTCACTTGAAACCACTAAAGATTGACAAAGCATTAGACATTGAATTCCTTGCAAGACAAACTCCGGGATTTTCAGGTGCAGATATTGCTAACGTTTGTAATGAAGCAGCATTGATCGCCGCTCGTAAAAATAAAACTTCAATTGAAAAGCAAGACTTCTTGGACGCAGTCGATCGAATTATTGGTGGTCTTGAGAAGAAAAATAAGATCGTTTCTCAGCACGAGAAAAAAGTAATTGCTTATCACGAATCAGGTCATGCTGCTGTTTCCTGGTTATTGGAATATGCTCATCCCCTTATCAAAGTTACGATTGTTCCAAGAGGAAACTCTCTTGGTGCTGCATGGTATCTTCCTGAAGAACGTCAGATCACAACGACTGAACAGATCATGGATGAAATCTGCGCTGCATTAGGCGGTAGAGCTGCTGAAGAAATTGTCTTCGGAAAAATATCTACAGGAGCATTGAGTGATCTTGAAAAAATCACGAAGCAAGCTTATGCAATGGTTACTATCTACGGATTAAATGACAAGATCGGTAACGTTAGTTTCTATGATTCTTCAGGGCAACAAGAATATACGTTCGGAAAACCATACAGTGAAAAAACTGCTGAATTGATCGACAACGAAGTGAAGAAATTGATCGAAGGTGCTTATGAACGTACAAAAGCACTTCTTACTGAAAACAAAGAAAAGCTTCATCAACTTGCAGGTCATCTTCTTGAAAAAGAAGTTCTATTCAAAGAAGATCTTGAAGCAATTTTCGGAAAAAGAAAATGGGAAGATAAAAGCGAAATGGCTCACTTTGGCGGTTCCGCTGCTGCTGAAGCCGCGAATGAAACTATTCCGACGATTGTTACTACTCCGCACGACGACAAAGTAAGTGGTGAGTAATTTGGTGAGTCGTAAGTAGTGAGTGGTAAGTTGCAATGCATACAAATACTCACTACTTACTTTCAACCAAAAGAAAATAAGTTGCAGAAAGTAAACTGTGCTAATTACCACTTACTAATTACTACTCACCAAAAAAAATGCAAGACGCCACCTCACGCGAAAAGATCTTAAAAAAGATTCGACAAGCGTTAATACATAAAACTACAGCACGATTTCCAAATATCGACTGGGAGAAAAATGTATATGCGAATGAAGAGGTAAGTCTCGAAGAGAAATTTGCTACTGCTTTTACTAAGGTCGGCGGACAATTCGTTTTTTGTGAAAACGAAATGGAATTTTTGGAAAATGTGATCATGCTTGCACAAGAAAATAAGTGGAAGCAATTTTATTGTCAGGAAAAAAAGATCACCGATTACATGGACCAGATCGAATTTCCGTATACAAAAGAAGACAAGACATTTCCGGAAGGCATGGTTGCTATCACTTCCTGTGAAGCTCTGGTTGCTCGATTAGGCGCAGTCATCATTTCAAGTAAGCAAGGCAGCGGAAGAAAACTTTTCGTTGTTCCCACCATTCATGTTGTTATGGCTTATACATCTCAATTGGTTCCGGAATTGAAAGATGCACTTTCATTGATCAAATCAAAATACAACGACCAATTACCTTCCATGATCGCTTCACTGAATGGCCCTAGCCGTACGGCAGATATCGAAAAAACATTGGTCACTCCCGCTCACGGCCCCCGCGATATTTTTGTTTTCGTAATCGACGACGCTAAATAACAGCCCATGAACGACTGGGAACTGGTTTATACATCTGCTCTGCCGCATCGTGTCGAAATAGTACTTGAAGTATTGAAAGATCAGGACATTGAAGCCGTAAAACTCGACAAAAGAGACTCAAGTTATACGATGCTTGGCGAAATTGAAGTGTATACAAAAAAAGAAGATGCTATATTAGCCAAAATAATAATTGAACAGAACCAGCTGTGAGCAACTTAACACAAAGATTCATTACGGGATTCATTGGAGTAGCAATCGTTTTGTCCGCTATCCTGTATAGCCAACTTTCCTCTCTTCTCCTGATCACATTTATTTCGAGCATGTCGCTTTTTGAATTTTATAAGCTTACAAAGAATGACAATATCCAACCACACATAGCACTAGGAATTGCAACAGGTGTAATTATTTTCCTTCCATTGATGTTTGGATCTTTCATGCCCAACATTAATTTGCTTCCATTGATCTTCATTCTTCCATATTTGGTTTTCATTCGTGAACTCTACACGAAATCTGAAAAACCATTTACGAATATTGCATATACAATTGTTGGAAACATTTATATCTCTGCTCCAATGTTCATGTTCTTCCTAATCTCCTTTCATGGCTCCGGTGAAGAATACAAACCAATGAATCTGCTCGGTTATTTTTTCATCCTTTGGGCAAATGATATTGGCGGCTATACTGCAGGTCGTATTTGGGGAAAACATAAAATGTTCGAACGAATCAGTCCGAAGAAAACCTGGGAAGGTTTTGTCGGCAGCGGCATCTGTGCAATTGGAATTGCATTTGCTGTTGCACAATATTGTACTGCATTCACACTAACGCAATGGCTCGTCATTGCTTCTATAATTTTCATCACCGGTGTACTCGGCGATCTTGTTGAATCAATGTTCAAAAGAAGTCTTGTAATTAAAGACTCCGGCTCATTACTTCCCGGTCACGGCGGTTTTCTTGATCGGTTTGATGCATTATTTATCTCTGCGCCGTTTGTGTTTTTTTATTTGAGTTTGTGAAAGTGGTAAGTGGAAAGTAGTGAGTGGTAAGTAGCACAAGGAACCAACTTTTTTTATTACCGTCAACTTTAGCTGACGGGCTAGGGCAACGCTGACTTTCTTGGCTTTAGCCAAATTTCACCAGCTAAACTGAAAGCCCCTTCAAAATGCCAAATCTTCGTTTATTTGACAAAAATCAACTAATCTAATGAATTGAATTGCAATTGTTTGCGGATATGTCGCACCGCAAACCCGCATGGTTATTAAAAATGTCCTACCTTCGCAGCCCTAATTATTCACAATGATTACTCAGGTAGAAAAACAAAAGATGTCAAAAGACACGACGAATCCGTACGAATCAATGATCAGACGTTTCGACGTCGCTGCGAAGATCATGAATCTGGATGACGACACGTACAACATTCTGAAAACGCCGCACAGACAATATCTGGCGAGTCTTCCGATTAAAATGGATGACGGCAAGATTCAAGTATTCGAAGGCTACAGAATCGTTCACAATACAAGCCGCGGACCATCTAAAGGTGGTATCCGTTATTCAATGGATGTAAATCTTGATGAAGTAAAAGCACTCGCTGCCTGGATGACGTGGAAATGCGCCATCGCTGATATTCCTTATGGCGGTGCAAAAGGTGGAATCACTGTTGATCCCTCTAAATTATCAGAAGGTGAACTTGAAAGATTAACACGTGCTTACACAGCCGCAATGGTTGATGTATTCGGTGTAGACAAAGATATTCCTGCTCCTGACGTTGCAACAGGTCCTCGCGTAATGTCTTGGATCGTTGACGAATACTCGAAGCTAAAAGGAGCTTTCACTCCGGGAGTTGTTACCGGCAAACCTATACACTTAGGTGGATCAGAAGGTCGTGTTGAAGCTACCGGCCGTGGCGTTACTGTCGCTGCAATGGAAGCGATGAAAAAGATTAAGATGGATCCTAAGAAAGCAATTGGTGCTGTTCAGGGTTTCGGAAATGTGGGCTCTATTACAGCGAAACACATGGATGAACACGGCGTACGCATCGTTGCAATCAGCGATCATACCGGTGCTTTTTATAATCCAAAAGGTATCAATATTGAAAAAGCAATAGCATACAGAAATAGTAATCATGGCGTCCTTAAAGGATTTGCCGATGGTACTGAAATAACAAACGAAGATCTTTTGACTTTAGATGTTGACGTTCTTTGTCCATGTGCATTAGAGAATCAAATCACTGCTGCAAATGCAGATCAGATCAAAGCACAATTGATCGTTGAAGGCGCAAATGGCCCTATTACTGCCGGTGCTGATGAGATCCTTACAGGTAAAGGAATAATTGTTGTTCCTGATATCCTTGCGAATGGTGGCGGTGTAACTGTTTCTTATTTCGAATGGACTCAAAATCGTTTTGGTTATTACTATCCGGAAGACGAGATCAATAGACGTGCAGACAGATACATGATCAATGCATTTCAAAATGTGTGGTCTGTTGGAGAGAAGCACAAAGTATCTTTACGTATTGCCGCTTACATCTTTGCTCTTGAAAAAGTTACAATATCACTTAAATCAAGAGGAGTGTACTAATAAGTAACTACATATTTGTAAAAAAAGGAGATTGTTGTCTCCTTTTTTTTATTTTGCACCCATTCCTAATCAGAAATAAATAGAGAAATGACGATTCACAAAGAAGGTTATGCATCATTGGCGATTTCTGCCATTGTTTTACTGGCAATTAATATTGGAGCCGACATATTTATTGGTCATGAATATTCATGGATCAAAACCGGAATAATTGTCATATCTGTTATACTCTTTTTGATCGTTCTTCAATTCTTTCGTCACCCTAGTCGTCATCTGACGAAAAACGAAAAGTTTATCATCGCTCCCGCAGATGGAAAAGTGGTAGTGATCGAAGAAACTACAGAGACAGAAGTTTTAAAAGATCGTCGCATCCAGGTTTCGATATTCATGTCGCCTATCAATGTACACGTAAACAGATATCCGATCAGTGGACAAATTACTTTTTCGAAATACCATCCCGGATTATTCTTAGTTGCATGGCATCCGAAATCATCAACTGAAAACGAACGTACAACTGTTGTGATTGAGAATGGCACAAAGACTCCAATTCTCCTTCGACAAATAGCAGGCGCATTAGCCCGCAGAATTGTTTGTTACCCCAAAGCAGGATGGATGGTAAAGCAAGGCGAAGAACTAGGCTTCATCAAATTCGGCTCACGTGTCGACCTGTTTTTACCTCTTGGCACGAAGATCAAGGTGGGGATGAATGAGAAAGTTCTTGGTGGCGTGACTGTTCTTGCAGAACTTCAATAGTGCATGATGAATAGTGAAGGGCTATCGCAGGAATAAAAGTTGCCTACGATAGCCCTTAGTTATTCATCCCGATAGCTATCGGGATTAGTTATTCGTTATTTCAATCGTGCTTCACATACGGAAACGGATCCGCAAACCTCCTGTCATATAAAAAAGTCTTATCGGTCAAGGTTCTCAAAAAAATGACCAGATCGATTTTTTCTGATTCAGTCATGCCTGTGGTTTTTAACAGATCTTTATCGTATCCGGTTGAATAAAATTTTGCATCAGAATAATGTGCTACAACTTCTTCCAAAGTATTGAATCGACCATCGTGCATATAAGGATATGTCATGGCAACATTTCGTAGTGATGGTACTTTGAATTTGTATTTATCTGATTCAAGTCCTGTGATCAACTTTCTTCCTTCATCATTCAACTTCTCATCCGGAACAAGTCCGTTGTTTCTGTATGAATTATCTGTCAAGAGTGGCTCTTTGTGACAACTCGTACATCTCGCACGAAATAGCTTTAACCCGTTCGACTCGTTTTCATTGAACTTCTCTTTTCCGGCGACAAATTTATCATACCGAGAATCACTGGAGATCATTAGTCCGACGAATTGCGAAAGTGATTTCAACATATTACTCGATGTAATAATTGAATCGCCGAAAGCTTGTTTAAACAAAGCCGGATAAACAGAATCGTTCTGCAATTTCTGTATCACACTTTCTAACGTCTCTCCCATTTCCGCTTCACTAGTCAAAGGAACTATTGGTTGCAGATCCAGATGATTTACTCCGCCATCTGCCATGTATGTATCCTTGAAAATCAAATTCTGAATTGCAGGGACATTTCTCTTGCCAATTTTATTCCCTACACCATGACTCAATGCATGATCAATATGAGCAAATGCAGCAAAACGCAAATGACAAGTGGCACACGATGTAAAATTATCTTTCGAAAGAATTGGATCGTAAAAGAGCCTTCGACCTAATTTGAATCCTTCAGGAGTAAGTTTATTCTTTTTGAAATCGTAAAATGGTTTTGGAAATCCTTTTGGAATAGTTAGCTCGACATCCTTCTGTTCAATAGCAAAAAAAGCATCCTGACTCACAAATCCATTAAGGATCACGAGAAATAGAATCGAAAAGAAAACAACACGCAGTTTTGTTAATCTCATTATTCTAAATTGATGTTGCAGGTTTCAGGTTTGCAGGTTTACAGGTTCGCAACTCCATATGGCCGACGACTTTATTCAAAGCCGTCAAATCCGCATTCCAAATTAATTCTTCATTTCACTTCACTTCACTTCACTTCTTCACCTCACTTCACTTCACTTCACCTCACTTCACCTCACTTCACTTCACTTCGCTTCACTTCACTTCACTTCACCTCACCTCACCTCACTTCACTTCACTATTTCGGATCACACTAAACATATCAATATAATTATCCGCCACCATTTCCGCATTATTAAAATCGGCAACAACGGACAGAACTGAGAAATCAATAGATACCGGCTGCTTCAAGATCTGTGCTACATCGGTTTTTATAGAAAGTGTTTTTCTTCCTGTTCGTTCTGTCAGATAATTCATCTCTTCTAATTTCAGAGTCACTCGGCGAATTGCATTTGCCGGACTTTTATAGCCGCCAATATGATATTCAAAAACTCCGGCCTCTGATTTTGAAAAATCCGAATGGCCTTCCAATTTCAAAAAAATGTATCCCGTATTCCATGCCCAGAACATTCCCTTTATCGGATCGAGATCTCCTTCTTGCAAACCTGTACAGTTATGCAAACTATCTACGCCAATTAAAAAAGAGATCGATTTATAATTTCCGGGTGGAATAGCATTCAAAATAATTTCACTCGTCTTTGGATCATCCTGATTGATCAAAAAATAATTGTCAATAGAATAAACTTTACCTGTTGAATCTGTCAACTCAATATTCCCAACATAATATTTGAATTTCGAAACAGTATATGGTTGTCCGAGCTCATTTTTATACTGCTTGCTCTTTAAAACAAGCAGCTCATCTCCGACATAATGCCGGAAGATGAGCTGAAGTTCGTTTCCATTTTCAGAAAAGGCCGGTGAAATGTAGGCCAGACAATTCAGAATGATGAAAAATAGTATTCTCATTAATTTGCTTTAATTATCTTTTGGACGATCCTTTTGTTTGCGGATGTAAGATAAAGAAAATATGTTCCTGTTGTATAGGACGTAAAATCGAATGTATAGCTGATGCTCGGCTGCATATTGTCTTGTGAGAATAAAAGCTGTCCTCTGATATCGTAAATTTCAGCTTTTACATTATTTACACTTTGCGGATCGAAATATATGTAAGCGTAGTCCTTAACCGGATTTTCTGCCAATGTATATTTGATATCGTCCGAAATGCTTTTTATTCCTGTTGTTCCTGTATAAACAGTCGTCACCTCTGTAATTGTTACGTGTCCACTTCCCGGTCCTGTATTTCCCGCTTGAACAACTCCGTAATAAGTACCAAAGAAAGTATATGGAAACTGCGGAACTCTGTTCTGGTCAATCGTTACAAAATATGCATATGTTCCGGCAGGATATTCAGGAGTAACACAAAAACGTCCATTACGTTCATCCAGATCACCGGCTCCGGCTGAATAAGTATAGTCTTCAATGAAACATCCATTTGGATACATTCCTCCAACAGCAGGTCCGTTTGACCGAGTTGTTGCAGTATTCATCACATAACTACTCTGCATTCTTTTGATAGCTCCTGTTCCATTTGTATTTGTATAGGCATACGCCCCATAGATTGGAAATCCATCGAAAGCATAGCCTATGATTGGCGAATGCTCAACGCTATCCAGATCATTATACAAACAAGTCGGACTAACATGATGATGATATTCGCCTTGTTGTTGCGGATGGCCTAGACAATTATCAAATCCATTTCCTTCCCAATAATAAGCGTTACGATTCCAGATGCCCTGATTATTATACGACATAGCATCAGAAACATTAAAGACGCTCACACCATTTGACCAGACTCCTATATGACCTAAACCAACAGTCGTTGGAGTTCCTGTATTCTGTTGCGGATTACGAGTGATCTTGAAAACAAAATTCTGATTACTTGCAACATTCGGATTTCCTGTCCATGGACCGATACTATATCCCGGAATGCAAGTACAAGAAACATATACATTGTTTGTTGAATATTGCACCAATTGAACATTCGACACAATACCATTATAACCGGTAGAGGTTGTGTTTTGTTGCCATGTTTCAAGCTCAGGAATTTGCGCAAATGTGGTAACAGCAATTAACATCAAATAAATTGCCAATAAGATTTTCTTCATTGTGTAGGTTTTATAATTAGTGGTTTGATTTCTATCGTGGCGGACGTGGCGCCATCATTCTAAGAGCATCATTGATTATCTGGTCAAATTTTGTTTTTGTTCTTCTGTACAAACTTTTCGGATCTCTGAAAAATGCTGAAACGTTAAAAGTTCAATTTGCTTTCTATTACTTGCTATTAAATTGGCCATTGAATCTATGACTGCAGAGTCAGGATTGCTTTGATTTAGTAAGTCAAAAAAACTGTCATGCAATTCCCTATCGCCTTTTTGAATCTCCTCGATCTTCTCTCTGTTTTCATCGCGCAATTTCATTACTGTAATTTTCTGACCCTCATCAAATTTCAATTCTGACGAAAGGTATTCAATAACTCGTGGAGGTCCACCTGGTCTCGGGGATCTTTCAGTTCTTCCAATCTGTAAATACGAAAGCGTTCCTATGTTTAATAAAATCAAACATAAAATTATGATCCGAAGAAATTTTGTATCGCTCATCCTTTTGTTTTGATTAAATTGAATTCATGTAAGAAAAATACTCATTTGCAAAAACAGCCTTTTCTGAATTTTCTCGTTTCAATGTTTTACTTAAAGTATAAACATTGATCAGAAACAAAGTCGTTAGTGCAGCAGCAATTGCCCACCGTACTTTAGGCTGAATTCGGTAAACAACAACCTGACTTGATTTATAAATATGATCAAGTCTGAATGCCAGATTATCTGAAACCGGAACTTGCTCAATCGAGTCGATTGAATTCAGTGTGTTATTGATCCAGATTTCCTTTTTGTTCATATCCATTAGATGCTCTTTTTTAGAATTACTTGCGTTCATTTGAAATTATTTTCATAATAAGTGTTCAATATTTTTTGCAGTCCTTGTTTTGCCCGAAAAAGCAGCGACTCCACTGATGAGACTGAAATCTCCAAAACTTCAGCGATCTCTGAATAAGACAAATTCTCCGTTTTATTCAATAAAAACGCAACTTTTTGACGTTCAGGCAGCTTTTCAATGGCTGCGAAAAGAATCCTTGACAATTCTTTATTCTCCAGTTGAATTCCCGGATGATCAAAATTTGCAGGTTGATTCAATTCATAATCACCTTGACCCGTTAGACTTTGAAAAAAACCGAATCGCTTCTTCCTGTTTTTCTTCCGAAGAAATTCAAGCGACTTTGTAATGGCAATTCGATAAATCCAGGTGGATAATTGTGAATCACCTTTAAACTTCGAAATAGATTGGAAGATTTCTATAAAAACATCCTGACATACATCCTCTCCATCTTCTATTGACTGCAAAATATTGAAACAGGTATTAAAGACCCTGCTTCTTTGCTCAACTATGAGCTGCTGAAAGGCCTGTTCGTCCCGACGTCTTAATAGGTGTATGAATTCTGTCTCGCTCAAAAAAGTCCTTTTTGCTTAGATGACAATATTATAAAAAACTTGTGGTCATTTGGCTAGTTTTACTTTATTTGCATTCTAATTTCAACTCACTACTTACCACTCACTACTTGCTTTTTTCATGATAAAAGACCTCCCTGAATTAATAGAAGCGAATGTCATTTCCCAGGAAACTGCAGAGCGGATCTCGGATTACTATCACCAAAAGAAAAACAAAGAACCAAACCGACTAATTGCTGTCTTTGGAATCATTGGAGCCATATTAGTTGGAATGGGAATTATTCTGATCGTTGCTCATAATTGGGATGACTTCGGTAGAACAACAAAATCAATACTCGCATTTCTGCCACTATTGCTAGGACAAGCTAGTTGTGCATATGCACTTATAAAAAAGAAAGAACAAAAAGTATGGCTGGAAGCATCCTCTGCATTTTTGTTTTTCAGTGTCGGAGCTTGCATCGCTATGATCAGTCAGATCTATCATATCTCCGGAAGTCTGCCTGATTTCATTCTAACATGGATGCTCCTGACATTGCCACAGATCTATATTTTGAATTCATCAGTTGCTTCCTTGTTTTATCTGATTGGCATTACTTATTATGCAGGCGAAGTTGGTTACTCTTATTATCATTCGAAAGAAATTCTCTGGTATTGGCTTCTTATCATTGGAATCATTCCACACTACTTGAAGTTGTTAAAAAATAATGCACAAGCAAATTGGGCTGTTCTTCATAGCAGAATGATTCCAATTTCACTGATCATTGCATTGGGTACGTGTGGTTATGATAATGAGGAGCTGCTTTTCATTTCATTCATCAGTTTATTCTCCGCATTCTTCCTATTCGGGTATTTACCGATATTCAGAAAAACAGGAAAAAGCACTCAATCTTACTCTTCGCTTGGTCTACTTGGAATTATCGTTACACTTATTCCACTTACGTTCGACTGGATCTGGGATAATCTGTTTCGTAAATTACCTCCGATCAACGAACTAGTTATGACGCCTGAATTCATTTCAATTTTTATAACCACCTGCATTGCTCTTTATCTACTACTTCGTCATGATCACATTCCTGCTTCCAATAGATTAAGCATAATCAAATATTCGTTTCTCGTTTTCATAGCTATTTTTCTTTCCGCATCAATTTCTCCGAAGCTTGCAGAACTGCTTTCCAATCTTATGCTTCTCTTAATTGGAATCAGAATCATTCGACAAGGAATCGAAGAGGATCATCTGGGAATATTAAATTATGGATTGCTGGTCTTGACCACTGCTATCCTATGTAAATTTTTTGACACGAACATTTCCTTTATTATTCGCGGATTAGTTTTCGTCGGATTGGGAATTGGTTTCTTCTATGCAAATTATATGATCATCCAAAAAAGAAAGCGCAATGAACAATAAACGAAACCTCATATTGCTACTTCTACTAGTTTGTTTGCAACTTTTTGTTCCTGCAAAAATGATCTATGATCATGAAGCTATTCTTAACAAGGGAAAAGTTTTCAAATTCAAAACTGCGCCGGTCGATCCATCAGATCCAATACGAGGAAAATACATAACACTTCAGTTCGAAGCAAACAGATTTTACACGACCATAAATGCAGCCTGGTATTCCAATCAGGAAGTATTTGCAACTCTCGGCGAAGACAAGGACGGATTTGCAAAAATCGCAAATGTTTCTACTTCAAAACCTGAGTCCGCCGATTACATAAAAACGAATATCGACTATTACCAAAATAGCGATTCCGCTTACATCGTTTTAAATTTCCCTTTTACCAAATTCTACATGGAAGAATCCAAAGCCGCGCCTGCTGAAAAAGCATATATCGATGCAGCTCGCGATACGACTTCAGTTGCCTATGCGAAGGTTTCTGTGTTGAATGGGAGTGGTGTGATTTCGAATGTGTTTATCAAGGATATACCTCTTGTGAATAAATAAAACACAAGTACACAAGTACACAATGAGACCACGGAATGGAGTTGAAATTAGCAATGAAGTATCTCAAATTACGGTTGACAAATATCTAGCATCACTTAAAAGTCGTTCACAATTATTTAGCACATCACTAGAAAAATCGGCGACTTTTCTGCGCAACTCTGAGGGAACTAAAGTACATAATAACAAAATCCGTGGACTCATTGTGCCCTTGTGTTCTTGTGTTTCATTTCACCAACAATATCCTTGAAAGCATACGGCAAATTCTCAATCACATCGCTCGGCAAAATCCCCGCCTCATGCATCTTCATCGCTAACAGACCCGCCGAATGCCCATGCACAAAAACACCCAACACAGCTGCATCAATTGGCGAATAACCCTGAGCAAGTAATGCCGTAAGTATTCCTGTCAATACATCACCGCTACCACCTTTTGCTAATCCGGAATTGCCACTCATATTGAAATACACCTTACCATCAGGTGAAGTGATCGTTGTATAGCGACCCTTGCAAACAATTACGATCTTATGCATTGCAGAATGCTTGATCTGCTTTTCTAATCGCTCAAAACTATTTTCACTCGGACCAAATAAACGTTCAAACTCTTTTGGATGAGGCGTAAGAATTGAATTCTCCGGCAGATTTGTAAGCAATGTTGGATGTTCAGCAATTATATTCAATGCATCAGCATCAAGAACCATTGGCTTCTGATTTATCTTGAGTAGTTCAATTAATGCATCAACAGTTTCATTTGCCATTCCAATTCCCGGTCCGATGCCAATCGAATTAAAATTTTCAAAATCCGAAATTGAAGTAATCATTCTTTCATTCACATCCGCTTTCAAAAGAGCTTCTGGAAGTAATTGGTGAATCAGATTCATAGCATTTGAAGGAACTTGAACCGTTAACAATCCAACACCACTCCTCATACATGCTCTTGCCGCTAAAATTGCCGCTCCATACTTTCCTTCACTTCCTGCAATGATCAGTGCTTTGCCAAAAGTTCCTTTATTTGAAAATTGTTCTCTAGTTTTTAGAAAAGTCTTCGCCAAATTGACATCAATTAACTCCGGCGCTTCCAAGAATTGAGAAAAGACCGAATCATCTTTATAGATCTCGACCAATTTCCATTCTCCAACGAAGTATGCTGATTCTTGAAAAAAAATGGCCGGCTTCGGTGAGCCAATCGTCAAGGTAAGATTTGCTTTTATCATCGCACCTAATGTTAGACGCGATGAATCCATTCCACTAGGCAGATCAATAGCTATTATATGTGCCGCTTGTTGATTGATGACTTCAATGCACTCAGCTAAAAACCCATCTACCGGTCGACTCGTCCCGGTTCCCAAAATTGCATCAACAACCAATTCATCTTCGCGCAAATAAATATCTTTTGCGCTTTCTACAAATTGAATGTTGCAATTTTCATCTTGCAACCGCTTCAAGTTTATTTTGAAATTATCTGCATAATTTTTCGACGACTCCAACACCAACACTCTTACCGATTTAAAATTCTCCATCTGCAAACGTGCAATTGCCAGTCCGTCACCGCCATTATTTCCTATACCACAGATCACAACCAAATGACTCCATTGACCTTTGGGCGGAAAAAATTCGCAGCATTTTTCTGCGGCGCGTTCCATGAGATCGATCGATGAGATTGGTTCATTCAAAATTGAATTCTTATCTGCAATTTTGATTTGTTCGGCTGACAACACTTTCATTTAAATGGAATTATTTTGAAAATGTAAGTTAAGAGAATTCGGCTGTATGTTAGGAAAAAATTCAATAAGGAAAATCTTAAAACAGCCCCTCTTTTTCCCCTTTTACTTTGTGCACTCTTTGTTTAAACTCTACTTCGTCGCCGACCCCGTCCGATTCTCAATCGTCTGCCCATCGTCAATCGTAAAATTAAAGGAGAGAACATTGTTTGAAATTGTCCCGGATCCATCGTAACGGTCCTGACCGATAAGAGTACTTTCGAAATTCATTGAGTTTCCACTTACTGTAGCAGTAATATAACTACCAACTCCTACACCATCAAAATTATTCAACAGTATTTGATCCGGATTGCTATTGCTGGCAGTAATTGTAAGATTAAAATATCTTGTTCCGCCAACCCCTGTTGAATTACCGGACCAGTTACCAAGAAATTTTTCTCTGTCCGTTCCAGTCGATATTGGATCTTCCGTTTTTTCACAGCCGGTAAAAAAAAGTGTGCATACTATTGCTGCGAAAAGAAATTTTATTTTTGAGTTTTTCATGGAATATTTAAATGGTAGAAATTGACAAGCAATTACCGCTCCAAACTTTATTTTAATCTTGAATTAAGATCGAGGCGGAATTTTCTAGCAGTATCCTTTGCAATATCATAACCGGCATCTGCATGTCGAATCACGCCCATCGCCGGATCATTGTGCAATACGCGCTTTAAACGACGTTCGGCATCAGATGTTCCGTCGGCAACGATCACCATTCCTGAATGTATTGAATAACCCATGCCAACTCCGCCGCCATGGTGTAACGACACCCAACTTGCTCCGCCTGCTGTATTGATCAATGCATTTAATATCGGCCAGTCTGCAATTGCATCACTTCCGTCCAACATCGCTTCTGTCTCACGATTTGGTGAAGCTACAGAACCCGTATCCAAATGATCGCGACCTATTACAATTGGTGCTTTCACTTTTCCTGTTCGTACTAATTCGTTAAATGCTAATCCTGCTTTTTCTCTGTCGCCCATCCCTAACCAGCAAATTCGTGCAGGTAATCCCTGGAATGCGATTCGCTCACGCGCCATTTTCATCCACCGATGCAATGATTTATTTTCCGGAAATAATTCCAGAATGACTTTATCTGTTTCATAAATATCTTGTGGATCGCCAGATAATGCTGCCCAGCGGAAAGGACCTTTTCCTTCACAGAACAGCGGACGAATGTATGCAGGAACAAATCCCGGGAAATCAAATGCATTTTTTACTCCACGCTCTTGCGCTCTGGCACGCAAATTATTTCCATAATCGAAAGTGATTGAACCACGCGATTGCAATTCCAACATCAAACGAACATGTTCTGCCATTGAATCATAGGCCATATCAATTACTTTAGCAGGATCCTTTTCACGAAGAATATTCGCTTCTTCTACTGTCAATCCTTCCGGCAAATAACCAACCAATGGATCGTGTGCCGATGTCTGATCAGTTAATACTTCAGGAACAATATTTCTTTCGATCAATCGCTTCAACAATTTAACTGCTGTACAAATTACACCGATCGATTTATTTTCCCCCTTCGCTTTGAACTCCAGAGCAAGATCAATTGCTTTATCAAGATCTCTTTCAATAAAGTCAAGATATTTTGTGTCTACTCTTTTTTGAGCACGCCACTCTTCTACTTCAGCAGCCAGACAAACTCCATCGGCCATTGTAACTGCTAATGGTTGTGCACCACCCATTCCCCCGAGTCCCGCAGTCACAGAAAGTGTCCCTTTCAGTGAACCTCCAAAATGTTTATCAGCAACAGCATTGAACGTTTCGTATGTTCCCTGTACAATTCCCTGCGAGCCGATGTAAATCCATGAACCCGCAGTCATCTGACCATACATGATCAAACCTTTCTTCTCCAATTCATCGAACACTTCCCATGTTGCCCACTTTGGAACTAATTGAGAATTACTGAGAATTACTCTTGGCGCATCTTTATGAGAAGGAAGTATTGCAACCGGTTTGCCGCTTTGAATCAATAACGTTTCATCTTCATTCAAATCTTTGAGTGCTTTTACGATGAGATTAAAACTCTCTACATTTCGTGCCGCTTTACCACGACCACCATAAACAACAAGGTCTTCCGGACGTTCTGCTACATCGGGATCAAGATTATTCAACAACATTCGTAATGCCGCTTCCTGAACCCAACCTTTGCATGAAAGCGTTGTTCCTGTCGGAGTTTTTGAAGTACTGAGATCTAATTTTTCAGATGATATACTAGTTAGCATGATCGCTTATTTTTCCTTTTTTGATTTTGATTTATTGAAATCCCATGGACAGTGTTTACACCCACTCTGACAACAATATCCTCTCTTTAAATGATATTTCTCCGTAAAGATAATATAACCCTCGGGGGAGAGGTAATAATCTTCCGGATCATATTTGTCTTGGATTGCCATAAATTAACATAATTTCCGCCTTTTTGTTCATTCGGAGGTGGCAAATTTACCAAAAAACTATGAATGTTTAGCTTGGAGGTCTGGAATAGCTTTAGGAGTTCATTAGGTTAGCAGGTTTACAGGGTAACAGGTTTACTATACTGCTAACTTACATCTATCAACCTGCAAACCTATAAACCTATAAACCTTCAAACCTACTTAACCTCATCTTTATTAATCCTAAATTTGCCACATGCTCAATATCCGCACAAATCCAATTATTCAAGATGTGAAATTACCCGACTTGCGCGATCGGCATGTTAAAGTACTACGCGAAGATCTGGTGCATCCTTTTACCGGCGGAAACAAATGGCGGAAGTTGAAATATAATTTGATTGATTTCCGTGAACAGAATAAAAAAGTACTACTCACTTTCGGAGGTGCATTTTCGAATCATTTAATCGCTACATCTGCTGCTGCAAATCAATTAGGAATCGACAGCATCGGAATTGTGAGAGGTGATGTTGTTGCAAATCCTTGCATTCAATTCATGCAAGAAAATAAAATGAAAATTATATTTATCAGTCGTGAAGAATATCGATTGAAAAACAATGAAGAATTTATTTCGGCACTACTCCTAAAACTTCTTGCTCAAGGCTACATTAAAAATCCGGACGATGTATTTATACTTCCTGAAGGCGGATCCAATGCTGCAGCAGTTGAAGGCACTGCTGAAATGGCAAGTGAATTAATTCACACTGAAAACATTTTCTGTGCTTGTGGTACAGGAGCAACAGTTGCAGGATTATCGAAAGGCATCAAATCGAATCAGCACATCCATGGAATACCTGTTTTGAAAGCAGAAAGTTTCATGAGTGACAACATTTCTTCATTAGGCGGCGATCTGTCGAAAATTACTTTGCACTACGATTATCATTTTGGAGGATATGCAAAGACTAGTCCTGAACTGGATAAGTTCTGTCGCGACTTTTATTTTCTCAATCGAATTCAAATCGAGCCTGTGTATACAGGAAAAATGTTTTGGGCACTACAAGATTTGATAAAAAAGGGAACATTTCCCGTTCAAAGCAGTATTACGGCGATTCACACTGGCGGAATCTATCCGTTTTTCCCTTAGAAAACCTGAATTTAATTAATACAATAAATGTATCTTACATTGAAAGATCATCGTAATAACACAACAAATAACATTGACTAAATTTCGTTACTATCCTATGAAAGTCACTTCCTTTCTTGCCTTCTTTACTTTAATCGGATTAAATAACTCATTTGCTGCTGATCCAAAAGCTGCGAGGATGCGTTATATTACCGAACACAAAGAGGACGCTATTCGTGAAATGATCAAATCCGGGGTGCCGGCCAGTATTACAATGGCACAAGCTTGTCTGGAATCGAGCGATGGAAATAGTCCTTTGGCGATAAATGCAAATAACCATTTCGGTATTAAATGTTCGAATTGGGTCGGACCATCTTATATTCAGGATGACGACGCAAAAGATGAGTGCTTTAGAAAATACAACACTGCATTGGAATCGTATGACGACCATAGTAATTTCCTAAAGACACGCCCACGTTATGCATTTTTATTTGAGTTGGATAAAACGGATTACAAAGCCTGGGCAAAAGGATTGAAAAAAGCCGGCTATGCTACAGATCCTTCTTATGCAGATCGACTTATAAAGATCATAGAAGACTATCAACTTCATATGTTGGATACACAAGAGGAACTTCCATTGTATGCTGACACTAAATCTCCAGTCCCGTCTTCAACTTCCGCCTCTTCTAATACTTCAAATGATGAGGTGATCGCAGAAGCCATTCCTAAAACTGAAGTCAGACCAAAACGCGTTTTTGTTCCATCAGTAGATGTGGTAGATCCATTCTCTTCTCGAAAAGTAAGTGAGAAAAACGGAATCAAATATGTTGTCGCTCATCATGGCGATACTTACCATAGTCTTGCAAAAGAATTGAATCTTGGTTATTGGCAGTTACCTAAATACAACGAGACTACGGAAGACGCCCCTCTTTTTGAAGGCGAAATTGTTTACATTCAACCAAAGAAAAAAGAAGGCGAAAGAAAATTCTATATTTCAAAACCCGGCGACACCATTTTTTCCATTTCTCAGGAACATGGAATAAAAATGAGATACATTTACAAATACAACAACCTCAACGAAGGGGCTTCTATTCCGCCGGGACAGAAGATCTACTTGCAGAAGCTTTAATGAATAACTAATCCCGATAGCTATCGGGATGAAAGGGCTTTGTAGATAAGTGATAGACTTAATTAACCTGCCCATTAATTAATTTTTATTAAAAGACTACTTTCAGTATAAACAACTTCTTCCCCCTATACGCAGGTAAAAGTATCGTGTCTTCATCAATTTGTTTTGCCGATTTAGCAATTATTTCTACTCTTTGATTGTCTTTAAAAAGAACATCCGTTTTCTGCGCACCAATTCCATCAACAGTTGTCATTAGTACAGGTGACTGATCATCTATTGCTTTATTGTAAAGTGAAATTAATTTGCCATTTACGATTGAGCTGAAATAAGACGATGAATAGCCTCCGTCATCGACGGAATTCTGATCTTTAGGGACAACATTTCCCCACAAAATTTCACCGGAAGGATTAATCGACAAGATCATTATATTTCCATAGTGATAATAGTAATGATAAATGTACGTCTGCATATAATAATCCCAGTACGATCGCTCTGCTCGGTTAAACGACTCTGCAAGGATAGCAACACCGCCGTCCCGGCGTACGATCAACCGATCAATTGAATAATTCACCAGCTCTTTGTTCTTTCCATCTTTTCGTTCACCAATGAACTTTTGCAAATACGAATCCGGAAACGCTGAATTCTTTGATGACAACTGAATCAAACTGTCTTCCGTAAATGAATTGTAAAAAACACCTGCAACAGAATATGTTGTTTTATCAGAATAAAAACCTGCTGCAATAACTCGTTTGTTTGCATTGTCAATTGAAAAACCGACATCCGTCAAAAATTTATTATCACTTCTGATCTGTGTATGCAAAACCATCCCGGAAACAGGATTATACCCATGTAATTCATAATAGACCTCATCCTGATTCTTAACTTTTTTATCAGTTGAATAGTGAATTCCAAGTGCAAAGAAACTACCTTGATCAGAAAGCAAAAAAGAGATTGGAACATATGATTCCATTGACGCTTCAATTTCTATTTGTTTTTTATAACGTATAGAGAAAGAAGTATCCATTATCAATACCTGATAGATCTGATACTTTTTATCGGCACTTATTTTTCGATACGAAAAAGCCATTGACAATTCATCCTGAGAATTGATGACTCCCGGCCTGTCATCGTCATCGAGTTCACTAGCACTAAATCTGTCAATTTCTTTTGGCTTCCCAACCCAAGTCCCGGAATCGTTGAGTGCCTGAATATAGAATGTGTACGTTTTAGCTTTCCTGTCATTTAAAAAACCTACCACCACTACCCTTCCATTGTTCAATTGAACATCTGCAATATGTCCATCTTCAAATGATGTCAAAAGTTCTTTTTCCCAGATGATCTTTAACTCTGTATTCAAATACTGCAGAAAGTAAACTCTGTTTTTAAAACCGGATTTATCACGATCTGTATCCAACGAAATATTGCTCCTTAACACATAAATGTTTCCAGTTTCATCTGCACCAAGGGTTCGCATGTATTTCGCATACTTATTTTCCTTGATCTCATCAGAAAATTTGACTGTCTGCGCAACAGTAAAATTGATCAAAAAGAATGAAATAAATAAAATCAGCAACCGAATTCTCATTCAGCAAATGTAACAAGAAAGAGCCAAATCAGAACACTTGTTATTATTTTTCCAAAGGAAATCACACGAACCATGATAGTACCTCTTGACAACATTGACTCTCCTCCAAACTTACGAAGCGGACTTAAACATCTGTATTTTATTCTTTGGACAATGGGAGAAAATTTTCCTTCACACAAAACATTCACAACCGTTGACCTTCGAAGACATGCAAACTATATGCGGCAAGCCTATACCGATGGAAGACTCATAATGGCAGCCCTTTTTGAAAATGGTAGTGGAATAATAAACCTGTTAGAAGCTGAATCCGAAACAGAAATTCAAAAATTCGTACGTAACAACCCGGAAATCATCGAAAAGAAAATGCAAGCGAGAATTAAAATGTGCAGACCGATTTTTTGGAAAAATTTTCGCTGGAAAAGGAATAGATTAATTAATACCTCATTTCCTCATTAAAGTTCGTCTTGACTTCAGGAATTCGGGCATTCAATAAACTAAGTAAAAGATGTGCTGCAACCCAAGAGGCCAAGAAAATAATCAGATTTTCTTCTGTAAGACTCCAGACGATAAAGGCAATGACTCCTGATAAAGCAAGTCTTTGCGGCCAAGTGCTTATCAGCTTCTTGGCAGTTCTGTTCTTTAAAGACATAAGGTTGTTGTTGTTAGCGTTAGCAATTTAGAAAAAAATCTTTTCTGTACAAAAAATATTTTCATTTAAAGACCTAAATTGGTTGTAAATTGCCCAACGCCTTAAATTGGCTTGACTTAAAAGTGAATTACTCACAGACATTAGAATATCTATTTTCACAACTCCCCATGTTCCACCGCATTGGGGCATTGGCCTACAAAGCAAATTTGGATAATACCATTGCCCTTTGTAATTCGCTTAAAAATCCTCAAAATTCATTCAAATCCGTACATATTGCCGGGACAAATGGCAAAGGCTCTTGCTCTCATATGCTTGCTGCAATCTTTCAATCGGCCGGTTATAAAACCGGATTGTACACTTCTCCCCACCTAAAAGACTTCAGAGAACGGATCAGGATCAATGGAGAAATGATTCCCGAGAAAGTGGTAACCGATTTTGTTGAAAACCACAAATCGAACTTCGAAAGGATGCAACTGAGTTTTTTTGAGTGGACAGTCGGGCTGGCTTTTGACTATTTCGCCAATGAAAAGGTTGACATAGCTATCATAGAAACAGGTCTAGGCGGGCGACTAGATTCAACGAATATTATCACTCCTGAACTCTCGTTGATTACCAACATCAGTTATGACCATATCCAACTCCTGGGCGACACACTTGAAAAAATTGCAATCGAAAAAGCCGGGATAATAAAACCCAACACACCTGTTGTGGTCGGAGAAAGACAGGAGAAAATTGATTCTGTTTTTCTTGAAAAATCAAAAATAAATAAAAGTGAAATCACATTTGCTTCCGATTATTTTGTGGCAGAAAAAATAAAGAATAATGGAGAGCTTCAAACTTTCAATGTTTTTAAAGATGCCGTTCTGTTTTTAAAAACTCTCGAAATTAGTCTTGTTGGAAACTACCAGCAAAAGAATATTTGCACAGTGTTACAAGCTGTTATTCAACTCCAAAAAATTGGTTGGAAAATAACTGAAGAAGATATCAGGACAGCATTAAAGAATATTCAATCAATGACAGGCCTCATGGGCCGATGGCAAAAAATCTCAGATGCGCCTTTGACAATTTGCGATGTCGGTCATAACAAAGCAGGAATTGAATTAATACTTGAACAATTGAAAGAATATAAATACGATACCCTTAGAATGGTGATTGGAGTTGTCAATGACAAAGACATCTCGGGAATTCTGGAAATGCTTCCTAAAAAAGCTACTTACTATTTTTGCAAGGCAAATATACCCCGTGCACTTAACGAAACCGAGTTAAAATTGTCCGGAAAAACCTTTGGCCTGATAGGTGAAGCCTATTCTTCTGTAAAAGCCGCATATGAGCAAGCTAAAACTGATAGCTCTATTAACGACCTGATTTTCATTGGTGGAAGCACTTTCGTAGTGGCAGAAATAGATTAATTTATGAAATATGACTTTTGTCAAACTGTAATAAGCAAAACAATTCGTTGAATTTTTCGTTGTAATATTCATTACCTTTGTATTAGTCAAAAACAAACGCTTGCGTCGACTCCTACTCATATTGATCAGCTTTGCAATTCTCAGCCAGACACTGAGTAGTGCAATTATTTTTGTGAGTTATTCATTAAACAAGGATTTTATTACAAGCAATTTTTGCATTAATAAAGACAAACCTAAATTACATTGCCAAGGTAAATGTCATTTGATCAAAGAACTGAAAGATCAAGAACAGAAAGAATCTGTCCCTGTAAGTTCATCAAAAGAAAAGCTGGAAACAATTGTATACTTAACTGTAAAAAATTCACTTCCTCTTACCGACAACAAACCTATTCAACAAATTTTTACACCTTACCTCGAACGTCAGCTTGCTGATTTTTTTAGTCAGCCGTTTCAGCCACCAAAAGTTTAATTGAGCGTTCATTATTTAGGCACAACAATTTATTTAGTTGAATTCGATCAAAATAGTATGGTTGATAAATTGCATATGCCACTTATTCAAAATAAAACAATATTTAATTATCAAAAAGAAAATCCCTAATGAAAAATATATTCCGATTAACATCAGTCATCTTTACACTAACAGTACTTTCATTTACTGCATGTAAAAAAGACACCGCTGAAGAACCAACACCTTCTACTGCACAAAACCTTTCCTTTCACCTTCATTCAAAGGTAGGCACCCATGAAGCAAATTATGATTCAACATTTCTGACTGCATCAGGCCGTCAATTTACGGTTACTGACTACAGAATGTATATCTCCAATATCGTCCTGATCAAAAATGATGGAAGTGAATTACCTATCACAGGAAAAGTATTGCTTACAAATCCTGAAACAGAAGAATACAGTCTTGGAATGGTTCCTGTTGGAAACTACAAAGGTTTCAAATTCATCCTTGGACTTGATTCAACAACTAATCACTTAGACCCTTCAACATACGCTTCTTCAGATCCGCTTTCTGTTCAAACACCATCAATTCATTGGTCATGGAATAGTGGTTATATCTTCTGGAAAGTAGAAGGAAAAGTGGACACAACTGTTGCTCAAAACGGACCGGTTGTCGTTGATTATTTTTATCACATCGGAATGGATAGCTTCAAAAGAAATATTGATTTCAGCACAGAAGCATTCAGCGTTGTTTCAGGACAAGACCAGTTAGTTCATTTAGCATTCAATCTTAATGAAGCATTGAGTAATGTTGACATGACTTCAGAAATCATGACACACACAATGGATAACATGCCACTTGCTATGAAAATAGCAGAACAACTGGCAGGCTGCGTTCTCGGTAGAATAATATTTTAATAATTAATAATGAATAATTAATAATGGACTTGACAAAATGGTTCCTTGCAACTCTAACATTCATATTCATTATTAATTAAACAACATTGCTGCGAAGGATACACATGAAAAAAATAATCACCCTCTTAATTTTCGGCATCATTGTTTTTTCTTGTAAAAAAGAAAAGGCAACAGATCCTATTCCTGATCCGGGGAATGAAGAGATCTTACTAGATATTCCTCAGGGTTTCCCTTATCCTTACGTTCCGTCTGACAATAAACCGACACCAAACAGGATTGCATTAGGCGAAAAACTGTTCTTCGATCCAATCTTATCGCGGGATAGCTCTCTTTCTTGTGGCTCTTGTCATTTGCCAAATTTAAAATTTACAGATGGTGTTCCATTAAGTGCCGGAATAAGTGGGCGGACTGCAATGAGAAATTCGATGACCATTTTAAATGTTGCTTATCAACCGTATGCTTTCTGGGATGGCGGTGTGCCAAATCTTGAACAACAGGTATTAGCCCCGATTGAAAATCCTAATGAAATGGATTTTGATGTAAACCTTGCCGTCGAAAGACTCAAAAATAATCCGGAATACGTTCTTGAATTTCAGAAAAGTTACAACCTTGACCCTTCTGTTTACACCTTAACTCGTGCTATTGCTTGTTATGAACGAACTTTATTTACCGGCAAATCGAGATATGATCGCTTAGTACATGATGGCGATTCATCTGCACTAACCATTTCTGAAAAAAATGGTATGACAATGTTCTTCAATGAAGAAGGTGATTGCTTTCATTGCCACGTAGATTATAATTTTACTGATTATAGTTTCCAGAACAACGGCCTTTATCTTGTTTATCCGGATTCAGGAAGAGCATGAATCACAGGCAGATCCACTGATGTCGGAAAATTTAAAGTCCCTTCGTTACGCAACGTTGAACTTACAGCACCATACATGCACGATGGAAGTATGGCAACTTTAGAAGAAGTTGTTGAACATTACAATTCCGGTGGAGAATTGCACCCAAATAAAAGCAATGTGGTTCGACCAAAAAATCTTACTACACAACAGAAGCAAGACCTGGTCAATTTTCTAAAGACTCTTACAGACGAATAAACAGATATGAATTATGCTCAATTTGTTTCTTTAAGCACCATTTTTCGCATTTTGTGAAACAATTGCCATTGTGGATAAAAAACAGCTTATGTAACAAAAGTCACTTTTCTATTAATTGATTAAATATACATTTGAAAAACTTAAAAAAACGATCATGAAAAAGAACATGGGCTCAACCGACAAAACGATTAGAATTGTCATAGCACTTATTATTGCAGGACTTTATTTTGGAAATGTAGTTACCGGAACACTTGGAATCGTCCTGCTTATTTTTGCAGCAGTTTTCCTTTTAACAAGCATTATCAGCTTCTGCCCTCTCTATTCTATCATCGGAGTAAATACTTGCAAAACGGATAATAAAAAGGTTTAAATTATTTAAATTGTTTAAATTGTTTAGGTGGTTTAAGGAGTACAACTTGTCCATTCAAATGATCATCGAACATTCTGTACTTCCCACTATTCACTATTAGTTATTCGTTACTAGTTATCCCATGATGTTAACCGAAATCATCTACTCAATGGCAGCCAACAAATGTCCACGCTGCCATCAGGGTAAGGTTTTTACACACAACAACCCCTATCGCTTGCAAGGCGGAATGTTGAAAATGGAAAAAACCTGTTCACATTGTGGTGAGATCTATGAAAAAGAACCGGGCTATTTCTTTGGTGCCATGTATGTTTCATATGCACTTACATCCGGTTGGTTCATTTCCTGGTTTATCATGTATGGACTTTTCCTGGATTGGTCTACCGCATTTTTCATTGGATTCCAGGCGGTCACAATTTTAATGTTAAGTCCACTTACCTTTCGCTGGTCAAGAATTATCTGGCTAAATTTCTTTGTTCGTTATGATAAGAAGAAAGCGGAATTTGGGAAAGGCAACGCAGCTTGAGGTAGTTGAAAGGGGTTTAATATATTTGAAGTGGTAGCACTGTAATTTTTTATCTTTGAGCATGGTTGCAATTCTTGAAACTGATCGTCTCTACCTCCGTGAATTTATAATTGAAGACGCATCAGATTTTTTCAATTTAAACAATGATCCGGAAGTCGTTAAATATACCGGTGATGCACCTTTTTCTGACATCAATGCTGCAAAAATATTTCTGCAGAACTACGAGTATAAAATTCCCCCTTATACAAAAATACCTACTCCTATCGGGCGGTGGGCAATGATTGAAAAATCAGACAATTCATTTATCGGCTGGTGTGGATTAAAGTACTTTGAACCAAAGGACGAGATAGATATTGGATATCGTTTACACCGAAAATTCTGGGGGAAAAACTATGCCACAGAAGCTGCGAATGCATGTATAACTTTTGGCTTACAGAAACTAGAAACCCCATTGATCGTGGGCCGTGCAATGAAAGAAAATCTGGCCAGCATTCGCGTTCTCGAAAAATGTGGAATGACGTATTGGAAAGATTATGATTTTCATGAACACCCCGGAGTATATTACAGGATTGAGCGTGAAGCGTGAATCAACACTTATACTGATAGCACGTAACAAATCCTAAATTCCTTTTTTATCCCGATAACTATCGGGATTCATTCCAACTGCTTTTGTAAAAACAAGTAGATATAAAACTACCAATAACGTAATTCCAGCAGTTACGCCAAAAGCTAGTGACGATCCAAATCGATACCAAACATATCCGGTCAATGTACTTGCAATCATCATACAAATGCTCTGTAGTCCGGCATATGTCCCAATTGCTGTGGCAGTTTCGCTTTTCTCAGAAAGCTTGGTTATCCATTCTTTTGAAATTCCTTCTGTTGCTGCTGCATAAACTCCGTACATGAAAAATAGTCCGACAATAACGTACACGTTAGTTGTTATCGACATCCCTAAATACACAAAAACAAAAAGAAGAAGCCCTAATAGAAATATAGTTCTCAACCCAAATTTATCTGCCATTTTTCCCATGGGAAATGAAGTTATTGCATAGATAAGGTTGTAAAAAATATAAACACCAATTACTAAAGTGTCACTTAAACCTGATTGTTTTGCTTTCAATAATAGAAAAACATCAGAACTATTCACTAGCGCAAATACTAACAAACCACTTACCAACCGTCTATACTGTAATGGACTTTTTTTCCAGAAATACAAAAAAGAAAACACAGGAACAGATTTAAATGATCTAGAAGGAGTGTTCTTCTTTTCTTTCAAATAAAAACTAGATATCACTGCTAATAAACCGGGAATAAAAGCAATGAAAAAAAGTGTCTTATAACTCTGTGGATAAAAATACAAATAAACAAGTGCAAGTGATGGCCCTATTACCGCACCAAGCGTATCCATTCCCCGATGAAAACCGAAGATTCTGCCTTTTGTTTCTACAGTAGCCTCATCAGAAAGCAAAGCGTCACGGGCTCCCGTTCGAATTCCCTTTCCGAACCGGTCAATGGTTCTTGCAAAAAAGATCCACAATGGAAATACAAAGATTGCCATCATAGGCTTTGAGATTGCACTTAATGCATATCCCAATTGTACAAATGGAACTCTCTTCCCGTTAACATCAGAAAGTCTTCCAAAATATCCTTTGCTCAGTCCGGCTGTAGCTTCTGCCACACCTTCAAGTATTCCAATTAAAACAATCGAAAACCCAATCGACTGCAAATAAATCGGCATGATTGGATATAGCATTTCACTTGCAGCGTCTGTAAACAAACTGACAAGCGATAAGATCCAAACAGTTTTAGTTATATACTTCAATCCTTTTGTGTGTGAATTGTAATTTGTAATTCATTTTTCATCCCGATAGCTATCGGGATTCATTTCTTTTATCTGCAGTCACATGCATGCTCCACTCCAAGATCAATCGCTGTAATAACTTTTGTTATCTTATCACAAGCACCGAAAACGATACGAACTTGTTGTCCGTCGTTCGTTTTCCCTTCTAGCGCATATGTCGGGCAATGGCCTGTTGCCTCTGCATCTTCTTCTTTGCTTTTCTGTTCGTTTATCACACCATTTACAAGAATATATTCTACTTCTTCTTCCGAGATGTCACGACATTCCATTCTACACCGTGCATGCTTGGTGAAGATCAATTTATGATGTCGCCAATCGCCCTCATTTACCGATATCGTCCGATTAGTATGACTTTCTCTCGATTTGTTACATCTCTTTACTGCAAGCGTTAGCAATGCAAGTATGATGATGACAAACATCGTGAGTGTACTTCCTGTTTTCTTCATTTAAGTAAGTGGTGAGTGGTAAGTAGTAATTAGTAAAGGTTTCGTAATTTCAACCGTATACATCCAACCTTTTGTGGACTTATTGTGAACTCCTGTGTTTTTCTCCCGCAGATTACGCAGATCACGCAGATTAACCGCAGATTTACTAACTTCTAATCGTACAGCATTCCGCTGTGCGCACAGCGAAATCATTTTCTTAAAATTCGTTCTTCACTTGAAACCGACCGCACCCAATCCAATGCAACCGAAGGCGAAGTAAAGTACATGGTTGTTACTTTGTTCTCATCGTAATGAGCGGAGATCTGTTTAACAGAAAGCTCATTGAACGTGTCTTTACTTAAGATCAGTCCTTGGTATTTGAATCCTGCTTTAACTGCACGAGGATACCACTCGTCAATCGTCCACTGCCTATCTTTAGGTGAAATCACAAACATCTCTCTTGCATCAGCAATTATCATTGAGCACTTTTTCACCTGAAGTGCCAATATAAGCTGGTCAAAAATCTCCTGAAGTCTTTGTCCCTCAGCATAAACACCTTTCCAGCGTGATTGCACTATATGCAATTCAGTGTTGTAATAGATGTCGCATTCGGGACTAACGAAAAGTGCTTCAAGCTTTGCCATCGGTTTTTATGTTTTATAAGGTAAGCAATTTCAAAACTAAACAAAAAAAAGAATAATACACGCAGATTACCTTGTCTAAATAAAAACAGAAAATAAAACACTAAGATCGTGTAAGTTTTAGCCACGAATTCACGAATAAAAAATAATTCATTCGTGAATTCGTGGCTAAAATTTTAGTGATCTTAGTGTTAAAATTCCCTATCTTTATCCATAGAAATATCTGATTTCAAGTCACTCAATAGCAACATATGTGGTTTCACTATTTCCTGGTCTTTCTGGGAGCATTTATTTTTGATGTAGTGCCCTTTCCTTTTCCTCCTGCATTTACGATTATGGTTACTTTGCAGATCTTGTTTGATCTCAATATTTGGTTGGTAATAATCATTGGTGTAGCCGGATCTATTCTGGGAAGGTATATACTCACACTTTACATTCCCCATTTAGCAGGAAGAATTTTCAAAAGAGCGAAAACGGAAGATATCGAATTTCTAGGCACTGAAATGAAAGAAAGAGGTTGGCGAAGTCATGTCTTTATTCTGGCTTATTCATTGATGCCACTTCCTACTACACCACTTTTTCTTGCAGCCGGTATTGCGAAAGTTAAACCGATCAATATTATTCCTGCATTTTTATCGGGAAATTTATCAGCGACACGATTGCAGTATTTTTTAGGAAAGTACGCCACAGAAAATTCGAAAGCTATTTTTGAAAATGTGCTCACATGGAAAAGTACGCTAAGCTTAGCTGTCGGATTAATCATGATCGGCGCGCTTTTGTTTATTGACTGGCGGACGTTGATTCAGAAGAATAAATTGGAGTTTGATTTTAGGATATGGAAGTGACCCTTTAGTTAGTGGTAATTAGTAAGTTGTGAGTAGCAATGTGCGTCGAATATTGCAATAGAGAGTTACCAATTCAACAATGATTAATTGCTATGTTGGACAACGAATTTTTTTGTAGATGAATGTGCTCTTGAAGAGATGTTTATGAAATACAAACCGGCCGTAAAGCTATCGGTTGCAATTCTAATGCTTCTTTCTGAGTTGATTTTTTTCGAATAAATAATCTGCCCCAATAAATCCGTTATTTGTAATTGCTTTTCTGAATTCCCCTTAGAATGAAAAACAACGTCAATATATTGGTCTGCCGGATTAGGAAAAACTCCCAGTTGCAAATCTTCAATTTCTTCAACTGAGATCACATTGTCGCATGGGAATGTATTGCTTTCGTAAAATTGTTTGATCCGTAAAACATCTTGTGTATTCTTTGCTATTGAAGTTGTTAATCCATTTGAATACCGAGAGTCGCGCGAATAAACATAGGCGAAGTCAATTGATTTTTCTTGATGAGCAACTAAATTGAAAGGGCCGGCTGAAATTAGAAACCGTCTATCGTTTGGAGTATTTGGTGTAGACCCCGGTCCATCAGGTACTAATTCAGACCAGAACATTCCACTATATGGCACTGCGCTGAACATATAATTTGTAGAGTCCCGATTTACTTGAGCGTAGCCACTCCCTCCTAACATTACATGGGAACCATCTTTCCACCGCGATTGGATACGATAATAGTAATCTTGAGCTGTACTTGGATTTCCAATCGGCGAAGCATCGTTATTCCAATACGTAAAATTATTCATCATACACTTTTCATCTAACTCGTCTGTTGCACCATCGTGATCATTGTCAATTCCATCTTGCGCAGTGGCTTCTGGTCCTTCAAGAATTACGTTGTTGATCATTGGAGGATGTAAACCATAGCCTAATAGACCTTCATCATCATCATCCCCATTATAAGCAAACCCAAAGTCATTTACAGTATCACAGCCAACATAATCATCGAGATAATTACCTAGATCGACATCTGTATATACACCCAGATAAACATCATGGTAATCTGTATCCGAACGATTGATAATATCGTAATGATAAAAGGTTGTGTAGTTGATCACGCTGTCATCATTGATAGCCATTGGACAGTTATAGGCATAAGCTGACATCTGAATTTCCACTCCGAGATTTCGGTCAGAATTTGTTTCATCGTGAAAAGCAAAATTATCATTGAAAACAGACCAGATCATCTGGCTTCCTTTCACATCAGGATAATCACCATCATAAGGATTATAATTTCCATCCTGATTAAAATCGTAATAAGGAGCAAGATCATGCGAATAATTTCCTGAACCATGAGCAGGCCAGTTTAAAATTATGTCAGGCACTGTCCAGGATCCATTCTGAACTTGTCCTGTTGCATACCGCCAGATAAAATCATCGATTGTACTTCTGTTGATTTTCCAGATCGTATCAAATGCAGCATGAGTAGCAGAGTCAATTGATGCATTCACAGTGTCCAATGGTCCCGGCCAGAAATCACTTCCGCTTTGTCTATATGTTTGCGCCGCTATATGCAATTGATTGCTTTGATCTAATCCACCTATCCAAAGTCCATTTCCAAAAATTGCAGTCTTCCCTGAACCTTTTGGAACTTCATACAATGCCTCCCCTGTAAGATCCCAAAACATAGTTCCATTATTCCATACTCTTGCACGGACTTGATTGATGTCGAGGTATGGGCATACTTCATATGGAACATTCGCTGGAAAAGAATCCAATTCAAAGTGCATTGAAAAGATCTGTTTTGAAGTGGTTCTATTAATCCAATAAAGTTTTCCTGAGGAATCGAAATCGTATAGTTCACCGTCTGTAATCAGATTGAAATTACTTCCAAGTTGACCACCGGCAAACTTCTTGACATTACTTAGGTCAGGTTCTAAATTCACACAATTCAGCAGATATCTAAGGTCCAAAGCACCTTCGCCAATCGTTAATAATTTATCATGAGAAACAGGATTCGGAAATAAATAACCTTTTGTAAGCAAATCATCCTTAAAAAGACAAGGATCAAATGGAACTTCAATAAAGTGAACAAGAGTGTCTGTGATAAATGCCGGAAAGTCAGGAATAAAAAGAGTATCTAATATATCATTTCGAATTTACTTGGTCTATATGCAAAATTTGTTGAACTATAAATTACTCTCCATACTGAGCCCGAGCTACACACGATATTTCCAAAATTATCAAGCAAATAAATTCCATAGGAATTTAAACCTATTGAAATAGGCGGCGCTGTCAATTGGAGATCTGCCATTAAAATATTTATCCATGTGCTTCCATTAAAAATTGTAATACCACTATCAGTTCCAATGTAGAGATCAGCACCTCTAAAGCATACGTCATTGATCATATTGCAATTCATTCCGGTATTACTTTTATTGTATACCTGAATCACACTTCCAGACCTCTTCACAATCCCGCTATCAGTTCCAAGCCAAACATCATTATTTTCGAACGCCAAAGCCCGGACATTATAACCGGCTTGAGGGTAAAAAGAATAATGATTAATAGTTGTATCCTTATAAACAAATAATCCCCTTGCACCTATATAAAGTGAATCATCAGCACCAAACCTTAAAACATTTTTGGCGCCTAATGATGGAGCTGAAGTAGTCCAAACAAACTGATCATACCCCTGTGCACTAATTTCTTTTGCAAAAAGCAATGCCATCAATAAGGCGAGTAATTTTATTTTCATTTGAAATTCTCTAAGACACTATGGAATACCGATAACTGTACAAGATGACATTGCGCCTTTAATTGAATAAATATTTATATTCCCGGCGATATCAGAAATTTAAGAATCAAGAGTACAGAAAATAGTTCGAACTTCTGTCATCATACATCAAAACACCAACTGCAAGATGAAGAATTCAATTAAAACCCACTCAAATCCATTCCCTCACTATCAATCATCGTTACCCACTTACCCATTTTCTTTTGAATAACACGGAAATGATGAACGTCTTCGGGAGTGACAAATGTAATTGCTTCACCCGGATTTTCGGCCCGACCGGTTCTTCCTATTCGATGTATGTAATCTTTCGGCGAACGAGGTAATTCGTAATTGATAACGTGTGGTAAAAATTTGATGTCAATTCCACGAGAGATGAGATCGGTTGCAACAAGTACGGGAAGCTTCCCTGACTTGAAACGTGACAACGCATCCGTTCTTGCACCCTGACTTTTCTTACTGTGCATGGCTGCAGCATCAATTCCATTCTTGCGAAGTTTATCCGTTACTTTATCTGCTTCGTAGACTTTCATGCCCCGACAGATTGTGATAAATGTTAGTGTAAGATATTAATTTTCATCATTCATTTCTACTGTTTCTGCTTTTTCTTTTTCTCAATGATTCGCCTTTTAATTCAATGCGGATAGAATCGTGAACAATGCGGTCCAGGATGGCGTCAGCAATTGTTTTTTCACCGATCAGATCGAACCATTGTTTTACCGGAACTTGCGATGTGATCATCAATGAACTTTTACCATGACGATCTTCAACGATTTCCATAAGCGAAGCCCGGCCTTGTGCATCGAAGGGTTGCAGACCAAAATCATCGAGTATGAGAAGGTCTTGTTTTTCGATACGTAGCATTTCACGGATGTAGGAGCCATCGGCCTTTGCCATTTTTAATTTACTGATCAGCTTAGAGGTGTTAGAGTAAATAATTTTGTAGCCATTGATACAAGCCTGATAACCCAATGCGGATGCCAGATAACTTTTTCCCACCCCGGTACTTCCGGTGATGATGATGTTTTGTTTCTTGCCAATAAATGTACAGTCTGCAAGACGATGAACTTCATTCTTGTCAAGGTTCCGTTTTTGATCGAAGATCAGATCTTCGATGTTTGCTTTGTAACGGAACTTAGCGTTCTTTAAGCCGCGATCAATCTTACGGTTGTGTCGTTCGTCCCACTCCGATTCTACTAAGAACCCTACCATTTCATCTGGTGTGTAGCGACTGGTTTGTCCTGATTCTAATGTGGTGCTAAAGGCCCGCATCATTCCATAGAACTTCATGTTTTTCATTTTTTGCAACGTTGCTTCATTCATGATTTTTGTTTTTTAGAGTTTAACTTATTGATAGTATTCTTCACCACGGATATTTTCGTGAGAAGGCATTTCTGTTGTTGGTTCTTCTTGTTCTTCGTCCTGCATCGTGTCCATTCCTTTCTCCAAGATGTTTTGAATGATCTTGTAATTGTAATGACCATATTCCATAGCTCGCTGACAGGCCTTGATCAATCGGTCTGTGCCTACTTTCTTTTCAAAGCCCAAAACACCTAAGCAGGATTTGTAGGATTGTTCCGGGTGTTGTTTTTTCTCAAAGATGCCTTCGATAAATAATTTTACATCGGGATGAATCGATTCTGCCCATTTGATAAAACGTTCTGTTGACCACTCACTCACAAAACGATGCGTCGAGGCCAGATGGCTTTCTACAGAAGTATAATTGTGCGGACTTCGCAATCGAGTATGTAAAGCGATGCGTTCGTATTTGTAATAAATTTCTACAATTGAAGCGGAGTAAATAATTTTTACTTTGTAGCCGATGTATTTAAACGGTACACTGTAATAATGCTTGTCTTCACCCAGACAAACGTGCCCACTTTTCATAACGGTGACGATGCTCTGATGCTTGAACTCATATCGCAGCTTTGGTAAGTCTTGTAGTGCCTTTCGCTCAACTTCTTCGAACTGTTGTAATCGTGTGTAATTCCTTCCTTTCATCGGTGTGGAGTTATGTTCCAGAGTATAAAACAAAATCAGTTTATTCAGTTCTTCTAATGAAGCTACCGGTTGTTGTGGCAGATTTGCGTAAATACGGTTGTAGATAATTCTCACAGCTCCTTCCACCAATGACTTGTCTCTCGGCCGGTAAGCGCGAGCAGGAAGAGCAGTAAACTGATAGTGTTCAGCAAAATCTTCAAACGCTTCGTTCAATGTTGGCTCGTACTTACTGCTTTTTGTAACGGCTGATTTTAAATTGTCCGGCACTACAGCTTGTGGAACTCCACCAAAAAAATGCAAAGCGTTTTCACATGCCGTAATAAAATCTTCTTTCTGTTGAGACAAACTAGCTTGTGCATAGGTTAGTTGACTGCAACCAAGGATGGCAACAAAAACTTCTACTTCTATAATCTCTCCACTTAGAACATCAACGATATGTAATTTTTCTCCTGCGTAATCAATGAACATTTTATCTCCTGCCTTGTGCACCATGTGCATGGTAGGGTTGACACGATTGGACCACTGACGATAACCGATACAGAAGCGAGTGTATTTATATCCGTCGGGGTATTTTACTAAATACTCTTTCCAAATTTTTTCCCGCGTCATTCCTGTACGACGAAGTGCTTTGTCCATGTAAGGATAGAACGAAAGCAAATCTTTTTCCCGATTGCTCAGTTCTAGCACAAGGGGAGGTTTGCCAAATAGTTGGATAAGATCCTGTTCAGGAATCATATTTAATTCATCGTATGTCAGATGAGATTCCCGGAAAATGCGGATGTATTTCTTTACCGTATTTCGCGCAATGCCCGTTTGCACACTTATAAATTTGGTACCCTTACTATGAGTATAAAGGCGGATGATCTGTTTAATTTTATTCATTCCGATGAGTTTATTTGCCATTTTTCTCTATATTTATGACACAAGTTGCATCATAAATTACAGAGCTATGGACAAGTTAAATCACTCATCTATCAGACATAAAAACAGGGGGTCAATTTGGTGTGAAACAAGGGGGTCAATTTCCCCTGAAACACGGGGGTCAATTTAAAATGAAACGTGGGGGTCAATTAGTCTGAAATTTCCAGTCATGTGGAGTGGAAATATTAGTAAATCAAACAAGCTTCGTTTAAAGTATCCATTGGAAGTATTGCAACCGACCGTTTTTTGGTTCCAAACTGTACTTGTACGTATAATCATATACTTTTTATCTACTCTAAATTATTTTATTAAACCACTTTATGGATTCTAATAGTCCAAATGTCATTTGAGCAATCAAATATTTAGATGGTAAATAATTATCTGCGTCATCCTCACTTGGATTATGATTTCCCGTATGTACTTACTATTATAATATATACCTTTTACTGTAAATGATATTGACTTTGAATTTTAATGTGTTTTTCAAGTGCATCCATTATATCAACTGTCCTCTTTCCGCTGTTAGTGGTAATGTCTGAGACATTTACCTTCAATATATTTTCACAGGCGATATCCATCAGATGCTCATTTAATCTTCTAAGTGCTGATAAATTTTTTATTAGTACAGCACTCTCACTTATTAAAAATGAATCTTTTTTCAACAAATCGATTATAAGTGAAGTGTTAGCTATGTCAAAAAAATCATCTACAAATTCGAATACATCAGAATACTCGTTTGCTACTACTACGTCATCCATGTTTCGACAGATTCTCAAATAAAATGAAATAGTTTATCGGGTTGAAGTCCTTTTTCCAAATATTTTAAGACCAAGTCCTTTATGCTTATCCGGGAGTATTCTGAGTATCCTGTGTAAATACACATAGGAATCAATCGGTTTTGTTGTTGTTGTATTTTTTCAATAGCTCTTGGAGCATACATCAAAAATTCAACGTCCTCTTCGCCAGTTTTTTGATTTTCATTTACGAAACATTTCGCATCGAGAATTACAAATTTTATTTTTTTGTTTTCCTCCAAACATTCAAGTGCTGATTCTAAATTATTATATCCCTTAATAAGTATTCTATGGCTTTTAGCATCAAGTATGAATGATGAACGAAAATTATCTTCATCATCAATAAGTAAGACTTCAATTTGTCTTTTGTCTTTTGCCATTGTTATAACGGGAGATAAATATTAAATGAAACTTGGAATGGGTCTAACGGGTCATTGATTTTAGGATTTAATTCAAATGAACCCTGATGATTTAAAACGATTTGATTAATAAGAAAACCGCCAAACCCTGTTCCAATCTTAGAGTTAGAGGTTGTGTTTTTGCTTATATACTTTTCAAATGAAAATCCAGGTGGAAATGGTTTTCCATTATTTTGAAATGTAATATGTAAATAATCGTTCATGTTGCCAGTCCCTTTGCGAATTTGAATTTCAATGATTTTTTTTCGTTCACCATCATTTTCTGAAAACCATGCTTAAGTGAATTGTCAATTAAATTCAAAAACATTATGTTCTAATTTGATAAGGGCTGCCAAAATAGAAATTCATCACCTGTAATTTGAACTCTATGTCTTCCGATGGGAAGGATACTTTTACCTCATCGTGAATAAATTTATTAATTGAGAAAAGTGTTTTTCTGTTTTCTCCCGGATTCTTGCAAAAGATTCTGCTTTTTTAAATGTTCTAAGAAAGATTTATGTTTTTGGAGTCTTGATACTTCATTTTGAGTAAACTCAGAAGAGTTCTCTTATTTTTATTTCTTACTTTTTCAAATTCTAACAAGTTGTCATTCCAAAAGGTGGGTCTCCAGATTCTACTTTGTGTTTATGAACAAATTTAATCTGTTTAATTCATGACTAATGGTGGAGAGAGCTTGTGACATACCATGTTTGGTAATACCGACAAATGAGGTGATTATTTCCTTTTCGTTTTTAAGTCAATATTTTTACTTTCTTCAGTACGATTTGCAAATAACGGACAAGCTCCTTATTTTGCTCCTCTAAGGATGGCACTTTGATTGAGCTTAAGAAATTCTGAAGAGCAAAGTACGGAATGTATGTTCCATATTCTTGTTGGTTGAGCTATTCCTCAAGTATGGTTGCTGTAATTGTAAGAATAAGATATTCCGGAGTAATTTGTTCATAATTTTAGAATTATGCTCATTATTCCTTTCAGTAATGGCAGGCTCTTCGGAACTATAAGTTGTTGGTTTTAGTTTATTTCCTTTTAAAGCAACTAAAACACTCCCTTTCTGAACAATATATTTAGATATGTTTTCATTTGAAGTGTCAGAAATAAAAACATCAGCTGTTTGAAATTTGTTTATATCACTCTGGTCAGAAAGGTCTTTGATTCTAATATAAGGATATTTACCAGAAGATTGATATAGTTTTGTATCCACGAATATACCTACGGAGCTAAATTTAATGACATCTTATCTGTTGATAACCATTCTTAGAAACGGAATATTTAGTGAAGAGTTAAGATATTTATTGGGATTAAGGTCATAATTGAAATGTTTAATGATATTATTTTCAATAAGTGTTTGTTTTTCGTACTTAATTTCTGGTTCATTCAAAGTAATGTTTTTTATGTCAAAAAGGTAGTTGCTGAATTTTAAATTAAGGTCCTCAAAGTATAATTTATTAATTTGCTTGAAGTAATCGTCTTTAATAAAGCTAAAGTAGACATTGATAAATCTTTCTTTTCAGATTTTTGAGGATTATTATTGGCATTTCAAGTTTGAATATGGAGAAATACATTATTAAGCAATGATATAATGTTTTTAGGTATGAATTATCGATAAGGTATTTTCTAAATTGTAATGCACTTTTGCTTTGAAGATAATATACTATCAGGAACGACAATGATGGCCTCTCCGTTTGATTTTAATAATTTAACGCAAGAATAATTGACCCAAATTGATTATCAACTATGCCAATATCAGGAGTGTAAATAAATTTTTGTCTGAAGGAGAATATCGAAAAGTGGTGACAAACTATCCAATCAAATTTAATATTTGTTGGATTATTTTATTTAGTTAATGAGTCAGTAATTTCAAAAGTTGGATTTTATTCCGGAGAAAGTAAAATAATATATCCAATAATGGCGGTGGGAGCATGGATTTCCATGCATTAAAATGCAGAGTTTTGTTTTCGTGTGTTTGGTAGATATCGGTTAATATTCCAGAATACCCAGCAAAGGGTCAAGGATGGAATCATTATCTTAGGTGTGAATAATTCTGATAATAATTTTGTTTAATAGTGTTGGAGTACTTGACATATTGAAAACACTCAATCTATTTAGTCCTATTGCAACAGAACGAAAAAAAGAAGAAAAGCTTTGTCAGATGAATTTAGTAATTTGGTTTATAGTGATTTATAATTCAAAAGCTTCATCTATGAACTTGTCAATATGCTTTGAATTTGACAAATATGTTAAACTTATGTCAATCTTTAATTGAGTACAAATATGATTCAAAGTATCTTTATAAACTTGATGAATGTTTTCCTGAGTTTATATTTTCAAAAATCATTAGTAGCATCGTTTAATTAATTCAATTTGAAGATTTTGGTTTGATAGTCGTATTAGAAATAGCAATATCAGGATTACATCACTACGAATTGGTTTTCCGCTACCTTGAGGTAGTATAGATATATAATTTCTAAGTTCTATTATTAAATGCTCCAGGCTCTTGTTAAGATGAATTTTTTGTCTTTTGAAATGGAAAAGAGGTCAGGATATTTTGTGGCACGAGATAATATTTGAGAAGATGATATTGGTGAAATATCACTTCTTTTATATAACCCTAATCTGTTGATTTCCTCAGCAATATTTGCAGCAGAGAGTTCTTTGCCAGCAGCGCTGAGAACTTTATCAATTGCTTCGTGTAATGTCATTCTACTTAATTTCTTTCAATTATTTTACTAAGTTGTTGCTAAGAATTGGTTCCGGCAATTCAAGCTCTTCAATTTTCTGTATTGCATTACCAGCAATTGCTTTTATTCCGCCATACATTGCAAGTGCTGCCTGAGCGCTTTGTTCTATTAATTTTTCTCTTTCCTTCCAAATTGACCCAAGAGAACGTTTTTCACGTTCAAGCGTAGCTTTTTGATTTACAAAGCCATCCACAACAGCTTGCAAGAGATTCGAAAATTCTCGACTTTTGAGATAATCATAAAGCATGGTCTTTTTATCGTTGTTGTTTTCCTCAGAGCTTTAACATCTTGAATCTGCATCAAGCTTTCACGGAGGACCAAACTTAATGCTGAAACTTCTCTGAAAGAGCAAACCCAAACTCACTCACTAACCCAAATTGTTCCATTCCTTTTGGCAATACCTGGAAACTAATACTGCGATATCAGCACCAAGAGTACGTTGGTCAGATTTGAGCTTGTCTATCCGGTTGGACTAAATATTTTCGTGCGCTTCGTTTCGTAGATAATAGTTCCACAAGATTGTTGAAATTTATTTTTTGATAATTTGAATAACGTCCGCCCCATTTACCCTTTGGTACATCTTTAATTTCATCATGGAAACACCTCAGCTAATAATTTTATAAGTTCAATCTCTAAAATCTCACCTTGCGATTGCATGGAGCCTTGTTCCATCTTGCAGCATATCATCAACCTGGCGATTCAAATTACTAATCAATTCATCCTTCTGCTCATAAGTAAATAACTGCCTCTTGTTCTTGTTTTCTAATCTTTTCTTCCAATGCAATTTTTTTTGTCAGTAAGTTTTCGTTGCAAAGTCAATTCAATATCAGCTTTTTGATTGTTCTAAAACTTCCTTTTCCGCAGCAGGTCTAACTCTTTCAGTTTAAAACTCGGATTTTGTCTTTTGTTCTTCAGTCTATTTTTCATATCCATTCCAGCTTCAGCTCATCATTTAATTCCTGTTTCAAGCTTTCTCGTAAAGCAATTTCTCTTTGTTGTAATGCATTAGTTCTTTTCCTAGGATGCGATACGGCCTTCAAGTTCTATTTCCTTTTCTTTTATCTTTTCTTCGTGAACTCGGTATTGAGCCTCTAACTCTTTCTCTTTAGTTGGCTCCTTTTTCTGGTTAGCAGCAAGTTGGTCAAAATAGCTTTCAATGTTTATTTCAGTAGAGCAATTCGGGATGAGTGGATTCATAGGTTTTTTAGCTTTGAGAAATATACGAAAGGCAATCATAATACCATTACTATTTCATTAAAAATTCGCATCTTTTGGGAGAATTGCCAATCATTTATTACATTTACCTATCAAAATATGACATATGAAATACTTAATAAGTTGGATTGCCAATAATAACGACTTCAAGGATATCAGGCAATAAAAATGGTCCCAACTATTTATATCATCAATACTATTATAATTACGATAAACACTTTTGCTTTCATCCAGTAAAGGAGATGATACAAAAGTTGAGTTTCTAATAAACTTACTTAAAAAGATTTCAAGGACCATTACGTAGAACCGATTTATCTCAATGTATCGGATGTTATTAATCTTAATGAAATTAGAACAAAACTTGAAAATGGTTGAGTAGTTTTAATGAAGACGAACTGGATATATTTATTTCACCTAACACCTGCAATGCAAACAGCCTGGTATTTTATTCATATGGGACTTAAATTAAACACCAGCCTATATCAAACTCGTCCCACTCAATTTTCGAAGGATAAAAGTAAGCCGGAGAGAATAAAAATCGAGATTGAGCAAAGTCAAGTTCCTGTGGCCGTAACAATTCTTGAAAATGATATCGAGGGTTCGGAAAATATAAAATTTGATGAAGAGTATAAGCTTACATCTTCGATTATACCGATTTACAAGCGTGCATTACAGATAGCTCATACAGACAATGTCTCAGCTATTATCTATGGTGAAACGGGAACAGGAAAAGAGCATCTTGCAAATTACATTCATAAAAATTCTTCCAGAAAGGGAAAGCCGTTTGAGACTATTAATTGCTCTGCATTAGGCGACCAGCTACTTGAATCAAGACTTTTTGGCTATGCTAAAGGTTCCTTTACTGGAGCAAATGAAAATACAAAAGGAGTATTTGAAAATTGTGACGGCGGAACAATTTTTCTTGATGAGATTGGTGACATCTCTCCATACATGCAGCAGGTACTATTAAGAGTTATTCAACAGAAGGAAATTCAACCATAGGAGGAAAAAGTAAAAAAAGTAGATGTTAGAATTATTTTGCAACTCATAGAGATTTAGCTCAACGGTGTCAAGAGGACAAATTTCGGTGGGATTTATATTATAGACTTAACAATTGCCGAACTTCAATTGCCATCCTTATTACAGAGAGGTAAAGATGAATTAAAAGAAATGATATCCTTTTTCAATAAGAAAGCAATGAGAAAGTTCCGGCGTAACAAGACTTTACAATTTGATAAGAACTGTCTTAAATTAATGATGGATTACTATTACCCAGGCAACATTCGTCAATTAGAGAATTTAATCGAGAGGCTTTATGTATTCAATGAACATGAAGTAAACGTTGAAGCATTGCCATCACATATGACCGAATCAGAAACAGAACACCCGCTTAATATGGAATATGTAGAAAAGGAGCATATCAAAAGAGTACTTAAAATAAAAAAAGGAATCAGCTTCAAACACAATTAGCATTAGGATTTGGTTCCAATCAATACACTCAAAATAAAATGAAGCAATATTCAATTAACGCTGAACTATATGAATAGGGCGGAATAAATAGTTATTGATTTTCGTATTTTGTTCTATGGCTACTTTAACAAACATTTTAAAGAAACTTAACGCATTTGTCAATCCTCCTGATAGAAAAACAAAATTTGAATACTCAGTTAGGAAATATTACATCTATAAGAATTTAAAATCTTATGGTAGCGCGGTATATTGTTCAGAAGAAGTAGTAAAAATAATTATCGAAAGGACCTCGAAGCTTTATTTCAATTATCGGAATAGAATCCAGAATGGATGACCCTATTCCTTTTGATTTTGTAATTGAAGGATTTGAATCTATCAATCCAATAGAAGATTGGCCTTTATATGCGCTCCAAGAATTTCTATCTGAGTTTCCGGCTTCCATTATCATTTTACATTGATATTCCTGAAAACCAGATTATACCTTTTCCATTTTGACCGGATTGATTACTGATAGTTTCACTTCTGATAAAAGTGAAACTCATTATCATAATAAGTATGATATTCAACACTTTGCAGGTTATTTGACGAAGAATAATTAGTAATAGTTTCACTGTTGACATTAAAACTCAGGAGTGAAACGTATTAATTATAAACGAAATCTATGGCAAAGAAGAATGTAAAAACAGAATGCTCCGGAATGGAGTGGAGTCAATTTCTTTATTTGATAGAAAGATTAAAGAAAGCTAATGAATATCAATTTATGTTATTTATTGCAATCGGTGGTTATTGCGGATTACGAGTTGGTGATTTACTTAGGTTATGTTGGATTGATATTGTGGACCAGGATTGCATCGAGGTTGTGGAAGGGAAAACCGGTAAAAATAGAAAAGTTTCAATCAACCTTTCCTTAAAGGAAATTATATCACATTGCTATCAAAATAGTAAAGCCGGAAACAAACCCGTACTTACGTCCAATGTTTTGCCAACCGCACCGGGAATGTTTTTTCCAGACAATATATTAACCGTCGGCTGCATTTAATTTTTCAAAAGAACAAATTAAAATTGCAAAATGGAAGTAGTCATGTTCTTCGCAAGACATTTGGAAAGCGGGTTTTTGAGATGAATGATAATAGCGAAGCAGCTTTAATTTTATTGTCGTCAATATTTAATCATTCATCAACAGCAATAACGCGCCGTTATATTGGATTAAGCCAATCTCAAATTCAAGACGTTTATTTGAATCTCTGATAAAAGTGGATAGAAGCATATTTCAGTACTAAAATCGATGGTTGAAATTATTTACTGTCCTGCAACGTAGTATATAGAAGAGTTGATTGTATCGGATTTTGATAGCGAAATCAAGTGTTATCCACTTTCTTCTTGTTAAATCTTCTAAGTAATGAGATATTATGCCAAGGATGTTAAAAACAGAGATATTTTCTTTGTTGAAATAGTACAGGTGTTCTATGGCAATGGTGAACAAAAAGATGAAGACGATATCTTCTATTATTTTGATGAAGATTGGTTTGATATGAACGATTTTATTTGGAGTTCACTACCGATTCAGATATTCAGTATATTAGATGTAAATCGACTCACAAAGATGTTGTTTGAAAAGCTCTTGAAGTCAATACCGATTTTTGATGATGAAATTAGTATGTTAATTTGTCTTATAAAATCAAAAGAGCATTTTTCGTTTTACTATTTTCAGGAGATTGAGTTGAACGAACTCGGACATTATGATGAGAATAAGGCGGAAGTTATGAATACCTTTCTTGATAAATTAGGTGTTGAATCAGGCATACCATATAGTATTCACTCTACACCTTTTCAATTCAGATTCATTTGCGAAAAGCTAAATCTCATTGGAATTTTAGACGAATTAATAGAAATATATAAAAATGAATTTGAATTTGCTATACAGCGTTATACTCTAATAATTGATAGCTATATAGATATAATCAATTCAGAAATGCTTTATAGAAAAATGCATGTTGAAATCGATAAGGTTAATTCCTGGCTATTGTTCTTCTCTCCAAAATTATCCTCAACTATTATTTATTCTACCGGCTGATTAAAAATCCTGATGATTGAGACCCTCCTCTTTTATCAGTTTTTTCAATTGTAAAATACCTTTTTGAATTCGACCAGATACCGTTCCTATAGGAAGTTGATGTCGAGCCGCAATTTCCCTTTGCTTGAATCCAGCAATATATTTTTCATATATGAAATTTCTATATTTTGAAGATACCTTGCTTAACAATTCTCTGAGTAAATTTTTATCTGATAAATTTTCTGTTGAGAGCTTTCACATGTAGTCTCGTTCATTGGAGATTCCTTTACTTTTAATTTCCTCCGATTGAAGTCAATTGAATGGTTAACCGATAAGATATAAACCCAGTCATTAAAAGATAGTTTTGGGTTGAAGAGATGGATTTTGCTATATATTTTAAGCAATATTTCTTGTTCTAAGTCCTGTCATCCTCCTTGCATAAATTGAATACTGTCTTTCGTATAGCTCTTTTTATTATTGGCCTGATTTCATGAATTAATTTATCCCATTGTTCTACATCAATCACTTTTATAGGATAGGCTTTCATGTCCTATATACGATATAGTATATCAAAATGTTATTACAGAAAAAATATTTTTGATATTATTATCGTATTCATTTTCATATGAACATTGGTATAAAAAAAATTGACACTGAACTCGTATTCAGAGAACTCGCCTATTCAATAATTGAGGACTCTGAGGAATATTATATTCATCGATTTACAGTGACAGAGATAAAGCCCGAATTTACGGAGACGGACATGATGAAATACCATTATTTAATTTCAACGAATGATACATCGGAAAGAGCTATTATTTCTATTCGTAGAAAAGGGGGGTCAGTTTTCACAATACGTAAAAGAAATTCTATTGAATTTGATTCTGAATTATTGTACTATTTAATTTGTCGATTAGTTCAGATTTTGTCGAATGGAAAACAGCTAAATTTTGTTTGGTAGAATAAAATCTATTTTCAATATGGTTGTTTATGCAGCACTTTGTTTAATACAATTTTAATTTTCTTTTACTTTCATTTCGTTCTATATATTTTCATTCTCTTTACTTTCATTTACTTTCCTTTACTTTAATACCCTTAAGTGTGGTTAAAGGCTGAACTGAAAAATTACAATAAACTTAACTTTTTGATTAAATTAAAACCTGATTGAAATGGAATAATGAGAAAGTATATTGCATTGGCGAGTAAACCGGTGTTTCATTCACTTTAATTTTTTTCTTTTTCATTAATTTCCCTATCGTTCCTTTTCATTCAATTCAATTCAATTTATTTTGTTTTCATTTCTTTTAATACACTTTACTTCTCTTTAGTACCCTTAACTGAGGTTAAGGGCTTAATTCATTTGATGCACTTAAACTTTCAATTTTAAGCCTTTTAAAAACCCGGTTTAACTATTCATATATGACATATAAAATCAATAAATGATATATAACAATTTTGTAAATAGTTGGTAATCAAATATTAAAAATCTGGTATCCCCTTTGCCAATGGGTGGTACCAACAAATTGAAAAATGGCACTTCAAGTTTACGATACAGCAATAGAATATTCAAGGCCCCCGCGATGGAGCAATGGAAACGGAGAAGGGAACAAATTTGCACGAGATAAATGCAGTGCCGCAATTGTGGAGCTAAGTCAAATCTTCAAGTGCATCACCGCAGTATCATGTTTGCTCAAAAACGAAAAGGAAAGTGACCTCCCCGGTTGTATGAGAATAAATATTTAATCACTTCTTTGCAACAACCTGCCATGAACTTGGACATTCAAAATTTAAAATTCAACATTTAAACGATAACCTTAAACCTAAACCTATGAACTGGCTCAAAAGAATTTTTGTTCGCAAACCGAAGTGATTGTTGAGAATAGTGTCAACACCAAAAGAGATTTTGGATGAACCCAATAGCATTCTCGAAGAACTCTTTGTGACAAGACACCGCCAATTGCTTTAAAAGAGGAAGAGAAGCAGCCCACCCTCTCTTCAATCATTCTTCAGGAGAAATTATTCAACTTTGGGTTTAAAGATGGCTACGACCATCATTCGATGGAACCCCTGACTCAAGCTGAATATTTTCAAATCGGAATTCCGGAATATCATTGATGAAACTGTTGATACTGTAATCAGGAAATATTTCAGCTCCGGAAACAAAAGATTGAAACTCACGGGCCTGAGTGAACGCCTGGTAGAACAAGTAGAATTACGAATTGCGGAACTGAAAGAGATAGTGGTCAAGCTGGAAAAGGAAAAAGAGCTTTCTGCTTTTGATGAGGGGCTTATAATGAAATCAATAAATCAATATAAAGAAGGATTTCTCCGTGGAAGTAAAGATTACCACGAGGACAAGGTCTTTTGCTCAATCAACAGGACTATTTTACTCAATCCAAAGTCTTCAGAAATTAAAAGTGTTTCATAACTCAAACTCTATCATACCATGCTAAAATTCTTCACAAAATTACCGGAGATGATTACAACATGCTCCTCAATGACACACCATCCAGTAGAAAGAAGGTGATACTTTCGCCAACATATTATTAGTTCCTGTTTTACTCTGGTTCTTCAGCGCTTATGCTTTGAGCAACCCGAATTTTCGAGCCTCCCAATTGGGTGGTTTAATTGTCGGATTAGTAGCTGCAAGCTTTGTATTTTAGAGAGCGCAATTTTATGTCGAATGGTAATCGATGATTGCAGCTTTCCGAATAGCTCAGGGCCTTTGTATTGCTTCTATCGGTTCAATAGTAGTAGATGAAGCATTATTCCATTCTGGATATTGAAAGACAATTGCAGGTTAACAAGGAGAAGTATATACAAACTGAAAAGGACAGACTCAAAGGGAGTACAATGCAAAATTAATCACTACAATCAATAAGAGAGGAAAAGGAAAAGCCCGGCAAGTGGCACTTCAAGAAGTGAGTAAGGAATCGGATGGTTCCGGTGGGAGTAAACTTCGAGGCAACGGAGAAATTGCAAAGCTGAAAAAGAACTCACAATGACCAGCTTGGGGACTATCAACAGCAAGAAACAATTTTTCATATTTTGCAGGAAGAGATGAAAAAAAGCTTGAAAAACTGGAAGAGAAAGTGAATTCAAGTTATAATGGGAGCATGCTACTTAACCGGATAAAAGCAATGTTTGATTTGGTCATTCAGAAAAACTATGCTGGTCACTTACATAATTTTCACTCTTCTTGATTTGGTGTATTGAATCCTTGTTGTTTTAATGAAATTGAATCACGTTGAGACAAACTATGAACGGAAGTTGAAATTGATTGAACAAATTGGCAAGCAGAAAGGATGTCTAAATCGGAAAATAGAGATAATAATTGGTTCGACGGTGAGAAGGCATTCTAAATAAAAGATTTACGTTCCATAACAAACCAGGCCCACCGCGATTTATTAATTAGCGACGATGACCCGTTAAATTAGGTAGGTACAGTTTCTAATGGCAAATATAAAATTATTAATATGTTGCAATATGACAAAATATAATCGATTAACCTTAAAGAGCGGGTTAAGAGGAGACTTACAATAATCTGGGTCTAACGCTGATGGAAATTG
>JADJFC010000015.1 GCA_016708785.1 Bacteroidota bacterium | reverse complement strand
ACGACAATTATGTTGAAGTCGTTACGTCTTTCGAATGTATTATTTATTGCTACTGCAAAGTTCATTGAGCAGAGTCAACCTGCCTTGCTTGACAGAATGGAGATCATTGAGATAAACGGGTTACGATAGAAGAAAAGTTCAGATTGCAATCAAACATCTTGTGCCAAAACAAAACTGGGGCCACGGACTAAAGAAGGGCCATTAAACTTTCCCCGAGATCATTTACATGATCGATCACTACGTGAATCCGGTGTTCGTGGTTTGGAAAAAAATTGCTTCCTAACTTTGTAAGAGGTATTCAAAGAAAGTTGGAATGGAAGAAAGTATGATCCTGTTATACTGAAGAAGATGTTATCAAAATACTTGGCGGAGCAATTTAACAAGCTGATAAGTATCAAGGCAACATGTTGCGGGAGTAGTTACAGGTTCGGCCTGGACTTCCGCAGCGGGTGGCGATATTTTATTCGTTGAAACTTTGATAAGCAAAGGCAAAGGTAAGCTCAAGATCACCGGGAAACCTTGGTGATGTAACGGCAAAGAATCAGCGGTAATTGCACTTGCATATCTTAAAGCCCACAGTGATCAATTGAAACCTCGCCTACAGGATCTTCGGAAGAGTGGGACATACATATTCACGTTTCTGAAGGCGCAACTCCAAAAGGATGGTCCTACAGCCGGTATTACAATGTTGACATCATGCTTCTGCTTTTACAATAAGAAAAGTAAAGGGCAGTTAGTAACGACAGGAAAATACATTACGTGGCAAGTACTTCCTGTTGGTGGAATAAAAGAAAATTCTTTACTGCTAAAAGAGCAGGAATAAAAGACATCAGCTTTCGAAAGACAATAAGAAAGATATCGATGAAATTAAAAAAAGGACTACATCAAGGAGTGAAATTCCATTATGTAAGCGAAATGATCGAGGTGGTCAATCTTGCATTATTGCAAAGAGAAGGTGAAAAATTAATTGATGTAAATATTTTCCTGAGGAAACAGTTCTTAAATAATGTCAAATAAAATTCAAGCCGGTCAAAAATTGGGATCGGCTTTTTTAACTCATATATTTTAATTGGAGAAAAGAAATTCTGAAAACCATCGCATTGCAGTCTTGTTGGGTCTACCGGATTTAGTTGTCCATTAACACCGCAAATTTGCAAAATGATTCGACCTATGATAAGTTTATTGTCTCAAGCCCGAAGAGTAGCAATTTAAAACACCCGAGAGTAAGGATTAAGTAATGATTTTGATCGGGATTCTGAATCTCTTTGAGATCAAATCTGTTGACGATATGTTTATTTACTTTCTGGGCACTACGATCAAACTTGTCGGTGGATCGAAAGAAGCATTCCGTAAAGTAGATCACGATTATCCTCTTTGCACTGGCAGAGTGGGTTGAAAGTAGAATGCAAAAACTATTAGTCATCTCTGCAATGGGAGCAGATGCGAATTCTTCAATTTTCTCTATAATAAAACAAAAGGCGAAATGGAGAAGATATTTCCGAAATTGAAAATTGAATCGATAACATTTTTCAGACCATCACTTCTTATTGGTGACAGAAAAGAAATCGCCCGGGTGAGAAAATTGGATCGCGATTGCCAAAGTTACTGTCTTTTTATTCATTGGGCCACTTAAAAAGCAAAGGCATACATGTCGCCAAAGTAGCAGCGCTATGCTGAGGGCTTCGAAACAACAGGTGAGTGGGATAGCAAAAAGTTTTGTCAGGGGAAATGAACATTTAACTAATAACGAATATCTAATATCTAATAACTGATAACGGCGGCAATCAAAGATTACCGTTATTCGTTATTCGTTATTAGTTAGATTTAGGCATTCATCGAAACTAAGAATTCCTCATTCGATTTTGTTCCACGAATTCTGTCAAGCATGATTCCATTGCTTCCAAAGGATTCATATCTGCAAGGTGATTTCTCAAGATCCACATACGTTGAAGCATTTCTTTTGTCAAGTAGCATGTCTTCACGACGAGTACTCGATGCAACAAGATCGATAGCAGGGAAGAGGCGCTTGTTGGAAATTTTACGATCCAATTGAAGTTCCATGTTTCCTGTTCCTTTGAATTCTTCGAAGATAACCTCGTCCATTCTTGAACCTGTATCGATCAATGCTGTTGCAATGATCGTTAAACTTCCACCGTTTTCAATTTTACGAGCTGAACCAAAGAATCTCTTTGGCTTGTGAAGTGCATTCGCTTCTACACCACCTGAAAGTACTTTTCCGCTGGCAGGCGCTACTGTATTGTATGCACGAGCAAGACGAGTAATTGAATCCAAAAGGATAACAACATCATGTCCGCACTCAACAAGGCGTTTTGCTTTTTCTAATACGATGTTGGCAATTTTTACGTGTCTTTCTGCAGGCTCATCAAATGTCGATGCAACTACTTCAGCTTTTACGCTACGTGCCATGTCTGTAACCTCTTCCGGACGCTCATCGATCAATAGAATGATCATGTATACTTCCGGATGATTTGCTGCAATTGCATTGGCAACATCTTTCAATAACATTGTCTTTCCCGTTTTCGGCTGGGCAACGATCAATCCACGTTGTCCTTTTCCAATCGGAGCAAACATGTCCATTATTCGTGTAGAATAATTTGACTTGTCGCCACTAAGGTTTAATTTCTGATAAGGGAACAGTGGAGTAAGGTAATCGAAATGGATACGATCACGAACGATAGCCGGATCAAGTCCATTGATAAATTCAACTTTTACGAATGGGAAATATTTTTCGCCTTCACGTGGAGGACGAACATAACCTCTTACCGTATCACCGGTTTTCAATCCGTATAATTTGATCTGTTGTTGGTTTACATACACATCATCAGGTGAAGTCAAGTAATTAAAGTCACTTGAACGTAAGAACCAAATCCATCAGGCATGATCTCCAAAACTCCATCAACTGCAATCAGTGTATCCGGATCAATAGGAGCTTCAGGAGTAACGTTGTCACGTCGCTGTTGTTGCTGACGGAAATTGTTACCGGTATTGCCGAAAGAATTCCCGGGATTCGATGGAAGATTATTGAATTGAGTTTGTGCAAGCTGCATTTGTTGTTGAGCCGGACGACTTTCAAATTCATTGCGCATTTGTTGCGGGCGATGAACCGTTCGTTTCGTTCAGCAGGATCAGAAACAACTGATGGAGCTGTAGCCTGAGGTGTTGGCGTCTGGCGAATCGGTGGAGTCTTCACACTTGGCTCGAGAACGATTGGTGCTTTTTAAGTTCAGAATCCTCCAAGAGGAGATACACGTTTACGCTTAAGTCTTCCACCTGACTGATCTTCTTCAGCATTGTTTTTGCAGCGACAACTTTTTCAGTTGTAGCAGGAGCAGATTTCGTTTCAGCTTTTCCGGCTTCTCGACCTTATCTGCTTTCTCAATCTTTTCGGTTTAGTGTTTTTGCCGGTGACTTTGCTGTTAAAGCGTCACGAATGTTTTTTGATTCTTCAGGATGCAAAGCTTGCTGATCTAAAATTTTGTAAATCAATTCCTGCTTACGAAATTCATCGTAGTTGGGAAGGTTCATCAGTCTTGCAATCTTTTAACTCACTTACGAGTTTGTCATTTAATTCAAGTATATCGTACATGAAAATTATTGGTTTAAAAAATTCCGTCATAATTGACGGTGAATTGTTGGTTGTTTGGGGATTTTTTAATGCAGTTATAGCACAATAAATAATGAAGATTTGCCTGGTTTATCAAGCGTAATTTTCGATAAGTTGAAGGAAATTCCGGATCGGATAAATAAAAAATCCAGTGCGGGTTTGAATTTCGATACAATAATAAGCCATTTATACATATCATGCAATCATTTTTGCAACTTTTTTTACATAAATGTTGATTATTTGATCTTTAATGGTTCTTTTTCGAATTATGTCCTTTTTTCGAAGGTATTTCTTTAATTTGCAGCTTCAATTTCATTAATTCTATCTCATTATGATTCAAAGAGTCCAATCACTTTTTCTGCTAGGTGCAGTTATACTATGTGTAATTTTAATGTATGTCCCGATCTATGAACTTGTGCCTCTTAATGATTCGATGACACTGGCGGCCGGACAAGCTGCTAATACAAAGTTTACCATTTTTAATAGTGCGATTCTGGCAATAATGAATGGCGCAATTGGAGTACTGGCTCTTATATCAATCTTCATGTATAAGAATCGTAACTTGCAAATTCGTGCTACTAATCTCGCTTTATTAATCAACTGCGGCTTAATCGGACTACTCTTTTTCTCTGCTGATTCTATGTCGACTACATTTCAATCTAAAGTACATTATTTATACGGTAGTTACCTTCCGGTGATAATTGCAATCTTCCTCTTTTTAGCGATACGTTTCATCAAACGTGATGATGCACTTGTAAGATCGGCAGACAGACTTAGATAATAAAAAATTGTTTCCATAGAAATATTTTCATCCCGGTAGCTATCGCATAAGCTTCAACTTAATTTATAAGTATTGATAGTTTAACGTTTTTGATATTCCTACATGATTGCTTTATTACCGTCAGCTTTAGCTGACGGATAAATAGGATAAGTAATACAGCGGCTTTAGCCACTTTTTTTAATGGTATGATAGAATTTAAGTGTGTATATGTGGCTAAAGCCAGGATACTGCTTTCTTTTTTTATCCGTCAGCTAAAGCTTAATGTCATTTAGTTAAGACCTAAACTGCTCGTTTGTAGTTCGTTTCGGTCTTGTATTTGCCGAGCACTTTTCGGATTTTCCTTATTCTTGGGAATGTTCGATTGAGTCGCACAGGTTCAATATTTAGTTCAAAAAGCTTTTGTAATTTTAAAAGAATGGCTTCAATTTTATCAGTAAGAAAGAGATTAACGACATTATTTTTCATACATGACCAACTTACATTTTTATTTATTTTATAAGTATATTTTCTTTTCCTGCTAATTTGACTCAAGTGCTGTGTACATTGTTTTTCAATTATTGCTTGTAGGTTGGCAACAAAAACGCAAGCATAATAATCTTGCAAAATACTTACAACAGTATGTCCACTAAAAACTTCCATCTGTAATTGATTTTTTTGAGTGCCAAAACTTGTTTCTGTTTTCCAGCGCATGTAGTATACTTGTTTTAGGTCTTGAATTGTAAATGAATTGTGATCATACAAATTGGTAATTAATATTTCTGTTTCCCCGGACGATAATTTTAGTTTCACCAATCTCACCAGTATTTCAGTTTGTGCAGGAACGATGTAGCCATTTTTCTTTAATTGATTAATTGCTTTATGGCTTGGCATTAATTTTATAATGGTGTCGTTGATTCTGCTGCGCGAAAACTTTCTTATTTGCTTATTAAAATCAGACCTGCCGCATTACAAATTGAATTGACTTTTCCTGATTCATCAATAAATACATAAGGGAGTAACTTGGAAAACCCCGATCAAATAGGGCAATAGAATCAGAAGGCAAACGCGAAATATTTGCAGATACTATTTCACGTTCAGATATTTTGTAAGGAAACATTCCTGACCAAACAATTACTTCATTCAATACGTCCTGAATTTGTAAAACCCTAGATATAGGAATTGAAACATTTTCATGATTATTTTTAACTGTACCAAAGTAGTTTGCAACCTCTGGTTTGTTAAACAAATAATTGGTAGAGCCATCAATGGCCATGAGCCGAAACCCTTTCCATCGCTTGATTTTATTCCCATAGTGGAGATAATACAATTCAACTTGTAGTTGATTCCACAATTGGAAAAAATCAGCACGCAACTTAACACGTTGTAAGCTGAAGGCTCCTTTAGAACAACAATTTTGCGGCTCTTCAATAAAATTAAAGAACTCTCGAAGTTCAATACTTATACTACGTTTTGGAAAATTGAGAATGAGAGCGACAATTTTTTTCGAAAGGCAGTTTTCGATTCCTACTAAAATCTGATTTTTGATTGGTGAAAAGTTCGCGAATAGATCCATCTTTCGAAATCAATTCAAGGAAGGAACAGAGTCCTTCAATAATTTTTACATTTGCACATACCATTGAGTTGTTGTTTTTAGTCGAACACTAAGAACCCGCATTTGCGGGTTCTTAACTCAGTGGTTTCTAAAATTTTATACACTAACTAAATGACATTAAGCTAAAGCTGACGGTAATAAAGTTGGCGACATCACATCTAATTTCAATAGATAAAAAAATAATTAAGTTGAAGCATATGCGATAACTATCGGTATTAATTCTTATTCAATTGTTCCCCGCAGTCCAAGCTCAATAGCTTCCAATCCGCCAATCTTACCATCGTCTATATGAAACCTGAGCATGGTTCTTATTTTGTGAAAGCCATGTTTACCTGACGCACCGGGATTCATATGCAGTAGATTGTTCTTTTTATCTGGCATCACTTTCAGGATATGTGAATGACCACAAGTAAATAAGTCGGGTTTGTGTGCTATGATTTTTTTATAAGCTTCAGGGAAATAACTCCCCGGATAGCCTCCAATGTGAGTAATAAAAACATTGACTCCTTCGCAATTAAATATGAGATCTTGCGGATGTAGCATTCTAACTTTTGTTCCATCAATATTTCCAAATACTCCTTTGAATGGTTTGAAAGCAGAAAGTTCTTCAGAAACTTTTTCGTCACCGAAATCACCGGCATGCCATATCTCGTCACAGTCAGCAAAAAGTTTGAATACTTTTGGGTCTAAATAGCCATGCGTGTCTGAAAGCAAACCGATTTTCTTCATTGATCAGGTTTGACAATTAGATCTTTTCAATTTCATTCAATTTTAACCAGCCAATCGTGCCATTGGCAATTCTAATTTTTTTCCAGCCTTCGAAGGGTTCGAGTATTTCTACCTTTGTACCCTCATGTAAGATAAACAGGTCGTTTCCTTTTTCATCTGGCGAACTTTTAACATACACTGATGATGAAATCACAATGGCTTGTTCTTCTACATGTGAAATAGAGTAGGAGCGTGCAGACATTAAATAGGTTGTGATAGCAAAAATTGTTAAAACTATTCCGGATATGAAACTGATTTTCTTTAGCCCTGTGCTATAGCTTATGACGTAAAATCCTGCTGACATAAAGACAAGCCAGATCAAGATCACAAAAACAATACTCCATGTATTCGCAGGGAATATAGTTGCCATACTTCGAATCCATCGTTTGTAAAATACTTCCGGGACATTATCAATACGGTCAACTACCTTTAATGAAGCAATTTTCAAATTAAATTCAATGTCCTCATCTTCCGGAGCAAGTTTTTTAGCTCTTTCGTAGTTGATAATTGCTCTTGGAACATTTCCTTCTTTGAAATAACTGTTGCCAAGATTGAAATAGACTTCTGTCGAAACATTGCCATCTGCTATCAATTGTTCATACAGTTTTATTGAACCTGCATAATCCTGTTTCTGATAGGCAGTATTTGCCGTGTGATATAAAGTGAGTGCATCTTTCTTTTGAGCAAATAGAGAAGTGCTCATTGCTAGAAAAAGAAAGAAATAAATTAGTTTTTTCATGTGTCTGTTTATTGAAAAAATCATTATTTGATAGATCCCTCTAGTTTGCTTATGATGTCGATACCTTTCTGATACAATGCTTCATTGCTGTCAGCTATTCCACCTGCAAATCTTGCAAATTCACAACTGTCAATTGTATCGGTGAATTGCTTTATCAGCGATTCATCAACTTTCCTGATAGCTAATTCGGATGTAACTTTTTCCTTTGAAAGATCAGAAACCGGGATCTGTAATTTATCTCCAATGAAACCCCAAAGTGCCCTGAACATTTCATCGAGAAACTTTTCTTTTTCATTTGATGACAAATATTTTTTCGCAGCACTTAATCGTTTCATTGCTGCTTTATTGGCACGTTGACTTTTTATTTGTCCTGCATTTCCTGACAATCGTTCGTTTCTTTTTCTTACTCCTAATAGAATCAAAAATAAAAGTGCAGGAGTCGTAACAAGACCATAGAATAATGCACTCCCATAGAATGGAGTAAGGGATACTTCAAAATCAGGATCATGTGTTTTAATAAATCGAATATCCTTTCCCAGCAATTGTACATCACTCCGTTGAACGCTGCCCGCTACTGTAACATTTGTGCCATCTCCTTTTGTTACTTTGAGAAGAAGATCTGGAAAATCTGTACTTACATATTGCTTTTTATCCAGATCAAAATATACAAATGAACTCACGGGAATTTTAAACTCTCCGGGACTGCGTGGAATAAGTAAATATTCAAATACTTTTGATCCTGACACACCTGCAGTAGTGGCATTGATATTCGCATTTTCTTTTGGATCGTAACTTTCAAAGTCCGGAGGAAAGGAAATCTTTGGTGATTCGATCAATTTTATATTTCCTTTTCCTGATATCTTTATTTTAACAGTAATGGCTTCATTTGCTTTTGTTTCTTTTTTATCTAATGAAACTTCGCAAGATAATCTGCCGACAGCTCCTGAAAATTCTGAAGGTGCTCCAGCTGGCAGATCTTTTACTGTAATTCGAATCGGATCACTTTTCAGGTTTACTTTTACATCCTGAACATTATTGTTAAAGAATGGATTGTTGAAAAACGGATCATTGAAAAACTGACTGAAAGGATCATTGTTTTTTTGCTGTTGTTGTTTTTTAACTTGTACTCTTGCGATTACTTCGCCTTCCATTGGATCAACAACCAGGTTTCCTGATCGTTGAGGAAAGAGAACCACTTTCTTTATTTCTGCTACTTTATAGCTTACACCATCATAGTTTTCATTGTGAAATTCCAATTGCTGTTGCATATTGATATCCTGACTCCAGAAACCGGTAAACGATGGTAATTTACTAATTGCATAATTTAGCAATGTAACTTTTGTGTAAAGTTTATAATATACAACTATCCCCTCAACTTGATATGAATTTGTTCTGTCAACTGACGCTTTAATGAAAACATTTTTTCCTCCACCTTCAATGGTATTGTTTTTTTCGCCGCTCTTTTGATTTTGTTGGCCTTGGCCCTGGCTTTGACCTTGACTTTGCGATTGAGCAGAAGCTTTTGTAACAGTTATTGTAAGTGGATTGCTGAAGATCTTGGTTGATCCAACGGTAATTTCCGCAGCTCCAATTTTAAAAACACCTTCTTTCGTAGCTTGTAAGACATAGGTGAATGAAAGAGTCTGCGATACTGAGCCGTTAATGATCTGCATTTGCTGACTCTGACTTGGACCCATTACCACAACAAAATACGGTAATGAAGGAGCTTTAAATCCTTTGCCCGAAGCATTTAAACTATATGTAATTTGAAATTGGTCACCATTCGCAACAGTTGTTTCTGATGCTGTTGCTGTTAGTTTTTCATTTTGTGCTCGTAATGTCGGAATATATGTGAACAGGCATACGACAAAGCAAAATAGAATTGTACTTCTAAACTTGAATGGCATATGTAGGTTTTCTAATTTCATTTCAATTGTTGTTGTATGATGCTTACCATTGCTTCTCAATAGAAACTTTAACCGGCTGCTTCATATTAATTTTTTTCTGCGTTTTTTTCTCGTCGTTATTCAAAGCTTGAAGGATCTTATCTGCATCTTCTTTTGAGATCTTATCCTTTTTCGCTTGTTCAGGGTTTTGTTGATCTTGTTTCTGTTGATTTTTTTTATCCTGTTCTTTTTGTTGTTGATCTTTCTGTTGTTGGTCTTTGTCTTTCTTCTCCTGTTCCTGTTTTTTTTGCTGATCCTTATTGTCTTTGTTATCTTTATTGTCCTTGTTTTTGTCGTCTTTGTTTTGCTGCTGCTGCTGCTGTTGAAGTCTTGACTGTGCGTAAGCCAAATTATACCGAGTATCGTTATCTTTTGGATTGGCTTTTAGTGCATTCTTGTATGCTTGTATACTTTCCGGGTATTTTTCTTCTTTCATAAAGGCATTTCCCAGGTTGTGGTAAGTTTTAGAAATTTCTTCCGGACTCAACGATTTTAATGCACCTACACCTTCATATTGTTTTGCTGCTTCTTCATATTTGCCTTGTTTGAAGTAGGCATTTCCAAGATTGTAACTTCCTTCTTTAACGTTTTTTCCGGCAGTTATGGTTTTACGATAATTTACTTCTGCATCTGAATATTTTTTATTGTCATATTGTTGATTTCCTTTTTTTATCAGGTCGTAACTACTTTGAGCAAGTAAATGACCCGTAAATGAAAGAAGCATCATTAAAATGCAAAGGGATAAATGACAGATATATTTTATTGCTTGATTTTTCATTGATCTATTTTTTTTCATTGAATAAATCCATTTGTTGAATGATCTTGCTTCTTTTATTGGTGATCGTAAATTCTAATAGTAGAAGTAGTAAGCCCGCTGCAAGAAAATACTGGAATCGGTCTTCGTAATCCGTAAATTGTTTTGAACCGAAACTTTTCTTGTCCATTTTGCTGATCTGAGCTAAAATAGTCGATAAACCATCGTCACTATTCGAAGCTTGAATAAACTGGCCTTTTCCTTCACTGGCAATTTGCTCTAAAGTTAATGTTTCCAATTTTGTGATAACAGTATTTCCTGCTTTATCTTTTAAAAAGTCTGTTTGATATCCATTCCTTGATATCGGAATTGGAGCTCCATCGGGTGAACCCATTCCGATAGTATGAATCACTACTCCCGTAGCATGAGCTTTTTTTGCAGCTTCTACTGCATCGTCTTCGTGATTTTCACCATCGGTGATAATAATGAGAGCTTTGTGTTTGTTATCATTTCCTACAAATGATTCTGTAGCAAGATCAATAGCGCAACCAACACACGTTCCTTGTGTTGGAATCAAGTCTGTGTCAATTGTAGATAGGAACAATTTTGCCGCAGCATAATCTGATGTAATCGGTAATTGAACATAAGCCTGGCCTGCAAAAACGACCATGCCTATTCTGTCGTTTTCCAATTTGTCAATAAGTCTGCTGATAGCTTGTTTTGATCGCTCCAAACGGCTGGGCTTTATATCCTGCGCTTTCATGGAGTTAGAAATATCCAGTGCAATGATAATGTCAACGCCTTCTCTTTTTACTTCTTCGAGTCTGGTGCCGATCTGCGGATTAGCACAGGCGATAATGACTAATGAAATCCCAAGTAAGTTCAATACCAATTTTGTTACCGGTTTGGTTTTTGGAAACATTTGGAGCTAATCTTTCAACAAGGGCAAGATCGCCAAATTGTTTTCTTGCTTTGGTCTTCCATCTTAAATGATAGAAATACACAAGAAGTATCAGTGGCAAGACTGCCAAAGCATACAGATATTCCGGATGTGCAAATCGAAACATATTATGGCAGTTTTTTAAATAGTGTGTATCTGAAAATTATATCCATCAGCAAAAAAAGCAAAGCGGCTATTGCGAATGGATAAAATTCTTCAGTATAATTATGAAATTCTTTTACATCGATCTTCGTTTTTTCTAACTTGTCGATTTCTGTGTAGATCTCTTTTAATTTTGATGTATTCGTTGCGCGAAAATATTTTCCGTCAGTTTCATCAGCAATTTTTTTAAGTACAGGCTCATCGATTTGAACTTCTACATTCTGATATTGTATTCCAAATGGTGTTTTAAACGGATAAGGCGCCATTCCTCTTGTTCCAACACCAATTGTATAAACTCTGATACCGAAAGTCTTGGCGATTTCTCCTGCTGTCTCCGGAGCAATAGCGCCAACATTGTTAACTCCATCTGTCAATAGAATAATTACTTTGCTTTTTGCTTTGCTGTTTCTGATCCTGTTAACAGCAGTACCTAGTCCTTCACCAATGGCTGTCCCGTCGGCAAGCATTCCCGATTGTATTCCGGCAAAGAGATTTTTGAGTACGGAATGATCTGTCGTCAACGGACATTGAGTAAAACTTTCGCCACCAAACACTACCAGGCCAATTCTGTCATTCGGACGACTATCAATAAATTCTTCTGCAACATTCTTCGCTGCTTCAATCCTGTTCGGTTTCAGATCTTCTGCCAGCATACTGGAGAAATATCCAGTGCCATCATGATATCAATTCCTTCTGTACGGATATCTTGGCCACTCATACTGGATTGAGGTCGAGCCAAAGCTATAATTGCTGCACAGAAAGCAAGTAGTTTAAATGCAAATGGAAGGTAGTGGAAGCGTTGACGAAAAGTTGGACGCATTCCATTGAAATTCTCAAATCCGGAAAATTGAATTTGAGTCCGTTTCTTGCTAAAATACAAAATGTAAAAAAGCGATCATTGCCGGTATTAACAGGAATAGCAAGAAGAAATATGGATTTGCAAATTTTATATTATCCATTACGATTTCTCCTCCTTTCCGACAACTGTTTCTTCCTTACTTGTTACCTGAGGTATAGTGGAATTTATAAAATCATATGCATTTGCAATTGACTGTTCATTCTCAGGTGCTATTGGTTCAACTTTTGCAAATTTTACCATGTCAGCCAATTGAAGCAGGTATTTTAATTTTTCTTTTTGTGTTTCATGAATAATATTATTTCCAAAAAGTTTCAAAGTTTCATCGGTGGTTTGTTCCATTGCACGAATATCAAAACGCTCTTCAATGTATCCACGAACGGTATCGGAAACAGAAATATGGTATTTCTTCGCAAAACCATTCTGCCATAGCTTCTGCTCTTCAATTTCTTTGAGCATTTTTAAAGCACGTGTATGGGCAGGTGTTTTTGGTTTTGGTGGTGCAACTACAATTACTTTTTTTCTATTTGAATAACGATATGCAACATAGATCAATCCGGCAAGAAGAAGCAAAGAACCAATAATGTATGGAAGTTTCTCTCTCCATGGATAAGGTACACTCATTAACGGTTTAATGTCTTTGATTTCTTTTGTTGTATCAACTGGTATCGTTCTTATACCCATTAATAATGCTTCCGTTGTTATAGTATCCGAAGTAGAATTTTTGATGTCTCTTACTAGAAATGGAAAGGGTGGAAGCACAAAAAATCCGGAGTCAAATGCAGTTACAGCAAATTGTTGTCGTAATACAGGTGGATTAGAATTTGGAACCGTGTCAATTTTCCCACGCTTTACAATTTCAAAATGGTTGAATGTGTCCGGTAGTACAGGAAATATTATTTCCATATTCGGGCGAGCAATAGCATTTAACTCCAAATTGAATTGCTCACCGATTCTAATCTGATTGGTGTCAACTTTTGAACTCACTACAGACTCAGCACTTGCAGCCACTGAACCATATGGTTGACTGAATACAAATACTGCACTAATAAAAAATGATTTAATTACTTTCTCGAGCATAATCTGACTTACTATTTTCCTAATCGTCCTCTTTTCTTGAATAAATACATCAATGGTTGAACGTATGATTGATCTGTTCTGACCTTTGCACGGTCAACTCCACTTTTTGCAAAAACTTCTGTTAGCTTTTTATCATTCATTTCCCAGTTCTTCTTATACAAAGCACGGACTTTTGCGTCAGACGTGTCGACAATCAGTCGGTGTCCTGTTTCAGAATCTTGTAATTCCAGCAGTCCCAAGTCAGGTAATTCTGTTTCGCGCTTATCGAAGATCTGTAAGGCAACTATATCGTGTTTCTTATTGGCTAATCTTAAAGCATCATCAAATTTAGAATCACGGAAATCGGAGATCACAAAACAAATGCACTTCTTTTTGATAACATTTACCATGTATCTTAATGCATCAGAAATGTTTGTTCTGGTATGAAGTGGTTTGAATTCTATCAGCTCTCTGATAATTCTGAGAATATGCGACTTTCCTTTTTTCGGAGGGATAAATTTTTCAATTACATCACTGAAAAAGATTATTCCAATTTTATCATTATTCTGAATTGCAGAAAAGGAGAGCACAGCACATAATTCAGTGATCAGATCTTTTTTAAATTGATTATGAGTTCCGAAAGATTCTGAACCACTAACATCCACAACAAGCATAACCGTCAATTCACGTTCTTCTTCAAATACTTTTACATAAGGATGTCCAAAACGAGCAGTAACATTCCAATCGATCATTCGAATATCATCACCCGCTGTATATTCACGAACCTCACTGAATGCCATTCCGCGCCCTTTGAAGGCGCTATGGTATTCACCGGAAAAGATCTGATTGGATAATCCTCTCGTTTTGATCTCGATCTTTCTGACTTTCTTTAAGAGCTCGGTTGTTTCCACCTTCAACTTTCTAACAGAATTTCGAATTACTATTTACAATTTGCTAATTACTAATTATTAAGGGACTTCTACAGCATTTAAAATTTCATTGATGATGGTTTCACTGGTCACATTTTCCGCTTCAGCTTCATATGTTACTCCAACACGATGACGCATAACATCATGACAGATTGCTCTTACGTCTTCAGGAATTACATACCCACGACGTTTGATGAAAGCATACGCTTTTGCTGCAAGGGCAAGATTGATACTGGCACGAGGTGAGCCACCATAACTAATGAGTTGTTTTAAACTACCAAGATTATAATCTTGTGGTGAACGTGATGCAAAAACAATATCAACAATATATTTTTCAATCTTTTCATCCATGTACACTTCACGAACAACACCACGTGCTTTTGTGATCTCTTCAACATTTACAATTGGAACCGTCTTTGGAAAGTCATTGCTGATATTCTGACGAATGATCAATTTTTCTTCCTCTTTCGTTGGATAACCAATTACGATCTTTAGCATGAAACGATCCACTTGTGCTTCAGGAAGCGGATATGTTCCTTCTTGTTCTATTGGATTTTGTGTTGCTAATACTAAAAACGGATCATCCAATTTGAAAGTATTGTCGCCAATAGTAACTTGTCGTTCTTGCATGGCTTCAAGTAAAGCACTTTGTACTTTCGCAGGAGCACGGTTGATCTCATCTGCAAGAATAAAGTTTGCGAAGATGGGGCCTTTTCGAACATTGAAAGTTTCTTGTTTTTGATTATAGATCATCGTTCCGATCAAATCGGCCGGTAATAGATCCGGTGTAAACTGGATACGACTGAATTTTGCATGTATAGCAGACGAAAGTGATTTGATCGCAAGTGTTTTTGCTAAGCCGGGTACACCTTCAAGAAGGATGTGGCCATTCGCTAACATTCCAATCATTAATCTTTCTGTCATGTATTTCTGACCTACAATGACTTTTCCAAGTTCCATCATCAGTAGATCAACAAATGCTGATTCGCGATGAATTTTTTCGTTGATTTCTTTAATATCCATAATCCTGATATTTGATTAATTTATTTCGTTATAAGATAAAATGCATTTTGTAAGCGCTGCAATTTTATTAAAATTTCAGTGAATGATGTATGAATCGGCTCGTTAAAAACTGTTAATAAATCGCCTTGGATCTAACGTTATCAGCTCAACCTCTTTCCATAATTATTCAGAGAGATCAATAAAATTGATATTGCCAACCCCGGAAAGAGAACGAGCCACCAGGCCATAAAATTCTCTTTCGCTGCGAACATTAATGTTCCCCATGTTACTGTGCCTGCCGGAAGCCCGATTCCAAGGAATGAAAGCCCGGTTTCCGTCATAATTGCGGATGCAACACCGAAAATGAGAACTGTAATTATTACCGGTGTAATGTTGGGTAAGATATGCTTAAATAGGATAGCTTTTATTCCTAATCCAATCGACTTTTCAGCATTGATAAAATCTACTTCTCTGAGTTTGAGTAGTTCTGCTCTTGTAATCCTTGCAATATCTGTCCATGAGGTCAATCCAATGATCAATACAAGCGTGCTAACGGAAGGCCTAGTGATCGCTGCAATAGTGAGGATCATTACCATTCTCGGCAACGATAAAAATATTTCAATAATTCTCATGATAATAAAATCGATTGGAATCGAAATTTTCCGAGTAAAATAATTTCTTGTGCGAAATTTAGTTTTCATCAAAAGTGGCCAAAGAAGGATAAATGCAAATAATATAACTGAAAGGGTTAGTCTGAGTAATCCACTAATAATTGAATTTGAAAAACATGCTGAAATAAATCTGATTGAATTGTGAAAGAATAATACCAGGCAGGAACCAACATCAAAATGAAATAAAAAACAGTGATTCTTGAAACTTTGAATTTGTAGTCGCCAAGAAAACCGGCCAGACCACCGATAAGTACTCCGAAAATTCCTGCAATAAACATCGACGCAAATCCTATCCAAACAGAAATACGTGTGCCCTGGATCAATCCTGCTAAAACATCTTCACCACTTCTGGTCGTTCCAAGAAAATGTCGTTTTGAAAAAGGTAATTCTTTTCTATCTCCATTGGTGTCGATAAAATACTGTTTTGCAAAAGGAGATACATAGTTTCCATTCTCAAGATCCGAATGACCGGCCGACCAAGACACTGGAGCATAGAGTATGAACTCTGAAGCAATATTTTTCCAGTCGATTGATTCTGTTCTTTCATTTGTTGTTAAACCTTCAGAGTCTTTTATGCAATTGCATAAAGAATGTCACTCAACAGGAATCCTACCATGGTAATCATTCCCGTGAATAGAAAGATCGTTATCACAACGGGATAATCCTGTGAACCTATACTTTGAAAGATCGTCAATCCCATTCCCGGAATGTTGAAAATTGTCTCAAACACTACTGAGCCACCAATTGCATAAGGGAAAACATGACTGAAAATTGTGATCAATGGAAGAAGTGCATTTGGCAGTGCATGTTTATACAAAATTCCTTTGTCGTTAAGCCCTTCTGCTCTTGCTGTTCGGATATAGTCTGATTGGAGAATTTGTGCAATTGAATTCTTTACGTTACCTGTAAGAAATGCAAATGAGCTGTAGGTATAAGTTATAGTTGGGATAATCAGAAAGGGTATCGTGCGGATGAACTTTTCTGAAATGGATAAACTTTCATCGAATCCTCCGGTTGGCATTACTCCACTGGAAGGCAGTAGATTCATCATTTCAGGATTGCAAAAAATAAACATCAGGAACATGGCCACCCAAAATCCCGGAAGGGAAAAGAGTATAGTGAACAATAGGCTATAAGCACGATCTTTTTTCGATCCCGGATCTAATGCTAAATTTAATCCAAGGGGTACACTTATCAGGTAGGCGATAAGTATTGAAATCAATGTAAAAAATAATGACCATCCGATCTTTGAGCTGATGATATTTATTACCGGTTCATTGGTCTGATAAGAGAAGCCGAAATCACCTCTAATAATACCATTAGAATCACTACTTCCAAAAAGCCATCTTGAAAATTGATTTTTAGTATGGAATTCTAAATGGGGTAAAAAAGATGTATCGTCAGAAAAGTTGAAGTAGAAAAGAGGTAGATCGAGACCTAGTCTGTGTTCAATTTATGCACGTAATGTTGCATCATCGTTTGCCGGATTTGAAGAACTCATTTCCGGATGTTGACCGGAAAGAATTTGTTCAACAGGATCTCCGGGTGCATTTTTTAAAAGCACAAACGAAAGCAGTACGAGAAAAAGTATTCCCGGGATAAATATTAAAATTCGTTTAAGAAGGTATGATCGCATTTGCCCTTTTATGCAGAGCCACTAATTTACTGTTTAGCTTGCTTATGGAGCGATACCATTTTGGAGAGTTATGACGGGATTTATTGACAATAAACGAAGTGGATTGATCAATGTTCCGGGTCGGTCTGCAAAGATCATTCTATTGGCAAAACGTCTATGGATGATGTTTCTGCGCATTGAAGTATATAAAAAGACATAAGGCTGGTCTTCATAGATTATCGTTTGGAACAATCGGGAAAGAGAATCTCTTCTTGGTAGATTGATCTCAAGTCGAATCGAATCGATCAATGCATCTGATTTACTATTTCCAAAGCCACAATAGTTGGATCCGTGATTTGTCCAATTGTTCGTATGCCAAAGTTGTGTAAAGTCTTCAGAAAAGGAACCACCGGCCCAACTTCCCAGCATCATATCGAAATCGTGCGATTTCGCCTTTTCAATAAAAAGTTTCAACTCCATTGGAACCGGATTTATTTTTATTCCGATTTTTTTCAACTCTTCACTGATCAAAAGTGCCATGTCTCTCCAGTCGGGTGAAGTATTGAGATAATTGAGATCAGCCTCAAAATTTATTTTATCACCATCAATAACTTTGTCAAGAATACCATCGTTGTCACTGTCTTTCCAATTTGCTTCTGCAAGTAATTTATTTGCCGCTTTCAGATCTACATCCAATGGTTTTAAGGACGAATTAAATTCTTTCTTCAATGGAGAAACATTGCTGATCATTTGATGACATTGATCGCTGTATTGACCATAGATGAGTTTGGTGATCTTATCAATAGGAACACTAAGTGCAATTGCTCGCCTTGTTTCTTTGTCAGTGAATAGTTGCTTTCTATTCATTGACTGCGGTAGCTGATTCATTCCAATATAAGTGTAGTTGAAAGTAGGTGATAAGTAAGAACTATAATTTTTTTTGAACATTTCATTTTCATTGAGGGCAAGAAAACTGCTCATTGAAATATTTGTACTGACATCAAAATTCTGGTTCTTAAATTCTAATTGTTGTGAATTATCATCTTTGTTTATCTTGAAAATTATTTTATCCGGATATGAATGTTCGTGGTAATCAATAGAATTTTCTGTCCAATGATCTTTCTTTTTTATTAGAGTAATGAATTGACCCGATTCCCATTTTTCAACTCTGTACATTCCAAGTCCATTAAGGAATTTTGGATCACGACCATACTTGTCAGAATTAAATTCATTGGCCCAGTTCATCAGAATAGTATCGCCAGTAGTTTTAAAAGAGGTGTCACTGAATTGGCTTATTGAATAATTCGCCAGAATATTATTGGGGTCATGAAATTTTCTTTGCAAGACACCAAAGGAGCCAAACCAAAATGCATTTTGAATGTTTTTGGTTTTCATAATAACTTTGAAAAGCGAAGGATTGCTACCATCAATTTCTATATCCTTTAAATTTTTCCAATAGGTCTTTACAGCGGGATCATTTACAAGTGGACACATGTAGGCTTTGGCAGTGAATAAAATATCGTCTATTGTAAATGGGGTACCATCATCCCATTTTGGACCTGTCTTTAATTCATATATATATGTCAGTCCATCTTCTAATGCAATCGGCGATTTTTTTACCAATCCCGGAATCATTGACTGATTTTCATAATCAGTATAAAGAACCGATCGCTGAGTCAAAAGCATGATCTCGCTTCTTGGTGCTGAGTTGCCATTGGTTGGGTGTAAGTTGTCTGGATCGGAGATCGTGTGAACGACTACTGTATTGTCCTTCGACCAATCATCGCGCATTGATCTCTCGTCTTCAATTTTTGAAGAAACACCGGTTAGAGGCGTCAAAGCAGATTCTTTCTTATTATAGCAATTGGTCAGGATTGATATTGAAATTAATCCTATGAATAGTCTTTTCAATTCTATGATTTTGAGTCGGGAATATCTGAATTTTTTGACTTTTATTCGATTTTAAAGCACCAAACTTATGTAATGTGTTGAAAATCAATATGTATTATTGTTGAAAAAATGTATTAGCCTTATTTGGAATTAATCTAAATAAGATGCACTTTTGCCACCTAATAATTAGAATTAATCTAAATAAGATGAAAATTAATACATTACTTATTATCCTGATTTGTTTATTGAGTACATCAGTTTTGGCTCAGATGCCTCCTAATACCGCAGAAGATGCATTAATAGTTGATACTTCAAAAAAAGTAACTTCAGTAGGTGGTTATGGAGTTGCATATTATCAATATGACAAGAATCTGGAAACTTCTAAAATGAATTTGGAAAGATTTGTATTATTTGTTGGACATCGCTTCAATAAAAAGTTTTCTTTTTTCAGTGAGTTAGAATTGGAAGATGCAAAAATTGAAGGCGGTGAAGAAGGCGGTGAACTGGCATTAGAACAGTGCTTCATTCAATACAACGTAGATCCAAATCATTATTGGAAATTTGGATTGTTCATCCCTCAAATTGGTTTGCTTAATCAGAATCACTTGCCCGATAATTATCACGGTAATGAAAGAAATAGAATCGAAACATTGGTCATTCCATCAACATGGCGCGAGTTGGGTGTGACTTACGTTGGCAGTTTGTCTAAACTACCGTTGACTTATTCTATCGGATTGGTTAACGGACTAAACTCTGCAGGATTCAAGCATGGTACATTGATCCGTGGTGGTCGATATGAAGGTCGTGATGCAACGGCCAACAATCTCGCCCTGACAGGAGCAATTGAATATACTTATAAAAAGTTCAAATTTCAATTGAGTGGTTATTACGGTGGAAGTGCAGGGCTCTCTTCACGTGAAGCGGATAGCCTTCAACTGGAATCAGGTATTTTCGGGACTGCAGTTGGTATTGGTGAAGGAAACATTCGCTACACTAATGGACGACTGGCAATTAAAGTTTTGGCAACAACGGTTTCAATACCACAAGCGGCATCTATAAATCGTGCCTATGCCAATAATACTCCTGCATTTGCATATGGTGGTTATGTTGAAGCAGCGTATGCTGTTTATCAATCAAAGAGCTCGAGCAGCATAGCCAAATTAATTGCATTTGCCCGACTGGAAGATATGGATCTAAACTCTGATATACCAACGAATGGAATCATTGATCCAACCGTTGATCAGCAAAATATAGTTGTTGGATTTAGTTATCTGCCAATAAGAAATGTAGTTTTTAAATTAGACGCTCGTTTCTTATCAACCGGCGAACAAAATCCTGACTTGATCATTAACCCAAGTCCAACAGCTCCTCCTTATGAATCGAACAATGTGTTTGTTAATTTGGGATTGGGGTACAGTTTTTAACTAATAACTAATAACTAATAATTAATAATGAAGGCGATAAGATATCTGGGACAATTATTAATTATTCATTTTAAAATTTCTTTCCCTCTTATTACTTACGTTGATTCTAATTAACGGATGTAAAAAGAAGAAGTAATAACGGAAACCAATAATTCTGAACTTGAGCAAAATATTCTAATGATTTTGCAAGTGTATTCTTAATTATTTTCAGATCCATACCAGATCAACAACAATGAACAATCTGATTCAGTCGTTTGTTGGTCAGCCAGGTGATTCAACTTTGGAGTTGATTCGTCAAGCCTGGAAAGATACACGGAGTGAATGGGAGTTATCGGAAAGTTATTTATTTGGTCCGGTAGAAGATTTCAACTACGATCCAATGATGGATTCATGGCCTATCAACCATGTCGATATGGATTCACTTTTAGCAACAACTTCTCCATTAACGCCGGCTGATATTGATCCACTTCCAACAACGCTGAAAGGTTTTCATCCAATTGAATATTTGATCTTCGGAAATACAGGAGTAAGAAGTGCAGCAGATTTCAGTGCTCGTGAACTTGAGTATCTCGCTTCATTAAGTACTAATTTGAATTCAATTACATTGAGTTTAAAAAACAGCTGGGATCCTGCACAAACCGGTAATTTTCTCTTCAATTAACATCTTCCGGAAATGGGAGCACCAGATTTGCATCCCGAAAAGATGCTTTCATTACAATTGTCAATTCACTGATTGGAATTTGTGATGAAGTTGCTAATGGCAAAATGGAAGATCCATTTGTTGCTCAGGATTCACTTTTAGAAGAATCGCAATTTGCGCATAATTCTACAACTGACTTTACAAATAATATTCGCGGAGTAAAGAACGCCTATATGTGTACTTATATTAATGATGGAACCGGCTTAAATGAACTCGTCGCAACATTAAATTTGTCGCTCGACAATACAATTCGCGCTGAAATTGATGCAGCCATCAATTCATTTTCTGCAATTGATCAAAATTACGGGATTGCTATTTACAATCAACCGGTGCAAATTTTAAATACTCAAAGCAAGATCAACGCCTTAAAAGAAACTCTTGAAACGGATCTAATGGATTTCATTATCGCAAACATTAAAGATTGATATAATTTTGCCTTCCATGAAGAAATTGTTTTAAGTGTTATTGTATTTTCATTCATATTCGGATTGAGCAGATGTCGAAAGGCAGAACTTTTTCCTGAAAATGATTATGATGAACGTCTCAGTGGCGGTTCTCAAACTACTTTCGATTTTACATCACAAGCTTTCAGTCATCCATTTGTAGGTATGTCAGCTCACGATGAAGGCATTCATGATCTAGGTGATGCAGAATTTGAACAATCGTTTGTAACTGCACCTGCACTTTTTTTCGGAGGACTTGGTCCGGCATTCAACAATACTTCATGTGTTTCTTGTCATCATAACGATGGAAAAGGAGTGCCTACAGCAGGATTTATCGAATCATCGCTTTTAGTGAGAATCAGTACTGATGGCACAGACCAAAATGGAGGAAGTTTGCCTGTTCCCGGATATGGAACACAGATTCAGGATAAAGCCATACAAGGGAAGGTAAAAGAAGCTCAAATAAATATTGTTTACTCTTATCAGACTTATTCATTTTCTGATGGTGAGCAGTATGAATTGCGTACACCGACGTATGTGTTAACAGATCTGCATGTTCCAATTAATGTTCCTTACTACTTGTCGCCACGATTAGCACCTCCTGTATTCGGGTTAGGCCTTCTGGAAAATATTCCGGAATCTGATATTGTTGCAAATGCTGATATTAGCGATACGGATGGTGACGGTATCAGCGGAAAACCAAATTATGTTTGGGAACCGACAATGAATTCTGTACTGTTAGGAAGGTTTGGACATAAATCGAATACTGCTTCAATTCTCACTCAGGTTGCTGCAGCTTATAACAATGATATGGGAGTGACAAGCAGTGTTTTCAAAAACGAAACTACTCATGGCCAATCACAAACGGACTTGTTACAGGATGATCCTGAAGTGCCTGACAGTGTTTTGCAAGCAGTAAAGTTTTATGTTCAGACATTACAAGTTCCTGCCAGAAGAAATGTTACTCAGGCAGATGTGATACGTGGCAAAGAATTGTTTGATCAGGCGAAATGTTCTTCTTGCCATGTGTCTAATTTCCGAACGAATGTAAATGTGGCTTTTCCTGCTATGTCCAATCAATTAATCCATCCATATACTGATTTGTTGGTTCACGATATGGGAGAAGGACTGGCAGATCATCGCCCGGATTTCCGTGCTGATGGATATGAATGGCGCACGGCACCCTTATGGGGAGTCGGGTTATTGGAAACGGTAAATTATCCCGCATACTATTTACACGATGGTCGTGCACGAACATTAGTTGAAGCAGTGATGTGGCATGGTGGCGAAGCTGAATTTTCAGTTGATTTTGTGAAACAACTTTCAACCATTGATAGAAAAGCGCTTTTCGCCTTTCTTAAGTCGTTGTAGGAAGTTGATGATCTTCCGATGTTTGTCGATTCCGGTTTTTCTTCTTCTACCTCTATAATCTACTTTATTATCGCAAAAGGTTTGATTAATTACCATTTTGAGGCACTTTTGCAGAATCAAAGACTATCAATCATACGGAAAAGTGCAGCGGAAGTATATTCAGATTTTTCTTCATATACTTTCTTGCTTTGCATTTTTGGCATTCGCAGTACTATTAGCTCCCGGACCACAGGTTTCTTTTGAATCAATTACAGATTCTCATGTACTCCGTGATATTCTAGGCTATTTTTTGATTTTCCTTTTTTTCTATTTTAATTTCTATTTCCTACTCCCTAAATATTATTTTCCAAGAAAACGTTTCAAATATATTTTCTTTGTATTAATTTCATTTGCTACAATTATTATTGTACCAAGGGTAATTTTTTTTTCGGAAAGACATACTATTGAAAGGCATGGGAGGCCACCGGGTCCACCTCATGAAACCCGAATGGGAGATGAACATATTACTCGGGATAGTGTACCTGCCAATGGTAATATTGAGTCAGTGGTTAGTGGAAGGCCTTTTCACGATCATGATGATGAGCAAGGAGGTCCGCATATAGGCAGACATGGTAGGAGAGGTCATCAACAACATTTTTTTGGATTTGATCTTCATCACCTTGCTTTTGAAGCGACCCAAAGTTTTATTTTATTCTTGTTTGTGATCTTGTTTTCATTGGTGATTAAAACCAGAGGTCAATTACGCAGGACTGAAAAAGAAAAACTCAACGCTGAATTATCTTACTTGAAAGCTCAAATCAATCCGCATTTTCTTTTTAATACACTCAATAGTATTTATTCACTTGCTATTGAGAAATCAGACTATACACCAACTGCTGTAGTCAAGTTGTCCGGAATGATGCGATATGTCCTCACCGAATCATCTGCCGAATTTGTTTCTCTGGAAAAGGAAATCAACTACATCCGTGATTTTGTTGACCTTCAAAAAATAAGATTGGGTGATACTGCAGATGTAAATTTTGAGATTTCCGGTGAATATTTTGGAAATCGAATTGCGCCTTTGATCTTAATTGCATTTATTGAAAATGCCTTTAAACATGGTGTAAACCCTGATGAAAAATCAACCATCGTAATTGACCTTAAAATTTCAAACCATAAATTGTTTTTGTTGGTAAAGAATAAAAAAGTAAATTCAATTTCAAATTCTGACCTTAGTAACCAGGTTGGTTTAGAGAATACAATAAATAGAATTAAATTGATCTATCCTTCAAAATATAAATTGAAGTTTAGTGATCTGGCTGATGAATACAGCGTTGAGTTAACTCTTGAACTGATATGATTAAAGCAATAGCAATCGACGACGAACCACCTGCATTAAAAGTTATAGAGAACTTTTGTGCAAATGCAGAGCATATTCAATTGGAAAAAACTTTTACAAGTCCAAATGAGGCATTAAAATATCTTAGAAAATTTCCGGTCGACTTGATTTTTCTGGATATAAATATGCCTTCAATTACAGGAATAGATTTTTACAAATCGCTCGAACAGGAAACAATGGTGATATTTACCACTGCTTACAGTGAATATGCTGTGGAAGGGTTTAACCTCAATGCGATCGATTATCTTCTAAAACCTTTTTCTTTCGATCGGTTTCAACAAGCAATAAAGAAGGCAAATGACTTTTATTCATACTCGCGACAATCTCCGGGAACAGTTAATCAATCCCTTTATATCCGGGCAGATTATAGCCTGATAAAAATTAACTATGATGACATCATGTTAATTGAAAGTCTGGACGACTATTTGAAAATATACCTTGCAAATGAAAAGATCATTGTAGCTAGGATGACAATGAAGTTGATGATTGAAAAACTTCCTATAACAGATTTTATTCGAGTGCATCGTTCTTTCATCGTGCCATTTAAACGAATTAAACAAGTCAGAAATAAAGTTGTGTATGTTGCAGATAAAGAAATCCCTATAGGTGGAAATTATGAGGAAGCGTTTTTTAAAGTATTTAAGGTTTGAACGTTATCTTCAATTTTCTTTAATTTGATGATTGTCAGGCCGGAAATTAAATCAAGTTAGGTTTAAATCGGATTTATCCATAAATTGTAACTTATCGACTTACATAATTCCGATGGACTCAACTCAAATAAAAATTCCTTTTTATGTTAAAATGTCGCTCATATTGCTTGGGACATTGGCATTCTTCTATATTATGTACATTGGACAAGACATAATAATTCCAATTGTTTTTGCTGTTATCATTTCGATTGTATTAAATCCGTTTGTTAATCTTATGTGCCGATATGGTATCGGAAAAGTTCCTGCGATACTCATAGCTTTGTTGGTTAGCATTTTTCTCCTTACAGCCTTATTCTACTTTATTGGCTCGCAATTAGCCGGATTCAGCGAAAGTTTCCCGCAGTTAAAGTCAAAGTTTGCAGTCATGTTCAAAGATAGCATTGACTGGGTTTCACAAACGTTCAATATTAGTAAATGGAAAATAAATGAATGGGTAAATAAGACTAAAGGGAAGGAATGAAAATCAGTGCTAATCTAATCGGGCAGACACTGGGAACGATAAGTGGCGTTTTGATCATTGTATTTCTTTTACCTGTTTATATTTTTATGATATTGTATTATAAAGCGTTATTGCTGGAGTTCATTTCACGCTTGTTCAAAGGCAACCGTCACAAAATAGCTGAAGAAGTTTTATTTGAATCAAAACGATTAGTCCAAAGTTATCTGGTTGGACTCCTGCTTGAAGCACTAATAGTAGCGATCTTGAACTCTCTTTGCTTGTTTATCATTGGGATACAGTATGCCATATTAATAGGACTAATTGGGGCACTCTTAAATGTTATTCCATACATAGGTGGATTGGTTGCAATAGCAATTCCTATGTTAGTGGCAATCGCTACAGGAGAACCTATTGATGCACTTTGGGTATTGATGGCATATATGTTAGTACAGTTCATTGACAATAATTTTATTGTCCCTAAAGTAGTTGCAAGTAAAGTGAAAGTTAACGCTCTTGTTTCTATTATTGTCGTAATAGTTGGCGGTGCTCTATGGGGAATCTCAGGAATGTTCTTGTCAATTCCGTTAATAGCAATATTGAAAGTCGTATTTGATCGTATTGAACCACTGAAGCCATTTGGATTTCTCCTGGGCGATGATCAACCTAGAAAAGGAAGCGTTATTTTTCGTTTTAAAAAGTAGGTCTTATGTTGCGTAAACTTGTTTTCGTTTTAATTATTTTATTCGCTTGCTCGTTTTCATCGTTTACTACGAATAGGGTAGATGATAGAAATGCGAACATTACAGAAGTCGTTCACGGATTCTATGAACAGAATTTTAATGATCTAATTGGTAAAGTACAGTTACTTAGGAAAGAAGTCGAATCCGGCGATCTTAGCCCTGAAAACCTTTCCGGACTAAAGTCTCTCTTTATTGAATGCAGACTTTTTATAAACGGAATGAAGCCTTTTCAGTATTCTACTTTCCTGTTAGTGATCAAAACATGAATGGTCCTGTTGTTTCTGAAGTAGAATATGAAGACGAGCCCAAGCAAATGATAGTTAAGCCAACCGGATTTCAAGTTATAGAAGGAGAGCTATGGTCGGATGAAATACCAAAAAGTAAAACTGAATTGTTGAAACAGATCGATCATTTATTGCTTGTTTATTCATCGATAAGCAGAGCTTTTTTAACTATGAATTTGGAAGAGCGACATTTTTTCCAGGCAATTCAATCGGAGGTAAACAGACATTTTTCATTAGGCATTGCACAATTCGATACTCCTGATTCACAGAACTCATTAAATGAGATCAAAGCATCACTTGCAAGTATCAAAATGATGATTTTTCTTATTTACGGAAATGAAAATAATGCGCAAGTTCAAACTATTGCCGATCAATTGGACATTACAATTCAGTACCTGGAAGGAACAACAAAATTAGAGAAACTAAATTATGTAGAATGTCTAAAAGCGTGTTATCTTCCTTTAAGTACATCTATTAGTTCTTATTTGAAAACGCTGCCGAAAGGTAGTTTTGTTCAATCATCCGCATTAAGAAATGATCAAAGATCAATTTTTGACAAGGAGGGATTCAATGCATTTTTTTATAATCCAAGGGGAGAAGATAAAAATTACAAAAGAGAAGTAGCTGAACTTGGAAAAATCTTGTTTTTGATCCGGTACTTTCTTCGAATAATAAGAGCTTGTGCATCATGTCATCGACCTGAAATGGCTTTCACTGATCAGTTGAAGACCAGCAGTGGATTTCATGCAGGAATGTTTCTTTCAAGAAATGCACCTACAATTTTAAATGTCGCATTGCAACGAAATTATTTCTGGGATAACCGTTCAACTGATCTGGAAGATCAGGTAGCTCACGTTTTATTGAATGAGAAAGAAATGAAAAGCAGTTATGAAGAAGTTGTAGTGAAATTAAGTCAATCGGATGAGTATCGAAAATTATTCCATTCAGCATTCGAAGGTAGTGCGGATACAGTGATCAGTAACATTTCTATTTCAAATGCCATTGCAGAGTATGAACGTAAACTAACATCTTTGAATAGCAGATTTGACAAAAATGTTAGGGGAGAACTAAATGATTTTACTGATGAAGAGAAATTGGGCTTTCAAACTTTTATGGTAAAAGGCAATTGCGGCTCTTGTCATTACTTGCCAATGTTCAGCGGACTAGTACCTCCGAATTATACGAAGAGTGAATTTGAAAATTTAGGAACAACTTTGACTAGTGATTTGAAGAAGCCGGTTTTAGATCCTGATGAAGGTAGAGGAGGTCGATATAAAACTCAGATCTTCATGGGAGGCTTCAAAACGCCTACATTAAGAAATGTTGAATTGACAGCACCATACATGCACAATGGTGCATTCAACACATTGGAAGAAGTAGTAGAATTTTATAATGAAGGTGGTGGTGCAGGTCTTGGATTGAATGTTCCGAATCAAACGTTGTCTTCTGACAAATTGAATTTAACGCCTGAAGAAAAGAAATCACTGATTGCCTTTATGAAAACACTCACTGACACGATCGGTAGTACATCAGCGCCATGGAATTTGCCGGTTTTTCCTGAGAGTTTGAATTTGAATGGAAGAATAGTTGGGGGAGAGTATTGATTTTTAAGCCTGTTTTTGTAAGATTTCCCATTGAAGTTGTCGAACAAATTGCTTCCATTGCACTAAAAGGAAGATGTCGTTTGTGGTGACATTAATTTCTTTATTGTGGAAAAAAGGAATAATAGTGGAAAAAAGGACAGCAGAAAGAGAATTTTTTTGCGCCCGGGTGTGGCTCAAAAATTTCGTTTAAGAAGAATTGTAATAATTTCTTCCTGTTTCTTGCTTGTTTTTGGATCTTGTTTATATTTTTTTATGTTTTCGAATGTGCAGTCAGTTTTGGCAGGCACTTCTTATACATGGAATGGCAGCATTTCCAGTGATTGGAATACTCCAGGTAATTGGACTCCAAATGCAGTACCTGATTCAGTCGATATAATTACGATTGGAGCTGCAACAAGACCACTAAATTTAACCTCAGAGGTAAAAATTACAAATTTGATTTGTAATAATAGCACTTCAATTGATTTCAATGGCTTTTATTTGACTTTGTTGGGCAATTTCACTCTCAATGCAGGTGCAATTATTGAATTACACGGCGGTCATTTGAATATACTGGGAAATGCAACTTTCAATGGTGGAATTATTTCTGATTTCGATTCACTTGGGTTAATCAATACTACTGGATCTTCTTGTGTTTTTGGAAATTCAGCTGGTGGTCCAACCTTTAATGCAAGTTTGAATGTTTCTGCATTAAATGTGACTATGCGATCAACCACTTTTAATCGTGATCTGGTAATTTTGAAAAGAGGAAGTGGGAACGATAATTCATATGGTAATAATACGTTTAATGGCAATACCACTTTTATAAATAATGGAAGTGGAAATATATTACTTGCCAATAATGTTAAAGATGTATTTAATAAAGTTGTTACATTTTCTAATTCCGGGACTGCTGCTATATATCCTGCTTATAATGATGTGTCAGGTACACTATTCAATGACAGCATTTATGTAAATTCTGTTTCGGGAAATGGAGTTTTGTTCAGTGGCGGGACCGGTACTTCTACTATTGGTGTAAATTCTAATATCGTTGTTGGTGATTTGGGATTTTCTGCAGGAACATTATCATTGAGACATTTTAATCAGACATCTGCATATGATCTTGCATTGCCACTTGGAACTAATTCCGTATTGAGTTTTGGTCCGACTTCAATAATTAATGGAACTGTTTTTGGACAAGCGGGCGGAATTGTATTAAATGGCGCAACGTTCAACAACAAAGTTTCATTGGTTAAAACCGGTGCAGGAAACAATGCCGGTACAGGCGGAAATATTTTCACGGATTCAGTGGAAATCACAAATTCCGGTTCAGGGTATCTTTTGACCGGTAATTCAATGCCTGATGTATTTCATTCCGCAACAATGATTAATAACTCTGGGACTTCAGATATTTATCTTTGCCATTCGTCTGCCGGAAATATTTTTAATGGTACCGTTCAATTGTTGAATTCCGGGAATGGTGCATCAAATCGAATTTTCATTTGCGAAGGTAATGCTACTGCAAGTGCAACTTTCAATGATAGTTTAACAGTCAATAATATTTCTAATGCGACCTCAGCATATCTGAGATTCAATTTACGAGGTACATGTACTTTTAATAGTAACATTATTGTCAACAGTACCGGAGGCACAGGTACTTCAAGTAACGGTATTTATTTTGGAGGGTCAGGATACAATGGTACAGCGTCACTTACTGACGGAAAGCACATTTTAATAGGCAACATCGGATTTTCTAAGGGGGTATTGAGTTTGATTAAGTTTAATAAAACTGGTTTAGAATCAGATTCGATATTGATGGGCATGAATTCTTCATTAGTATTTGGTCCCAATTTAGTTTGGAACGGAAAATTGACAGCAACAACCGGAGGTGTTTCTTTTAATGGAGCTAGATTTTCAGATGATGTTTCCATTACAAAAATTGGATCTGCCTCAGAAACATCTACCGGTGGAAATACATTCATGAAAGAGTTCTCACTTGCCAATAATGGAGCAGGAAATATTGTTATGGGAAATACTTTGCCTGATGTTTTTAACGATAAAGCGGATTTTACTAATTCCGGCACAGCTTATTTGCAATTGGCAAATAGCTCCGCAGGAAATGTCTTTAATGGGAAAGTTAATTTTTTACTCAATGGAAATGGCAATGATAATCGAATTCTTGTTGCAGATGGAAATGCATCGTCATCAGCAGTATTCAATGATGATGTTGTTGTTATAAATACTGCTACAGCTACGACTTCTTTAGTTCGATTTAATTTACGAGGAACATGCACTTTCAATGGGAATATAATTCTTAGTAATACTTCCGGGCCGGCAAACAGGAACAACGGAGTTTATTTTAGCTGGAGCGGATATTCCGGTAGTGCAAGTCAAGCCGCGGGAAAAAATATTTCATTTGGAGATCTTGGATTTGTAAATGGGAATCTTCAGTTAATTCGTTTTACACAAAATGGAAATGCAGATGACTCTTTGATGATGGGAAATACAGCTTCACTAACGCTTGGACCTGCAAGCCGATTTGGTGGAAATTTCGTTTCATCTTCCGGAAATCTGTTCTTAAACGGTTGTCAATTCGATTCTACTTCGATTTTGAAAAAAGTCGGACCGGGTAACGATAATGGCGCAGGAGGAAACATTTTCACGGATAAAGCTATTATTTCAAACGCCGGTACAGGTCATTTGCTTCTTGGTAATTCAGCTCCGGATATTTTTTCAAATGGACTTGAATTGAATAATAGTGGTACAAGCCATATCTACATTGGTCATAATTCATCTGGTAATCAATATTTCGGCGATGTCACATTCAATAATGCAGGAACGGGAACAGATACAAGAATATTGATCGGCGAAGGCAATACCTTAGCTACAAATGTCTTTAATGGAAATGTGTTAGTGAATAATTTATCGACTTCTACCGATGGTTTGATCAGATTTAACTTAAGAGGTACAACTCAATTCAATGAGAATATTATTGTGAATTCAACAATAGGTACAGGGACAAATGGAGTTGATTTTGGATGGCCGGGATATTCCGGTTCTGCTTCACTTGCGCTAGGTAAAACAATTACAGTTGGCAGTTCAGGATTTTCGAAAGGAACATTGTTGTTTCAAAATTTTAATCAATTAGGTGATACTGCACAATATTTTCACTTAACCGGAACCGCTATATTGACATTTGGAGGTAATTCAATTTTCGGTGGAACTGTCGTTGCAACTTCACCTGAATTATATTTCAATGGAACAACGTTCAATGGAACAGTTTATGGTGAGAAAACAAGTAACAACAATAACTCTTGTCTAGGTAATAATGTGTTTAATCAGAATACTGAGATTGTTAATGGTGGTTCCGGAAGCTGGACATTTTCTAATACTAACAAGGATATTTACAATGGAAATTTGTCTGTAAAAAATGTGTCGACAGGAATTATTTATTTGGCTAACAATGACGCAACCGGAACTCAGTTTAATGGCAATGTCGTACTTGCCAATTCATCCACTGGTTCAATTCGGTTTGGGCAAGGTACAGGGACAGCAATACTTTCAGATGGTAATACCATTTCGTTTGGACTAACAGGATTTGCCAATGGAACTTTATATCTGAGGAATTTTAATCAAGCCGGAACAACGCCACAATCTCTTCTCATACCGACTGGAACGGCAGGAATTTATTTTCAGACAGGTACAACATTTAACGGACCGCTGGATGTGAGTTCTCCGCAATTATTTCTAAATGGTTCAACATTTTATGGCACTTCTTCATTTGTAAAGAATGGTGCAACAAATAATTCATCGAATGGAGGAAATGTATTTCATGGCAATGTAACTATTCGAACCTCCGGGGCAGGAAATTTTATCTTAGCAAATAATAGTCCCGACAATTTCAATGCAAACGTAGTGTTCAAACAAAATGGTTATGGGATCTTATATCCTGCGTATAATTGGATGAATAATTTCAGAGGTGATATCTCAACAGTTGGTTCGGATACACTTATCACATTTGCTGCTGGAAGCGGTACTGTAAATTTTTCAGGAAGCGGACCGCAATCATTTTATGGTGATGCATTAAAATCTCCACGAGTGCGGGAATGAGTATGAATAATTCGTCGACCGGATTGACTTTGAACATTCCAATTTCTATCTATGGTTCATTGGCACTTATAAATGGAAATATTTCTACTACTTCAACTAATTTGTTGACAATTGAGAATGGAGTTTCATCAATAAGTTCAGTATCTGATAATAGCTTTGTAAATGGTCCAATGCGTAAAATCGGAAATCAAGCCTTTACTTTTCCAGTCGGAAAAAATGATCGATACAGGCCAATTGCTATAACCAGTCCCGGTTCAAATACTGACCAATATACTGCTGAATATTTTTATGCAGATCCAGATTTGCTGCACTCAGTAAGTAATATGGATGTATCACTCAATAATATTAACAGGTGTGAATATTGGACTTTGTCGAAAGTTGGTGGAGCTTCAAATCCATTTGTAGCCTTAAGCTGGAATACTAATAGCTGTGGAGTTTCAACTGTTTCAGATTTGAGGGTTGTCAGGTGGAATGCTCTGGCAAATAAGTGGAGCGATATGGGCAATGGATCTGCTACCGGGAGTGCTACGGCAGGAACAGTTTTGGCTTCATCTAATTCCTCAATATTTAATGTTTATACTCTTGGATCTATAGGATCTTCGAATGTCTTACCAATTGAACTTTCATCGTTCAATGCAAAATATGAGAACAACATTGTTCACGTGTGGTGGGAAACGATGAGTGAGATCAACAATGATTATTTCACGATTGAAAGAAGTACTGACGGATTTTCATTTGAAAAAGTAGGGATAGTGCAGGGAGCAGGGAATTCAACAATACAAAATGACTACACTTTTGATGATGTCAATCCTTATAGTGGTGTTTCTTTCTATCGTCTTATTCAAACCGATTACAATGGTAAGTTTGAAGTTTTTGATCCGGTGTCAGTGAAGTCAAAAGGAGCGATCGTTGATTTTGAAGTTCTTTCTGTTGCGCCTAATCCTTTTTCGGATCAATTGAAAGTGCAATACTCAATTCAAGAAGAAGCAAATCTTGTTTTTGAATTGTATAGTTTGTCTGGAAATCTGATCGTTCATAAAGATGTTCGAGCATCACGAGGAAGTGCAACATTTGAGTTTGATCAGATCACTGATATTCCTTCAGGTGTTTATATCATAAAGATCTTAAGCGAAGGAGCTGTTTTATATTCAAATAAAGTAATTAAAAACTAGTTTGATTTAAAAATCGATATTGTATAATAATCAGTCAAAAAAAAAAAAAAAAAAAAAAAAAAAAAAAAAAAAAAAAAAAAAAAAAAAAAAAAAAAAAAAAAAAAAAAAAAAAAAAAAAAAAAAAAAAAAAAAAAAAAAAAAAAAAAAAAAAAAAAAAAAAAAAAAAAAAAAAAAAAAAAAAAAAAAAAAAAAAAAAAAAAAAAAAAAAAAAAAAAAAAAAAAAAAAAAAAAAAAAAAAAAAAAAAAAAAAAAAAAAAAAAAAAAAAAAAAAAAAAAAAAAAAAAAAAAAAAAAAAAAAAAAAAAAAAAAAAAAAAAAAAAAAAAAAAAAAAAAAAAAAAAAAAAAAAAAAAAAAAAAAAAAAAAAAAAAAAAAAAAAAAAAAAAAAAAAAAAAAAAAAAAAAAAAAAAAAAAAAAAAAAAAAAAAAAAAAAAAAAAAAAAAAAAAAAAAAAAAAAAAAAAAAAAAAAAAAAAAAAAAAAAAAAAAAAAAAAAAAAAAAAAAAAAAAAAAAAAAAAAAAAAAAAAAAAAAAAAAAAAAAAAAAAAAAAAAAAAAAAAAAAAAAAAAAAAAAAAAAAAAAAAAAAAAAAAAAAAAAAAAAAAAAAAAAAAAAAAAAAAAAAAAAAAAAAAAAAAAAAAAAAAAAAAAAAAAAAAAAAAAAAAAAAAAAAAAAAAAAAAAAAAAAAAAAAAAAAAAAAAAAAAAAAAAAAAAAAAAAAAAAAAAAAAAAAAAAAAAAAAAAAAAAAAAAAAAAAAAAAAAAAAAAAAAAAAAAAAAAAAAAAAAAAAAAAAAAAAAAAAAAAAAAAAAAAAAAAAAAAAAAAAAAAAAAAAAAAAAAAAAAAAAAAAAAAAAAAAAAAAAAAAAAAAAAAAAAAAAAAAAAAAAAAAAAAAAAAAAAAAAAAAAAAAAAAAAAAAAAAAAAAAAAAAAAAAAAAAAAAAAAAAAAAAAAAAAAAAAAAAAAAAAAAAAAAAAAAAAAAAAAAAAAAAAAAAAAAAAAAAAAAAAAAAAAAAAAAAAAAAAAAAAAAAAAAAAAAAAAAAAAAAAAAAAAAAAAAAAAAAAAAAAAAAAAAAAAAAAAAAAAAAAAAAAAAAAAAAAAAAAAAAAAAAAAAAAAAAAAAAAAAAAAAAAAAAAAAAAAAAAAAAAAAAAAAAAAAAAAAAAAAAAAAAAAAAAAAAAAAAAAAAAAAAAAAAAAAAAAAAAAAAAAAAAAAAAAAAAAAAAAAAAAAAAAAAAAAAAAAAAAAAAAAAAAAAAAAAAAAAAAAAAAAAAAAAAAAAAAAAAAAAAAAAAAAAAAAAAAAAAAAAAAAAAAAAAAAAAAAAAAAAAAAAAAAAAAAAAAAAAAAAAAAAAAAAAAAAAAAAAAAAAAAAAAAAAAAAAAAAAAAAAAAAAAAAAAAAAAAAAAAAAAAAAAAAAAAAAAAAAAAAAAAAAAAAAAAAAAAAAAAAAAAAAAAAAAAAAAAAAAAAAAAAAAAAAAAAAAAAAAAAAAAAAAAAAAAAAAAAAAAAAAAAAAAAAAAAAAAAAAAAAAAAAAAAAAAAAAAAAAAAAAAAAAAAAAAAAAAAAAAAAAAAAAAAAAAAAAAAAAAAAAAAAAAAAAAAAAAAAAAAAAAAAAAAAAAAAAAAAAAAAAAAAAAAAAAAAAAAAAAAAAAAAAAAAAAAAAAAAAAAAAAAAAAAAAAAAAAAAAAAAAAAAAAAAAAAAAAAAAAAAAAAAAAAAAAAAAAAAAAAAAAAAAAAAAAAAAAAAAAAAAAAAAAAAAAAAAAAAAAAAAAAAAAAAAAAAAAAAAAAAAAAAAAAAAAAAAAAAAAAAAAAAAAAAAAAAAAAAAAAAAAAAAAAAAAAAAAAAAAAAAAAAAAAAAAAAAAAAAAAAAAAAAAAAAAAAAAAAAAAAAAAAAAAAAAAAAAAAAAAAAAAAAAAAAAAAAAAAAAAAAAAAAAAAAAAAAAAAAAAAAAAAAAAAAAAAAAAAAAAAAAAAAAAAAAAAAAAAAAAAAAAAAAAAAAAAAAAAAAAAAAAAAAAAAAAAAAAAAAAAAAAAAAAAAAAAAAAAAAAAAAAAAAAAAAAAAAAAAAAAAAAAAAAAAAAAAAAAAAAAAAAAAAAAAAAAAAAAAAAAAAAAAAAAAAAAAAAAAAAAAAAAAAAAAAAAAAAAAAAAAAAAAAAAAAAAAAAAAAAAAAAAAAAAAAAAAAAAAAAAAAAAAAAAAAAAAAAAAAAAAAAAAAAAAAAAAAAAAAAAAAAAAAAAAAAAAAAAAAAAAAAAAAAAAAAAAAAAAAAAAAAAAAAAAAAAAAAAAAAAAAAAAAAAAAAAAAAAAAAAAAAAAAAAAAAAAAAAAAAAAAAAAAAAAAAAAAAAAAAAAAAAAAAAAAAAAAAAAAAAAAAAAAAAAAAAAAAAAAAAAAAAAAAAAAAAAAAAAAAAAAAAAAAAAAAAAAAAAAAAAAAAAAAAAAAAAAAAAAAAAAAAAAAAAAAAAAAAAAAAAAAAAAAAAAAAAAAAAAAAAAAAAAAAAAAAAAAAAAAAAAAAAAAAAAAAAAAAAAAAAAAAAAAAAAAAAAAAAAAAAAAAAAAAAAAAAAAAAAAAAAAAAAAAAAAAAAAAAAAAAAAAAAAAAAAAAAAAAAAAAAAAAAAAAAAAAAAAAAAAAAAAAAAAAAAAAAAAAAAAAAAAAAAAAAAAAAAAAAAAAAAAAAAAAAAAAAAAAAAAAAAACAAAAAAAACACCAACCAATTTGGCGGGCGTTTTTTCGCTTTGAAAATTTACTACTTATTGAATAATTAATTTAGAAACTGTTTTGCTTTTTCATTTTGAACTTTTACAAAATACAATCCTTTTGAAAGGTCACTAACCGGAATGATAAGCGTTGAATTTGTTAAGGTATTTGTTTTAACGATTTGTCCAAGGGCATTTGTGATCTCCACAACAGATTCCAAAGTGGAAGTTGTAGGTTCGATACGGATCATGTCACTTGCAGGATTTGGATATAGATTGAATTTAGAAGTTTCATTATTTTCTTCTATACCTGTAGTATTGTTAAGAAGGATCACTGTACCGTCAGCTAAAACAGCGATCAATCCAAAGGCTGCGCCATTTTGGTTCGCTGCCGGATCAAGGAATCCTGAAGCCAGAACTACAGCAGAACCTCCGCCAAGCGCTGTTAATGGAGCATTGAAACTTGCAACAATTGTTGAATTGTCATTGCCCGGTGTGATATCCAATGTGTAATCTGCAGCCGGAACTGATAAGTATGGAGTGATATTCGAGTAGGAAGCGTTATCAACTAAGATACTTGCACCAACAAGAACGTCAACTGTAGGAGCGTCACTTGCACCATGAATTACGCGGAAATCTACGTCAGTACCTGTTGTTGCAGCTTCTCTCATTTGGTCTTGAAGGAATAAAGTGAAGGCAGTAGAAGTTCCATCAGGGTTAACAGAGAAACTAGCAGGATTTAAAACTCCATTAGCTACGGCAATATATTCACCACCATTAGCAAGCGTAACTTCAAAGTTCTTTAATGTATCTGCTGCAGATGTACTGCTGCCCGGAGCAACTCCAACATTCAATAACACTCCTGCAGGAACATCAATGTATGGTGTCGCTGTACGGAAAGCGAAATCATCTAATAATATGCTACCATTTACATATACATCAACTGCAGATGCTGCAGGATCAGCAGCATTATGAATTACCTGTAGACGAGCAACACTAGTAGGAGGGAATGCAACCACTGTTCCATTTGCTAATGCAGCATAAAGTCCGAATGCCGGACCATTTTGATTTGTTGTTGGATCTAAGAATCCCGAAGCAAAAACAACAGCCGATCCGCCACCTAATGTACTTAAGTCAGCAGTGAATGATGCTACGATTGGACTACCTGCAGCAGGAGTAACGTCAAGCGTATAGCTCGCAGCAGGAACAGAAATGTATGGAGTGATCGCACTGTAAGAAGCGTCATCTACTAAAGTCGCAACGTTTCTTGCTATTACATCAACAGTAGGTGCATCACTTGATCCATGAACTGCACGGAAATCAACTTCAGTTCCATTTGTTGCACTTTCTTTCATTTGGTCTTGAAGGAAAAGTGTGAATGCAGTAGAAGCGCCATCAGGGTTGACTGCGAAACTTGCCGGATTAAGAACTCCGTTAGCAACTGCAAGGTATGTTCCTCCGTTTGCTAATGTAACTTCGAAATTTTTAAGTGTGTCAGCAGCTGATGTACTTGTGCCGGGAGCAACACCAATATTTAATAGTACTCCTGCAGGAACGTCCACAAATGGAGTTGCTGTACGGAATGCGAAGTCGTCAAGTAAAATGCTTCCGTTAACATAAACATCTACTAATGTAGCAGCAGGATCCGCAGCGTTATGGATTACCTGGAGACGTGCTGTACTTACTGCCGGAAATTCTACGACAGTTCCACTGGCTAAAGCTGCAAATAGACCAAATGCTGCTCCGTTTTGATTTGAAGAAGGATCAAGAAATCCTGATGCAAATACGATAGCTGAACCACCACCTAAACCGCTAAGGTCTGCAGTGAATGATGCTACGATCGGACTACCAGCCGCAGGTGTTACATCAAGTGTGTAGCTTGCCGGTGGTACAGAAATATATGGTGTGATCGCTCCATAAGAAGCATCGTCAACCAACGTGGCTACATTTCTTGCAATGACATCTACTGTTGGTGCATCTGATGCTCCGTGAACAGCAATGAAATCAACTAGATTTACTGAATCACCAACGCTTCTGATATTGTCCTGAATGAACAATGTAAAAGCTGTCGACTGAGCATCCGGATTCGCTGCGAAACTCAATGGGTCAAGGACACCATTTGCGATTGCAACATAACGTTGTCCCATCATTAATGTAACAGAAAAATTCTTTAGCGTGTCATTTACTGACGTGCTATTACCTGCAGCCACACCAATATCAAGGGATGTACCTGATGGCACCGTTAAAAATGGAGTAGCCGTTCTGAATGCGAAATCATCCAGCGTTAAAGCTCCGTTCACGTAGATGTCTACAGTATCAGCCGCCGGATCTGCAGCATTGTGAATGATCTGAATCTCGGCTTGTCCAAATACCGGCAAGGCGCTGACGGATAGAAGGCCGACAACAAATAAGTTTAGAAATTGTTTTTTCATGGATTAGATTTTTTTTGAGAGTTAGTTATTTGAATTTTTGGTTTTGTGTGACAACAACTCTCGCGTCAAGATGGTTTTGAAAAGTGAATGTTATTTTTTTGTTAATGGTTTTTATTTACAGGAATAGACATTGCGGTGAACAAATAATAGTTGATTTTGTTTGCTTCAGATCTTAAACAAAAGATAAAGGAAAATAGAAATGATCAGTTTGATTTATAGAATAGGTCAGTTTGTTAAAAATGGTATAATTTGAAAAATGTCTGCATATTTGAAGAATTTCACCATCAATTTATAGTCATTTGCCAACTTATTTTTAACATCCGTTGAATTGGAGTGTCTAAATGGTACATGAACCAAGTCAATATTTTTTCAAAAAGAGCACTTTCTTTAAAGGTAAACCGATTTCTGCTTATTCTTGCCATTCTGGGTCTTTTTAAGGGAATGTCTGCGAATGCATCTACCGGAACAGCAACAGGCAACGCAGACTGGAATGTTGGTTCAACATGGTCATATAGCACAGGCCTTCGATTACCAAATTGTGCCGATACACTTGTTATTCCATCAGCATATACTGTTACTGTCAATAATCAGAATGATTATACGGCATGTAGTAGTCCGATGATCATTTATGTGAGCGGTATACTGCAATTCTCTAATGGAAATAAGTTAGATCTTCCTTGTGGTTCAATTGTCTATATTTTGGCTGGTGGAACAGTGAAGAAGAGTACAGCCGGCGGTGGTTCTTCAACACTAATCAGTATTTGTGGAACAGTCGAGTGGAAAGCCGGTGATGGTCCACTTTCAGGAATTGATACTTTAGGTACAGTTGGTTCATTACCGATTGACTTAATATCTTTCGAAGGGAAGCAAAATAAAAGATCTGTTCAACTGGATTGGATTACTGCAACTGATATCAACAATAGTTACTTCACAATAGAGAAAAGTTCTAATGGGACAGAGTTTTTTGAAATTGGAAAAGTAAAAGGTGCAGGAAATTCAACATATGCACTATCTTATATGTATGTTGATAATTCGCCATATACCGGAGTCTCATATTACAGACTTAAGCAGACAGATTACGATGGAAGAAACGAAACCTTTCCTCCAGTAGCAGTGAAATACATGAAAAGCAATGCAAATAGTTTAGAGGTATCTTTGCTAAAGAACCCATTCAGCTCGGATCTAAATATTTCGATCAATTCAGAAGAAAGAGGACTTGTAGAAGTGAAGCTCTTTGATCTTGAAGGCAAGCAAGTTTACCGGTCAATCGATAAGCTTTCCGAAAATAATCTTGTAAACGTTCATGGGCTTTCAAAAATAATTTCCGGAATTTATTTTTTGCAGGTAAGTACGGAAAAGGAATGTTCTGCTATGGTGAGAGTGGTGAAGATGAATTAGATTTTTAAGTACTTGTTGCTACTTTAATCTTCGACTTAAACTTGAACAAAATTGAAAATAGCTTTGGTTTTATTAAGGTGAAAGAAGTTTAGGTTTAAGTGTGAGTGTGGAGTGTGAAGTGTGGTGGAAAAAAAGTGATCCCAACGGGACCATCTTAGTATTTTCTAAAATTTTATAAAATATGATAAACAATTAGATGTAGTCATTCTTGCTAATAAATATTTTTAGACCGACGTTACATCTGACGCTTTGTAGCTTAATAAATAACAGAATAGGGATTTTTCTATTTCATCCTTCCTTCACATTGGTAGCATATTTTTCTTAAAATTTAAAACCTTAAACCTTTAAAAATTATGTGTAACTCAAAAGAATGTTGAGAAAAAAGTTTTCGTTCTTTTGAATGGTTGGTGGATGGTGATATTGATCTTAGCCATTATTTCGATTCCCAAGACTACATAGATTATAATGCAAATTTTTCTGGATATCCCTTAAACACCAGCTTAGCACAAAGAATAACTTTTAACCATACGACAATCCAAATGCTAAGACTTACTTCAAGTGTTTTTTCAAATGCCGAAAGGCAGTATGTGCTTGTCTATTATCATTTAGGAAAAACTGATTTCAAATCAATCGTTGTGAATGGAAAAGGTACCTTGTTAAACTCGGTAAATTTAAACGGTGACTTCTCTCTGAAAACAGTAGGAAATGTCAGTTTCTTAGGTGCTAAGTTTACAACAAGTAACTTTACTGATTGGGTGCCTGTATTGCCAGGTGTGGCCGGAATTCCAACTACATATTATACTTGGATAGGTTGCGTTCGGCAGCATTTTGTGGATCAAGGATTAGGCGGTTGGATAGCAATTGCATTTGATCCAGAAGCAATGTTTTTAGCTTATGGAATTGATTGTGCCGCAGCATCATTATTTTAATAAAAAATAAAATGAAAAATAAATATTTTCAATTCGCTGTAATTTTAGGATTAACAGCTGCATTGACACTTATAGGAGAAGAGATGATTCTACGAAGATATGCAAGCTTGAGCGCCGATGTTATAGTCTTTGTTATATTCACTATTCTATTGAGTATAAGAATCAGAGAGTTTTTCAAGATAATATAATATAGTAATATAAACGGGTTTTACAGTTTTGTACAACCCGTTAAATTGTACACTACATCAATCCATCATCTGCCATACTTGTGCAGCCGTCCACGGTGATGATTAAATGATCCAGCACTTGTATCTCGAGCAACCTGCCCGGCTCAACCATCCTTTTTGTCAGGGAAATATCCGCTGCGCTGGGTTTTGTATTTCCAGAAGGATGCGAGTGTGATAATATTATTGATGAAGCGTGTGCAAGGATTGCTGTTTGAAATATTAGACGTGGATCGCATACATCTCCCGACAATCCACCGCTCCCGATTTCCTTATAGGCATAAATAAAATTCCCGCGATCTAACAATAGAACATAAAACTTCTCGCAGTATTCCAGCGATCCAGTTGGATAAACTTCTTCTTAGTTGATATTAGTTTTCTTTTGCCGTGCTTGTGTACGCGTAACATCAGAAAACATTCTCCTTTCGAGTTGGGTTTGTATTTCCAGAGGATGATTTGTGATAGTGCCATATAGATTTTAGTTATATGACGAGTGTAGCAGATAAAAGCGACACGAAAAAGTGCTTGGATGACGTTACAGTCGACGTTTTTTTGTCAGTCTGCGTCGAGGTATGTCTTCAAGAAATGAGCTTGAGGTTTAAATTACTGAGAAATGGTTGACATTGATTGACGTTCGATGACGTGTGATGACAAACAAGTGATCCCGACGGGAATCGAACCCATAACCTTCCCGCTGATAAAGCGGGATGTTCTATCCAATTAAGTCGTGATTCGAATTAAAACTCTCAAAATTACGAATTACGAAAAGGTAGTGTGAGTTGGAGTGTGGAGTGTGAAGTGTGGAGTGTGGAGTGTGGAGGAAAAAAAGTGATCCCGACGGGAATCGAACCCATAACCTACTGCTTAGAAGGCATAATCCTCCGCATTTGAATATGACCCAGAAACCCCAAAAAGTTAATATTAGCGTGAAAATTGCTTAAAAATTCCATGTTTTATCTTTACCTCTTTTTACTTCTTATTACTTAAATGTATGTATCTTTGTATGTAGGTAACTGATATAACATACAGCCTCATGGAAAAAGCTAACACACCTAAACCGACCTTTGCAATCATCTTAGAAAAACGCTACAGCCTTAGCAATGGAACATACCCTGTTAAATTGCGGGTGACATTTAAAAGAGTTCAAAAATATTACGCCTTTCTTGATTCTAAAAGCGATGACAATTCTACATTGGGGTTATCGGAAAATGAATTTAAATTATTTTATTCAGGCATACCAAAAACAATAGAGGGTAAGAATATAAGAAAAGAATATTAGCATTTGAAGCCGCCGCAAATACTGTAGCCGATGAGATGAAAGAGCCTTTACTTTCGAGAGGTGGCACTCTTTGTTTTTTGCTGATAAGATAAAACCAAAGTCTGACAACCTTATATACATCATCAAAGACCATGTAACGAAACTTTAAAGAGAATGCATTTAGTACTGCTAATACTTATGAATGCACTAGTAGTTGTATAAATCGGTTTGCAGGTGGCAAGAAAGTAAGTATTCATTCAGTCAATGTTGAAGGGTTGAAACGGTTTAAAACTTTCATGATGTCAGGCGATCAACCATTGTCACCTACAACGCTTAGCATTTACCTTCGCTGTTTACGTCAGATTTTCAATAAGGCAATTAAAGAGGGTGAATTGTCACCTGAACAATACCCGTTCACTCAAAAGAACTTTATCCCGACAAGTAAGAACATTAAGAAAGCCCTAACGATGGAGGACATTGAACGGATTTATAAATACACACCTAAAAGCGATTCCGAAGCCTTGGCGTGACCTCTGGCTATTCTCATACATTTGTAACGGTGCAAACATTAAGGATATAGCGGGCTTTAAACATAGCAATATCGAGGGGGATAAAATTGTATTTGTCAGGGCAAAGACAGAGGGAAAGACAGACAAAGAAATTCACGCAATCATTACACCCGAAGCCCAAGCGATTATTAATAGGTGGGAAACCCTAGAGGCATTAATAGCTATCTGTTTCCAATTCTAAATAATCAGATGACAGCGGAGGAGCGATTTAAGACCACGCGCCAGACGATTAAGAACACTAACAAGTACATGAAGCGAATTAGTGAGAGCCTTGAGTTAGAGTAATTCCGACAACGTACTTCGCCCGTCATTCATACGCCACAATAATGAAGCGGGCGGGCGTACTGATCCTTTTTATATCTGAATCATTAGGACATAACAACCTACTCACTACAGAGAACTATTTAGGCAGTTTCGAGGATAGCGCAAAGAGAGAACATGCGGGCAAGTTGTTCAACTTTGGAAATGCTAGTTAATTGTCTTAAATTAATTTCTAGCCTAATAGTTAACAACTTTGCAAATTATCTTTTATTGCCTTTAATTATCTTTTGTATATTTGTCAGATAATTAGCCAACGGGCTTTTTATTTTAAAGTAGGTTGCCGTTTATATTTTTAGGCTTTGATTAAAAATAATGGTGCGTTTTTCAGTTTGGCTTTTAAACTGTTAGGTTGGATTTTATGGCTGCCATTATTAGCCTTGAATATTCAAAATTAACAGAAAAAGCCAAGTGGAAACAAACACCATTGAACTATTACAGTCCCTTAATTCTAAGGTCGACTTTCTCACAAAACAATTAACTACTATTCCTGTTACGCAATCAAAACAAACGAATGCGAAATACGGCGGCATTACTTTAGTACAAAGTATTACGGGTTACTCTAAAAATTACATTTATAAACTTTGTCACTTGAAACAGATACCACATTTAAAAACGTGGTTCTAAATTATTTTTCAATGCGGAGGAGTTAGGAGAAATGGATTGAACAGGGCGGCAAGGTTCTCGTCAGATGAACAATTGAAAGCGGCAACCGATAGTTTAAGTAAGTCAGTTAAGAAGTCACGAAACAAAGCGGCATAATGAGAGTGGCAACATTAGCCGACTTGTTGCAGCTAGAGAGGCAAACACACTACTATTTGATAGTGATGTTAATACTGCACCTATTTTTGATCCATTTGAACACGCTAAAACGCTAAAGGGGCTTTCGCTATTACACCAACAAAAGCAGCGAATAAAGCACCCGAATTTCCCTGTAAACTATTTCCCGAAACGCACCTACAAAGATTCGAGCGCAAATGAATTGGGCCATTGTATATTAGATGCTATTTCATTCTGCGGAGGATTTGGTAGTAAGATTTACGCAGGTGGTTTGTATGATGAGAAACTTAAAAAATATAGACCGTCATCGGTACGTAGTGGTTTCCCTGACTTGGTATTCTGCTTTCGTGGTATGTTCATCGGTATTGAAGTAAAGCAAAAAGATTCCCAGAGTACAGAACAGAAACAAGTTGAACAGGAAATAACACAAGCCTACGGACTTTATAAAGTAGTTAGGACTTACGATGATTTTTCAAAGTGGTTTTTCACTACTGTAGTAAACAGAAAGGAGTCGAAATGGAATTAACCACCGCGACCCCTTCGCATATTCTTTGTAGGAATAGAAAGACGAAGATACAAAACATTCTTATCCGTATCAATGCGAAGTATCAGAAACCTGTACTGTTCACAGCCTCCACCTTACCAATGAAAAGCAGAAAGGAGGACGAGATATGAACGAGGAGAAACAACAAAAATTCTTTCACGTCCCAATCGTGCTACTACGGGAATTATTTACAGACAAAGAAAAGGCATTGAACGAAATTATTCAATATGGGGTGTGGAACTTTTCAAAGAAGTTTCCAATGTCAATAGATAATGTTGCTAAGCAAACCATGTACGGGTTTTATCGAGGCGGTTTACCCAGTGAGTTGTATAAAAGAATTAAAAAATTAACCGACAACGGACTTGTTGAATTAGATGAGGATTACAACGGCTTTTTGGGTAAAACATTCGAACCCGACACCTCCGCCCTTTCTAACTTTCTGGCCGATGATGACGGGTTGAAGGAATTAGCTACAGAGTATGCAGCAGTTAACACAATTCACAACAAAAACATATTAGGGTTAAGAGTAGGGAGTGTTGATAGGTTAATAAAACAGGCAAAGGATATACACAAAAAATTCCTGCCAAATGCCCTATGGTTATGGTTAGCACAAGCAGGGTTTTTTGAGTTCAGAGATAAAGAAAAACCAGAATACGATTTAATGCAGTTCGCTTATTATTTAGGTATTCGCTCAATACTTGGGACAAAAAAGTTCTGGCATACTAACCACCTAATGATTCGTTGTCGGGCATTTGGTTATAGCAGCCCGAAAGAACTACCTAGCTTCATCACATCAAACGATGAACTAGCGCGCGGGCGTTTGGGCAACCTTTTTAAGAAGTATTCCTCTACACACCACAAAGCTAAATTAATTAACATATTACGATTGAATTGGGGGCTTACAGCCTACTCTAAAGGCGTCAATGGTGTTATGGTGTCAATGAAGGGAAACATGTCGCAAATCGAACTTATAGCGATAACAAAGGAAAGGCAGTTAACTAACCGATTGAAGCGTCAAAAAGAGGAGGATAAAGAGAACGAACTGAAAGCCCTCGAATTAATGAAACAGCGACATCAGACCAGACCACCCACATCATAGTGTAAAGCAGTTATGAAATAGCGAATAAATAATTATTAAAAAGTTCTTAAAAAAATCCTCATCATATAATAAGGTAACTAAAAAAGATAACTAACGAAGATATCTAAAGAAGGTAACTAAAAGAGATAACTAAAAGAGATAATGGAGATAACAGTCTAACGACTGCGTCATCATTATTTTAATTCAAGCACCTCCACATGCTTGAAAAATACAACCAAATACAAACTATGACATTCATAAAAGGACAAAGCGGGAATATTAACGGAAAGCCTAAAGGCGCGGTTAACAAAGTAACTATGCAACTTCGCGAAACGATTGGAAAATTTTTAACTTCAAATTTTCATGAAGTTGAAAAGTCATTCAAAGAGTTAGACCCTGAAAAGAAAGCCAAAGTTTATACCGACCTACTAAGCTACGGACTGCCAAAGCTGACAGCCCCTTATCGGTACGGTTTGAGGACTTGACAGACGAGCAACTAGATGAACTAATACGCAAGTTAAAACGAGATGCAGAAGCAGACCAACCAGAATGAAACTAACTAACCGACAAGAGAAAATTAAATTCCTGAATGATTGCCTGAACGGCAAACGGAAATACAGCGAACTTTACCTCCGCGTATTATAGTTTATATGTACGACTCAGAGCGTAACGTAACATTGAATGGTAAGCCCCTGAATGAGAAACAAAGAAAGCGATACCAGAGTAGTATAAATAGTGGTAAGATGATAACAGTAAAAGCTAATAACCCGCAAAAATGAAACTACCTACCAGAGCAGCGAAAATAAAGTTCTTAAACGAATTACAAAGCGGCGTCAGGGACTTCACAGAGTTAGCAGACCATAAACTAATTGTATTCAGAACCACCTCACAAACGCCGGAAATATATGTTAGAACCGATACTAACAAAAACTACTCACTAGCGGAGGTAAAGAAACTTGAAAGGCAGAAACCACACAACGACTATTTAATTATCCAACGCCAAACCATTTTTAGGGATACAGAATTATAACTTTGATAATATTAATACAACGGTATTAGAAATGTTTCTAATGCAAGATTAAAAATAAAGGGTGAATTTATCGCCTGTAAAGTGCCAATTTCCAGCTTTTCCTATGAACTTATGGGAGTCTATCATAATTATTGCACCTGCTACACTTAAAACTCCGCCTGTAATAATAGTAATCGTTGCTCCGTCGTTTGTCTTTCCCGACTCAGTGTCTAATTGAAGTAAAACCCCAACGCCGATAGCAGCTGTTCCTAATGCCATGCAAACCGTCCCTATCTGAAATCTTTCGTGCGCATCTTGAAGATTGTCTGACATATATAGGACTGCCTTTTTGAACTCATCAAGTTTTATTTGTGTGGAATCTATTTGCTGCGCTTTACTCTTAAAGGAAATGCAAATAAGAAAGACTAGTAAAATATTTTTCATTGTGGTTTTGTCTTAAGGTATTTTCAAACATAGGTATTCCGTTATTAACTGTCAAGTAAATATTATTTCCTTTGATTAATGGAAAAAAAAGAGGCTAACACAATTCTGGATTGGCTTTCGTTGTAACATAGGGAACATGTGTATGTATTATTGTATGTAGTCATGCAGAAAAGTTAAAAAAAAGAAACTAATTAAATGCTTGATAATTAAAGTGATCCCGACGGGAATCGAACCCATAACCTACTGCTTAGAAGGCAGTTGCTCTATCCAATTGAGCTACGAGATCTTAAGGTCAGTTTGAGTGTGGAGTTTGAGTGTGCGGTTACCGGAAAACTACTGAAATCTGACACTCACACTTGCACTCTAATTGTCGGGGTGGCAGGATTCGAACCTGCGACCTCATGGTCCCAAACCATGCGCGATGACCGGACTACGCTACACCCCGAACTTAATTTCTTCTTCCTTGCAATCTATTTTCTGACGTGCGGTGAGGGAGGGATTCGAACCCTCGGTACGGTTTCCCGTACGACAGTTTAGCAAACTGTTCCTTTCGGCCACTCAGGCACCTCACCTTAATGCAAGGGCGGCAAAGATATAAATATGTCCTTTTTCTGCAAATTAAATCAGCTTATTTAAGTAGGTTTATTTCAGTTATATACAGATTATTTTATGCCCTTGACCTTTCTTGGCTGCTTAAAACCTGCATTTTTGGCTTTTGACCGGACTGATTTCTGACCACCCCTAATTTCTCAGAAATAAAAGTCGAATTTGTAATTGGTCACATTATTTCGTTCATCGATAACTACCAATTCCACCTTATGCTCCTTATTCTCCATTAATGGCGATATATCGCATTGAAGCATGTTGCTTTTTTTGTCAAATTCGAATAACATCCATTTACCGTCAACCTTGCCTGAATAAGACTTGATCTTCGATAACTTGTCCTTTGCTATGAACTGAATCACCGCGCCACGATATGAATTCATGTCAGCCGGTACATAGTCTTTTACAACTTCCGGCGCAACAGTATCCAAAACCAAAGTGTAATCTCCAAAGGTCGGAACTTGAGCCGTCACCATTTTTTTATTCCAAATGCCGCCACGTCCTTTCAAGGTTCCGTCGCTCTGAACTTCTGCAACAATTACTTTCGACATAAGCGAATCGGGTAGGACTGTCTCCGGTTTTATTCCAACTGTTATCGGAACATCGAGTGCTTCGTACCAACTTCCAACACGATACGTGTTTGACAAGTACTGAGGACTTTTAATTTCTTGATCGGTGTAATAGAAATCCTGGTAAACTGCATCCGATGGAATCGACACATCCAGCTTTGCTTTGTGAATAGCAACTCCTTTTGCATTGGTCACTAACATTGCATCCGTTGCATGAGCCTGGTATTGATATTGGTTCAAAGTCGGATAAACAACTACGGGAAATTCAATTTGTGATTTATTACCTGCAAAATCTTTTACAACAATTTTTATATCATGTGAACCTTCTTCACCAAAATATTGAGTTCCTAATTTAATTGAATCATCGTAAATGTTCAGATGATTTCCCGGCAAACGAAAAAATCGTTCGATCGTATTTCTGTCTCTGACATAGCTTGTATAGTCTATGTGCGCATTGGCCTGCTTGGTGTCGTTGAAATTAAAACGATCATACTTCCAGGTATAAGCAAGTGCATTATCGACAAAAAGTTCTGCCGAATAAATTCCTAGTGTCGCTTGTGAATTATCAATACGGTCAGTTGCTCCAACACCAAAACTGATGTATCCATATGCTTGAATAACATCAGTTGTATTCAACATCAGAATTCCGTCAGCACTTTGTGTCTCATAAATAACTGATGTGTCTGTCTTATTTGCTATCCCGGCTTCCGGTGTTGGATATATACGAATGTATTTTAGTTCCGGTGCAATTCCATCAAAAGCATAAAGTCCAAAGAGAAAAGGATTCATAGGCTCTTCAGTCTCTTCGTCACGGATCTCAAAATGTAAGTGCGGGCCTTGTGCGCTTCCTGTTGATCCACTATAAGCAATTACTTCATCTTGTTTAACAAGAAAATCTTTTGATTTAAGATTTAAGTCAACTTCAAAAGTTTGTCTTTCATATTGGATCTTTCTCACATATTCATTCACAGGCTGAGTAAATTTTTGCAAATGTCCATATACAGTAACATATCCATTCGGGTGGGTGATGTACAATGCTTTTCCATAACCATCAGCGGAAATTTTAATTCGCGAAATGTAGCCTGCTGCAGATGCTGAAACCGGACGACCTTCCATCTCATCCGTGCCAAAATCAAGTCCGGAATGGAAATGGCCATCACGGATTTCTCCAAAGCTTCCCACAAGTGTTAATGGTGTATCTAAAGGCCAATGAAAATAGTTTTGTGGATAATTCTGCGCCTGCAAATTTGTAAATGCGAAGAATAGCAGAAATACCGGCAATAGGTGACTTTTTTCTCATATGTGGTGGATTTACTTGCAAAGAAAATAAAATTGTGTGAAGTGTCTATTAAACCGGGACTAAAATAAAGGGCCGTCAGCTTTTACCCCGACGACCCTCACCACACGAAAAACATTTGAACACAAAAACTATATATAAGAACGGATGTATTCCAATGATATTTTTAGTCAAAACCCGTGTTTACAGTGATATGACAAAGTTTAACTGTTATTAACTTATTTAATTGCGTTTAGGCTGTTTTTCAGCAACTTGGCTTTTTTGTTCGAGATTTGTAAATCTTAGTTCGTAAATCGAGACCCATAATTGTCGTTCGTATTCTCGTGTTTAGTAAACGTTTTCCTATGAAAAATTCGAATTGCGAATTACGAATCTCGAATTACGAATCTCGATCAGATTCTAAATTCCCCAAAGAATCCTTACCTTCGCCGCATCTAAACCGCAAAAAAGATGTCACATATTTCACTAGGAATTGGTTCCCGTGTCCGCCATCCGCAATTTGGTGAGGGAGTTATCATCCAAATCAAACCTGACGACTACATGGTCACTTTCATGCAACATGGAATGCGTGAGATCGAGCGTACTTACGATAAATTTGAGATCATTGATGCTAATGATGCTGACAATGATCTGGTCAGTCTGGCCGATATCGAAGTTCTATTGGTGAATACACTCCGCAAATATTCTGACTTACAAGAAAGGGTAGAGATGGGACAAAAATGGACTGGAGGAACTATGATCCTTAAGCCTGGCGACTCTTCGTTGAAATCAAAGGAAGTTCCGATTGAAACATTCTTCAGTAAGATTGTCATGCTTCGTGATCGACTCCGCGTTCTTGAACAAAGAGTAAACAGTCACGAAAAACTCACTGACGAAGACAAAGTAAATATGCAACAATACATCACACGGTGTTATGGATCACTGACGACATTCAATGTGTTGTTTAAGTACCAGACGGATCAGTTTGTTGGCGAGATTAGTAAGTAGTGAGTGGTAATTGGTGAGTAGCAAAAGTTACTTACTGCCAAAACTTACTTTTTAGGAAATATTAATTGGAAAGCAGTATCACTAATTTCTAAAACCATTTCTATTCAAACTTATAAACTCCATCAATAATTGGACAGTCTTTCAAATTAAGAATCATTTGCTAATTACCACTTACCACTTACCACTCACCATAATTAGTAACTACTTACAAATTACGAAACAAAAAAATGAATCTCCTTTCAATCGAGAATCTCTCAAAGTCATATGGAGATAAAATACTGTTTGATAATATCAGTTTTGGAATATCCAAAGGTGAAAAGGTTGCATTGATCGCTCGTAATGGAGCCGGTAAGAGCACACTGTTAAGAATTATTGCAGGTAAAGAAACCGCGGATAGTGGTATTGTCACTTTTCGAAAAGACATCAATGTGGAATTCCTTGAACAGGAGCCATACATGGATAATACAAAGACTGTTCTGGAAGTTATTTTCGATGCAAAGAATCCGTCGGTTCAACTGATGAAAGACTATGAACTGATTCTTGAAAAAGATCAGCTTCACCATACTCCGGAAACACAACGTGAATTGGAAAGATTGTCGGGATTGATCGATGATGCTCAGGCATGGGACTATGAAGTTCGTGTTCGGCAGGTTTTATCACGATTGAATATTCATAATCTGGATCAGCCGATAAGACAATTATCCGGTGGACAAAAAAAACGCATTGCATTAGCAAAGGCGTTGATCGATCCGGCAGACATTCTGATCATGGATGAACCTACCAATCACCTCGATGTAGAAATGGTAGAGTGGCTGGAAGAATTTCTGACTCGCTCGCAGCTTTCATTAATATTGGTTACTCACGATAGATATTTTCTCGAGAACATCACTGACAAGATCATTGAATTGGAAAATGGGAATATCTATTCATATGAAGGAAATTACTCTTATTTTCTGGAGAAGAAAGAAGAACGTGAATTCAATCAGAACCGTGAAAGAGATAAAGCGCGCAACATTATGCGCACTGAATTGGAATGGATGCGCCGAATGCCGAAAGCTCGCGGTACAAAGTCAAAAGCAAGGATCGATTCATTTTATGAATTGAAAAATAAAGCGGCAGGCAAAAAAGCTGAAGGCAAGATGGAGCTCGATGTGAAAATGAATCGCATTGGTGGGAAAGTCATTGAGATGAAAAAAGTTTACAAGAGCTTTGATAATCTTCCCATCTTACAAGGATTTGATTATGTTTTCAAAACAGGTGAGAGGATAGGAATTGTTGGAAAGAATGGTGCCGGGAAATCTACTTTTCTGAATATGCTTGTAGGTACCGAGCAACCTGATTCAGGGAAGATAAACGTTGGCGAAACAATTGTTTTCGGGTATTATTCTCAGCAAGGCTTAGAGTTGAAAGAAGATAAACGTGTGATCGAAGTAGTGAAAGATCATGCTGAGGTTATTCAGTTAAGTGATGGATCAAAAGTTTCTGCCGGACAGTTTCTACAACTATTTCAATTTCCTCCGGAAGTTCAATATACTTATGTAAGCAAATTGAGTGGGGGAGAAAAGCGTCGATTGCATTTACTCACTGTTCTTATAAAGAATCCGAATTTCTTAATTCTCGATGAGCCTACGAATGATCTGGATCTATTGACTCTCGGAATTCTTGAGGAGTTCCTGATGAACTACACCGGTTGTTTGTTAGTAGTTTCCCATGATCGTTATTTTATGGACAAACTTGTCGATCACTTGTTTATTTTTGAAGGTGAAGGAAAGATCAGAGATTATAATGGATGTTATTCTGAATACAGAATTTCAGAAGATGAGAAGATAAAGAATCTTACAAAACTGAAACCGAAACCACAAGAGTCTGTGGTGGCAGAAAATAAAAAGGCAGATAATTCCAATAAGCGTAAACTATCTTTCAAAGAGAAATTTGAATTGGAGACGGTTGAAAAACAACTGGCAAATCTTGAAATGGAAAAAGCCGAGTTGACTTCCAGATTGAGTAGTGGAAGTGGCAGCCATACTGACTTGATTGATTGGTCGCAAAGAATGGAAGTTATCATCAAAGAGATCGATGAAAAATCGATCAGATGGCTTGAGCTTTCCGAAATAGCCGGTTGATGTTTATAAGTTAAGACTTGAGTTCATTTTACCGTTGAGTTGAATCTCGTTATTTGTAGTAATGATAAATAGATTTATTAAAGGCAAAGAATCGTTTTTAGCATTTCGCTATCTTGATTACCGGCGATTCATTTTTTCGAAATTTATGCTGACTCTTGCATTGCAAATTCAGTTTGTAGTGATCAGCTGGCAGGTCTATCAATTAACTCACGATTATCTTTCTCTTGGACTGTTGGGTTTGTCAGAAGCAATTCCTGCTGTTTCTCTCGCCTTATATGGCGGCTATATTTCAGATCGCAATGACAGAAGGAAAATTGTACTGACAGTAATGTTACTTCAATTTGTTTGTAGCATCGCTTTGGTTTTCATTTCGCTTCATTACACCAGGAATCCCGGTATTGTCGTTACTGTGTTTCCATATTATGTGATCATGTTTTTTGTTGGGTTGTTGCGAGGTTTTTACAGCCCGGCACAATTTCCACTCATGACGCAATTGGTACCTCGGGAAGCCTATGCAAATTCGTCGGCGTGGAATTCTACCTTCTGGCATATAGCTGTCGTCGTGGGTTCTTCTATTGGCGGACTCTTGCTTGCCTTTCTTGGCGCAAATATGGTATACATTCTTGTCGTTTCAATTCTGTTGATCGGAGTGATTCAAGTGTATCGTATTCCGCCGCAGCCTCCTCAGCCGGTGAAAGCAGGGGAGAGTATGAGAGATAGCATCAAGCAAGGATTAAGTTTTGTGTTTAACAACCAAATGATCTTCGGCGCAATGTTGCTTGATCTGATCGCTGTACTTTTCGGAGGAGCAACGGCAATGCTTCCGGTGTTTGCAAGTGAAGTTTTACATGTCGGTGAAACCGGTTTTGGTGTCTTGCGTGCTGCACCTTTTGTAGGGTCAGTATTCATGGCGCTATACATGACCAAGCATCCTCCATTGAAAAATTCCGGTAAAATCCTTTTGGCATGTGTGACCGGATTTTCACTCTGTATGATCTCCTTCGCATTGAGCAAAAATTTCTATCTGTCATTTGCAATACTTGTACTCAGCGGAGCTTTTGATAACGTAAGTGTCATTATCCGCTCTATGATCATCCAATTCTTTACTCCCGACGAAATGCGAGGAAGAGTTTCTTCTGTCAGCACGATGTTCATTAGTTCGTCCAATGAAATTGGAGCTTTCGAGTCGGGCTTCGCAGCGAAATTGCTCGGACTTGTTCAGTCAGTAGTTTTAGGAGGCGGCGTAGCAATTCTGTCTGTAGCCGGCGCCTATGCATGGCTGCCGAAATTGCGGAAGCTGGATTTGGAGAAGGAGATGAACAAGTAGGGTCAAAGGTCAAAGGTCAAAGGATGCTTCGTAGGCACCTACGAAGCATCCCTTGACCTTTGACCCACTACTGTTCGATAAAATTATTTTCATTTGTAAGTAATTTCTTGAATTCAAGCCGATACTTTCAATTTTTCTTTTTTTGTTTGGCCAAAATCCCGATAGCTATCGGGAGAAACAAAAAAAGGCCACCACGCGCACCAAATCATTTGAATCTTCGATTATTGGATACATCCCTGATTAACCTTTCAAATGATTTCCCCATTGGGGTGGACTCCCCGCACAACCACTGCTTTTTCTTTGATTTAAAAAGATGTATGTCAACAAATAGTGGGGGCTTGCTTTAAATTTGTACTGAGAACAATTGATTTAATGTATAATTCTCAACTAAAATTATTGAATTTGATTTTTATCGGACACTAATGCCCTTGACCCTTGAGCCTTGATCTTTGACCTTTGACCCTTGACCCTTAACCCCCTTGAACCTATTTCCGAAACAGCACTCCCACCACAACTTCATTCCTCAACTGCAGTTTGTAATTAAAAAGTGGATCGTAGATGATTTGGTTTTCGAGACTAATGTTTATCCATTTGTAGATCTCGTACATGAATCTGTTTTTGAAATTGATATTGATGTCGTTTTTAGTGAAACCTTTCGCAAAGATCTTTGAGTTGTTTCTCCAGATAAATACTTCGCGTGTCCATGATTTGTAAATAGAAGAATTGATACTTATTCCAACTTGAGGCACGTGGTAGATCTTATTTGAAAGTTTCTTTGCTTCCGGGTTAGTGCCGGCATAATTTGGGGAAATAAGTGTTGTTTTTATATCAACCAATGAAAAATTTATATAATTGACTTTTTCAAAGGTATAGTTAAGCCCTGCACCAAGACTAACAGTTACAGGGAATAAAAATTCTTTTGCAAGTATTTTATTGAAAGAATTATTTGAATAAACGTATTCGTAGGAATTGGTGAACTGCGATACAATTTTCAAGTGAATCGTGTTTAAAACAGACTTCGCCCTGAATTCCCAATTGCTTGTAAATTCGATCATGTCTTCATTAACTTCTATTATACTATCCACATATTTTGTGAATGACAATTCAGAAATCAATTCCTGTTTGGATTGCTGAAATTTCCCATTTCGGACACGGATCAAATTAAGTTTAATAGAAAAATCAAAGTCTAAGCCGGTATCATCATGATAGTTGATGATTTGTTTGAATTTAGAAGTAATGTAGAGTTGTCCCGATTTTTTTGTTGTGATCGAATCTTGGAAAAACTGACTGCATGAATCTTTTTCATTATTGACATTTCGAAAGAGAATCATATTTAGCAGTACAAAAAGAAGGATCGGACATTTTATCATTCAGTCTTTAAGATTGATTCAATTTTTTGCTGAACATTGATTGAAATAATGTCAAACCCATCTGCAAAAACTTCCGAATAACTGAAGACATGTTTCTTATTCGCCTTTATCAATAATAATTCAGGTGTTGGAGACGATTCATTCCAAAAGTGAGAGTACGTCACGCCATATGCATCAAAATTTGGAAGAATTGTTTTGGACTCATAAATATTTCTTTTCCTGGATAGGGCAGTTGAATCTGAAAATGAAATTACAAATGATTCAAAGTTGAACTGATCTTTTAGTAGAGTAATATAAGCCGATACAACCGTGAAACAATTCAAACAACTCTTGTTATTTTTTATTACGATCAAGTATGTACTATCAGTCGAAAAATTGATTGGGCAATTCTCTTTTGAATAGAAACTTGTATCTTCTAGTATATTGCTGCCTTTACTCTGGCGGTAGGATGCTCCAAGTGATAGGGCAAAAACGATTAAAAGTATGCTATTGAACTTTAATTTTCGAAATCCGAATAATAAATTCCGGATCATTGTCCTGATAGAATTTGTTTTTGTTGTTTTCATTTTCCTGAATTGTCAATTTTGGATTTGGAATAAAATTGTCAGATTCTAATGAAATGCAAATTCCATTTCTGATCAATTGATATGGGGTGATATTAAATGAACTGGTAGATTTATTGCTGATTGAAGAAAAATCATTTTTAGAAATGATAATTGCGCTTGGTGAAAGAAATTTGTTTTTGGCTGCGTCATAAATGTAATTCTCTTTTCGAATGGTCAACGAATCAGGATGGTTGCAACTTATCATCAGTAATGAATCATTTGCAAAATGAATAGTCTTAATTCGAGAGAAGGTTGTGAGAAAGGGACTGAATTCCTCTATAAAAGATTTTGGGTTTATTTTTGCCGGGGATGACTCAAGTGGAAGTTTATTTTCTTTTAGATTGACCCAAGATCTGCTATCCGGTAGAAATACAGTTCTGATAAAATTTAATTGCACGTCGTACAATTGTATTCTATTTCCGCAAGGTTCAGCAAGTGCAATGAAATGTTTATTCTGACTTATCCAATTGTGAGGAAAGTGACTTAATCCGATGCAAGGAATTTCGGGGTGAATAGTTTTTACGATTTTTCCGACTTTAGCATCGTAGACGCATAGTGTTGAATTAAAGGTGCTATCTAAAGGGTGATGGTTGTAAAGATCTGTTAATAAAAACAGGCGATCATTCAACACTTTGGCTTCAAAAGCCATTGTTTTTTTCGGCAAGTTTATTTTTTCCAAGAATTTAAATTCACCGGCGACATTTTTGAATAAGAACCAATCGAGTTCATATTCGTCCTGAATCAATAAGTAGGAATCATTCAAGCAAAACGTTGGACATTGAAGGATCTTGATACTTGTCGGTATTTTGACTTTTATTGATTTTAGGACGTGAGTACTAATGTTTAATTTATTGATTGACATTTCCCTTTTCTCAATATTCCAGGAGTTTGCTGAAATGAATGCAAATTCACTTTCCGAAATGCTAGTTCTGTTTAAAGGGTCGATCGAAATTTCATTCGTAAGTATGATTGTGTCCATTCCTGATTCAGCAAAACTGTTAACTGAAAACAAGAGTAAAAAACAGAGGGCTTTGAAAGCTCCTCTGTTTTTTTGTTTAAGATTATTTTGGCAAAATGACTTCATCTTCCTTTGTTGTAATGATGATTTCATCTTTTCCGGTTGTACGCCATTCTACAGGCATTACTTCTGCATACACCATTGAGCCATCTTTTTCGCCCTTTGCTTGTCTGGCCAAAACTTCATTTACTACATCTTCCATGTTGATCTTTTTCTCAATAGCTACTGCCGTAAATTTGATTGGACATCCATTGTTTCCTCGTCCACGGCACTCGCAACGTTCGTCGTTTAGGAATACGTAATTGTAAGTGTGATTTGAACCGCCTCCTTGTATGATAATGGTAAAGGCATTGGCCGATGTGACCATTGATGCGACTAGCGCAAATAGTAATAAGACTTTTTTCATGTTTTTTTATTTTTGATTAATTGTTAAATTGATGATACAAATGTCGAGCATGAAATCGCAGATTACAACCGCATAAATGATGGTTAAAAAAACATCCTTCTTTTCTGTTCACAAATTATTATCTTTCGAAAAAATTATACACTATGGCAAAAGGCAATTTTAGAATTTTGAGTTGGAATATAAATGGCATTCGCGCTGTTTGGAAAAAGGGTTTTCCTGAATGGCTGGAAAAAGAAAGCCCGGATATTCTTTGTATGCAAGAAACCAAAGCACAAGTGGATCAACTTGGAGATGAGATCAAGAGTTTTAAAGATTATAAGTCATTCTTTTTTTCAGCAGAGAAAAAAGGGTATAGCGGCGTAGCTGTTTATTCTAAGATCGAGCCAATTGCAGTTCGTTCCGGTTTTGGAATTCCTGAATTTGATGGCGAAGGACGAGTGCTGGAAGTGGAGTATGAAAATTTTGTTTTGTTCAATGTGTATTTTCCAAATGGTGGAAGAGGTCCGGAGCGTGTGCAATATAAATTGGAATTTTACGACAAACTTTTCAAGCGCGCTGAAGTCATGCGTAAAAAGAAAAAGAATGTGATCGTTGTCGGTGATTTTAATACGGCTCACAAAGAGATTGACCTTGCTCGTCCGGGTCCAAATACCAAAGTTACCGGATTTCTACCTGAAGAAAGAGCTTGGGTCGATAAGATCGTAAAAATGGGATACATTGATATCTTCAGAGAATACAATCAAGAACCCGGACAATACACCTACTGGGATGTGATCACTCGGGCACGTGAAAGAAATGTTGGCTGGAGAATCGATTATTTTATGATCTCTGAGGAAATGAAAAATATGGCTGTTGATGCGACAATTCATCCGGCTGTGATGGGAAGTGATCATTGTCCGATCGAACTCACCTTAAAAATTAAATGAAATAGAATGAAGTAGAATGAAGTAGAGTGAAGTAGAGTGAAGTAGAGTGAAGAATGATGCGCACTTTGTAGGTTGCTCATTTTTCACTTCACTTCACTTCACTTCACTTCACTTCACTTCACTTCATTTATTTAAAGCATGACCTTGTGCCAACTATCTTTAATTGGGACTTGCCAATTCGTTTTTAATTCCGCCTTCTTTTCAATAAGGTTGTTGAACACGATTGTATTTTCATTCAATTGTCCTGCTTTCAACAGATCTTCGAATTTGCTTTTCGGCAGCATCTTAATTTCATTGTTTTCTTTGTATGCTAAAAGCAAACGATTCATGAAATTCACATTCAATTTGGCTTCCATTTTTTTAAGGAAGTTAAAACACTTGTCGATCGAACAACCAGATGCTGACGTTTTGTTCTCGTCGATCATGATCACCAAAAAACGATCATGCAGTATTTCAAAGCTACCCGATAATGCAACATTATGAGCTGTCCAGTCAGTAATAAAATTCAGTAATTCCTGATTCAGAAATGATTGTTCATCAGCTGTCAATTCACGATCTGCCTGGTAGATCCAGATTCGAGAGTTGTCGGAGAGGTTTAGGGGTGCGTTGTACATTTTATTTGCAATTAGTACTTTGTAATTATTAATTATTTTGCTTTCGCAGGTGCAACAACAGACGACTTAATAATTTCTCCGCTCTTGTAGATCACTTTCTTGGTCACGTTCGAATCTTCATACATGATCCATTCGCCTTCTTCATTGTCATTCTTAAAATTTCCTTCACGGAGAATGGCTCCTTTTGAATTGTATTCTTTTGAATATCCATTTAGGATTCCATCTGTATAATTGTATTCAACAGATGGCTGTCCACTCTGAAGATACCAAACTGCTTTACCGTCTTTTTTACCATTCTTATAAATGCAATCTTCCTGCAATTTTCCGTCTTCATAATATGCTTTTCTGTTGCCATGCAACACACCTTGTTTGTAAAATTCAACGGTTCTGATTTTAGCATTATTTCCATAGGTGGTTTTTTGACCATTCAAGGTGTCATTCTTATATGTTGCATCAATTGTGATCTGATTGGATGGGCCAAATTTTAGTGATGAACCATTCTTCTGGCCATTTTTATATTCTTCCAAAACGGTGATTAATCCGGCAGGACTGTATTCTCTCCAAACACCTTCTTTTTTATTTGTCTTCATACTACCTTGTGAAACAAGTACACCTTTTGGATTTCTTATCGTCAAATGAATAAGCTGTGGATCAGAATTGTCTTTCTCAAATAAAGTATCATTAAAAAAATTGTCTTCTATTTTCTTAGGTGGGGTTGAAATCGGTTTTGGTACCTGAGCAAAAAGTATTGCCGGAAATAATAGCGCAAGGAGAATTCTTAAGGTTTTCATGATGATTGTTGAGATGCAAAGATAGGTTTAATTGTACGAAAAATTACATCAAAATTTATGATGATTGCATGAAAATTACTATTCTATTTTCTTTCAATGCTTATATTTGAGCCATGGAAATTCAAGTAAGGAAAGCATTACCCGATGATTTTGAAATTGTAACCAAAGTCGGTCACGATACATTTTATGAGACCTGGAGAGAATACAATACTCCTGAAGATATGGCTGCTTATCTAAAAAAAGCTTTTGACCCGAAAGTTATTTTGAATGACTTGAACGATGCTACTAATACCTTTCTAATTGCTTCCGTCAATGACAAAGTGATTGGTTATGCAAAAATGCGTAGAGATCGTACATATGATGAATTCAAGAATGATCCCGCAATAGAGATCGAACGTGTCTATGTCTTCAAAGAATATCAAAGTCAAAAAATAGGGAAAGTCCTCATGGACGAATGTTTGAAGATTGCATCAGCAGAAAATTTCGCCTGGATCTGGTTAGGAGTAAATATCGACAACCACAAAGCAATTAATTTTTACAAAGCCTATGGCTTCACGATCTTTGGCGAAAAAGGTTTTCAGTTGGGAGACGCCATCGACACCGACTACCTCATGAAACGTCAGTTAATAACGAATAACTAATAGTGAATAACGAACTACAATCTACGACAGCCTCGTTATTCATTATTCACTATTCGTTATTAGTTAGAGAAATTAGTTATCATAAAAGTCCTTCCGCTTATTCAACTTCAAATCCTGAAGTATCGACGATTTCACATTGATCTGGAAATTATAACTTTCTTGTCCACCGAATGGGATCCAGTTCATACGCATTTCCCAGCAATGAAGATCTCTGTAAAAGTTTAAACTCATATTGGTAAATTTACCTGCGCTCAGATCGTACCAGGTATTGAAACCGATCTTCCAATAACTAGTTAGGTTCAAATCACCATTAAAGCTGAGTGATTGATTCACGTCTGAGTTCAAAGCTCCACGTTTGGTGTATGTCAATGTGTATCCTGCACTCATATTGAATGGAATATCGAAGTCTACAAATTCTTCCGGATGCTGATTGATGTAATCGATCTCCTCCTGAGAGTATTTACCCGGGTTTTCCTTCTTCTTTGTTTTGTTCAATGAGTAATTCATTGACATATTTGCATTCGTTAATCTCAAAAGTGTTCCATCAACGTCATATTGATATTTGTCGTAATCCAGATTGTTTTCGTCGTAGGCATATGGGTCTAACGTGCTATTGAAATTAAGTGAAAGCTTATCGAACATTGTTGTCCGTGCAGCAAGGTTAAAGACACTTAGATTCATGGAATCGGCAATCAAATTGTAGCCACCTGATATTCTTATGCTCTCCAGTAACTTTACTTTTCTGGTAACATCACCGGTATCTGAATTCGTCTTGATTTTCATTTCAATATTATTATCTAATGAAAATGCGAGATTAGCATAGCGACCGTTGGACGGACCACCATAAACTGAATTCTGGAAAATGCTATAGGTTTTTGTATTTCCTGCTGTGTCTGATTGAATTGTTTTATAATAACCATACTTAGCTTCACCAAAATCAGGTCGGTAGGTAATAGATACAGATGGTGTCATTACATGTCTCAATGCAGTGATCGGTCCCTTTGTAAATTGATACATACCATAGATCCGTGTTGACATTCCTGCACTCAGATTGTATTCAAAAGCCTGCTGTGGCTTCTCTACTTCAAAAGTGTCAACGGAATTTGTAGTTGTGTTCCATTCATATTGAGTAGTTCTTAAATAGAATCGTTCCGTGAAATTTGCTGAAGGAGAAAAGTTGATGTATTTGAGTAAATTGAATGAAGTAGAGATAGGAACAAAAGCTTTTGCGCCATTTTTTAAGTTGTCAATCGAACTTTCTGTGAAAAGAAGAGAGTCTTTTGTTTCAATGTAGTTGATTGTATTGAGCGATAAACTTGTTCCAATTTTTTCATACCATTTTTGTGCACCAATTGCATTCTTTCTTTTGAAAGGCGTGATCCGCGAGATGTTAAAACTAAAATCCGGTGCAGAAATTCTAATATCATGGGTAATTGTATTCTGTGTATGTGTAATTCCTGCACTTAAATTCATCGGTAGTTCCGGAAATTTATAGGAATAGGCAATTGATGATTGCAATGTATTCGTAAGATAATTGCTTACACTACTGATCGTGTTTCTATAGTAATTAGATGTTCCTGCATTCACAGATGCACTGAATGTACTGTTAGGACTTGTTTTGCTGTCTTTGCTGTGCATCCAGTTAATGTGGAAATCTTCAGTTAGCGAGTAATCAGGAAGTTCTTTTTCACTGTTGATCGTATAAGCATAGTTTAATTGTAATCTGCCCGAATACTTATATCTTTTCTTGTATGAGGAAGTAGCATCGATCAAATAACTTCCTTTTGTATACAAATCTGTTGTCAAAGCAAGATCGAAGTAATCACTGAAGCCAAAGTAATATCCGAGGTTTTGAAAGTAAAATCCTCGCTGAGCTGATTCACCAAATGCCGGAATTATAACACCTGAGCTTCTTCCTGTTTTATTCGGAAAAAAACCAAATGGAATCAATATGGGTGTCGGTATCTGTTCAAGTGTTAAATAGGCCGGTCCGGTAACGATCTTACTCTTATTTATCACTTTCAAACGATTTGACCGAATTGCAAAATGGGGTGTATCCAGATTACAAGTCGTGTACTGTCCGTTTTTGATAAAGAAATTATTGTCCTGATCCTTTTTAACAACTTCGCCATGAATATAACCTTCTCCTTCTTGAGTAATAACGTAGTTTATCCGACCTTTTTTCGTCTGAAAATTATACCGAATTGAATTTGACCTGAACTTCTGTTCAGCTTGAGAGAAGTTAGGCGACCCTTTAAGCAAACCGGTACTGTCTTTTGTCCCTTCCGCAAAAAGCTCCTTATTCTGCATATCGATAACGATCCTATCTGCTTCTAAATGCAAATCTTCATAATCGACGGTGGCCTCTCCATACAGGTAAACGATCTCATTTTCAAGGTTTACTCTGATAGAATCTTTCGCATGGTATTTGATTTTCGACTTAATTACCTCATCCGACTCCTGACTTGTATCGGCATTCAATGAATCGATACGAATTGACGTTGAATCGGGTAAAGGGACCTGAATGGAGTCGGTAGTAACGGTACTATCCGGCAAGACAGACAGACCTAATTTATCTGCCTCTGAACCAACAACAAATTGTTGAAAAAGAAGCATTAAAAGAAGCAATATGAAGGGTGATATTTTGGATACTTGTGAAAACAAATCCTGTCAATTTTCTCGCGTTTCGGTGCCAAAACTAAACAAAAAAAAACTTCTGCCTTTTTATCTTTTACGAATCGTCGTTTTTACTTCAACGATTCTGATACTGAGCTCCTTTAATCCTCCCAAAACTAAACCGTTTGGTATTACTCGTGTTGTTATTGATGCCGGCCACGGTGGACATGATTCCGGATGTTTGGGTAAAAAGTCGAAGGAAAAAGACATTGCTTTAGATATTGCGCTTAAACTAGGTGAAGCTATTTCGGAGAAATTTCCTGATGTAAAGGTAATCTATACTCGCAAAACTGACGTTTTCATTGAATTAAATGAACGGACAAATATCGCTAATAACGCCAAAGCCGATCTTTTTATTTGTATCCACTGCAATTCAGCTTGTTACTATAACAAGAAGAAGAAAAAAGAAGAATGCAATGAAGCCACTTCCGGCGTAGAGACTTGGGTTATGGGACTTCACATGAGTGAAGCCAATCTGGAAGTGTCAAAACGTGAGAACGATGTTGTTTTGCTCGAAAAGGATTACACAAAAAAGTACGATGGCTTCGATCCAAATAGTCCGGAGGCGAATATCATTTTTTCACTTTATCAAAATACCTTTCTTGATCAAAGTCTGAAATTGGCTTCTCACATCCAACAGGAAATGAAAGTGAAAGGCAGAAGTGGTAGAGGAGTTAAACAAGCCGGCTTTCTTGTTCTTTATAAAACGACCATGCCCAGTGTGTTAATTGAAACCGGTTTTCTATCTAACGTTGACGAAGAAAAATATTTGTCTTCCGAAAAAGGTCAGGATGAAACAGCAAATGCAATTTTTAAAGCATTCAAGTCATACAAGCATTCTGTCGAAACCGGACGATCAGAAACTGAAGGCTCAATAAAAGATCCTGAAGATACTGCCGATTCGAAGAATGTAAAAGAAGACGTCAAACCTCAAGTAACTGACGATACAGTCGATTCAACTGTTCCTGAAAAAGAAACGGATTTCTTTTGGGCAGTACAGTTTTATGTTTCTCAGGTGAAAATGTCTAAGACAAGTTCTAAATTCAAAGGACTCAAAGATATACGTGAAGTAAAAGAAGGAAAAACGTATAAGTATACAACAGGCGAGATCGAAGATCAGGATGATGCCGTTAACTTACAAAGTAAGGTCAGGAAATTAGGGTTTAAAGATGCTTTTGTAGTCGGATTTAGCAATGGTAAAAAAGTAAGCTATAAAGAAGCTGTTGAAATCTCAAAACAGAAGTAGCAGTTTATTCGGAGCGTGACTAAAGGAATTTAGTTACTTTTAGACGCAGTTTCGACTGATATTAATTATTAAAGTAGAGAAGAAATATTTATGAAATTTTCCAGAGAAATAAGAACAGGATTGATCATGGTTGTTGGAATTGCCGTCCTTTTCTGGGGTGTCAATTACCTCAAAGGAAACGATTTCTTCACTCGTCAACGTACCGTATTTGCTGTGTATGATCAGGTTGAAGGACTCACTTCCACAAATCCTGTCATGGTCAATGGAATGAAAGTCGGTATGATTCATCAACTGACTTTGCAACCAAACGGGCAGATCATTGTTAGTATGCATGTGACCAACAAAGTGATCGTACCTAGAAATTCAACTGCTGAGATCTTCAGCACGGATCTGTTAGGCTCAAAAGGTATTCGTTTGGTTTTTGGTGATAGCAAAGAAGATCTGGTCGATGGAGATACAATGACTGCCGGTGTTCAGCAAACATTGTCTGAACAAGTGAATGCACAGGTTGCGCCTATCAAAGCCAAAGCAGAGAGTTTACTTTCATCTATCGATTCTATTTTGCTTACTGTTCGTGCTGTCTTTAATGAGAATACGAAGAATAATTTGAAACGGTCATTTGAAAGTATCAGCAACTCACTTGCATCAATTGAAAATGTTGCCGGTAGTTTGGATACAGTTTTGGCTAAACAAGGGCGATTGAGAGTGATCTTCGATAACATTGAGTCCATCACGACGAATATGAAAAATAACAATGAGAATCTAACGAAGATCATCACTAATTTCAGTGCCATCACAGATACAATTGCTAAATCTAAGTTAGCTGAAACACTCGATCGTACTTCGAAGACCATGGCGGAAACATCCGCCTTGATGGAGAGAGTAAATAGAGGTGAAGGGTCACTTGGTCAGTTAGCAACGAATGATAGCTTATATACCAATTTGAATTCATCAGCTCATAGTCTGGATGAACTTCTAAAGGATTTCCAGGCAAACCCTCGTAAGTACTTGAAGGTGTCAGTGATTTCATTCGGTAAGTGATAAATTGTTTCAGGTTTCAAGTTTCAGGTTAGGCAGGTTGTAAGCTTAACCTACCCAACTTGTAACCTGCAAACCTGCAAACAAAAAAAGCATGATCTCACAAATACTTTTTGCAATACTGTTAGGTGCGGCAATCTATCTCTTTGCATCGAACATAAAAAAAGTAGCCCGCAACATTAAGCTCGGCAGAAACATTGATCGTTCTGATCGTTCTGCTGATCGTTGGAAGGTGATGGCACGTGTTGCTTTGGGTCAATCGAAGATGGTGACTAAAACCGATTGCCGGATTTTTACACATCATCGTTTACGCCGGATTTGTGATCATCAATGTTGAGGTCATGGAAATTCTTATCGATGGTTTGTTAGGAACACATCGTGTATTCAGTTCAATCGGTCCTTTGTATGACATGTTGATCGGTAGCTTCGAAATCCTGGCAATCCTGGTCTTGTTGGCTTGTGTGGTTTTCCTTATCAGAAGAAACATCATTAAGATCCGTCGGTTCACCATGCGTGAATTGACATCATGGCCGCGTACGGATGCGAATTTAATTTTGATCACAGAAATATTATTGATGAGTGCATTCCTTCTTATGAATGGGGCTGATTATGTTTTGCAAGGTAGGGGAGTTGGACATTATGTTCAGGCCGGAGCGTTTCCGATCAGCAGTATGTTTAGCGGGATCTTCGCAGGATTTTCTGATCACTCCTTAGAATTGATAGAAAGAATCTGCTGGTGGTTTCACATCATCGGAATTCTTGCATTCTTAAATTATCTGCCGTATTCAAAACACTTTCACATTCTCCTTGCATTTCCGAATACTTACTACAGTAATCTGGAAAACAAAGGTAAGTTCACCGACATGGAAAATGTTTCACGTGAAGTGAAATTGATGATGGACCCTGCAGTCGTTCTTCCTGAACCATCTGCATCGATGCCGCAAAAGTTTGGTGCGAAAGACATACAGGATCTGAGTTGGAAGCAATTGATGGATGCGTATTCGTGTACAGAATGCGGACGATGTACAGCAGAATGTCCGGCGAATCAAACAGGGAAATTACTTTCGCCTCGCAAGATCATGATGGACACACGTGATCGTTTGGAAGAAGTAGGAAAAGGAATCGATAAGAACGGTGCCGATCACAAAGACGAAAAATCATTATTCAGTTATATTACAGAAGAAGAATTGTGGGCATGTACAAGTTGCAATGCATGTGTGAATGCCTGTCCTGTGAATATCGATCCGCTGAGCATCATCATTGACATGCGTCGCTACCTGGTCATGGAAGAAAGTAAAGTCCCTTCAGAGCTCGCAGGAATGTTTACCCGAATCGAAAACAACGGCGCGCCGTGGCAGTTTGCGCAAGCGGATCGGGCGAAGTGGACGGAAATGTAGTGAGTAGTAATTGGTAAGTGGTGAGTAGCAACAGTTACTAGATTGTGATCACTTACTACTACCACTTACCAAAAAAAGGAACACACTAACAATACGAAACCGGTGCTAATCACCACTTACCACTCACCACTTACTAAAAAGACAGATGCAAATACGAACAATGTCCGACTACGCTGCAAGAGGCGAAACCCCTGAAATCCTCTTCTGGGTCGGTTGTGCCGGAAGTTTTGATGAGCGTGCGCAGAAGATAACCCGTGCAGTTGCCAAGATCCTTCATCATTGTGAAGTGAAGTTTGCTGTGTTGGGAACAGAAGAAAGTTGTACCGGCGATCCGGCGAAACGAGCGGGCAATGAATTCCTTTTTCAGATGCAGGCCATGACGAACATACAGGTTCTCGATGGTTATGGAATCAAGAAGATCGTTACAGCATGTCCGCATTGTTTTAATACGTTGAAGAATGAATATCCCGATCTGGGTGGACATTACGAAGTCGTTCATCATTCGCAATTGATACAGTCTTTATTTGACGAAGGGAAATTGAAAGTAAGTGGCGGAACATTTGCAGGCAAAAAAATCACCTTCCACGATCCATGTTATTTAGGAAGAGGAAATGATGTTTACGAAGCTCCACGAAGTGTGATCGAAAAACTCGACGGTGCATTTTCCGAAATGAAACGTTCGCGTGCCAAAGGATTCTGTTGCGGCGCCGGTGGTGCGCAAATGTTTAAAGAACCCGAGAAAGGCAGCAAAGACGTAAACGTTGATCGTACAGAGGAGGCTCTCGAATTAAAACCCGACATCATAGCCGTTGGTTGCCCGTTTTGCATGACGATGATGTCGGATGGGGTTAAGAATTTCAATAAAGAAGATACGGTGAAGGTGTTGGATATTGCAGAGCTCATCGCCCAAGCTGGCGAATTGTAATCGTACAATAGAAGTTTTGTATACTGTTGTTTAGAGCGCACACTTCACACTTCACACTGAAACTTCAAACTAGTCTATCATGTTTCGTTTCTACGAATTTCCTGATTGGTTTAGATAATTAAATATGACTAGATTCTATAGCCTTATTCTTGCATATTTACTGATGGTTTCATTTGCGATCGGTCGAGAACCTAATCATTCTGTAGCTTTGGGATTAAGTGTGGGAACTGAAGCTGTAGTTAGTTTTTATACTCCGGGATCCAGTTTAGTACAAAACAATGGAATTTTACCATTGGTTATGAATCAACAACTTGACAATGTGGATACCTCTCTGAAGTTGAAGAGCACATTCTGTTCAGGTTCAGGTCTGTAAAAAAAATTTTAACCCCATTTCTGTAGACATTTAATTACAAATCATAAAAAGCACTCGATTCTTCCAAGCTTTGAGTTTTTCATTTAAAGCTAATGGTTCAACAGGGCTGAGCTTTATTGTTTCAGGTAGGTTATCACAATTTGTGATAACCTCTTTCGCGAAAGAAATTTCCATCCTTTATATGAGGGAAAATAACTCTGTTGCTATGTCAGCGGCGCCCAAATGTTCAAAGAACCAGAAAATTGCAGAACTGATTGCAGAGCGGTTGATTTACATTCGAATTTTTCGTTACTTTCGGAATACTGCAGACTGACTCTAGCACATACACTAAGACTAAAGTTATATTGCTGCCACTAAAGAAAAGGGAAAATTAACTATACATGTAATACCATTTGTTTAGTTTTCAAATCGATACGGATTGTTAAAAATTTAAAAGTATGTATTGTATAAAATGAATAAGCATTCCGCATCATTTCAATCTAAAATTACAAATAGGGCAGGAAGAGGTTCTTCCAATCTGGATATAAATGCAACAGGCATAAACACAAAGGTTATGCACAATTATAAAAAGACTACTATGAAAAAAACTATTGCGATTTTAACGCTTACATTTCTTTAACAGCATTCACACCAGTAGATGAATCATTTATTGGTAAAATAACTTATAAATATTCGTTCACTGATTTAAAAGGGAATGATATTTCTGATCAGATGTTTACTTATTTCGGGAAGGAGCAGCAATACTATATTGACGACAAGAATTATAAATCATACGACGAAGAAAACAATTGGAAACAACTTTATAATAGTGAAACTAACATATATTATTCCTTCAATAAAGATAAGACAGCAAAAGAAATCGATGGCTCAAAGACAACTTCACAAATATTTAAAGTGACAAAGCTTGATATTACTGAAAATATTTCAGGCTATGAGTGTAAAGCTTTTCAAGTGGAGACAGACAATGCAACAACTATTTATTATTATACACCAAAATTGAAAATCAATATCAGCCCATTTTTAAAACACAACTTTGGAGAATGGAATAAATATTTGAAAGAAGTTGACGGTGCGCTAAATTTAAAATTTGTTGTGACAAACCACAAAAACGGCTTCATATGGACTGCTGTTGCGACTGAAGTTACACAGCAAAAATTAAAGACTACCGACTTTGAATTTCCAAAAGGTTTCGAGCTGAAAAAATAACTTTGCATAACATCGCTTGCTGACAGGCAAAGAAAGTACTATCTTCGATTCAAGAGAATGGCGTGCCCGGCAGAAAGGCTAACCGTTATCCTGTTACATACATTGCTGAAAGTAAACAGACAAACAATGAAAGTAAAAACAATTTTATTTTTTAGCATACTGTCCATATTGACATCTTGCAGTGGCCAGACAAAAAGTAACGCATCAAATGCAGACGATTTGAGCAAACAAATTGCAAAAGGCGACACTGTAAATAAACTTGGCGACCATTTATGGTATGTGTTTCAAGACAAGAAAAACAACTATTGGTTTGGTAGTAATGGTGAAGGTGTGTATCGTTATGACGGCAAAACGATAGTCAATTTCTCAACAAAAGATGGACTTGCAAACGACACTGTAAGACAAATTCAAGAAGACAGATTTGGGAATATTTTTATTTCAACTTTCGCTGGTATCAGCAAGTTTGACGGAAAGACATTTACAACTTTGCAACCAATCAAAAGCAAAGAATGGAAATTAGAGCCCAATGATTTGTGGTTTTATATTTTAGGAAAAAAGAATGAAGGTGCTTATCGCTACGATGGAAAAAATTTATATAATTTGGAGTTTCCCAAACACTATCTTCACGATGAAATTTATCCTCGAGTGGTCAATTCGTTTTTTAGTCCTTACGAAGTGTATTCCATTTATAAAGACCGAAAAGGTGCAATATGGTTTGGTACTTCTGTTTTTGGTGCTTGCCGTTTTGATGGAGAAACAGTAAAATGGATGTACGAAGATGATTTGACCTATGTGCCAAATGGCGGCACTTTTGGTATTCGTTCAATTTTTGAAGACAAAGAAGGCAATTTTTGGCTTTGTAACACTTGGCACAAGTATATTTTCGATTTTCAAAAGACAGCCAAAAGTGACCGGCTTCAATACCAAAAAACAAAAGGCATTGGAAACAAGCAAATTTTTGGTAGCGATGAATACGTTTATTATTCCCACATTCTAGAAGACAACAACGGAAATATTTGGTTGACAACTTGGAGCCAAGGTGTATATAAATATGACGGAAAAGACATTACAAATTATTTAGTAAAAGACGGCTCAAATGACGTGAATTTAATTTCTATGTACAAGGACAAACAAGGAAACCTATGGCTTGGAACACCAGACAACGGTACATTTAAGTTCAATGGAAATACATTTGAAAGATTTAAGCCTTGACGACCGAAGGAAATACAGCCTTTAACCAGGGGTTTATGATATGGAGTGTTTCTTGCTTTGCAGCCACTAAAGTGCAAGGGGAAAGTTCAATTTCCCAGCTCGACATTCCGGTTATCTTCTAACAATTTACATATTTCATCCACTGAACTAAATCTAGGATTATATTTAATTTGTATCTTGGTGGAACAATTAGTCGATGAGGAGAAATTGACGAAATTAAATTAATGGGGAAGCCGAAAACCAACAAGAGTAGGAAAAAAATTAAAGAAAAAAGTTATGCCAAAGTATGTAATTGAAAGAGAAATTCCGGGAGCAGGAAAATTGACTCCGGAACAATTGAAAGGAATTTCACAAACTTCATGTGGAGTGTTAAACAAGATGGGTTCACAAATTCAGTGGGTTCACAGCTACGTTACGACAGACAAAATCTATTGCATTTATAATGCACCAAATGAAGAGATGGTTCGGGAACACGCTAAGCAAGGTGGGTTTCCTGCAAATTCTGTAAGTAAGGTTTCCACAATTATCGACCCGACTACTGCTGAATAAATTTTCTTGATAAAGTAATACGCGAAGTTTGTTAACCAAATCAATGATATGTTCAGAAAGAAATCTTTAATTTGATTTTCATATTTGGCTGCAGAAATTAATCAATACCTAACATTCCTGTGCGGCTCATCATTTTTTTTCTGTGATTTTTTCTGCGCCTTAATCTGCGGGAGAAAAACACACAGTCAATTATTACGGACTCCCGGACGGAATGACGCTTGATGCCGCGGCTAGGTTTAAAATGAGCGACTAATTTCCGCTTAACATTCCCTTTAGCTTGCGTAGGGGATCTTGTTTAACTGGAGGCCCAATATTTAAACCGGCTGTCGGCTTTCCTTTAATTCAAACATCGATCATTTTCACATAAATTCCCCCATTTTCAACACCCATTTCCCCCATATTCACCCTCATTTACCGCCTTTTTACAAAACCATGATGCCAATCGCTTTGTGGTTTTCGAAATAGTTATACATTTGAATACTCACTAACTCTAACCACGTTTTTAATGAAGAAGCCCTACTTTGGTACCCTCATTTTATTGTTTTCTTGCTTTACATTTTTTGTAAATGCACAGACGTTCGAAAATTCTAAAGCTGCTGAAATTGTTCGCGGCGCAAATTTGCTCCGAATCGATGAAAGTCGAAAATCAATCTCTTTTGTTCGATTGAATGTCAACGACCAGTTCTCGGAATCGGAACAGAAACTCTGGCTCGAACAGACAGTTCTGAAACTGCCGCAAGGAAATTCGCTTCAATTAGTGAAATCTGAATACGATAATATTCAGATGAAACACAATCGCTTCAAACAGTATTACAATTCAGTTCCTGTTGAAAATGGAATCTATTTTATCCATGTGAAAAATGGAGTAGTGCAGTCTGCCAACGGTGAAGTGTACAAAGTAAAAGACTTGAATGTTAATCCGAAATTATCGAAGTCGCATGCATTCGCTCTCGCATTGGCTTATGTTCCGGCTACTGTTTATAAAGACCACTATCGTGGTGGCTTGCAAGACATGGAAGGCGCAGGGGAACTTGTCGTTTATCCGGTCAACAATAATTTCCGCCTTGCCTATAAATTTGATGTTTATGCTTTAGAACCTAAATTGAAACGTGTCTGGATCTATATCGATGCGTCAACAGGTGAGAAAATAAATGAACTCAACCGAATTCATACAACTGATGCTGTCGGAACTGCAACAACTGCTTATTGCGGTGTGCAAAGTATCACTGCCGATATGGTAACTGCTTCAAATTATCGTCTAAGAGAAACCGGACGCGGCACCGGAATTCAAACCTTGAATCTGAATTTTGGAAGTGACTATGCAACTGCTACGGATTTTACTGATACAGACAATAACTGGCAAAGTGCAACACTCGATCAATATGCATACGATGCGCATGCGGGTGCTGAAGCAACGTATGATTTTTACAATACCCGTTTTGGAAGAAATTCAATTGACAACGCCGGATTTGAGATCAGAAGTTATGTGCATTATTCAACAAACTATGTCAATGCATTCTGGGATGGCACTCAAATGACTTATGGTGATGGTGACGGTGTTGATTACACTCCGCTTACAACTACTGATATCGTCGGACATGAAATCACTCATGGCTTGACGGAATTTACGGCCGGACTTATCTATTCCGGTGAATCAGGTGCATTGAATGAATCGTTCAGCGATGTATTCGGAGTAACGATCGATTACTTTCTTAATCCTACAACAGCGAATTTTCTTGAAGGAGACCAATGCAGTGTAACAGGAACACCTTTCCGTAATATGGGAAATCCAAATCAATATCAATGTGCCGATACTTATGGTGGAACATACTGGAATTTTGGTGATGTGGTCCATTATGATAGCGGCGTTCAAAATTTCTGGTATTATCTTTTGTGTAATGGCGGAACAGGCGTAAATGACAACAGCGATAATTATGTTGTCAATTCAATTGGTATGACGGATGCCAGTGCGGTTGCTTTTCGAAATCTCACCGTATATCTGACTCCATCATCTACTTTTGCTGATGCGAGATTCTATGCGATTCCATCAGCTATCGATCTTTTTGGAAATTGTTCAAGTCAAGTTATCGAAGTAACCAATGCATGGCATGCAGTTGGGGTAGGAGCCGTATTTTCAAATGCTGTCATCGCTTCTTTTTCTGCACCACAACTTGATTTCTGTGTTCTTCCTGCTACTGTGAATTTTATCAATACAAGTCTTAACTCAACAACTTACTTATGGAACTTTGGTGATGGCGGAACTTCAACTGCTGCTACTCCTTCTCACACATATACGTCTGCAGGTACATATACTGTAACTCTGTATGCAAATGGTTCAACGGCTTGCTCTAGTAGCGACACACTCATTCGAACTGCTTACATTGATGTTACCAATGGTGGAGGACCGATCACTGCAAATTGTACTCCGGGAAATACAACCAACTGTTGTAATATCGGTATCAACCAATTTCAAATCGGGACAATTAATTCTTCTTCCGGTGATGCATCAGAAGGTTACAAAGATTTTACATGTACATACAATACAACGCTCACTGCAGGTGATGCCGTTCCTTTGACCGTTCTGACTTCTACGACAACAAACGAAAATGTTAAGCTCTGGATCGATTACAATAATGATGGTGTTTTCGGTACTACAGAATTAGCATATACATCTTCCAACCGATTGAGAACACATATTGGAGTTGCTTCAACACCAACGACTGCTACATTGAATACTCCGCTTCGTATGCGTGTAATGGATGACATTAACACCAATACATCTTATACATCTTGTACAACATTGCAAAATGGTCAAGCCGAAGATTACACTGTAACCTTCAGAGCAAATACTGCTGCTCCTATCGTTGATTTTTATGCATCGGATACGATCGTCAATCCCGGCTTGTCTACTACTTTCTATGATATGAGTATCAATGCTCCGACTTCATGGCAATGGTATTTCCCGGGTGGAACACCTTCTACATTAACATTGAGAAATCCTGTCGTAACATATCCTGTTGTTGGTACTTATCAGGCTACGCTTGTTGTATCAAATGGTTTTGGAAACGACAGTATCACAAAATTAACTTACATCGATGTTGTCAGTCAGGTGAATCTTTGTAGTGGAGTTACTTCTGTTGTTGCTCCAAACGGACAATTATTTGATTCAGGTGGACCTTCCGGCAGCTACCAGGATAATGAATTCTGTACATTTCTAATCAATCCGGGATGTGCCCTCAGTATTTCACTTTCGTTCTCTGCTTTTGATTCTGAAAGTGGATTTGATTACCTGCGAGTTTATGATGGCAGTACAAATGCAGGACCTTTGTTACTTGTTGCGAATGGTACAACTATTCCGGGTACAGTTACTGCAAATTCAGGGCAAATGTACATTGAATGGAGCACTGATGTTTCTGTGACGAGATCCGGATTCGCTGCTACCTGGACTTCAAACATTGTTAGTTCTACACCGGTTGTTGCTGCTTTCAATGCCAGTACAACTACTCCTGCTTTGAATGCTCCTGTTGCTTTCACTGATGTTTCAACAAATGGTCCGATCAATTGGCAATGGGATTTTGGTGATGGTGGAACATCTATTTTACAAAATCCATCTCATGCTTATACTACTTCGGGAGCATTTCAGGTGCGACTTATTGCATCAAACTGTGCAACCGTTGATACGACATTCAGTACTATTAATGTTCAGTTACCGCCGGACATTTCTGTTGTACCTGCATCAATAAATGCAGCGCTATCTTGCGGTGATTCTTTGACCATTCCGGTTACTGTTTATAATAATGGAACCGGACAATTGGATTTTGACATTGATGGAGTAAATATGAGTACGGATACAGTGGAAATACTCGCTTTTGTTTATGGAGCTGATTTGGCTGTTGAGTATGCAAATACGGTTAGTGCAATTGGCAGTTCGTTCAGTCGGTTCAGAATCACGCAATACACCGGTACTGATTCAGCATCTTTACGCTCAGCACTTGTTGGAAAAGATGTGCTCTTATTTCCTGAACAAGAATCGGGACTTACATCGATTTATTCTAATCTGTCAGTTGTGGTAAATGATTTTATCACCAGCGGACATACGGTTGTCTTGTGCGGAACTGCCTATAATAATTCATATGGCAGAGTCTATGATATGAATTTGTTTGCCGGAATTTATCAGTCTACGACAACAGGTGGTACATTGATCACTAATGACACAACTGATGCCATTACAGATCAAGTTCCTTTGTCTTTTGTGTCACCTAATCTTGCCAATTATTTTAATTTCACGAATTCTGATAAAGTAGAACTGGTAAGTTTTTCCGGTTATGATGTTGTAACGTATAGAAATATCGGACTAGGGAAAGCTGTATATATCGGATTCGATTACTACTTGTCAAATACGGAAGCAGATCGATTGATGTCGAATATTATTCGTAATGCAAATAGTACATCTACTTTACCAGATTATCTTTCTGTGTCACCAACATCAGGATCTGTTGGAGGAGGAAGTTCAACTGTAATTTATGTTACCATCAATACATCAGGAATGCCTGCCGGAACATACAATACAACGTTCTCAATCAATTCGAATGATCCAACAACTCCTGTAATTTCTTTCCCTGTTCAATTTACCGTTTCAGGATCTGCGAATGTTGTATTCTCAGATTCATGCGCTACATTCGGGACTATCGTTCAATATGCAACTGCCCACGATACAATATACATTTCGAATACAGGCTGCGATACACTATCGGTAAGTTCAATAACAAGTTCAGATGGCGCTTTTACTTTTTCACCGGGAACGTTCTCAATTCCTAACGGTGGAACAGAGGCATTGGTAATAAATTTCAATCCGCAATCTATTGGTAGTTATTCAGGAAATCTTACGCTGACTACTAACGATGGAGTTCAACAGATCTGCTTTACAGGTGCCGCAGGAGCTGCGCCTTCAATAGATTTTTATCCGGCAACAATTACTGCTACTCTCAATGCTTGTAATGATTCAATAACAATTCCTTTATGGGTCGTGAATAGAGGCGGAAGTGATCTGGATTTCCAGATCGCCGGTGGAACTTCTGTATCAACTCCACGTGTTCTTGCAATGCTTTATGGAGTTGATATGTCAAGAGAATATCCTTATACGATGAATGGAATAAATTCTTATTTCACAAATTATACTGTTGATACTACTTTTACAACTGACCCTGCAATATTGCAGGCTTTACTGCCTAATTATGATATCCTGTTATTCCCTGAACAAGAATCGTTCGCGGGATATTATACAAGCATTGCTTCAGTTGTTCAAAATTTCGCGAGTACAGGTGGAAGCGTCGTTGCTTGCGGTGCTTTAGGAACAGGAATTCAAACAAGGATGTTTGATTTAGGATTGTTTAATGGAACTTATGTTGGTTATGTGAATTCGGGTGGTAACTGTACCGTGATTGATACTTCTGATGATTACATGGATAATGTACCACCTTCTTTTGCGGTAACAAATTCTACATTTTATCTTGATGTCACGAACACAGATAAAACTGAACTGGTTTCTTATAACGGATATGATGTTGTTACTTATCGTGACTATGGAAGTGGTCGGGTAATGTATGTTGGATTTGACTTCTATGATTCAAGTTCAGCAACAACGCATATCATTTCAAATGCGATCAGATACGCTACGTCAAATAGCCTTGCCAACTGGATCTCTCTTGATGTCTACACCGGAACAGTTACTCCAAGTGATTCAGTACTTGTTTACGTTACCTTGAATTCTTCAGGAATGGGAGGCGGAACATACTCTGATTACATTCTTGTTTCATCTAATGACCCTTTAAGTCCTGTCGATTCTGTTCCTGTAATTTTCAATGTCGGTTTCAATCCATGTGCTAATTTTGACCATACTGATCTTTCCAGTTGTACAGGAATTGTGAATTTTAATGATCAGACTTTTAATTCGCCGACTTCATGGACATGGACTTTCGGAGATGGAGGAAGTTCGACTCAGCAAAACCCGACGCACGTTTATACTGTAAATGGAATTTATAATGTCAAACTTATCGCTTGTAATTCATTCGGATGTGATTCAATTACAATTCCGGTGACGATCACAAACGTGGGAGGACCGTTGCCTGCAGCTTGTCAGCCATTAACAACAGGATATTGTTGCAACATTGGTATCTATAATGTTCAATTTGGAACTATCAACAATACAACTGCCGATGGTGTTGACGGGTATAGCGATTATTCATGTACGACATTTACGAATGTAACTGCTTCGAATTCGTATAATATTCATGTTACAACAGGATCAGCATATAGTGAAAATGTTGTTGTTTTCATTGATTACAATAACAATGGAACATTTGATGTACCTGCTGAAAAAGTATTTGAATCATTGAATGGTACAATAAATCATAATGGTACCGTTGTGATTCCGGCTACTGCAGTTGCAAATACGCCGCTAAGAATGCGTGTCATTTCTGAATATTATTCGAATCAGGTTCCAACAGCTTGCGCTAATGTGCAATACGGGCAAGCAGAAGATTATACAGTAACAGTTCTGCCAAATACAGTTCCTCCGGTAGCTTCGTTTACCTCATCGATTGTAAATACTTGTTCGGGTGAAGTTCATTTCACAGATGTGTCAACTAATTATCCAACTTCATGGTTATGGGATTTTGGTGATGGTGGAACTTCCACACTGCAGGATCCAATCTATTTCTATTCGAATCCCGGAACTTACAATGTTACTTTAACTGCAACTAATCCGTACGGAACCGATTCTTATGTGTCGAGTATAACTGTTCAGGTGATTCCTGTTACCATGAATGTTACAGGAACTATGATGCCGAATCAGGTATTGCAATTTACGGCATCTTCTCCGGGCGCAACTTCTTATAGTTGGAATTTCGGTGATGGTTATTCATCCATCTTGCAGAATCCTTCGCATACTTATGGCGCAACAGGAATATTCATAGTTACTCTCGTCGTTCAGAATGCAACTTGTACTGTAACAAAGTATGATACATTAAATATCGGTGTGATAGGTGTGGAAGAAGTGTTAATCGAAGATGGTATGGCTGTGTCTCCAAATCCATTCTCTGATGAAGTGTCAATTTATTATACAGTTTCAGGAAATCAGAATGTTACTCTTCAAGTAACAGATGTAGCCGGTCGACTTGTTCAGAACCTCGTTCTCGACGAAAAACAAATCGCAGGCACGCATAAATATCTTTTCAACGGAAATGCTGAAGGTGTGTACCTGGTGCATCTGTTAGTCGATGAGAAATTGACGACGAAAAAGATTGTCAAAGTAGGAGGCAAATAAGAGTGTAAGAGTAGGAGTAGGTGTAAGTAGTGTAAGTGGTCGTTTCATAGGAAGCAACTTACGCTACTTATACCTACTCTTCACTTTTACTGTATTTAAATGCCCCACATTCTTCCCCAAAGCGACGCCAGCGCCTTCCTTCCCGAACCTTCCATACGACCACGTTGAATGACTATATCGTTATTTGCGCCTTCGCCAAGAATGTAACGAAAAACAAAATTAGCTTCATAGTTTTCCCATCCGGAAATTTGACCGAAGCGAATGTCATTGAAATAAATCTGTCCGCCAATCGTATCTATCACATAATATCCTTTCGAAAAACGTTTTAATTTGTCAAGGTCTTTGTCTGCAGGCATTCCGGCAAGAAAATTTTCATTCTGCGCACGGTATCCAAATTTGATTTCATCTGATTTATCGAAAATAGATTTGTAGCCTATGTAAAATCCGGTGTCAGATTTTGCCACGAGGTACCATAAAAAATTATTCAGTGGAGTAGGTGTGGTGAAGTAATCGTCAGTGCTGATTCCACTTTTTGTCAATTGCTTTTCTGTTGTTGAATGAATGTAGATCTTGTTGCCTACAGCCATTACCAGATACAATCCACAAATGATAAATGCACCGTTGGACCATTTTCTCCGAGCCGGATTATCTTTTTTCATGATCATCAATGCGATTGCAGAAATGAGCAATGCTATAGTGAAAAAAGGATCAGCGACAAAAAGCAGAACGAAACTCACGCGTAAATGATCGAATGGTTCGAGCCAGCCTGTACCATAACAAGTGAAGGAATCGATGATTATATGGATGAAGTTTCCTGTGCCCCAGATCAAGAGCCAGTCTTTGAAAAGCATCGTTGTATTGCTATACCAACGATGAAAAAGAAAGGCGAATAACGGACTCGCCAACAATGCGAAGAGGATGGAATGAGTAAACCCCCTATGTGCGAGAAGTGAATCGGCATGACCCATGTAAAATGAGGTAATGACATCAATATCAGGTAGATTATTGGCTACAGCGCCCCAAAGCATCGCTTTTTTACCTATTTTCTTTCCTGCAATTGCGTCGCCTAAACATGCTCCGATCACAGCGTGAGTCAATGAATCCATTATATTCCTTATGTGTTAATTTCTTGCTAAAAGTAGAGTTTTGAAAAGCAATAAAATGTAACTTCGCCAAAAATTTATCAAATGGAGGTAGGAAACAACAAAGTAGTGACTGTAACGTATCAGCTTCACTCAAATTTGCCGAAAACTGAGAAGGCGCATGTGGAAACAGCTGATAAAAGCAATCCGCTTCGATTCCTTTATGGCGCCGGAATGATGATTCCGGGTTTTGAAAAAGGACTTGCCGGAAAATCAACAGGCGACAGTTTTGGATTTACAATTAATCCGGAAGACGGTTATGGTGACAATGATGCATCTGCAATCATAGATCTTCCAATCGATATTTTCAAAGTAGATAACGTTATCGACATGAATCTTCTTAAGATCGGAAATGTTTTACCGATGAGCGATAACTCCGGTAATGTTCTCAATGGGAAAGTAATTTCTTACGATGACAAAGCTGTTAAAATGGATTTCAATCACCCGTTAGCCGGACACGAATTACATTTTACAGGAGAAATAATTGAAGTCCGCGAAGCTAGTCCTGAGGAAGTTTCTCATGGACATGTGCACAGTGGGGATGGGCATCACGGGCATTAATATTTAGGTCAAAGTTCAAAGGTGGGCTTTGTAGGTTCCTACGAAGCCACCTTTGAACTTTGAACTTTGAACTTTGAACTTTGACCTTTAACCTTTGAACTTAAAACGGCAGATCATCCTTCCCGCTCGGCGCCTGATCAAAATATTCCGGAACCGACTGGTCCATACTTCCGCCGCTGGTAGTTGATGAACCATTGCGGTCGATCTTCCAGGCTTCAAGTGTGTTGAAATATTTTATCTCGCCTTGTGGACTTGTCCATTCTCTTCCACGAAGATTGAAATGTACAGTAATTGTCTCGCCATCTTTTACACCATCAAGTAAGCCACAACGATCTTGCGTCAATTGAAAACTGATATGTTGAGGGTATTGAGATGAATTGTCAGTCAAAACGAATTCTCTTTTTTTGAAACGGTCGTTCACAACCTGTTCCTCTTTTTTTACTTTTAGTATTCCTGTGATTTGCATGTTAAATAGAATTTTGCGGTAAAAGTAAGCCTTTCTAGCTTTCAAAACTGATGAACGTCCAAAAAATCATCAACAATATCCATTTTTTGACCTTATTTTTTGCTGTTTTTATTCATTTTCGATTTTCTCTTCGCCCAACTTTCCGTATGTTTATATCCATTTTCAAACTAAAATTAAGGAATCCTTTCGCAACCATGATGAAATCAACCGCACTTTTATTTTTTATTTTTCTGAGTCATTTTTCCCTCTCGCAGAATCATATTTCTCCTTTGTGGAAAAAAGACTTTAAAAACGGACTCAATTCTATTAATAAAGCTAGTGCGATTAAAACTGACCGTTTCGGTAATTGTTATGTGATGGGAACGACTTCCATGATCGATTCATCAAAAGACATACTTCTCATTAAATATACCGCTGAAGGATCTGAATTGTGGCACAGAGTTTTTGACAATAATAACATCGGTGACAATTTTCCAAAAGCTATGGCTTTGGATCTTTATGGGGATGCATGGATCTGCGGTATTTCAAAACCTACGCCGGAGACATGTGATTTTTTGGTAACGAAATATTCGAATGAAGGGGTTCCACAATTTACCTACAAATACGATGGACCTGAACATCTTTTCGATGAAGCAAATTGTATTGGCGCCGATAAGTTAGGAAATGTTTATGTTGGTGGATATACTACTTCATCTGATAGCGGATTAGATCTCTTGGTATTACGTTTCTATGCTGACGGAACTCTTGCATGGAAAAAAAAGTATGCAACACCAAAACTTGATCAGGCCACTGCTCTCGTGATTGATGATTCGTGCAATGTATACATTTGCGGAAACACAAATAATTCGCAGAGGAGTTCTGATATTGTTGTATTAAAATATGATTCTGCCGGAAATTTAAAATGGTTTCAGGTATATGACGGTATTTTCAATGAAAGAGATGCTGCGAATATGATTCGTCTCGATGACTCATTGAACGTTTACGTATCCGGTTTTGTAAATCACACGAACGATCGTTCAGACCTTCCTGTACTTAAATTCGATCCTTATGGTGTACTTGTAAAAGAAGCCTTGTATAATGGTGTTTCAGCGGATTGTGAAGCTACTTCTCTTCGGATTGAAAAGGAATCTGTATTTATAACCGGCAGAAAAATTGAGTATAATTTAGGTATCACTATGGGTGTTCTTTTAAAGTACAATAAAGCAGGAACGGAAAAATTATTTTTAAAAACACCTGATGATATAACATTTAATGCAACACATCGTTTCGGTAATACTGAAATATTATTCGGATCAAAATTAACTCATCCTGAAAGTACACTTATTCCTTTCATTGCAGAACTGGATACATTACCCCAGTTCAGATGGACTTTCGCCGATTCAACAGTGTATGGAATCTCCCATTTTGTAGACGTTGAAGTAGATGGCGGAAGTATTTATTTCCTTGGTGATGATGCAGGCGATGCTACAGGAACAATTAATCTTCTGAAATATAAATTCAATTCTGAAGCCGATAATAAGAAAAAGTCAGGTACTATAAAATCTAACAAGAGTGGAATTCCAAAAAATAAATGATCAGTTACTTAGTGAGTTCAAAGCAATTGTTGGCGATGAATTTGTTTATACCAATCGTGAAGTTCTGGAACAGAATTCACGAGATTACACAGAAGACCTTCGCTTTTACCCGGACGTTGTTGTTCGACCTTCCAATGCAGAAGAGATCTCCTTGCTTCTTAAAATTTGTAACCAGGCTCGTGTACCTGTAACTCCGCGTGGAGCCGGTACCGGACTTAGTGGTGGAGCGCTTCCTGTATTTGGCGGATTAGTAATTGCCACCGATCGCTTTAACAAGATCATCAAGATCGATGAAAGAAATTTACAAGCTATCGTTGAGCCCGGCGTGATCAATCAGGTATTTCAGAATGCAGTGATGGAAAAAGGATTGTTTTATCCTCCTGATCCTGCCAGTCGTGGTTCTTGTTTTCTTGGTGGAAATCTTGCCGAAAGTGCCGGTGGACCGAAAGCGGTTAAGTATGGCGTTACCAAAGATTATGTTTTGAATTGCGAAGTGGTTTTGCCGACCGGCGAAATTATCTGGACAGGTGCGAATGTTTTGAAAAATTCTACCGGCTATAATTTAACACAGTTACTTATCGGTAGTGAAGGAACTTTGGGCATCATCACTAAAATTGTTTTCAAGTTACTTCCTTTGCCAACAGAAAATCTACTGATGCTTGTTCCATTTTTCTCTGCAGAAAAAGCATGTGAAGCAGTGTCGGCAATTTTTAGGGCCGGATTAACTCCATCCGGTTTGGAATTCATGGAGCGTGATTGTCTGGTGTATGTGATGAAACATGTGGATGTGAAGATCCCACTCAAAGATGAAATCAATGCACATTTGCTTATTGAAGTTGACGGAAACGATCGTGATGTTCTTTTTAAAGAATGCGAAAAGATCTCTGAAATTCTTTATCAATATGAATGCGATGAAGTACTTTTTGCAGACACTGCTCAACAAAAAGCAGACCTATGGCGTGCTCGTCGTTCTGCAGGTGAAGCTGTGAAATCACATTCAATCTATAAGGAAGAAGATACTGTTGTTCCCAGAGCGGAACTTGCAGTGCTACTGAAAGGCGTAAAAGCGATAGGAGCAAAGTATGGTTTCAGAAGCGTATGCTATGGTCATGCCGGCGATGGAAACTTGCATGTAAACATTATCAAAGAAGAAATTTCCGATGAAGACTGGAATACTAAAGTTCCTCTTGGGATAAGAGAGATCTTTGAACTTTGTGTGTCCTTAGGCGGTACCATTTCCGGCGAACACGGAATCGGATACGTGCAGAAAGGCTACATGGATATTGCCTTCAACAAAACTCAAATGGATCTGATGAAAGGAATAAAAGATCTCTTTGACCCGAATGGGATTTTGAATCCGGGGAAGATTTTTCTTTAGTAAGTAGTGAGTGGTAAGTAGTGAGTAGCAATGCATCCAAAATTGCAAATTGGTGATTCTATTCAAATTTAGTACCCATTGCTAATCACCACTTACCACTCACTACTCACTATCAAAGAAAACACTGTCAATAAGTAACCATTGCTAATCACCACTTTCTACTCACCACTTACCAAAAAAAAGTGAAAGACAAAGTCATCATAATAACCGGCGCATCAAGCGGAATAGGAGAGGCACTTGCGAAAAAGTTTTCATCGCAGGGGTCAACTGTTGTTCTTGCTGCACGACAATTAGATAAATTGAATGTTCTTAAATCGTCACTCGAAAAAAATGGTGCAAAAGTTCATGCTGTTGCCTGTGATGTAAGTAATGAAAGTCAATGCAAAATGCTGATCGATGAAACGATCAGGATGTACGGTCGGATAGATGTCCTCATTAATAACGCCGGAATCTCCATGCGTGCACTTTTCAGTGAATTGGATCTTGATGTACTTCGAAAAGTAATGGATATAAATTTCTGGGGCGCTGTTTACTGTACGAAATATGCATTTCTACATTTATTAAAATCAAAAGGAAGTGTTGTTGGTATTTCTTCAATAGCAGGAAAAAAAGGTCTGCCTGGCAGAGCCGGATATTCTGCATCTAAATTTGCACTTGAAGGATTTCTTGAAACAATTCGCACAGAAAATCTGAAAAAAGATCTTCATGTACTCGTTGCTTGTCCCGGATTTACTGCTTCAAATATTCGTCAATCAGCTCTCGCAAAAGATGGCTCACAACAAGGTGAATCTCCGCGCGATGAAAAAGATATGATGTCGGCTGATGAAGTGGCTTCACACATTTATACCGCAGTTGTAAAACGTAAACGTGATCTTATTCTTACCGGTAACGGAAAACTCACAGTATTCCTAAATAAATTTTTCCCGGGATTCATGGATAAGATGGTTTATAATCATATGGCCAAGGAACCCAACTCGCCCTTTAAGTAATTGGTAATTGGTAATTGGTAAGTGGCAAAGGTTACTTTTTTATGAAGTATACATTGATTTGAAGCAAAACCCTTTTTAATTGGAGTAAAATGATCCAAGTTGTAAATATTGCTACTTACAACTTACCACTTACCACTCACTTGATAGTCGTCTGCATCTTTCCCACGCCCAAAAACCGATCCTTCTCATTATAAACATAAACTTTATAAACGCCTTGTTTGTAAAATGTGATCTCCTTGTAAAACCAAGTGCTTTCAGGATCTACTTTCATCTTAACTGAATTTACAAAAGTTTCTTTTTTGTCTATCATCAGGTAAATATCAAATGTAACTTCTTCTGATGCTATGCTGTTTTATGTTTGACAAGTACATTGAAAAATCCGCCTTTTTTACTAATGGAAAAATATCCGCTTGGGTTAATTGGTCTGCCATCTTTTGACACCTTCTCGCAAAAAATAACATCCTGCGCTTGAAGTCCTGCGAAAGAGAGTAAAAAGAAAAATAGTATCGTAATCTTTTTCATCATTAGAACTGTGCAGTTATTCGGAGATTCAATTGACGACCGGTAAGATAATTTGGAACTGCATATTGCCTGGCATTACTAACATCTGTGATCCAGGTATATGAAGCCACATTGCTTACTTGTAGTAAATTGAATACTTCTAAGCCTATCCACATCGATTCGAAACCCTTCAGGAATTTCCCTTGAGGTTTCTTTTTTACTTCATCGCCGATAAGTTGTTTCGAAAATCCTATATCAACTCGTCGATAAGTTGGTGTACGAAGGAGATCGGTATACCGTTCATCGCCCGGTGGACCAAATGGTAATGCTGTTCCGAAGACCATGCTAAGTTGCATTTTGTAAGTCGGGAATTTTGGCAGATAATCCTGAAAGAAGATTCCGAACGTCAGGCGCTGATCTGCCGGGCGCGGTATATATCCCGGTTCAACAATCGTCGAATCAACAGCTGTTGAATTCGATGTGTAGCCCGGATAAACTTCTTCACCATCGCTGTTAAAATATCGGTAATAATAATCGCCTCTCACATCTTCTTCTGTTTTCAAATATGAAACACTCAGCCAAGATTCTGCTCCCGGTACAAATTCACCGAACAAACGGAAGTCCATTCCTTGTGCATATCCTTTTGATGTGTACTGAGGCAAGTATCGTAAGCGGATATTGTCAACTTTATAGGGAATCAAAGTCTCCAGTGCCTTATAAAACGCTTCTGCTGTCAATTTGAATTCACGACCGAAAGCTAAAAATGTAAAATCGCTTCCGACAACTATGTGAATTGACTTTTGTGCCATCACTTCCGGATATAACCTTCCATCAGTGCCTCTTAATTCGCGATAGAAGGGAGGCTGATAGTACAAGCCTGTTGCTGCGCGCAACGTCAAACTCTTTGAGAAGCGTGGTTTGTAAGTAACAGAAATCCTCGGACTGATCACTAATTGTTCATTGAGATCAGAATAGTTCGCACGTATTCCTGTAGTAAGTACTAAACGTGTTGTGTCTGTGATCTGCCAGGTATTCTGAATGTATCCGCTTAGGCGATTTGTAGTAAGATTGTTTCTGGCAATGACTACTTCGTTCAGAATGATCTGCGGATTCAATGAATCACGATAAGAGCTGATTGAATATCCTGCAGAATCATTATAATACCATTCATGTAATTTGTCGGTGAAACTTTCCTGTTGAACTTTTACTCCCCATTGCCACACACTACTTTCATTGATGATGTCGCCTTTTTGTTCTAGCGATATAACCTGACCATCAAGCTTGTTTCTGGCATGATCCAAAAAAGAACCAACACCTAAATTGAAAGCTACATTTCCAAAATTGTCTTTACCCAGATCATTCTCTAACTGATCAAGAAAGTACTGACCAAGGATATCGAAATTTTCTTCTTCATGAGATTTGTATGCTGTACCAATCAGCTTGAGCGTCAGTTTTGGTTGGGGCTTATATGTAGCAGAGAAAGAGCCTGTGAAAGTTTCGTAACGATCTAATTCCTGGCCTTCGAAAAATACTGTAAAACGCTTTGCATCATTGATGGTTCCGAAATTAGTTTCTCTCGATTGCGGAACAAGGCTGTAACGATTACGTGCATAATTGGCAAAAACTTCTATGTTCAATTTTTTTGAAACATCATACCCTGTTACTAATTGGATGTCTGTGAATGATGGATTGTATTCCCCATCTGTTTCAAATGTGTTCAATAAGTATTGATTGGATTTTTGTCGTGCCCCAAACATGTAATAGAACTTGCCTGACTTACTTTGATTCTCCAGTTCAAGTGATGCGCCCAGTAGTGAAGCACTAAAAGCACCACCGAATTTCGTCGGTCTGCGATATTTAATATCTAAAACAGAACTTAACTTATCACCATACTTTGCGTCAAAACCGCCGGCAGAAAATTTTATTCCATCGACCATATCCGGATTGATCACACTTAATCCTTCCTGTTGGCCTGCTCTTACCAGCAATGGTCGATAGACTTCAAAGTCGTTGATGTACACAAGATTCTCGTCGTAATTCCCGCCACGTACAGAATATGTCGAGCTCAATTCATTCGTTGAAGAAACACCGGGCATAGTTTTTAAAATATCCTCGACTGATTGATTCGGTGTCGGAATCATTTTTACTACCTTCGGATCAATACGAGTGGCATTTTCATTTTTCAAAGATTTTTCAGTGACAGTAAATTCATTGATCTGATAAATTTTTCCTGTCATCCGAGAATTGATCACTTTCTTCTCGCCGGGTGCTAACCGAATATTGAATGTGTCTTGTTTCAATCCTTGATAAGAAATTATCAATTGAAGATTTTCATTCGCCGGAACTTGCAAGGAATACTTTCCATCTTCTTTTGTGAAAACTCCAATAGGTTTACCAATGACTCCAATAGTTGCACCATAAAGTGGATTGCCCTTTGGGTCTTTTACGGTACCGCTTACTGTAGCAATTTGTTGCGCATAAATTTCTGCACAAGTACTAAAAAAGAACAAAAGCAGAACAAGCAGACGTTTGAATACCATATAACGGGAGAAGTTTGGTCCGAAAATTAATCTTTAACCGGTAATGGCTTCTTTTTAAAGTAACCATCTTTCCATTGTTGAATAAATTTAGACCATGCAATCGGATTCAATAGATTGTTAGGTGGAAGCTGACCTGCATAATAAATTCCTGTTGTATGGTTTTGCATGGCATTCTTGAAATTCATGCTGCCATCCATTGCCATGCCTTCAGCCAGATAGGTCAGTTTGTCATCGGCAAGGTTTTTTTCTGCTCTAGCTACATCATCATCAGGAATGCGAAGTTGAATAAATGCTTCCCTAAATTGTTCTTTCGTCGGCCAAGGGAAAATGACAACTTCTCTGAGTAAGATCGTATCAGCTTTCAGGATCTGAATCATTGAGCAGCGCATATCAGTCAATGTATCCGGTATAACAAAAATTGCTTTTTTAAATCCAATCGCCGCGAATTCTATCGTGTCATGCATTTTTGCAACAAAGGAGAAAAAACCAAAATAGTCGCTAATTGTACCGCGATTCGAGTTTTTTATCATCACACTTGCAAAAGGTACAGGAACTAAACTATCTGAAGTTACTACCATACCCGAAAATTGAACCAATCCGTTTTTATCAATTTTTTGTGCCTTGGTCCCAAATGCCAGTAAACTTACTAATGCCAACAGTACTATTTTATTCATTGCCTTTGCTGATTAATTATGCGCTAAAGTAGTCACTTATTTCCAACTCCCGAACGGGAAAATCATGTTTAAAATTGTTACTTTTCAATGATAAATAGTTGATTGTAATTTGTTAAATTTGGAGTAATTCTAGCCTTCAAATGTTTCGAAACCTTGGTTATTTATGGAGCCTCCTTCCGGGTATAATTACTATTACAGGTAATGTTATGGGTGGATTTTGGGTCTATGGAAATCTTGTGTTTTCTTTGGTCATTCTGAGTGCCGTTGAGTGGTTCATGCCTGAAAATAAGTCAAATAGGCACTCAAAAAACGACTTTGTCCCGGATATGATCTTGATATTTCATGTCATTCTCCAAATGACCTCACTTGTTGCATTGTTCTATTCGTTTTCTGCAGGAAGAATTCAAGGACACCAAATCATTGGGGCAGCAATTTCAACAGGAATTCTTTCGGGGACTTCGGCTATTGTTGTTGCTCATGAGTTAGTACATAGGAAAAGTAAATTTTTCCGAAGCTTAGGAAAGTTGCTTCTCTTTAGTGCCGGCAATATCTACTTCTATGTAGAGCATTTGAGAGGACATCATAAATGGGTCGGAACAGATAAGGATCCCGCTACTGCAAAACGAGGGGAGTCGCTTTATCGTTTTTTTGTGCGCTCGATGTCAGGTCAAATTAAAAGTGCATGGCATTTGGAAGAAATCAGATTGAAAAAGGAAGGTCGTAGTGTTTTGAATAATGCTGTCTTGCAAAATTCCATTTTACAAGCTGCTCTACTCGTCGGTCTCTTTATTGGCCTTGGACCAATGGCTGTTGCAATATATTTGCATCAGGTTTTAGTAGCCAATTTTTTATTGGAATACACAAATTATATAGAACATTATGGACTTACCCGGACTGAAAATGAAAGGGTGAAAGAAGATCTTAGCTGGCAAACAGATAAAGTCGTCAGTCGATTTTTTTTGATCGATCTCAGTCGTCATAGTGATCATCATTATTATTCTTCAAAACCATATCATACGCTGGAGACACATGCTAATAGCCCTAAACTTCCGGGCGGTTATGCTTCTGCAATTTATCTTGCTTTATTTCCTCCCCTTTGGTTTAAGGTTGTTGACAGGTGTCTTGATAATTTTAAAAATTCCGAAATAGAAAAATTTAAAACTAATCCTGGATGAGATTTTTTCCTAAAGCCACATTGGTTTTTACGTTTATAGCTTTTGCTTTCTTCATCTCATTTTTGCATTCATGCAAGAAAGATGAAGTTATTATTGCAAACACTGACCATTACCGTGATTTTTATCGGGTTGATATTGGTTATTGGGTTGATTATGTAGTTGACTCAATTGTGCATTACGATACAGACGATGCTTTACTCGTTGATAACGATAAGTTCAACTATCATTTTTACATTCGAGAACAAATTGATAGCGCTTTTATTGATGGTGAAGGAGACACAGCTTATGTTGTTAGCCGATATAAAAGAACTTCCACTTCTCTTCCATGGAGTTTTGAATCGCTGTGGACTTCGAAATTAACCCCGACTTCACTTCAGCGCGTTGAAGATAATCGACGTTATGTGAGACTTACATTTCCATTCAATCCGATTAATAAGTGGAATGGGAATGCTTTCAATGAACTTCCCGCAGAAGAGTATTCATATGAAGAAGTTTATTCACCTGCTTCCTATTCATCATTGAATTTTGATTCAACAGTCACTGTGAACCAAAATGAATTTGTTTCTGCTATCAACAGAATCATTCGGAAAGAAATTTATGGCAACCATGTCGGATTGCTCTTTAAACAAGCAGATAGTATTGGTGTTGCTTATACTTCGTTCGGGCCGGTAATTTTAAGTGGATTAGAGTATGAGCAAACCGTAATAGATTATAAACGTTAAAATGAAAGCAAATATTAGAATGGTACTGATACTTATTGTATCGTTAATTGCAGATCAAACAACTGCGCAGAAGTTTTTTATCCGTTTTACCGATAAAAACGGATCGACTTATTCTGCATCGAATCCATCTGCATTTCTCTCGTCTCGTGCCATTGCAAGAAGAGTTGCTCATTCTATAGCTGTTACTGATGAAGATTTACCGGTCAACCAGAATTACATAGATGGAATAACAGCACAAGGAGCCTATGTTATTGCTAGAAGCAAGTGGTTCAATGGCGCTATCGTTCAATGTGATTCGGCTACACTTTCAACTATTCTTGCTCTGCCATATGTTTATAATGCAACAAAGATCGTTAAACAAGTTTCCAATCCTAATAATACGAAATTTGATACCGGAATTCCATTTGCGCGTCGTTCTGATTTGCGCACTTCTTCACTTGATTACGGATTTGCATACAATCAGATCCATATGATGAATGGTGAATATTTACACAACAATGGTTTTACAGGAAACGGAATGGTGATTGCTGTTATTGATGCCGGATTTTATAGTGTCGATCTGTTACCTGCATTCGACAGTTTGCGAAACAGAAATGGGATTCTGGGTACTTGGGATTTTGTGGACAATCAAGCATCCGTTTATGAAGATGACACTCATGGAATGGAAGTTCTTTCAACGATTGCCGGTAATGTCCCTGGAGAATTAGTTGGAACTGCTCCTGATGCTGACTTCTGGCTCTTAAGATCAGAAGATGTTTTTTCTGAAAATGTTATTGAGGAATACAATTGGGCTGCAGCTGCTGAATTTGCAGATAGCGTAGGAGCAGATGTAATTTCAACTTCATTGGGTTATTCTACTTTTGACGATTCACTGGCATCACACACTTATGCCGATATGAATGGACATACGTGTCCATCTTCTGTCGCTGCAGATTTCGCAACTTCAAGAGGAATTCTTGTTGTAGCAAGTGCTGGTAATTCCGGAAATAACCAATGGCATTACATCAGTGCTCCTTCTGATGGGGATAGTGTTATCGCAGTTGCCGCTGTTGATGCAGAGGGGATATATGTCTCCTTTAGTTCGTATGGTCCATCAAGCGATGGTGACATCAAACCAAATGTCGCAGCGAAAGGTGCGAATGCTACTGTTGCAGATCCTTTCGGAACGATAGGCGGCGCAAATGGAACTTCTTTTTCTTGTCCAATTTTAGCAGGTGCTGCTACGTGTTTATTACAAGCTCACCCTGATAAAAGTGTGGTAGAAATAAAAGACGCAATAGAGAGAAGTGCAAATTATTTTCTCACACCAACAGATACACTTGGATATGGAATTCCAAATTTCGGAAATGCTCATCTGCTTTTAAGTAATATTGAAGACAGGAATACAATTTCGCCATTTGTTGTTTATCCAAATCCGATGCAGGATAAATTGAATGTTCAGTTGTTTTCAAATTCAAATCAAGAGGTCACTGTCAAATTATTTGGACTACTTGGTAATGTCGTTTCAGAAATGAAAAGTAATATCTACGGTGGCAACTACACGACTTTAGAATTAGCTGTACCTGCTAATCTTGCAAGTGGGATGTATTTTGTGCAGGTGGAAATGGGAAGCACTATATTTTTAGAACGAGTGGTGCGGAATTGATTTCAGTGCCACAGTTTACACTTCACACTCCACACTCAAACTCACACTGCATTTAGTTTGAGTGGGAGAGTGAAGTGTGGAGTGTGAAAAAGAGTTTGAGTTTGAGTTTGAGTTTGAGTGTGTGGAGTGTGGAGAGGTTAGTGCACACCCTTCGCCGCTAGGTACCTCTCAGCGTCAATCGCCGCCATACATCCCGACCCAGCTGCAGTAACAGCCTGACGATATGTTTTATCTGAAATGTCGCCGGCAGCAAATACGCCTTCAATATTTGTTTTCGTTGTTCCCGGAACGGTGAGTATATATCCAACGTCATCTGTTTTGATGTAGTCAGTGAAAATGTCTGAATTTGGTTTGTGACCAATTGCAACGAAGAAGCCTGTTACATCTAATGTGCGTTTTTCTTGTGTTTTATTATTCTGCACCAACACACCCTCAACTGTTTTTGTTCCAAGGATCTCAAGTGTATCGGTATTCCAAAGTACTTCAATATTCGGTGTGTTCATTACTCGATGTTGCATCGCTTTACTGGCACGCATCTCACCACGACGAACGATCATGTAAACTTTCTTGCACAGTTTAGCCAGATAAGTTGCTTCTTCAGCAGCAGTATCTCCTGCACCAATAATTGCAACATCTTGCTGACGGAAAAAATAACCATCACAAACAGCACATGCTGAAACACCAAAACCATTCAGTCGTTGTTCTGATTCCAGTCCAAGCCATTTTGCTGAAGCTCCCGTTGCTATAATAACAGAATCCGCAGTAATCGTTTTCGTTTCATCAATTACAACTTTGTGTACACTACCCGAAAAATCTACCGATGTTGCATAGCCATATCTGATATCCGTTCCGAATCGTTCTGCCTGTGCTTTGAAATCTTCCATCATCTCCGGTCCTTGTGTTCCTTTTGGATAACCCGGATAATTTTCCACTTCCGTAGTGATCGTAAGTTGTCCGCCGGGTTGTAATCCCTGGTACATAACCGGCTTAAGATCAGCTCGCGCTGCATAAATTGCTGCTGTATATCCTGCTGGTCCTGAGCCAATTATCAGGCATTTTACGTGTTCTGTTTCGTTACTCATCTTGCTTTTAAAATTGTATGCAAAAGTACTAAATTTTAGTTTATGAAATTGAATTGAATTATAACCGATTCATGACTTTTGCCACTGTGATTTCTGAAATTCTATTATATATTTTTGAATTGCAATTTTACCTTAGATTAAATTAAACCATTTAACTATGAAAAACTTCTTCTAATTTGTTTTTGCTTGCTCAATAAATCCATTGTGTTTTTGAACTACCTGCAATTATTTCGAATTTAGATATCAATTGAATCGAAACTAAAAAATTCTAAAGCTAACTTTTGCGAATCAATATCAACCACCATACAATTAAAATAATTTACTGTCAGTCATTCTTTCAGTCCTTTATCATTAGATGAAGTTAACGATTCAACAGCAGCGGATGCTTTTCCATGGATTTCTGCAAATGGATGTAGATTATATTATACACACAAACTCTTACTCACTGACTTTTTTGAGTGAGCGAATAAATATAAATGTGCCATTGGACAGTTCCAGTTAGTTTGGGTGTGACGGAACAAGTTTTACTTTGTCAAGAAATGAACTAGAATTGTTTGGTTGCGAAGGACCAGATATTGTTCATTATAGTAAGACTTAATATTACTTCTCCTTTTACCAATCCCAGCAGATTTTGACTATGAACTTGCCGGTAATGCCATCTTTCTATCGAAGTTTGTCGTTTGATTCAGCCGGAACACAAATGTTCGTGTATGCTTTTTATTCCGGAGGTGCAAAACTCATTGAAATGACTAAGTTGAATCAATTCACTTATGATTTTGTACGTGAAATTACTTTTCCTGCCGGATTTACTTCAACCAATGGACGAATTTCTAATGATGGACTTACTTTCTATCTTTCAATGACTCCTGTAACCAGTCTTTCCAATCTGGGCAGAATGGAAAGAGCATCACCATTCGATACTTTCAATGTTTCTACACCAGATTATTCCTGAGTTGTTTGATTCTAGTTACTATAGTGTTCAGCCATCTAGTTCACAAAATGATGAATGGTTGGTATATGCAAAAGCTGCAAATAACATCTGGTCGGAGACAGATTTATTTATTGCCTCAAAAACCGGCGTGATAAATTCTGTTTCCGAAAACATGAAATTGCACGCAGTGTTTATCCAATCCTGCAAATATGTATTGAATTTTAAATTTAAAATCAACTCAATCAATACTATTTGTAATATTTATTCAATAGATGGTAAGTTATGTATTTCAGAATCCATCAATGCCGCAAATCAAGCCGTTATTGATGTCAGTGAGTTAAATTCAGGATTGTACTTCTATTCACTAAATTCCGGCAATGAAGTGTATCAGGATAAATTGATAATTCAAAAATGATAGAATATCAAATAGATTTTCATTCAAACATTTAATGGATAAAAAAAATCCCGCTGAGTAGCGGGATTTTTTTCTTTTTCTTTTTATTTTTTAATTATTTACCACCAACTTGTAATTTGCAGTTTTACCATCTTTCGTTAATCTGATTTGATAAATACCCGATGCAAGATCAGAGATCGATAATTTATTTGACGATGCAGTGTATTTATCTGACTTCACTAATCTTGATGAAGCATCATACACATTCACTAAGATCGGACTGTCTGTATCAATCGTTACGAAGTCGTGAGCAGGATTCGGATAAATTGAAACACCTTGGAAAGCGATGTCATTGATACCTGTTGAAACGTCAACCAATACCGGAATTCTATCGCTAGTGCAATTGTAAGAAGCAGCTTGTACTTCCCAATCAAAGAAGTAGTAGTAATAGAATGCTCCTTGGTTTGAACCTGTAACGCTAATTAAATTGTTGATCGTATACGGATAAAGTACGTTTAAGCTTGAACGACGCAGACGAGGAGCGTTAGTTCCAAATGATGACTGGTTCACTGTTGAATTTGTTGTCAGGTGATAAGTGCCCGGTGTCAATGCAAAATTCAATGTTACACGTGATGAATCTACAGGGATATTTACCATTACACTGTTCACGACAGCATTCGATGCATCTAATAACTGGATCTCTCTCATTCCAACAGAATCAGTGTACACTTTCACAGAGTGTAATGTACATGGTGCAAGAACAGTGAAGTCATTTGTGCCATTCGTAGTTCCACCTGAAAATGCTGTTCCTTGATGGTATGGCATTCCTGTGAAATCTGTAGCTCCTTGATAAGATAGTGTATTATCAATCCAGTATGTAGTTGGAATTGAAATAACCGGTGTTGTATATGATAAACCTGTCGCAAGCAATGTTCCACCCACTTGTTGGTCATACCAGTTTACAAGATCTCCTGTTGCATTCAAAGTTACAGCTTGAGGTGTTGTTATCACAGTTCCATTTGCAACCGGATTTGGTGGTGTTAAAACGTCAACTAAAACAGGAGCTGATGTGAAACTTCCACAAACTCCCTGAATCGTTACTGAATATAAGCCTGATTCAGTGATCACTTCTGATTGTCCTGTTCCGCCATTTGACCATGAATAACTTGTTGCTGGTGTACTTTGTAAAGTAACCGAACCACCATGACAAAATACGACTTCACCAGATGTGCTTACAGTTGGAGTTTCATCCGGATTCAAAGCTAGGATAATAGAAGGTGATACGTTTGTACAACCACCATCAGTAACTGCAACATTGTATTGTCCGGCAGTACTAACTGTTGAAGTCATACCTGCATCTCCATTTGACCAATCATAAGCTGCGAAACCTGCTGATGCAGTTAATGTAGCTGTCTGGCCTGTACAAATTGCAGATGGACCTGAAACTATGTTTCCTGTTACTGAACAAGTGCCTTCCAATACTGACACAAACTGATTTGATTCTAGTCCATAAAAACGTTGCTCTGTACCTGAAGGGAAACGAACAACAGCTGAATCAACAACAGTATTTGAACCTAAACCAAAATGTAATTGCGAAGAATTGCAAGTACCATAACTTTCACCGGCACGAACTTCACGAACCTGAACACCCCATGGACCGTATATTGTAGCACGTCCACCAATTGCATTGATGTTTGAAGTTGTTCCTTTGATATCAAATGTGATGAAGTTGTTTGCATTTCCATTATTCAAATACATTACGTCTGCAACTGAAGATGGTGAAGTATAGATGTCGCCATATGAAGAATAGATGTCAATAAATCCATCATGATTCAAATCTCCTGATGCAAAAGATAACATACCGTTTGAAGCAAATAGATTATTCACTTGAGAAAATGTCATATTGCCATTGTTTTTCCAATACATCCACTCTGAACCTGTAACCAAGATGTCTGCATAACCATCGTTATCGAAATCTTCAACAACTGACTCGATAGGAGTGATAGCGTCTGTGTTAAATCCTGTAGACATATTTTCTGTGTAGTGACCGGTTCCATCGTTAACGAAAATTTGACTTGTGTGATCATGATTTGTTAAAACCAAATCCAAATCTCCATCATTGTCAAGATCTCCAAAACTAGCTGTCCATGTCTGCCATCCGATATCGATACCAAAAGCATTTGCCATTTCAGTATAGTTATTTGAACCGTCGTTCACGAATAAACGATTGATGCGACGTAGATCTGTCGGACTAGTTGTACTTTGACGACAATGTGCTACATAAAGATCAAGGTCGTTATCGTTATCGAAATCGATCCATGTACTTCCATAATTTCCTGAATCAGCAGGGTCGCCATTGTAATCAATACCCGGATTCACTGCGAAGTTTACGAATGTCGAAATGTTCAGAAGACCTGCTCCGTCATTTAAGTAAAGTTGACTAGGACCATTGTCATCACAACAAAATAGATCGATCCAGCCATCATTATTCATATCTGCAAATGTTGCATTCTGAAGAAAGAAACCTGAATTCGCTAATGTCATTGATGTGTAAGTGATGCTACCGCCGCCACCGAAAATTTTGATCACCTGAATTCCTGAGCCACCATCAAAAGCGACATCTTTCCATCCATTCTGATCAACGTCAGCACACGTCATTGCCCACGAACTTCCGCCACCATGATTTACAATGAAGTGAGTTGTGAAGCTTCCATCTCTATTCTGAAGATCAAGATAAAGTGCATTGCCCTGGTCCAAACGGAAGAGGTCATCCATTCCGTCGAAGTTTACATCAGTTACTGTCGTCGCACATCCGCTGTGAAACGGACCTGAAATTTTGGAATTGGAATCGGTAAAAGCTAATTGCGCATTTGCAGTGTTCCCAACCGAAATAAATCCGGCCAATGCAAATAGAATAGCTTTGAACTTTGTAGTTGTTTTCATAGTATGATTTAGGTTGTATTTTGCTGATTTCAGAGGTATCTATAATTTCAATACCTTCTTCACTGTTACGCCTTTTGAGGTAACGATACGAATATAATAATTTCCGCTCTTACCTGTGATGACAATCACCCGCTTAACCAAATCTTCATTTTGATTTTGAATCTCGATGTTTTTGCCGTTTGCGTCGAAAATTTCAACTTTTTCGATTTTAATGTCCCCATTTGTCAACAGGGTAAATTCGCCGGAGGTGGAAATGGATGGATAAACTTTGATGGAATTCTGCAGCGTCTGCTGTTTAATTTCCGTAATCGTAAGGTTCATGCTATCTGTCGCAACCAGGAAAGGTGATTGATCCGCATTGTTGAACATTGTTCGGAAGGTGTCGATTTCAGGACTGCTCATAGCGAACATTTCTTCTACGAATTTCGGTGGGACAGTCTGATAAAAAACTCGTGTTGTTACTTTTAGATCACCACTAAATGATCCAAGTGGAACATGGAAGTGTGTGTAGTCAATTCCTGTTCCTTCTAATGTATTCAATTTATTGAAATCAGCATCTGCATTTGCATCTGCTGAAATTACGCAAGTATCATAAGTACTATGTGAATTTGTAAAACCAATTGGCGGAAGACGATTATCTTTTAATACAATTGCCGCTCTTTCCAATACTGATGTATAATCACCATTCACATCACCCATTACGATCTCATAAATTTGAGGGACATTGGATTGATTGATCATTTCATGATGTGATTCAAAAGCAGGATTTTCACCGATCACTCTATAAGTTGGATCGAAAAGTCCGGATTTGAAAATGGTGTCATTGGCATTATCAGTGACAATGAACTGCACAACGACACGACGTGAAGGATATCCCGAAGGAAATTTATGGCCTACTTTATTTTCAATTTTCACTCTGAAATATCCGGTATCACTCATTGCACTGTCGAACAATACATTCAGGTTGATAGAATTCAATCTTAAATTTGCTGAAGTCGCATCAAGCGTGGAATCAAATCTTGCATCAGCAACATCTACTCCCAGAGCGGCTTTATTATTTTTTATCAGTTCAAGCATGAAGTGATTTGCTCCTGCAAATACATGTTGATTAAATGGTGTACGTGGTGTAAGTGAGATAAAGCCATTTGCAATTACAACCGGAGAAGCCAGCTGAGGCATGTGACATGTCTGACACTTGATATTATTGGCAGGGAAGGAAGAGTTCTGATATTCATGATACGTTGCCTGTTCCACAAATTGCTGACCGGTTAAATTTCCACTTAAGTCTGCAGTCTCTGTGATGAGCGTATGACATGACGAACACAAACGTGATTCATCCATGTGAGCGCTGTAAACCGGTGTGTATCCTTCATACAATTGCATAGGACCAAAAAACGGAGCCATGAATGGACCGTAAATCGTGCGAGTTGTATCGTAAGGAATTTCTCCGGAGAATGTACTTCCAACACTTGGGGAAATGGTATGGCAGCTTGTACAATTGACACCATCTAAACCAAGCGTATCATTTGCAAGATCCGTCATAAGAAAATCGCCAAGTCCACGGTAGAAATGATTGTATCTTCCGGTAGGAGCGTGGCAGGACGTGCATTTGTCCTGTAACGGACCTGCGTGGCCGGGATTCACAAGGATCTCCTGAGAAACTTTAGCTCGCCAAAGAGGATCTTTAGCACTTAGTGCCATCATACTGCTTTCCCAATGAGAAACCAGGTTTACATCGTTTCCATCTTCATCGATATTGGCTTGTCCGAGGGAATCGTGTCCATGACAACCCCGACAACTTGCGGAAGTCAGAAACCACTCACCGGGAACTAAAGGCGTTTGTGCTTGTTGAGATGAAAAAAAAGCAAGCTCTTCAGGGGTATGCTGGTAAGGTTTTACATTGTCACCGGAAACAAAGCTAAGCAACAGTATAACAGAAGTGATGACTGCGATAGCGATGAATATCTTCTTCATCGGATGGGCGTATAAGTTGGTATGGGAATTTCTTTCTACAATTATAGGAAAATTCTTTGGATTTTGAAAGGGGTATTGGGCTTAATTGAGGTGTATGCGGGGTTTTTGACAAAAATCATGTTGTTATTTATTGCGGGTATCCCAATTGATTTAAAGAACAAATAGCATCAATTATTGTTTGATGAATTTGTGAATTGTTGTCTTTTGATTTGTTTTCAATTTCAAAAAATAAATTCCACTATTAAGTCTATAAATAAAGAATTGATCTTGATGAGTCTCTGAAAAGATAAAAAAATTATTCCTTAATAAATTTGCATTGATACGTCTTACAGAAGGTTCTTATTTCCAATCAAGATTGTTTTCTCAAATTTACTCTTATGTATTCTAGAAATTACATTTTAATAAATTTAACAATGAATTCTTTTTTAATAGCTTTTATGTGTAGATTATATATTCCCGCAGGCAAATTCGATGTATTTATTTCCAGTTTAGAATTCATTTTTTCAAATGATAATTGAAAAGTTTGCGTTAAGGTATTAATAGCTTCAACCGAAATGATTTGTTCGGACTCAATACTCACATTAGCCGTGTTGCCAACAGGATTCGGATAAATATGGATAAAAGTATTTTCATTCTCATCAATTCCATTAGTAAGAGAATCACAAATACTTCCGCTTAAAGGACCTAAATCGTAATCCGGATTGTTGGGAAGTCCCCAATAACAACGCTTGCCGCCAAGATAAAAACTGTACATGGAAACATTAGAACCATTTCCTAAAATATCTGGATCATTAATCACGCTTAAATATGTATTTTCAACATGATACATGGTATCTTGATATGGGTAATTAAAAACAATCCCGTTCGTCCATGCACACGACCAATATATTTTATTATCGGGCGCCAATCTAAGGCTTCCAGCTGCTTCAAAAGGATGATCCAGTGAGACTAGAGTATCACGTGAAGCCCAAATATTTGATGCAGTCAAATCTAATTGAATCAAGTAAGAGTTTGCGTCACTGGTTGCATAATATATCACATTTCCATTGCTAGAAAAAGCAGAACCAGTGATTCCCCAAACGCCATTAGTAGGATTGAATATTGCTCTCGGGTTGGAAAACAAACCTGTGCATCGATCAAAATCAAAAAACTGAATAACTCCTCCATACGTCGTGAATAAAAGTTTATCCCCATCTTTTGAAAAAACAATGTTTCCCGAATTTCCTTCAACAATAGCTCCAATACTCTGAACATTCTTAAATAAACCAGTAGGAGTAATTAGGTACTCAACCAAGCTATCGTCATAATTAGAACCGTTTATTTTCATGATTAACCACCAATCTCTTCCGTTAGCATGCTTTATAGAAGTTAAGATATCCCATGCGGCCAAAGAATCTACTTGAATGTTTTTTTCAATTACCTCACCTAGTCCACTATTTGCACTCATATCAATTATGGAATAATATAAACCATAAATTGAAGTTACACCTACTGAAAATAAATAATACTTGGAACTATTCCCAGGATATGGTATTATACAAAGTTCATTATACCATGCTCTCCCAATAATAGAATCTCCGTTCAATAATAAATCACCATTAGCAGATCTGACTTTTGTACGTTCTAGTGCATTCCCTTCTCCTGTCCCTGCATAAAATAATAAATTCCCAGAACTATCTGCAATTGAAACACAAGAACCACGAGAATCTAAATTCGTAGCAATCGAGGCAGGAACTGACTGATTAAAATCAATTCCTGCGCTATCGCCAAAACACCATATATTGTTCCTTAACTGCCCAAAAACGCAATTAAGATTAATCATAAGACATAAAAAGATGCCAATAAATCTCATTTTATCAACACAAGTTTTTTAGTTAATACCACTTTATTGTTAGACAAGTAATTTACGAAATAAATTCCTGACATCAAATAGTTTATATCCAAATTATATGAGAGAGTTTGACCATTCAACCTAATTATTTGCAATGTTCTTCCTAAATTATCCACTATTTTAATTAAGGAATTTTGATCTGGTTCATTATTTATAATAATGGTAAATTGACCTGAGGTTGGATTTGGAAATATTTCAAATGAATTTATTGATTGTTTTAATCGTTCATGTTCATTAGTTGGAAGATAGAAATCAGGTTTGCGTTTTCGCAAACTAGTAAGTTCGTCATCTTCAACAAACAATTTTAATAAAGCTCTAGCATCATATACTGCCTCGCCGCCATACAATGGTAGTTGATAGGCAATTAAGTTTAGATCTTCAACATCATTTGTATCCAAAACTGCACTATCATTGATCATTCTTTCATAAGCACTATAGACAATTTTCTTGTTTAACTCTAGTGTATTTAAATTAACTATGTTTTGCAACTTGGTATTGGCATCACTGGTATTTTTTTGATTGAGTAACTTACGAATATCATCATACTTACCTTGATTATTATTTTTATAAGAATAATATTTAGAAATGTAATTACTATCATCAACGGTGTTTAAATTGAGAAGTGCACTATCAATATTAAATCCTCGTAAAAAGTATTCACTACCCAAATATTCATGATATAGAGAATCAGGATCACTGGAATACAGAGCTGAATTCAGATTTGCAGAATATTTATAGGATCTTTCATCCTCTGGGGTGAAATCGGGAGATGTGCATATAGATGTTATAGGATTATCGTCTGGTAAAATATTATACTCATAAGGAATTGGGCTAAATTTCTGATCACCACTAATATAAAACCATTCAATTTGAAATAAAGGTTTTCCACCGATTTTAAAATTATTGTCAAAAATATTCGGACTTAAAGGGTTCCAAATATTATTCCAACTGACCAGATTAACTCCCTGTGTTGGAAGTTTAGGTTGATCAGTATTATTACAACGCAAACCTGTTTGGTAAGAGAAAAAATTATTACATTGAAGTTTTGTGTCACTACAATCGCCTTTTGCATGCATACCGAATCCAAAATTTATTATTTTATTTTGCTGAATTAACCCAAACTGCATATATGCAAATTCTATTCCTATAATTTGTTGAGCGTCAGATAAAGTACTGGGGGTTTCTTCACTGTATTTAAAAACATTTCTATAAACTCCTAGATAGTCGGCATTTTCTATCCATAATCCCTTTTCAAACCCAGATATATCCTTGACTGGTTTGGAAAAGAAAATTTGATTATCGCTAAAATGGAGTTTCAGTGTATTAACATTAGTTACATTGCGTATATGCATCGCATATTTAGTGTTTGATATCCAATTATTATTACAATGAAATTCGACCTTAGCTTTTAAACTATTTTGCATTGTTATTCCAAATAGACCATAATGATTAATAGGATATGTTAAAGGCAGAGACAAAGCAGTATCAAGACTTGACACCTCCATATTAAAGTCATTATTATCAACATGAATAATAGAATTGCTCATGGAAATTAATTCAATCCCTCCATTATAATTTTTAAAATGATTATTATGAATATTAATATTCATCCTCGGGCAATTATATAATGTCATCGATGAAAATACATTTTGAAAGTCATTTCCAAAGACATCAGATAATATGTATTTTTCAATATGAATTCCGGAAGGTTCAATATCATGAAAATAATTTTTATCATTTGTTGAATTTGAACCTCTAATTTTCAGACTAATTCCTGTACTATTGATTGCTGCTGCAGCGCTAATTCCGCTACCCAGTCTATCATATCCATAGTTATCATTAGGAACTAATTGTCCAATAGCTGTAAATTCATTATTTTCAATAATTCCATCGACATTGTCCATCATGTAAATTCCATACATTCCATGTGTAAATAAATTCGGAACCTCTCCAATTTTTCCAATTTTTAAATACGAAGTATTGTTCGATTTAATGTGTGCCTCAGCGGTTTTATCGAAAATGTTAGTATTTCCAAAATCGAAAGTATTGCCAAATATTTCACTGTGGAAGCAGTCACCACCATTGAAACTTATACTTACTTCATTATACAGGAAACTGCTGTTCATTGCTGCTACTCGGCCGCCATTTTTCGCATCAATTGCATTTATAGCTTCTTTTAATGTTGAATTATTTCTAACGATCAATGATGTTCCATCCTGATCAACGACAATTCCATACCATTTCGCCAGTGATGGACATTTTCGCAATACGGAATTATCAATTGTTAATCGGATCCCCGTATTGATGATTATCTTGACATTCGGATCAAGGATTACATCTGAATTTACGAAGGAAAAATCCTGATCGATTGTTAGATCTGCATGTATGACTACCGACTGTCCAGGATGATAAGTTCCAAAGTGAATTAGATCTGAGGATTTCTGTCCTGAGCAGATTTCAAGATCTGCAGTACAATTGCCACTTGTTGTTTGTAACACTGTAGGCGTAGCCGTTGCTTTACAACCCAAATTATTTGTGACAACAACATTATATTCACCAGCACATAAATTTGTAACTGTTGATGTAGTAGGTCCTCCATTACCCCACTTGTAACTGAATGAACTTCCTCCCGAAGCAGTTAATGCAATTTGACCAGCGCAAATACCTGTGCAAGTTGTCTGTGAAATGGCTGAAGTAATAGTAGGATTTGGATTGACCGTTACTGTCCCTGTGGAGTTCGCCGTACATCCTGCTGTCGTGGTGATAGAACAGCTATATACGGATGTGGAAGTCGGGGCGACGGTTACAAAGTACCGATTAGCATCAGGTATCAGACTTCCATTTTCATACCAGTTAAAAGTAATGCCTGAAGAACTACCACGCGCATTGCATTGGACAGGTGGGCTTGGATGCTGACCCGCACAAACTGTCGTAGATGGAATTACAAGACCTGATGAAGAAATAACTTCTATTGGTTGACTGGTTATACAAATACCGTCAAGTATTCCAGAAACAGTATACGTTCCAGATGTTGAAGCATTATAAGCAAAAGGCGTTGTGAGGTTAGCTATTTGCACACCGTTTTTATAAAGAAATACTGAATTTAAACTATAGATACCACCATTGTCTACAATTAAATTTACGGAGCTATTATTAGTGCATAGCACATTTGACTCCCCAGATACGACATGGAGATTAGGCATAGTAAAATTGTAGGTCTTAGTATAATCACATCCCGAAGTCTGAGTAAAGTGAATTGAAAGCAATGTAGATTCATTAATTTGTTTTGGAAATCCGGTTGTTCCATCACCCCAATTCCAATTTGTGCTGCCTATTGTTGAAGCAAATCCTGTTATAGTTGCTCCACCGACTGAAGGTGAACACGCAGCGCTAGTTAATGCAGGAGGCAGATTACTATTTGAATAATTTGGATTAATTGTTACTGGTAAATTTGCGGTCATTGGACATGTTCCTCCCGAAATTGAACAAGTTACTGTTCTCAGTCCAGTAGAGCTAGCATTAAATATTGTTGCAAAGCGACCATTACTTTGGGATACATTACTCCATGAATAAGAAGTGCCACCCTCGCTAGCTGTTAGTAAGATAAAGTCTTCTCGACAAATCGCAGTTGGTTTATTTGCTTCGATTGATGCTCCACTTTTAACTTTAACCTGAAGAGTCTCTTCGTACTCACATCCTGAAGGATGACGATTATAATAAATTTTAAATTGAACATCATAATCGTAAGTATCATCGAAAGGCAAATTGTAAGAAGGAAGGTTGATTCCACTTTGAGCATTTGCATCATACTCCGGCCATTCTTGATCGACAAGGTTTGCATAAACTACGCCGTTTTTTGTAATTTTAAAATCATATCGTGAACCCTTATTTATCGGTCCTTGATAAGTGAAAGTTACCAATGCGGTAGAATTTGTTCCAGTGCAGAGAGGACTGTTTGATCTTAAAACTTGAGGATTTGAAGTGTTCTTCAATAGCGAAGCAGAAGCAAACCAATGGGAAGTGCCAGGCATTTGCGGATTGTCCTTAGCATCTACAGAATTATCTGCAAACCATAGATCATAAAAATTTTTCTCGGCAGTATAAATATTAAAACTTCTAGGGTCTCTTCCATGATAATTCGAATATCCTGCAAACCAAAATCCATAAAAATTAGATTGACCATTGCTGGGTATAGATTCGGCGCTATATAAAGGCTGTATCATTGTTCCAGATGGATTAGATCTACCAAGAGATAAAAATTTTGAATCATAATTTTGATGATAATATTGAATTGATGAATTATACATCTGGAATTCGTCAGAGCTGTAATACGTGCTTAAAAACCTATCAAACAATGGATCTAATGTATTTGCAACGTATTGATTTTCAGCAATATTTCCACTTGCTAACGCATAATTTGTAGTATTAGTTGTGCACAGAAGATTTGGGGATTGGACTGGTTGCGTACCCCAATTGCAGCTACAAGTATCCTCTAAATATGCTAAATATAATTCTGTATATATTACATTTCCTGCATTTTCTTGAATCCTTTTAATATCATTCATACCTCTAGCAAGTGTTAAAAATTCTCGATATTGAGGACCCGCTTGATTTCCTAACGGATTATCATTTGGTGTGCTATTAATATCAGTCTTTGACCTATCGTTCCAAAATTCATTTTCAGCGGTAATCACATTAAAGTGAGCATCGCTGCACTGAATAGACGATGAAAGAGCACTACTTCTATAAGAATTGGGTGTATTGATATTCGTAAACGTTAAAAGAAATTTAAAATACTCCACCATCGGAATACGAGGATCACCTGTAGGTAGAATTTGTTCAACCAAACGTACTGGACTGTTTTCTGATAATAGACTTTTTTCAGCAGATGTTAAATTATATACTGGCGATTGATTGTTGTCAAATTGAGATGAAAAAAAATCATTTCTACTTCCTGCAACCCCAAAATCAGTCAAGCAATAATAATCCTCTGCCTTTTTCAAAAAATGACATAGCTCTTCTCCAAACGTAATGCTTGTTCGTGGATCATTTCGATCATAAATGTATCGCAACAATCCCAAGTCATAAAAACGAGATACGTAAAGTTATTTTTCTTGCAATAATTCAAAAGTTTATCTTCTTCGGTAGGATTACCTAAAATTGTACGACCACGATCAACAATCAAACCTTCTGGATCCCCAATGAACTTAATGAAATCCTGCACATACATACCTCTTGGAAAATTTTTTATTCCATGAGTAGAAATATTCATGTAAGAAGCAGCAATTTGTAAGTTGTCAATATAAATTGGGGAAGTACCAGAGGCTCCACTTGCTAGAATCTTGAAATAGATTGCAGGCGCTGAATTCAATATATTTATTCCCCCCATATCTATCACAGCTTCATTCCAATTTGTGGTTGAAATCGCGGCTGTCTTTCTTGAAAACGGGAAATAATTTACATTATCAATGCTGTAATAAATAGTTAAAGTCTGAGCACCGCTGGCTGTGCCTTTCGACTGAAAATAAATCTGGTAAGAACAATATTTTGATAAGTCGCTGCCTCCTAATGCCAGTGTAAATCCATTGATATTGGTCCCACTTGAATTCGTTAATTGAAGACTGTTCCCCGTAAGATTCGATGTAAATGCAGAAGGCCCGGTTGCAGTCCCTACTGTTGAAATGGCATAATTCGGAGTTCCTGATATCGTACAAGTAACATTTGGAAATGCATTATTCGAAAAGTCCGGGTAATAAGTTCCGGAATTAAAATCATAATTGAAAAGGGTAGCTGACGCGATCGAATTGAGTGTGCATGATAGAAAGAAAAGAAAAATCAGAATTCTTTTGTTGATCGTTTTCATGGTTGAATATAATTAGAAGATTAGAAATTAAATTATTTTTTTGGATAAGCTGAAAGCACTAATGCACTTTACAAAAAACCTTGATTAAATTCTACGCAGTAAATATATTAATAATTCTAGGGCGGATAATTTCATTCTTGTTGCGTTATGTATTTTAGATATTTAATAAAATACAATTTACAATTAATTTATTTCTTTATTAAGTTCAAATATTCTTGCCACTAAAAATGTTTAGAATACAAACTCAATTTACTAAATCTAAGACTGGTTGAATCTTTTTTGCGAACGCATAATCTAAATTATACTAATTTAAGATCACAATTAATTAAGATTTACAATTGCTAACAACACTAATATCCCTGATTATTTAACAGGAAAATCTTCTTACTTTTTAATTAAGATTATACACAATATTTTAATTCACTAAAACAATAATTCAATTCGTACTTTAGGAGTGGGTCCTGAAAATGATTCTCAAATATAAAGATTTTTTTGACAAGAGATAATTCTGGCAAATATTTTATCAACAATATTTCAAGAAAAAGTTGATTCACTTTCAATTCTAGCTGAATTACGAATTTTGCATTTATTATATATGCAATTTATATGCCTTAACAAAATCTGCTTTTTCTTTTTTTTTCAGAAATAAAAGACAAAAATGGCAATCCATTGTCCTACATTTGCCCCATGCCAATTTTACCCGTCGAAGATTTCATTTCAAAAACCAACGACTCCCAATATTTACTCATTGATACCAGAAGTGAAAGCGAATTTGAGCACGCTCATTTTCCCGGAGCTGTAAATATTCCTTTGCTTAATAATGAACACAGAATTCTGGTAGGAACATGCTATAAAAAAGAAGGGCGGGATGCAGCGGTCAGACTGGGCTTTGAATTGGTCGGACCGTTATTCAGTTCTTTTGTCAAGAAAGTCGATGAGCTGGCAAAAAGTAAGCAAGTATTAGTCTATTGCTGGCGAGGGGGAATGCGTTCGGGAATTATGTCGTGGGTGTTGAATATGGCCGGGTATCATACCGATACAATGAAAGGTGGCTATAAAGCCTTCCGTCGGTTTGTATTAGATCAGTTCATTGTCCCGAGAAAACTTGCAGTTATTGGCGGACATACAGGCACCGGTAAAACGGATCTGTTAATGTTGATGCAAAAATCAGGACATCAAGTGATCGATCTCGAAGGATTGGCTTGTCATCGCGGTTCTGCATTTGGTTCACTCGGAATGAAAGAGCAGCCGCGAAATGAACAATTCGAGAACGATCTGGCTTTGCAACTATATAAGATGGTCGACGAGGAATTTATATGGGTAGAGGCTGAAAGCAGATCGATCGGCAGAATAAAAATCCCGGATCAGTTCTATTTTCAATTTATCGCTGCTCCATTGTTCGAGATCAATTTGCCACTTCAAGAAAGAGTGGAAAGGATCAAAAAAGATTATGCGCATTTTAGCAATGAAGAATTGTCAGGCTGCATGAACAAACTCGAGAAGCGACTCGGAGGATTAAAACTAAAAGAAGCATTGACTGCTTTGGAAGAAAAAGAACTGAAGATTGGATTTCGATACTACTTGAATACTATGATAAAAACTACTCTCATAGTCTCGATAGTCGAACCACAAGCACACGATTTGAAGTTGAAATGCATGACAAGAATGACTTCGAAAATGTGATGAAGAGAATAATTGATATTTCTAAAAATATACCGCTGTGAATTCTGAAATAAAACTAACACAATTTTCTAAAGGAAGCGGATGCGGCTGTAAAATTGCACCTGCCGTACTTGAATCAATTTTGAAGCAAGTAAAAGTTCAGTCCGGTTTTACGAATCTCATTGCAGGAAATGAAAACAATGAAGATGCTGCTGTCTGGAAACTAAATGATGAACAATATCTTTTATCGACAACCGATTTTTTTACACCAATTGTTGATGATGCGTATTCATTCGGGAAAATTGCTGCCACAAATGCACTAAGCGATATTTATGCGATGGGGGGAAAGCCGATTTTTGCTCTTGCCATACTTGGTTTTCCTGTCGACAAATTACCTATCGAATTAGTCGGTGAAATCATGCGCGGAGCTAGTGACCTTTGTGCCGAAGCAGGAATTCCAATTGCCGGCGGACATTCAATCGATATTCCTGAACCGGTTTTTGGTTTAGTAGTTAATGGACTTGTGAAACCTGCTTCATTGAAAAAAAATAAGGGCGCAAAAGTAGGCGATAAATTATTTCTGACAAAAGCAATCGGTAGTGGAGTAATTGCATCTGCACAAAAACGTGGAGTTGTAGATCAAAAACATTTAGACGCAGCAATTGCAAGCATGTGCAAATTAAATAGCATCGGCGAAAAACTTGCTCAACTCGAAGGCGTTCATGCCATGACAGACGTAACAGGCTTCGGACTCGTCGGACATTTGATCGAAATGTGTGAAGCAAGTAACGTAAGTGCAATATTGAACTACAAAAATTTGAAACTACTTCCCGGAGTAGAAGACTACATGGCCAAATTCATTTTCCCTGATAACACGTATCGAAACTGGAATGCATACGAGAAAAAAGTTTCAGGAGTGAATGGGCCGGAGTTTATTCCGCTTTGTGATCCGCAGACGAGTGGTGGACTTTTGATTAGTGTCTCTCCGTCAAATGTGAGTGTAGTAACCCAATTGTTAGAAGAAAACGGACTTGCTGAATTTTTGAAACCAATCGGTGAAGTGAAGGCGAGAGGTGTTTGTTGTTGAGGTTAATATTTAAGACTTGTTCGCACTATACATGAATAAATGGTAGTGGGTCTGTTTGATATTAATTATCTTCTCCTGTTCCCATTGCTATGTTTTCTATGTGCCTATGTGTTTTCATTTTACTACATAGACACATAGAAAACATAGAAACGAAATATCAATTTGAGCAAATACCGAATAAAATCGATTGTAAAAAAATGACAACCCATCTCCAACAAATGCTCCAACTTGTCGACGAATTCTTCGCCGTAAAAACGACCCATCGCAATTAGATGTTACTCCCATTGTTATGGAGCAATTGAATGAACTGCATCCTTCAACTTTATCGGAAGAAGTGATTGGCGATGGGCCCGTCTGCTGGATACTTTTGATTCCTTCTACATTGGAAACAATGGAAGATTTTCTTTCCGGGAAAATATCAGAATCGGAAATTTTAAAACAATCAGTGGAAGCAAAAAACAATTCACAGAAGTTTGAAGCGATCTATCTTTGTTCTGCAATCGTCCTCCCGGAATTCAGAAAAAAGGAATCGCAAAAAAAGTAACCTTAGAAGCTGTAGCAGCTATGCGAAAAGACTTTGACATTAAATTCGTGTATTCGTGGCCATTTAGTGAGGAAGGGAAAAAGCTTTCGGCTTTGATAGGTGAGCTTACTGAGTTGCCGGTGAGAATTAAAAATTAAAAAGAAAAAAATAATTGCCGGTGCGTTTTTCGAATTTAAGATTGAAATTTTCGGGGTGTATTTATAACCTAAAAGTCTCCTGAATGACAACTTAGACCCCTAGCAAACCTTAACTAACCTTTAAAGACAAACCCATCCTTAATCGTCAACTTCCTATCCGCCATATCCGCCAATTCATTATTATGTGTGACGATAACGAACGTTTGGTTCATCGATTTACGCAGGTCGAAGAAAAGTTGATGCAAAGCTTTTGCAGATGCTGAATCCAGGTTGCCACTTGGTTCGTCAGCAAAAATAACTGCCGGGGAATTTACTAATGCTCTTGCCACTGCAACACGTTGCTGTTCGCCACCGCTTAATTCCGACGGACGATGTTCTTCGCGTTCTGCCAATCCAAGTTGACTCAAAAGCGCTTTCGCTTTTTTGCCGCATCCTGTTTTGACATTCCGCCGATCAAAGCCGGCATCATGACATTTTCCAAAGCGGTAAATTCGGGTAGGAGGTGATGGGCTTGAAATACAAAACCGATCTTCTGATTGCGAAACTGAGCGATTTTTTTGTCACGAAGTGAGCTCACTTCGATTCCGTCAATTGTTAATTTTCCTGATCTGCAGTGTCTAAAGTTCCCAGGATGTGCAACAATGTGCTCTTTCCTGCCCCTGAAGCTCCAACGATTGAGACGATCTCACCGCGCTTGATTTCCAAATCAATACCCTTAAGTACCTGAAGTGAATCGTATTTTTTGAAAAGGCCGGCAGCATGGATCATGGGGACGAAGTTAGTTATTGGAGGTCAAAGGTCAAGGGTCAAAGGTGAAGAGGCAATTATTTTCTTTGAATTTAAGGTGTAACGGATCTATTGGATTAATAATCATGCAAATTAATTGCCGCTTCACCTTTGACCATTTACCTTTAACCTGAAAATCAATCCCTTAACCAAGCAAATGAATTAGCGATTAACCTTTGACCCTTGACCTTTGACCTGAAAATCAACTGTTACACCCAAAAAGTCCGTACACAATCACCTCAAGTAACCCCCTCCAAGAGATTTACCCCCAATGTGTTTGTATTAATATTTTTCGTTAATTGCAGGTAGATTAAATTACCATCAAATAATCACCACCAAAAAAAGTGTATCATGAATGAGCAAAAAGACTTGAAAAGTAATTTTTCGGCGCTCGAAATACGCATTCAAAAATTGATACATTTGCATGAGGAAGCGAAGAAAAGTAATGCACAGTTACTCTCTGAGATCCAAAAACTAAAGGCGGAGTTGACGGACGAACATGCAAAGGTTCAACGTCTTGAAGAAGGTTATCGAAATTTGAAAGAGATCGAATCCACTTCAACCAAACAAAGCATTAGTAATATGAAAAGAAAAATTAATGATATCATCGGCGAGATAGATCGTAGTATGTCGATGATAGATGATAACCATAAGTGAATCCACCCGAAATGGGAGAATTACTATCCTTAAAAGTTTCCATTGCGAATCGCACGTACCCGCTTCGAATCACTCACGAAGAGCAGGAAAAGGTATTGCAGGCCGCTGAAAATATCAATAAGCGCATCAAAGACTTTGAAGATAACTATGCTGTCAAAGACAAGCAAGACCTTCTAGCCATGAGCGCACTTCAGTTTGCCAGTGAAGCATTGGGAGCCCCAAAGCACGATAAAACATCAAATTCAGATCAGGAAGCAATTGAACAAATTGAATATCTGACGCTGTTGGTCGATGAATATCTTGCTCAGGAAAATTCTTCTAAATAAGGCTCGTTCTTTGAAAATATTGTTTGTGCATTAGTAGATTAGCCGATTCGGTTTTTTGAATCGACCTGTTTCTATTCTTGCATCACAACTAAATGCATACCCGCATTAGTTCCGGATCACTTATAAACTCAACATTTCAATACAATTGGAGCAAAGTCCAATGACTACTATGGCAGACTGCACTCCCGCGCAAGCAGGATTCCCGCGCAAGCAGGACAGCAGGCACCAGAACAGCCAGACCGCTTCACCCATGACTTAGGGGTTTAACAAGTCCCGGAATTAATACGGGTTTTTTTTTGCTTTTTGCTTTTAGTTTTTTGGCTAAAGACTTATAAGCTAGAATCAAAAAGAAAAAAGAAAAAAGCAAAAAGCACCCAACAACAAATACAACAACCCATATATATCACAAACCAATTATGCCGGAAATATCATTATTATATCTACTCATCGGAGTAGTCGTTTCTCTTGTCGCCGGATATGTAATTGCAAGTTCACTCGCTAAAAAAGCTGCTCTTTCTAAAGAACAAATGGCCGGTGACAAAGCAAAGATCATTATCAAGGAGGCTGAATCAGAAGCAGAAGTCCTCAAGAAAAATAAAATTCTTGAAGCAAAAGAGAAATTCTTACAGTTAAAAACTGAACACGAAAAAGCGATTTCAGAAAAGGATAAAAATATCAATGCCGCTGAAAATCGAATCAAACAAAAAGAAACTGCTCTAGCTCAAAAGATCGAGCAGACACAGAAAAAAGAAAAAGAATACGAAACCCTTCAAGCGAATCTTAAGAATCAGTTGGATATCATTGAAGGGAAAAAAGAAGAACTCGGAAAACAACATCAACGTCAGGTTGAACAGTTGGAAAAGATCAGCGGACTTAGTGTTGATCAGGCAAAGAGTCAGTTGGTAGAAGCATTAAAAGCTGAAGCAAAAACGGATGCCATGTCGTACATAAAAGACATCATGGAAGAAGCGAAGCTGACTGCTAATAAGGAAGCGAAAAAGATCATTATCCAGACTATTCAGCGTGTTGCCACTGAGCATGCCGTTGAAAATGCCGTTACAATTTTCAACATCGAAAACGACGAAGTAAAAGGTCGTATCATCGGACGTGAAGGTCGTAACATCCGTGCATTGGAAGCTGCAACGGGAGTGGAGATCATCGTTGACGATACTCCTGAAACAATCATCCTTTCAGGTTTCGATCCAGTTCGTCGTGAAATGGCTCGCCTTGCTTTACATCAATTGGTAAGCGATGGACGTATTCACCCTGCACGTATCGAAGAGGTCGTTGCGAAAGTGAAACGTCAACTCGATGATGAGATCGTTGAAATTGGAAAACGTACTACTATCGACTTAGGAATTCATGGACTCGCTCCTGAATTGATCCGTATGGTGGGTCGTATGAAATACCGTTCTTCTTACGGACAGAATCTCCTTCAGCACTCACGTGAGGTAGCAAATCTTTGCGCTATCATGGCGGCTGAACTTGGACTGAATGTAAAACTTGCAAAACGTGCCGGACTTTTACACGATATCGGAAAAGTTCCCGATGACGAACCGGAATTACCGCATGCAATCCTGGGTATGAAACTCGCTGAGAAATTCAAAGAGAATCCGGAAGTGTGTAATGCAATCGGTGCCCATCACGATGAGATCGAAATGAACAGTATGATCTCACCGATCGTTCAGGTTTGTGATGCTATCTCAGGTGCACGTCCTGGTGCCCGTCGTGAAGTTGTTGAATCATATATCAAACGTCTGAAAGATATGGAAGCTCTTGCGCTTTCTTATCCGGGCGTTGAGAAAACTTTCGCTATTCAGGCAGGCCGTGAATTACGTGTTGTTGTTCAAAGCGAAAAGCTGACTGACAAACAAGCGGAAGTTCTATCATTCGATATAGCAAACAGAATTCAAACTGAAATGACATATCCGGGTCAGGTGAAGATCACCGTAATCCGTGAAACAAGATCAGTGAATTACGCGAAGTAATTTAATATAAGTAATAGTCTACACCTTTAAACTCTTGAAACTAATTAAACACTGAAAATGGTTTAAAGAGTTTAAAGAGTTTAAGGTGTAATTTTTTTATAAATAATTTGTTGAATGGAATTTGACATCATCATAGATCCGGCGAAGCGGAGTTCCAATTTCAGAAAAGATCTCTGGAAGTATCGCGGCCTGTTCTATTTTTTATCATGGCGTGATATCCTTGTCAGATATAAACAAACTGCTGTAGGAGTGTTGTGGAGCGTGATTCGTCCGCTCATGACGATGCTTGTTTTCACTGTCATCTTTGGCAAACTCGCAAAACTTCCGGCAGATGGAATTCCCTACGTCCTTTTGGTATCAGCCGGCATGCTTCCTTGGCAGTTCTTCGCCAATGCATTCAGTGAGGCAAGTAATTCTTTGATCTCGAATTCATCGATGCTCAGTAAGGTTTACTTTCCTCGAATCATAATTCCGATAAGTGCAGTAATGGTGTCATTCATCGACTTCCTGATCTCATTTGTGATCATGATTGGTCTGATGATTTGGTATAAATTTGTTCCAAGTTGGAATATTGTTTTTCTGCCGTTATTTATTCTGCTGGCAACATTTGTAACGATTGGACTCGGTTTGTTGATCAGCGCTTTGAATGTAAAATATCGTGACTTCCGATACATCGTTCCATTTATTGTTCAGTTTGGACTGTATGTATCTCCTGTCGGATTTAAATCGGATATCGTACCGGAACATCTTCGCTTCTGGTATTCAATGAATCCAATGGTAGGAGTGATCGATGGATTTCGTTGGTGCTTGTTGGGAGGCAATATTGCTTTCGACACAACAGGTTTCCTTATTTCACTTCTTGTCTCCGTAATAATTTTTATAGTAGGCTTTACTTATTTCCGAAAGATGGAAAGAAGTTTTGCTGATATCATCTGATCATGGCTGTAGCAATTCGTGTAGAAAATCTAACAAAGAAATATATTCTTCGTCACGAAGGTGGACAGAAGTATGTTGCTTTGCGTGATGTTTTGACAGGCTCAGTTAAGAAAGCGATCAAAGGTGAGATCACTCTTCCATCAAAAGAAGAATTCTACGCTCTCAATAATGTCTCATTCGAATTACAACAAGGCGAAAGAGTAGGGATCATCGGTCGAAATGGCGCAGGAAAATCTACACTGCTTAAAGTGCTAAGTCGAATCACTGAACCTACATCAGGACGCATTTCAATAAAAGGTCGTGTTGCAAGTTTGTTGGAAGTCGGAACAGGTTTTCATCCTGAACTTACCGGACGCGAAAATATTTTCTTGAATGGTTCAATTCTGGGAATGTCAAAACGTGAGATCCAGTCGAAGTTCGATGAGATCGTTGCATTCGCAGAAGTAGAAAGATTTCTCGACACTCCTGTTAAAAGATATTCTTCCGGAATGTATGTACGATTAGCTTTTGCAGTCGCAGCACATCTTGAACCGGAAATTCTGATCGTCGATGAAGTTCTTGCAGTTGGTGATTCTGAATTTCAGAAAAAATGTCTGGGAAAAATGCAGGATGTGTCTTCTTCGGGACGAACAGTATTATTTGTAAGTCATAATATGGCTGCGATTCAAAATCTTTGTGACAAAGCCATCTTCCTTAAAAAAGGTGAAGTGCAAACAATTGAGGAGCAGAGGAAGTGATTTCAACTTATCTGAAATCAACTGCAGAAGTACAGACTATTGATCTTGCCGATCGAAAAGACAGAAGTGGAAATGGATTGATCCGTTTTCAATCGGTTGAATTGATAGACGAAAATGGTAATGCAGTTCAATCTTTGCATTGTGGAAAGAAAGCAATCATCAGAATTCACTTTGACAGAAAAGAGAATGCTGCTGTCAATAATCTTCATGTTGCAATTGGAATCGACAATGACATGGGACAGCGGATCACTCAAATGAATAATGAAGTGACCGATCAGATAAACATTGTTTTTTACTTCTCGTGCAGGTGAAGTTGTCACTACAGAACACAATAAAGAATGGTTTGCAGTATTGTCTGATGTTGTTAAGAAAAAATCGATCACTAACTGGAAAGGAAATCTGATCGAAGCTGCTAAGGGCGATTTGTTTCCTGTCCCTGAAAAAGCAAATCCGGAACATTCCTCTTCCGTTGATAAAGAATCGAAGGGATTCAATTATAAAACATACGCTTCTTCAATTGATAAATTTGAAGATGAATACTTCGATTTTATTCTTGTAGATGGCAGATCCAGACCTTCTTGTATAAAGCATTCATTGCCGAAACTTAAAAAGAATGGTTATTTAGTAGTTCATAATTCACACCGTGAATATTATCTCGAATACTTCAAAGACATACTTGCAAAGGATTTTACTCGTGAACTGGACGATTTGGACCAACGCCTTATCTGAAACATTTTACAAAGACTACCATCTGGAGAAAAAAATAACTCAATGAAGTATGCTCCGATAATATTATTTGTTTACAATCGACCTGAACTGGCTCGTACGACCCTTGAAGGTCTTATGGCTAATCATTTGGCAATTGAATCGGAACTTTTTATTTACGCTGATGGTCCAAAAGAAAACGCCACTTCTGAAGTTCTGAGGAAAATCGACGAAGTGCGAAAAATTATTCGTGAAAAGAACTGGTGTGGTAAAGTGAATATTATTGAATCTGATAAAAACCGTGGACTAGCACGATCGGTGATCGATGGTGTGACTGAAATGGTGAAAAAATTCGGGAAGGTGATTGTTGTAGAAGATGATGTTCAGTTGTCAACTTATTTTCTTAACTATATGAATGATGCATTGGAGGAATATAAGAATGATGATAATGTGCTCAGCATCGGTTCATGGAATTATTTTTGTGCATCAGAAAAAAATGAAGGCGAAACTTTCTTTTTCCGTTTTCCGGATACGAAAGGTTGGGCAACGTATGACAGAGCATGGAGATATTTCGAAGAAGATGCAGGTAAACTATTAAGCCAATTAAAAGAAAAGAAGTTGTTGAGCATATTCGATGCAGACCTGTCCTATCCTTATTTTACAAAAATGCTGGAAGACCAGATTGCTGGAAGAATTAATAGTTGGCTATCAGGTGGACAGCTGTTGCTGTTCTTCAGAAAAAATTAACCTTGTTGCCGTCAAGAAGTTTATCAAAGGACATTGGTTTCGGTGCTGATGCAACACATGATAAATACGTTCACGATTACAATAAAGAATTGATCGTTCATAATGAGAAAGTAAATGTAAGCAGGCAACCGGTTGTTGAATCATTGAATGCCGTTGAATGCTGGAAGCAATTTTATTTGACTAACTTTATTCCTGTTCGCACATTGTTTGGTAAAGTAAGAGAAGGTCTGAAGAGCGTTGTGCCGGATCAATTGATCGATAAGTACAGGAAATTGAGATATGGAGATAAATCATGAAAAGAGTATTACGTAAACTTTTTGGAGCAAAGCCATCTGAATTCGATAAGTTAATTGTCGAAGCATTGGAATTTCCACGATATACTACCCATAGTTTTACATTCAAAGGAATGAAATTGGACGTTACCGATTTTGTTTCTGTTGCCTACCAGATCAAAGAATACTTTGGATACACGAATGGATTTTAAATGTGATAGTAATACGCCTGTTATTTTGGATTGTGGCGCAAATGTGGGTATTTCGGTTTTAAGAGCTAAACAACTTTTTCCTGCTGCAAAAATTATGGCATTTGAACCTGACCCGAAAGTTTACGCTTGTCTTGAAAAGAACTTGAAGACAAATGGAATTTCCGATGTTGATCTTGTTCAAAAAGCTGTCTGGATAAATAACGATGGAGTAAACTTTGGTAGCGAAGGCGCAGATGGTGGATCAGTTTATTATGCAGAAAATAAAAACATTGTTCCTTCTGTACGATTGAAAGATGTTTTGTCTAAAATAGGCCATGTTGATCTTCTTAAGATCGATATAGAAGGCGCAGAAACAGATGTACTTATTGATTGTAAAGATGAATTGAAAAAAGTAAAGAATCTGTTTGTCGAATATCATTCAATGACTTCGCAGCCACAACGTCTCCACGAGTTGTTGCAAGTTTTAAGTTCTAATTCATTCAGGTATTATATTCATAGCATTGGAACAATCCATAAAAAACCATTTGTGGAAATAGAGCCGGGAACTATGGATATTCAATTAGACATTCATGCCATTCGTTGATAACATAAAAAATATAATCCGGAAACAATTAAACAGTTTTCGAAAAGCCACCGATATCTCCTCAAATGGAGCTTGTTTGGTTTTACTTTATCATCGTGTGACAGATTACGAGACCGATCCGCAATTGTTGTGCGTTACACCGCAAAATTTTGACAAGCAAATTAATTATTTGCGTTCCAATTATAACTTATTGACTGTTGAGGAATTTTATTCTATTATTTCAAGCAAAAAGAAGTTTCCTCGAAAAAGCGTATTGCTGACGTTTGATGATGGTTATGTAGATAATCTTACTTATGCATTACCAATACTTGAAAAACATTCTGCTCAGGCATTATTTTATATTTGTCCGGGAAATTTTGAAACTGATAATGAATTCTGGTGGGATGAAGTGGAGAGACATATTCTTTTGTCGCCTGATTTTCCTAAGAATTTCAATTTGAAGATCGAAGAGAAGAGCTTTTCTTCCTCAAATGAAAAGTCTGAACGACTGAAGTTGTATCAAGAATTGCTTCCGGTACTTCGTTCAATGGAATTCAAAATACGTGATGAAATAATTAGTTCAATCGCTGAAATGACGGGCAATACATTGCCTCGAAAAAGTCATCGATCGATGACCTGGCCGGAATTGATCACTATGTCTTTGTCGCCTTCTGTTGTCATTGGTGCTCATACTGTTCATCATCCTTCTTTGGCTGCATGTTCTGCTGACATTCAACAAAAGGAAATTAATGTTTCTAAATTGATCATTGAAGAAAAGCTTAATAAGAAAGTAGATCATTTTTCTTATCCATTCGGGACAAAATCAGACTACGATGACATTACAAAACTTTGTTAAGGAATGTGGCTTTAAAATGGCCACTGCGAATTTTCCATATATAGCTAATAGGAAATCTGATCTTTTGCAATCCCTCGTTTTTTGGTGAGAGATTGGGAACTGTCTGTATTTATTCAGGAACTTAATTCCTTTGTGAAATGAAGGTCGTTCATTTGAGCACAAGCGATAGAGGAGGAGCAGGTATAGCCGCTTCACGTTTGCATTTGTCTCTACTTGATAAAGGAGTCGATTCTTGTTTTTTGACTTTGCATAAATTTACAGATGATCTTCCTCAGCATGTTAAATATTTGCCGGGCGATGGCGCACTTTTTCCAGTGATAAAAAATGGCATTCAAAAATTCAAGCGGGTTTTAAGACGATATCGATTTTTATCTTCAAGGGATACAAGACTTCGTAAGGAACATTTAACTGGAAGAAAGCACGGATTTGAACATTTCAGTTTTCCGTTTTCAGATTATAATCTTCAGGATCATCCATTGGTAAAGGACGCAGACATCATTCATTTGCATTGGGTAAGTGATGGTTTTCTTGATTATGGAAAATTATTTCATGGTTTACAAAAGAAGATTGTTTGGACTTTGCATGATATGAATCCATTTACCGGGGGATGTCATCATTCTGATGGCTGTTTGTTGTTCAGGAATAGTTGTAAACCATGTTTTCAATTGGAAGGTACAAAGGATTTAAATTTTGCAGGAGAAATGCTGGATGTGAAATTGCAGAGCATGAATGTTAGATCGCAAAATTCAGTACATATAATCACGCCATCGAAGTGGCTTGGTGATCTGTCAAAATCTTCAGCTTTATTTGGCAATTTTGCTCATCAGGTAATTCCAAATGCTTTCGATCCTGATCAGTTTACGCTTATTTCAAGGTTAGAAGCAAGAGAGAAACTAGGGGTTGCAAATAATTGCAAAGTGATCTTTGTGAACGCACATCATATCGATAATCACAGGAAAGGACTTGCTTATTTGCTCGATGCACTTGAAAGATTACCTAAAAATGAATATCTCTTAATTGTAGCGGGTCATACAATGAGACCGGATCTATTTCCAAATCTTCACCATCTTGGTTATTTGAAAACGGCTGATGAACTTTCATTGGCTTATTCAGCGGCTGACGTATTTGTTCTCTCCTCGCTTGCTGAGAATTTGCCGAATACAATTTGTGAAAGCCTCATGTGCGGTACTCCTGTTGTGGCTTTTGATACAGGAGGAATCAATGAACTGCTGAATGAAAGTAATGGGATTCTTGTTCCATTGAAAGATTCAGAATTGCTCTCACGTGCTGTTAAAAAGGCGACAACAACTCACTGGGATAGAGAGCAAATAAGAAAAGAAGCAATCAATCGTTTTGGTAATTCGAATGTTGGAATAGCTCATATAGATATGTATCATAATTTATTTGTTGCAAAATGAAATTATCTGTCATAACAATTTGCTTGAATGATATTCATGGATTGAAAAAGACGGTCACTAGCGTCATTGGTCAATCATTCAAAGATTTCGAATATATTGTAATCGATGGTGGATCAAAGGATGGTTCCGTTGATTTTTTAGAAAAGCAAGGTTCAAAAGTTGCGCGATTTGTTTCTGAAAAAGACTCAGGTATTTATAATGCAATGAATAAAGGAATAGCATTGGCTAAGGGAGAGTATTGCCTTTTTCTGAATTCAGGTGATTTTCTGGTTAACGATGATGTATTGATGAGCGTATTTCTTCAGAATAAAAGTGAAGATATTTTATATGGAAATATGATAATTGAAAGCGAAAATGGTTCACGACGACATGGAAAAATGCCAAAAGAACTTTCTTTCGTTCATATGATAGGTGATACTCTCTGGCATCCGGTTTCATTTATTCGTAAAAGCCTCTTCGATAAATATGGAATGTATGATGAAAGCCTTAAAATGGTTTCTGATTACGACTTCTTTTAAAAGTTATTTGTATACATAAAGTAACCACAGCTTATCTCAATTTTCCCATTGCAGTTTTTAATCTGAAAGGTTTTAGTTCGCAACCCGAAAATCGAAAATTGCTTCAAGCGGAAAGGAACTTAGTTCAAAAAAGGTATTTTCTTGAAGAACAATTACTAAGAGCATACAAAAAAATTGAATTCAATGATTCTTTCTTAGGGCGAATCATAAAGAAATTTGGATTAAAATCATGAAGGTAGTTCCAAAATATCTGTCATAATTCCATGTTATAACTATGGACGATTCTTGACTGATGCCTGTGAGTCATTGCTCGCTCAATCTATGACTGATTGGGAATGTATTTTGGTTAATAATGGTCGATTTGAGGAGACACGCGATGCAGCTAAATTATATGTGAATCGTGATTCTCGTTTTAAATATCTGGAGTCGGGTTCAATGGGGCCATCTTTAGCTCGTAATGAAGGACTAGCGATTGCTCAAGGCGAATTCGTTCAATTCCTGGATGCTGATGATAAATTATCCCCTCAACGCTTTTCTATTTTGTTGGATTTGTTTGCTAGGGACCTTGGTCTTGATCTGGTGTATAGCGGCGTTAAATACTTTGCAACAACTGCAAATAATACATATGTTGATTCACTGAATGATCTTTCTTCGCAAGGCAAAGGCGGGCATGAAGGGAGTGGAGAAGACTTATACAATTTGTTGATTCGGAGAAATATTTTTGTGATTAATTCTCCATTGATACGAAGAGAAATATTGACATTGATTGGCGGATTTACCTCTGCTTTTACACACCTGGAAGATTGGGACCTTTGGCTTCGCTCATCTGCCTTGGTTAGAAAGTTTCAATTTGCCAACGATGAAAGGGCGCTTGCTTTTGTTCGTTCTCATCAAACCAGCCTAAGTCAGAATACAACTTCAATGCGGTCACATTATTTGCCGGTATTGCTTTCGAATACATTTTATTCAAGATTAAAATTCAAAAACTTTGTTTTTGTTTACGTAATCGCATCCGAATTTATTATTGACAGTTTTTTCAATTCTAATTTTAATCAGGTCCGGAAATTGTTGATATCGACAGCATTTACATTTGAAAACTATCTGAAATTATTCATTCACTTTATACTTTTACCATTATATTTACCAATATACATTGTACTTAAATTGTATAGAAAATTGGTGAAGTAATGTCATTGCGTCTGTCTGTCATAATTGTGAATTATAATGTGAAGGATCTGCTTTCAGCATGTATTCGCTCGCTATATAAAAATCTGCCGGCCGATGAAATTGAGATCATTGTCGTTGACAATAATTCAAGCGATGGAAGTGAAGCTTTGATAAGACAGCAATTTCCTTCAGTTATTTGGATCGGAAATAATTTCAATGCCGGATTTTCAGCCGCCAATAATCAAGGTATGAAGGCTGCTCGTGCAAATGTGATGTTCTTACTTAATCCGGATACAGAGGTTATGGATGGCGTACTACCCGAATTGCTGTCAAAGCAAGAAGAGTTCCCCAATAATGTGATCATTCCGAAGCTGCTGAATTCCGATGGAAGTTTGCAGATCTCCTGCTGGCATTTCCCGAAAGTATGGGGCGTGATTTTCGAAGCTCTTTATTTGCATAGATTTATTAATGTATATAATTATTCCGGAGAAACATTTGACAAAGTATTTAATCCCGATTGTGCTTCCGGTGCTGCATTGCTCTTTGGGCGAAATATTTATGAAGCTACAGGTGGACTGGACGAAAATATGTTCTGGTCGGAAGATATTGATTTCTGCTATACAGCAACTCAAAAAGGAATGCCATTAATTTATTTTCCTGAATACAAAATTTATCATCATAGCGGAAAAAGTTCATCTTCCAATTTGAATATTCCTATCTCAAATCAATTGCTAAGTAAAGCAAAGTATTTACGCAAGCATTATGGCTGGTTGAATTGGTTTATTTCTCTTTGGTTCATATTTTTCAAATTGTCACGCGTATACTGATATTTAGTTTGCTTTCAGTTTTCAAAAGTGAACCCTATGCAAAGAAGAGAAGAGCATACTTTTACACACCTCCGAAGGTTTTTTGAATATGTATTTTTAAATTCTAAATCCCTGACCTAATGAAGATCTGTTTCTTTGCCGATGGCGGCAGCATTCATACAGTCAGATGGTGTACTCACTTTCATAAGTTGGGAAATGAAGTTCATCTCATTACTTTTACGAAGGTAGAAATTCCTAATATACACGTTCATGTCATTGATGTTGGAAATGTAAATGTCTCCGGTGGTAATTGGAAAGTGCTTTTTAAATTCAGGAAAGTAAAAAAACTGCTTGCAGAGATCTCGCCTGATATTTTTCATGCACTCTATGCAACTAGCTACGGAATTACGGGCGCATTGGTCGGATTTCATCCATATGTAATTACTGCATTGGGAACCGATGTGCTGATCAGCCCAAAGCAGTCGAAATTGTACAAAGCACTACTCAAATTTGCATTTTCAAAAGCTGATTGGATCACTGCCATGTCTGATTTTATGAAAAAGGTAATTGAAGAAATGGGTGTGGCATCGGAGAAAATTTCCACTGTGCCTTTTGGAATTGACCCCGCTGTCTTTAATTCAGTACATAGGAAAGTGTCGAGTGATAAATTCATTGTAATTAGTACAAGAAACTTTGAATCGATTTATAATATCCCCCATCTTATCAATGCAATTGCAAATATTAGAAATGAAATCCCTAATTTACAGCTATATTTAATTGGTGCCGGCTCATTAAAAAGCGAACTCGAGACATTGATAGAAATTCGAAAACTCAATGATCAGGTCAGGTTTTTTGGTAAATTACCGCAACCCGAAATTGCTTCTTTGCTGAATTCGTCACAAGTATTCGTTTCCGTATCTTTGTCTGATGGAAATAATATTTCCCTGAATGAAGCGATGGCCTGTGGTGCGTTTTGTATTGCTACTGATATTCCTGCAAATACTCAATGGATCCAGGATTCAGTTAATAGATTTTTAGTTCAGATTGACGATGTCGATGGTTTGGCTAGTAAAATTGTTGAAGCATATAAACGATATGAAGAGTTACAGGTAAAAGCGATCCCTGTAAATAAGAAGATAATTGCTGAAAAGGGTATCTGGTCAACAAATATGGAATTGGTAGAGAATAAGTACAAATCTTTAATCTTGAAAAAATGAAACCAAAAATTATTATCATCGGCGCCGGAGGGCATGGTAAAGTTGTTTGCGATGCAATTCTTGCGGAAGATAAGTATGAATTGCTTGGTTTTGTTGATGATGCTCTTCCTCCGGGAACTCATATCCTTAATGGATATAAAGTTATAGAAAGTCAAAAAAATATTGAAGAATTAAAAGGTAAAGCTGACTTTTTTATTGTCGGCATCGGAAGTAATAAAGTTCGTGATCGGATATTTAATCTGGCTGTTGGATTATTTAGTCCTGGTTCTGTTATTCATCCTAAGGCAATACTAGCTTCAAGTGCAGCAATAGGTCCGGGTACAGTTGTTTTGGCAAATGCCGTTATTAATACTGCAGCAATTGTAGGACTGAATTCAATTGTCAATATTGGCGCAGTGGTCGATCATGATTGTAAGATAGGTGATCATGTGCATCTTACAATTGGTACAATGATAGGAAGTAGTTCAATCATCGGAAATTATTATTCATCAGCAATAGGTGAAAAAGTAACTTCGTTTTCAAAAGTTAATCCTCTGCATTAATGAAGATATTAACGGTAGTTGGGGCAAGACCTCAGTTCATAAAAGCATCTGTGGTTAGCAGAGAATTTGGTATGCATCCTTCAGTAACTGAAAAGATAATCCATACCGGCCAACATTACGATGATAATATGTCTGAATTATTTTTTACTCAGATGGATATCCCAAAGCCGTATGTAAACTTAGGAGTCAATCAGGTTAATCCGGCAATGATGGTTGGAAAGATAATGGAAGGAGTAGAACAACAAATTCTAATTGAAAACCCTCATGCATTGATCGTTTACGGCGATACTAATTCAACACTTGGTGCAGCTCTTGCTGCTGTCAAGCAAAACATAAAACTTATTCATATCGAGGCCGGTTTACGAAGCTTCAATATGAAAATGCCTGAAGAATTGAATCGTGTCATTACTGACAGGATTTCAAATATGCTTTTTTGTCCTACCCAGATCGCCATGGACAATCTTCGTGAAGAAGGTTATGATGGTTTTTCTTCGGATTACTTTTTGTCCGGTGATGTGATGCTCGATGCAACGCTTTATTACAAAGAAAGAGCATTAGCTGAGGAGACTTCTTTGGGAAATTTGTTAGATTCGGATTTTATACTGTGTACAATTCATCGTGCTGAGAACACCGAAAATGATCAGAACCTTACCAATATTATTGCTGCAATAAATTCGATGGCGAAGGAAATGAATGTCATTTGTCCTTTGCATCCACGGACCAAACAAAGAATCAATGGACTTGGATTGAAAACTGAATTTACAATAGTTGAACCCGTTGGATATTTTGAAATGATTCGTTTGCTTGATAAGTGCAAATTAGTTGTAACAGATTCCGGTGGTTTGCAAAAGGAATCCTATTTTCACAATAAAATGTGTGTTTGTCTGAGAGAAGAAACAGAATGGAAGGAACTGGAAGAGGACGGTCTCGTTATCGTTGCCGGAACAAATCCTGATGACATATTGGAATCAGTGAAAGAAGCATTAATTGCATCTCCTGAGTTTGGTAAGAATTTTTATGGTACAGGTATGGCAAGCAAATTTATTGTCAACGAAATCCTGAAATCGATATAATGGAGCTTTCTGTCATTTGCCCTTCGTTAAATGAAATTAACTTCATCGATCAACTGATCGATGATCTTTGTGCAAATGATGGATTAGAAAAAGAAGTACTAATTCTTGATGGCGGTTCTATCGATGGAACTGTCGATCGTGTTCGTGAACTTCAGAAAAAATATTCTTGTCTTACATTGATCAGTAACCCGAGACGGACGTCGACAGCTGCATTCAATATTGGTTTTGATTCTGCCACAGGACAATACATTGCTTTCGTTGGAGCACATGCACGTTATTCGAAGGACTACTTTAAGTTCGGTGCTGAAGTACTGAGAAGTGGTGTTTGCGATGTAGTGGGAGGTCCTTTGGAGCAACAAGGGAAAACTGATGTCGGAAAAGCAATTGCTTATGTAATGAGTTCCAAAGCAGGAGTTGGAAATACGGAATTCCGAACTTCAAAGGAACGGATGTATGTTGATAGTGTAGCTTTTGCGATTTACAAGAAAAGTATGATTAATGAAGTCGGATTGATGGATGAAAGTTTGCCTGTCAATCAAGATGATGAATTTCATTACCGTGTAAATTCTCGTGGATTTAAAATCATGATGATTCCCGAAATGAAAGCAATTTATTTCGTCAGAGACAGCTATTTAAAATTATTTAAACAATATTTCAGATATGGACTTTATAAGCCACTTGTGTTTAAGAAGGTCAGTGGTTCTGTTCGACTCAGGCATCTCATACCTTCTGCCTTTGTTTTGTATTTAGCATCCTTCCCATTAAGTTTCATTTCTTCATGGTGGTTCGCGCCATTGCTGCTTTATATATTGCTTACGTTTTATATTTCAATTGGATGTAGGGAAAAATTTGGAGTTAAACTGTTATGCATACCGGTTTTTCCGATCTTGCATATAAGTTACGGTTCAGGATTTTTATTGGGACTATTTAAGAAATGATATTTAAAATGACCGGTATGATTACTTCGCTAAAGAATATGAGTCACACAGAAAAGTTGTTGTTGCTTTCTGTTTTTTTTCTGACATCTTTCAATGTGGTGAGTCTTATCTGTTGGATTTTGATTGTGCTCATTAGCTTTTCCAATAGCCAATCTAGAATCAAGTTGAGGTCTATGTTCCCAAATCCTGTTTATTTTTTGTTTATTCTTTTGTATGTTTTTTATTTGGTCGGAATGTTATGGACAGAAAACACAGCATTGGGTTTAGAAGATCTTCGGATAAAGATTCCTCTCATTCTGTTTCCTTTATTGTTTACTGTAATTGATTTGAAAGAATCATCATTGTTAAATGTGAGAATTAGCCTGGTGTATGGTTGTTTGTTTTCAATAATTTATTGCTTTGTTATTTCTGCGATCCGTTTTTCCGGCGACCACCAAATTGGCAACTTTTTTTATACAGGGTTTTCTCATTTGATGCATCCAACTTATTTTACAATGTATATTAATCTTGCAGTCTTAATGTTATTGGATGGTTGGTTACGAGGAATTGAAATTCCACTGAAAAAGAAAATCGGCAATGGGGTTTTGCTTTTCATTTTCATTTCAGCGGTGATTGTACTTTCTGCGCGATTGGCAATGGTTACTGCTTTTTTTACAATTGCGGTTTTCGTTGGACTTGAAGCGCTAAAGCAAAAGAATTTTAAGAAGTTATTTCCGGTTGGAACAATTGGAGTTGTTTCAATTGTTCTGTTATCATATTTTTTTATACATCTAAATAATCGATTTACTCAAATTACCGATGTAATAGAAAAAAAGGCAGATCCAACTGCGTTGAAAGATACAGTGAACAATGTTTCATATAATAGTACCACGATCAGGATCGGTTTATTAAAAAATGGGTTGGCTATTTTTAAGGAACATCCATGGATAGGTGTTGGAACTGGTGATGTTATACCGGAATCAGTAAAAAAATTAAATGACGAAGGTCTACATGTTTTGGCTTTAAAAAGTAAAGGGCCACATAACCAATACCTCCAAACAGCAGTCACATTGGGCGTTTTCGGGCTTTTTGTACTAATAATGTGTATTGGTTGGCCATTAATTGAATTTCTGAAAGCCAAAGAATTCCTTTTTGCGTCTTTTATGATGATTGTGTTTTTCAATGCCATTGGGGATACTGTCCTCCGTGCTTCTTCTTTGTACTTTTTTACATTTTTTACCTGCTTTTTTTACCGCTATTATAGAAGTTTTACCCTAAAAAAAGTGTAATTGTCATTCTAAGTTTTTATCTTCGGGCTCGTAAAAACGATATCTGCGCTGCTGTTTAGTCTTTACTGTTGAATAAAATAAGAAATGATTCCTTTTTCTCCGCCCAGGATCGATCAGAAAATAATTGATGAAGTTGTTGACACCCTTAAATCGGGGTGGATAACTACCGGGCCCAAAACAAAAAAGTTCGAAAGACTTCTCGCTGAGTATTGCGGGAACAAAAGAACGATATGTCTGAATTCTGCTACTGCCGGATTGGAGATCATGTTGATTTGGTTTGGTGTAAAAGAAGGGGACGAAGTAATTCTTCCATCTTATACTTATTCAGCCACTGCAAATGTAATTATGCATTGTGGAGCTAAACAGGTTTTTGTAGATGTTAAGTCGGATTTTAATATTGATCCCGAAAAAGTGCGCGCTGCAATTACTCCAAACACAAAGGTGATAATGCCTGTTGATTTCGGAGGATGGCCATGCGATTATGTTGCACTGAATAAATTAGTACGAGAACCGGAAGTAAAAAGGATGTTTAAGGCCGCTTCAACAGAACAAGAAAATCTTGGCCGTATTCTCATTCTTGCAGATGCTGCTCATTCACTCGGGGCAATGCAAAACGGAAAAAAGTCGGGTTCGCTTACTGACTGCTCTGTTTTTTCTTTTCATGCAGTAAAGAATTTAACAACAGCAGAAGGTGGGGCAGTGGCTCTGAATTTCGAACACCTTGATAATGATAAATTATATGATCAACTTTGTGTGAAAACGCTGCATGGCCAAAATAAAGATGCCTTAGCAAAAACTCAAAAAGGAAATTGGAAATACGATATCGTCGAAGCAGGGTACAAAATGAATATGACCGATATTCTTGCGGCAATCGGATTAGTGGAGTTAGAAAGATACGATAATGAAACATTGGTCAAACGAAAAGAGATCTGTCTGGCATACAACAAAGCTTTTGAGTCAAAACCATGGGCGATTTTACCGGAATTGAAGAATGAAAAACAGGAAACTTCTTATCACCTTTATCCGTTAAGAATTGCCGGAATTGAAGAAGCCACCAGGGATAAAATAATGCAGCAGATCTTTGAAAAAGAGGTCAGCGTTAATGTGCATTTTATTCCTGTTCCTATGATGTCGTTTTATCGCTCCCTTGGTTATTCAATAGACAATTACCCGGTTTGTTACAGAAATTATGCTCAGGAAATATCTTTACCGGTATTTTTTGACTTGACTTCTGAACAAATTGATGAAATAACGAATTCTGTCATACAATCAGTAGAAGAAGAATTATATATTCGCACTCAATGAAAAAAATACTATTTCTATTTGCCCTTTTGTCAGTTTCTGCTTATTCGCAGGAATTGGATTATAAAAAACGTTCGGAAATTGTTCTTGAACAGTTTAAAAACGAGGATTTCAGTGCTGTCTTTAAACAAATTGACACTGCTGTTTTCACAAAAGTTGATACCGCATATATAGCTAGGAATTGGGCGAATGTTATCAAACAAAATGGAAAGTTTGTAAAAAACTGAAGGATGAAAAGAGGTCGACAGGGGGAATTTTGTGGTGCATACTCAATTGTGTCAGTTTGAAAAAAGCAGGTCAATTTCAGACTCGTTTGGGGTGTTAATGAAAAAATAAAAGGCTTCTATTTTGTACCCGTCGATGACAGACCAAAGTATAAAACACCTGATTATTATAATCCTGCTGCTGCCCGTGAAAAGAAAGTTGTAATGACAACAGAGAATTATCGGATTCCAGGTTCATTGATGATTCCAAATACTAAAGGCAAACATCCTTTGGTCATTCTTGTACATGGTTCCGGTGCTAACGACAGAGATGAAACGTTTGGACCACTAAAACCATTCAAAGATATTTCTTCAGGACTAACTGTGCAGGGGTAGCTGTTTTACGCTATGAAAAGAGAACCCGACTTTTCAAGTCCAGAATGTCGCATGAAACTCCAAATTATACAGTAAAGCAGGAAGTATTAGAAGATGTGAAAAGAGCAATTGAAGTTGCCAAACAAGATACCACAATTGATACCAATCAGATTTTTATTTGCGGACATAGTTTCGGTGGAATGCTCCTGCCACGTATCGCTAAAGAAAATCCTTCTATAAAAGGATTGATCTATCTGGCACCTAATGCGAGAAAACTAGAGGACCTATTCCTTGCCCAGGCCGAATATCTTGCAGAAAGTATAACAGATCCGGTTCGTAAAAATCAAGTAATAGATTCTGTCAAAAATGAACGTGAAAGAATAAAAGCACTTACTTCTAAGGCTGCAGTAGATAGCACTATGATTTTTGGTTCACCTGTTTCTTTGTGGTATGAGCTCAGAAATTATGATCCGGTTGCAACTGCTCAAACATTGGATATGCCAATGCTTTTCATTTTTGCTTCGCGTGATTATCAGGTAACTTCGGTTGATTCTGAAATGTGGCTTAATGCATTCAAATCAAACGAAAAAGTGACTTTCAAAATGTATCCCAAATTGAATCATTTCTTCGTTGAAGGGGAAGGTAAAAGTATGCCTTCGGAATATGAGAAACCGGGTAATGTCGATATTGGTCTTATCAATGATATGGCGAGTTGGTTGAAAGGGATTAAATAAGTGATGATTAATGATATGGCTAAAAGGTAATATGAATAAGTTCTTAATTCGATTTTTTGATATTGTGTTCTCTTTGACTGGACTAATTGTATTCTCACCGATACTTTTTGTGATTTCTGTCATGATTGTTCTTGATTCGTCAGGTCCAATAATTTTTAGACAATGGAGAGTAGGAAAAAATAATACCGATTTTCGTTTGTTCAAATTCAGAACGATGAATATCAATTCCGATAAAATGGGACTTATAACAGTTGGTTCGCGTGATCCTCGAATTACACGGACTGGTATTTTTCTAAGAAGATTTAAATTAGATGAACTTCCTCAGCTTTTAAATGTTCTACTTGGTCAAATGAGTCTAGTCGGTCCCCGTCCTGAAGTTCGTCGCTACGCAGATCTATATACACCTGCCCTTCAAACCATTGTGTTGTCAGTGAGACCAGGAATTACCGATTTCGCATCTATTGAATATTCCAATGAGAACGAATTACTGAGCAAAGTCACCGATCCTGAACATTTCTACATCAATGAAGTTCTTCCCGCAAAGATTAAACTAAATCTCATCTTCATAGAAAATCCTACTTTCGGTAATTATATGCGCATTATCTTTCGGACCGTTGGAAAAATACTTACCCACTAAATACTAATTAAATATAACCTACAACAATTTCTTTTTTATTAATCATTGAACCATGAGAGTTAAAATTTCGTTTTTAAAAGTGCACGGCAGTAGCGGTACGGTGCCACTTCATCACCAGAAAATTATTTCTGCGTTTCTGGAAGAAGTAATCAGAGAAATGCCGATCAAATCGAATTCTACAATTTCTCTTCGCTTAAAGGAACTTCAAAAGTTCAGGCAGGTCAAATCAGATTTCTTTCATCAAAAGTTTCTCTTGTTCTGTCTGCGCCGGAGCCCGAGTTTCTTCAAATGTTAGTTAATGAGATCTTTGAAAGACGTCTTGTCAGCTTCGCAAAATTGACTTTGGTGCCAAAGTCTTATGAAGTAATGGCTGACCCGGAATTCAAAACCGTAATGAAGTACGTTTGTATTTCTCCTATGGTGTCTCAACCTCCATTTGAATCTGATGCTGCAGGAAATATTCCTGAAGCAATGGATCCAAGAAATCAGGAATTCTCGGATCTCTTCTACGATGCGGTTATTGACCGTATGGAAAAGCAGGTTTCGATGAAAACAACTGGCTTCGTTTGCTGAATTTGAAATTATGCCTGATGCAGCTTATGTTCAGAAAATTGCGGATACTCATAAAAGTTCGCAAGGATCTATAAGAACAATAGCAATGAAACTATCTTCGGTTACCTTTTACCATTCAGCTTACATGCTCATCCACAGGTGCAGAAATTCATCTGGGAATGCGGACTAGGATTGAACACAATAATGGGATATGGAATGGTTGATGTTGTAAATTCAATGGCACCTGCTGCTGTAGCTGATGTTGAAGAATCATCATCTGTCGCTGAAGATTCTGCTTCTGAAGAATAATTAGAATGCCTGTAATCTAGTACGGTCCTCGGGAGATAAACTTTATATTTTACTCCACCTTCAAACTCAACTATTGCTATGTAAACACCCCTCAACAAAGTTTGAAGCGGGAGTTGATCGTAATATTTGAAGTCGTTGTAGGTGGAGTAATAATTTTTAAAGAAATATGATTTACCCATGTAGTCATAGATCTTTAATGTTGCTGTACCCGGAGTTCTCAGGTAAATGGTAAAATTTACCTGATCGGTATTTTCCTCTAGCACGGTTGGATAAAAATCGAAGTCAAAAGGTTCACATGGTCCTTCTGACCAACTTTGAAAATATAATCCTCCCCAAAATTCGGCAGAACAGCTGTTTCTATAAGTATTGCCATCACAACCACATACCGGATCGTAATTTTGTCCGCATGGGATAGTTGAGTCTGCAATACGACTTGAGTCTACACAATATTGGGAATAAGATGGAAATGCTATTGCCAAAAGGCCAATTATCAGAAGAATTCGCATATCTCAAAGGTAGTTCAATTACAAGCACATTTCAAGTGGGCATTCGTTAAATAAAGCCGATCTTTCAACCGAATTAACGCTATTTTGCTTATTCCATTCTCTTAGACACCAATAAAGTTGAACTTTCTCGCCCATATTTTCTTTCCGGAAACGATGAACAGTTGATGATCGGAAATTTTATTGCTGATTTTGTTAAGGGAAATAAGAAGGATAATTACCCTGCACAAATAAAAAAAGGGATTGAACTCCATCGGGCAATCGATGATTTCACAGACCATCATCCAATCACTGATGATAGTAAAGCCCGCCTTCGTCCTAAATATCGCAAATATTCAGGTGTCATTGTTGACCTTTATTACGACCACTTTTTGGCTAGAAATTTTAACCAATATAGTGAAATCCCTCTACCGGAATTCACTCAAAGAACATATGCAATATTGCTTGATAATCAAAGCGTTCTGCCTGATCAGGTAAAGGAATTTCTGCCTTTTATGATCGAACGAAACTGGCTAAATAATTATTCCACCATAGAAGGAATTGGAAGGACGTTGACCGGACTTTCCAAGCGTGTTTCTTTCGAAAATAAAATGGATGAATCAGTGCATGACCTCCAAACCGACTATGCAATTTATAAAAATGAATTTCATCGGTTTTTCCCACAGTTAATTACCTTTGCCGACGGTAAAAAAATGTAATGCTGCTCTATCTAAAAGTCAAGCCCAATCAGCGATTCGATAGGATCGAACAAACTACTGAAGGCTGGCAAGTACGACTGCATGCTCCCGCAGTAGATGGAAAAGCAAATGACCATCTCATTTCCTACCTCTCTGATGTCCTGAAGTTGCCTAAATCCGCGATTCAGCTGAAAAAAGGACTAACCAACAAGTTCAAATGCCTTGAAATAAATTGTGATGAAACAACAGTTCTCGAAATGCTTGAATTAGAGTCGAAAAAATAATCTGCACAGCATTGTGTGAATAACTCAATGCGCTGAAATCCCTATCAGACAAGGCTTCTGTTAATTTTAGCATCTTGCAAAAATCGAGATTTCTCTTAAAGTGAATAAAAATTAAAATGGCTGATAAAATAAAACCGCAAACGAATACAACGAAGACAGTATCCGGTCACTCGATTGGAAAGAACACATCAGAACGCGTCCTGGAATGTATATCGGGAAACTTGGCGATGGCTCTTCAAAAGATGATGGTATCTACGTTCTCCTGAAAGAGGTAATCGACAATTCAATCGATGAACACGTAATGGGCTACGGTAAGACCATTGAAGTGAAAATAGAAAATGGAACTGTGTCTGTCCGTGACTTCGGTCGGGGAATACCTCTTGGAAAAGTGGTGGAATGCGTTTCAAAGATCAATACAGGCGGTAAATACGATAGTAAAGCTTTCCAGAAAAGTGTTGGACTAAACGGTGTCGGTACAAAAGCTGTGAATGCTTTGTCCGGAGAATTCATCGTGCAGTCTTTCCGTGATGGCAGAACGAAATACGCTTCCTTCAGCAAAGGTAATCTGGTAAAAGATGAACGTGAGAAAAGTTCTACCGAAAAAAATGGAACGATCATGTCTTTGGTTCCCGATGTTACCATCTTCAGAAACTTCAAATACAATCCTGAATATGTTTCAGCAATGCTTTGGAACTATGTGTATCTGAACAAAGGATTAACGATTGAATACAATGGCGAAAAGTTTTTCTCTGAGAACGGACTAAAAGACTTACTTGAAAATAATCTGACAGACGAACTTCTTTATCCAATCGTACATATTCATGGTGATGATATTGAAGTTGCATTTACCCATACAACTTCTTATGGTGAAGATTATTTCTCTTTCGTAAACGGTCAGCATACAACTCAAGGTGGTACCCACCAGGCTGCTTTCAGAGAAGCGATAGTAAAAACTATACGGGAATTTTTTAAAAAGGACTTTGATCCTAGTGACGTACGTACTTCTATCACTGCTGCAATCAGTGTAAGAGTTCAGGAACCCGTATTTGAATCACAGACAAAGACTAAATTGGGTTCTTTGACGCGTGAGCCAAATGGCCTTGCTATTCGCACATGGATCAACGATTTCATTAAAACTGCATTAGATAATTATTTACACAAACATCCTGAAGTTGCAAAAGCACTTGAGTTGAAGATTCAACAAAGTGAAAGAGAACGGAAGGAAATCGCAGGGATCAAAAAACTTGCAAATGAGAGAGCGAAAAAAGCAAATCTCCATAACCGTAAACTTCGTGATTGCCGTGTGCATTTGAATACTCGTCACATCGACCGTGATGAATCTACTATCTTCATTACCGAAGGTGATTCTGCCAGCGGATCGATCACAAAAGCACGCGATATCAATTTGCAGGCTGTATTCAGTTTGAAAGGAAAACCATTGAACTGTTTCAGCATGACAAAAAAAGTCGTGTATGAGAATGAAGAATTTAACCTTCTTCAAAATGCTTTAAACATTGAAGATGGATTGGATGAATTGCGTTACGGAAAAATCGTTATCGCTACCGATGCCGATGTCGACGGAATGCATATTCGTTTACTTCTGATGACTTTCTTCCTTCAGTTCTTTCCTGAATTGATCAGAAGCGGTCATGTTTATATATTACAGACACCACTTTTCCGTGTAAGAAATAAAAAGGAAACGATCTATTGTTACAGCGATCAGGAAAGAAAGCGTGCTATTGAAAAACTTGGTCCAAAACCTGAGATCACTCGTTTCAAAGGATTAGGTGAGATCTCACCTGATGAGTTCTCGCATTTCATTGGCAAGAATATCAGATTAGAGCCTGTAATGCTTTCACAGGAAGAAACCATTCATCACCTGCTCGAATATTATATGGGTAAAAAACTCTCCTGAACGTCAGGAATTTATTATCCGTAACCTTAGAATGGAAAAAGACGAAGTCAAGCAAAAGGCAGAAGTCGAAATAGAAGAAGAAGTGTAATTAGTGAACTACTATTTGAAAATTAATTCAGTAAAAGATATAAAGACAAATCATGTCTAAGAAGAAAAAAGAAAAATCCGATGAGATAGCACCGCTCGGCGAAGTTCGCGAACTGACCCGTTCTGTGCATGTTAACGGTATGTACGAAAACTGGTTTCTGGATTATGCATCGTATGTGATCCTGGAACGTGCAGTTCCTCACATCAACGATGGACTAAAACCGGTACAGCGCAGAATCCTTCATTCCATGTGGGAAATGGAAGATGGTCGCTATAATAAAGTGGCAAACGTTATTGGTCACTCTATGAAATACCACCCCCATGGTGATGCTTCAATCGGTGATGCAATGGTTCAGTTAGGTCAGAAGGATATACTGATCGATATGCAGGGAACTGGGGGAATATCTTCACAGGAGATAGTGCCGCAGCTGCTCGTTATATTGAGGCTCGTCTTTCAAAGTTTGCTCTTGAAGTTGTTTACAATCCAAAAACAACTAACTGGCAACTTAGTTACGACGGACGTAACCGCGAACCGGTTACCCTTCCTGTTAAGTTTCCTTTGTTGCTTGCTCAAGGCGTTGAAGGAATTGCTGTCGGTTTAGCTTGTAAGATTCTTCCTCATAATTTCAATGAGTTGATCGAAGCTTCCATCGATATTCTTCGAAACAAAAAGTAAACATTCTACCGGATTTTCCAACCGGTGGTATTGCTGACTTTAGTAAATACAATGAAGGATTAAGGGGTGGAAGAATTCGTGTCCGTGCAAAGATCGAAAAGCGTGATAAGAAAACACTTGTCATTACAGAGATCCCTTTTGGCACAACAACAACTTCACTTATCGATACGATCCTTAATGCAAATGATAAGGGAAAGATCAAAGTCAAGAAAGTAGAGGATAACACTGCTGCTGTCGTGGAGATCATGATTCACCTTCACAGTGATTCATACGAAGACATCGATAAGACAGTTGATGCGCTTTATGCTTTTACAGATTGCGAAGTTTCAATTTCTCCGAATAGCTGTGTGATCGTAGAAGATAAACCACGCTTTATGAGCGTGAATGATATTCTGAAATACAACACTGAGCAAACTCAGGCTCTTTTGAAAAAGGAGCTTGAGATCAGAATGTCTGAATTGGAAGAAGACTGGCATTTCAGTTCATTGATCAAGATCTTCATCGAGAAACGGATCTATCGCAACATCGAAGAATGTAAAACATGGGAGTCTGTTATCGAAACGATCGATGATGGATTGAAGCCCTACAAGAAAAAATTCAAACGTGAGATTACCCGTGAGGATATTATTTCTCTGACAGAAGTTAAGATCAAGCGGATCTCGAGGTTTGATGTAAAAGAACAGGATGAAAAGATCCGTGGCCTGGAAGATCAAATGAAAGAGGTTGCCGCTCACCTTGCAAATATCCGGAACTATACAATTGGTTGGTATAAAGACCTTCTTAAAAAATATGGTAAAGGTCGTGAACGTAAGACTGAGATTGGTTCTTTTGAACAAGTAGTCGCTTCCGAAGTAATGATCAATAATCAGAAATTGTATGTAAATCGTGAAGATGGTTTCGCAGGTTTCAGCTTGAAGAAAGATGAATTCGTGAGCGATTGTTCAACACTCGATGAGATTATCGTTTTCCGAGGCGATGGAACAATGATCGTTACCAAGGTCGACGATAAAAAATATGTTGGTAAAGATGTTCGCTACATTGCCGTTTATCGAAAGGTAGAACCTGAACCGGTTTATAATCTCATTTATCAGGATGGTCGTGGTGGCAATATCATGGCAAAGCGATTCACCGTCGGAGGTACAACGCGCGACAAAGAATATGTACTCACAAAAGGTGCGGATGGGTCTAAACTATTATGGTTCTCCATCTCCGGACCCGATGATGCAGAAACAGTTCGAATCATGTTAAGACCGAAGCCTAAATTAAGGATCACTCAGGTCGACGTGAACTTCAATGAACATGAAGTAAAAGGCAGAGGCACCAATGGAAATATCGTATCAAGACATGCCGCTAGTAAGGTTGTAAAACTGAGCGATTCTAAGCCGGCTAAGAAACCCGTGCAAGCGACATTGGAAGTAGTCACTAAAGAAGTGCCTGTCAAACCGAAAGCAGCTCCGGCACCTGTGGCGAAATCGGTGAAAAAGCCAGAAGGGAAATCGACACCAAAAAAAGTAAATCCACTCCACGAAGAAAAAGCGGTAACAGTAGAGTGGGACTTCAACGGAAAAAAAGATAATATCTCTTCCGACCGCGATCGTATTTTGTCAGAGCTCGAGCAAAAAGCCAAAGACAAAAAGACGCAAACCAAAATGGACTTTTAAATTAACTAATAACGAATAATTAATAATTATTAATGGCAGCCTTCAATTTCGAATTGTGAGGCTGCTTTTTTATTTCTATCAACTTGAGCTGAAGCAAAATGGAATTCAGCTTAGTTTGTAAGTCACCTTTAGTTAACTGATTTTAACCGCTTTCTTACCTGCTTTAGCTGACGGTACTCAGCTTATTACCGTCTGCTTTAGCTGATAGCCTTCCGGCTTTAGCCAAAAAATCTGCGTCCTTTTCTGCGCCTTTTTGCGAGATCTGCGTGGGAAAATCACACAGAAATAATCCCGCATATTCCTACTGATAAGAGTTGCCAATTTTTACAGTGTTAAACCGTTATTTATCTCATCCAAATATCATCTCATTTTCCTTATATTTACCATTATGAAACGAATCCTCATTTCCGTCTTCTTCATTTTCGCTTTCTCCTCTGCCCGTGCGTCCTATCTTTTGATTCCAATGGATGACACACAAAAGGACCACTTGAAGGCTTATGGCATCGCTTATTATGCCTTACAGAATAGCCTTGATGTAAAATGGCTGCTCAATTACCGCGGAGGCAGTTTCCTATTCGGAAATACAACTGCACTTGAAAAGGAATGCGCAATCCGAGGAGTAACAAACCAAATCATTGCCGATGCGCAGGCAAATGCTATCATTACTGAGATCTTGAATCCGGAAGTGAATATGGACATTGTTAAACTGGAGGTTGCTCCTAAGATCGCCGTCTATTCACCCAAGAATAAATTACCATGGGATGACGCCGTGACAATGGCTTTGAAATATGCTGAGATCCCTTACGATGTCGTTTACGACGAAGAAGTAATCCAAGGTAAGTTGCCAACCTACGACTGGCTACATTTGCATCACGAAGATTTTACAGGCCAATACGGACGATTCTATGCTGCCTACCGAAATGCACCATGGTATCAGGAAGATGTTCGTATTCAGGAAGCATCAGCTGCTAAACTTGGTTTTTCAAAAGTGTCGCAACTGAAATTAGCTGTTGCACAAAAGATCAGGGATTTTACTGCCGGTGGCGGATTTTTATTTGCCATGTGTTCTGCAACCGATAGCTATGACATTGCCCTCGCAGCTGAAGGAATTGATATTTGCAAAGAAATGTTTGATGGTGATGGTGCCGATCCTTCTATGAATTCAAAACTCGACTACAGCAAATGTTTTGCTTTTCATGATTTCAAATTAAGTACGGATCCATATGAATACGAGTTCAGTGAGATCGACAATGAACCTAAATATCGTCGTCTGCCACGCACAGAGGACTTCTTTACATTGTTTGAGTATTCAGCGAAATGGGATCCAATCCCTACAATGCTTTGTCAGAACCATGAACAAGTGATAAAAGGTTTTATGGGGCAAACAACAGCGTTCAGAAAAAATTCATCAAGACTGATGTTTTGGTCATGGGTGAAACAAAATTGAAAATGAAGCCCGTTACATTCATGGCGAATTCGGGAAGGGAACATGGACTTTTTACAGTGGTCACGATCCGGAAGATTATCAGCATCAGGTAGGCGATCCGCAAACCGATCTGGCATTACACCCTAATTCCTCGGCTATCGACTTATTTTGAATAATATTCTTTTTCCTGCAGCGAAGAAGAAGAAACAGAAGACATGATTCGTTTCTCGTCTTTCGTTTTTCGAAGGCGATTGTTGAACCGACTTCGAAAAACGAAAAACGATAAACGAGAAATTACGATTGATCAAAAAACCTCCACACAATTCCAAATCTCAAAACCATTCCCGGTTGCGGGTAATGTGGTACCAGGAAATAACTCTGCTTTCCAAGATTATCAGCAACGTTTTCCAGTTTTAAGAAAAATTGAGCAGACTTGATCTTTGCACGAATAAAAAGGTCTGCACGTAAATAACCTCCGGACTTCGTTTCATTCTGATAATAGAAGAGAGCAGTTGAAGGTATGAAGGCATCTGAAAAATAACTTGAACTATACGTAAAGTTGAATCCCACGCTGCTCATTAGCTTATTTCCAAACAATGATTTTTCATAATACAAGGCATGCTGTGAAAACAATGGCGATAAATGAATTTTGTTTTCATTGTCATTTTTCTGAACTGATATCGCATTCAGGAAGTAAATAGTCTTAAATCTAAAGTTCTTTTCGATCTTCAACTGATCGATCGTTAATTTATTTCCAAGTTGTTCAGGAGTAGCAAACTCATTAATGAAAGTTGCATTTTCAATTTGTTGTCTGCTGGCAATAATTGAAAACTTGTACTTGCTTAGCGAGTAATTTAATTGAATCGCAGTAGTTTTTGTTTTGGTCAAGTCATTTTCCCAGATGAAATTATTGCTTTTGTAACTCAATAAATAATAGTCAGGTGATTGTTGATTCATTGTAAATCGACCGCCAAAAGAACCAAATACATATTGCTTAGTATTGATTTGAACATCTCCGACATAATTTCCATTGTCATATCCGCTGAGAACATATTTTGCAAAGACTGTTGCATTGAAATCAGAGGAGTCATATTTTGAAATGATCTTCCCGGATACAGCTAAATTGTCCCATGATTTTTTCTCCTTCTGCTCGTATTTTGTAGATTGATGTTCTGCGGCAACTGACATCGACCAGTTTCTGAAAAAGGCAGATTTCCTTAGCTGATCAGCCGGAAGGATCAAGGCAAATTCATTCGTCAATACATCAACGATTGATGAGTCATAAGTGGAGGGTGAATAGAAATAATTGCTATAAAATGTGCTGTCTGTAGTTGGATCCTTATATGCAATAGTTGATCTCTCAAAAGTTACCTGGTAATTAAATCGAATTGCAGGAATTGGGATGATCTTGCCGACAGAATCAACCTTGCTTCCGCCAAAATCATAATACTGATTCAAATGAAATCGCTTTGTTCTATGATATTGATAAGCATCGGAAATCTTCCATGCCAAACTCCGAATTGCAACATTATCTACATTTCCATATAAGAATGTTGAGTCATTGGCGAGACCTCCATTCATTTGGTTCTCTATCTCCTTCCAGTAGGCATGTGCAAAAAGATTGTACTTGCCATTGTTTGACCGTAGTGTTGAGAAAAGTAAAAAATCACCTTTGTACGTATCACTGTTGGGCATGTAGTCTTTAACACTTAACCGACTAAAATCAAATCCAAGGTTCCAGTTCTTTAAAACATTCTGTGTATGCAAAACACTTATCACTTGATCTTTGAATGTTCCGTTGTTGTATTTTATCTCAGTGAATTTTTTATTTACATTGTAATACCTGACGCTGTCTGATGAAGTAGTATAGAGGTCATAACTTCTGATCAATGCCCGTGTATAGATTTCACTCATGTTAGTGAACCACGGTGATTGAGCGGCACTTCCACGAACTCCCAAATAGTTGTAGTTGTTATCCGAAGCTAAATTGACACGATCAAGTGAATATAAAGAAGTGTCGGGTCTTTGAAAATTTGTATTTCCGTCTCTAAAATCTAGTTCATGAATGTATCGAATCGAAGTTGGAACAGTTACAAAAGCGCTGTCAGAATTTGAAGCACCTGCCCTGATTTGCAAAATAATGAAAATGAATAGAATAGATGTCTTTTTCAGACGCATTTAGACCTTTTTTACGCCATCGAAGGTAACCAAATTGTTTGAAAGAATGACACGTATTATGGCTGATTCGTTTCGTCAGGCATAACTATAGCCATTATGAAATAGAGCAATATACCAGTTCCGAATAAAAGTACGGATGCAATAAATAAGATCCGAATGAAGGTTGGGTCCTGATCAAAATAATCTCCAAGTCCACCACAAACGCCTAAGAATTTTTTGTCTTTCCTGACAAGTCTTTTCTTCATTTTAAATGATTTTGAAGTAAATTTATGACTTTATTTGTAATGCCAAAACAATTAATTGGTTTGCTCATTTCTTATATGTTGTGCACCCTCGCTTTATGAAAACTTTTTACAGGATCTTGCTCTCGAAATCAAAAATAATTTAAATGAAAAGACTGGTGAATTGTGTCTTGTCTTTCCGACAAGAAGGGCAGGATTGTTTTTTCAAAAGGAACTTGCTCAGCTATATGATGGTCCGATCTGGTCTCCGAAGGTTTATTCTATTCAAGACTACCTTTTAAAGCTCGCAGATGCTAATATTCCGGATCAACTTACCTTGCTCTTTGAACTGTATGAGGTCTATCATCACTATTTCCCAAATGAAGAGTTTGATGCTTTTTATCCTTGGGGTGAACTTTTGATCAAAGACTTCGATGATCTGGATAAGTATCTCGCACCGGCATCGAAAGTATTTGCAACTGTAAACGATTTACATCAGATCGATGCAGATTTCGGACTACCTGAAGAAGATATGGAACGCCTGAAGCATTTCTGGCGGAATTTCTTTGAACATGACCTATCAAAACTAAAAACGGAATTTGTTAATACATGGAAAAATCTGAATGATATCTATTCAGAGTACAAGAGCAGACTTAAAGAAAAAGGCTGGGCTTATGAGGGAATGGCTTACCGTAATCTGGCAGAGAATGTAAGTACTGAAACATTCAAAGCAATGAGTGAATTTTCTCAGACAATATTTGCCGGCTTCTATGCTTTGTCGCCGCAGAAGAGAAAATTATGTCTTATCTGATTACAGAAGGAAAAGCAAGTTCCTATTGGGATACTGATTCCTATTATACAAATGATCACGGACAGGAAGCCGGAAAATTCATTCGTGAAAATCGGTTGGTAAAAGATAATTATAAATGGAAGGCAGATCATTTTAAAAATATACCAAAGGAAATAGAGTTTGCAGGTATTCCATTGATGGTTGGACAGACGCGTTACGCTGGACAGATCCTGCAGGAGATGATCGACAAAGGTCAGTTTATTCCTGAAAAGACTGCTGTTGTTCTTCCGGATGAAAAACTGTTGTTTCCGGTATTGTATTCAATTCCCGAAGCTGTAACGGATATCAACGTTACCATGGGTTATCCACTTCGACAGACTCCACTTTACAATTTATTTGAAACCCTGATTGCACTACAGAAAAATGCACGTTTGGAAAATGATGGTCATTATTCATTTTATTTTCGTGATGTGAAAAATGTACTCGACCATACTTATATCCGATTGGTAGGGGGTAAGGTAATCAGTTCCTGGCTTGAAAAATTAAAAGAGAATTATATCAGGATTTCTTCAAAGAAAATACTTGCTGATTCAAACAGTGAGATTTTTAAAATTCTTTTTACTATTCCTGCTACAATTGAAGAGGTATTTACCTGGTCACAGAAAATTCTTCGAGTAATTTTGGAAACAATGAGTGCACAGGATTTCAGATTTCATCGCCTCGAATCGGAATTCATCTACACTTTTTTTACTCAGCTTAAAAGGCTGGAAGATATTCTTCTTAAGCAACACGCTAAACCGACCATTTCAACTTTCTGGAAGATCTTTAAAGAAGTAACACAGTCAGTCAGAATTCCATTCTCCGGCGAACCCTTAAAAGGACTTCAAGTAATGGGATTCCTTGAAACACGTGTCCTTGATTTTGAAAATGTGATCTTGCTTTCTGTTAATGAAGACGTGCTTCCTGCAGCCGGAAATTCACCGTCTTTTATTCCTTTCAATATCCGTAAAGCATTTGGATTGCCTACTTATGAAGAGCAACATGCTGTATCAGCATTTCACTTTTATAGGTTACTTCAAAGAGCAAAGAATATTTTTCTGCTATACAATACAGAGCCTAAAGCTTTGACAGCAGGTGAGCGATCGAGATTTTTATTGCAGATAGAGCATGAATTAAAATCTAAGTTTCCGGAATCGATCATCATCATAAAAAAAGTAATTACAACACCCATCCTTAAAGAACGTGTTTCTGAGATCGTAATTGAAAAATCAGATGCTGTCATGAAGGAGTTGGAAAAGTATTCTGCTTCCTCGGGAAGTGAACCTAAAGCAAAACTTAGCGCTTCCGGACTGCAATCTTATATTGCATGTCCACTCCGATTTTACTTCCGTTACATTGCCGGTCTAGCGGAGATTGAGGAACAAGAAGAGAATATGGAAGCCGCCACTTTTGGAAAGGTTCTGCATAAAGCGATGCAACTTATCTATGCTGATTTACCGGTATAGATGAAAATGTTCTCAAAGGACTAAGTAAGAAAATAAATGACCTGGTTGATCAAGCTATACATCTTGAGTTTTTGGCGATTGATCAATTAGAAGGAAAGAATATTCTTCTCCGAAATGTGATTCGTGAATTGGTGTCTAGAATTCTTGAAGTTGATAAAACCTATTTGCCTTTCGCAATTCTTCAACTTGAGAAAGATGTGACGTCGATTTTCGAATTCCAATCTGGAAAAGTTGTCAAGTTGTTTGGTATAATCGATAGAGTAGATGAGAAGGATGGTTCTCTTCGAATTGTGGATTACAAAACCGGGAAAGTTGAAAAACGAAAACCCACGGCTATCGAAGATTATTTTAATAATACGGATTACAAAGAACAATTTCAGGCAATGTATTATGCTTATTTGACTAACATTTCTATTCCCGGAAGGCAGATCAGCGTTGGACTAATGGCATTAAAAACAATGAAAGAAGGAATCTGGATGTTGAATAATGGCGAACCATTTTCGGCTGAACAATTCACTCAATTTGAAAGTCATTTAAAGGAACTTATAACAAGGATATTTGATTCTAAAATTCCTTTTACTCAAACGGATGATGAATCAGGTTGTAAGTATTGTGCTTACAAAGAAATGTGCCACCGTGGAGAATAATTCATGTTTATAGTAAATAAAAAAAAAACCACCTGAATTCAGGTGGTTTTACTTTTAATAAATTTAAGTTCAATTAATCAATAATTACTTTAATTGATCTCTTCTCTGTAGCACTTGTCAGATATCCAAAATAAATTCCTTTCTGATATTCTGAAACATTCATTTCGATATGATTCAATCCTACTTCAGATTCAAAAGCTTTTGTGTAAACTACTCTGCCTTGAATATCAAGTAATGAAATCGTATAAGTACTTTGAACTTGTGTGTTGAAATCAATATTCAAAAGATCATGAACAGGGTTTTGGATAAGCACTCATCTCAACTGATGGAGTTGTGATTTCATCTACAGTGTTGTTAGCTTCACGAACTGCAACTACTACAATGGTAGTTGGAAGTGACGTAGAAAAACATCCGCCTGCATTATATCCACGTACAGAGTAAGTTCCTGCTGCTGATACAGTGATAGAACGTGTCGTTGCTCCGGTTGACCAAAGATATCCACCTGCTGTTGTCGAAGTCAATGTTACTGTACTTCCTGATGTGATCACATTAGATCCACTAAGAGAAATTACAGGAACTGCCGGTGGTGTACAACCATTTGCGCTGACAATAGCAGCAGTTGATGTATTCTGACAACCGTTACTTCCGGTTACAGTAACTCTATAAGATCCCTGTGTATTTACAACTACTGATCTTGTTGTAGAACCACTTGACCAAGCATATGCATTTGCAGTCGTTGAGGTAAGAGTTACTGAAGTATGAGATGAACTAAGTGATAAAGATCCGTTTGCCGTAATTGATGGTTTTGTTGGAGCTGTAAGCATGGTTACTGTTTTTGTTGCTGATATAGCAGAGCAGTTAGGTCCACTATAGGCACGAACAGTATATGTACCTGCTACGGCAACAGTAATTGAGCGAGTAGTTGCTCCCGTTGACCATAAATAACCATTGGCAGCAGATGATGTTAATGTCAAGGTTGTACCAGGACAAACATTTAATGAACCATTTGCAGTTACTGTTGGAGTAGTAGGGCCACTATTTGCATTTACTGCAGTCACAGTTGATGTACCACCGCATCCACCTGAATTAGTAGTTACAGAATAATTTCCTGACGAAGTTACCGTAATGGATTGTGTTGTTGCTCCATTGCTCCACAAATATGAACTTGCACTACTTGAAGTAAGTACTACACTGCCACCTGCACAAAATGAAGTTGAACCATTCGCTGTGACTGTTGGTGTAGATCCTGTAGTAGTAATTGAAACTACTGCCGGCGATGATGTAGCATTCACACCACTGGAATTAGTAACTCTTACAGTGTAAGACCCTGCATTCGAAACAGTGATCGAACGTGTAGTTTGTCCACCCGGACTCCATAAATATTGAGAACCGGAGTTCGCTGTCAATGTAACACTTCCGCCTGAACAGAAACTCAATGGACCACTTGCACTTATTGTTGCGGTCACAACTGTTGTCTTCGGCATGTAAGTATAGTGAAACCAAGAATACCCCTGAAGGTTGATGTATTGTTTCCATGTTCCTGTTTCAGCTACATAATTATTGCTGTAAGTTTGATATGCTTTTGTCTGTGGATTCGATGCCAACCATGGTCCCATAAAAGATGCTTCACTGCTGAAAAGAGGCATGATCTTTACTGATGTATTCATACTAGCTGCATCAATCAAACGATTTCTTGAATAAGCATACACATCTGAATCTGTAGGACGATAAGCGTGCATTAAGATCCGGTCAGCTCTCGTTACTAATTGTTGCAATTGTCCTTTCGCCGGCCATCCTAAATAGATCTCAGAGATCAGACCGTTTGCAGCCGAAAGAGCGTCGATACGCTGAAATTCACTCCATGCAAATCGCCATGCACCTGCTGTGTCACAGCTATAACCATTTGGAGATAAATAACGGCTACAATACAACGATGAAATACTTGACTGATTCCAGAATTCAAATTCAAAGTTCAATACATCAAATCGTTCACTTGCACTTGTTCTTGAATTATTATAAGGGATAATAGAATTGGTAAAAAACGAATAGATCTCTCCCGAAGCGCCGAATTGAGTAATACCAAAATTAGCGCGGGCACGACTTAGAAAGGCGGCCAAATTGTTTTTTACTGTAGAGCTTGACCAATTCAGTGAACCTAGATCATAAAAAATGATGTAGTTAAATGCATTTCCCTGAGCGTAATTAAGGATAGCATTTTCTGTTGTGGTGTTGCCTAACCAAACGTGAATGTCTTTCAAATAGAAAGATCTTACATTGTTAGCTTGACCAAACGAAGTCAAACAAATCAGGAAAAATCCTGCCAATAATTTAATGACCTTGTTGTTGTTCATCATTTGAGTATTAATTTTAGTTTAAATCAACAATTATTATTGAGTTAGCATTGCGAGTCACTTTTGTTCAATTAGAGACCTCTCCTGATGAAAGGATTCCCCCTGAATTAAACTTTTTGATTTTCCCGTTCCCTGCTAAAAATAAACATGCTCCGTTTCCAATCGGTTTGTTTATTCCTTCCCCTCAATCTTTTCGTTGGCGAAGATATATGTAATAGTCTTACGTGATACTCGTCTTTAAGTCGTCATCTATATTTTCAATATAAAAAACTTCATAATCGCGCCAAATTCGAACTTTTTTCTCCTCAAGGCCCCTCAGCTATGAAAATCCAACATACTTTGTACCGTACATGAAGTTTGGACTCTAAATTAATTTTTAAAAGTTTTCAACATTTTGCTATGGTTATCCACAAATGCAGGAATCCCGGGGCTTTCCCGGGATTCCTTGCTCGTTTTTGTGTTTTTAGGATGAAATTTAAGTTGTTATTTTTCTACAATTAATCTCTTGGTTTCATTCTGTAATGGTGTAATTACCCTTAAGAAATATATTCCATTTGACAGCTCTTGAGTATCAATACTGATCTCATTATCGCCATCAATTACTATTGTATTTATCAACTTGATAATTCTTCCGTTTATGTCAAGGAATTGAATTGTGGATTCTGTTTCCTGAAGAGAAAAGAATTTAATGGAGATGTTTTCTCTTGCCGGATTTGGATAGATCATCAGATCTTCTTCTTCGATCTCTTCAATTCCCATTGTTTTCATCGCCGTTTGTGAAGGTGTGAAAATTGCTGTGTTCCCAATTGTAGTGAACTGTTTCTTTACAGAATATGATCCCGATGTTGCTCCGCAAACTGTCTTTAATCTCCACTGGTATTTTGTGTTTGGTAATAGTCCGGTCAGAATTAAATTCGTCTGTCCAACATTCAACATTCTTATATAACTGTAATTAGAAGAATTCTCAGGTTTGTAACGGATCACAATAGAATCGCTCGTAGAAAGCGCATCCCATTTCAATCGTTGTGAAGTTGGATTCTCAGCAGATGAAACCAATCCTACCGGTGTTGTTATAATACACGATGGTTGAGTCGGTATTACTACATTTTCTATTGCCGATGTTGCTGAACAACCTGCACTGTTAGTGACTTCTACTTTGTAATCTCCTGTTGCTGTTGCAATATAATCTGCAGATGTCGCACCACTGATCGTTGAGTTATTTAATTTCCATTGGTAGCCTGTCAATGTTCCTGTTGAAGGTTCTGCTATGGAAGTAACTGTAATTGAATTATTGTTTAGTGCGCCTTGTGAAATTGTAACGGTAGGCAGACTATTCACTACTACTGAAACTGTTGAAGTCGTTTGGGTAACACCATTTTTTGTAACTTGACAAGAATACGTTCCCGAAGTATTAACAGTTATGGATGAAGTGATGGCATTATTTGACCAAAGATACGACGTACCGCCACCGGCTGTAATCGTAACACTTTCTCCTGCGCAAAATGAGGTGGCACCCGAAGCATTAATAGTAGCAGTGAATGAGGTATTACCTGATCCGGGTATTGGCTTTGGCATGTATCCATAATCAAACCATTGATATCCTAATAGGTTTATATATTGTACACTCGATGAATTATCAGCCTGAAAATCTGCTTTGTATTTGTTGAATGCTTCAATTTGTGAATGAGAATCTAACCACGGTCCCATAAAGTTGGGTTCGGATGAAAATATTGGCGCTACATTTACTGTAGTATTATTTGAAGCAAGATATTGTAATCTTGTTTTGCTGTATCCATAAACAGATGAAGGATCCACTCTGTATGCATGCAAAAGTATTCTGTTTACATTTCTTTGTATCTGTGAACCCTGGCCCTGATTGAACCAACCTAAGTATGTTTCTGATGTAGCTCCTGAACTGTTGCAAGTGAATCAATCTTATGCATATTTTCTATAAAAAATTTAAAACCGCCACTTGAATCACATGCACATCCATTTGGTTGTAAATATTGTGTGCAATAGTACCCGCCCGGATTTACTGAAGATGCTGTCCAGAATTCAAATTCCAGATTGAATACACTGAATTTCTCATTTGCATTCGTACGGCTTGAATTATAAGGTGCGATCTTATTTGCAAACGTAGAATAGCTTTCCCCTACGGCACCTATTCCTGAAATTCCATAAGTCTCTCTCGCTTTTCTAATGAATGAAGCAAGTCGGTTAACTTGTGTTGAATTACTGAAGTTGATGGTATGAAGATCATACAATGCAAGATAGTTGAATGAGCTATCAGAAGCATATTGTAGCAGACTGTCTTCTTTCACTGTGTTACCTAAGATATCATCGAAACTATCGATATAAATACCACGGAAAGCAGGTGTCTGTTGTGCTTCTACTCTGAAGGAGAACAGATAGAAAGCAAGGAGTGCGATTAAGTATTTGTGTTTCATTTGCGGGTCAGAGATTTTAATTTTCTGATATGTTCGCAAACTACGTTGTGACAGAGGTCATGAATTGAACTAAACAGCGAATTCATCATCTTGTAAGGTTTTCGGCTCAATTCAACCTTCATTCTGGAATGATTATGAAACCCTACTCCAAAATCTGATTTTTTACGTTTTTTAAAAGATCTTTTGGAGTAAATTGGTTTTATTCAAAATTGCCGGCTTGTAATTTTTAAGTCTTTAAACAGCTAATTTGAACATCAATCAAAAAATAATCAGGTTTTAAAGGAGTTATTTACAATTATCCTTTCCTTTTGGTTTTCTTTGTAACCTAATCATTCATGATATATGAGAAAAATTGCTCTGGCTTTGCACGGTGGTGCAGGAACTATCCTTAAATCGACAATGACACCTGAAAAGGAAATTGCATATAAAACTGCATTAGATGAAGCTCTAAATATTGGATACAGTGCGCTTGAAAAAGGACATCTTCTCTCGACGCTGTTGAAGTTACTGTAATGAGTCTTGAAAATTGTCCACTCTTTAATGCAGGGAAAGGTTCTGTCTTTACTAATGACGGTTCACATGAAATGGATGCTGCTATAATGACCGGTAAGGATCTCATGGCAGGTGCAGTTGCAGGTATTTCCGGAGTAAAGAATCCTGTCCATCTTGCCCGAATGATCATGGAAAAATCAGAACATGTAATGTTGAGTGGGGCAGGTGCAGCAGAATTTGCGAAACTCCTAAAACTTGATTTTGAAAACGAAGACTACTTTTTCAATCAATTCAGATACGATCAATTTCTTGAGATCCGTGATACAGATAAATTTCAACTTGATCATACTGAAAAAAAATTCGGCACTGTCGGTGCCGTGGCTTTAGACCAAAATGGAAATATCGCTGCAGCGACTTCCACCGGCGGCATGACGAACAAAAGATTCAATCGGGTAGGAGATAGCCCAATCATTGGTGCCGGAACTTATGCAAACAACAATACATGTGCTATTTCCTGTACAGGACATGGTGAATTCTTTATTCGCGCTGTCGTCGCATATGACATTTCATGCCTGATTGAATACAAAGGTTTATCACTTACTGAAGCTTGCGAATTTGTTGTTAATGATAAACTGAAAAAATTTGGCGGCGAAGGCGGTTTAGTCGCTCTTAACACAAATGGCGATTGTGTACTTGCTTTTAATTCTGATGGAATGTACCGCGCCTGGAAAACATCTGAAAATAAAAAAGGAGTTGAGATCTATAGGTAGATCGCAACTCCTTTTTAAAGGATCGTTATTTTATCATTCTTTTACAAATCTTCCATCCAGAACTTTTCCGCTTTTAGTTATTGCTTCAATAAAGTACAATCCTGGAGTCAAATCAGAAGTATTTATTTGTTCATTATATTTTGAAGTTGTCTTCAACCTTCCAATTGAATCATAAATTCTTGTTGATTGAACTTCGTCGTTGATAGAACTTGCAATTTTAATCATATTACCGGCAGGATTTGGATAGATAATAAAATCATCATATGTATTTGGATTAGTAATTTTCAAAGTAAGGCCGTTGCTCAATTTCCAAAAATCTTTTAGTACACGGCCTGACAGGTCGTTCGACTGTGAACCGGCTCCAATGTAAATGTCATTATTTAGACTAAATCCTCCTGCGTATCCTCGTGGTAAACCCGGGAATGTACCTTCTAAAGTCCAGACATCACTTACTTCATCGTATTTGTAAAGCATATTTAGCGGGTTGTGACTAATTCCGGTAAATTGATAAAAATATCCGCATAAAACATAAGCCGATGAAGAGGTGGTATAGGTACTCATACTGTTTACAAAAGGCAATGTGAAATCAGCTTTTTGAGACCAGGTATTAAGAAGTGGATCATATGCATAAAAATCTTTATAATAGTTGGTTGAATTATTTCCATTTCCCATTCCTATATAACCTGTATTGCCAATAGCAAAACCTGCGCTGCCATTTCGGACAATTCCAGGAAAAGGATTTTTAATTGTCCAGATATTAGTTAATTGGTCATATTCGTAAAAGTCAAGAACACTGTTACTACCTATATATCCAGTGCCTAGATAACCTTTGTTTCCGATACTGAATGTTGCAGGACTTTGTCTAGCACTTCCAATAAAATTTGCTTTCTGTGTCCACGAGTCAGTTGGCTGATCATACTCCCATAATTGATTTGTCCTTGAGCCCCCAGTAATTGCTCCACAGGCAATATAGGCTTTGTCTCCAATCGTAAAAACGCCACATGCCCATCGACCAACACCAGGAAGACTTGCTTTTTGAGTCCATTGATTATTTGAAGCATCATATTCATACAAATCGGAATACCCTTGAACCAAAGAATCAACACCCAAGCCAATGTAGCCTTTGCCATTTAATGAGAATGAGGCTACAGCGAATCTATTCCCTCCGGGAAAATCAGGAAGTTGTAACCAAGACAATTGTGCACTGGATTTTTGTCCAGCGTAAATAAGTAAAAAAAGCACGACAAGTTTTTTCATATTTTATTTAGTGTTTAATGAACGTTTTGGCACTAATGTATAAATAATATTTATTCCGTTCATTGGAATGATATTTTCTTTGTATGATTGACCGTCGTACAATAATTTACATGATTTTGACAATTGCCTCTTTTTTACCTAAAAATTGCTCTTTTTCACCAATTTATATTTGAGTAAAGTCGAAAGTTTGATACATTTGGGTATCTTTATTCAGACGATGAAAAAGAACATTATTCTTCTTTTTCAGTGTATTAGTAGTTTTGCTTTTTCAACAGAAAAGTTATGCCACTCATATTGTCGGTGGTGAAATGAATTATCGTTTCCTTGGAAACAACTTATATGAAGTAACTCTTACCTGCTATCGCGATTGCTTCAATGGTATTCCACCATTTGATGACCCTGCAATAATCGGCGTCTATAATTCTTCGGGAATACTTATCTCTACTACTGAAGCCTTCATTACTACTCAAGGTCCGGTAAGTAATGCCATCAATTCACCTTGTCTGGCACCTCCGGTCAACGTTTGTTATCAGGTTGCTACCTATGTTTTTAATATCGCTCTTCCACCAATTCCAGGTGGATATACTCTGACTTACCAACGGTGTTGCAGAAATGGTTCTGTGATCAATGTTCAAAATGTAGATAATACCGGAGCAACTTATTTTGCTACTATTCCTGATCCGTCGATCACAACTTTCAATTCTAATCCTGTATTCGTAAACAGACCACCAACTTTTATTTGTAAAGATGCCCCCTTTACATTCGATCATTCTGCAACTGATTTTGAAGGCGATTCTCTGGTTTACAGTGTGACCATTCCTTTCAATGGTGCCGATAGATTTAATCCTATACCTAATCCTCCCGAGCCACCACCATATGCAAGAATCGTTTATCGAAACCCTTATTCAGTTGCTAATGTATTTGGCGGAACTCCTTTAGCGATAGATGAAAATACAGGTATCCTTACAGCAACTCCCAGATCGCTCGGACAATTCGTTTATGGGATAACCGTAAAAGAATATCGCAATGGAATTTATCTCGGTGAAACGATCCGCGATTTCCAAGTCAATGTTGTCTCTTGTCCTGAGATCACTGTCGCATCCATTTTTTCTCCAACTATTTCATGTGGAACCTTGCTAGCGAACTTTGCTAATACAAGTTATAATGCTGCTACTTATCATTGGGATTTTGGTGATCCTTCAACTGCGAACGATACGTCTTCACAGATGAATCCGGCATATGCTTATGCAGATACCGGTGATTATTTGGCCACACTAATTGCTTATTCAGCATTTAATCCGAATTGTAATGATACAGTGATTGGTTTGGTCCATATCAATCCTGTTTTCAATTCCTATTTTGATATTTCAAATGAACATTGTACGAATGAATTCAAATTCTTTGATCGTTCTTTTGGAATTGGTGGAGTCGCAAATTTTTGGAAATGGAATTTTGGCGATGACTCTATTTCAACAGAGATCAATCCACAACACATTTATCAGAATCCTGGAACATATTCAGTTTCACTTATCACTTCGTCCGATTCTGCTTGTTACGATACCCTGTTTAAAAATGTCACCGTTTTAAAAATCCCGGTTTCTGATTTTGATATTGAACTGGATACTTGTGGTTATACAATCAAAGCTATTGATTCTTCTGTCAATGCAAGCACATACAGATGGGATTTTGGTGATGGATCGGTTCATTACGATCAAAGTCCGGTTCATTCGTTTTCGACTTATGGAAATTATACAATTCAACAGATCATTTTTACTGATAGTACTTGTATAGATACTTCTGAAATTTCGATTTCGATCCCACCTTTGCCGGCAATCGATTTTGATTATTTTGTTCCAACATGCGATTCTGTTGTACAGTTTTCGAATTTCACAACTGATGCAAAAAGCTATTTATGGTCATTCGGAGATGGCGACACTACTTCGCAATTTAATCCTGCACATATTTATTCCCTCTCCGGAACAGTTCCTGTTAAATTAACTGCCGTTTCTAACTATGGATGTGATGTCGATCTCACAAAAGAGATCAATTTTGTTTCATATAAAAAAGCGGAGTTCGAGTCAACTCAGGATTCCTGTTCAGGAGCGATTTCTTTTAATAAGGTGACTGAAAACGCCGTAACTTATAATTGGGATTTTGGGGACGGCAATTTCAGTAATTTGAAAAATCCGGTGCACCGTTATAAAGATATTGGAGATTATCTTGTGAAATTATTCGTGAACAGAGAATCGGTCTGTGTTGACACGGCTGGCAATAAAGTAACTTCAGAATCATTGCTAGGTGAACTTCTGTATGTTCCTAATTCGTTTACTCCAAATGGGGATGGTACTAATGACTTCTTTAAGTTCAGCACTTACAGGCCATGTATGACCTATTCAATAGAGATCTATAACCGATGGGGTCTTAAAATTTATGAAAATGATGACGCCGGAAATATGGAATGGGATGGAAGATATCAGAATGAAATGGTTCCTGCTGATGTTTATGTTTATATTCTAAAGAATGAAGAACAACAACGAACCGGCGTTATTAACCTAATCAGGTAACGACTAATTTCTCAATTACTGCTTTTAATTTTTCCTTTCTTTTTTCAAGAGAATAGTTTTGAAGAATCCTTTGCCTTGCAGATTGTCCATTTTTTTTCTGATCCGTTTCAGATAAATTACTTAACAGTGTTTTCAATTCGTCCGAATTTCGATGGCCAAGAATATAGCCTGTATCACCAATTATCTCAGGGATTGAAAAGACATTTGAACCTATAGGGATGCATTCACACAACATAGCTTCGCAAAGTGCATTCGGGAACCCTTCAGCCATACTTAATTGTAAATAGTATTTATGTGCGCTAAGAACTGCAGGTAATTTATCGTTTGCGGTTTTTGGAATCAATTTAATATTAGATGGCAAATCTTTGAAATAACTATTTTCCGCTCCTACAATTGTAAAGGTATAGTCTGGAAAGTGTCCTGCTGCTTCTATAATTAGATCGATCCCTTTCAGCTTTTGCTGCGATTCCCGGTTTAAAAGACCTGCAATTGTAATGAATGAATTCGGTGTGCATTCGCCGGATTTTTTAAATCGACTTGCATCGTAGCCATTTTCAATACACTCATAGGGAGTCTCTATTCCTTTATTGAAGTAAGATATTCCTTGTTCCGGGAAGTCATGATGGTCGTAGGTATATTTAGTATGCCACAGCGATTTGTGCTTGGGCAAAATCAAAGTACAATGCTTAAATGATATTTTGGTCGCCCACGAAAGCAATGGCCTTTGATAGTTTCCGTATCCGATAGAAGGAAAGGAGTGACAATCGGTTCCTGCTGCTATGATGACAGATTTTTTGCCAAATAATTTACAGAATATTGTTGGTAATAATGAATGAAAACCACTCAATTGAATGAAGCAGATCTTCACTGAACCAATATTCCAAACTAAGAAAGCGAATTGGTAAATTAACTGAAAAGGGACTTTCCATTTGTTACCGAATTCAAAATTGAAGGTTTTTAACTGAAAAAAGTCTTCAAGAATCAAAGTGTCTTTCTCTGTAAAAGAAGATTTGCCTATGAAAAAGTATAGTGCTTTGTGTTTTTTCATTAAGTTAACTATAACTTTCTTGCAGAAGTCATAACACCACCTGACAGCAAGCGCCCGGCAGGTAAGGTTCCAAACCAATTTTCAAAAATCCAAATGACTTTTGAGCAATATCTCAGAAACTTGACGAATAGTTTTTTTAAAATATACATAGGAATTTTTTTTCCGTCTATTCCTTCAAGTGTGATTGCAAAACTAATAGCAAGAAAATACTCATTTATTTCTGGTTTTAAATTGGCTTTTTCTAATGCAATTCTAAGGTCATCTTTATCTAACGGAACATGTATATCGTAAACAGGTTTGTTTAGCAATTTGTGTAATAAACCGGTTGCACCTTTCATGTTGGGAATTGATGTGATTAAGATTCCACCGGGCTTTAGAAATTCTGAGAAACTTTTTAATGTGTTTGATGTATCTTGAAAATGTTCTACTACCCCAAAAGAACAAACAAAGTCAAAATTTCCTAATAAATTTTTATCCGGATTAAAGGCGTCTTCGCAATAAATTACGCCATTAATACCATCTCGTTTCAATATTTGTTCGCTTTGTAAGCATCCTTTTTTTGAATAATCAATGCCATAAACTTCAAATCCAAATTCTTTCGCCAAGTAAGGTAATAGTATTGAATTGCCACATCCAATTTCCAGCAATTTTTTTCCTTTTGTATCTCTAGTCGAAAAAATTTTCTTAAATAAATTATGTAGTACTCTGTCAGGATAAGCATTTACGGATTTAGAATCCAAATCGATTGGAGGTGGCAATGTAGTTCTCTCCCATACTTCCGTCCAATAATTTTCACCTGCTTTATCAATATTAGCACTCATTGTATTTTTACTCATGGCGTGAAAATATGTATTTAATTTTTAATATACTCAATTGCTTGAATGAATATTTGACTAAATTTGAACCATGTGTGGAATAACAGGTTTTGTTGATTTTAAAAATCAATCCGGTAAAGATACTTTAGTGCAAATGTCTGATGACCTGATACATAGAGGGCCTGATGATTCCGGAAATGAATTTTTTGAAACACAATTTTATTCTCTTGGTTTAGGCTTTCGCAGATTATCCATTATCGATCTTTCCTTAGCTGGACATCAACCTATGGTTGATGAATCAAAAAAATATTGGATAATCTTTAATGGCGAGGTCTATAATTTCTCGGAAATTCGTCAAGAATTAGTTGCATCCGGTTTTTCATTTAGATCAAATAGTGATACCGAAGTAATTTTAAAATCATATATCAAATGGGGTCTCGATTGCATTAATAAATTTATTGGTATGTTTAGTATTGCCATATTTGATAGTGTAAAAAACAATTAGTCCTTATTCGGGATAGAGCAGGAGTTAAGCCATTATTTTATTATTCTGATAATGATGTTTTTCTTTTCGGTTCGGAATTGAAATCGTTTCATAGACATCCAGGTTTTAAAAAGGAACTGAGTTATGAGGGTATTACTTCTTTTTTGGAAAATGGGTTTATATCAGCGCCACTAACCATTTTTAAAAATACTAATAAATTAGGCGCTGGGGAGTATTTAATTCTAGACTTGCAGTCGAAAAAATTGAAACTAAGAAGTATTGGAATGTTCATGATTCATATAGCAAGCCGGTTCTTGATGTGTCATTCGAGGAAGCGTTATCTGAGACGGAGAAACTTTTAAAATCGGCTTTTCAATATCGAATGATAGCAGATGTTCCTATTGGAGTTTTTCTTAGCGGTGGGTATGATAGTTCTTGCGTTGCTGCTTTATTGCAATCACAGAATACAAATAAAATTAAAACATATACAATTGGATTTCATGAACAAGAATATAATGAAGCTGAGTTTGCGAAAAAAGTTGCAGGTTATTTAGGAACAGATCACTTTGAATATTATTGTACTGAAAAAGAAGCTATCGATCTTGTCCCTCTTTTACCTGTCATTTATGATGAACCATTCGCTGATCCTTCAGCAATTCCTACAACTTTAGTTAGTAAAATTGCGAGACAGCATGTCACCGTCGCTCTTTCTGCTGATGGTGGTGATGAAATATTTGCAGGTTATCCAAGACATTTAAAAAGCCTGAATTTAATTAATAAGTTTCAACGAATAAATTCAACTCTTGGAAAATTCGCATCAAGATTTATTAACGAAAATATTGAGAGACTCGATCACCCAAACCGTAAAGGTAAATTGAAAAATTTTTTAAGTTCAAATTCAGGAATTGAAAAATTTGTTACAATTAATCAGACTTTTACTTCCTCTGAAATTAAAAAATTGACAAATAATCAGGCAGGGCGTAATGATGCGGTAACGAAAAAATTTATTCCGGGTAGAGATTTACTTAGCGAAGTTTTTAGATCAAAGAGTTGTTGAGTATGTAGGCCAATTGCCAAGTCATTATAAATTGAAAGATGGTAGGCAGAAGATATTACTTAAGGAAATCGTTCATAAGTACATACCAAAGGAAATAATGGAGCGACCTAAGATGGGATTTGGTGTACCATTAGAAAAATGGTTCAAGAACGAACTTAAAGAGCTTGTTGTTGATGTTTTAGATCCTGTAAAAGTAAAAAATGCAGGCGTGTTCAATGTTGAGGTAATTGCTCACATGCTTGACGATTTTCAGAATGGTCGATTTCATCATTTTCAACGATTTTATACTGTTTTTGTAATGCAACAATGGCTGAACAGATGGATGTAGTAAATTCAGACACATACTATTTTAAAAGACTTGACCCTGAATTATATTCGGATCTGGTCTATATTTCAAAAAGCGCCTTCAATATCGACCCTGGAATTGAATATTATATCCATAAAAATCAGACTGAATCTTTTGGACCGACAAATTTAGGTTTCATTGCTTATTCATCAAGTGGTGAACCTGCGGCATTTTATGGAGTATACTCACAACCTATGATTTTAGATGGTGTTGAAATTCTTGCCGCACAGTCAGGAGATACAATGACTCATAAGAATCATACCGGTAAAGGGTTGTTTATTAAATTAGCTAAAATGACTTTTCAATTGGCTAAAGAAATGGGTGAATTTTTGTATTTGGATTCCCGAACAACAATTCATACCCGGGCTTTATAAAAAAATTGGAGTGGAATTGCCCATATAAATTGCATGAATACAAATTGAAGATATCAACTTTGCCATTGTGCAAATTGGCGAAAAAAGTAAATCTGTTTAGTCCAATATATACAATTTACAGGAAATTTGTTTTTAGTTTGCTTTCAAAAAAAGGTGACTTATTTGATTCATCTGTAATCGAAAAGGGTGTTGGAGGTGTAAATAGATCTAGCAAATATTTTAATTATAAAACTTTTAATGGCGCATTCTTGATTAAAGTAGAAGCTTGTTCTGTTTGGTTAAAAACAGATGGTTTCATGTTTATTGGTGATCTGCAAAGGAAAGAAAATATGAATTATTCAAATTTAATTTCAAAATTAAAAAATATTTGCTTTTGGTCAGGTATAGATACCTTAATTTTTCAGACATCGCCAAATTCATTTTTAGATGTTCAATTGACCGAATTTTTAACTCCAACGGAAGCATTTTATATGGGATATTTAAACTTGAATAATAAATATCGTCCGGAAGATTTCAAATTTGTATTTGCAGATGTTGATACTTTTTAAAATCCTGTTTTGGAATATGAAAGATTTGATTGAATTATTACTGCGTCACTTGTAGTCGTATTACTTATACTTAATCTAGGTAAAATAGTGGGGTCATTATTGTCTGTTTCACATCGATAGTTCACTGCAAGTAATCTTTTGTAACCAATTTCATGACACTCTTCTTTTACTAATTGGTTGTATGCTCCATCCGGAAATGCTATTGATTCAACTTTTTTTCCAATGGATTCCTGTAAACTATTTTTAGAATTAATTAATTCATTGGTTAATTCAGATTTCTCTATTTGGTCTAAATTGGAATGAGTAAATCCATGGCTACCTATTTCAATTAAATTACTTTTTGAAATTTCTTCTAAATTCTCCTTATTCATTATTTTCCAGTATTCAGTGTCGCATCTAGATAATTCTGATTCAAGTTTTGGATTTTTCATCAGGGTATGGACTAATTCAATTTTTATTTTAGGAGAAGTAGTTTTTATATATTTTTTAAATGAATTGTAATTTTCATGTAAAGTAACATTCAAGCCTTCAATATTTGCAAGTTCAATTTCAATCTTGAGTTTCTCCAATTTAATTTACTGTTCAATAGGTCAAGTAAATCGTACCATAATGGGAGTGTGGGTTAAAAATGGATTGAGCTGTGACAAATATTGTCGCAGGTATATTTAGTGAATTTAATATTGGGAAAGCGTTTTCGAAATTATTCAAATAGCCATCATCAAATGTAATTGCAATACATTTCTTGTTTCTTTTCTTATTATGATCAAATTTGTTGTTGAAAATCTCTTCTAAATTTAAAATGTGGCATTGTTTTTTAAAATATTGCATTTGGAACGCAAATTGGTCTATTGGTAAATGATTTTTTGTTAAGGTAGAGTCATAATTTTTAACTACGCCATGATAATTTAATATTAAATTGTTGTGAGAAGAATATCTTGCAATTAATTCTGATAGGTGACTTACTTTTATAAGGGGCAGGATGAAATTTCTGTTTATTAACTTTATGATTGACATTTCAAATTATTGAATTATGAATTTATGTGAGTATGTTTTTGATTTTACTGAAATAGAATATAAGTAGCATCCCTTACTTAATTTTGATGTTTCATTCAAATTGATGGTTGCAGAATCATTTATTTTGCAACAGTATATAATTTGACCTGTAAGGGAATAAATTTCAAATTGAATTGTTTCACCATTTTTATTATTCAACTTAACATAGGCCTGATTTTCATTGTAGAATAATGAAGATATCTGATCTTGAGATTCTAAATCTTCGATTGAATTTTTTGGCATAGATAATTCATAAACTTCATTTCTAAATACATTACCTGGACCTCGCCCTGTTCCTACATATGCAAAGTTGCCAAGTTTAAATGAGAATACATAAGAAGTTACTAAGCCTGGATAATTAATTATTTGATTCCAAGTATTTGTGGCATCGTTATATGAATAAAAATCTGAAAAGTAAGTTGAAGATCCATTATAACCTAAGCCGCAAAAACCTAGATTATTATATGTAAATGAACTTGCTGCATTTCGTGCAGTGCCCGGAAAATTTGCCACTTGAATCCATGAATCATTTTGTTGGTTGTAACTATAAAAATCATTGAAGTTCAGTCCATTGCTAAATCCAAGTCCAACATAAGCTAAATTATTCAATGTAAAGGCTGAAGTTCCTGTTCTCGCACTTCCAGGGAATGGTGATTTTTGGGCCCAGCTGTTAGAATTCTGATCATATTCCCATAAATCATTTCTGTAAACACCTCCGAAACCGCATGCGATATATCCATAGCTATTTAACGTGAAGTATGAAGCATCTTGTCTCGCACCACCGGGAAAATTTGATCGCTGAGTCCATACATTGGTTGCTGGATCGAATTCGTAGAAGTCCAAGATATATGAACCTGTTGTGCCACTGATTACATACCCTTTATTATTTATGCTGAAACAGGCTGCTGCCCATAAATTAGGGATTGGATAATTCGCTTTGGGTGTCCAGGTGTCAGTTAAAAAATCGTACTCCCACCATTCATTCTGACCAGTTCCATTATTTCCCAATCCAACATATCCTTTGTTGCCAATTGTAAAAAATGAGGTGGAATAAATGTTAGTCGGAAAATTTCCTTTTTGATTCCATACATACTGACAATAAACACTAGTGTTGAGACCAAGCAAAAGACAAAATATAAAATAACGTTTCATATTGTTCGTTTTTTTTTGAAAAATAGAAAATTTCATCAATAAAAAAAAGCAAATTGCACTTGATTTAGCGATTTATGGGCGTCATCCGCAGACAAGGTATTAAAAACACAATCACCGGTTATTTGGGAATCCTTATCGGATTCGTCAATTTGATCGTGATTCAGCCACATTTCCTGACAAAAGAGGAGCTTGGACTTACCCGGATTCTGTATTCCTTTTCTTTGCTGGTAGCTATGTTTGTTCCTCTTGGAATTGGCAATGCAACACTCAAGTATTTCCCCCTCTTTAAAGATGAAGAGAAAAAGAACCACGGTTTCTTTGGGTTCATGAATATCTTTCCTTTGATCGGGTTTGCAATTTCTGCTTTTGTACTCTTTGCTTTAAAGGATTTCATTCTCAATCAATATAGGTCTGAATCTCCATTGTTTCTGGAATTCTTCGATTATATTTTTCCACTCATTTTTTTCAATTCCTTTATCGCCGTACTTTCTGTTTATTGTAATGCAAATTATAAATCTACCATTCCTTCTTTTATAAACGATGTTGGGGTACGACTGATGACCATTGGTGTCGTCAGTATTTATTACCTGAAATTCTTAACTCTTCAACAATTCATCTTTGCATTTGTTGCTATCTATGCTGTGCAATTGGTTTTACTCCTGATGTATATCTTTTCTTTCGATCGACCAAGTTTTAAAATTGACTGGCCTGCTTTCAGGGAAAAGAAAATGTTTGAACTCATCCGTTATGGTCTCTTACTTTGGTTTGCCAGCGTAGCTTCAATCGGACTGAAGTATTTTGATTCCATAATGATCGGTAAGTACATGCCACTTTCATTTGTTGGAATTTATACTGTCGCTGCTTTTATTCCAACCGTTATTGAGGCCCCTTTAAATGCTTTCGATAGAATTGCATCCGCAAAAATCTCTTTCGCCTGGAGTGCAGGTGATAGAAAACAGATCTTTGATATTTATCATAAATCGTCGCTATACATGTTCCTCCTGGGCGGATTTTTATTCCTGAATATCAATGTAAACATCCATACGTTATTGACATTTCTGCCGCCCGGATTTCAAGAAGGGGAGATAGTAGTTCTAATTATTTCCATCGGAACACTTTTTAATATGGCTACCGGACTAAATGCCCCAATTCTTTTGAACTCCGAAAAATTTCGCTTCGGGGCCTTCTATTTGATCGCACTTGCCATTCTTTTACTTGGCTTTCAGATGATCTTCATTCCAATGTATGGCTTAACCGGCGCTGCATTGGCAACTACAGCCGCTTCTATGATCTATAATGTGATGTTATTTGTAACAGTCTATAAGTTCTTTGACCTGCAACCGTTCGACCGAAAAAATATAATGGCTTTGGTCATAATCATACTGCTCTATTTCATTCTATTTCTTATTCCTCATATGGAAAACCGCATCTTCGATATTGCTATGCGTACGTCAATCGTATCACTTTCTTATTTCCTCGCTGTCTATTTTTTAAAGATCGTGCCGGAGTTTCATCAATACCTGCCTTGGGAAAAAAATGAAGTGAAATAATGTAAAATGAAGTAAAATGAAATAGAATAAAATGAAATAAAATGCAGATTAAAAACAGGTAAGTTGCTACGAAGATTTTTTTTCCACTTCACTTCACTTCACTTCACTTCACTTCACTTCACTTCACTTCACTTCACTTCACTTCATTCCACTTCATTTTATTTTCCCTTAGCTTTCGCAATAAGCTCCCGATCTGTTTCGTCTTCGGGTTTCATTTCAACAACCTTTTTGAACCAAACATTAGCCATAATTTCATCGCCCTTGTTGTTTCTGTCAACATAAGTTTGAGCTAATTCAAACTTGTGAAGGATTTCATTCGGTTCAAGTAAAATTGCTTTAGAAAAATTTTCTATTGCGGCTTCAAACGTCCCTCCTTCTGGAACACCACCATACAGTGTATTGATTGCTGTTTTTTCAATGAAGTTAAAGTTGGCTATCGTTCTGTGCCAGCGACCAAGAATGTGAAATGCTCCTGCTAGTTTTGTGTCATATTTAATCGCCTCTTCGCATTCTAACCGAATAATCTTTGCATTGGCTATCTTCTGTTTACTGGATGCATTCTCATTTTTTCTGCCTAATGCTAATGCATAAGTGTAATGTGCCTGTGCGCTTGTTTTATTTAGCGATATCGCTTTTTGAGAAAGATAGCTTGCGTGATTGTAATATCCCTGCTTTTCCGTTTCAGTTTCTCTTTGACTACCTAATTTACTATACAAATAAGAAGTATTTGTCAGGTAATCTATATTACTCGAATCCGATTTCAATAATTGGCTAAACACCTTAAATGACTCCTCCCATTTTTTTTCAGCCTTTAATTCTAGTCCTCTCGAAAGGTCATTCTGCCCCTCAGAAACCAGATTCACAAAACAAAAAAATAAAATCAAAATTATCTTTTCCATAGCACATTTTTCATCCCGATAGCTATCGGGTTTCATTTTTAACTGTTTTCTTCGTCACCCTTCTCTTCGCATTATCAATACTCGCATTCAATTCAAATCCGAGAATTAAAATGAGCGAATTAAAATACATCCACAACATCATTACGATCAAAGTACCAATCGAACCATAGATCTTATTATAACTCCCGAAGTTGTTTACAAAATAGGCAAATCCGGTAGAAACCAGAATTGACATTAAGGCTGCGAATGTTGATCCGGCCGAAACAAAACGCCAACGCTTCTTTACAGAAGGTGCATAATAATACAGAAAGGAGATTGCAATAAAGAAAAGGGCCAGAACAACTGCCCATTTACCAAGCATTATCAATGCGACCTGCGTCTTCGATTTTAAAATGCTTTGAGTGACCAGATATTTCGTCGCCGTAGCAGAAAAGATAATTAACGTTGTCGCAATGATCACTAAAACAGAAATGATAAAGGTTAGTACAATTGCTACCATACGCTGACGAAACGGAGTTCTGGTTTCTGTTGCATGATACGAACTATTGAATCCTCGCATCATTGTCATGAAGCCATTTGTAGTAAAATACAACGCTGTAAGGAAACCAATCGATAGTAGCCCACTGTGCTGAATTTTTACTATGTCTGTTATCGTTGTTCGAGCACTCTCATATGCCATTGATGGAAGAACTCCTTCAATGATTTTCAATAATTCATTTTGAAAATTCTTGATCGGAATGTATGGTATCAATGAAAATAGAAAAATCGTTGCAGGAAAGATGGCAAGAAAGAAACTGAAAGCCAGTGCCTGTGCTCTGGTAACAATTCCACCTTTTTTTATTCCGGTAAAAAAGAAATCGGCGACATAATAGATTGGCATATTGTCAAACCCCGGCAATGCAACACGTTTGGTGTAATCAAGAAATGATCTCACCGTAGGTGTTTCTGCCAGATATTTAACGATTTCTACAGATGCGCGCTGTATTTTTTTTCCCGCCACTTTATTTAACAATTTTCATACTTATATCAAGACTCTTATGCGAATGTGTCAATGCTCCAACAGAAATATAATCGACTCCCGATTCTGCATATGAACGAATAGTTTCAATTGTGATCCCACCCGATGCCTCAGTTTCATATCGTTTATCTATTAATTCAATTGCTTCTTTTAACAGAGCAGGAGTGAAGTTGTCAAGCATAATTCGGTCAACTTTTCCTGTTTTTAATACTCTGTTAACTTCTTCAAGACTTCGTGTCTCAATTTCTATTTTTAATTTTTTACCGGTTTGTTTCAAATACTCATTCGCTCTCTCAATTGCATTTTCAATTCCACCGGCTGCATCTACATGATTATCCTTAATAAGAATCATATCATATAGTCCAAAACGATGATTAACTCCACCACCTAAATGCACAGCCCACTTTTCAAAGATTCTGAAATTTGGTGTTGTTTTTCTGGTGTCAAGAACTTTTGTATTGGTCCCTTTTAATTCATCAACATATTTTCTTGTCAATGTTGCAATGCCACTCATTCTTTGCATGCAATTCAATACAAGGCGTTCGGCAGTGAGCAATGATCTGGTATTTCCTTCGACATTCATCACAATGTTTCCCGGTTTAACCTGACTTCCTTCCGCAACAAGTACCTTGACTTTAAGAGTTGAGTCGACTTGATTCAGGATCTGGTCAGCCAAAACAAGTCCGGCAATAATACCGGTTTCCTTGACTTTTACATTGGCAACTCCCAGGCTAGATTCCGGTATTGTAGAAAGTGAGGTATGATCACCATTGCCAACATCTTCTCTCAAAGCATTTTCAATAAAATCCTTTATTGAAAGTCCGTAGTAATCAGTAAACTCCATGTTTGTACTCATAGCTGTGAAATTAGAAATCTTAAGACGATATTAAAGGGTGTAATCAATGAAGATATTCACAAAAAAAGCCGTCCTATTATGACGGCTACTATTTTTGTTTTTAGTATTTTAAAACAGGTTTACTCGGTTTCAAACCTTAACTCCATAAGTACATTTTTTCCCCCTGATGTTTTGAAATAAAAGGAGGTTCTATAGGTTTTTCCCGTATTGGTTACCAAATTGCCTATTGCATACTGATTTCCCTCCGGTGAGGATCCTTTATGAATAATTGTGAATGATTTAGGAGCGTTTTTACTGAAGAAGTCCTTGATCACTTGTTCTGCCTGTGCTTTACTATATACGTCTTCCCGACTAACGATGGTCAGATCTAAGGTTGGACCGAAATAAGTCGATAATTGTTTGGCGTCACCACTTCGAATTGCTAGTGCAATTTCGTCGAACACGTCCAATGCAAAGCTCTGATTGAAAGCGAATAAGAGCAGTAAAAGGGAGATTGTTTTTTTCATTTTGTTGATAGTCACAGCGATAAAGCAAACATCAAGCCACAGGTTGACATTTAGTATGCTAAAATAATTGTTTTTCGTTACAAAAAGAGCATTATTCACTATGTTTATGAACATATTATGGTTATCAAATTCTCCTTAAAATATTGAAATAATGAAAATTGAATTCATTTTCATAGGAAAAACAACAGAACCCTATTTGAATGAGGGGATTACGACGTATTTGAAAAGACTTGTGAATTATTTACCTGCAGAAATTTTAACGATTCCGGCTTCATCTTCCAGACTACGTGAAAAGATCATTGAAGAGGAGAGTAGGGCAATTTTGTCGAAAATTCAACCAAGAGATTTCATTGTTTTACTCGATGAAAGAGGAAAGGAATTAACTTCACGGCAACTCGCTGCTTTCATTGAGAAGCAGATGGTAGCCGGGACAAATCGATTGTTAATGATCACAGGTGGCGCGTATGGTGTTTCTGATGAAGTAAAACAAAAAGTTCATTATACACTTTCCGCTTCAAAGTTTACATTTACACATCAAATGATCCGTCTATTGTTGACTGAACAAGTATATCGAGCTATGACAATTCTGAAAAATGAATCCTACCATCATGATTGATTTGATTCAAACTTTATTAAATTTGTAAGGTAAGCCCTCTCCGAATTATGGTTGAATTTCTTTCTTTTATTGACCTCGTCATTCCTGTAATATTTTTGTGGTGATCTACTTATTTGCTAAGAAAAAGCAAATGCAAAACATTGAAACAAATCCTAGTTATAAATATTATATCTATGGTTTAATGGCAAAAATTTTCGGAGGAGTTTCTGTTTGTCTTATTTATGCTTTGTACTATGGTTTCGGGGATACTGTTAACTACTATAATGATTGTGTGGTTTTGTTAAATCTTGGTGAGAAATCAATAATGAATATTTTCGGATTTGTTATCGGACCTGATACCTCTCTTTTTTATGAACTTGATAGCGAAACAGGGAGTATGCAGTACTGGAGTGATCCGCATGCACGTGCAGTAGTCAAACTAACTTTCCCGTTATGTTTTGTGGCTTTTAAGAGCTTTATTGGCATGACTATTTTATTAGCCACTATATCCTATTGGTCCATCTGGCGTTTGTATCAAGTATTGATAGCAGAGTTCCCTAATTTGATTTTCGAATTCGCTGTGGCTTTGCTGTTTATTCCATCAGTTTTCTTTTGGGGTAGTGGTTTACTCAAAGACACGATTACTTTTTCCGCCGTGTGTTTATTTTCTTCTTCTTATTTTATTGTACTGACACAAAAAAGAAGTTATATTAAGAATATCACCTTTATCATCTTAAGCTCTGCGCTTCTGATATGGATCAAACCTTATATTTTCTTTGCCTTGCTTCCGGGAAGTTTACTATGGTTCGGTGGAATTCAAATTGAAAAAGTTCAAAATAATCTGATCAAGTCGTTATCAACGCCTTTTTTAATTGTTTTTTCATTGGTTTCGGGGTATTTTATGCTTGACATTATGAGTGGATTTCTCGGCGATTATTCGCTCGAAAATGTACTCGATAAAGCTGTTGTGACACAAATGGATCTAAAAAGTGATCATTACCAAGGTTCTGCTTATGATATTGGTGATTTTGATCCAACAATACAAGGGATACTTTCAAAGATGCCAGCTGCGATTAATGCCGCATTGTTCAGGCCTTATATTTGGGAAACTTACAACGTCACAATGATGCTCTCCGGTATAGAAAATTTCATTCTGCTTGTATTTACTATTTACCTTCTGATAAAATTGAGAGTTTACAATTTATTCCGATTGATGTTCAGGCACAGGATCCTGTTCTTTACAGTTTACTTTAGTCTGTTCTTTTCGTTTTCTGTTGGATTAACAACTTCAAATTTCGGAAGTTTAGTTCGATATAAAATTCCGGCAATACCTTTTTATGTGATATCATTAGTCATCATTTCTTCTACATACAGACAATTAAAAGATGAAAACGTAACTGATCTTCAGGTAGATTTAAATAAATCTTCTTTGTAGATTTTTTTATAAACTTCCTCAGCAATTTCAAAACTTCGGTAATTTCCTGCTACTTTAATGATCCGATTTGTCAGAACGTCACCTTCAGTGAGGAGTTCGTCTATTCTTTCAATAGATTTCTTATATTCAATTTCATTTAGAGTTTGCAAAACATACCCAATATTTTCTTTTGATATTATTTCTGAATCATCGGAAATATCTTTTGTAATGATAACAGGTAATCCAAGTGCCCAATATTCACCGTCTTTGATTGGTGAGCAATATCTTTTTGTTGGGATTGGCTTAACCGGGGTAATTGCAAAATCACCTAACCCTACATAATTGCTTATCTCTTCATGACTGACAAATTTGCAAATGATCTTTTCCATTGGAAAATCTGCCTCCTTTGCCCACGATGAAATTTCGTTTAAGTTATGGTTAGTTAGTAACAGTGCCCTGAAATTTTCTCCCCATTTGTTCTCTGCAGCTTTTAGTAAATGAAAACTTTCAACTGTTAAATAAATGCCTCCAAATTTTCCTGCATAAACAGCAACTATCTTGTTGTTAAGACCAAGCTTATTCAATAAGACTTCATTTTTTTTATTTTTCCTATTGAATTCAAGGATGTTGACACACGCAGGTTTTACAAGAAAATTTTGCGGATTGAAGTTGTACTTTTGTCTTGCATATTCCCGCATTCCTTCTGTTGCACTTATCAATATTTTCGCAAACCTGCTTAGTTTTTTTTCCAGGTAAAAAAGTAAATGAAAACGCAAACTATTTCTTTTCCAGGTTTGGTTTTCTACCATCGCTTCTGCATGTGGTTCGTAACTGTCAATGATCAATTTGCATCCTGTTAATTTGCAAAGTAAATAACCCATGCTGCCTGCAGGTGTACACCATGCATGAATTACTCCTATTTTTTCTCTCTTGATTGTTGAAATTAACTCATAGAAATAACCGAGTGCTTTTAAAGGTAATGTGAAGTTAAATTTCGTGTATTTTAAAGTCAATAATTCAATGCCTTTAGACCGCAAAAAGGCGACCTTTTCCATTCGAACCTTGGAATCCATTTTAAGGTGATCTTGTTCAAATGTAACAAGTATGATCTTCCGGTCGGCTTCAATATTTTTTCGGATCAAAAAAACATAAGGTAGAGTGTAAGCCTGAATCAAGGCGTCCTGAAAACTCCAGTGCGTCAATATTAAAATATTTTTGTCGCTACTTTTCACTTTATTTTTGATATTAATTTTCTTCCAAGAATAGACTTTGCGAGTAATTCAACATATTTGATTTTAGCACCACCATTAATTATTGCATTTATACAATAGTTTATTGAAGAAATTCTTTTGCCTTCAAGGTAAGAATGGATTCCGCAAAAATAATTGAGATGAGCGTGTAGGCGATTTTTTTCTTCTTTTGTAAGTGGAATATGTTTTTCAATCCAATCAACCGCCTTTAGTGTTCTTGAAATAATGACATTGTTGTCTGATTTCATTGATCGTTCAGCATGGTCATACATTGATATTGTTGTATCATCGAGAAGGGTCAACTTGTGTTTCTTCATGTTGCTGATAAGAAACATCCAGTCTTCTTTAATAGCGTAATTCTGTCCTCCTCAAATAGAATAAGATCAGGTATCGATCTTTTAAAGCATATATTGCAGGCTAACGGATTCCCATCTAAAAAAAGTTTGTAATCGTAATTCCCTTTTTTGTATTTCTGAATATCTGAAGAATATTTTTCACCTTTTTCATTTTGAAAATTAAATTTGGTGGCAATGAAATCAGGATACCGGTTATCTAGAATGCCTTGATGTAATTTAAGTAAGTGATCGCTATGCATAAAATCATCAGAATCAAAAAGAACTATATATTCACCTTTTGAAATTTCTATACCTTTGTTTCTTGCGGCTCCCCTTTCTGAATTACTCTGATGAAATAGTCTGATATTTGTGTTTGAATCAATATGATTTTTCAGTTTTTCTTCTGGATTATCAGTACTGCCGTCATCTATGATCACAATTTCGAAGTCCCGGAATTGTTGCTGTATTAAATAGGTTAACCGCTCTTCCAGTATTCCACTTCTATTGTATAGTGGAATTACAATAGAAAAAAAAGGATTTTTCATTCTGATAATTCTTTTCTCAATTGCTCATATAATTCCAGATGCATTTGAACCTTGTCGGTATATTGGAAGTATTTCAAGGCATCTTCTTTTGCTTTTTGTCCTAGTTTTTCCCTTAACTCCGGGTCTTCAATCAATCGTTTCATTGCTTGATAAACAGCTTCTGTATTGGAATAGGGGACGACCAGGCAATTTTCCTGGTCACGTGCAGTGAAACAACTGATTCCTGAAAGGGTTAGTATCTGAGCACAACCACTGATCATTCCTTCCATTATATTGATGCCAAAGGTCTCGCTTTCCGCCTTGATCGGTATATGAACATGAATATCGAATAACCGGAAAAGTGCGATGTTATCTGAAACAAATCCTTTGTACAAAATATGATCATGGAGATCAAAACTCTGTATATACCTGATTACAGATTTAAAACTTTCTCCTTTGCTTCCGAAGATAAGCATACGGACATTTGGATATTCTTTAAGTAATTTCCTGAAAGCTTCAATTGCGAAAATGTGACCTTTCCAATATTCAAACCGAGCTACCATTCCAATGATAAAAGTATTAGGCTCTATGTTTAGGTCTTTCCTAAGTTTTTCAACTCTGGATTCATCTTTAAAAAGATACTCATCAGATTTTAATGAGTGATGTATGATCGTCAATTTACTATCAGGGATACTATAATGCTTTTTAAGAAAAGCTTTTGCTTCTTCTGTTAGCGCGATTACTTTTTTTGATAGTCGATATGTTATTTTATCAATAATTTTCTGCTTAGTGTTATTGTAATCGAATGCCCAGGTCGTATTTCCACAAGTTGATACGCGCATTCTAATGCGACAAAACCAGGCAGAAATTAAACCAACAAGATTACCATATGGCAATTCTGTATGTACCAGAGTGATCTTGTTTTTCTTTAATATGTAGCAGACTTGTATGAAGTTTATAAAAAAATGATAAAAATGTTTATGTCGGAGATAATAAACCTTTACTCCCATTTTTTTTAAGTCATCTGCTAAAAGTGGGTAGGTTTCATTGATGATTATATGAATATGGGGAACTCCTCTTTTTAGAAGTTCGTCAGAAAACCAATTCCACTGTGTAGATTGATTAATGTGTGAGGTTATAAATGCGATTTTCATGAATAAAAAATCCTCCTGGAAATCTTACGAGCTATTTTGATAAATGTTGGAGGTAAATATGATCGCCAGACAATTGTATTTATTTCCGGTTCTAACAAAAGGTATTCATGGAAATGAGCATTCAGGTATTTTGAAATTCTTTTAGCCCTTGAAAAGCGTTCTGATTCGTAATCATATCTAAGAACAAAACAAAGGAATTTGAATAGCAACTTATTTGAAATGATATTCTCCGGTTTGAAATGTTTCACGAAGAATTGATATGTTGAATCGTTTTTTACCGTATAAATATCTAATTCTTTTAAAACGTTTAAAGCTGATTCAAACTTTGCAGCTTCCGCAATTCCTACGAAAACTTTTGACCAGTCATCAATAAATTTAGATACTGATGAAACTGATTTACTTTCTGTATGTAACCTGTATTTGGATAGGGTGTGATCGACAAATTGAAATTTAGAAATTATTGCAAATTTGCTGAATAGATCATAGTCCATTCCAAAATGAAGACTCTCATCCAAAAATCCTGTTTTTTCAAGTAAGGATCGCCTGAAAAAAGCGGATGGTTGAGGAAATGTCATCCCGGAAAGCATGTTTTCCAAACTGTCGTCAATATTTCCTTTATTGATCCTTATTGTCTTCTTTTCCGAAAAGATAATAGAACTTCCATGAATTAATCCGACATCTTGAGGCAGTGCTGAAAATACTTGATTTACTTTTTGAAGTGCTCCGGGCGTAAAGAGATCATCACTGCATAACCAGGTTGCAATATCGCCGGTACACCTTTGCAGGCCTTTATTAATAGCTTCACTTTGCCCGCTATCTTTTTCGCTTACCCAATATTTAAAATGTCCACTGTATTTTTTAATTATCTCCAATGAATTGTCCGAACTGTTACCATCAATTAATATGATCTCCAAATTTGGATATTCCTGGCTTATTATAGATTGAATTGTTTCCTCAAGGAATTCTCCTTGATTGTATGAAGGAATAACAACTGAAATTTTAAGCATGCTATTTTTTAACATAGAAGACCTTTAAAGTTTCTCCTGAATTTGTTGTATTTAAAAATCTATTTGTTGCTTTTTTAATTAGTGAAAGTAACGATTTTTTATCGATTTGTGCACTTAAATTTCTATCTCTTTCATTGTAATCATATTTGAATTTCGTCGTTTTGTCCTTATGTCTCCACTTCAGGAAGGTATAAGCAAATCGTGACGGGCTGATTCCTTCAGTTTTTGTATACTTTTCTTGGAAATTATACTTGGTGAGTAACTTTTTCATAGTTTTTTTTGTGAAATAACATAAATGCTCAGGGAAGACAATGTTATTCCAATTAGCACCGAGTATATGTCTTGCGAGCGAATTGAAATTTGGTGTTGTCATGTATAAGCCGCCATCTTTTCTCAAAAGTTTTTCGAATTTCTCTATGTAATAATGCGGGTTAGGTAAGTGCTCAATTACTTCTAATGAAACAATAATGTCGAACTGACCATGTTCACTTTCCGGGATTTCGTCCAAACTTTTGAACATGGTATGATTTTTTTTTGTCGCATTTTTTAGAAGTGAAGTTGATATTTCTGTTCCATATGTTTTCCAATTATTTTTACGAGATTCATCTAAAAAGTAGCCCTCACCACAGCCAATTTCCAGGATTTTATTTGTTGATCGATAAGATTCAAATTGTTCAAGAGCTGAAATGTATCTGCTTTTTGTAAGTTCAAAATAGATGTCGGAAAAAGGGTATCTATCATAGAATTCCTGAAGTACTTCAGGCGAGGCTATTTTTCTGCTAAATACGAATGAACATTTTGAGCATTTTGAAATAAAATGGCTATCACCGAAAATATTTTTCAGTGAAGAGCTACCACAAAGGACACATTTAGTATGGAAAAGAGGTTCTTCTTTCATTTGATCCAGATCAATGAAGTTGAAAACGCACTCTTCTTTTGGTAAATCATTATATAATTTAATTGTTTCAATATAGTTTATTTTAGATATGATAATTGTATAGGATGGTATACTTAGAATTCATAATCAAACAGCTTTATGTCGTTTTTGTAAAATCGATAGACAAGGTCTTTTGTTTCGTCAGTATACTCTTCACTATATCCTTTTTCTTTACTGATATTTTTATGTGGAAGTTTTTCTTTAATATTAAGTCTTTCAGTGATAAGTTTAAAGTCCGTTTCAACATTTTCAAACTTGCCAATGAAATCTACCATCCTGTTACCATTTTGGTCAAATAGGAATTCACTTTGTGTATGATAAATATATGGATTTCCGGTTTGCCAAATAACAAAATCTCTGAATGACTGAATCTCATTTTTAAAGTAAACATGAGGGTGCATTTCAGGCTTTTTTAGATAATAGGTATAGGATGACAACATCCAATCCCAAGGGTTTCTTACAAAGGCAAATTTGAAGAAGCTGTGGAATATTTTTGGATCAAGATATCTGGCTAACTCCGAACTGCGAATGTGATCATAGAATTCATCAGAATATTGACGCTTACCTATTTTTTAAGCAACGTACAATACAGTGACTCTTCAGGATTTAAACAATATTTCGATAAAGCATCTTTTACTGATGTACCTGCAGTTTTATCGATATGAATAAAGATGAATTTTTTTGAATAACTGAGAAGCATATTAGTTTGGAGATGTCGATTCGTTAAATTGTTCTTTATTTGCTTTTGAGTATCGTAGAAAGTGCAGTAAGTTTTTGATCATCAGTATATTTTCTGAAAGGTTCCAAAAACGTACTTCACGCATTCTTCCTTTGTAGTACCAGATCATCAGGAAATTGAGATTATTGACTTTACGTCCGGGAAAAAAAACATAGCGGAAGATCGCACTTAAATACCTTCTTAAACTTCCTAAATATATTCTCATTATTAAAAATATAATAGGTCCACTTTTATTTTCCTTGTAGTAGTAAGTGAAAAGATCTGTTGAAATAGATTCGTTGCCAAGTTTTCTGTATAAATATTGCATGTTTATCCACGACATCCTGTGTGCATTGATAACATGAGTCAGCTTTAAATTCTGGTTGTAATATAAACGGTATCCCATTGTTCGGGCCAGCCAACAAAATTCCGTATCAACTCCCGAAACAAGATGGTCTCTTTGTTTACTATCAGCAAAAGTATATCCACCAAGTAAAGCGGCATCCAGAATTTTTTTTCTGATAACCATACCGGCACCCCACAAATATCCACGCGTACTGGTTACATCTTCAATTTGCTGTTTACCTTGGTCGCCAACTGCCAGTTGATGTTTATAACCTTTCAGCCAGTAAGGTGGTTCTATCATATAAAGAGCTTCATTGGTTCCTCCTAAAATTCCGCATTCAGGATGCTTTTGGAAATGCATAATTGCCTGATTAAGCCAGTCTTCCTTCAGGATAGTATCGTCTTCTACATATGCAAGTAGTGTATATTCTGATTCTCTGTATCCACGCAATTTAGCATAAAGAAGTCCTTCCTTTTTTTCGTTTACAATTTTCATCTCAATTTTACTGCTCGGCCATTCTTCTATTGCAATTTTAGTTATGCTTTCTAAAGGATTATTGTCTACTAGTATTAATTCCCATGGAATATTTGAATCCAGCTTCTGATTTCTTAATGCTTGTAAACAAGAGTGAATTGTCTTTTCTCCGTTGTAACAACAAACAATAACTGAGATACCATATTTTGAATTTTTTTTATTCAGTGAGCTCTCATCGCTTTTTGAATGGTCTTCCTCAAGAGATTTGCCATTGCGTTGGCCACTATTTTTAATCAGGCCAATATCAGCTGAATTCAAAGTTTCACCACTACCGACTTCCTGCATATTTTTCATATTTCGAATTTAACTTAAAATATTTTTTTATCCGGTCTCTTATTTGGGTTCTTTTATTCCCAAAATATAAAAGTTCTTTCAGATATATTCTTTTGTGGAGAAGGGATATCTGGTGAATTAACTTATCTTCATTTGTTAGTGGTTTTGGTTTTAATTGTAACTTGATAAACCTATAATAGGTGGCAAGATATTCATGGATGTTATGCTTCTTTGATGTGTATTTATCACTAAGAAGAGATCTGTAAATTGATAGAACTACTTCATCTCTTGCAAAAGCAATTTGCATTTTTTTAAGATTGTCAATTGAAAGTCGGTTTGCAGGCATAAAATGGTTAAACGTTAATCTCTCATCATACCACAATTTGAAGCCTTTGAGTAAAAGTGCAAAACATAATTCACTGTCTTCACCACCTCCTCTTAACGAAAAGCTGATTTTCCCGGTCTGAAATCGAGGGCAGCCTGTGTCTAGTAAGTTCAAGTAGATAGACTTCTTAATACTAAGTCCGGCTCCATACAAATAACCGCGATCGTTTGATATATATCCTGATTGAGGAGCTTGTGCTCCGATTGCATAAGAGCTTTGATAATGATTGAACCAGTATGGCTCCTGTCCTTCAAATACAGCTATTCCTTTTCCACCGCATGCAGCTACGTCTTTCTTTGTATCTAGTATTTCAAATACAATTGATATCCATTGAGGATTAACATGATTGTCATCGTCAATGAAAGTGCAGTATTCAAATTTTGCATTTCGTAGTCCGGTGATCCGTGCATTTGCCTGTCCAAGTTCCGGTTCATTAATAATTTTAATTGGGGTAACTTTCGACTTCCATGAATTTGTTGCAACTTCAGTCGTCTTATCCGTCGAACCATTGTCAATTATAAGAACTTCAAAGGGTATATCCTCCGTATTTAATTGCATTTCCAGGCACTTCAGGGTTTCCTGAATTCTAGATTCACTGTTATAACAACAAATAATGACACTTACACCCTTCATCGATTTAATTCAAATACTGTTACTAAATTATTCTTAAATTCTTCTATATTTAACAGGTAATTATAATGTTCAATTTTAGTTTTACCATCCAGAACCATTTCCATTTTTTCAGCCAGATCCATTGCATTATTGCGTTCAAAGAATAGACAATTTGTATTTATCTGTTCAATATTTACTTCAAGATCGCTTGCAATTACAAATTGATTCAATGATTTGCAATCTTCTATAACAGTGCTCCATCCTTCAAATAAGGACGGTTGAAGTGCACATATTGCATTTTTCATCAAAACTAACTGATCTTCGCGTGAAATAAATCCGGTCAATTTAACATTTTTCTCTAAACCATTTTCTTTAATAAATGTCTCCATTTTCAGAAGATAATTTTCATCACGATAGCTTGATTTTTTACCTGTCATTACTATTTGAAATACCTTTCCCTTGTCAATCAGGATCTTCATGGCCTCTAATATAAGCATGTGGTTCTTATGAGGCCAGAATTGATTGGCAACTATAAAATATTGTTCCGTTATCGTATATTCATTGAGTAATTTACCTTTTTCAGTGCGAGAAGCGTCAGGCAGAAGTGAAATGAATCTTAGTAGCTTAACCGGATTTAATATAGGGGAGAAGTAGGTCTTGTAATCTTTAATTGCACTTTGGCTGCTCAATACAAGAGTGTAATTCGGATTAGATGCAATTTTTTTCATTTCTGAATCAACAAAATCGAACTCATTCTTAGATATATATTGTGGATAAAATTGTTCCTGAAAATCAGGTTTCCAATACATTCTTTCTTTGTAAAAATAGGTCTCCTCACATTCAAAATAGGGGTACAGTAAATCGATATTTTTCGGGAAAGATAGCCTTTTAATGAGGTAAGTCTTTAAAAATGTTTTGGTGATTTTATTGATTGCAAGCTTGAAAAAATTTCTGCTTATCGGTTTGTATAAATAGTATTCTATGTATGGATAATTAATTTCTTTTATATCTTCAATTGGACTTTGTTCAGAATAGATAACAATTAGATGCGGTCTTAAATGATCATCCAAAAGCTTAAAGCCTTTGATGATATTTTGAATGTATATTACAACTCCTGCGGAAAAATTGTAGCCAAGTCTGTAACTTAGCGCAATTCTTTTTCTCTTATCCATTGAATGTATTGTTGTAATCCTTTGCTTAACTCAGTCGATGGGTGGAATCCCATTTCTTTTATTTTCGAAATATCAGTCCTCCAATTGATCGGGTCTCCTTCTTTGATTTCTCCTCCGAATTTTATTTTAACTTCCGAATCATATATTTTTGCAAATGTATTCGCAGCTTCTTTGATAGTTATCTCTTTTCCCGTTCCTATGTTATAAACTTCAGATTGAAATTTGGCTTTCTTGATGAGTAGTTCAATTGCATTGACTAAGTCGCTTATATGTATAAAATCACGACTTTCACTGCCTGTCCCAAAAAGAGTTACCTCCTTTGAAGTTTTTATCTTTCTATGTAGATCCCAGAACAACTGTTTCATTAGTCCTTCACCATAAACAGAAAAGACCCTCAGACTGATTGTTGGCAGGTTGTATAAAGATGTAAATTTTTTACAAATGATCTCGGACATGTATTTGTGCCAGCCGTAAGGCGATAAGGGTTCTATTTTACTCTCTTCGTTGATTGGAAGAAAAACAGGATTACCATATACTGCAGCACTTGAAAAATGTATGAATTTACACTTTGGTTGAAACTTCTGAATAGAAGTCAAAATTCTATTAATTCCAATAGTGTTTAGTTGAAAGTCAGTTTCAGGATTTTCAATCGAGTAGGGTACACTGCCGTTCCCGCCCGCATAAATACAAACGTCAAATGGGTGACTTTTTAGTATGGTTTCGTAGGATGATTCAAATTTATCCACGCGGAAATACTTAGGTCCATTATCCTCTATAATATCACAACCAAAAACATTATTTTGATTGTCAGAATTGAAGTGACTTACGAGATGTGATCCAATAAAGCCTTTTGAACCTATGATGAGTATTTGCATTATCGATCAATGAGTTTTTAATATTAAACCTTGTCCGGTTGGTAATGTAAGAATTTCATGCCCAACTGATTTTGCAAATTTGTCAAAGGCGATTTTTTGATTTATATGCAATGGGAATCCATAATCGTCTAATATTACCATTCCATTTATTACTATTTTGTCCCAGAAATATTCCATTGCCGCAATTTCAGGGACAACGTTGTTCATGTCAATGGAAAGAAAACAAATTTTCTTCACATCGCACTGGGGAAGAGTGTCAGGTATGCTGCCTTTAATGATCTTTGTGTTGAATGGAGCAAATGTTTTTTTTACTTCTTCATAAGTGTTGCGATAATTATAGGATAATATGCCCATTTTTTTTTCTTCCTCAGTAACGAGCTTTTGGTCTAATCCTTCGAAAGTATCCATTAAATAAAACATTTTTCCCAAAGAGTTGAAATTGATGTATTCAATTATAGCTCTTGCGTATGCTCCTGTATTAACACCACATTCTACAAAATCACCTTCCAGATTCTTGATATTTTCGGCAACCCAGCATACCACATGTATTCTCCACATAAGTGTAAAATTTGGCCAGGGATTAGTTTTCCTTGCCGCCTCATACGCTGCTGCAAATTTCTTTTCTTTAATGAAATCGCAATTGGTACTTGTGGTCAATCCATCTGTATTGTAGGTCGGTGGACCAAAAATAGGAAAGAATATTGTTGAATTATATTCAATCTTGTCATAGTTTTTTATAAACCATTTCGAGCGAACATAAAGACGTCTTATGAATAATGGAAATATGGACATGTTAATTTATATTGTTTTGATAAATTTTGCCGGGTTTCCTGCAACTACGGTAAATGGTTCAACATTTTTTGTGACAACAGAGCCGGCACCGATAATTGCTCCATCTCCAATTGATACGCCTTTTAATAGTATAGATCTTGCGCCAATCCATACATCATTTCCAATTTTTATCGGTTTAGTTGGTACATTTTTCCAGTTTTTTGTTCCATTCATCCAATCTGTAGTATCGTCTCTCCTTAATAAATAGTTTGTAGAATGTGTCACTGTCTTGAATAACGCAGTCGAATGAAATCAGAACATTATTTCCAATCTCTATTGAATTTGCACAGCCAATTATTGAGTTCTTCCCAAGAAATATTTTGGCTCCTAATTTTATGTGTGCTTGTGGAGTATAAGTTGTCAGTATGCCCTCTATTAAACAATTACTCCCAATATCAATTATTGCACTATCGTGAATTTTATAAATGTTCCCTTTAATTACCGAACCATTTTCAAGTGGTTTGATTTTCTTTTCTTTCGAAAGAAATCGATTGATCAGTTTGCGAATCATTTTATTAAGTTAAGAAGAAAGTTCTTATTACTGTACTGTTTTTTGTGAATTGACTCAATTCATTTTTCAGGGACAATATTTACGTGATAAACATAAATTACGCTATTCCCATTTGCATGAAATGATGATATTCCCGTAGTCTTTTCCTTCGTATTGCGAGAACGGCGTACCCGTATCGGCAATTCTTATCCTGCATTGCCCTTCATGAATATCAAATACTTTACCATCACTCTTTACAATTGCAAAGTGAAATGTATAGATATTCGGTGCAATGAAATTAGCAGGAATTATCATCGTACCGGTTAAGCGATTGTCTTTTGTTTCTAATTGATTCAATGGTTTGTGAATTGTAAAGATCCTGTTGCCATATTTGTCTTGTAAAGCAACAGAAAGTATTTCATCACTAATTTTATTATTTACAATCAGTGCAAATTGCGTTTTAATTTCCTTGTTAAAACCAAAAACTGAACTTGGTCTGCCCTTGTCATCTATCGTTGAAACTTTTTCGATAAACATTTCCTTGTTGTCAGTCAATTTCGGTGTATGGATGAAAATATTCTCGCTTTCGTGATAATCAAATGAAAGATACTTTGCAGTAACTACATCTGTTGTATCACTGACTAGTATTTGTCCTTTATTCATCAACAATGCTCTTGAACATAATTGATTCACCAGGCCCATTTGATGGCTTACAAACAGAATTGTTCTTCCGCTACGGGTTACACCTTCCATTTTGCCAATACATTTTTTCTGAAAATCGGCATCGCCAACTGCAAGTACTTCGTCGATGATCATGATCTCAGGATTCAGGAAGGCCGCTACAGCGAATGCCAATCTTAATTGCATTCCACTAGAGTAATGCTTTAACTGAGTGTCAAGAAATTTTTCTATCCCCGCAAAATCAATAATTTCGTCAAACTGATTTTGAATTTCTTTTTGTTTCATTCCCAAAATAGATCCATTCAGGTATACGTTCTCACGCCCCGTCAACTCAGGATGAAACCCTGTACCAACTTCCAATAAAGAAGCTATCCTTCCTCTGGAAATAATTTTACCTTCCGTGGGTGGAGTTATCTTTGATAGTACTTTTAGGAGCGTAGATTTTCCTGCACCATTCTTCCCGATAATGCCAATGCTCTCTCCTGCATTAACATTAAAACTAATATTTTTTAATGCCCAGAATACCTCGGATTCTTTTTGTGAAAAAAAACTCAGCGGATTCATAAGTTTGCTTCGCAAGGATTCATATGGCAATTGCTCATGATAAATCTTGAACTTCTTTGAGATATTTTGAACTTCCAGTATTGGTTTCATTAGGCTAAATCAGCAAAGTAATATTCAGTTTTCCGGAAATAGGATAAGCCTACTGAAAATAATATGAATGATATTAAAAGGCATTGTCCGACCAGTGCCAGAGATGGTGATGTGCCGTTAATTGCTCCTCGTAAGATATCGATAGCGCCGGCAATTGGATTTAAATTAAGTAACATTTTAACACCTTCATTTTTTATAATTGAAACAGGATAAATTACCGGCGTCAAAAACAACAATACCTGGATCATAAAAGGAATGATGTACCGAAAATCACGGTATTTTACGTTCAATGCAGCTAAGAAACATCCTGCTCCAAATGTTGTCATTAAAGTAATAAATAATGAAAGAGGAAGGAGCACGCAAATGGATAAAAAAGAAAAGGAGGGGAGATAGTAAAATAAAACAACGATGAACATCAACAATGTCACACTGAAATCAACCAAAGTTCCAAGAATCCCTGATATTGGAATTATCAATCTTGGGAAATAAATTTTCTTGATGATATTTGAATTGACGACCATACTGTTTCCTGCAGTTGAAATTCCGGTCGCAAAAACATTCCATAAAATGAGTCCACTAAAAACAAAAACCGGATAAGGTAAGTTGTACGATTGAATGTCAAGATGGGCAGCAAAGAATACGGTGAAAATAACCATAAGTAAAAATGGTTGAAGTATTGCCCAAAGCGCACCCAAAACAGTTTGTTTGTACTTTATCTTCACATCCCGTAAGGTGAAAAAATAAATCAGCTCACGAAAATCCCACAATTCTTTCAAGTTGAACTGCAAACCTTTAGCAGGTTTGATTTCATATTCCATATTGGCCGCTTTTAGGCAAACCTACATTAAATCTGTGTTTTTATCAAGACTAATGTAAAAATAAACAGGCCATTTATGAACGATTTTTACTTCGAATGAGCCACTACAATTTGTCTGTAATACACTTTTTCTTTGAAGATAACCCGAATGGTATAAATTCCTTCAGGGAGTGTCTGAGCATAAATTTTATAGTCTGAGTATCCTTCAGGTGCCAACCCATTAAAAATCTCTTACATTAACCTTCCGGTCTGGTCAAATAGGGAGATTTCAACGCTCGATTTGTATGGAAGTATAATACGAAAGCTTGATTGCTCAGATACCGGATTTGGAAATGGATTTAAGATTGTCATTTCATCTACCCGGCTGTAACATTTTTCATTATTTGATGGCACATCATCTGTTTGTCCATTTGGATCTATTGCAGTGATACAATAAGAGTCACTGTTTATTCCACTAGATAAGCGAAATGCTGCGGTGAAGTAGTAATTCTGAATTCCTACCGGGCCATTCGGAATTGAACGTTCTAGTTTTTCGCGGATCGTATTTCCATCTGTCAATCGTGCTTCCATCACTACGTTGTTGATCTCCAGAGTTCCCAAATTTGAAATAGTTGCAACAATATAAAAGAAGTCATTTTCCCAATAGGACGAATCTCCTGTAACTGCTATATCTAATATGGGTTTAATGACGTAAATGTTTTTTTGTATTGTGTCTTTGCATCCATAACTGCTGGTCACTATTTGTGTTATCGTGAACAAACCTGTATCATTATAGAGGTAGGGTGGATTCTCTTCTAAACTGATAAAACTGTCAACACCAAAGGTCCACTCAAAAGAATTTGCATTTTGTGATTGATCTGTAAATTGTACTGCTAATGGCGGATTTCCATATTGTGGGTCAAAGCTGAAATTAGCAATTGGCAGACTATGAATACTAAGAATCTGTGTTCATGACTTGTCGCATCCGATATCGCTGCTTACATTAAGTGTAACATGATAATTTCCTGTGTCATTAAACGTGTAGTTCACGCTTGGCCCTGTAAGATCTATATTCGGTTCCTGAATATTCCATTCATAGGTAGTAATACTTCCTGAAGCTATCGTAGATGCATCTGTTAGTACATAAGTTGACCCAAGACATCCACCGGTCGTAGCAAATTGCGGAATTGGAATCGGACTTACTGTAACTTGTTTGGTTGCTGACGCTGTACAGCCTTTGGTAGAGGTCACTGTTAAAGTCACCTGATAGTTAGTGGCTGCAATGTAGTAGTGAGCGGGTTCTTTTAATTGATTCGTCTGGTTGTCACCGAAATTCCATAAGTATAAACTGTCAATGGGTGAGCCCGGATTAAAAAATTCCATAAGGTCACCAAAGCATGTCGGTGAGTAGGTAAATTGAACAGAAGGTGTTTGGTTGACACGAATTGTTTTAAATGCCGTATCACTACAACCAAAATTCGTAATTGCGATCAGACTTGCATTATAATTTAAAGTGGTATCGTATTGATGTGTTGGATTTGTGAGGGTAGAAGTATTCGAGCCTGAACTGAAATCGCCAAAATTCCAAGTGTTTTGAGTAATGGAGCTCAATGAATCGCAAGTGCTCTGATTGGTGAATTGTACATTTTGTCTAGTGCATGCAAGATTTGTAGAAAACGCAGCATTCGGTTGCGGGTGAATTGTAACTGTATCGTATGCTATGTCGATACATCCTTCTATTGATACAACTGATAAACTTACCGGGTAACTACCAATACTGTCAAATGTGAAAAAGGTATTTGAAAATATAGATGAATCATCAGGTGTTAAATTCCACAAATAAGATGCAATAGAACTTCCGGAAGCAGGTGTTGACAGGTCGGTGAAGGTAGTCGTTGTTCCTAAGCATGTACTTGCGTAGGAAAAGGATGCATTTGGACTTTCTAATACCGTTATACTTTGTTGTGCAGGTGAACTTGGACAATTTGATGGTGAATATGCTATCAGGTTTATGGTGTAAGTTCCGGGAGTCGAAAAACTGTGTATCGGCGAAGCCACAGAATCAATTTCTCCGTCACCAAAATCCCAACTCCACGAAGAAATAGTATCATTTACTACTGATGAGAGGTCTGAAAATTGAATGGCATTACCCTGGCATAAAGTAGCAGACGGTAAATTAAAATTGGCTGTTGGAATGTTGCTGATTCGGATTTCTTTTGTTAATGTATCGCTACATCCATTGCTCGCATTTACAATGTACTCCACGAAATAATTTCCAATAACATTGGCATAAGTATGATTCGGCGAATAAATTGTATCAGTATTCCCATCGCCAAAATTCCAATTATATCCAATAATAGAAGAACCATTTGCATTGGTCTGGTTTGAAAAATTAACCTGTTGTCCGATGCAAGTATTAACCTCATTGAATGCTGCAATTGGACTGGAATTTACAACCAGGTTGGTTGAGTAACTGGATGAGCAATTTCCATCACTAATAACCGTTAATGAGATCAAGTAATTACCACCGGTAGGGAAGGAGTAAATCGGATTTTGAATGGTGCTCGTATCTCCATTTCCGAAATTCCAGGACCATGCTACGATGCTTCCGCTGGCGATTGTTGAGAGGTCTGTAAACGGACTAAGTGTGTTTGAACATCCTGTTGTGGCGGAAAAATTTGCACTTGGCACATCAGCAATTATGATCTGTTTTGTAAGTGTATTGTCGCAAGTACCTGAACTGGTAGTCAGACTCACATTGTAAGTCCCGGCCGATGAGAAATAATGTACAGGATTCTGCATGGTACTCGTATCGCCATCTCCAAAGTTCCAATTCCAACTCGTAATAGTTCCTCCGGAAATGGTTGTTGAATCAATAAAATTTACACTGTCTCCAAAACAAAGATTTAAAGCTTCGAAAGCACTAATTGGCGCATTTACTACCTGGATCTGTTGTGTTACAGTGGAAGAGTTTCCATTGTCATCATAAACTGTCAAAGTAACCGGATAAGTTCCGGCTGTATTGAAAGCTATATTTGAAGGAATACTATCGGTTGAGATTGCTGTTGAAACATTGACACTGTTTGTATATTCAACGACTTGAAGATTGAATGAACTGTTGTTTTGTATGATAACATATTGGTGATTGTCTTTCCGAAGAGTCGCAAGTCCTTTTGGATTTGATCCACTGAAAGCTTCAGTGCCAATTAATACGGCAGAGTTTGCTGATAAACTACTTCCAAGATCGTATTTTCTGATGTCAGATGTGCTATAGTTGCTTGTGATCATCTTCCAACCGGAACTGTCACGAATCAACGATAGATCAGATGGGCTTCCATCTGAAATTAATGTTGTAAAAGTTGGAGAAGTGTTTATAGTTGCACCAAAATCAGCTTTAACAATATTGGTCGAACTATAACCACTGAAATAGGCATAGAAATTTCCACATTCATGAGCAAAAATTCCGTCAAGTACATTGGCTGCCCCGGGAATTGCAATAGGGGCATTGGCAGTCGGAGCATTCAAGATCGAATTCCCAAACTCGTAAAGTGTGAATGTACCAACAGTGAAGTTCGTTGCCATTGCAAAAACATTTCCAATTGAATCAGAAATTATTTTTATTGACCAAGGAGTAGTGATATTGCTATTTGTGTTGTTGAATAGCTGACTTACATTGTCTGGTGTATTCAATAAACTGGTGCCAAGATGGAATCGATTCAAAGCGTAATTTCCGTAATCAACAATTAGTCCATACCATTCATTATTTTCCTTGAACAATGCGATATCTGACGGTTGATATAGAACACCTAAATCACCAAGGTTCTCTATTGATGTTAGAGGCTGCGCTAAACCATTTGCATAAATGACTCTGAACATTGTGTTTCCTCCACAATAGAATCCAACTACTGTATCATTCTGTTCTTCGATTGTTATGTCTCGTGCATATTGAACACCACTTGCAGTATCACTTAGTTTAACACCTGAGTTTCTGAAAAAACCTGGAGTGAAATCCCACTGATAGCTTGTGGAATTCAAACTAGTGTTTGTGAAAGTAATAGGAGCCCCTGCACAAATTGAACCCGGCATACTGAAATTGGCCGTTGGACATTGCCCGGAAAGTGAAATTGAAAACAGAAACGATGAAAGGGTCAACATTAAAATCAGACGAACCTCTTTTGTGAATTCGGTATGCATTGAATAGATCGATTAGAGTAAATCTTCGTTTGGCACTATGCCAAATCAGTTACTCTGCATACGAAAAACCGAACTTTAAAGTTTTACAATCAAATGTGTAAAAACTGTTCGTGAAAAATTTTATAAGTATCTGATATTCCTTGCTTTAGACCGATTTTCGGCTGCCATCCCAATGCTTGCATTTTGGAAGAATCCATCAGTTTTCTTACAGTACCGTCTGCACGGCTAGTGTCAAAGACTATTTTACCTTTAAAGCCTACAATATCAGCAAGGAGGAATGACAGATCAGAGATACTGATATCACTACCAAATCCGACATTCAGAAAACCGACACCATCATATTTTTGCATTAATATCAGGCAGGCAGCTGCAAGATCATCAACATGTAAAAATTCACGCATGGGTTTACCGCTTCCCCAAACAATTACTTCTGAAGAGCCATTCGTTTTAGCTGCATGAAATTTACGTATCAATGCCGGAAGCACATGCGATTTTTCCAGATCATAATTGTCATTAGGACCGTATAGGTTTGTCGGCATTGCTGAAATGAAATTGCAGCCATATTGAGAGCGATATGCTTCACATAATTTAATCCCTGCAATCTTTGCGATTGCATATGGTTCATTGGTAGATTCAAGGATTCCGGTAAGCAGATACTCTTCCTTTAATGGCTGAGGTGCCGATTTCGGATAGATACAAGAAGACCCAAGAAATAAAAGTTTTTTTACTGAATTCTGTTTCGCCGCTTCAATAACATTTATTTCAATGGCTAAATTATCATATAGGAACTCTGCCCGGTAAATGTTATTCGCATTGATGCCGCCAACTTTAGCAGCAGCAAGGAAAACATATTCCGGTTTTTCATTCTTGAAAAAATCATTTACTGACTGTTGATTTCTAAGATCAAGTTCTGCTGATGTTTTTAAAATCAGATTAGTGAAACCACTTCCGGTAAGGTGTCTGACAATTGCTGAACCAACCATTCCTCTGTGGCCGGCAACATAGATCTTCGAATTATTATTCATGGTAATTTAAAACGTTATGTCCACCTTCTTTCAAATATTTGTCCTTCTTGAAAAGTTCAAGATCACTTTCCATCATTTCTTTCACTAACATCTTCAGATCGTATTTTGGTTTCCACCCTAATTGTTTCTCTGCTTTTGATGGGTCACCTAGTAAAAGATCTACCTCTGTTGGCCTGAAATATTTTTCATCAATACTCAATACAACTTTTCCAATTGGTAGTTTGAAATTTGGATTACTACAAGAAGCAATCACGGCTTGTTCATTGACACCTGTGCCTTTGAACTCCAGTTTTATTCCAACTTCCTCGAATGACATCGTGAGGAATTCTCTGACTGTTGTTGTTTTTCCTGTTGCAATAACAAAGTCTTCCGGTTTCTCTTGCTGAAGAATTAAATACATAGCTTCAACATAGTCTTTTGCATGGCCCCAATCGCGCTTTGAATCAATGTTTCCAAGATATAACTGATCTTGAAGGCCCAATACAATTCGGGCAACACCTCTTGTTATTTTTCTTGATACAAACGTCTCGCCTCGTAAAGGTGATTCATGGTTGAAGAGTATTCCGTTTGCTGCAAAAATCCCATACGCTTCACGATAATTGACTGTCATCCAGTAAGCATATAATTTTGCAATTGCATATGGTGAACGTGGGTAGAAAGGAGTCGATTCGGTTTGAGGAACTTGTTGAACTAAGCCGTACAATTCAGAAGTCGAGGCCTGATAAAATTTAGTTTTCTTAGTCATGCCAAGTATTCGGATAGCTTCAAGTAAACGCAGACAACCAATACCATCTGCATTTGCAGTGTATTCAGGGGTTTCGAAACTTACTTTTACGTGAGACATGGCACCCAGATTATAGATCTCATCCGGCTGTACTTCCTGAATGATTCTTATCAAATTAGTGCTGTCTGTCAAATCACCATAATGCAATTTGAAATTGATATTTTTTTCATGGGGATCAAGATAGAGGTGATCGATCCGTTCAGTATTGAAGAGCGAACTGCGTCTTTTAATACCATGAACCATGTAGCCTTTGTTTAGAAGAAATTCTGCTAAATAAGCTCCATCCTGTCCTGTGATTCCTGTGATTAATGCAACTTTCATAGTTAATTTTAAAGAACCAAATATAGGGGTTTTTGTGATTCTTACAGTAGTTTATAAGAGGTCAAAGGTCAAGGGTCAAAGGTCAAGTAGATGTGAAATTCGACACTCGAACCATGACCCATGACCCACGACCAATGGCTCTTGATCTATCAACAGTCAAGATCAATAAATTAAATAGTCCGCTTGTCAAAAATCTTAAGTAAAGCACTATTTTGCTTCAACTAAATTGTGGGAATATGAAGCTGGTCTTTGCGACAAATAACAATCATAACTTGAAAGAGGCGAAGCAGCTTCTTCCTGATTCAATCGAAATACTTAGTCTGAAAGATATCGATTGTGAGGATGAAATTGCAGAAACAGGAAGCACCATTCCCGATAATGCATTTATCAAAGCCAGATATATTTACGAAAAATTCGGCATGAACTGTTTTGCTGATGATACAGGCCTTGAAGTGGATGCATTGGATGGTCGGCCGGGTGTTTATTCAGCACGCTTTGCCGGGCCTGCATGTCGCGCTGCTGACAATATCAAAAAACTATTGACAGAACTTAAAGGAATCGAAAACCGAAAAGCAAATTTTCGAACCTCGATTTGTCTTATGATTGATGGTGTTTCAACCAATTTTGAAGGCCGTGTTGATGGTGTTATCACAATGGCAGAAGAAGGCGAAAACGGTTTTGGTTATGATCCGGTCTTTTTACCTAACGGATACACAAAAACATTTGCTCAAATGTCAGACGAGGAAAAAAATGCCATCAGTCATAGGGGAGTGGCTATTAGAAAATTGGTAGATTATTTGAGTAAGCTGGAAGCGCCGGTTTTATAGAACGATTCACTATTTTATTTGTCCTTTACCGACCGTGCTGCATAAAAGAAAATAGAGAACATCATTAAAACATAGGCGCTGAATAGAATTGAATAAACATGGTTCCATTGTTTTAAGTACTTCTCCATAATGACAACTAACAACAGACTCATTAACGTCACTGCCCAGAATACTAATGCTACTTGTCTGTCGCTAAGACCTAAATAAGCCAGTGCATGTGTAGTATGATCTTTGCCACCTACAAATGGACTTTTTCCTTTAGAAAGTCTGTTGATGACAACGGTTGTTGTATCGATAATTGGCATCAAGAATACGATCAGAGGTAAAAATAAGTTTCTTGCACTGATCAGGTCTCCCGATGGTGGTTCTGCATTCCATAAATATCGGATTCCCATGGCAGCAAGAAAAACTCCAAGAAATTGACTTCCCGTATCACCCATATACATCTTTGATGGATGCCAATTGAAGAATAGAAAGCCGGAGAGCGAAGCCATTACACCAAGCATAATAATGAAGTAGACACTATTGTATTCCTGATGGAATAACATTACAGTTAGCGCGCATAGAATGATGCTAATAGACACTGTCGTTGAAATGGCATCCATATTATCGAGCATGTTCAATGAATTCATAATGCCAACGACCCAGACTATTGTAATTACGTAATTGATAATGTTAACATAACTCAAAGTGATCTCAGATCCTGTCACAAGTAAAATGATTCCACATGTTATTTGTGTAAATAATTTCAATAATGGTCTGGTATTGTATGCGTCATCTGCTAATCCGAGGAGAAATCCCAACATACCTGCCAATAGAATGCCGATGAATTGCTTATTTAGAAAAACCTGGCTGCTATCAAAGAAAACCGGATAAATGATAATCGACAGAAGAAAAATAATGTAAAAGAAAATCCGCCAACCGCAGGTTTCGATTGTGATCCCCAACGAATCACAGTGTCATCCTGATTTCTGATCCCTAATGTTTTTACGAATTTCAGAAATAAATTATTGATCAGAAATGAGAAGATTCCTGAAACAATAAAATACAATAAGTATACAACGAAGTAATAGTCTGGACTTTTGTCAATCATTTCATTCGCTATTAATTTGTTTAGATCTCTAAAGACTCAGACAATAATCTTTATAAGATGGTAAAACCTTGTCTTTTTCGGAAACAATTCCGTCTTTTATGCCCCAGTTAATATTCAGATCAATATCATTGTAAATAATTCCACTCTCTGATGATGAATGGTAGTAATTGGTAACCTTGTATGAGAAGATCGTACTTTCTTCAAGCACAGAAAATCCATGTGCGAATCCCGGCGGAATCCATAACATAAGATTATTCCTGTCGTTCAGTTCAATATCAAAATGTCTACCAAAAGTAGGAGAATCTTTCCGAAGGTCAAGAGCTACATCTACCACGCTTCCTTTAATTACTCTTACCAGTTTTCCTTGCTCAAAAGGTGCTCGTTGAAAATGCAATCCACGTATCACCCCTTTTTTACTGACTGACTGATTATCCTGAACGAAGTCGTGATCAATTCCTGATTCTTTTAAACTCTTCGCATTGAACGATTCGAAAAAAGCTCCACGTGAATCTGAAAAAACTCTAGGCTCAATTAGTAGTACTCCTGAGATCGGAGTTTCAGTAATTTTCATACCGTCAATTAATTTTTTGCAAAGAATATTTGTTTGAATTTCTGCCAACGTGTTTGCGGTGGTTTCTTTGAATCTTCGTCATAATATCCATAGCCGTAACCATAACCATATCCATATCCATAGCCGTAACCATATCCATAACCATATCCATACTTGAAGCGTGCAGTGTCAACACCATTCAAGATCACTGACAATTTTGAGATCTTATTCTCTTCAATCATCTTGTTCAGGTTTTGAAGGAAGACGCGTTTCGAATAAAGTGTTCTCACAATATAAAGTGGATAATCAGCTTTCTTTATCACTTCAACACCATCTGTTACAATTCCAACTGGCGGAGTATCGATGATCACAATATCATATTGTGATTTCAATTGATCGATCAATTCAGACATCCGTTTACTTAGAATCAACTCTGAAGGATTTGGAGGAATCGGACCGGCTGTAATAAAGTCAAGGTTCTTTAAATTACTATGATTGATACAATTTTCAGGGGTGTCTTTTCCAATTAAGATCGTACTCATTCCTCTGACATTCTCTACATTGAAACCAAGGTGAATCTTCGGTTTCCGCATATCCAAGTCAATGATCAATACTTTCTTTTCCGAAAAGGCAATTACACCGGCAAGATTGATAGCAACAAATGTTTTACCTTCTCCGGAAATAGTGGAAGTGATAGCAATAACTTTTGGCCCCGGTTCACTATTAATAAACTGCAAATTTGTCCGGACCGATCTAAAGGATTCTGAAATCGCTGACTTTGGATTCTTATCAACCAATAGCTGTGAGACCGGAATCTGACTCTTGTATTTTGGAATTATTCCAAGCATTGCCGCATCAGTATACTGATTGATCTCTTCCAAAGAAGTGATCTCATTATAGAACAGATATCGGATGAAGATCAAAAGGAAACTGAATACGAAACCTGCAAGTAAACTTCCGGCAAGTATAAGTTTTCTGTTTGGTGTAATTGGTGAAAATGGAGCAGTTCCTTGTTGGAGTATTATGTTGTCTGTCACAATTCCGGCACGACTGATTGAAAATTCGATTTTCTTTTCTAGTAGTAATTGATAGAATTTCTGATTTACCTGATACAATCTGTCCAGTCTGGCCATCTCTGCCTCCTTACTTGGCAGACTTGCAAAGTCTCCTTCGAATTCCATTATCCTGTCATCAATACTTTTTATTTTTTCCGAAATTGATTTGCGGGAATTAATAATTGAATTGATAAGCATTTCTCGTTGACGAACAATATCTTTCTCCAAAGCGATCATTGCAGCGTTGGCTTCAGTTGCCTGAAATTGCATATTTGCTTTGCGATCTTCCATGGTCTGGATTCGAATGACCATTTCTTTGATCAAATCATCTGTAACCGTTCCTGCTAAAAGAGGAACTAGCTGATCCACTGCTTTATTACCTTTGAGCTCCTTTTCCAGTCTGTTTAATACAGCTGTGTTTAATAAAAATTCTGTGCGTTGATCGATCAAACCATTGATATGATCTAAAACGTCTTCAGCATTTTGTGTCGGCTGAGTAATTTTATTGGCACGCTTGAATAATTCCAGTTTCTTTTCGGAATCCTTTAACTCCGTTTCAATTGAAGAAAGTGTTTCATTGATGAATTCTATTGATTTATTTGCACCAGCTGATTTGTTTTCTTTTACATATAAATCGTATTCTGATGCCATTGTGTTAACAAAATCAGCAGCCTTCTGCGGATTTCTATCTTTGAATGAGATTTTTACAGTTTGTGCAAATTGGTTTGTAAGTATAATTGACATGTTTTTATAATATTTGTCAATTAAACTTTCAGGATTATTGATAAGGAAATAAAATGGATCTTGTTTTATTTTCTTCTGTTGTTCTAAAATAAAATTATATTCAATTATTCGTAATTTGAATTTTAATCCGGGCGAATTATACCATTGTTCAACATTGTATATTCCGGTAGAAACAGTGTTGTTGAACTTATAATGCATTTGAAACCTGGTCTCAGAAAGGAAATTGACAAAGACCTGGACGCCATAGAAAGTGGAATCGGTCAAGAGAAAACTGATTTCAAAAGGGGTCTGTCTATACATTTCATAATCAAGAACATTTCCCTGAGCAAAATAACTGATATCTAATGGCATTTGATTCAATACCCTGCTTACCATTAATTTTGAACGTAATAACTCTATGCTTCCAGCAAGGTTGTTGCTTCCCATTCCCATGGCATCATAGAACTGCGGGTTTTGAATATTTAATACAGCATTTGCATTATTTACTGTCCCAATCTTTATTACTGATTCGGACTGATAAACCGGATGAGTATATCTTAAATAGAGTAAGGAGCCTACAAGTGCTAAAAATAAAATCGCTAATAGTAAATAAAAATATTTTTTTACAATTATAGCAAAGAGTTTTAGGTCAAACTCTTCGTTTATATGGGATATTTTTTTCTTGGCCATTCTATCTGTTAATATAAGTACCAATTAGCAGAAGTGTAGTTACAATTCCTAAGATCGGTAATATATCAGTTGTAAGTCGTTTGGTAAATCTTGAACTAGCATCAACATAAATTATGTCATTCGATAAAACACGTAGTTCAGATGTTTTTAGCCCTTCCAATGATGAAAGATCGGCCTGATATACCTTTGGATTTTTTGGATCACCGCGCAGGATTTTTATTTTATATGATTTCCCCATTTCTCCGATTCCTCCGGCTTCAGCCAGTGCCTCATACAAAGATGTATTGTCATTATTCAGTTGTACGGTAAAACCTTTTCCCTCGTCATTTAGAAAAACGTATGCAAAACGATTCGTTACTTTAAGAATGATAAAAGGATCGTTATAATACTTCGAATACAATCCTTCCAGAAGTTTTTCAGCTTCGCGAACACTAAGTCCTACAACATGATGCCGCCCGATAATTGGAAATTTTGTTGTACTGTCATTGTCAACACTGAAAGTTACATCATTCATTGTTGTATTACCTTCACTTGTAAAATTTGTCGATGAGGTGATATCGACAAGTTTGAAGCCATCGTTGCTGTAAATATGTAAAGCCAGCTTATCACCGGGCTGAATTAAATAGACCAATGGTGTAATGGATGTTGTTGTGTCCATTGCGAATTCGTAATCTTTTGGAGTCTTGAACATCTTGTTGGCATTGTAACTCCTACAAGATGAGAACAAAAGTAGTATGAGAAGTAGTCTGTACATTTTTTTGCTTAGCGAACAAAAATAGAATAATATGTTGAATCTGGAACCCTTTTTTACGTCCTCTTTCGTTTAGTTAATAACTGCTTATACAGCATAGCTACCTCTTTTATCATTCGGGTAAAATGAAATTTTTCACGCACGAATTCCCAACCATTTTTTCCCAACCGATTTCGGAGTTCATCGTCTTCAATAAGTCTCAATAACTGTTGAGCATAATCTATATAATCATTGCTGTCGACTAATAATGCAGTTTCATTTTTTATGACAACATTTTCAATTCCGCCCACATTTGTAGAGATCACCGGCTTGTCGCCGGCTTGGGCTTCAATCAGGCTCACCGGTGTGCCTTCATTATGTGAACTCAATGCGACTATATCAAGTCCGGAAATCGCAACATCTACGTCTTTGATCCAGCTGCAAAAAGTGAGATCAGCCTTCACCGGTTTTGATTTAAAATAGGTGTAATTCAGATCCAAGGATTCAGCTTCTCTAAACAATAATTCCTTGCTTTCTCCATCTCCAATCACAAAAAAACGCACCTTTTTTTTAGTCTGCTTCAAGATTGATGCAGCACTTGCCAGAAAAAGAGGATGATTTTTTACAGGAACTAAACGCCCTATAATGCCGATGGCAATTTCATCGTCATCAAGTAAATATTTTTTGCGAAAAGACGCCCTTTTTTCATCGATGTTCTCTCTGAAATTTCGAAGGTCAAAACCCAATGGAATCATATGCACCTTGGATGCATTGCAAACTCTGTATTTAAGTGAAAGGTCCTTTTTTTGACGTTCGCTTATTGCTATGATACCGGAAGTTTTCTTTGCCAGATAACGTTCAATTTGCAAAAACACCTTTGTTTTCAAAGGGGAGAAGTAGCTGTGAAAAACATGACCATGAAACGTATGAATGATCACTGGAACTTTTTCATGCAATGCTGCCAATCGACCCAATGCTCCTGCTTTCGCTGCATGCGTATGTACGATGTCAGGCTTGAAATCTCGAATCATCTTTCTAAGTGTACGATAAGAACGATAATCTTTAAATGGATTCAATGATCGATGCATCTCAGGCAAACTCACAAAGTTCAACCCCATATTTTTTACGATATAGTCGGAACTTTCCTCGGAATCATCTTTGGTTCCGGCAACAAGTAACATTTCAAATTCCGGGAAAGGTACTTTGTTAATGTGGCCACATGAAATGCGGGACCACCTAAATTGAGTCTATTTATAAGTATGAGGACGCGAGGCACAGTTGGGTTTTGTGGCACAAATATAGTTTTTGCTTTAAAATCACAGCCTCCTTTTTGTAAACTGCCCTAATTTGATGGATAATACCTGTTTTAGGTAGGTAGAAACTTTGATAAATGAAGCCGACGTAAAGATTTCAAAGTTTTTATGGACTTTTTGAGCAGCTTATTTAAGTTTTCATATCTTCGCGCCCTCATAAATAAAATAACTATGAACAAAAAAGTTCTTGCTCTCGCAGCTTGTTTCAGTATCGCAACCTTGTTCTCTTGTCAAGGTCAAAAAGGAAAATCTGCCGCTAATCTTAAGAATAACGCGGATTCTGTAGCTTATGCTATCGGTATTTCTATCGGTTCTAATATGAAAAAAGACGGTCTGGATTCGTTGAATCTTGATGTCCTTAAAATAGCGATCCAAAGTGCTGTTAAAGGTGACAGTCTACTGTTAACTCAAATGGAAGCACAAAGTGTTATCCAGGCTTACTTAGGTGATAAAGCAAAACAAAAAGGTGATGCCAACATCGCTAAAGGAAAAGCTTTCTTAGCTGAAAATAAAAAGAAACCGGGTGTGGTTGAATTGCCTGATGGTCTTCAATACCAAGTGGTTACTGAAGGAACTGGTCCAATGCCAACTGCAAATGATACAGTTTCTGTTCATTACCATGGTACTCTTATCGATGGAACTGTTTTCGATTCTTCAATTGAGCGTGGACAACCGGCTGAATTCCCTGTTGGTGCCGTTATCAAAGGCTGGACGGAAGCTTTACAACTAATGAAAGTTGGTTCAAAATACAAATTGTTCATTCCTTCTGACCTGGCTTACGGCGATCGCGCTGCAGGACCGAAAATTGAAGCAAATTCAACATTGATCTTCGATGTGGAATTGCTTTCGATCAAAGGGAAATAATAAATTTAAACTTATTAAAGAGCGGTATCGGTTTTTCCGGTACCGCTCTTTTTTTATGTCTTTTTTTAGTCTACTTTTCATTCACATATTTATTCTCACACAAAAAATTTCACACATGAAAAAGATCTACTTATTTCAAATCATTCTTTTATTATTCAGCTCATCAGGTTCAGCACAAACTCCAATCTCACTTCGTCCTGATGTATTGGTCAACTATGTAATGGATGTCCAATTGCAAATCACCCGAATGGACATCGATCCGATTTCAGGTGACCTGTTTTATGCAACTGCCGGTGGTAACATTTACAGATTAATGGCACCATTAGGTACTCCTGCTTATGATACACTTGTCGCTGATTCCAATCTGCATGGCGTTACATATGTTCAGGGCTTTTGCTTTAAAGACAGTTCAATGTATGTAAGTGGAAATCTTACTTCCAATACGCCTATGACGCGGGGAATTGTTTCACGAGGAAGATTACAGCCCAATGGAAGTTGGTCATGGAATGTTGTTGCTATTTCTGACGCCTATGAAACTGCCGACTACTTTGATCACCTGTTCAGTGGTACAATTGTAAACTCTACCGGTGATTCAATTTATGTGAATAGCGGTTCACGTGGAGATCATGGCGAAGAACAAACTCGATACGGACTCTATAGTGGAATTAGAAATAAACCCATCACTTCCGTAATTCTAAAAATTCCTGTTGATGGCGATAGTCTGATCTTGCCGGATGATTCAATTGCTCTTGATACACTTGGACTTATTTTGTGCAGAGGAATCAGAAACACATATGACTTTGCTTACAATGGTACCGGAGATCTTTTTGGCGCGGAAAATTCCGGCGACAGAGATGCGGATGATGAATTGAACTGGATCCAAAGCGGACATCATTATGGTTTTCCTTGGGTAATGGGTGATTCATATAATCCACAGCAATTCGCAGGGTTTGATTCTTCTGCTGATGTGATGATCAATCATGCCAGCACAAGTTATGTGCAAGGATTCTTTACAAACGATCCGGCCTTTCCACAACAACCCGGAGGATTGACTTTAACGAAAACTTGCCTGACTTATGGTCCGGATGGAGACCGCTTCAGAGATTCTACCAATTGAATGATCATGGATGCAAGTGATCTGGCAATTGGTATGTACAGCTTCACTGCGCATCGGTCACCATTAGGATTAGTGTTCGACAAAGACAGCATCCTTGATTCAGAATTCAGAGGCAATGGATTTATTACCTGTTACACACGAGGTGATTCTTTATTGGCAGGTGCTTCATCGTTAATGTCACCTTTCGGTGATCCGGGAGAAGATATCCTTCATCTGGAAATGGTAAAAGACAGTACAGGTGATAGCTATTCATTCCATTCAACTCGTATAGCAATGGGATTTAATCATCCTGTTGATATGGTACTCGATAGCAATATGCTTTATCTGGTAGAGGTTGGTTACAGCGGTACTCCAAAACTTTGGTCCATACAATTACCCGGTTTCAATGTAAGTGTAGGGGAGGAGAAGCAACTTCAGGCCGGAGTTTATCCGAATCCATGCAGTGATAAATTAACGATCACATATAAAGTAACAAATAGTGAAAATAGTTTCTTCGCGTTGTATTCTCTTGAAGGCAAAGAAATTTTATCGCAAAAAATTTCGACAAACATCTCCGACGGAAAGTTTACAATTGATGTTTCAACGATACCATCAGGATTGTACATGGGCAAATTTGTGAATGGAAATTTGTCGAAGACTGTTCGGGTTAGTGTGATGCATTGATTTTTTATTTTTTTAATTGATTAATGTGTTTAAAGAGTTTAATGTGTTGTGAAATGTTATTATCGCCGACACATTAAACTCTTTCTCGATTTTCTTTCTGGATTCATCAATGAAATTGATTGATGTCCATTTCTGAAATTGTATTGCCAAATCACGTACGACCCCTCTGGGGTCGATTCGGATTTATGGGTTCGTTTTTCTACCAACATGCGACCCCGCTGGGGTCGGGCGGATTGCTATTTGATGTTAGATCAAATAGCAATCCGACTATGTAATTTGATGTTAGATCAATTGGCGATGCGACTATGTAAATTGATGTTGGATCAAATAGCGATTCCGCTATGTAATTTGATGTTACATCAAATGTCAATCTAGCTACGTAAATGGAACGACCCCAAGGGTTGCGCTTGGGTGTCTATGATGTTCTGAATCATGTTCGATTGCCTGCCATTTGTTCCAATTGATGTGAAACAATCAATCATTAAAAATTGGTTGGATGTTTCACAACCAGATCCCACCATGTTCCCCAAAGGGGTCAATATTTGTAGAAAAACGTCCGAATTCAGCTTCATGACCCCAGAGGGGTCAAATGTTGGTAGAAAAAATGTATGAATTCCCACCACCCCCGACCCCGGAGGGGTCGTATGTGATTTTGCCGATTAATCAGAATTTTGCTGCCGTAAATTTTAATAATTCCGCAAAAATTTATGTCTTTTTAATCGCATTATTTCAAATTTTCGAATTTTTCAATTTTCCATACTTTACACATCAAAATTATTTAACTGAAAATCAATACTATATCTAAATTTATTGAACTTTTTCAAAAATATTTAGTACTATGTATTGCATAATACCTTTCTATGACCGTATCTTTGTATCACACAATAACAAGGTAATACATAGTTCTAAATAATTACACACTAAATATCAATCCAATGAAAACGAAATTCTTTTTTGCTGCCATCCTGCTTTCATTAACAGGTTATGCTTTTCCAAGCAGCGACTCATCTGAGCTCGCTACTGACTTAAGAAATGTAAACAATTTCTCAGGCCTTATCGTCAACACTACAGCTAATGTAATCTTATCTCAAGGCGAGTCTAATTCAATTCGAATAGAAGGGGAGAAGGACATGGTGAAAGAAATCACTACCACGATCGAAAATGGTGCACTGATCATTGCCGGAAATAACAATCATGCAATTACTATTTATGTTACTGCAACTGATATCAATTTGGTTGAAGTGAATGGAAATGCAAAGATCTATGCAAACGGGCTTGTCAACTCCGATATCCTTCTGCTTAAAGTAAACGGCAGCGGTAGCATCCGAATGGATGTAAGAACACTTACGGTTGGAATGCTCGTGAAAGGAAGCGGAAAGATCATCGTATCAGGAAGCACCGGCGATAGTTACTCCAGAGTAATCGGACAAGGAAGCATATTTGCTGATAATCTGGATGCCCGTCAAATTGATCGCACAGCTTCACTTCCGCAGGTGGAGAAGGCGAGTTTGATCGCACAATAAATAGAGACGAATAACGAATCCCGATAGCTATCGGATGAATAACGAATTATTAACGGTTGGCTTTCGAATTAAGAATCGCAAATTATGATTCTCGAAAAATCAACAAACTACTTACCAATCACTAAAAAAACAGCAATGAGCAGTAACCTTGAAAATTCACAAGCTCAAATGCGTAAAGGTGTACTGGAGTTTTGTATTTTGTCAATTCTTGAGAAGGAAGAAGTTTATCCTTCTGACATTATTGCCAAAATGAAAGTCTCAAAGTTGATCGTCGTGGAGGGAACATTATACCCGTTGCTGACCCGATTGAAAAATGGCGGACTACTTCAGTACAGATGGATAGAGAGCAAATCCGGACCGCCACGCAAATATTATTCTTTAACCCCATTAGGGACAAAATTTTTAGAAGAGCTTAGATCAACCTGGAATGAACTTGTTGAAGCTGTTCGCCTGACCACACAAAAATCTGATCATCATGAATAAGACTGTAACAGTAAATATCGGTGGAATTGTTTTCCATATCGATGAGAACGCTTACGAGAGATTCAAAGCGTATCTGGAATCCATCCGACTGCATTTTACAACTGCGGAAGGACGCGATGAAATCATGCAGGATATTGAGTCCCGCATTGCTGAAATGTTTCAGGAGAAGGTGAAAGACAGCAAACAGGTGATCACATTGGAAGATGTTGAAGAAGTGACGTTGCTAATGGGAAGGCCTGAGCAATTCAATGACTCTGATAATTCCAATGAAGAGAAACAAGAACCTATCATAGAAGGCAAAACACAAAAACGATTGTTCAGAAACCCTGATGAGAAAGTTGTTGGTGGTGTATGTTCCGGTATTGCAGCTTACTTCGATATCGATCCTGTTTGGATCCGTTTGATCTTTGCAGGGGCACTTATATTTTTCGGTTCAGGATTTCTTCTCTATGTAATACTATGGATCATCATCCCCCAAGCCGATTCTTCAGTTGAAAAGCTGAAAATGAGAGGCGAGGCTGTGAATGTTTCTAGCATAGAAAAAAATGTGCAAGAAGGAAGCAAACCAAAAAAGGATTCTTTCGTTAGCCGTTTTTTTGAAGGTGTAGGGACATTATTCAAATACTTATTCCTCTTCATCGGAAAATTGATAGCGATCATTTTTTTGTTTATCGGTTTAGTAATTGGTGTTGCAATGTTCTTTTCAATTCTGGCCTTATTCAGATTGCCGGGAACACACATCCCTGAATTTTTAAGACACGTCTTCCCTGATGGATTTCAATTTGGTTTAGCTTTCATATGCGCTGTACTGCTAATAGCAATCCCATTCCTGATGCTTGCTTACGCCGGAGCCCGAATGCTGTTCAATATTCAGAAGTCTTCTCGTGTAGTTGGATTCACAGCACTGGGACTATGGCTACTAGCATTGGTTGTATGTATCGTATTGGGATTTAAAGTAGGCAGTGAATTCTCTGAAAGTTCAAGTGTTCGCCAGATAATGCCAATCACTCAACCCGCTTCCCGATCAATCGTCCTCGAAATGGATAATAAAAGTGAAGGCCAAGGTGAGAAAAAGTATTATGATAATTGGGGGAAAAGAAGATTGGAATGGCGAGTTCTTCCTGAAAATGCAAGACGGTCAATTAAAATCAGGCGATATCCATTTGGATGTTGTTAAAAGCACAACCGATTCATTTCAGTTAGTACAGATCTTATATGCACGTGGTTCATCCAGTAAAGAAGCATCTGACAGAGCAACACACATATCATATTCCTTATCACAATTTGATTCTGTTATGAAATTCAATAATCGATTCATAATCGACAAAGACGAAAAGTATCGTGGACAAAAAGTACAGTTGCTTTTAAAAGTACCTGTCGGCGCTAAAGTTTATTTAGACCCTTCTTTGGATGGATTCATATACGATATCGACAATGTTCAGAATATTTATGACAATGATATGCTTGGTAAGAACTGGTTGATGACTGAAAGAGGATTGACCTGCATTGATTGTGATGGATCAGAAAACACAATAGATGGAGAAAGCGTCAATTTCAATGGTTCCAACAGTCGTGTTAAAATTGATGAGAATGGAGTTTTCATCAGCGGAGGCGATAATGGTGATGAATCTTTCGTAAAGATCGACAGCAATGGAGTTCAAATCAAGTCCAAAGGAAAAACCAAGACTATCAAAAATGACGGCGACGTCAATATCGAAATAAAATAACACTTGAACTTTTTTCTTTGAATAAACGCTCTGCCGGTGGCAGGGCGTTTTTTTTGGTAGACTATGTTTGAGCCACGAATTCACGAATGGACTATTATTATGCGTGGATTCGTGGCAGGAATTAATGGGTCCAAAGCAGCCTCACTTGAGCCACGAATTCACGAATGGACTGGTGGCTGGGTCCAGCGCCCGCCCCATGGACAAAGTGGGGCCGGGGCCCAGCTTCACTGATTATACAATTTATTTAATGTTTAATGTTAAAAGTTGGTGTGTGGCAACTTTAAACTTTAAACGAATTGTTTTTAAACTGTAAACCCTAATAAATGCAGGTTTTTATATTGACTATGACACAATCCAAACTATTTATCAACAATTTCATGCTTTTTAAGGTTAATTTGTTAATAAATTTTGCCCGAAAAGCACCACGTATCAAAAGATTTAGCACATTTGTATAAATTATTGATGATTGTAAGACAATCACTAAAAAGAGAAACAAATAAACATAAAATACTATGGCAGCAGAGACTAAAGAATCAGCTAAAGAATTAGCTAGAGAAAATGGCAAAGAAAAATTGAAAGCCCTTCAATTGACGATCGACAAGCTTGAGAAAGCTTACGGTAAAGGAACAATTATGAAAATGGGCGATGAGCCTGTTGAACAAGTGGAATCAATTTCTACCGGTTCTATTACATTGGATATGGCACTTGGAATAGGTGGCTTTCCAAAAGGTCGTGTGATCGAGATCTACGGACCTGAATCATCCGGTAAAACAACATTGGCAATTCATGCTATTGCAAACGTTCAGAAAAATGGTGGTATAGCAGCCTTCATCGATGCAGAACATGCATTCGACAGATTCTATGCTCAGAAGCTTGGAGTGGACATTGAGAATCTATTGATGTCACAGCCTGACAATGGTGAGCAAGCACTTGAGATCGCAGAAAACCTGATCCGTTCGGGCGCTATTGATATCATTGTAATTGACTCTGTAGCGGCTTTAACTCCAAAAGCGGAGATCGAAGGTGAAATGGGTGAAAGCAAAATGGGACTTCAAGCTCGTTTGATGTCACAAGCATTAAGAAAATTGACAGCTTCAATCAATCGCACAGGATGTTGTTGCATCTTCATCAACCAGCTTCGTGAGAAAATTGGTGTGATGTTCGGTAATCCGGAGACAACGACAGGCGGTAATGCATTAAAATTCTACGCTTCAGTTCGTGTTGATATCCGTCGTATCGGTCAAATCAAAGATGGAGAGAACGTTGTCGGTAACCGTACAAAAGTAAAAGTGGTTAAAAATAAAGTAGCGCCTCCTTTCCGTCTGGCAGAATTCGACATCATGTATGGTGAAGGAATTTCTAAAGTAGGAGAGATCGTTGACTTAGGAGTTGATAAAGGCATCATCAAAAAATCCGGTTCTTGGTTTAGCTATGGCGAAACAAAACTTGGACAAGGTCGTGATTCTGTTAAGCAACTTTTACACGACAATCCTGAACTTTCTGATGAGATCGAAGGAAAGATCCGTGTTATAATGACTGAAGCTGCGGCGCAATAAGTGAGTATTGATTGGTAAGTGGTGAGTAGCCCCACTTAACTTATTCATTTGGTCAAAGAACAATGGTCAGACATATGCTAGGCGGAATTTTCAAATTCCGCCTAGCATATGTCTGACCATTGTTCTTTTGTGTCATCTCAAATTACTATTACCTTTGGCTACGAAGCAAAATTTGCTAGTCACTACTTACCAATTTCTATGTATCACTTACCAAATTCGATGAAGAAACTCATAGCGGCCGGGCTAATAATCACTTTAGGGCTATCGGCATGTAAAAATAAAAATGCTGAGAAGGAGGCTGAGAAAAGCATTCCAACAAAAGACGCTTTTGCAAAATTGAATGACGAAATCGCTGCAAATCCGAATCGTGCTGAATTGTTATTTGAACGCGGACAGATCTTCATTCAGAGAAATGTGATGAATCAGGCGTTTACTGACTTGAATAGAGCTTGCGAATTAGACAGTACTAATACAGAGTATTTGATGGTATTAGCTGACGTAGCTTTCAAGACATTCCAAATAAAGAAAGCATCAGACGCATTTGAAAAAGTTGTAAAATTAGATCCAAAGAATAAAGATGCTTATCTTAAATTATCTGAATTGTATTTTTACATCAGAGGTTATCAGAAGAGCTTGCTTTATTCAAATGAAGCATTGAAGCTCGGATAAGAATCTTGTACCGTGCATATTATTTGAGTGGTTTTGCTTATAAGGAAATGGGTGATACGGCAAAGGCCGTTTCTTCTTTCAACACAGTGATCGATCTTCAAAATGATTACGATGCATTCATACAATTAGGAAACATTTATGCTGTGAAAAATAATCCGCTGGCAGAACAATACTATAACAATGCACTAAAAGTTCAACCTGCCAGTACTGAGGCGCTTTATAATCGTGGATTATATTTCCAGAACAAAGGTGAAGTAGGGAAGGCTGTTGCTGATTACAATTCAATTCTTAAAATTGATCCAAATTATTCAGATGCATATTTTAATCTAGGTTACATAAACTCTGTACTTTCTGCCAATTACAAAGAAGCTGTCAAGTTCTATTCAGAAGCTATCCGAATTAACGATCAATATGCGGAGGCATTTTTAATCGTGGGGTGTGTTATGAGAAACTTGGCGATAAAGCTGCAGCCCAAAAAGATTTCACATCGACTCTTAGTATTTCACCGGCTTATAAAGCAGCGGCGGATAAGTTGAAGAGAAAGTAGGATTGATGGTTAACATAATATTTGGCAACTGGGATGTTTTTTAGGTTTGCAGGTTAGGCAGGTTGCAAGTAGGAGCGGATTTACGATGTTCTGTTTTAAGCACCATCGTTTCACACAGAACCTGAAACATGCAACTTGAAACCAGCTAACAACAACTCATTCCCACAAAAAAAAAGAGAACCCGAAGGTTCTCTTTAAACATTGATTCACTAAAAACTATGGCGTAGTTTTATTTGACAGAATCAATCACTGCTTTGAAAGCATCAGGATGATTCATTGCAAGATCGGCAAGCGTCTTACGATTTATACCTAGATTCTTTGCGTGTACTTTACCCATCAATTCAGAATAGCTCATGTCATATAGACGAGCACCTGCATTGATACGTTGTATCCATAATGAACGGAAATTACGTTTCTTTTGACGACGGTCACGGTATGCATAACCTAAACCTTTTTCTACTGTGTTCTTAGCTACTGTAAGAACATTTCCTCTCGCACCCCAGTAACCTTTGGCGAGTTTGAACATTTTTTTTCTGCGGGCGCGGGACGCGACGGCATTGACTGAACGAGGCATTTTTTTTGTTTTTTGGCTTAAGCGTCTACCTTACGTAGAACTTTTTTGCTTTTCACCTGGTTAATAATTGATTTGTTTGATTAAAAGAATTAGATCGTTAACATTCTTTCAACTCTGTACGTGTCTCCGGAAGATACTAAAGCTGTTTTCGTAAGATTACGTTTACGCTTCGTTTCCTTTTTCGTCAGAATGTGACTCTTGTAAGCCTGTTTTCTTTTAATCTTTCCTGTACCGGTTAATTTAAACCGTTTCTTCGCACCGGAGTGCGTTTTCATTTTTGGCATCGCCTTGACTATTTAACTTATTTGATTAATTCCTATTTCCAAATGTTATGGATTCTTTGTAGTGCGATTCAATTTGTCAATTCGAAGATTGAAGTGCTACTTACTACTCACCACTTACTACTTACTTTTTTTGCGAGGAATCGGAGCCAGGTGAATAAACATCCTGTTCCCCTCTAACTTCGGAAGCAATTCTACTTTACCATATTCTTCCAGTGCCTGTTTTCTTCTTATCGTATAAGAATTTTTGATACTCGATGATTCTACAAACAGGAGGGTCAGCTGTTGGAACGATTTCTACTAAATCTAATTCCTGCTCTTTTGCCATTTTCAACGCTTCTTCCGTTGGATAAATGTCGCTGACGATATTATCCCCAACAAGACGAACTTGCGGAACTCTGATCCGTTCGTTAATGCGATGCTCGTCTTCTTTTTTTACTGGTCCGCGTCCTCTTTGATAAGGTGGACGACTCGACGTTGATCGGTTAAAAAGTGGTGGCCTACTGTTGGATTGATTTGGTGCTGCTATTGGAACCTCCTTGCTAAATGTAATTTATTGTTTGTTGATGTTTAAGCTATTGTTGATCTCTTCTTGAACCATTTTCGCGAACTCTTCGATAGTGAAACTTCCAACATCTCCTGAGCCGTGACGACGGACTGAAACTTTATTTTCATTGAACTCTTTTTCACCGATAATGAGCATGAAAGGAATCTTTTTCATCTCAGCATCGCGAATCTTTTTACCTATCGTCTCATCTCTAGAGTCAACAAGTCCGCGAATATCGGAATTTATTAGCAATTGTAAAAGTTTTTTAGCGTAGTCGTTGTATTTTTCGCTTATACTAAGGATACTTACTTGTTTGGGAGCTAACCATATAGGGAAATTGCCGGCATAGTGCTCGATCAGGAAGCCAATAAACCTTTCATGGGTTCCAAGTGGCGCACGATGAATACAAATTGGCGTTTCCAGCTTATTTTGGCTGTTTTTATAGGTCAAGCCAAATCGACGTGGAACTGCGAAATCAACTTGATTGGTCGCTAATGTGAATTCTCTGCCAATTGCGCTCCATACCTGAACATCGATTTTTGGCCCATAAAAGGCTCCTTCATCAGGAACTTCGACATAAGGAATGTTTGATTCGATCAACACTTTTCTCACCATGTCTTCTGTTTCCAGCCATAATTCCGGCTCGTCAACATACTTTTTACCCAGTTTTTTGGGTTCATGTGTCGAGAAACGCATCACATATTTATCGATATTGAAGATCTTGAAGTATTTCAAATACATCTCATTCACCGCTCTGAACTCTTCGGCAAATTGTTCTTTCGTACAATAAATGTGAGCATCGTTCATTTGCAAACAACGAACTCTCATCAATCCGAAAAGTTCTCCCGATTGCTCATAACGATAACATGTACCGTATTCAGCTAAACGTATTGGAAGGTCTTTGTAACTTGGATTTAGTTCTTTGTAGATCTTATGATGATGCGGACAATTCATCGCCTTCAGATAGTATTTCTCACCTTCCAAAATCATAGGAGGGTACATACTGTCTTCGTAATACGGCAAGTGTCCACTCGTCAAATACATTGACTCTCTCGCAATGTGTGGAGTACGAACGCGACTATAACCTGCAGCTTGCTCTGTTGACTTCGCAAGTTTTTCAAGTTGCTCGATGATTGCTCCGCCATTTGGTAACCAAAGAGGTAAGCCCGGACCAACATCATCATCGAATGTGAAAATTTCTAACTCTTTCCCGATTCTTCTATGGTCGCGTTTTTTTGCTTCCTCAACCATAGTCAAATATTCATCAAGCTGACTTTTTTTAGGGAAGGTAATTCCATAGATACGCGTCAACTGCTTATTCTTTTCATCACCTCTCCAATATGCACCGGCTATGTTCATCAGCTTTACGGCTTTGATGAAACCGGTTTCAGGAATGTGTGGACCACGGCAAAGGTCAGTGAAGTTTCCTTGCTTGTAAAAAGTAATAGTGCCGTCTTCCAAATCATTCAAAAGATCCAACTTGTATTCATCTGCTTTTTCAGTGAAGAATGCAATGGCGTCTTTCTTTGATACAGAAGTACGTTCATACTTCGATCCTTTCCTTGCAAGTTCCACCATTTTATCTTCGATCTTCTTGAAATCGTCAGATGAAATGGTATTACCACCAAGATCTACGTCGTAGTAAAATCCATTGTCAACGGGAGGACCAATACCAAATTTTACACCCGGATATAGTGCTTCCAAAGCTTCTGCCATTAAGTGAGCGGAGGAATGCCACATGGTGCTTTTTCCCTCTTTATCGTCCCACGTCAATAATTGAAGAGTAGAGTCGGAGTCAATCGGACGCGAAGCATCCCAGGTTTCCCCATTTACTTTTGCTGCCAATACATTTCGGGCCAGTCCTTCGCTGATACTTTTAGCGATCTCGAATGAAGTTGTTCCTTTTGGATATTCTCTGACGTTTTTGTCAGGAAAAGTAATTTTAATCATAATTTGATAGGTAATTTGGAGTGCGAAGATATATAAATAGGTCAAAGGTCAGAGGTCAAAGGTCACTAAAGTTACATTTGACCTCTGACCTTTTGACTTATTTCAGAATACTTTTAATATCGGGTAAGAAATAATTTTCGCTTTTCAGGATCTTGCCATCTTCCGGTAAATTGGTTTGCCATTTGCGTCAAGTTTACTCATGTTGCTTCTATGAATTTCATCGAAAACTTCTTCGATCTTATGTTGAAGTCCGTGAGCTATGATTGTTCCGAAAAGGATGTACATCTTGTCACCTAAAGCATCAGCAATCAGGTCAGATTTCCTTCTTTGCAAGCTTCCAGGTATTCATCATTTTCTTCCTGCATCAACCGATGGCGGAGGTCGACGATCCTGTCGCTGACATTTGTTGTAGGTGTCTCATGAAATTCTAATCCGAATGTCTCATGGAACTCTTTTACTTTATTGATTTTGTCGATCAGGCTCATGTGTTTTATGTTTGAATGATTCCTACGTTATATTGTTTTGTGATAGGAGAGTGGTTCGCTGCTTCAATTCCCATGGAGATCCACTTACGGGTATCTACGGGATCGATCACAGCATCCAACCACAGTCTGGATGCTGCATAATATGGAGAGATCTGTGAATTGTATTTGTCCGTGATCTTCTTCAGTAATTCCGCTTCATCTTCTTTGGTGATCTCTTTCCCTTTTGCTTTCAATGCGCTTACTTGAATTTGCAATAATACTTTTGCCGCCTGAGCACCGCCCATTACTGCAATCTGTGCCGTTGGCCATCCAATGATAAATCGCGGATCATAGGCTTTGCCGCACATAGCATAGTTACCGGCTCCATACGAATTTCCGATGATGACGGTAAACTTTGGAACAACTGAATTACTCATGGCATTGACCATTTTTGCTCCGTCTTTTATTATTCCTCCTTGTTCGCTTCTTGAACCAACCATAAATCCGGTGACATCTTGCAAAAATACCAGTGGAATTTTCCGTTGATTGCAATTCATGATAAAACGTGCCGCCTTGTCTGCTGAGTCAGAATAAATAACTCCGCCAAACTGCATTTCGCCATTTGTGCTTTTTACAACTTTACGTTGATTGGCAACAATGCCAACTGACCAGCCGTCTATTCTCGCAATACCACACACAATGCTTTGACCAAATTTATCTTTGTACTCATCGAATTCACCACCATCAACAAGACGAGCAATAACTTCATGCATGTCATATTGCTTTGATGCTTCAGTAGGTACAATGCCGTAAAGTTCTTTGATACTTTTTACCGGAGCCACTGATTTCACTCTGTTAAATCCTGCTTTTTCAAAATCGCCGATCTTGCTGAAGATGTTTTTGATATGATCTAAAGCTGCTTTGTCGTTTGGAAATTTATTGTCTGTAACTCCTGAGATCTCACATTGTGTCGTGGCACCACCAAGTGTTTCATTGTCGATGTCTTCGCCAATTGCTGCTTTGACCAGATATGATCCGGCAAGAAAAATACTTCCGGTCTTGTCGACGATCATTGCTTCATCGCTCATGATTGGCAGATAAGCTCCGCCTGCTACGCAACTTCCCATGATAGCGGCAACCTGAATGATTCCCATTGAAGACATGATGGCATTGTTCCGGAAAATTCTACCGAAATGTTCTTTGTCAGGAAAGATCTCGTCTTGCAAAGGCAGAAATACTCCTGCGCTGTCAACCAAATAAATAATTGGTAAGTGGTTTTCCATTGCAATTTCCTGTAAGCGCAAATTTTTCTTACCACTCATAGGAAACCATGCTCCGGCTTTTACTGTAGCATCGTTGGCTACGATCACACATTGTTTGCCTTTTACATAGCCAATTCCGGCTACAACACCTGCTGCAGGACATCCGCCGTATTCTGGCATACATGTCTTCGGCAACGAAGGCACCGATCTCGAAAAAGTCTGTGTTCTTGTCGATGAGATATTCTATCCGCTCACGGGCAAGCATTTTTCCTTGCTCTTTTTGTTTTGCGGCATTCTTTGGACCACCACCTTCAGCGATTTTGCTTTGACGGTGCTTTAATTGATCCACCAGCTGTCGCATGGAATCTTCGTTTTTATTGAATTCTATATCTGTCATATGTACAATGGAGAGGGTAAAGATAAAGATGTATTTTACTCGGCAAGGATATGTTAATTAATTCAGGCAGACTGTGAAAAAGTCTTTCTTTAATCCCATTTTTTAAAGATAAAAAACACAGCTAAAAGTAAAAAGCCAAAGCCAACCAGGTAGTTCCATTGCAGCTTGTCTGTCTTAAAAATAACGATTGCGCAAAATGAAAAAACGACCAAGGTGATGACCTCTTGTAAGATCTTTAATTGAAAGAGATTGAACGGACCACCATTCTCATTGAAACCTAGTCTGTTACCGGGAACTTGAAAGGAATATTCAAGAAGTGCGATTGCCCAACTGATAAAAATAAGTCCGATAAGACCTGTTGTCTGGAAGATGTTCCATTTCTTGAATTGAAGATGCCCATACCAGGCAAATGTCATAAAGAAGTTGGATATGATGAGAAAAAAAATCGAAGTTAATCCGCGTAGAAACATTGGTGATTCTTATTTTGCGTTTGGTGCCGGATTAAGAATTCCTGCAAAGTTAAACGGCTTGAATTCAAATTTAGCGATGACGATCTCAAACTCTTTCAAATTGGAAGGTTCTGACATCCGATAAAGCCAGACATTGATACTCACTCTTTCATTCAGACTTTTGTATTCTTTATTGGGTTTGATCTTCCAATGAGAAAAATTTTTGCTGAAACAACCACCATCACTATCCATTTGGTAAGTTGATTTGAAGCCTATCTTTTTTTTCCTTATTTCAATGGTGTGCTTTGATTTTTTAGTGAAGTCAGTATTAAATCGGTAGGCTTCATCTTCCTTTGGTTGCATGACATACTGAGAATTCAGGGAGTTGTCTTTCCCCCACTGTGAAAATTCTATATCCACCTCTTTGTGAAAATTGACGGAGTCTTCACGGTCATACATGAATAATCCAACAACAATATCTTTATCAAGTGGAGTTACGAGAGAATCAATTTCGAAAATGTATTTCCCATAGCCGAGATTATTGATCATTCTTACTTCAGGACAATACCATTTGTCGTTTCTGAAGGTCAATCTTAAATGTAATTTCCCTTCAGCATCTACATAAACGTTTTCTTTTGAACTTGAAAAGTAATTGCTTCCCGGTCCTGTGTGTTTGCCATTTGATTCTTTGACCGTCCAATAATAGCCGGAGAATTGAATTGTATCGCCTACATTCTTTGAACCGCTTTTAATTTCAATAGTGCTTTTTTCATTCAAGTCAATAGTGAATGAGTAAATGAAGAGTGATAAACACTCTAGTAAAATGAAAATCTCTTTTTATTTAATTTCATCAATCTATTTTTTAGTTAAAAAGAACTCATGCCCGAGGATGATGTTTTAATATCGATGCGCGTAAGAAGTCGCGATCGAGATGTGTATAGATTTCTGTGGTGGTAATTGATTCGTGTCCGAGCATTTCCTGTACTGCTCGTAGATCAGCTCCGCCTTCGATCAAATGTGTGGCAAATGAATGACGAAAGGTGTGTGGACTGATACTTTTTTTAAATTTATTTTTTCAGATAATTGTTTAATGATCATAAAGACCATCACTCTTGAAAGTGGTCTTCCGTTTTTATTCAGGAAAACAAAATCTTCGCAACCACTTTGAATTTTCAAATGACAACGGATCTCATTGATGTAGATCTTATGTGTTTAATTGCAACACTTCCAATTGGAACAAGTCGTTCTTTATCGCCTTTACCAATTACTTTTACAAAGCCGATCTCAAAATGCACATTCGATAATTTCAGTGAAATCAATTCACTGACCCGAAGCCCGCAGCTGTAAAGCGTTTCCATCATTGCTTTATTTCTTACGCCTTCAGGTTTACTGAGGTCTATAGCAGCAATCAGATTATCGATATCATGAACAGAAAGTGTATCAGGGAAGTTTTCTTCCAAGACGAGGTGAATCAAGTAGTTGTGAAGGGTCATCCGTTACAATATTCTCGATCAAACAATACTTAAAAAAACCTTTTAATCCTGAAATAATACGAGCCTGACTTCTTGCACTTAATCCAACTTCATTTATCCAGGTAAGGAATTCGCGGAGGTGATCGACTTTTATTTCTCCCGGACTTAAAGATTGTTTGGTGATGATCAAAAATTGTTCGAGCATATTCAAGTCATGCACATACGCTTCAACGGAATTTTCCGAAAGCGAGCGCTCAAGTTTCAAGTACGATTTGAAACCAATTGTATAACTTTTCCAGCTCAGACAGGTCGTATTTTGATATATAACAAAAGTCATTAAAATGAAGCCTTGAAAGGAATGGCAATGAAAACTTTTCCACATAAAAATTTGAATAATTGTTACTAATTTGCGCATGAAATCCTTGTTCAAATGACAATTCACATTATTAATGGGCCAAATCTTAACCTTTTAGGCAAAAGGGAGCCGGATGTATATGGTAATCAAACCTTCGAAGACTATTTTGAAGAATTGAAGAAGGAGTTTAATGAGGTAAATCTCACTTATTATCAGTCGAATGTGGAAGGAGAACTTATCAATAACCTTCAGCAACATGGCTTTTCAGCAGATGGTATAATCCTCAATGCAGGAGGTTATACACATACGTCCGTCGCTATAGCAGATGCTATAGCAGCAATTAAGTCTCCCGTTGTTGAAGTTCACATCTCAAACGTTTTTGCAAGGGAGGAATATAGACATCATTCTATGATTGCCGGAAAATGTGTGGGAAGTATTAGTGGGTTTGGGTTGTACTCTTATTCGCTTGCATTAAATGCTATTCTTGAAAAATTGAAAAATTAAATATTATTGAAAATAATAATACTCACGCTTTTTTTTTCTCTTTCAATTGGACAAAAAGAATCTCCGGTACTTCTATAAAAATAGATTTTCAATTTGCTCTCTCCAGATAAGTATCATGACGCCGCTCATGGCAATCGTAACACCGGAAAGCGATTGCCACGTGATTTTTTCTTTAGTCAAAATGCGGGCAACGAATATTGCAAAAACAGGCACAAGAGAAAATATTGTCTGTGCGATTGATGGTTCTATCAGAGCAACTGTAAAAAGTGATAATGAAACGCCAAGCGTAGGACCGAAAATAGTTCCGGCAATTGCATATTTAATTCCTTCTTCGCGATTTTCCAGTATTGGTTGAAAGACAAATTTCAATTTGCCTCTCAGAATTGTAAATACGTAAAGAAATGTTGTTGCAATTGCTAATCTGATAAATGTAGCATGAAAGGGATTGATAGTAATATTCAATTCTTTTTCCATTATCATGCCTTTTTTTGCAAGTACCAACCCGGCACCTTGGCAAAAGGCAGACATTATACCTGCAATTACACCCAATGAAATTTTAGATTGCTTGTTTGTTGGAATTTTATCTCTTTCTTTTTTACCAAGACTGATAAAGTTGACTCCGAAAATTGTGATGAAATTCCTATGATTCCTATGAATGATAATGTTTCGCCTAATAAGATCCATGCCAGACAAAGTGCAGCAGCAGGAGCAAAGGTGGTGAGCACACTTCCTAATCTAGCACCTAAAATCGAGTAAGCTTCAAAAGCAAAATAATCGCCGAAAGTTAAACCAACAATTCCGGAAAGACCTAGCCACAACCAGGCTTGTGAATAATCTGATGTGAATATTTTGGTAAAACCTGATGCGTCAAGGATTGCACTAATCGATCCAATAAAGATGAGTGCTAGTAATAATCGAAATGATTTAAAGAATTTGAACCTAATCTTCGTGCAGCTTGAGTAAAAGGAAAAATGCAGAATGACCATGAAGTGTTGTCAATAATGCGAAAATATTCCTGAATTTAACATATGTAGACTGTTAGGTTCTTGATCCAAAAATAGCCGAACCAATTCTGATCATGGTACTTCCTTCGTTCAAGGCGATCATATAGTCGCTCGTCATGCCCATGGAAAGCGTATCAAGCCCCAGTTGCTTATAAGTATCGTAGAATTTTTTTAGCGTACGAAATTCTGCCTGAATTAAATTGTTGTCCTCAGTGTTGGATGCCATTCCCATAAAACCCTTTATGTTCACATTTTTCAATTGGTCTGTCAAAGGTCCGGTGAGGAACTCTTCAGCTTCATTATAATCTAGTCCAAATTTTGTTTCTTCAAGCAATGTAAATCTGCAAGAGACAGTTGATAATCAAATTTTGTTTCTCAGCTTGTTTATTGATCTCTTGAAGAAGTTTTATACTGTCAACACCATGGATCAATTTAGTAACAGGAAGAATGCTTTTTACTTTGTTCGATTGAAGATGTCCAATGAAATGCCATTCAGCATCCGGAATAACATTTGCCTTTTCTATTAATTCCTGTACGTAATTCTCTCCAAAGATCTTTTGTCCATGCTCCATCAATTCACTAATGTCTTCAACCGGCTTCGTCTTACTCACAGCAACCAACTGCGCATTGAATGGTTTCAATTCGGAGAGGATGCGGTGGTAGTTGTCGAGGTTGATCATTTTAAATTGGTAATTGGTAAGAGGTCTGTGGATTGCACCGAATCCGCAATTACTTAATTTATTTTCCCCAATCAGAAATTTCCAGAAATTCCATAGCGGAACTTGATCATTCCACCCATTAAGTTTTGAATTGCTCAGCCAGTAAAATAAGTCAGTCATTGTTGTTCGCTTAATATTTGTTTTGCGAAATACTTTAAATGTAACACCGTAATTAACTGAGCAGAAACTCTGAATCTCCTCATTCGTTCCTTTTTCCTGCTTTCCAAAATCATTACATGGAAAAGCAATCACACTTACTTTGTCTTTGAACTTTTCACTCAGTTGTTGCATTTCGGAATATTGTCCTGTAAATCCACAAGCAGATGCCGTATTGACGATCAAAAGTTTTTTGCCTTTATACATTGAAAGATCAATCGTTGCACCTGGTATCGTCTATAAATTTGTATTCGTAAATTGAACCTGAAGCTTTTCCATCAGATTGTCTGAACGGGAAAACATAATTTCTTATCGTTCTGTAAAGTACCTTTCGCCGTTTTTTTATTGACATCTTTTTTTCGTAAATCGTAATTAGTAATATGGTTTTTGCTTAGTAGTAAATCGATTAGGTTTGTTAACTGCTTTCCTACAAAGTGCAATTCGATTAACGAATTACGATTTACGATTTACGATCTAAGAAAGTGCATGAATAACCAACCCCGACCGCAACTTCGGCTCAAACCAAGTCACTTTCGGAGGCATGATCAATCCGCCATCTGCTGTCAATCAATTGTTTCATTGTAACAGGGTAGAGTGCAAATGCTGCTTTCATGCTGCCATTATTCACTGCTTTTCCAGTTCTCCAATCCTCTTAATCCGCCTACAAATTCAATTCTTTTGTCTGTACGAAGATCTTTGATATTTAAAATTGGTTCCAGGATTTGATTTGAAAGAATAGTTACATCAAGCACCGATTGGATCATTGTTATCGTATGTTCCATTCTTTGCTGTTAATCGATACCATTTTCCATCAAGATACATTCCGAATTCATGTAAATGCATTGGACGAAATTCTTTCGTTCCTTTTTCTTCAACTTCAAAACTTGTTTTCAGCTTTGAAATAAATTCTTCGGTAGTATTTCCGTTCAGATCTTTTACTACACGATTGTAATCCATGATGGCAAGTTGGTTGTCAGGAAAATGTACAGCAAGGAAATAATTGTATTCTTCTTTACCTGTATGATTAGGATTTTTCTCTTTCAATTCTTTACCAACCAATGCTGCCGCAGCAGTCCTGTGATGCCCGTCAGCGACATAAGTAGATGGGAGGGAAGCGAAGTGTTTTGTAATATCTGCAATTTGTTTATCGTCTTTTACGATCCAGAAAGTATGGCCGATTCCATCGTCAGTAATGAAATCATATTCCGGTGTCGCTTTCGCAACATCACTCACGATTGCATCTAATGCAGGCAAATTCGGATAAGCAAATAAAACCGGTTCGTAATTCAAATTGCTGTAACGAACATGATTCTTTCTGTCTTCTTCTTTATCCGGTCGTGTAAGCTCGTGCTTCTTGATGACATTGTTGAAGTAATCGTCAATAGAAGCAGCGCCAACAATTCCGTATTGACGACGGCCATTCATTGTTTGAGCGTAGATGTAATAATATTCCTTATCATCAACGAAAAATACGCCATCCTTAATGAGATCTGCGATCTTAATATTTCTTTTGTTTTCTATAGTAGTTCCTGTCATTGATTCGAAACCGGGCATAGTGAATACTTTGAAGAAGTGGCTGGCCCAATTGATAACATATTCTGCCATTTCAATGTGACGGATGAATCGATTTTCAATTCCTTCTTTCATGATACGATCCAATTGGAAATCCATGGCAAACATATGTGAGAGTGAAGGAGTGCAAGAGTATTGGTGATCTTTCTTTTCAATGAATTCACAAAGCGTAAGGAAATCGAGGTAATATCCTATGCCCGATACTACGGAACCGCTCTTCAGCTTTTTCTGAAACCGATGCCAGAGACAATCCGGGTGGAAGTGCAAAGCGCTTTTTGAAGAAGAAATACAAACATCAATTCCTAATTTGTCGACTTCAATTTTAACACCGCCTAATGAACTTACCGTATCAACTAACCAAACAACATCAGGATATTTACGGATCACTTCAGCAATCGATTCGATTGGATTCATCAGTCCGGTAGAAGTCTCATTGTGTGTGATGGTAATTACATCGTATTTCCTGTCTTGAGGTATTTATCGACTGTTTGAGGCATCGTTCGGATGACCGGCGATTTCTTCATGCAGATCTGCTTCGATGCCATTCAGTAATGCCAGTTCATGCCATCTTTTTGCCAAATGCGCCAACAGAAAAACGATCGCTCTTTTTGGTAGCTGAGCGAATTGCTCCTTCCATTAACCCGGTACCTGAGAGTACTAAGAACGATCTTGTTCGTGGTAAACATCAATTGCTTGAGTTTATTGAGATACTTTGAAGGTCCGACGCTTCCAGAGTCCGGTGTCCAATCATCGGTGTACCATTTTTGCAAGCACATCGGGGAAACATAGGTGGGGCCGGGGATAAATAATTTTAAATTCTCCATGTGGTTGGTTTGAAGGGCGAATTTTAGTAAAATCCATTGGAAATCGAGGTAAAATCTGTGGCTAGACTATCACTTTCATATCAATACATATTTAATCCCCGGGGCGGCGATCAAGAAATCACACCGTCCCAAAACATATTTAGCAATAAATTGAAATGGATTAATAAATAAAAATGGCTGACGCCATGCGGACAGACCCCAAGTTTTCCTTCTATCCGTCACGACTATCCACCACAGATGGACAGCATTAATAACATACAAATAACTTTATTTAACTTACAGGCCTGTTACCGCATAATTGACGTGCCTTTTATGCGACGACGTTATAAAAGACATAGGCCAAATTGCGAATAAAATTATAAAAGTTATTGAAGAAAATTTCCCGCGGTATAGTAAAGCCATTAAACAGATTTCGCAGATAAAGGCGCAGATAAAATCGCAGATTGCTTTAGTGAATTGATAACTTCAAATATAATTTTGGCAACCTAAATCGGATTGGTAAAACACAAAAATCTGCGTATTTATCTGCGCTTTTATCTGCGAAAACCTGGGAAACTATATGGTTAATTCGAAGTAAATCTGCACCAGACTACTTATTTTTCAGGAGGGATAGGAAGATTTTTTGTTGGTGCCGTTTCTGATCCATCAACATCTTTATCCAAAACATAGTTAGCCTTTTTCAGATTGAAAGAGTCATATGTGCCATCAGGACCTGATTGACTTGAAAGATCGATTTCTTGTTTTGACTTTGGTGCACTGGATGTGATCTAGGATAATTTTTTACCATTATTATCGAAACGAATAGACATTGTAGCTAGCAGCAAAAGAATATAGTATCTGATTACGATAAACGGAACCTGATTTGGAATAATGGAAATCCAAATTTCAAAACGCCTCGTCAATGTAACAAACTTGATTACTTTTTGTCACTAGCTGATTGAAACCTTTCCAACCTAATAAGACATAGAAGAATTCCCTTTATATTTCACTTGTTCACTGCACAATAAACGGAACCTGACCCAGCGATCGCCTCTCAGTTTTTCTGATTCCGGTTTGCTGATGATGAAGCGGAGTCGGAGAGAGGAAAACTAAATGCTATCTGTCTTTCATTTTTTATTTGAATGTAACCGAGTAATAATATTTGTCTCCATTGTAATTCGATAAGTCCATGTACACTTTGAAAATTATCTCCGACTTCGCCAACAGAAATGTTTTTAAAGTCTGCAAATGTTTTGTCAAATGAACCTGTCGTATTCAGTGAGTCTAAAACCGACGTTGGAATTTGAATTGGCGATTGGATGTATAGTGTCATTTTCCACGTTGCATTTTAAAATCAACACATGGAGAGAGTCATCACTTTGAGCAAGTGATGTTTTCGTACCAAATAGATTTAAGCGATAACGAATAAAAGATATACTGGTAATCTGGGTAAATTCATTTGTAGAAAGAAAGGCCGAAAAGGCGAACGTTTGGCGGCCTTTATTATTTAGTTGATCATTCAACCGTGCATCGCTTCTTTCTCTTTCCAAGAAGTACTTCTTGATTCACGGAAATTGGATCGTCAACGCAGCAGTCTCAGACAACCTAGCACATTGTGGTCGCCACGAAAGCCTACGCATTCAGTACATTTATCTGTTACGATGTAGTATGCATCCATTGAAACAGGAGCTTGGGAGCATTACTGTCCACTCCGCCGCCATCCAGACGTTTGAACATTTTTTATGGATGTTCCGTTCGAAAAACGCCACCTGCACCACCTCGTAAATTGCATTACTTGGACATTCCGGTTCACAGCACTTACAGGTTGATGCATTCTTCGGTTATCAGACTGCCACTTCTTTTGACTTTTTGAGGGTTATTGATTTTGACAAAATTAAAAGGAAAAAGTTCGTATCAAAACAACATCCTATCTTCTTTCAAAATCTGTGTATTATCTTGTCGGAACATGGATATTAAGAATGCTTCTAAACAACTTGGACGCAAATTTAAAGCCGAAAGTTGATGAATATAATGTTGACCCGGTTGCTTTTACAGACCCCAAAGCAGGTGATGATCAGGGCTTTTCAGTCAATGATGGTTTACAGAGAAGAATATTGTTACTTCTTT
>JADJFC010000014.1 GCA_016708785.1 Bacteroidota bacterium | reverse complement strand
AACTTATCCGCTATCTTCTGCATATAATTGTTCGTAATCTTCCCATAAATCTGCGTAGTCTTAATACTAGTATGCCCCAACCATTTACTTACTACCTCCATTGGTACTTCATTGTTTAACAAGACAGTCGTTGCACACGTGTGTGTTGCAACGTGATGTGAAAGTGTTTTTGTTATTCCAACTAGGCTGGCAATTACTTTCAGGTAAGAATTTAATTTCTGGTTTGACATCGATGGGATCACTCTATTGAACATTTTCCGTTCAGGTGAATCGTTATACTTCTCCATGATCTTCACTGCGGGAAGAAGAAATGGTATTGTTAAACTTCTCCGGTTTTTTCTTGAACAATATTTAATCATGTATTTATCTTCTTTTACTTTTATTACTTTATCCATTGTGAGCATCTGTGCATCTACAAATCGTAAGCCTGTATAAACAGAGAACAGAAATATATCACGTATTTTAATCAGCGTTGGATTGTGATTTAGATTGTGTTCTTTCAAAGCCTCCAATTCTTCAGTAGATAAATAAGTTCGATTAGAAGGCGACTTTTTTAATTTGAATTCTTCATAAGGATTGCGATATTATTATTCCTTCTTTGCGCGCGCGAATTAAAATTGTTCTGATCCGACTGTGATGTTTCGAAGCAGTATTGCGTTTGAGTTTTGCTTCTGAAACTTTATTTGCTTTTTGGTTCAGTAAAAATAAATCGAAGTCCTGTATAAATTTGTAGTCAATATTTTCAATCGGATAATCTTTCGCGTTTTTCTTTTCTTTTATAAATGCTGCAAGCCTTTCTTTTGAGTAGCCATACATTGCAACAGTTACTTTTTCTACTTCACCTGCTGCATCTAATCTTTTTATACATGAATCATAATATTCAAGAATTTGAGCTTTAGCGTTTTCTTTTCCCGTAAGTATGTTTTTAATAATGGTTGCTGAAATGATTTTCTTTTCTTCATCAAGCTTGCGAACGATTTCATGAACTTCCGTTTCAATTGCAGCAAGCTGCGCATTGATCTGAAGGTTTTTTTTAGTGCGCTCTTTCTCTTCAAGCCAATCGCTTTCTTCAACGGAATGTTGTGTGAACAATTCTGCCTTCTTTCGGGCATAATGGATTCGGGCAAAAATTTTGAACCGGGTTCCTTTTGTTCTGGTCTTGTTCAGGTAGAATTTGATGGAGTAAGAGCTTTTGATCATTTTGTTGAAGCACGTTTTTTGCCTGTTGATGCAATGCTTTCCGAAATGTAGAAAAAAGATGAAAAACCCCAAAACAAAAAAAGATAAATTTTACTAAAAAGGCTTTTTTTGAAAGAAAATGAAGCCGGCGAAAGCTTTTGGCGGAGAGAGTGGGATTCGAACCCACGGTACCCTTGTCAGGTACACACGCTTTCCAAGCGTGCTCCTTAAGCCACTCGGACATCTCTCCTGTTTGGCGTGAATCGTAAGTCGTGAATCGTGAATCGAAGCGTTACTTATTGATGGACTTCGACTTTTGATCAACGGTGATTCACTGGCCCGAAATCGTTTTTCGGGGACGCAAAGAAAGGGAATTTTTGCGGATTGGGTACTATTTGAAGGTCTCTTCTACACTGTAATTCTCCTTCGGTGAATTAGTGCTTTCTCGCTTCCAAATCAACCAGAATAGAATTGCTCCCAGCGCAAGGCTTATCGCCACACTCCCAAAATCACTCTCCACCCCGATCTTATCCGGATCCATTGCGATCTGCCCGTGTTGGAAAAGATACGCGAAGATCACCGCGCCGGCATTGTTTACAAAATGTGCCGTTATCGGGAGCCATAAATTTCCGCTCCATACTAGTAGATATCCAAGCAGTCCGCCGAGGAGGAAACGGGGGATGAAGCCGTAGAATTGCATGTGCATGGCGCTGAATAGAAATGCTGCTGTCCATACTCCTATGTGCACGTTCTTCGACCAGGTGCCGAAGATCCGTTGAACGACGCCGCGGAAAAGTAATTCTTCGCCAATGGCAGGGATCAGGGCGATCATGAATAAATTGATGATCAAGTCTGTCGTGTTGTCCATCTTCAGAAATAGTTCTGTGAGTACTGCAGCTTTCTCTTCGGATGCTTTCATCCACTCTTCTACATTTTTCAAAAAACCGGGAAGGTGCATGTGTGAATTCAACTCGCCAAGGAAATTGATCAGCGGAGTGATCACCAGCACTGCCGCTACGATCAGCACATAGGTCGCAGCTTTCGAACTTTTGTCGAGACTCAGGTATTCCATCGGTCGTATGCTGAACAAATACGCTAACACAAATGGCGGGATCACAAAGGCCCCAATGGCAAAAACCGTCTGGATCATCCGGAAAATCGGCAATGCCTCGGGATTGTTAATGTTGCCCAGAATTCCCTCCAGTTCCGACATCCGCAAGCCATAAACTGCCGTCCCCACTACCATACTAATCACCGTAAACAGCACCGCCGACAACAAAATGACCCCAACGGAGATCAAAAACTGAGAATAGGGGGTATTTTTCTGCCAGATTGCCTTCATGGGATTTTTGGGTTATTTTTGTGGCCGCTAAAGTAGGGGTTTCGGGGGAGAATTAGGTCAAGGGTCAAAGGTCAAGGGTTAATTTACCTTGATTTAAGGCTGATCCTTTGATTGTAATTGGTTGTGAGGCTTTCTTTAGTCTTGCACTTACACATACACATCCTCTATTTTATACGTATCATTTTTAGTAAAATGATATTACAAAGCATTCAATGATTACCTAAACAGGTTTAAGATAATATAATAATCAAAAGAAAATTCGAAAGGCTAATCACAAGCTCTTAATCAATGTCAAAATAGTGGAAGTGTAAGTGCAAATGCAGGTTTAAAGTAAACTCTGCCTAACCCTGACCTTTGACCTTTGACCCACAAAGTAAGCTCTGCCAAACCCTGACCCTTGACCTTTGACCCACAAAATAAAATCTACCCAACCCCGTCCTTCGACCCACAAAATAAAATGACCAAAATCGCCGACATAGAACTAGGTAACTTCCCGTTACTACTCGCCCCCATGGAGGACGTGTCGGATCCGCCATTCCGGTATGTGTGCAAACACCTGGGCGCGGATATGATGTATACGGAATTTATATCGAGCGAAGGCCTTATCCGCGATGCGGCGAAAAGTCGGATCAAACTCGACATCTTCGAATATGAACGCCCGATCGGCATCCAGCTTTTTGGCGGCGAGATCGGTTCGATGCGCGAAGCGGCAATCATTGCCGAAGCGGCAGGACCAAACCTCGTCGATATAAATTACGGTTGTCCGGTGAAAGCAGTTGCCTGCAAAGGCGCCGGCGCCGCTCTTCTGCAAGACGTTCCGAAAATGGTGAAGATGACGGAAGAAATCGTGAAAGCGGTGAAGCTTCCTGTCACAGTGAAAACTCGCCTCGGCTGGGATGAAAATACATTGAACATCATGGAAGTTGCTGAACGTCTGCAAGACATCGGCATCAAAGCGCTTTCTATCCACGGTCGCACACGTAAACAAATGTATAAAGGTCCGGCCGAATGGGATCTCATCGGCAAAGTGAAAAATAATCCGCGCATCCACATTCCTATTTTCGGCAACGGCGATGTCGACTCTCCGCAAAAAGCGATCGAAATGAAAAATCGTTACGGCGTCGATGGTGTGATGATCGGTCGCGCCAGCATCGGCAATCCATGGATCTTTAGCGAGATCAAACATTTTATGGCGACAGGAGAAATGCTTCCTCCGCCAACAATCGCACAACGAGTAGAAGTGTGTCGCACGCATCTCACTAAATCCATTGAATGGAAAGGCCCCCGTCTCGGCATCAACGAAATGCGCAGACACTATTCAAATTATTTCAAAGGCATGGATCATTTTAAAGAATACCGGTTAAGAATGGTGACTGCTATGACGGAGGCTGATGTGGTGGAGATATTGGAGGAGGTGTTGGGGAATTATCAGGGGGTTGCTGTGTAAATAAATTATTCCAATTTGATTTCTTTTTGATTAGAAAGAAGCTGTGCATGAATGGCAGCTTTGAATTTCAATTCAACAATCCTTTTTTCCGTTGCCTAAAAGGCAACGGCAATGAAGACATGGGGTGCCTTTGTTGAAAGTTGATCTGTAAGGCAATTGCAATCTCTCTTACCCACACCATGTTAAAAATGTCCGCCCGTCTTCATTGCCTTTCAAGATTGTTCATCCCTAAATGCATATCCTATCTTTCTTGCAGCCCATTTCATAAATGTCCGCCCATGTCTTCATTGCCGTCGCCTTCAGGCGACGGTCCCGGGATTGCTGCAAAAAGGATTCCTGCTTCAGCAAAGATGCACAGACTAATTCTATTCTAATTTTTTTTGCCAGACTAAAACTGCTATGCATAAATAGCAACTTCAAATTTCAATTCAACAATCCTTTTTTCCGTTGCCTAAAGGCAACGGCAATGAAGACATGGGGTGCCTTTGTTGAAAGTTGATCTGTAAGGCAATTGCAATCTCTCTTACCCACACCATGTTAAAAATGTCCGCCCGTCTTCATTGCCTTTCAAGATTGTTTGTCCCTAAATGCATATGCTATCTTTCTTGTAGCTCATTTCATAAATGTCCCCCCATGTCTTCATTGCCTTTCAAGATTGTTTATCCCTAAATGCATATCCTATCTTTCTTGCAGCCCATTTCATAAATGTCCGCCCATGTCTTCATTGCCGTCGCCTTCAGGCGACGGTCCCGGGATTGTTGCAAAAAGGATTCCTGTTTCAGCAAAGATTCACAGACTAATTCTCTTCTAATTTTTTTGCTCGACTAAAACTGCTATGCATGAATAGCAACTCCAATTTTCAATTCAACTATCCCAGGATTGTTGCAAAAAGGATTGCCTGCTTCAGTAAAGATTCACAAATCACTCCCCCTTTTCAAATCCATATTTTCTAATCAACTCCTCCAACTCATCATCAAAAGATCTTTTCGCATGATGCTTCTCTTGATTATTAATATATGCAGCAACTCTTTCAAGCTGTGATTCGCAAACAGAAACAGCATAGTAGTCGTCTTGCCACATAAATTTTTCAGAAACCATTTTGTTTTGATTAATCCAATGGGACGATTCTCCTTTTATCTGGTTCATTACATTCGAAATGGTTTGATCCTTCCCCAATGCAATCAAACAATGCGCGTGATCAACATACCCATTGATATTTCTTATTAAGATGCCTTTTTTATTACAGTTTTTGATAATGTGATTAAATACACTCTTCCTGATTTCATTCGATAAAAACGGCGCGCGATTCTTTGTTGCAAATACTGCATGAACCCAAATTCTTACATGTGACATGATTTCGATTTTAAAAATAATTTCAAACAAAATTATTCGGTAATCGAATTCAAAAAACAACCCAATCAATCTTCACTCTTATACTAAACAGCATATAATTGCGCTCATATGGCTATCAACCATGTACTGGGATTTTATTTGTATCTTTGCACCAATGCTAAAACCCCTCACAACCCTCCTCATCGCCTTCCTGCTGCTCGCATCGGGAAAAAATGCGCTTGCTTTTCAGGTTGTGCAGACAAACATTGTATCTCATGAAACGGATGCAAAAAAGGCTGTGGCTGTTGTCGCGAATTTTCTTTCTGTATTCGAAGAGGGAATGGTGCAGCCTGCTACCGGATTGGTACATTCTGCATCACATTCTGTACGGACGATCACGCTTGGGAATGCAAATCTGAATTCACCATCACTGAATAAAATTAATCGGCATGCGCTTTTTCATTATCTGACTACACCTTTGTCTGAAGTAAAGCCTTCCACCGGCTTGCACATTTTTTTGTGTGTGCTTCTCATTTGAGATAATAGATTCCCTTTTTTACTAATTCATCTTTACCAATTAAAATATCGGTATAGGATTCGTGCGCTTTATTGTGCTTGAACTATACATGGTTCATATTAAATATCTCAAAAAAAATAACTCATGGAAAATAATCTTGATTATAAAAATGACACTGAAAAAAAATCCGGCTTCGGATTTGTATTCATGTGGGTGGGAATTGTGATCGTTGCACTTGTTGCTTTGAAATTACTTGTTTTCCCGGATCTAAAATAATTTTTTTTAATTATGTAGGTTATAGGGGGTCGTTCAGCAGAAGGTTCGGCCCCCTTTTTTTCAAATTCAAAATTTCTACTCTCTTAAAAAATAAACACAGGGTTCACAAAGAAAATCTGCGGTTTTTCTGCGTGATCTGCGAAATCTGCGGGAAATAATAAGCGTTATTTATTTCCCGCAGATTTCGCAGATCACGCAGAAAAACCGCAGAAAATTCGGTGTTCTTTATATTTATTTTGAAACATGAATCGGACGCAAAATTTTATTGTCAATATAAAAAGTCCCAAAAGGTATAAAGCTCGACACCATCACTTTCATCGTTGTCCCGGTGAATTTCCATTGTTGCAGAAAGCCAACATGCAGTGCATTGACGACAAATAAAATAAATAACACACCATGCACCGGTCCGATCGATTCAACAAGACTATGATTATCTAAAAAATATTTGAATGGCACTGCAATAAACACCAGGACTAAAAGCGATGTGCCTTCAAGAAATCCAAGGAGTCGTAAACGGCCAATTGATGATGTAAGATATTTGTTCATTGTTTTAGATGCTTATAATTTTGTCGTCAAAGGTAATGAAATGCAACAGGGATTTTCCTACTTGAGTTTTTGTGGCATTGTGATGACAGATTAAGAAAGAAATTCTATCCTACCACAACTCTAAGGTGACATTAAATACACCATTAGTTATATGCACAGTATCTGAATCTAATGAATTGATCAATAGTCCTTGAAAATTACCGCTCAATTCTTTATTGCTATATCCTGTAAGGGTAATAGAAAATAACGTCGAATCACTTTGACTGGTTTCATATCCTTTATTTCTTTTCAACGATAATTCCATTTTGCGGTAATTATATGAAGTCGTACTTGATGGCCAAAACGTAATTGGATAGGTCATTTGTTCCAGGTCCATTTTGAATCCCTTAATTAAGATGTATTGATCTCTGCCTGTTGTATTCACCCATCGCGAAACATACAATGTACTATCTCTTGTATCATATTTATTACTATAAAAACCATAATAAGGGTAACCATAATCTGCAGGCATCAAAACTCCGTCGACATCAGCTCTTATAAATGGTCTAAAAACAAATGGTCCCGGACCATACCTGTAATCAGGCTTATAGCCTTCCTCTTCTTTTTTACAAGAAGTAAATAATATGAAAAAGCTAAAAATGTATAGAAGAGTGTTTTTCAAATTTCAGGTGAAATTAAATTCGGTTGCTTAAACAACTTTAAATGATTTTTGTGAATTTATGTTTTTTTCTCTATGCACTCCGTGTTTTTTTCCATGTTCTCTGTGTTTTTATTTCCCGTGGCATTTCCACAGATCACGCAGAAAAACCGCAGATTTTCTTTGTGCTTGCTCGAATCAAAACTGCCATTCCGTGGTCCTTTAGTTTGTATCGGCTATTTGATTTTAGAAGAATACAATTACAAGGACCTTTAAAATGGAATTAAAAAGTATTGTAATTTGTGAATAAGTTAACCACATCAACAGGGGAACTTCATCCGTGGAAGAGGTTTTGAAGCCTATAAGGAGATTGACCCCCCTGTTGCTGTGACTAAAGCAAACTCAAATAGAAATTGAGACATTAAAGTCTATTATCAAGGGCTTGAGTATACTTTAGTTGTGGTTAATGATACATCTAAAACAAATTTACATGAAAAAACATTACCAACACATTCTTGGGATTGATGTTTCAAAAAAAACATTGGATCTTTCCTTGGTCATCGACCGGGACAAACAAAACGTTGTCTATGAACAGTTTGAAAACAATGCAAAATCGATTCGTCGAATTGGTTTGTGGTTAAAAAAGTACAATATTGAATGGGATCGGGTATTGGTCTGTATGGAATTCACAGGAATTTATAATCGCCCAATGCTGCAATTTTGCACGCTTAAAAAAATTGCAGTTTGGATGATCATGCCAATTGAGATCATTCGTTCGATGGGAATTCAAAGAGGGAAAAACGATAAAATAGATTCTAAAAAAATAGCTATGTATGCAATTCTGCATCATGACAAAATAAAAGTATGGCAGCCGGTGTCAAAGAATATAGTCTTGTTAAAGGATCTTCTCGCATTACGTCAGAGATTGATCAAGGTCAGCAAAATATTATTGCAACCGATAAATGAATTGAAAGCTATAAAAGATAAAGTTGCAGCAAAAGAAACCGAAGTACATTGTAAATCGAGCATTGAGCAGCTCAAGAAGGAGCTTCACAAAACAGAAGCAAGAATAAAAAAGATTATAACAGAGGATGAAGTATTGCAAAAAAATACAACCTGTTGCTAACTATACCTGGAAGTGGGGCTTATACAGCCTTAGATTTAGTCTGCTACACAAATAACTTCGAATACTACCAAGAGGCTAAACAATTGGCTTGCTACGCTGGAACCGCTCCATTTGAACACTCCTCAGGAACTAGTGTTCGAGGAAAAACAAGAGTAAGTAAAATGGCTAACCAAAGTCTAAAGACCAACTTAACTTTAGGGGCTTGGTCTGTAATAAGAACAAAGGGGTTCTTGAGAAAATACTATGAAAGGAAACTTGACGAAGGGAAGGCAAAAATGTTAGTAGTAAATGCTGTTCGGAATAAACTATTACATATTGCTAGCGCGGTAATTAGAAATCAAATGCCGTTCGATAGGAATTATTCTAGCCCATTGGCTAGTTAATTAAAAAAAACGCTGGGGGTATTGTTTTATAACATAGAAATCTCCTTGTGAACTTGTGTTCTTGTGTTTAAAAACTACTTCCAAAAAACCATCTTCACCCCCAACAAAATAATAATCACCCCAAACGTTTTCTTCAACTGCTCAGGCGAAAGCGAGATCGCAATCTTACTTCCGAAAAAACTTCCGATCACAAAACTCAGACAAAGTATTCCTGCTACCTTGAAATCTACAGCGCCTGTCTTATGATAATTATACACTGCCATAAATCCAATCGGCGGTAACATCATTGCAAGCGATGTTCCTTGCGCTCCATGCTGCGTCATTCCTAAAAAGTATACCAGACAAGGCACCACAATCAGTCCGCCACCAATACCAATGAAGCCACTGAATACACCGGCGAAAATTCCTATGATGAGGATGATTATTATTGTTTCCATTTGGGTTTTGTTTGAGGTTTTTAGTGTATCCATTTTTTTGTTGTAGGTTGCAGGTTGTAGGTTTGCAGGTTCTGTTTTTACAAGTAGTTTACAAGTTGAGAGTGCTTTCTAATTTAACGCAAGTTTTGATTGTCATAGTTTTTTAAATGAATACTATTTTAGAATAATGATAGTAATAAGAACATCTCATTTCAAATTCGCAAAACAGCTGCCTAAGTCCAGAACCTGCAAACCTGTAATACTACAAAGAAAGCTCCCCGGCATGGTCTTTCTTCAACTCCCTCTTAACATCCGACCGAGATGAATAACGATTCAAAAGAAACATCATCTTCGTAATCGCCGCCTCCGTAGTCATATCGCCACCGGAAATTACTCCAATGTCGCGTAGGCCTATTCCTGTTTCGTATTTATTCTGATTTACCATGCCTCCACTACACTGCGAAATATTCAAAACTACGATTCCGTTTTTTATCAGTCGCTCTATGCTGTCGAGGAATTTTTTTGTTGATGGGGCATTGCCGCTGCCGAATGTTTCCAAAACAATTCCACGCAGACTTTTTATCTCTGACAATGCATCAATAACTGCAGGCGAAAGTCCCGGAAATAATTTCAACACTAACACATGCTCGTTGAAACCGTAATTCACTTTCAATTTCTTCTTTGGTTTCGGCAAGATCATTCTTTCATCGAAGACCATCTCTACTCCTGCTTCTGCCAACACAGGAAAATTCAACGACTGAAATGCATCGAACTTACTCGATGTAAATTTCTCTGCTCTGTTTCCTCTGAACAATTGACTATTAAAATAAATGCAAACTTCAGGAACTAATTTTTTAGACGCCGCTATTTCTATTGCCGTGATCAGATTTCTTTTTGCATCGGTGCGAATTACTCCCAATGGTAATTGCGATCCGGTAAGTATTACGGGCTTGCCTAGATTCTCCAACATATAACTTAGAGCGGAGGCAGTATACGCCATCGTATCAGTGCCATGCAGAATAACAAATCCGTCGTATTGGTGATATTTCTTTTCTATGATCGATGCCAATTCTTCCCAGAATGCGGGCTGTACATCCGATGAATCAATTGCTTTTTGCGAGGCATGAAATGCAATATGACAATTCAAATGCTTCAACTCCGGAATCTGATCGGTGATCGTGCGAAAGTTGAATGGGATCAATGCCTTCGTCTTGTGATCGCGGATCATTCCGATTGTACCGCCGGTGTAAATTATTAATACTCGCTTTTTCATGTTTACATTTCATTCCGTGAACTTTTGTGTCTCTTGTGTCCTTGTGTTTTTTTTAAACACTAAGAACACAAGAGGCACAAAAGTTCACGGATAATTATTTCTAAATTTAAACCCCGAATAACCTAATCGAATTCTTTGTCGTTATTTCAGCAATCTCCTTAACAGAACATTTATAGATCTCCGACAACTTCTCCGCTACCTTAACTATATAGGCAGGATCATTTCGCTTGCCACGGTAAGGCACAGGCGCAAGATAAGGTGCATCTGTTTCCAAAACGATATGCTCCAACGGAATGTTTTCAATCGCTTTATCAACGCCACTGTTCTTGAACGTCACCACACCGCCAATGCCAAGCATAAATCCGAGGTCAATCGCTTTCTTTGCCTGCTCCGCTGTCCCTGAGAAGCAATGAAAAATACCCTGCGGCGATTCTTTCTTCGTCTCCAGCAACAATTCATACGTTACATCAAATGATTCGCGGGTATGAATGACGATCGGTAGCTTTCTCTCATTGGCCATTCTGATCTGGGCCTTGAATGCTTCTTTCTGTTGCTCAAGAAATGTCTTGTCCCAATACAAATCGATGCCAATCTCCCCTACTGCAACAAATTTTCTGCTGTTCAGCCATTTCTCAACCAACTCCAGTTCTGTTTTCCAATTCTCTTTCACATAGCAAGGATGCAATCCCATCATGGCAAATGCCTTTCCCGGATAACGTTTTTCCAATTCCAGCATCGGTTCAATTGAAGTACTGTCAATGTTGGGCATAAAAAACCGTTGTACACCCAAAACTCCCGCTTGTTCAACCAACAGATCTCTATCTGCGTCGAATTCTTCGGCATAAAGGTGGGTGTGCGTATCTGTAATAATCATCTTTTATATTGTCGCTGTAAGTTTATCTTTGCAGCTCTTATAGAGCCTATGGCTCAAAAGTAATAATTAATCGGCCCGCTTTCGGATGAAATTTCTTCTGCTTCGTTTCTCTTCTATCGGCGACATCGTGCTCACCTCACCGGTGATCCGTTGTCTGAAAAAACAAGTACCCGGTGCTGAGGTTCACTTTCTCACGAAAAAAAGTTTTGAGGCTGTTACGAAACACAATCCTTATCTGGACAAAACATTTCTCTTCGAAGAACGGGTACATGAAGTGCTTGATCTATTGAAAGAAGAAAATTACGATGCAGTCATCGATCTTCATCACAATTTCCGAACACTAAAACTAAAACGTGCTCTCGGTGTACCCTCCCATTCATTCAACAAATTAAATATTGAAAAATGGATGGCAGTAAATTTCAAAACGAAATCGTTGCCGAATAAACACATTGTAGATCGTTATCTTGAAACTGTTTCTTCTTATGGTGTAAAAAATGATGGCGAAGGACTCGATTATTATATCACTCCTGACGATGAAAAAATTGTCACCACACTTCCCTCTTCATTTCAACCAAACTATATTGCCTGGGTAATTGGAGCAAAACATGCCACAAAACAATTACCGCTTTCAAAAATGATTTCTATCGCAGGGAAATTGAAAATGCCTGTTGTTATTCTGGGAGGAAAGGAAGATATGATGCGAAGTAAAGAGATCATCTCTCATTTCAATGTTCCTGTGTTTGATGGCTGCGGAAATTTTTCGTTGAACCAGTCTGCTGCCATAGTAAAACATGCACACCATGTTATCACGCACGACACCGGACTGATGCATATCGCTGCCGCTTTCCGAAAAAAAATTATTTCTGTCTGGGGAAATACAATTCCTGAATTTGGGATGTACCCCTATCTACCGGCCGCTTTTTCATCAAACAATAAAATTGTTGAAATAAAAAATCTCTCTTGCCGCCCGTGCTCGAAGATCGGATATGATAAATGTCCGAAGGGGCATTTTAAGTGCATGAATTTGTTACCGGAGGAGGAAGTGATGAACACTTTTAGTTAAATTAAACAAAACACAAGAACACAAGTTCACAAAAGACCACGGAATTTATGGCTTCGTAGTCTTCTACAAGGATAACTACATTCCGTGGTCTTTTGTGAACTTGTGTCCTTGTGTTATATTTTTACCTCCTATTCAAACACAACCTTCTCCACCCTCACAACCTTCCCTTCGCATCCACAATTTTCAAAAAATAAATCCCCTGATGCAAGAGAATTTCTTTCAATAAAAAATTCCTGCCCTACAATCTTTTCACTTCGCAATTTTCGTCCATCAATTCCTGTCAATGTATACGACCAGTCTTTCGCTACTACATTATTTAGCATACATTTTATCTGATCCGTTGCGGGATTGGGGAAAAGTTGAATTTGAACATTCGAATATTCATCTATACCCGAAGTAAGATTTTCAAGTACAAAATTCTGATAACAACCCATTGCATCAACCACTCCATCATTCGCATAAAATGCAATTCGCCCTGCACCAAATCCGGAATCAATATTTATTGGCATAATGAAATTTAAACTGAATGCACCATTGACAACATTCACTGTGGCATTGTAAAGCGTATCATCCCAAACCATAAACGGTTGTGGAGTACTTGGATTTGACGGATTCGAAATATTATTTCCAAAAGTCATGCGTATCGTTTTCGGATTGAAAAATGTAATATCCACCGGACCATTAATCAATGTTATTACTGAACCAAAACGATCGTGTATTTCTCCTGTCATTTGAACAGGTTGGCCCGGAGTAATCGTATCGGGGCTGAACGTTGTAACTACAACATCATTTTCGGGTAATAAAATTCTTAATGCTGGATCTCCCAAAAGACTATTTGAACGTACATATGGATCTACATACATTCTTTTCTTCGTATTAATAAATGCTTCACCAAGAGTTGGCCAACGACCCGAATTGCGTTCGAACAATTTTTGAATCATTATTTGCATGAAATTATTATTGCTTGAAGAATATGCAAGCCGTGATGCAGCTATACTTGCAATGCAACCACCTGTAAGATTCATCAATGCTCTTTGTCCTCCGGAATATTGCTCCGGATCATCAACTGCATTAAAAGATACTGTACCAGCTAAAATCAGAGGTAGATTCGAAATATTATTTACCGTATCCAGAAATTCATATTCCAGAATTCTTTCGCTTGCCCATGCTGTTGAGTCTGCATGTCCCATGTATTGAATGACTGCGCATCCTTGTTGAAATGCTTTCTGGATCTCTATGTTTGCATCCGGATACCTTTCCTGATTCGTAATGCTATCGTAAATTTCTACAAAGGCATCGGCATAGATCTTATTTGAATTCAATCCACAATCGTAACTTTCTATTCTTTCAGCAAGAGTATCTGTTTGCCTAAAGTGAATATTGTAATCCTGATCATCGGCAACAGACGTTATCAAGGTTCGCCACATTCCAAATGAAGAACTTGCACTATAGCCCATGATCTTATTGATCACCTGCGCTTCTTGCGATGTTCGTACCGGAATTCTGCCAATTGCAAGATCGGCGATCTCATTGTTATAGAACATTCCTTCGGATGAATCCATCAATGAATAAAAATCATCGGTGCAATATGTTTGCGTTAAATTGATCGAGCCATCTGATTCATGAGTTGGAACAACTGATTGTCCATAGCCAAGAATGTTTTTATAGTCGTAAGACGGCGCACCAAAAATCAAAACATACTTCAACGAATCTGTCGATGAAGTTGCAGAAAAATAAACCTGTCTGATAAAATCACGACTAGCCTTTGGATCACGAACACCTGATCCATACTCATTGAAAACTTGCTCCGAACTCACAACTGTTGTTGAAAGACTATCAACCGTCTGATGATATTGCGCAAGCGTTGTTGCTTCATTCACAAAATCATTATCCGTCACAATGATCATGTTCTGCTGTGAAATGGAATGAAGATTCTGATTTGAAACTGTTCCAATAAAATTTGGTTGAAGAAAATTGCTTCCATCGAATGCAATGAATTCGTGCAATGAATCTGCTTCCGCATTAAAATTAACAACCGGAGTATTCACTGTGTACAATTGATTTTTTATGTCATTGAATGATGTTACATCCCAGATCTTAATTCCTGCATTTGCAGTAAGATTATATTTCACAACTTGCCCCGTTCCAACTTTTCTAAGATCACGAAAACTAATCGGCGACCGATCAAAAATCAAATTACGAATTGCATTTACTTCAATAAAATTTAACCAGCCTTCTGCAGTCGAATTGGGTGATTGAAGTGTTAGTACAATACTGTCATTGATGAGTGGTCCAATTACATATCTATTGTTATTCACTATGCTGGCAAAATTATCCTGTACAGTGGTTCCAACCATGGGCAGACTATACAATGAAGTATAGCCATTTAATGTCCATGTTATCGAGCTTCCCGGACTTACGGTATCTCTTCCTGCAAAATTGACATTTACAAATACAGTGTCGTTTGCAATATTGCTTATGTTAATTGGAAAAGATTGTGTGGGATTTGAAGTCAAATCGAAATGTTCCCCGTACCACTCCTTGCCACTGTGAAGAAAATTGATTTGCTCTGATTCATGAATGGAATATTCAGTATAATTAGATGTAGCGACTGTAAAATTTGGCAAGCTTTGTTGATCAGAAATTCTTTTACCAATTCCTCCTCCAACAGTCAGATAAAAATAAGTGCTATCAGAATAATGATTTATATGATGCTGAAATTGCGGCGAACTGTTTTTAGGTGACCATGTCATCTGCGAATGGTTGTAAAAGAAAATCGTATCGCCAACATCAAACACTCCGTCGCTTTCTCCTTTCACTTCAATAGCCATCTCTTGAAGATCATTCGGTCTTGGTGCACTATTCAAAAGCGGAACTTCACCCGGACTATTTCCATACAGCGAAATATTTCGCGGATCAATCGTTGATACGGGAATTCCATATGCGAGAAGATCGTTGTAAGTGATTACATAAATGCCGGTCTCGGAGGCTGAAAGTTTGTACCAAGTTCCTGTGCTTAAGACGGAATTACTTGCTTGGGTAGAATTAATGGAATTGAAAAATAAGGCAAGCATAATACTTGCAACAATTGTGCTTTTCATGTTGGTGTGATTAGAAAAAATAAAATATTAAGATCGTAAGGCTGGTCGGCCGAACTTTCTTGTGCGTGTAAAGTTAACGAAGTATTTGATAGTTTATTTTAAAATTTTAAAAATTAACACAGAGGGCACAAAGGAAAAAGGGAGAAAAAAGAGTAAAAAAACACAAGAACAGAAGTTCACAAAAGACCACGGAATGAAAAATATAATAGTATTTCATTCCGTGGTCTTTTGTGAACTTGTGCCCTTGTGTTTTATTTTACTTAGTTACCATAAACTTCCCAACCTTACTCCTACCCCCAACATTCTGAATTACACAATACGTATACATCCCACTGCTTAAGTCTGATGTTGGAATTAAAATAGTTCCATTTGTATTCTGTATCTCCTTCTCGAAAACAATTTGTCCGAAAGTATTATACACCACAAAACGATCGCCAGCCGAAGTAAGATTATAATTCACTTCTGCTTTTTCTGTCGCCGGATTTGGATATGCTTGCGAAATAAAAATTGCTGCCGGCGAATTTGAAATTCCTGTTCCTGAACTCAACGTCTCTATCGTTATGTCATCGAAATAAAATCCGTCATATTCCAAAAAGCCATCACTCACCAATCTGAAACGTAGCTTGATACTTTGTCCGATGTAATCATTCAAACTCACCGTCTCTCTAACCCATGTCGACTGCACACCTTCATACGATGGCTCACCGAAAATTGTCTGCTCTGTCGATGGTTGTGTATAACGTCCACACAAATTGGTCCATGTCGAACCATTATCTGCTGAAGCAGCTAACTGCACATAATCATATCCTTTTTCTGTAACCCACTTTGCATCAAATGACAAACTTGCATTGATCACTCCGGTCAGATCAACATTGTTCGCCAAAACTATCTCATTGAAATCATTGCTCGTATAAGTACTGAATGGTGAATCTGTGATCGATGTACCGGCCGATGTAAAATCTTCTGTCGTAAGATCCCACAATGTTCCTGCACTCCAGTTAGCAAGATTCGAGCAGTCGTCAATAATTATTGGCTGTGGTATGCCATACGTTTGCGTGATCGTATCACTTTCTATAAATAAGCCATTATCGCATTGTACGATGTAAACAATTTGATCTCCATTGGCAATTGATGGATCCAAATTGAATGAAATCGAATCATGGATCGATTGCAGTGAAGTTACGTTAGTATACACTTTTGCAGCACCAACAGAAATTACATTTGAAGAAACAGGAACCAGACTCACTGTGAAACTTCCTGTTGTATCCATTCCGAGTACATTGAAATCATAAACAAAATCATTTCCCAATTGTGCGACATTCAGACTTTCACTATGACTAACCTGCGCATATTTAGTAGCTAGTTTCGGCAACATCAAATTCGCGTAGATATTTTCATTCGCTATCGGAATAATTCTGCTTGGCGCCGGCCAGAAACCATCTGATCCCAAACCTACTTCCGGTGTCCATGCAAATACTTTTGGTTTTGATGATTGCTCGCCATACATCCAATCGTCCGAACTTCCATTCACAACATAATTTACCGTAATGTTTGGCGGTCCGACACGATAATTATTTTCATGTGTTAATGCATTTCCATAAATAGAGTATTGTGCAGAATCTGCAGGATAAAGATCCGGTAAATAGCCAAACGGCTGCACTACATAGTTTCCATAAGTATGGTAGTTCAATGCAAACTTGAATTCATGAGCAATAGTAAAATTACTCAATGCCTGAGTCTCTGGTTCTGAAAAAGGCATTGTTCCTCTGTATGTTTCTCCATCTGTTGCAGGAGATGAACCGGTGTCGTCGAATCCCCAGAAATGATCGTAGTTTCTGTTCAGATCAACTCCCCATTGTCCATCCAGATTATCACGTCTGTTCTTGCGCCACATTCCGCCGCCATTCGGATCTGTCATTTGATTATACATGTAACCATCAGGATTCAGACATGGGACAAAAAACATTTCTGTGTTATCAACCAATGCCTGTATCGTTGGGTCTGTAGAATAATTTTCAAGCAAGTACCACATGTAATAGATCAACTGTGATAAAGATTCTGCTTCACGTGCATGATGAACAGCTGTATAAAGTATTTCCGGTTCCGTTTCGTCGACATTCGTGTTATCAGAAATTTTTACATAGTAGATCGGATTGCCTTCAATAGAAGTTGCAGGATCGATCTGTTGCTTTACTGTTACCAATGTCGGATAAAGAAGCGCCATAGAATCAAGAATGTTTAGCATCTGATCGTATGAAAAATATCCGCCCATTTCTCCAAGATAAAAATTTGATGGCGTTGTATATGTTGGCGCAGATGTACCGCATGCAACAGAAGACACCCTTTCTAATGATTGCTCCGACTGTTGCGCTCGTTCACGATAATGTTTTTGTACATCGTCAATAACTACTTCTGTACGAAAACCTGCTTGTTGAATTTTGGATACTTCCTTCTCACTGAAGTCTGAAATAAACCAGATGCCTCGCTTGTATTCTCCTTCAAGAAGATCAACTCCAAGATTCGCCAGTTGCGATGACTGTTTCCCATCGAACCAGATCTTTACTTTGCTATATTTTAATTGTTGTGCGAATGAAAATCCTGAGATCAATATTAACAGGATAAGGGTATTGATTTTTTTCATGTTAGAGTTGGATTATTCTAAGTCCGGATGCAAGATAAGAAATAGTATGCAATGATATACCTCTAGCTATTTGTGTTTTCTCCAATGAAGTAATGAATATTATGATTTTTATCAAACTGATTTTGTTTCTAAAATGAGTTTTAATCTAATTTTTACAAAACGATGATAATATCATTTTATATACAGGATTATTCTCTTTTTTTGAACTATAAATTTTAAGGCTCTCCAAAAGCCACAATCCACAAGGGTTTCAGAGGTTCGATGGAATTATTTAGGAACGCTAACAAAATAAATAAACAAATATTCACTAACAAATTAAACAAAATGATTAAGAAACTACTTCTTACTGCGCTACCAATTATTGTGTTCGCATTATTCACAAGCGAACAGATGAGCGATAATGGTAAGGCGGCAAAAACAGGAGCACCGGGAGAGGTGAACTGTACAGATTGCCATGGAGACTATACGTTAAATTCAGGTGGTGGGTCTATTTCGATCGCTGCACCGACGATGGCAGGATTTCAATACACTCCGGGACAAACTTATAATATGAGTGTTACAGTATCTCGTTCTGCAAATAGTCTATTCGGTGTCGGTATAGAGGCTTTAACTTCAGGAAATGCAAATGCTGGAACATTAAACATCACTGATGCGGCATCAACACAGATAAAAAGTGCTACTGTAAGTGGGGTGTCTCGCAGAAACATCGTTCATACACTTGATGGTGGTGCTACTGCAGCTTCAAAAGTGTTTAACTTCAGCTGGACTGCACCTGCTTCCGGAACAGGAAACGTTACCTTTTATTTCGCCGGTGTTGCCGGTGATGGTGATGGAAATGAATCCGGAGATTATGTTTATATCGGTTCTCAATTATTAACAGAGATCAGCTGCACACCTCCTGCTCAGCCTGCTGCTATTTCGGGTTCTGCAACGCTTTGTAGTGGTACAACTACTACTTATTCTGTTGCAGCCGTTTCCGGTGCTACTACTTATACATGGACACTTCCTTCAGGATGGTCAGGATCTTCAACAACAAATTCTATCAGCGTAACTTCAGGAAGTGCTTCAGGAAATATTACCGTTGCAGCTAACAATGCATGCGGGTCAAGTACTGCTTCATCAATGGCTGTAAGTGGCAGCACATACACTGTGAATTCGACTACAACAAGTGTAACATGTAATGGCGGAGCAAATGGTTCTGCAACTGTGACGAATTCAGGTGGTACTTCTCCTTTCACTTATTCTTGGTCACCTAGTGGTGGTTCGGCTGCAACAGCAAATAATCTTGCTGCGGGAAACTACGTAGTAACTGTAACAGATAACACAGGTTGTATTGCGACTACTTCGGTAACTATTTCTCAACCTGCTGCAATTGTTGCTTCTGCTGGTGCAAATCAATCAGCATGTAATGGAAGTACTGTAACGCTTGGTGGATCTCCAACAGGTTCAGGTGGAACGGGTACATTACTTTATAGCTGGAACCCTGCTACAGGATTAGATAATGCTTCAGCTGCCAATCCGGTTTGTACTCCTGCTGCAAATACTTCATATGTTGTTACTGTTACAGACGCAAACGGTTGCTCTTCAACTGCCGCAACAAATATTACACTTGGAACGGGAACTCCAGCAACGATCACTTTGAATGCCGGTGTACTTGAAACTGTTGCCGGTACTTCTTATGAGTGGTACTACAATGGAAGCTATATTCCCGGATCAAATACTCAAACTTATACTCCAACTGCTGACGGTGTCTATGCAGTGGTAGTGTATTTTGCTTCCGGTTGTATTAGTGTATCACCTGACTTTACATATATTCAAACAGGAATAAATAATGTAGATGCATCAAATTCTATTTCAGTTTATCCAAACCCTGCTTCTAATCAAATTTCATTCGTGATCGATAACGTTAACGATGGCGGAATTGCAACACTGGTAGATGTTACCGGTCGTACAATTACAACACAGATCATTAATAGCGGATTAAATACAATGGATGTATCCTCTTTCGCAAAAGGTGCTTACTTCCTTACTGTAAAGAATGGTGGAAATTTTAGTTCAACAAGAATTTTTGTTTCCAGATAATTCTGCGTTATCAAAGAAAAAAAATTCTCTCAGCGGCCCGATTAATAGTCGGGCCGTTGTTTTTTTAAAATATTTCCCGCAGATCGCGCAGATCATCGCAGATTAAGACGCAGAACTATTTTCGACATGTCAAATATTTATAACCCCGACCCCAGAGGGGTCCCATGTCGGTAGAAAAACGAAATGTAATTGATCCCAACCCCGGAGGGGTCGCATGTGATTTGTAATTCCAAATTAAAATATATCGACAATAAAATTATCGTAACCTCATGGTCCAATTCATATACGACCCCGCTGGGGTCAGACTGAAAAGAAAATTTTCCCAATAAATACATCGTGAACGGGTTGTGAACGTTGCGTGTTCTTTTTTTTAAAAAATTCCCCTTCTATTGTCGCAGACGAAGGCGTAGATTTTTCGCCTTATTTATTTTATCAGTAGGTAGTAACCCCAGAGGGAAATGTCATTAAGTTAAACGCAAGAATTCAAAATAAGCAAAAGCATTTAGAAGTGACAGGCCTGTTAGGGCCATACTTTTGGTATTACAAGACTGCACGCGAAAGTCAAGCCCATTTAGGAGCGCACTCTTTTAACAATAAGCAAATGCTTATTGAAGTGACAGGCCCGTTAGGGCCGAACTTTTGGTAACACGAGACAACACAGGCTAGCAAGCCCCTTTAGGGGCGCACTCTTTAAACACAACGCAAATGCTTATTGAAGTGACAGGCCCTTTAGCGCAGTACTTTTGGTAATACTTGACTACAAAAGAATGCACTTAGATGTGACAGGCCCGTTAGGGCCGAACTTTTGGTAACACGAGACAACACAGGCTAGCCAAGCCCCGTTAGGGGCGTACTCTTTAAACACAACGTACGTGTCCATTAATTCTACTGCATAAAAGTTCCAGCATATATTGGTTGTATCCCACTCATTCCCGATGTACAATTGTAAAAAAATCATATGTCAAATACATACACACAAATACATCTTCAACTCATCTTTGGAGTAAAATATCGAGAGGCTTTAATTGATCCCAATTGGGAAACGGAATTACATAAGTACATTTCCCAAATCATCATGAAACGAAATCATAAATTATTGATCATTAATGGCGTTGAAGATCATCTGCATGCTCTGATAGGGTACCGTCCATCTAATCCGTTACCTGATTTAATGGAAGAGATAAAAGCTGACTCGAGTAAGTGGATAAACAAACGTGGATTTACAAAATCTAAATTCCATTGGCAGGGTGGTTATGGAGCCTTTTCTTACAGCAAATCCGATTTGATGAATGTGATTAAATATATTCAAAACCAAAAAGAACATCATAAGAAAATCTCCTTCGTTGAAGAGTACCAAAAGTTTCTTCAACTCTTTGAGGTTGATTTTGACGAACGATATATTTTTAAACAACCGATATCCATTTTTGATGACAAGTTATTTGGAAGGTGATTGCAGTTTGCTTTCGTTGTGGAAAAAAGCTGTGTGTTTAAAGAGTGCGCCCCTAAAGGGGCTTTGCGATCTTGTAGGGTCCCGAAGATACCAAGAGTATGGCCCTAACGGGCCTAGTAATCTACAAGTTGATAACGAATACATCATTCGCCTTAACTAAATGACATTTGACCCCGCTGGGGTCATGTGGTATTTAGCTTCTTTGTTCTTGGGTTGAACTTAGGTGATATAGGCGATGAATAATTACATGAACAACTTCTTCAACTCCGTCGCTTCCGCGGGTTTCATTTTACCTGCTAATATCAATGCCAATTGCCGACGACGAAGCGCACTATCATAGCGCTGCTTTTCTTCTTCGCTTTCCGGAACAAGCGTAGGAACGTGAATGGGATTTCCCAGTTGATCGACTGCAACAAACGTATAGATCGCTTCATTGCATTTTATCTTTTGACCTGTCGTATTGTTCTCTACCCACACATCAATAAAAACTTCCATAGAAGAATTAAAAGCACGTGAAACTTTTGCATGGAGCGTTACGACTTCTCCCAACTTTATCGGCTGATTGAAACTTACATTGTTCACACTTGCAGTTACTACTATTCTTCCGCAATGTCTATGTGCAGATATTGCTGCCGCAATGTCCATCCAATGCAAAAGCCGGCCTCCCATTAAATTACCAAGTGTATTGGTGTCGTTGGGTAAAACTAATTCTGTATTTATCGTAAGAGACTCTTGAGGACTTTTCGCTTTTAATGCCATTTTTTCTGTATTAAAAAAGAGCGTAGTAATTTACGCTCTTCAGATTATTTTATTCTTTTCAGATTTACTTCGCCTATCGGGCTCACAATTAGCGGAACTTTTTCAATCGTTACGCTGCTGGTATCAAGACCAAATGCTCTTTCTTCTGACAATGATACACGTTTGAAAAAGAAATAGAAGTCAAGAATGATCTTTTCATAAAACGGTAATTCATTTTCAAAACTTAGGAATTTCTCCATTACAACAAAGCGGAAATCACCGATCAAATTCTTGCGTCCTAATGATTCATAACGAGATGTAATATCGACTTCGAAATTCTTCACCATATCTTCCACTACTTTCCGGAACATCAGATTGATCCTTGGCTCCACACGGAAACCTAATCGGAAATCGATGCGGATAATATTTCCTTTGATCAACTCTATCACCTTGTAATCCATCGTGTACGGTTCATCCATTACATCAACGTGAACGAACCAATACATGTCGGCTCGCTTTGGTTGCTTTTGTAATATTGAATAAATGACCTTGGCCTCAACTTCATCAGACATATTTGCACTCGTCAGATAAACAAGATGTGTTGCATATTTAGGGATAGAAAAATCGTGACTCAAGTCGCGGAGTAAATTGAGATAGTCTTTCAGTTTTACAAATTCCACAAATCGATTTCTGATCTTCCTCGCTGCATACCATCCCCACATCTGGAAGATCAATGCACTTGCTATCATCAATGTTAACCAACCGCCATGTGGAAACTTGTCAAGATTTGCTACAAGGAAAGAAAGCTCTACAGTAAGGAACAGCACCATGAGGAAGATGATGAAATAGATCGATACACGACGCAGGTACAAGTAATACATCAACAATGTAGTTGTACTTAACATGGTAATGATGATGGCTAGACCATATGCCGCTTCCATCCCACTCGATTCTTTGAAGAATAAAGTAATACCAATACATCCTGCAAGTAACACCCAGTTCACCGATGGTACATAAAGTTGTCCGCGCATATCTGTCGGATAAACTACTCTGACCTTTGGCCAGAAATTCAGACGAATGGCTTCATTGATCAATGTGAATGATCCACTGATCAATGCTTGTGATGCAACGATCGCTGCAGCGGTAGCAATTACAATTCCCGGAATGAGAAACCACTGCGGCATCATTTCGAAGAATGGATTTTTGTCTTTCAACAGTGATCCTTCACGCTCAAGCAGCCATGCAGACTGACCAAGATAATTAAGTAGTAAAGAAATTTTAACAAAGACCCATGTGATCCTGATGTTCTTTCTTCCGCAATGCCCAAGATCGCTATAGAGTGCCTCTGCTCCTGTTGTACACAGGAAGACTGCACCTAAGAGCCAGAACCCTCCCGGGTATTGAGTAATGAGATGTATTGCATAGTATGGATTGAATGCTTTCAAAACATATGGATGCGCAGCCATATTGTAAATTCCGAGCACTGCAATTGTAGAAAACCATATAAGCATCACCGGACCAAAAAAGTTTCCGACGAATTTTGTTCCGAACTGTTGAATGAAAAACAATGCTGTTAAAATCGCTATTACTATCGGTACTGTTGGGATCTCCGGATTGTACATTCGCAAACCTTCAATCGCGGAGGAAACAGAAATTGGTGGAGTAATAATTCCATCTGCTAATAATGCAGAACCACCGATGATAGCCGGCCAAATTAACCACCGAACCTTGGTTCGACGAATCAATGCATAAAGAGAAAATATACCACCCTCACCTTTGTTGTCTGCCCGTAACGTGAGCATTACATACTTGAATGTGGTTTGAATCGTAAGCGTCCAGAAGATACATGAAATTCCACCTAAGACAACTTCAGGATTGATTGGCTGTTTACCTACAATGGCTTTCATTACGTATAACGGTGAAGTACCGATGTCTCCGTAAATGATTCCAAGTGTTATCAGCAGCATTGCTGCCGAAACTTTATGTTCGTTATGCTTACTCAAGCAAAAATTTATTGGGCGAGCAAAAGTAAAAAGAATTTTAAAGGTTCATCTGTTTTGATGTGAATAAACTGTTGGGTGTTTTTCGTTTCTCGTTTCTCGTTTCTCGTTTTTCGTTTTTCGAAAAACGAAAGACGAAAAACGAAAGACCCCAGACACAAATCCTCAGACGAAAATTCACTAGCTTTGCATCATGCAAGCGAATTACGATGTAATAGTTGTTGGTGCCGGACATGCCGGTTGTGAGGCTGCTGCTGCTGCTGCGAATATGGGGTCAAAGGTTCTTTTGATCACTATGAATATGCAGACAATAGCACAAATGTCTTGCAATCCTGCTATGGGTGGTATTGCTAAGGGTCAGATTGTCAGGGAGATAGATGCTATGGGTGGCTATAGCGGCATTGTCTCCGATCTTTCTATGATCCAGTTTCGCATGCTCAATCGCTCTAAAGGCCAGGCAATGTGGAGCCCTCGTACGCAAAATGACAGAATGGTCTTTGCTACTGAATGGCGAAATATGCTCGAACAAACACCAAATGTCGATTTTTGGCAAGACATGGTTAACTCTTTGATAATCAAAGACAACCGTATCGCCGGAGTACGAACAAGCATGGGCATTGAATTCGGAGCCAAATCAGTTGTGCTCACCAATGGAACCTTCCTCAATGGTATTATTCACATCGGAGAAAAGAATTTTGGTGGCGGAAGAACAGGTGAAAAAGCAGCAACAGGAATCACTGAACAATTGGTATCAATTGGCTTTCAGAGTGGTAGAATGAAAACAGGAACTCCTCCGCGTATTGACGGGCGCTCGCTCGATTATTCGAAGATGGAAGTTCAGGATGGCGATGCCATTCCCGGACGATTTTCTTTCCTTGAAACACCAATACCTGAAAATCAACGTTGTTGCTGGATTACATATACGAATGATGATGTCCATAATATCCTTAAAGAAGGGTTTGAAAAATCTCCTATGTTCACAGGAAGAATTCAAGGAATCGGACCTCGTTATTGTCCATCTATAGAGGATAAAATCAATCGCTTTGCTGACAAAGAGCGTCATCAGCTCTTTGTAGAACCTGAAGGTTGGAATACGGTGGAGATCTATTTGAATGGCTTCTCTACCTCTCTACCTGAAGATGTGCAGGCTCGTGCACTTAAAATGATTCCCGGCTTCGAAAAAGCAAAAATGTTTCGTCCGGGATATGCCATTGAATACGACTATTTCCCGCCTCAACAACTGAGTTTGACTCTTGAAACCAAATTAGTAAAGAATCTATTCTTTGCAGGACAAATCAACGGAACTACCGGATATGAAGAAGCTGCTTGTCAAGGATTGATGGCCGGTATCAATGCGCATTTGAACATCAATGAAAAAGATCCATTAATCCTGAAACGATCTGAAGCTTATATAGGTGTACTCATCGACGACCTTGTTACTAAAGGCACAGATGAGCCGTACAGGATGTTTACATCGCGTGCAGAATTCCGCACACTCTTGCGCCAGGACAATGCTGATGTGCGTCTGACGCCTCTTAGTAATGCCCTTGGACTAGCCTCTGATGAACGTTTGGATCGAGTTGAAAAAAAGATCGTTTATTGCAATGAACTGGTCGATTTTATAAAGAATTATTCCGTTTCTCCTGATGAAGTCAATGAAATGATGGTAGATGCCGGAACCGATGAATTGCGCCAAAAAGTAAAGCTATCGGGAGTTCTTTTACGCCCACAGTTGACAATGGAATTGATTGCCTCTGCCGTGAAGCCATTGAGTGACTATATTAATACGATCCCGGAACCTTTCCGTGCAGATGCAATTGAACAAGCGGAAATTTCAATGAAATACGAAGGTTATATTGGCAAAGAGAACGAATTAGTCAATAAATTCAGTAAAATGGAGGAAATTTTCCTTAAAGACGATTTTAACTACCATGCGCTGAGCTCTCTCAATGGAAGCCAGAATCAAACTATCTGCCATAAAACCAAGCACGCTAGGACAAGCATCCAGAATCAGCGGAATTTCGCCTTCAGATATCTCCGTCCTGATGGTCTTCCTTAGTCGGTAAAATGCCAAATAATGCGCTCTTGGCCGCTATGTTTCACGTGGAACAATTGCACAACCATATCGTGATGTTTACTCCATTCTCCACACACTAAGTCTCTCATTCCCTCAAAAATTCCCTCTCAAATTCACCCTGAATAAAACATGCAAAATTTAACTACTTGCCCGGTATGCGGTGGAGAATCGTCCAAAAAAGTAATGGACTGCATAGATTACACCGTTTCACGTGAAACATTTAGCATCGTGCAATGCACAAAATGTGGCTTTAAATATACAAATCCGCGTCCCGATGATAAGGAAATAGGAAAGTACTACGAAAGCGAAGAATATGTAAGTCACAGTAACAGCAAAAAAGGACTGATCAATACAGTCTACCATTGGGTACGAAACTATTCACTCCGGAAAAAGGTTGAATTAATTAATAATCAAGCAAAAAAGGGAAATCTGCTCGACATTGGCTGTGGTACAGGCGAATTCCTTTCTACTGCTGTAGCTAATGGCTGGAAAGGACAAGGAATAGAACCCAATGATAAAGCAAGATATCAAGCAATTTCTAATCACAAATTAAATGTTTTGCCCGAATCCGGGATTGCCTCATTACAGAACAATAATTTCGATGTAATAACGATGTGGCACGTACTAGAACATGTACACACTTTGAACGAAAGAGTACTTGAAATCTACTCCTTACTAAAACCAGGTGGTAAGGCAATAATTGCTGTACCAAATTGTACTTCCTATGATGCTTCTGTTTACGGAAAAGAGTGGGCAGCATATGATGTACCAAGACATTTATATCACTTTACACCTGAAACAATGAAAGCATTATTTCGTAAACATAAGATGGACTTTGTTCAATCTTACCCAATGAAATTTGATAGCTTCTATGTTTCTATGTTAACAGAGAAAAATGTGCATAAACAGAACAGATTATTGCCGGCATTTTTGAATGGATTCAAATCAAATCTGAAAACAAAAAATGACGCTGAAAAATATTCAAGCGTCATTTACGTGTTTGTTAAGTAGTAAAATCTATAAGTATGTTACGGGTTCTATATAGTACCGGAACAGTTTTTTCGTAGTAATTTTTTCTATGCTTTCATCCATTTGAATTTGAAGCAAGAGCCTTCTCCAAATTTTGATGTAACAATCACCTCTCCGCCTTGTTGTTCAACAATCTTCTTCACGATTGTCAAGCCAATTCCTGTACTTTCAACTTTATCCTTCGGAACAAGAGTCTGGAAGATGCCAAAGATCTTGGCCTGATGTTCTTCTTTGATTCCTATTCCATTGTCAATCACAGAAAACTCGAAATAAGTAGGGAATTCCTGAAACTCAATTTTGATCACAGAATTATCTTTGTTATTGTATTTGATACTGTTAGAAATCAAATTCTGGAAAACCTCGTGCAGCTTAATTTTCTCCGCTGTTACCTCCGGCAAACCATCTGCCACCTCAAATCTTACGTTGGAAGGAGGGCTTAAAAGGTCAATTATACTGATAACCAATTCTTTAGTTGAAAAAGTCTCCTTTGATTCCGTTACATTGCCCATTCTGCTGTAGTGAAGAATTCCGTCGATCAATCCTTGCAAACGACCGGTTCGACTTTTCATCATATTCAAAATATCAATCGCCTCCTGGCGCGGATTTGCTCCCAGCTCTTCCTCCAGAAAGGTCGCTAAACTTGCAAGGCCTCTCAGGGGCGCTTTAAGGTCGTGTGAGACCACGTAAACAAATTCGTCGAGTTGTTTATTCGTCCGTTGTAATTTGTCGTTAGCGGCCTTTAATTCCTTTTGCTGAAGAAACAATCTTTCAAAGACATTCACTTTTGCCAGAACAATATTATAATCGAGAGGTTTGTGTAAATAATCTACAGCGCCTTCTTCATAACCTTGAATTGTAAATTTTTCATCTTTACTCAATGCAGTCACAAAAATGATTGATATATCCTTCGTCCGTGAATTCTCCTTTAACAATCGTGCTACTTCAAATCCATCCATATCCGGCATTTGAACATCAAGAAGAATTAAAGCGATCTCATCTTCCAAAGCAACTTTTAGAGCTTCATTACCCGAATTCGCTTTGATGATAGTTCTGTTTCCATTCTCAAGCATGCTTTCGAGTGAAATCAGATTCTCAGGTCGATCATCGACCAATAAAATTTTAATTGGATGCTGCAGTGAAACACTATTCTTTGTATCGGAAGCTGCAATTGTGGGTGTTAACATAGGGGGTATGTGTGTGGTTCAATATTAATTCATCTACGATGATGAATCGTTCTTTTTCCATTCAAATCTTACACTTAAATAACTTTGCGGTAAATTTTACTGGCGTGGTCAATGCATGAAAAAATATTCTTCGTGCATATCTTCTCTGAAACGCCTGTAGCAAAATATCCATAATTACGTATGGAATCTGCTACTTTATCAACTACCATTTTCTGATACTGTTCTGTGAAATAGAAAAGTACGTTTCTGCATAATACCATATTAAACTCGCCTTCCGGTTTATCTTTCAGCAGATCACTTTTAACAAAGTGGACTCTGCTTTTCAATTGCTCCGTCATAACGAGTTTATCATTTTTTATCGAATAGTACTTTCCAAAATGCAATCTGCCGCCGGACTTAGCATAGTTCAATGTGTATTCACGAATCCGTGTCGGATGATATACTCCTCGCTCTGCTACAGCCAGCGAATCGGAATTGATATCTGTTGCATAAATTGTAGAATGCTCAAGCATGTCGTATTCATGTAGCCAAATCGCAAGCGAATAAACTTCTTCACCTGTAGCGCAGCCGGCTACCCAGATCTTAATATTTGAAAACGTGGACAAGTAGGGGAGGACCTGATTTCTTAATGTCAAATAAAATTGCGGGTCCCTGAAAACCTCAGTATATCTAACAGTGACTCCTTCTAACAATTTCACGTGAAACTGCCTGTCATTTTTTAACTTGTATCTAAGTTCAAATACTGAACAGATCTGCTCTGACTCCATAAAATTCATCAACCGATTATTGATAGAATCAGAATAGGGTGAAAGGTCAAAATCCGAATACTCGCTAATTGTATCTAAGTATTCCGTGAATTGGTTCGGGGTGGTAATCATTTTGCTTTTCCTTTAATCAATCTTTGTATAACCATATACGCATCATAGAAAACAAGCTTTCCATGTTGACCGGTTTTGAAATATAATCGGATGCTCCGCATTGAATACATTTCTCTTTATCGCCAACCATAGCCTTTGCAGTTAATGCAAGAATAGGAGTGGACTTATATTTAGCAATCTGTCTGATGTGTTGCATCGCTTCGAAACCATCCATCTCCGGCATCATGATATCCATTAAAATAATATCTACATCACGGTACTTTGCCAGTTTCTCCAAAGCATCACGACCATTAGAAGCCGGAATTACCGTCATCTTTTGATTTTCCAACATATTCGTCAATGCATAAATATTTCGCATATCATCATCTACCAATAAAACTTTTTTTCCTGCAAACATTTCATTCATGTAAGCCGGCAGAACCGGCTTTTCAGGTTCTTTTGATTTATCTATAGAGGTCAGGAAGTGATCTGTCTCTTTCATCAACTTGTCTAATGCCTCGCCATCTTTTGAAACGATTGCATCAGACAACCCTTTGAGTGTTTCATTGTTCATCGAATTTATATCCGTTCCTGTGAAAACAATAACAGGTATTAGCATCGTCGCAGCATTCTCTTTAATTGATTTTAATAATGCACAACCTTCTTCCGAACCATTTCCAAGATCCAGGTCCAGAATTATGCAATCAAATTTAACTTTGCCTAGTAAGTCATATGCTTCTGCTACCGTTTTGGCTATATGAACACCTGTGTCAACATAGTGGGATGCTAAAAGATTTTTTACGATCTCCTGATGTAAACTCATATCCTCTACGATCAATACGTTCTTTATTGCATTGCTCAGATTTTTATCTAAGTGAAGAAAAAGCATCATCAAGATCACGCTTATCAAGAGGTTTTCTCAGATACGCTGTCGCTCCGATATCCTTTGCAGTCGGAATGCGGTTAAACTCCGACAAAATGTGCATTGGAATAGAAACAAAGTTCTTATTCGAGCGGATCTTTTCTAATATAGAATTTGAAACACCGCCTGATAAATTTTCATCGATAATAATTGCTGCCGGATTATACTTCTCAGCATACACCATGATCTCATCTTCTTCCATAGCCAAAATTGCCTTATACTTCTTTTCATGGGCCATGTCAAGCAGCACATTTGCATAAGTAATATCGCTCTCTACAATCAACAATAATTTATCTGTTTCACGAATAGAATCACGATCATCCATAGGACGATAGCTTTTACTTGATGACTTTTTCCCTTTATCGGTTTCATGTGAAACATTTTCCGTTTCATCCTTATAGATTTCCGGTAAATAAACATAGAAGGTGCTTCCAGCATTCTGCTCACTGATCAATTGCATTTCTCCTCCTAACATGGAAACAAGCATCTTGCTTATCGACAATCCTAATCCTGTTCCGCCGTATTTTCTGCTTGTACTTCCATCTGCTTGCTGAAATGCTTCGAAGATCAATGCCTGCTTTTCTGCCGGTATACCGATTCCGGTGTCCGTTACTGAAAACTCAATGATGTTCTTTTGTCCCCGCAATGAAGGATTGGAAAATAAAGTAACCCGATCAGGTCGCTTGATCTTTAAGGTGATCTTTCCTTTTGCCGGTGTGAATTTAAATGCATTCGCAAGTAAATTCTTAATGATCTGCTCCAGACGAACTCTATCGGTAAATATTGTCTCCGGTAACTCACTATGGTTCTCTATCTCAAAATCAATCTCTTTCTCATTGGCAACTTCGGTGAATAACGACCGGATATCAGATTTCACTTGTTCAATACTTGTTTGCTCAGGCATCAATTCAATTTTTCCTGCTTCAATTTTTGAAAGGTCAAGAATATCATTGATCAGCAACAACAAATCGTTTCCGGATTTATGAATCACTCTTGCGTATTCGGCTTGCTTATCAGTAAGGTTCTTGTCTTTGTTCTCCGATAATAATTTCGCCAGAATCAATACGCTGTTAAGAGGCGTTCTTAATTCATGCGACATGTTAGCAAGAAACTCTGACTTATATCTGTTGTTCAGCTCTAGTTCTTTTGCTTTAATACTGATTGCTTCCCTTGCCTGCTCAAGAATTTCATTCTTCTGTTCGAGTTCACGGGCTTTGATCTTCATCTCTATGTTACCTTGCTTCAGTTCTTCCTCGGAAGCCTGTAACAATCTTGACTGATTTGAAAGTTCTTCATTTGTTCGCAGCAATTCCTCTTCCTGCATTTTCAATCGTTCAGCTTGCTGACGAGTTTCTTCAAGCAAGCGCTTAGTCAGTGTATTTGAAATAACAGATGAAATAGTTGAGCCAATGGTTTCCCCAATACTCTTTACAAAACCGATTTCGAACGATTGAAACATATTGAATCCGGCCAACTCAACTGCGCCATACACTTTATCATGGTGTTTTAAAGGAATGATCAATACATGCGATGCAGGCATACTGCCCAATCCGCTTCCTATTATCGTATATGAACTTGGAACATCCTGCAGATAAATAACCTCGCCGTCTTTGATCGATTGCCCGATCAAACCCTCTCCATAGTCAAATACGTTTCTGGCTTTCACTTTATCGTGCATACCATAACTTCCATGCAGAATGATCTTGCTTTCGCTTCCGGCAGAAGTGTCTTCGAGTAAATATAGGCCGCCATGAAAAGCGTTCAGATACTTGACCATTGTAGAAATAATGGCATCTGAAAGTTTATTGATATCATCGGTGTTTTCACGCAACACTTCGTTGATCTTCTCTGAACGGGAAGAAACCCAGCTTCGTTGACGATTGTCTTCATCTGCTCGGCGTAGATTTGCACGCATTTGCATTAGTGCATTTCCTAGTTCATCATGATCACTCAATGGCTGATAATCAGTGCTCAAATTTCCTTCTCCAATTGCGTGAGCAAAATGAGTTGTTTTCTTGAGGCTCAATGCTAATGTTCCTACTGCTTCCGTCATTTGTCCAACAGCGTTCGCATGTGGTTTAACATTCAATTCAGGAATTTCACCACTGGCCATCTGAACAATAATATTCCTGAGCTTCATTGTTGGTACAATGATATGATTGGACATATAAAAAGCCGCGATCAAAATTACGATTACGATTAGAATTGCAATTCCAAGTACACTCCACATCAGCGTTCTTGAACTGGAAAGCATTTCAGTATGCATTAAATCTGCACTGGTTTTCTTCTTTAAAATGAGCCGGTTCAATTGACTGATGATCTTTGTGCTTTGAGGCAGAATCTGGTTTTCGACTATTCCTTCTGCCTGAAATTTTTTGACTGCGTCTTCATAATCATCAAAGTTGACCAATGTTCGCATCAATTCATTCTGAGCAACCATACACCTTTCAAACTCTGCAAAGACATACTTCATTGAATCAATGTCTTCCTTCTCTTTCCAGTTAATCATCAAATTGGAAATGTCTCCTTTAAGTGATGGGTATTCCACTTCATGAATCATCCTGAGCTTTCCTTTGTCTTCTTTATTGCTCTGAAGATAGACCCAATTGGTTGAATACATTTTTGATTTTGTGATCAACAAGTTCATGTTCTCCAACGCCTGAAGCGAAGGAACATCAACAACCATGATCTTACTTGTAGCATCCTGATTTTTCGAAATATTCATTGAGCTGTAAATAGCATTGAAAACAGAAATACTGATTACAATGATGAATACAATGTAAATTTCAAAATCAATTTTATAGTTATTATTCTTCATATCATGGATAATTATTGATGCACCTTTGTTGCAAGTTCAAGTAACTTAGAGGATACTTTCATCCCGTTATTCTTAACGCTTGTAAGGTTTATTTCAAATCGAATCTTATTGTCTTGATTAAATAAATTAATCCCGGCCAGCTTTGATTTTCCTTTTTCTTCCTCTGAAATTATCAAGATTCCCTTTGCTGAGTATTTTTTGATCAGTTCTTCAGACCTTTTGCCGTTTGTATTTGAAATAAAGATCATCTGATAATTTTCAGAATTCTTTTCTTCAAAACGTTTGATTACTACTTTCTGACCCTCACTGGAACGTTTTGTCGTTAAAACAGTAAGGGCGTCGTATATTTCTGAATCGCCTACAACACCGATCTGAAAAGTATTTTTTGTGTTTTCAATTGGCCATTCTACATACTTTATAAAATTCAATAAGAACATCGCTTTGATCGAATATTCATTGCCTTCGGAATTTACTCCGGCTTGAACACACGACGACACAAGCAAAATGCCAAGAAGCATCTTCCTTAATGTTTGCGATATCTTATTTATCAGTTTCAACCTTATTGATTATTTCTTGTTTGGCAAACTATAATTCAATCTGATCTGAATTTCACGACCTCCGCCCGGCAAAGGAGCATGATTACTATTATATGGTTGTATATACCATACGTCCTCATCCAAAAAATTGAAGACACCAAATTGTGCCGTCAACCCCTCAGTGAAAAAATTGTCTTTCGATAAATTTATATTGGCATAAACAGCTTCCGGATGCGTTGTAACTATCTCTGTTTGATCGCTTGCTATTGAATATCGTTTTGAATAAAACGAAACAGACGGATTCAATGATAAATGCTGCCCTAAACTAAAGCTGCCAATGAAATTGAATTTATGCGCAGGAAATGCCAGATTTACATTCTCCCCATTCAAAGGGCTATATTCATCCAATGCATTCTGACCGGCTGTTGTATAAAATGCATAGTTTATAGTAGCAAACCATTTTTTAGCTTTCCATTTGTAATCCAATTCAATGCCCCTTGTACCTGTTCTGCTTTCATTTATGTAATTATCAGTGCTCGCCATGGGGTCATAATAAAAAATGATCGGGTGTTTAGTGGTAACGTTATAAAGATTGGCTGTCAAATAAGAATTCATTCCGATTTTAACTCCGCCTTCTATTTCTGCAACTAAAGTGTACTCGGGTTTGATCCCCCAATTCAAATTGATATTCTCAACAGATGGAGCACGGAATCCAACACTATATAATGCTTTCACGTGGAACTTATCCCAGATCTTGGTCAATCCAATTCTAGGCACAAATGATGTTCCGCAATACTTGTTATAGGCAACTCTGCTTCCCAGCGTAAAGTTTACAAACTTCGTTTTTGCAATGGCTTGTATGTGTCCGCCATAGTTATAGTTTTTAAATGTCTTGCTTCCGTCTGTAAAGGTTGAATTTTCAAGATGGTCTATTGCTACCAGATTATAATACTGAAATCCACCGATCACATTTATGCTTTTCGTTGGGTCTATTATATAATTTACATATGCTAAATTCTTATTGCTGGTCACATCATAAGGCTCGAAACTATCGCCGGTGATCTCGCTGTTATAATACCAAGGATGCTCAAATTTAATTTTGACACCCGGTGTAATTTTCCATTTGCCAACATTGTATTCTACTTTTGCATTTATTGCGGAATTGATAAAACGACTTCTGTATGCCTGAGAATACACTTCATCATAACCATCGCGTTGTAGTAATTTATAATTGTCATGAAAAGCAATAATGCTGAATTTCCCGTATGAATAATCCAGTCGATATTGCTCTGAATTCATTGACGATAAATTGGTCATTGAATATGAATTGCCATAATTATCAACATAATCTCTGTCACTGCGAATGAACTTGCTTTGATAGGTTGAAAAAGAAAATCTGGAATTCGTCCACTTCTTGCCAAATGCTGCTGATATACCTTGTGAAGCAGTGGCGTCTTTATAAAAAGAATATTCTGCATCAACTGCAACTCCATCTAAATCGCCGTTGATCGTTACAATATTTATTACTGCATATTCTGCATTTCCTCCATACATAGCAGAACCGGGTCCTCGGATGATCTCTATTCGCTTGATCTGACTTACTGGATAATGTCCACCGAATTGCAAGGTCGAATAGAGTTCTTCGTTCATTTCAAGACCATCCCAAAGCATCAATACTTTGCCTTCATGGCCCCAGTTTCCTCTAACCCCAATTCCAACAACCCCCTCCACATCGACACCAAAATCAAAACCGGGAATAAATTGCAGAACCTGCATTAAATCCTTCGCTCCGGACTCTAATATTTCATCTGCGGTGACAACCGTTACAATTCCCGGTGACTCCCGGCCATTCATAGGAAGGTCAGAAACAACAGAAACGCTGACGTTCATCAGTTGCTCTAATGACATGAAGTAAAACGGTACCGAATCCTCCACGACTTTTTCGCTTCCCGCAGTTGCGGAATTGAAGCAAAACAAGAACATCCACAAGTAATTTAGTTTTCTCATATTAATTATTGGTATACGAGTCTTATCCACAAGTCCCAAAAAATTATACATGAGTTCCCCTATGATGTTTGCTTTTATCCTTGCGACATCATCACCAAACTTACAACTGTAAGAAAAGTCCTACTTTTTACTATTTCAAATTAAAAAAAATTAAAAACAAGCCACATGCGGAACAATTCGCGCTTTTTGATTTTTGACTTGTGCTTTTTGATATTAACAATTTACTGCTTCACCACAACCGACTTCCACTCATGCTCTCCATTCATCACACGAACAAAATAAGCGCCTGCGGCAAGTTTTGAGATGTCCAGTTTCCAAATTGAACCGGAATTGTTGTGTTTTTCAATTTGTGTCATTAGGATCTGACCCACCAGATCTATTACCTGAATACTAATTGCACCGGGCACTGTTTTATCAGACTGAATAAAAATTTCATTCGTTGTCGGATTCGGATAAACCACGAAGCTTAACGGATCAAAGAGTTCATCTACACCAATAAGAGAAACATGTGAAACAAGAGATGTTGACTGACAACCATTCGTGTCTGTGATCTGAACTGAATAAGGTCCGGAAAGTGTTGCAGTGTATTGCTGGTTGGTTGCACCTGAAATTGGTATGCCATTATAGTACCACTGATAAGAATTTGCTGCAGTAGAGGTAAGTAGGTTTCCACTTTGTGTAAATGTCGGTTGAACCGGTAATGCAGATACACTTATAAAAGAAGAAACAGTAAAAGTATCGGCACCTGAAGGATTGCTTGCAATCAATGTTACCGGATATACTCCTGAAGTAGAGTAACAGATATTTGTTGGAAATGCTACTGATGATGTGGAAGGCGTTGCTCCGGGAAATTGCCATTGCCAGCTAATGGCATTAAGAGACAAATCAACAAATGAGATACAACTTCCACCACACAAATTTGTGTCGCTGCTTACAAAATCAGCTTGCGGTTTGGAATTACAATTCACTACATGGATCAAAGATGATTGCGTACTTGTTCCTGTACACGAACCATTAGAGACCGTCAGTGTTACATTGTAATCACCAATTACATTGTAACAAACCGAAGATAGATTTCTTGATAAAGATGTTGCCGGATTTCCTCCGCTTAATTGCCATTGCCATGATGTATTCGTGCCTGATGTCTGATCAGTATATGAAACACATTCTCCCGGACAGATCGATGTTCTTGAGGCAGAGAATAATGGTTGCGGCGTGCTCTTGATAATAACCATTGATGTTGCATACTTCGAACTTGAACAGCCGGCTGAAGATGTTGCTGTAAGCAATACACTATAAGTTCCTTCAACATTATACAAATGCGACGGAGCAGTAAGGGTAGAAGTAACCCCGTCTCCGAAATTCCATGCATATGTTGAGGCACCTGTTGATGTATTATTAAAATTTACTGTAATGCTATCACATGCACGAATTGTTGATGAAACAAAATTAACAGCAGGATTTGGATTTACGTTCACCGTAATTGTTGTATCGTCAGTGCAATTTGCCGAAGTGACGCTCAGGTTAACATTGTAAACACCGGGAGCAGAATAAAAATGCGCCGGAGAAAAAGCAGAAGACGATAAGCCGTCACCAAAATCCCAATCGTACCCGGTTATAACACCTCCGCTCATGGTCGAAAGATTTGAGAAGCGAACACTATCGTACATACACACATCCGTTGTGCTGAATGAAGATAGAGGTGCGGCATAAACATTTATCAACGAAGTTTGTACAAGTGTATCGGCGCAACTTCCTTGTGTTGCAATCAATGATACTGTATAGGTACCCGGAACATTATACTGATGCACGGGACTTACAACAGAAGAAAGTGGACTGCCGTCACCGAAGTTCCAGCTATAGACCGGCGAACCTGTTGTGGTATTCGTGAATGTGACCGATTGATTCCCGCAGAAAGTTGTAGCACTTGGTGTAAATGAAACTACAGGTCCGGCTGATACGGTTACTACGATCGTTGTATCATCAGTACAATGTGGAGTGATGATGGAAAGTAGAACATTGTATGTACCCGGTGTTGTATAAAAATGTGTAGGAGAGATCTGCGAAGAGAAATTTCCATCGCCGAAATTCCATGTGTAATTTGAAATCGGTTCTCCGTTCCCTGATGATAAATTTGTAAACCGAACACTGTCGCCTATACAAACACTTGTTGTAGAGAAAGAGCTAAGCGGCGAATTATAAATTGTGATATAGTTTGTTCGGATCAATGTGTCAGCACAAGTGCCTTGCGATGCGATCAATGTTACTGAAAATGTTCCTGCAACAGAGTAGGTGTGGGTTGGATTTGCTGATGTGGAATTCGGACTACCGTCGCCAAAGTTCCATGAATAGGATGGTGTCCCTGTTGTTGTATTCACAAATGCAGCTGCAAGTGATCCGCAACCATCAAGAGTAGCAGTACTGAAATTTGAAATCGGTCCCGGGGAAACTGTTACAGAAATTGTCGTATCGTCAGAACAGTTCGCTGTAGAAGCTGTGAGTGTAACATTATATGTTCCTGCTAATGCATATAAGTGCGACCCCGTCGTTGTAGAAGTATTTCCATCGTCATAGTTCCACGTGGCACCGGTGAGGGGGTCACCATTACCTACTGACAAATCCGTAAACTGAACAGAATCTCCAAGACAAACTGATGCAGTTGAAAACGAACTTGTAGGAACTCTGTTAACGGTAATATAATTTGATCTGACAAGTGTATCTGCACAAGTACCTTGTGACGCTATCAATGTTACAGTGTAGACACCTGCTGAATTGTATGTGTGTGACGGACTGGTCGTACTGCTCAGTGCACTGCCATCGCCGAAATTCCAGCTGTATGTCGGTGTACCTGTTGTCGTGTTGGCAAAATTAGCTGTTACACTTCCACATCCACTCAATGTTGATGAAGCAAAATTTACTACCGGTCCCGGTGAAATGTTTATGGTAATTGTTGTGTCGTCCGGACAACCATTTGCTACAACGGTAAGATGTACATCATATGAACCCGCAGAAGAATATAGGTGACTTTGATTGTTTCCGGTTGCTGTAGTTATTATGGTTCCATCGTCAAAATCCCAGGTGTAAGAAGTAATTGTTCCTGTAGATGCATTTGTAAATCGAATACTATCGCCCAAACAAACAGATGCAACACTACTGAATGATGCCAATGGTGATACACCAACTTGAATATAATTTGTTCTGATCAATGTGTCTTTACAGGTGCCTAATGATGCTATCAATGTGACAGTGTATGTTCCTGACGTAGAATAAATATGCGTTGGCGAAGCTGTTGTTGATAGTGGACTTCCATCACCAAAGTTCCAGGAGTATGTTGGTGATCCCGTTGTTGTACTCGAAAACGATACAGACATCGGCGAACAACCGGTTGTTGTGCTTGTAGAAAAATTAACTACGGGAGCCGGGCTGATCGTAACTGCAATTGTTGTATCATCTGAACATGTTGCCGACGATGTAGTGAGTATAACATTAAAAGTAGATGCCGATAAATAGGTGTGTGTCGGATTTGTACTTGTTGATAATGCTGATGCATCACCGAAATTCCATGAGTAGCCGGTAATTGTTGTACCGTTAGGTGCAGACAAATTTGTGAACGATGCAATATCGCCCAAACAAAGGGTTGACGGAGCAGAAAATGATGCAATTGGAGTTGCATTAACAGTGATTAGATTTGTTTGTGTCGCTGTTGTTGTACATCCACTGTTCGACGCAGTGAGTGTAACTGTATAGGTTCCTGATGTGTTGTAAATATGTGATGGGGCTACAGAAGATGAGAGAGGACTACCATCACCAAAGTTCCATGAATACGTTGTTGCACTTGTTGTTGTATTTGTAAAAGCAACATTCAATGGTGCACAACCCGTGGTTGTTGGTGCTGAAAAATTTATTGACGGAGAAAAATTAACCGTTACCGATTGAGTTGTACTGGCAGTGCAACCTGAATTATCTGTAACCGTCAATGTTACCGTATATGTGTTAGCTCCGGAGTAAGTGTATGAAGGGTTTTGTGCAGAAGATGTTCCGGTACCGTCTCCGAAATCCCAATCCCAAGAAGAAATTGAACCGGATGAAGCGGTCCCTGTTCCCGTAAACACCGTTGGATTTCCTGAGCAAACAGATGTTGCCGCTATTGTTGCAGACACTTGTGAAACCTCTACCTGCACAGGAAAGCGAGATGCCCCCGGACATGCAGAAACGTAATATGTAATTTGTCCTGTACTAAGAACGGGTGTTGTAAACGTTGTTCCACTCCCAACTTGTGTTCCGCCAACAGCTTGATTGAACCATGCAAAAGTTGTTCCCGGTGGAACTGTTCCTGTTGTAGAAAATGAAAGTGTAGTTGATGTTCCCGGACAAATATAAACAGTCGAAGTAATGATGTGAAAGGTATTGGTAGGTTCAGATGGCATTCCTGCGCCACCTTTTGTAGCACCATTAGGAGTGAACTCTGTTAACCCATTTGAATTAGTTGTTCCGTTTAATCCGCCATTAGCATTTCTTGTAATTGCACCGCTCGATGCTGCGATATAACCACCGCCACCACCACCACCCGGACCTTCAGCTTCTGTTACAAACAGACCTACATTCTGATTCCCGCCATTACCACCATTTGCATTGGCAGTAATTCCGGAAATTAATCCGGTCGCATCTAGAAAAATTGTTCCTCCTGCTCCTCCGCCACCTGCACCATCTGTGCCTGAACCGGTAGTTGATGCTCCATTATCGCCATTCGAATTAACTAATCCGCTTCCTGAAATAGTGCTGTAACAAAGAAGGTAAACAATTCCACCACCGTTGCCTCCGGCTCCTCCATAATTATTGTTTTGGTCCCCGGCTCCACCGCCGCCACCCATAAATATTTTTCCTGTAGAATAGTCGAGTGGCCTGCCACCTCTGCCACCATTATCTCTTCTTGCATCTCCACCCCATGCTGCGTTGAATGGTCCGACTGAAAGGGCATTTTCGTTGCTTCCTGAAAAAGAATAACCTCCTTTTCCTCCACCGGAAGAATTGGAAACTGCAAAACCACTATATTCTAAATTCCATGCACTAGCCCAACTTCCTGTTGAAACATCAGGAACACCTCTGCCTGTCCAGCCAAGTGTACCGCAGTTTCCACCACCACCGCCGCCGCCATTGTGTGCATTCGCTCCACCACCACCATTTAATGGTGCTCCTTTAGAAAAACGTCCCGACATTCCATCGTAATCTGTTTGTGAACCTCCAATACCTTCGCCTTTTTCTGCGCCAAAATTATTTGCCGGCCAAACATAGTTTTGTATGCCCCAATCAGTATTGTTATCGCCGGCATTTTGTCCGGCTCTGAATCCTTTTCCTGTTGCATTGATCGTTCCTCCACTGTTAATTGTAATGCCATTCTGAACTTCCAATATCAAAACACCGCCTGTGCTTCCATCCCACGCCGGACACGTCATCGATCCACCTGAACCAACAGTAAGTGTTGTTAGCCGGGGAACACGTACAACTTGTGTTCTTCCACTTGCAGTATAATTATTCTTCAATTGACAGGCAGTATTGATCTGTGTTGAAGAGGGGACGCTGGCTACTTCGGCAAATTCAAAATTTCCACAGTTGTTATAGTTGATCAAACTTCCATAAGTACTGTCGTCGGGCGTAGTCATACTTGCGCCTTGCATTTGGATAATGAAGATCAAGTCTCCGGCTGCCAATGGAGTTGCTATCCGTGTATTCAAAACACTGGAAACGACATTCAATAAATTTGTTCCTGCAGCAGCATTTGCTGTCAAAGGAGTGTAATCATTCAGAATACTGGTGGTACTTGTTGTCAATGCGCCATTTTTACCCATCTGTGCAAAAAGCACAATAGAGTTCAAGTAAAAAGCCATAAAAAGCAAGGTTCGGATAAAAAACTTGTCCGATCGACTATTGTGCATTTGGGGTGTGGTTATTAACTATTCACAAAAGTACGAAAACCTTCGACCATTCAGTGCTTAATTTGCTGAGTTACCATACATTATCTGTTAATTATTGCACCAAAAAGACAAATTTCGCTATTCCCAGCGGAAAAAACGCACTGCCGCAGCATAAACAACAATACCCCATAGCACTAAAACCAATAATTGGCTTGAAATATCCATTAATCCGGCGCCTTCAAAAGCAATCATCCGCAATGCATCGTTAAGGTAGGTCAAGGGAAGGGCTTTGCTGATTATTTGTAGCCATTTTGGAAAAGCGTCGATCGGGAAAAATGTCCCGCATAATAAAAACTGTGGAAGGGTGATAATGTTAGCAATCGGAGGAATCACATTTTCGGATTTCGCTATTCCGGAAACAACAAATCCAAAGCCCATAAATACAATTAGACCAAGAGCTGAAAGAAGTAGCATTTCTAATGCTGTCCATATTCCATTGATCAAAGTAAATCCAAAAACAAAATGCCCAATCACAATAATTACTGATGAGCCGAGAAGTTGAAAGATCAAACGACTTAATGCTTCACCTAAAATAATATACGGTCGACGAATTGGTGTGGCGAAAAATCTTTTCAGTACCATTGTTTGTCTCAATGAAAAAAAGACAAATGCTGTTCCAAAAACCGCTGCACTCAAAATTGAAAATCCTAATTGTCCGGGAAGAATGAAATCTATCATTTTGTATTCTCTTCCCGAAATTTTTGTTTCACGTAGTTCGGTTGGTTTCGTTGTTTCACGTGCACGTTCAATTATTGAACTATCTACATGAAGTGAAACATTTTTATAATATTCTATATTTTGTTTGTCAATCAAATTTGTAACTAATGAGCGAACAAACATTCCTTTCTCGCGAGATGCCTGTGAAGTGATGATCTCTACTACTTCCGTATTTGTTGAAGAAGCTTTATCAAATTTCAGAACGGCATCGATTCTCCCTCTGTTCAATCGTTCATTCAATTCTGCTGCTGTGAATTGTTTTTTCAATTCAACATTAGGAGAATTAATAAATGAATGATAGATGGTTCCTGTTGTATCGCTTTGAGGATCGATGCCAACCTCCATTTTAATACTGTTGCCATTGATAAAACCAAAAGCCACAATGAATACCAATGGAAAAGCAATGCTGAAAACCACTGCTGAAGGGTTTCTAATAATTGACCGGAAACTGGCGATGGCAATTGCTTTCATTGCCCTTAACTGACTATAGTTTTTTTTCTCCTGCATCTTATTCATCCCTCCATTCATAGCCGGTGAGTGACAAGAAAACGTCTTCGAGATTTGCACTCTTTACTTCTTTCTTTCTTTCAAAGCCGGATGCAATAAGATTGTCGATCAATTTTTCAGGAGAGTTGAGAGAAATGATTTTTCCTTTTTCAATAATTGCAACTCTGTCGCAAAGGATCTGTGCTTCATCCATATAATGCGTGGTGATCACGACAGTTGTTCCTTTCGATCGTATCTCTTTTATCAGGTCCCAAAGGTTGCGCCGCGCTTGCGGATCAAGTCCAGTTGTAGGTTCATCAAGAAAAACTATTTTAGGCTTATTGATCAAAGTGGTTGCAATAGAAAATCGCTGCTTTTGTCCGCCTGAAAGTTCTTTGTATTTCGACTTCCCTCTTGTTTCCAATCCCACAAGAGCGAGCATCTCTGCATTATCAATTGAAGCATTGTAAAGTCCTGCAAAAAGATCGAGCAATTCATTCAACATCAAATTCGGGTAGTAATTTGCTGCTTGTAATTGAACCCCTATGATCTGTTTAATTGCATTTGGGTTGTGGTCTAATGAAATCCCGTCAACCATTACTGTTCCCGATGTTTTCTCCCGTAATGTTTCGATAATTTCAAGTGTTGTCGTCTTTCCTGCGCCGTTTGGACCTAAAAGACCAAAGATCTCGCCTTCATAGACAGAAAAGCTGATTCCATTAACGGCTTGAATTTCCTTGTAATGCTTAACCAGGTCTTTAACTACAATAATTTCAGAATTGGACACTTTCTAATTTTTCTGCGAACTTATTGTATTTTCTTGAAGTCCCGGTGAATTCTTTTTGGGTGGGTAGAAAATGGTAAGTAGTAATTGGTAAGTAGTTAGTAGCAAAGGCCTACAATACCAAAAGCAACCGTCTATCACCTTATTACAATAAGTACTACAAAGCCCCATCGGGGCGAAATATCGGTAACTCAAGCAATGAAGTCGACACCCTAGTCCCGTAGGGACGAACTATCGGTGGACAACAAATGATAGAAGGCTCTGCCCAATCCAAAATAAAAAAAGCCGGACTAGTCCGGCTTTAAGGTTTTCGTGTTGTGTTGTGTATAATATCCTAAAACAAATTCAATCTGCTCATCAAATTATCTTTATAACTCTTTCCGATCGGAATCCTGTTGCCATCGATGATGCATGCATTTTCTTCAAGTGCATTGATCTTTTCAAGCTGAACGATGTACGAACGATGTACACGTGCAAAATTCAATTGCGGCAATTTAGATTCTATGTCTTTCATTGAACTGTGCAAAATGAACTGCTCTTTTGAAGAGGTCTTAATGATGACATAATTATCAAGGGCTTCTATCCAAAGAATGTCCTGGAAGTTCACTTTTACAAAACGTGAATCTTTCTTTACGAAGAAACTATTGTTTGCATAAATGTTCTCAAGGAAGTTGAAAAGGTTTTTATCAGTGCTTGTCTCCTGAACTGCATCATGTCGGCCCGGAGAGGTCATCACAAATGCACAACCGTTGATCTTATTGTTTACTGTTAAAATTGGAAATGTATTCACTGCAACTTTTTGTTCCGCCGCTCCATTGGAAACAGGAACTTCGGCATCACCTTCTTTTTTCGCAGTGTCACCTACAACGGAGTGTGCTAATGTTTTGAAAACGTTTCGTGTATCCTGTGTGCAATTTTTCATTGCTATAGAGATGTCTTTTCCTAGTGCTTCTTGCTTCAAGCATCCGGTCAATGTCTCTGCCATTTTATTCATGAAGATCACTTTCTCATTTGAATCCGTAATGATAACGGCAACTTCCAGACTATCAAGTGCAGCAGCAAAACGATTTCCTTTGTTTTGCATCTCAAGATCTTTTGTGTATTTATAAAAAGCGATCTCAATAGCTGTACGGATATCGTCTTCCTCGAATGGCTTGATAATATAACCATATGGCTCTGTTAACTTCGCACGCTCCAATGTAGTTTTATCGGAAAATGCCGTTAAATAGATAAACGGAATTTGATAGGTCTGATGTATCTGCTCTCCAACCTGAATACCATCGATCTCGCTACTCTTTAAATTAATATCGAGCAGGATAATATCCGGATTTAGTTTCTCCACAGCATCCAGTGCTTTTTTTCCGTTCGCAAACGGATCGAAAGCTTCGTAGCCGAGTTTCTTTAAAATACGTTGAATGTCTTTTGCAACGATGATCTCGTCTTCAACGATCATTATTTTTAATGCTGCCATAGTTTTTTTTCTAGTTAATTAAAACCTGAAACCGATTGGTTAAAATTAGCCATTGTGACGGGGATACGTAAAAGATACTTCGAAAGTTGTACCTTTTTCACGTGAAACTTTCAATTCTCCATCTAATTGGCTTGTAAGGGCTTGTATTAATTGCATTCCTAGTGTTTCTGACTTCTCGTAATCAACGTGATCGGGGAGACCTACGCCTGAATCCGACATGGTCAGAGTGACCTTTTTCTGTTCTTTCTTCAGATTTATAACTATTTCTCCTGTAGTAGTGCCCGGAAAAGCATACTTATATGAGTTGGAAACAACTTCATTCACGAGCAATCCGCATGGCATGGCCGTGTCCATATCTAATCCTACATGATCTCCTGTCACCTTCACATTGATGCGATCTGTTTTATCGCCATACGACTGATATAAATATTGACAAAGCTTTTGAGCATATTCACCGAAATCGATCTCTGTTAATTCTTCTGCCTGATAAAATTTCTCATGCACAAGAGCCATAGAACGTACGCGATTTTGTCCGTCCTGAACTGCTTTCAAAGTATATTCATCTTTGATATAACCACTCTGCAGATTCAACAAACTAATAATGATCTGCAAATTGTTTTTTACTCTATGGTGAATCTCTTTCAGCAAAACGTCCTTCTCTTTCAACGATGCCTCAATGGTGTTCTGCATATTTTTTGTTGTAGTGAAATCTGTATCAACAACAACAATCTTTTTTACAATACCATCGTCACCGTAAATAGGAGTAAGCGTAGATGAGAGCCAGATGTTTTTTAAATTGTGTGTAGTGACATTACTCTGAAAGATCTTGGAGTGTTTGTTCTCTATGGCATCTTTTATTTCTGCATCCACATTGCTGTAAACATTGATCTCCGAAAGTTTCTTTCCGATCACAACCTCTTTAGACATTCCTATTAGTCTGATGAAACCATCGTTTACCCATTCTATTTCACCGTTTGAATCAGCAATTATTACAGAGTTGTCGGTCTTGCTGGCAACCAACGATAGTTTCTCGAGCTCTTTATTCTTTTCCGTTAACTGACGGGTTTTAACCTCCACGCGTTCTTCTAAAAGCTTCCTTGTTCTGCGGAAGGTGCTGCTTCTCAGTCTGAAATAAACATAGATCGTCCCCATAAACATGAGGAAACTGATAATGATAAGTATTACGTCACGCCAAAAAGGTGTCATGCTTCGTCTAAATTCAAGTCTTTAACTTACTTTTTTACTTGAATTCTTGGAAAATGTTCGGGTTTTTATTGATAGCCGAAACGGCCAACACATTGTGTTTTAAAACACGGAGAGCACAAAGGAAAAAAGGGAGAAAAAAGAGTAAAAAAACACAAGAACACAAGTTCACAAAAGACCACGGAATGAAATATTATTATATTTTTTATTCCGTGGTCTTTTGTGAACTTGTGCCCTTGTGTTATATTTTACTTTATCTTCTCCTTTTTCTCCCTTTTTTCTTTGTGGCCTCCGTGTTAACTTTTTTCCTCAGAACTTCGCATTCTTAGCACCATACCAGAAATAAATTCCGATACCCACTGCCATCCATGCCATTAATCGTAACCATGTATCAAATGGTAATGATGCCATCATAAATACACAAAACAATACACCTAAAATCGGTACAAGTGGAACCATCGGTGTTCTGAAAACACGTGGAGCATCGGGTTGAGTTTTTCGCAATACCAATACACCAATGCATACAAGAACGAAGGCAAACAGTGTTCCTATACTTGTCATTTCTCCTACCACACGTGCAGGAATAAATGCAGCGAATAGGCTGACAAACACGGCAAATAATAAATTTGATTTATGTGGCGTTTTGAATTTCGGATGTATTCTTGAAAATACAGGAGGTAGCAAGCCGTCCTTCGACATTGAAAAGAATACGCGTGATTGTCCCAGGAGCATTACAAGTATAACGGAAGAGTACCCTGCAAGAATGGCAAGAATGATCGCTTGCTTCAGCCACTCATATGGAGTGTGTTCAATTGCTACTGCAACAGGAGCAATTCCGTCTTGCCCCTGAAACTCTTTGTAATTAGCAAGACCAGTCATTACGTGAGCAAACAAAATGTAGAGGACGGTACAAATGGCTAGTGAAACTAAAATTCCAATTGGCATATCCTTCTTCGGATTCTTTGCTTCTTGCGCTGCCGTAGACACGGCGTCAAAACCAATGTATGCAAAGAAGATAATACCCGCTGCTCTTACTATACCACTCCAACCAAACTCACCGAAGTTTCCTGTGTTAGCAGGAATGTATGGAGTGTAGTTTGCTGTATCGATATAATTCCAACCTAGTCCAATGAAGACAAGTACAACAGCGACCTTCAATCCCACAATCACACCATTGATCCTTGATGACTCTTGTGTACCTCGTACAAGTATCAAAGACATTAGAACAACAATAAAGACTGCGGGCAAATTCATTATCCCCGTAACAATGGATCCGTCGGCCATGGTAACAGAGTCCCATGGCGACATGGTCATCTGTGGGGCGAGCTGAATGTTATAATGCTCCAGAAATTTTACAAGATACCTCGACCAACTAATAGAAACCGTTGCTGCACCAACTGCATATTCAAGTACTAAATCCCAGCCGATGATCCATGCGATGAAACGTCCCATGGTCGCATAAGAGTACGTATATGCTGATCCCGCAACAGGAATCATGGATGCAAACTCTGCATAACATAATCCTGCAAATGCACAGGCAACTGCTGCAATGACAAATGAAATGGTTACAGCCGGTCCTGCATTGTGTGCTGCTGCACCTCCGGTGATACTAAATAGTCCGGCACCGATAATGGCTCCGATCCCAAGCATAACAAGCTGTGTAGGACCAAGCGTACGTTTGAGTGTGTGTTCACCCGTTTCGTCTGCTTCGGCAAATAATACCGCTAAGGATTTTTTTGTAAAATGCTTTGATGCCATACAATTTGATTGAATGTGATAAGCATGCAATGTAATTAAATTTGGATACAAACAAAAAAGCCCGCTCTACAGAGCGGGCTTTCATTAACGTTTTTTTGTTACTTTCCTTTTGGTGTAGGGTGTTCGAGTTGATCAATCGCTTTGTCGACATTCTTTTTGTCTTCAGGATCAAGCGACAATTGCTGCTTTTTCTTTAGATAAAGCAGAGCATTGGCATTATCCTTTTTCAGGATGTAATAATATGCCAGATAACCATATGACTTAATAAGCCCACTTGTATACTTCGATGCGTTCACAGAATCTGCTTCTGCCAGCTCCACATATTTTTCATAGAATGGTTTAGCAAGACCCAACTCAGAGGTGCTATCAATATGACTGTTTGCGTCCGCTCTCCATAACCATCCGCTAGCGTATTTAGATGAAAGTTCATTAACCTTCATGAAAGCTGAATCAGCTGAAGGAAACTGATTGTTATAATAAAAAGATCTTCCAAGATTATAGTAATCGGCAACCTTAACATCTTTTCCCTGCGAAATTTTCTGATTCAAAAACAAAATTGAATTCGGATAGTTTTTTAATTTGAACCAAGCGCCGGCAATTTCTGACAGTAAATCGACACGAGTTGGGTCTATGGCAAATGCTTTTTGTAATTGTTCTATTCCAAGAGAATCCTTGTTCTGAGCAATTAGTGTTTTTCCATAGTATTCAAAATCTTTGTCTAGGCGTTTTTCCATAGGAACAATTCTGAATAAATGTTCAATAGCACCCAACGCTTGTTCATAGTTTTTTCTTCGTAATAACTGTACGACTGAATGCGGAGCATCGTGAGATTATTTGAATCACAACGCTGTGCAACGGATGCAAGTTCTGATAGTGCTTCCGAATAGCTTTTGGAAATATACAGGAACGATGCATAACGAATTCTTGCTCCACAATTATTCTTGGAAAGTTCAAGATATTTTCTGTACTCTGCTTTTGCTTTTTCGAGTTTGCCTAATTTAAAATAGGCTTCTCCTAATTCTCTGTGAGCAGGAGCATAAGAAGAATCTATTTGTACCGCTCTTTGAAATTCTTCCGCTGCACCTTCGTAATTGGTTGATCGCTTGTATAAACGTCCTTTACTTACAATTGCGCGTACAGATGTTTTATCAAGTTCGAGTGCTTTATTATAGTAATCGGCAGAAAGAGTTCCGTTCACAAGTTCTGCGTAAATGTCTCCGTACAATAAATTGATTTCTATATTCTTTGGGTCGATTCCACTTGCTTTGTCAAGCAACAGTTTGGCTTTATCAAGGTCCTTGTTCTTGTAGTGGATGTATGCTTCTGCTGCCTCAATATAGATCAATGGGTCTTTCAATGGAGCCTTTGCAACTGCTTCATCGATCAACTTTCCGGCTTGTGCTACATTTTGAACAGCGTCTTCATTACGTGCTCTTAACTCCGGATTATTCCCGTCCTTTTCAAGGGCCGCTTTTGTTTCGCGAACACCAAGTGCATCGAGAAGCAATTTTGCAGCTCCGATCTTCAATAATGCATTATTAGGGTCTATTGATTTTCCTTTTTCAAAAACAATTTGAGCAGAATCAGCATTGTCGCTTGACAAAAGATTGTCACCAAAAAAGTAATACAGGTTTGCTTCTGCCGGACTTCCGCCAATGAGTTTTTCATACATTGCCGAAGACTCTTCATATTGTTCGTTATCTGTCAGCTTCCTTGCCTCTTTGATTGATTGAGCAGAAGAAATGAATGTGCTTAGCACAAACAGGCTGAAATACAATAGTGTTTTTTTCATAATTAAATTTAATTTACCTGAATGATCCTTACCGGCATTGTTGCAGGAAGGAGTCCCATGAGGCGAATCATACGCTGTCCTTTATCGCCGGCCACAAAAGAAGCAAAGCCTGTGCCAAGTCCGCTACGCCCTTCAATATTGACGATCATAACATCTCTGATCAATGGATATGTTTTCAGTGCAATATACGCTTGATATGGCTTATAATACTCCATTTGCGCACCGGTAGAGTCTTTTTGTGAGATTCCGACCACTCTGATCTTATCTAAAAACGAGGTTGTTGTGGAATCATCTGAATCGCTGATCCAATTTACGCCAATTACCCCAATTGCCCCTTTTGTCTTACTTACATAATCAACAACTGCTGCACTGGAATTCGTTGCGTAACTATTTGCAGGAAACGATTTTTCACCTAAGAATTTCTCTTTTAAGTACCGGGCATTTGCAGAGCCGTTCTTGTCGAAGACAACACGAATACTGTCTTTGATGCCGGAACCGGAAAGCTCCTTCCATGTTTTGTATTTGCCAAGAAGAATGGATTGAAGTTGATCGGTGGTAAGCAGTGTATCTGTGTTCTCCGGATTAACGATCAATGCCACTCCATCAGATGCTATTCGTAAATTTCTTGGTACAATAGTACGGATCTCAAAATCTTTTCGCTCAGCAGCATTCAAGTCACGAGCGGTAATTGCTATTCTCACCGTGTCATTATTCATCAATTGTTTGAACAATTCTTCTTCCGGTAAATAGCGAACATTGATTTTTGCTTTCACATAAATTTCCTGGAACGTGTCGATCTGAACTTGTATCAATGGTTCATAGGACTCATCTGCGAGAATTAATATTTCTCCGCGTGTTGGTGTATCTGTATAAGGCGCATGTTTCACGCTACCGTTATCACAGGAAAAGAAAAAGGACGCGACCGAAATAAAAGAGAAAACTAAAAGTTTAATTTTCATTGGTCATATTTTTTTCGTTCGAAACAATCTGAATGCCCTGAAGACGGCGTATAAAATTAAAATTCCACTTGCAATTTTTCTATTCTGATCAGGTATAGACGGTATTTTCCAGAAAAATAAAGCAATGCCACCAAGTCCATATGCAAGGACCATGAAAATATTAAGAATAAACGAGATCCTTTGTGCCCCTGTTCTTCGAACCGACATTCTTGTCAATATTACTTCAAGTTAAATACAACCGGAAGATTGTATTGAACTAATACGCTTCTTCCGTTCTGACGACCCGGTTTCCATTCAGGCATATTCTTTACAACACGAAGTGCTTCTTCATCGCAACCTCCGCCAATACCACGTAACACTTTCGCATCTTTTACTTTTCCGTCTTTATCAACAACGAATGTAACATATACGCGTCCCTGGATATTGTTCTCTTTTGCTATAGTGGGATATTTAATGTTCTTACCAAGGTACTCCATCAGTTTGTCTTCCCCTCCCGGAAATGCCGGTGGTTCTTCAACGAAAGAGAAAATTTTTCCTTCTTCAGGATCTCCCACAACAGGATCTTCGGGAATATCTACAATGTCTTTATCTCCCTCTTGTGTAACGGTACTAACCTGAACTTCTTTTACTTCGTCCTGCGTTGGTGGTGGTTCAACAACCTCTTCGTCTTTTACAACTTTTGGTGGCGTGAACTTGATCGTTTGTTGAACTGGTGGTGGTGGAATTACCGGTGGAGGTGGTGGAGTCGATTTATCAATCGGTGGAGGTTCGGCAAGAGTAATTGATTCTGTTATTGCATTCTCTCTTGAAATCACAACTTTATTGATATAGGCCACAATCATTGGAATTGCAATTGCCAGACCAAGACCGGTAATTGATGCAATCATTGCAATAACAATACGTTTCTGGTATTTCTGACGTAAAACATAACCGCCATATTCTTTATTACGGCCCTCAAAAACCAGCTCGTTCCTTTCGGGACTTACTGCACTCGACCAGTCAAATGATACTTTCATCCTTACTAATTATTTAGTGTTTTTAACCAGTTCCTTTTCTGACTCTGACAGATCTACAATTGCATATCGAGCTACGTTACAAACGAACATTTCATCTAAGATGTCTACCAGGTTATTATATTTTGATGTCTCATCAGGTTTGATCAGAACGATCAGACCTTTTTTCTCGGCATTTTTTACAGCTGATTTATGAGCTTTGATCACGTCTTCTTTGTCTTCGATCAATCCTCGTTTTACTGAATCTTCAACCGCTTTAACTTGATTGTTGACAAGAGCATTTTTCTCAAGAATAATTTTATGAATACTGTTTTCTCCTGTCTGTGAAAAAGTCGCCATGCTAGTAACCGGTGGTTGAGCAGGATCTTCTTGTCCAAAATACCAGATCACTTTATTATCTGCAGTAAGAATCACGGACATTGTTTGAGATGCGGGCACCTTTGTTCTGTCTTTGTCTTCCACATTGTCCTTAACCGGCATGGTGATATCCATGGTCTTCGGTTTGGAAAACGTTGTCGTCATGATAAAGAATGTAAGCAGAAGAAAGGCAAGATCAACCATAGGAGTCATGTCAACGTGAGTTGACGACTTCTTTGCGCGAACCTTTTTATGTTTGCCCCCTCTGTCGGAGCCTTCTTGTTGTTGTACTTCTGACATTATACGTCTTGACTAAAACAGTTTACTATTTTGCCGCTTCCGGAGCACCTTCCAAATTGGTGATGAGCGCGAAGCGGTTTGCTTTATTATCTTGTAAAATTGAAATCACTCTTTTAATTGTCGGAATATCTGCTTCACGATCGCCTTTGATTGCAAGACTAAATCTTGGAGCTGCCTTACGAGCGGAATTAACCCAGATTGCCAATTCATTATTAGTTGAATCGATTGGGATTCCTTTTGTTGCTAAGTTCATTATTTTTCGCTCCTCGTCGCCCGCATTCAAATATTCTTTCAATTTATTCATCGGCATACCAATTGAAGAAAGTACAGCGAATCTCTTTGTTTCCTTTTCATCAAAAGTCATATTGAAATGACTTCCTAAACGCGCAAGTATGTCTTTTCTGATCTGCTGACCTTCAACATTAAAAAACACGCGTCCATTTGCATCAATTGTTAACATTAGCACGCCTTTATCGGGAAGCGGAATTTGGCTTACAGAAGATGGCTGGTCGACGATAACCGGTTCATCCGGGCGAAACTTCGTTGTTAACATAAAGAATGTAACAAGAAGGAAAGCCAGATCTACCATCGGCGTCATGTCCAGTGAAGGACTTTTTTTGGCTATTTTAATTTTTGGCATCGGAAACTTGAAATGATGAGTCGTTTACTTTTCGAATTCCATAACAGGAAACGAATTAGTTTTTGTTACGCGCAGCGAACGATTGAACGATGCTATAACCTGCTTCGTCGATACCATAAGTGATGTTGTCAATCTTACTAGTAAACAAATTGTAGAATACAATAGCTGTTGCAGACGACAATACCCCAAGAGCCGTGTTGATAAGGGCCTCAGAGATACCTGTTGAAAGAGCTACTGCATCCGGAGCACCTGCTGTTGCAAGAGCCTGGAAGGCCTTGATCATACCCATTACCGTTCCTAATAGTCCAAGTAGTGTTGCAATTGAGGCAATTGTTGAAATGATGACCAAATTTTTTGAAAGCATCGGCAACTCTAAAGTTGTCGCTTCTTCTAGTTCTTTTTGGATAGCAAGAATCTTACGCTCTTTATCAAGGTCTTTTTCGTTTTCCATCATGCGGTATGCATCGATACCGGCTGAAACTACGTTAGCAATTGAACCGCGTTGTTTAGCACACTCTGCTTTAGCAGCATTAAGATCGCCGTTCGCCATTGCAGTACGAACTTTAGAAATGAACACATCAATACGACCGGTTCCTTTTGATTTACCAATTGTGATGAAACGCTCTATTGCAAATGTGATACATGTAAGAAAGCAGCAGATCAACACCGGTACCAGGATTCCTCCTTTATACATTGTTGCCATAAGGTTTCCGTTCAACGGTCCCTTTTCTGTGTCGCCACCTTCAAAACCTGCCGGATTTCCCATGACAAATTTCCAGATCAAAAATCCGATTAAGAGTGCAATTGGAATTACAAGAATCGAAAATAGGGCTTGAACGCCATTTCCACCTTTAGATGATGTGTTGCTCATGATTGTACTGTTAGTTATTAGTTATGAGATTGATTATAGACTCGGTTAAATATGTTATTCCATAAAAAATTATTCAAGCTGAATAGTTTTTCCGGACGACAATATTAGGAAATTCTGATTAATTCCAAAAAGTATCGGGATGATTTAACCGTAACCTGACAATTAAATATTGATTTCCTCAATTCAGAATCAACTTCAACGATTTGATATTGATTTTTATTCTTTCAAAGCGGTCTTTAGCAGGTGTTTAACAACCCTTTTCTATCGCCCAACCCTAATTATGCCTCTAAATCAACAACAATATTCGGAGCCGTTTTGTTAACCGCCTCGCTTTTAAACGTTTATCGGAATCTGCTTGGTATTACAACAAACCGGTCACTATTCCGGGCGCCACGCCTAGAGCAAGCGCTAAGATACCTGCTATTATCATCACTAACTTATATCGACCCGAAAAATCTATTTCTTTTTCGTTCCCGTCTCTGAACATAGCAATGATCACACGGAAATAGTAATACACGCCAATCAAAGAACCAAGAACTGCTATCAGCACCAATGGCATCATGTGATTTTCCATTGCCGCAATAAAGATGTAGTATTTAGCAAAAAATCCTGCTGTTGGTGGAATTCCCGCCAATGATAGCATAGAGATCAGGGTCATAATTGCTAAAAAAGGATTCTTTTTACCAAGTCCATAGAATGATTCGATAGAGTCGTTCCCTGTTGAATTGCTAACCATCAATAAGATCGTAAATGATGCTATTGAAGAAACTGAATATGCAATTACATAAAACAAGAGTGCAGAAGGTGCCGCCGAATTCATAGATACAATTGCCATTAGCATATAACCGGCATGCGCAATGCTTGAATACGCCAACATCCGTTTTACGTTTGTCTGATAAACTGCTGTAATATTTCCAACAAGAATGGTTGCTGCTGAAATGATCATCAGTGCAGTGTGCCACACTTCCGTCATTGATGTGAATGTGTGAATGAACAAACGGAAGAAAGCTGCAACGGCTGCTGTCTTAACAACAGTTGACATAAACGCTGTGATAACCGTTGGCGCACCTTGATAAACATCGGGTGCCCAGAAATGAAATGGTGCCGCCGACACTTTGAATGCCATTGCAATCATTGTCAAAAGAATTCCGGCAAATAACATCACGGATGAATTCAGGTTGCCCTCTGACAAACGTGTAGCAATTACATCAATGTCGAAACTTCCTGTTGCACCATAGATCAATGCGATTCCGAATAGAAGAAATCCTGTAGCAAACGATCCCATTAAGAAATATTTGAATGCTGCTTCATTTGATGCAAGGCTCTTCTTATTGCTGCCTGCGAGAATGTACATTGAAATGGAAAGAATTTCTATTCCAAGGAAAAGCATTACCATGTTATTGAAAGAAGACATCAGCACTCCGCCCGTCAATGCAAAAAGTATAAGTGTGAAATGATCGCTCTTACTCGTTTCGTCAGTGAAAAACCCGGGAGAAATAATAAACCACAACATCGTAATACAAATCATCACGGCAGAAAATGCCAATGAAAAATTATCAACCTTCATCATATTGTTGAAGTACGATACATTCGTATTCCAATCGCAGACAGTTGTTACCAAGGCAGCTGCCAAACCTAAAAAGACAACCGGTAACAGTGCCTTTTTAAATCTAAATATTTCTGAAAACAAACCGAAAACTCCAATTCCGGCTAAAACTAAGAGCGTATTCAAGATTCTGTTTTTATTTCAATGATGTCGCTGTTTGAATGGAAAGCTTGAGGGCTTCAACAGCCGGGCCTGCAATTTCAAGAAGCGGTTTGGGATAAATTCCAATCAAGAAGATCATGATGACTATCGGGACGAGAACTGCTTTTTCTGTAAGGGTTAATGCAGCGAAATGCTTTGCAACTGACTTTGCTTCGCCAAGAGAAATTTTCATGTATGCATTCAACATATAGACTGCACCAAGAATAATTGTGAGTCCGGCAAATGCTGCAAGGATTTGGCTGTATTGATAAATTCCATTGATCAATAAGAATTCGCCTACGAATCCATTCGTTAATGGCAATGCTACTGATGCAAGCATGATGATCATAAAATAGGTTGCAAATCCTGGCGCTGTTGTTCTCAAACCGCCAAGATGGTCCATGTCTCTTGTTCCTGTTCTTTGCTCGATCATATCAGCAATGAAGAACAAGCCAACAACATTAATACCGTGTGAGATCATTTGAATTACGCTACCATGTAACCCTTGAAACGTAAGACTGAATACTCCCGCAGAAATTAATCCGACGTGAGCAATTGAAGAATATGCGATCAATCGCTTGAAATCTTTTTGTACCCATGCAATCATTGATGCATAAACAACACCAATAACAGATAATATCATTGCAAGATTTCCCCATTCTGCCACGCCTTGTGGGACGATAGGTAACAACCAACGCATTACTCCGAAAACGCCCATCTTCAACATGATTCCTGATAACAACATTGTTCCGGGAGCCGGTGCGTCTACATAGGTGTCGGGTTGCCATGTATGAAATGGAAACACGGGCATCTTAATTGCAAAGGCAAGAAACAGTCCCCAGAAGATCCATGATTGTTCTACTGCCGAAAGATTCAATGCATACAGTGCCTGAAGATCAAAGCTGTGAGTGCCCGGTGTTTGTAGCCATAGATAGATCAAGGCAACAAGCATCAACAAACTTCCCGTAAGTGTATATATGAAGAACTTAAGCGTTATGCGCAAACGGTCCTTGCCGCCATACATCAGACAAATCAGATAGATTGGTATCAAGGCAAGCTCCCAGAAGATGTAGAATAAAAATCCGTCGTATGCTGAGAAGACGCCTACCAATGCAAATTGCATTGTCAATATCAAGCTGTAGAATAAAGAAGGAGATTTATACTTGTGATTGAAAGACGAAAGGATGATCAATGGAACTAAAAATGTTGTCAGCATAATAAGCAACAATGCGATTCCGTCCATTCCAATATGATAACTAATTCCAAGGTTGGTGATCCATGCGAAGTTCTCAGTGAATTGAATTCCTCCTACCGGGTCGAATCGGAAGAAAAGACATAGCGAATATGCAAATTCTACAATTGCTGCAGCAAACGCTACCTTTTTAGCGTGCTCTCCGGAGAAGGCCGTAACAAGTGCCGCAAGAAGCGGAAAGAAAATCAGTAATGATAACATTGTTGACTGTACCGAAACAGATTGATTGGTTCGGTGAATTATTTAGAGTACCAGATTAAACAATAGGATTGCAATAATTCCGAAGACCATTGCAAAAATGTAGAACCCAACATTGCCGGTCTGAACCATTCGCAATGTTCTTGAACTCGCTACAACTGTCTTGTTTACAGAGTTGACAAGTCCGTCGATCATTCGACTATCTACAATTTTATAAAACACTTCACTTATAATATGTAATGGACGAACAATGATGAAATTATAAAGTTCGTCGATATAGAATTTATTGTATGATGCCTTTGCTAAGTACGACAAATCGTTTTCATGCAACGCAGGAACTCCTTTAGAAGAGGTGTACGCCTTTCTTGTAATGAAGAAAATTATTACCAACACTATTGTTGAGGCTATCATTAAAGACCATTCCAATGAATGTGACATCTCTTCGTGAATGAATGACGAAGGGAATGTTAATAGTGGCTCTAGGAAACTATTGAATGAATGGTGTTCTGAAAACACTTCCGGTAATCCCATGAATCCACCGATGGCAGAAAGTACTGCAAGAATTACCAATGGAATGGTCATCGATTTCGGCGACTCATGTAAATGATGTTCTTGGTCGTGAGTTCCTCTGAACGAACCAAAGAACGTAAGAAAGAACAAACGCAACATGTAAATCGATGTCATTAACGTTGTAATAACAAGCACACCAAATATTGCTTTGTTCTGTACATAAACTTTTGCTAAAATTTCATCTTTAGAAAAGAAGCCGGCAAGCGGAGGACAACCGATTATAGCTAACGTTCCAATAAGGAAAACAAAATAGGTAATCGGCAGCTTCTTTTTCAATGCGCCCATTTTTCGAATGTCCTGTTCCCCGCTCATAGCATGTATCACGCTTCCTGCGGCAAGGAATAATAACGCTTTGAAAAAAGCATGTGTTGTTACATGGAATAGTGCTGTTGAATATGCGCCCACTCCCAGGGCAACAAACATATATCCTAACTGAGAAACAGTAGAGTAGGCAAGCACTTTTTTAATGTCTGTTTGTGTGATGGCAATTGCTGCTGAGAAAATTGCAGTTGCCGCACCAATAACTGTTATAACTGAAAGTGTAGCAGGGGCTAAAGAATACAAAACATTCGACCGGATAACCATGTAGATCCCGGCAGTTACCATGGTTGCAGCATGGATCAAGGCAGAAACAGGAGTTGGTCCGGCCATGGCATCTGGTAACCATGTATAAAGTGGAATCTGTGCGCTTTTTCCCATTGCACCAATAAATAGTAACATCGTAATGGCAATGATTACAGGCTGGTTATTGGGAAATGCACCTGCAGACGGGAAAATTATATTAAAGGACGTTGTTCCGAAAGTTATGTAGATCAATATGATTCCTAATAGAAAACCTAAGTCGCCTATTCGGTTCATTATGAATGCTTTATTTGCTGCTTTGTTATATTCCGGGTTCTTGAACCAGAAGCCGATCAGTAAATAGGAACACAAACCAACGCCTTCCCATCCTGTGAACATTACAATGTAATTTGACCCCATTACAAGTAATAACATGAAGAAGATGAACAAGTTAAGATAAGAAAAGAACCGAGAGAACCCCTCGTCGCCATGCATATATCCAATCGAATACACATGAATTAAAAAACCTACGCCCGTGATAATCAGTAACATGATGAGACTCAATTGGTCTATCATGAAAGAAAAGGGAATTGATAGTGATCCCGAGGAGATCCAATCGAAAAGATCGATCGTTACGGGCTGTCCATTAAACTGAATGAAGGTTATAAGGGATACTATGAATGAAGCAAGGACCATTGTTGAGGCCAGTGTTCCACTTATTGATTTGGGCAACTTCTTGCCTCCCAGACTGGTAATTAAAAAACCAACAAGCGGAAAGACAGGAATAAGCCACGCCAACTGAATCATGCGTTCTATTTTCTTTAAGAGCACAACCCGAAACTCCGGTTTGTGAGGGGCAAAAGTATAATTTATTGGGAAATCGACAATGACTAATGAGTGGTAAGTCGAAGACTATCAAGAAATATGTGATTGTTTAAAAAGTTAGGGTGAAGCCCCTAGACTTCACCCTAACTTTTTAAACACTTTGTTCGTTTATTTTTAATGGCTTTTTACTGAGCTCTTTGTCGGCTTCTCTTTCTGTGCCTTCTGAAAAACATTTTTCCGTTTTTCAGAACTTTCGTTAAGGCTTACTTTTTCTGTTGCATAGACCGCAAAACCATTATCGGTGTACTGCGACATGAAAACATCTAAGTCGATGTTGTTCTCAATTGCAATCTTTTCAATCTGACGAAAATACTCACCGAGTTTGCTCAGATCTTTTTTCTGTTCATTAGACAATGACATACCGTGGGTTATTTTGGGTTACAACAAATTTAACAGAATATCGATGTGCAAGGTTACGGCTATCCTTTAATCGATAAATGGGTTATGAACCACAATTGTTAATAACACAAGATTTTCAATTTTGTGTTACCAGAAAATGACAAGTGGCGCTCAACATTTTTATACCCAATGCCTCATCAAAATATTTGCATGTAAACGTTCCCTCAACCACACCGTTTTCTTCGTCGTATTTCATAATGTTGATGATGGCTTCATCGGACACCTCTTGTATCTCGTAAGAGTCTTTGTCAACTGCCGGATTGGAACCAAAAACTTCTATCGTCAACTTCTGGTAGGGTCCAAGATCACCATCTTTGTCAACTTTTATCTTTTTTGTTCCTATTAACACCGGCGTTTCTCCGGTGACAAGTATGTTTCGTTCTCCATGTTTTCCACTTAAGGAAAAAGAGATGGTGCCGGCGTCTTTGTCTACTTTCAAACAAGTCGAAGAGCAAACAAGTTCGGTCATTACTCCTTCTTTAAATTTTTCACCTCTCATCATTAAAATATTGATGTCTCCTTTTGTTGTTTGGGCAGATAGTTGACTGTTAAAACATAGAAGCACTAAAATTACTTGATTCATTCCCTTCATTTTAAACATGATGTTGTGGTTAGTAAATTCCTAATTCTATTCCTGCAGAAATTCGCGGCAGTTCCGGTTTTCCTGAATCTTTTTCTAACAGGTCTGTTAAACGATATTTTGCCCAAAAGCTTATTCTGCTATAACCAAGCTTTGCAAACACTTCTGATTGAAATGAATTTATATAATCAAGATTGTCGACCTTGGTTACTGCCTTACCATAACCGGTATCATATTTATATACTTCTTTCATTGTATATGCAAATGCACCATCAATTCCAAGATCAAGATAAGTGCCGAGGAAATTGCCACGATGATGGTCGAAATTAAAACGGTTGAACCAGCCTATTCTGATAGAGTAAACATCAAATCGTCTTATGTCTATCTCTGCACCTACTGGTGCCGTGTTTGCCGGCTCATTTTTAAACTTGTATACCATATAATCGAATTCCAGTTGCCAGCCAAGAGAATATATCGGGCTAACTTTAAATTTTTTCTTCAGTCCAAAGCCAATGTTAACAGACTTCCCATAAATTATTTTCGCATTGTCTTTATCGGGCGGGGTGACAAATCCGAATTTTATAAACCCTTGAACAAACTTTTTCTGATTTGGTCCTTTATCATACAGGGGCTCCGTAGCTTCTTCGTATTTCAATAAAACTGTTTGTCCTCCGCAATAAAATGAAGTTAAAAAGAGCAGTGGAAATAAAAGTATTTTTATTTTTTTCATTTGGTCATTTTATTTCTTCAGATTCTATACTAGGAATATCAAAGCTGCTCGTGTAGCCTTCAAAATGTATTGTAACTTCGTCCCCTGCAGAAAAGTCCTGGGCTTGTAAATTCAGAATTTCTTTTTTTGCTGCAAGCATTACTTGATATGATTTTATTTTTCCGTTTTTGTCCTGCACTTTGTAATATAGATTTCGTCGGGCATCATATCCCATACTCGCTTCATCAAGTGCATAAGAAAACTTTTCACGGAGAACAACTTTTATCTGGTCATTCACAATTACAAAATCAAACGTGGGTTCAATGGCTTTTGACGTGTCAATAAAATGTCGTGCTTGTGGGATGCCATAACCGTGTGCATAATCAAAGTACGGATAAAGGTGTCCGCTCTTTTCTATCTCGCGAAACAATTGCATATTCGACAATGAGCGATTCGCTTGCCATGCGCATGCTGCAAATCCTGCAACGAGAGGTGAAGAAAACGATGTGCCAAAAGCCTCTTTCATTCCTTTTGCTCCTGCACAAATAACTTGTCCGGGTGCAGAAACATTTGGCTTCAATCTTCCATCGCTTGTTGGACCAAACGAACTAAAATAAACATGGATATCGCTTCCGGGATCTGTTCCACCAACTGTTAAAACACTATCTGCATCACCGGGAGTATCAATGAAATGCCAGTTACTATTTCCGTCGTTTCCGGCAGAGTTTACAACAAGAATTCCTTTCGCTGCAGCAATAGTTGCGGCCTTTGCAATCAGACTCTGTCGTCCGTCCATCTGTGAATTAAAATATCGTTTGTTAGTATAGCCTAACGAACTATTTATAATGTTTGCGCCATTTTTATCTGCCCACTCAGCTGCTGCGAGCCAACATTCTTCTTCAAACAATGTTTCACGGGAAATCATCTCTGTCCTTGCTAATAATATTTCTGCTCCTGTGGCTAACCCGATTTTAATTGAGTCTAGTTCTCCTGCGACACATGAAAGGGTCGCAGTGCCATGCCAATGACTTACATAAACATCCTCTTTCTTACCGATAAAATCGTAAGTGGCGATTATTCTTTTTTCGTCGCGAAGTTTTTTAAAGGCGTCGTTTTTATCGGCCTCCTTGAAACCAACATCAAAAACCGCTATGCGAATTCCTTTCCCGTTTATCTGATGAGCTGTAAAATCTTTTCCGCCTAAACGGTCTGTCTGATAGTGCAACAATGCTCTATCCATCTTATCAAGGTCTTTCTTGTCAGCATTAAAAGAAGCAGCGGTTGCTTGACCTTGCATTTCCCGGATATCGGAAACAAATGAAAGTTGTTGTATCAATGCTACTCGCTCGGGCGAAGAATAAATTGCAATGCCGTTTAACCATCTGCTTGAATAGCTCAAAGAATCACAATGTGTTGAAACTACAGCAATGTATTTTTCACTTACAGGAAAATCGAGAGAGTCGCCGAGGCTTAATCCTTGTGCAAGTCGTTGTTCTATTGTTCGTTCAGAAAAATAAGTATGGGGATCGAATTCAACACCGGATTTATCAGTAAAACTTACCCAGTACTTTTCTGCAAGTGCCGCAGACGATTGAAAAAGAAAAATTATCCAGAGAAGTTGTTTCAATCGCCTTGTCATTTATTGTTTGTTTTCCGGAAACGATTTACTCCATTTCAGAATATTCACAACACGGGTACCTTCTTCATAGGTGTCTCCAAATTTTATGCGGAGGAAATCGTCAGGGAAATCATAAGTATATTCCATTTCACTTCCCTTACTAATAATGGCCTTTGCTTTTGAATATTGTTGAATTTCGGGAAAATAGTTTTTATACAAGTAAACGCCAATCACATCTGTTGGCAAAAATTGTACATCGTATGATTCTCCTGTCAAATTGTAAGATTCATATTTATCGTCTTTTTTCATGACTGCAACTTTTGCCGCTTTCGGATATTTGCGAACATCATATAACGTGTCGTATCGATAAAACTCTTGCGTTGTCGAAACACTCCAGATGCCTTCGATCGGGTCAATGCTATCTTTATTGGCCACAAAATAATTTCGATAAGACTCTTCAGAAGTCAGGGTTTGTCCTTTCGAATAAAAGGAGATTAAAAGAAGTAATAAGACTGTTAGCTTTTTCACGAATTCAAAAATACGTTTTTATTTGTTCAATTTTATTCTTTCGCTTCGGTTTACTAACTCCCAGGCGGTTAAAAAAACTAATTGCGCCCTCTTTTTGATCAATGGAAAATCGATTTTATCGGGCGTATCAGTGGGTTTGTGGTAATCGTCGTGAGCGCCATTAAAATAAAAGATGATCGGAACGTTATTCTTTGCAAAATTGTAGTGGTCGCTGCGCTGGTAGTATTTATTAGGGTCGCTGCTGTTATCGTATGTATAATCGAGTTCTAATTTGGTGAAATCTGAATTCGCTTTTTTATTGATTTCGGACAATTCATTGCTCAGTCGATCTGCGCCAATCACGTAAATGTAATCTTTGATCTTCAGGCTATCGTGTTTATTGTCGGTTCGGCCAATCATATCGATGTTCAGATTGGCGACTGTGTTTTTAAGAGGAACAAATGGATGTTTCACGTAGAACGCTGAACCGAGCAACCCTTTTTCTTCGCCACTCACATTTAAAAAGATCATGCTTCTTTTCGGACCATTTCCTTCGTTCTTCGCTTTTTGAAATATCCGGGCCATTTCTAAAACTGCCGATGTTCCGCTTCCATTATCATCAGCACCAAAGTATATAGACGAATCTCTTATTCCCAGATGATCATAGTGAGAAGAAACAACTATGTATTCGTCTTTTTTGGAATTGCCTTCAATGAGTGCTATCACATTTTCTCCAATCATTGACTCTGTTTTAGAAACCATTTTCAAAGAACCTTCTGCTGACATGAAAAGTGGTTTTGGTTTTCCTTTAGATTCAAGTTTCACTAAATAGTCGCTGTACATTTCTCTCATTTTTGTACCCGGCAAAAACTTTTCTGCAATATTTTGATTGATAAATATTACTGTTATCGCTGAGTTTCGCAACTGATCTGTCAATCTCGGATCGTTTTCAATTTCATGAATCGTTGAAGGGATGCTATCAACAACAATAAAAATAGCAGCGGGTTTTTTTTCACATAGTTTGGCAATGAATTCAGAAAGTGAATTTGCTTGTTTCGGTCGCCGGTCTTCGTGTTTGAATTTTTTCTTCCAAACCGGAATTTTCCAACTGACCAGGAGGTTTTCTCCAACTACTGTTTTGCCTTTGAAATCGTCATAATTTTCATTGGAAATACCAAAACCGGCAACCAGTATGCTATGAAATGTTACCAGTGTATCTTCTTGCTGACCGACATAAAAAAAGTCCTTGTAGAAAATAACGTTGTTGTCGTTGATTGTTAAGTTTTTTCCTGAATTGTTACGGATATTCAAGGAGTGCTTTTGAACCTGAACAGGAATGTTCCACTCTTTGTATTTGCCAACTAAATATTGAGCTGCTTTTTTCTGTCCGCTTCTTCCGGTTTCTCTGCCTTCGAGTGAATCGGAAGACAATACATATAAGTATGTTTTGATAGAATCCGGTGATAATTCAGATGCATAGTCAAAATTCATGGTCGCCTGACCAAAAGTATTTAACGACAATAAAAGAAAGAGGAGGGTGATACGCATTATTAACAACGCGCGATTTTATCGACCCTGTTTTGGTGGCGGCCACCTTCGAAATCGGTTGATATAAAAGTCATTGCGAACTTCTTTGCATCTTCGGCAGAAATGAAACGCGCAGGTAAACAAAGCACGTTTGCATCATTATGCTGACGAGCCAATGAGGCTAATTCGAGTTGCCAGGCTATGGCTGCACGGATCTTTTGGTGTTTATTTGCAGTGATTGCCACGCCATTAGCACTTCCACAAATAAGGATGCCAAGGCCGGTTTCTCCTTTTTCTATGCTTTCTGCTAATGGATGAACGAAATCGGGATAATCGACTGAAGCCGCTGAATTAGTCCCGAAATCTTTCACTGAAAACCCTTCCGAGGTAAGGTATTCTTTTACCAATTCCTTGTATTCGAACCCTGCATGGTCGCAACCTATTGCTATTTCGGGAGTTTTCATTGTCTTTAATTAATGGTGTCTGATAACAAAAGTACTTAAATTGTTTTCAACATCATGCGAAAGTCAATATTTATAGAGCTGGTAATAAAGCGAGTGCAAAACAAATTATTAACAGTAATTTTGTGAATTCAATGTATAACCGGTTGCAAACATGTTAGAAGATTCTCTTGTTTTGTTCACTTGTTAATCGCCTTAATTAAATTAAAACAGTAGTCAAGCAAAAGATGTTAGAAGGGGAACACGACTTACTGACAAAAAGAAGGGTGGTTATGAACCGGCCAAGTCAAAGTAGTTATACAACGATGAGTAATTCACCACTTGTTAATATCGAAGGATGAATTTACAATTCAGATGATTGCAAAATAATAACTTGTTCATTACTTCGATTAAATAGTGTGTAACTCAGAAGTCAAGTGAAAATGACTGTACTTGCCAACAGTATGAACAGGCTAATAATAGTAGTAGATTTATTAAATTTTAAAAATAAAATATGTTATGATTATTATGGATGAAAAGTTGGATCGGGTAAATCGGTTGGGGTGGCTGGATGTGAAAGTTGACCCGTCAATCGATATCTTTGCAGAGATCAACCGACTGAAAAAAGAAAAAAATGCAATCATCCTCGCCCATTATTACCAAGACGCAGACATTCAAGATGTTGCTGATTATATCGGAGATAGTCTCGGTTTATCGCAAGAGGCAGAGCGAACAAAAGCATCGATCATTGTTTTTGCCGGAGTACATTTCATGGCAGAAACGGCGAAGATTTTAAACCCGGATAAAAAAGTTGTACTTCCGGATCTGCGTGCAGGTTGCTCACTTGCAGATTCTTGTCCCCCGAAAGAATTTGCTGCCTTCAAAGCAAATCATCCTGATCACATCGTAATTTCTTACATCAATTGTTCGGCAGAGATCAAGGCGATGAGTGATATCATCTGCACCTCTTCAAATGCAATAGGAATCGTTAACAGCTTACCGGCAGATCAGAAGATCATCTTTGCACCGGATAAGAATTTAGGCCGTTACATCATCAGGAAAACGGGAAGAGACATGGTTCTATGGAATGGCGCATGTATGGTTCACGAAATATTTTCTCTTGAAAAGATCACTCGTTTAAAAGCAATGCATCCGAATGCAAAACTGATATCGCACCCTGAATGTGAAACACCGATTCTTGACATTTCGGATTTTATTGGATCTACAACCGGATTGTTAAATTTTACGAAGAAAAGTGCGGATACTGAATTTATAGTTGCTACAGAAACAGGTATTCTTCATCAGATGATAAAGAACTCGCCGGATAAAACATTTATTCCTGCGCCACCGAACAATGCCTGTGCATGTAATGATTGTCCGCATATGAAGTTAAATACACTAGAAAAATTATATTTGTGTCTGAAAGAGGAGCTCCCTGAGTTGTTGATGGAAGAAGAAATCAGATTAAAAGCATTGAAACCGATCAAACGAATGTTACAAATTTCAAAAGACCTGGGATTGTAATTCTATAGAGAAGATATATGAAACTAAAATTCCTGTTATTTTATTTCTGCTTGTTTTTTACAATTGCAAATTCATTTGCACAAGATACCGATTCATTAGGTATCAGTCGATTTTATTATCCAAATGGTAAACTCTCCAGCGAAGGAAAATTACTCAAAGGAAAACCGGATGGTTATTGGAAAAGCTATTTCGAAAGTGGAAGAATAAAATCAGAGGGAAACAGATTGAATTTTAAACTTGATAGTCTTTGGAAGTTTTATAATGACAGCGGATTTGTAACTGCAGAGTATAATTACAGAGAAGGTTTGAAACACGGTTTACAAAAGTCGTATTATGAAAATGGAATAATACAGTCTGAAGAAAATGATTCAATGAGTGTGAAGCACGGTATTTTCAAATTGTATGATACAGAAGGAAAATTATATAAATCAATTCCTTTTACAAATGGTGTTGAAAACGGACTAGCCAAAGAATACAGAAAAGATGGCGTGTTAATAACAGTTACAAATTTCAGAAATGGATATTTTCAAAGAGAGGAAAAAATAAACCGGTTGGATAAAAACGGATTGAAGCAGGGACTGTATAGAGATTATTTTGAAAACGATAAAGTTCAATTCGAAGGAACATACAAGGATGATGTAAAAGACGGCATTTTCAAAGAGTATAGTGCAGATGGTCGTGTCATAAAAAAAGAAGAATATAGAATGGGAGTTCTTATTCCTTCGCTCGTTGAAGACAAAGAAAAATTTGAAGTCAAGAGGAAGTATTATCCGACAGGCGCAACAAAAATTGTGGGCACCTATAAAAAAGGATTACCTGAAGGTGTTTTCAGAATGTACGATGAAAAGGGAAACATCGACAGCGCAAAAGTTTTTACTCAGGGGAAATTGCTGCGCATTGGTAGAATGGATAACCAGGGATTGGAACAGGGAGAGTGGAAAGAATATTATGAAAGCGGACAACTTCGTGCAATAGGAAATTATGTCGACGGGAAACGAGATGGTGTCTGGAAGTTCACATATGAAAATGATTCACTCGAACAAACAGGCGCGTATGTAAAAGGAAAACCGAATGGACCATGGAAATGGTTTTATGCAAATGGAGCACCAAGAAGAGAAGAGTCGTATAAGAATGGAAAAGAAGAGGGAATGATGAAAGAATATTCAATCGACGGAACTATTATGGCTGAAGGAAATTATGTCGACGGAAAACAAGATGGCGAATGGAAATATTCAATAGGAGAATATTTTGCGGAAGGAAATTTCATTGAAGGAAAAGAAGATGGCGTGTGGAAACAAAAGTATGATGACGGAAAGCTTGCTTTTGAAGGAGAATTTTTAGACGGACAAGAAACAGGAGTACATAAATTTTACTGGCCCAATGGAAGACTTCGTGCCATCCGTTCTTATCGTTTAGGTTTACCGGATGGTGACTGGATCGTATATGATGAAAATGGGGCGGAGGTTTTGAAGGAGACGTTTTCTAGTGGGAATTCGAGGAAGATTGAGGCGGAGGCGACGCCGGAAGGCGAGTGAGTTTTTTAACATGGAGAAAGAGGAGAAAAATGAAAAGATAAACACAAGAACACAAGTTCACAAAAGTCCACGGATTGAAATACTATAATATTTTTCATTCCGTGGACTTTTGTGAACTTGTGTTCTTGTGTTTTATTATTAAAGTGTTCTTGTGTTAAAATTTATGTTTCACGGGGAACAAAATAGTTGTTTCACAAAAAACTATTTCTTTTTCTTATACTTCCGGTGATAACTATCCCCACCACGCAAAACCTTCTGCGCTTTTTTTATCATTGTTACATCGCCTTGCTCAGAGATTCGTGAGATCATTTTGAAGTCAATCTGTTTTCGGAGGAGATCGCAACGCATCACTTTGATGCGAACCACATCACCCATAGTGTATTTGTGTTTGGTGCGCGAACCGATGACACAGTAATTTGTCTCATCGAATTCATAGAAGTCATCGTCTAGATCGCGGAGACGGATCATACCTTCACATTTGTTTTCGATGATCTCTACATACAATCCCCACTCGGTAACACCGCTGATCACGCCGTCGAATTCTTCACCGACTTTGTCTTGCAGATATTCTACTTGTTTGTACTTCGTTGATGCACGTTCAGCTTCTGATGCTTTTATTTCCATCTGTGTGCTGTGCTTGCACTGTTCTTCAAGTAAAGCAGCATCGGCACTTTTTCCGCCGGCTAAATAATGCTCGAGTAAACGATGTACGAGCACATCAGGATAACGACGGATAGGCGAGGTGAAGTGTGTATAGAAATCGAATGCCAGTCCGTAGTGACCGATATTTTCTGTTGTGTAAATCGCTTTCGACATGGTTCTGATGGCAAGCGACTCGAGAACGTTCTGTTCTTTCTTTCCATGCACATCGCGCATCAATCCATTGAGAGAACTTGCTATCTCTCTATCGTTTCCGGTTTTTACGGTGTAACCAAATTTTCTTGCGAAGCCAACGAAGTTTTCAAGACGGTCACTTACCGGTGCATCGTGAACGCGATAGACAAATGGTTTTTTCTCGACACGAATTGTTTCTTCCTGGTTTCCTGTTCGTTTTTTCCTTCTGAAACGATGTCGTGTTTCTTTCCGATAAATTCTGCTACCGAACGATTTGCAAGCAGCATGAATTCTTCGATCAGTTTATTTGCGTCTTTACTTTCTTTCAGATAAATACCAAGAGGCTTCCCTTTTTCATCTAGACGAAAGCGAACTTCAACTTTCTCAAATGCAATGGCGCCGTCTTTGAAGCGTTCTTTGCGAAGCAATTTAGCAAGACGATCCATCAGAAGAATTTCATCTTTGTATGGGCCTTCACCTTTTTCGATCACCTCTTGCGCATCTTCATAAGCAAATCGATGATCGCTGTGAATTACCGTTTTTCCGAACCACTTCTTAACCACCTTTGCATCTTCTGTCATTTCGAAAACTGCAGAGAAACATAGCTTGTCTTCGTGTGGACGTAATGAACAAACACCATTCGACAATTTTTCAGGAAGCATTGGAATTACACGATCGACCAGATAAACCGATGTAGCACGGAAGTATGCTTCTTTATCGAGATGAGTAGTTGGACGAACAAAATGCGAAACATCGGCAATGTGTACACCGATCTCATAGTTTCCATTGCTCAATGTTTGAATCGAAAGTGCATCATCGAAATCTTTTGCGTCGACCGGATCGATGGTAATTGTAATGACGTTTCTGAAATCACGACGACGTTTGATTTCATCTTCGGGAATTGCGAGTGGAATTTTTTCGGCTTCTTCTTCTACGCGTTTTGGAAATTCGAGAGGAAAACCATATTCTGCGAGAATGGAATTCATTTCCACATCGTTCTCGCCGGGCCAACCTAATAAGGTCGTAATTTTTCCGATTGGATTTTTCGTTCCTTTTGGCCAGTCGACAATTTCTGCAATTACTTTTTGTCCATGCTGAGCATTGTTGATCATGTTCAGCGGAATGAAAATATCGACATTCATTTTAGGACTGTCGGGAACAACAAAGGCATATTTACCCGATAGCTGTACCATTCCTGCAAATTCCGTTTTTGCCCGTTCAATAATTTCTACAACTTCGCCTTCAATCCGTTGATTTCTATGTCGCGCATAGAGATAGATCTTTACTTTATCGCCATGCAATGCATTTTTTACATTTCGTGGCGCGATATAAACATCGTCTTCATCGTTTTCACTTAAAATATATGCAGCGCCACCGGAAGTGATATCGATTATACCTTCCAGATATGCATGTTTGGGTTTTAATTGAAACTTTCCGCGTTCGGTTTCGATAACATCGCCTTTATCTTGTAGTTCGGCGAGGATAAAAAGAATTTCTTTTCGTAGGCCGCCTTCCGGATCTTCAATTGTTGCTTCCGCATCTTTTGCTTGACCGCTAAGGAAATCAGAATATGCCGGCTTGATCATTCGGGCCAGCTGTTTGTAGTTGTATAAAGTATTCGGGTGACGATTGAAAGTCTTAAATAGTTCCGCTAATAAAAAGCTTCGTGACGGATCGTCTTCTTTTTTCTTGTTTTTACTCATATGGTGTTTAATCTCATTTTGTGTTCACATCGAATCCGATCAGCAACAATTTTCACTCAAAGTTTCACGTGACATCATAAAGTTAGTGTTTCAAATGGGCCAACGTTAGCAGGGACTAAAAAATTATAACCTTCGGCCGTTAATAACCCATAAAGGGCATTCCTAAAAGAGGTTACAACAAATTCCGTAAAAAAATCTCAGTAATAATGCAACGATTGTGTGAAAAAAACGTTTCATAACTTTAAAAATTGGGTTAAACCCTCAAAATCGCCTAGCTTACTTTTACAAAGACTATATATACCAATCAATACCAACCAAAACCAGAAAAAATGGAAAACAAAAATCAGGAACAAGGAAAGAGCAAAAGCACGATGTGGATCGTTTTGTTGATCTTGTCTGCAGTTCTGAACATTTATCAGTGGAGAAACCACACAACAGCGATCAGTAATTTTGAATCGAAAGTAGATACGCTAGTTGTTGAAAAGGTGAATGTAGAGCAAGAGTTATCGGAAACTAAATCGGAATTAGAAAAATACCGTGGTATTTCGTCGAATCTTGACAGTTTATTGAATGAAGCGCAAGCGAAAATCGATGAGCAAGCAAAGAAAATAAGAAGTCTTGGCGCTAGCGAAAAAGACATGAAGACTTTGAATGCGAAACTAAAACAACAGCTTGCCGATTTGCAAGTGTTGCGTGATGAATATCTGACTAGAATAGATTCATTACTAATGGCGAATAAGCAATTGGTAACAGAGAAAGAAGAGTTAACAAGCACGAATCAGAATCTGACTAAGAATCTTGAAACAACAGTAGCAACAGCTTCGGTTTTGAAATCAGAATACATCAAAGTTGAATCGTTCAAGAGAAAAGGAAGCGGAAAATATACGGAGACAGCGCTTGCAAAACGTACGCACAAACTATCGATTTGCTTTGATGTTTTAGATAATAAAATTGCAAAAACAGGCGAGAAAACAGTTTATCTGAAGATCACAGAGCCGGGTGGAAAACCGATGGGTAATAAGAGTACAGGATCGGCTTCATTCAAAACTGCTTCGGGAGAAGAAGTAATGTATGCGGCATCTTCTACCTTGACTTATACAGGAGTTAAACAAAATGTTTGTATGAACTACGAGGAGCAAGAAGACAAAATGTTTCCTCCGGGAACGTATATGATAGAAGTTTACATCGATGGCAACCTTAGCGGTGCCGGGACGTGTGTGCTTCGGTAATTGAGACAATACTATTTTGAAAGCGGCTGTTCCTTTGGAGCAGCCGCTTTTTTCGTTTGTAATAAAACACTAAGATTTTAGCCACGAATTCACGAATGAATCATTTTTTTACTCGTGAATTCGTGGCTAAAATCTTAGTGTTCTTTGTGTCGTTGGGGTGTAGTCTGGAGACTACACCCCAACGAAGTCTGCAGACTACACTCCAACGAGCCTAACCATACCCCAACAAATGACCCTCTTGACGATTAACCAATTCTTAGTATATTGTGGTTCCACACAAAAACGACCATAATGAAAATTGCACAAACACTATTATTCACCACAATACTATTTCTTTTTTTTCAGAGCAATGTTTCACGTGCACAAAATTCCGTGAAGCAAGATTCGCTTATCCAATCTCTGATGAAAGATCATACTACACCCGATAATCAAGGAGTGACGCTGATCAATTCAGGAAACTTCGAGAGCGCGAATTCTTTTTTGAGCAAAGAAATTAATTCGAATGAATCAAATGCATCTGCTTATTTTCAAAGAGGCGTTACTAATTGGGGAATGGGCGACACATTGAACGCCTGTCGTGACTGGAGCTCTGTGCTTGCGTTGGGCGATACCGATATGTTCAATCTTCTCGAAAGCAAATGTCATAGCTCGATGATCATCGAAGACGACACCATTCCGGCTAAGAAGTATAAAAAGATGTGGGGAAAGGCGGAAGCGAATCAGGCATCGAAGATGGTTGTTGAGCAGATGCCGGAATTTCCGGGAGGACAGGAGAAGCTAGGGGAGTATATTTTTACCAATACACCAAAACGTAAAGACGGGAAACATGGTACCGTGTATGTAAATTTTTTAATAAGTCCGAAGGGGAAGATTCTCTATCCGTATGTAGCACATGGCCTCGGCAAGGAATACGATGCAGATGCCATTAAGCTCGTTCGGTCAATGCCCGCATGGAAGCCGGGGAAAGAGAAGGGGAAGGCGGTTTATGTGAGGAGTAGTTTACCTGTGAGGTTTTAAATATTGGCGGATTAAAAATCCGCAGCACGGGGGTGAAGGATTATAAATCCTTCACAACGGAATCCTTCACAACGGAATCCCCCTCAAGCGGCAGATTAAAGATTCTTTTCTGCGGGTATCTTTTGCTGCTATTTTAACCAAAGATATTGTACAAACCCCAGTAGGAAAACAGAATGATCAAGACAATATAGGTTAAATTGTTAACGGCAAATAACCATTTTGGAAAAAAAGACCACTCACGATTTTTAAAAACATTTTTGTTTTTCACCAGCAAAGGAACAATAAGCAGTAATAGTAAAAATGGAATGTATGCAGCAACGTTGAGCATTGTAAATTTATAATCTTTGTATGGCGCCGGATTATAAAAAATTCCGATCTCTGTCGCCAAAACGATCACATAGTACATCATGATCAAACTTAATGCGAACAATAGCAATTTTATATTCGCTCTTTTTTTGAAGTAGCTGATCAGAAATGCGAAAGCAGAGAATAAAAATAATGCTAAACAAAGGCGTAAAAAGGAATCCATAGCGGAATTGTTTAACGGCGTTTTGAAGGTCATTAATTTTTTATATTCATCGTTTGGAGGAAAAAGAGACGCTATTTCAAATGAATGATTTCCTTTTAAAAGCTCTTTTTTCAAATTGAGTTTCACTTGATGGTTATAATCGTGATAGAAGTTCAAATAAATATCACAATCGTTCAAATCCAAAATAGATGTTAGCAAGGTGCCATCACCGATTTTTTCCCGATAGACATGCATGGTATCAGAAAGCGAAGTGCAAAATTCAATTGATGTATCGATTTTGTTTTGTAAATAAGCGACTCCTTTTTTATAACGCACTTGTTTTATTTCGTCGAAGTCATTGATTGTTGAAGGACAAAATTTGCAAGGACATATTTTGCTTCGTTACCGGATAGAATTTTATATGGCTCTACAACGAGATAATTTCCACCACGATCAACGTAAAAGAAAACATCCTGACTTAACGTACTGTGATCGTATTGTTCAATGTATGCTTTCGCCTCATCGGTATTTTTGCATTTGTGCAAAATATCTTTCAGATAATTTGTTCTGTTTTCAATACGCATCTTGTTGACCGGCGGAATTCCGTTTTCGGGGGTAGCTGTCGCAAGTGTTACGAAGGCCAACCCATATTCATTCATGCCGGTTTGTGGTGCAAATTTATTCTGTCCTTCTTGCCTTGCACCGGAAAATGAAGCGCTATAACCCGTTGTTTCAAACCAAATTCTAGGAGACTCAAACCAGGTGTCGTAGTTGCTGCCGACCATTGTTTTGCCACCGGCAGTTACTTTGTAAGTGCTGCACGAATGCGCGAATTGTAAATTGAAGAGAAAAAGAAAACCGGTAATCAATGACGTTATAAATCTGTGGTTGGTCATATGGGCGATGTGTAATTATTTGAATGAACGGAAATTAGTATTTTAAATTGTTGGGAGGACAGATTCCGTTTTTATGCGGATTAAAAATCCGCAGCACGAGGGAGAAGGATTATAAATCCTTCTCTGCTGAATCCTTCTCTGCTGAATCCTTTGCAGCTACGTCCTTCGCAACGTGAATTTCAGAATCCAATACCAATACCTATACTTCGCTTGCCTTTCCCCTTGATAGCCGAATCACCAAATTCGGGATAGACCACATATTTTGATAGCTTCTTGATCGGAATTCCGTAGAGCTCAGGGCTTGGTCCGGAACAGGCATATCTAAATCGCAAGTGTACACCATGATCTTCTTTATTAAAATAGAAGTCGGTGCATAAAACCTCTGGAGCTGTAATATTAGGAAGCACATAGTTGATCACAATATTAATTTGATCATTTGGCCGCTCAATTTTTCTGAATCTTAATGAATCATCTAACTCGTAGTCTTCGTCGATAGAGTAGCCATCATTTTTAATAAGTTCGGCCAACGTTTCGTTTGTGATATTAAAAAAATCCTTGAATGCTAATTTGTTCCCCGTTTTCAAATCATAACATAAACTATTATAATAATGCATTAATTGACCTTTATAAGGAATAAGATCTCTGGACACGCTTATATTCAATAAATTTTCGGACATGTACTCGATGGTAAAATGTTCGCTTTCGTCGTCCTTGCCTATTTCAGGATTATCTTTAAGCAACTGTTTATATTCTTCAATGGTTTTTACATCGTTCATCTCAAATAAACTCTGAATAAATGAAGCGCTGTCGAGTATCATTGATGTTGCTATAAAATACTTTTTTATGTCATTATTGATTTTATTCAATGCAGACATATTCCTATTAGCTTTTAATTGTGGAACGAATGATGTTGCACTTATAACTTCAGGAATTACATATGTGTATTTTACGGTATCAACAGAAATTTTATTTGAACCTGCGTTTTGAGAAAAAACAAGTGTTGGTATAAAAAGGAGAATGAGCGCCGTCGATATTTTCATTTGCTAACAATGTATTAATTATTTTGCCCATAAACACCGAAATTTATCCAACACATGTTTTATAATTTCTCAGAATAGTTGATACCCCAAGTGAATTGCAACGATATAAGATATTTTATCAGGCACAAATTCCGTGTTGTCGATAGAATTGTTATTGCCAATCACATATTCTTTGCCCACATTGAACCAAGGGTTTATGTAAAAACCATTATTTTTAAAGGGTTTAAAAACATAGTCAGCCCTAATGTTTGGATAAACGCTTTTGAAATTTGCAACCTCGTCAGTGGAATTCGAACCTACAGATTTGCAATAGTAGAAAACAGACGGTCCAAAATGGAAACCGGTTCTGTTCGACTTAATAAAGTAATCTGCAAAAAAGGCCGTGCTTGTATTTATCTTCAAATTTCGGAATCCGTTCTCATAATTTTTATTGCTCATCATGTTGTCGGGAAACTCCGAACGGTAAACAGATCCCATAAACGTTAGATGTTTGAAGCGATCTGAACTATATTTTAAGCTGAACGAATAGCCGCCTAAAATAAATGGCGCCGGATCGACCTCAACTGACCAATAATTTTTTGAATAACATGATGTTGTGTCATTCATCCTGCAAGTCGGCTTGGCGCTTTGTGCGTTTGCTGATGCGCTGATAAGGAGTAGAAGAATAATTTGTAGTGTTTTCATTTGTGTTTGGATTTATAATTTACACTGCAAATAACCGCCAGTGAAACCCGTAATCCATTAACAAATGATAAAAAGTGATCAGCCCTTTGCTATTTCGTTTCGAAGTCGACTCAACGAGACATTCGTAATTCCGAGATAGGAGGAAATGATAGGGTGTGCAATCAGATTTTCCAGGATTCCGAATTCGCTTCTGAAACCAATCAATCTTTCCTTTGCAGTAAGGGAGGCCAATGCCATTTCTTTTTCTGTCTTTGAAATTAATTCGTTCAGTAAAATTGCATTGCCTAGATTACGGATCTCAAGATTTTCTATCATTAGATTCAAAAATTGATCAGCATCGAATTCAATCAACTCAACAGAAGTAAGAGCCTGAAAGTTTAGCAACGATTTATTAAGTTTAGTTCTCGTAATATGAGGAGAAAGCGCATTTCCGCTTTTATAGAAAGATAATGTTATTTCTTCACCTTCCGGGTTTACCAGAAAGCTTCTCGCAAATCCGGTTTCGATAAAATATTCTGAATTATTCTTTTGATCAATTTTAATGAATACCTCATCCTTCTTAATGGAAACAGAATTAAAAATTGTTTTCAGTTTGGAGAATGAAACTTCGGATAGCGGAAGAATCTTATTGAACAGTTCTTTGATTGATTCATTTTCTTTCCTTGCAGTCATGACAACCTTTTATTACCCGGAGGTCAAATATAGTCGTTTTATTTATTTTTTATTCAAGCTTAATTCTTCGTTTAACTCCAAACAAGCTCCGGTACAGACAATATCAATTTGTGAGATCATGTCTGACAAACCTTCAATGTTTTGTTTTAAGTATGCTGCTTCCTGAACTTTTCTGGCCATCGCCTCTATACTTTTACTAATTCCCATTATTGAGAAAGACGGAATCATTTTGTGTACTGACGAATGCAACATCGCCCAATCCTTCTCTTTAAAAGCCTGCTTCATGGCAGCAATTAATTTTGGAGTTTGTTTCATATAAAGCGTAATCATTTCAACCTTGAACTCAGGTTTTGATAGGGTAATGAGTGTAAGTCCGCTCAAATCAATGTATTTATACTTGTTTATTCTATCGTACTTTTTCTCTTTTCTTTGACCATTCAATTCTGGCTTTTTAACCAGACCAACAATTTTACGGTAAAGCAATTTTTCGTCAACCGGTTTGGCGATGTAATCATTCATGCCTACCGATTTACATACTTCGAAGTCTACAGTTGTTACGTCTGCTGTTAATGCTAAAATAGGAACATTTAATTTTAATTTCTTTCGGATGTACTCTGTTGCTTCAAATCCATTCATTTCCGGCATTTGAAGATCCATTAGAATAATATCATACGATTTAGTTTTTAATTTTTCGATTGCAACCTTTCCGTTTTCTGCAATATCTTGTTCAAAGCCAAAGTCGTTTAGAATCGTTTTCATCAGTAATTGATTTAATAAAACATCTTCGACGATTAGTACTTTTATGTTTTTTATTTCCGGATCGATGGTTATCATATCCGAATCGTCTTTTACTTGTGCAGAAGATTTTTTAAATGGTAAGGTGAAGCTGAAAACAGACCCCTTGCCGAGTGTACTTTTCAAAGTTACTTTTCCACCTTGTTTTTCTACTAATTGCTTTACAATCGCCAAGCCTAATCCTGTTCCACCATAGATGCGAGAAGTGCTACTGGTGGCTTGTTGAAAATTTTCAAAGATATTGTCGATCTGGTCCGGTGGAATTCCAATTCCGGTATCTGCAACAGTAAATCCAACAACTACTTCGTTTTCGTTTTCGCTTGTCAAGCGAGCCGAAACTTTTATTTCTCCTGCGGGAGTGAATTTAACAGCATTGCTAACCAGGTTAAGGATTATTTGATGTAGTCGAATTGGATCGCCAATAATTACATCGGGAATATTTTCATCGTATTCTTTAGTGAATAGTAGGTTGTTCTCCTGAATTTTTGCATCAAATATGTGAAGCATTGATGCTATGGAATCTGAAATTTTAAAAGGCAATGCCTCAAACTCCATTTTACCGGAATCTGTTTTTGCAAGGTCGAGTATGTCATTAATAAGGACAATCAATGAATCTCCGCTGGTTTTAATAGCGTTCATAAAATCGATCTGTTTTTCTGTAAGACCGGTTTTCATAATTAATTTAGTGAACCCGAGGATTGCATTCATCGGAGTTCGAATTTCATGACTCATATTTGAAAGAAACTGTTGTTTCGCCATCATTGCATTTTCAGCAATTTCTTTCGCCTTCTCAGCGAAAAGCTTAGCCTCAACCAATTCTTTTTCTATTCTCATTTGTTTTGAGATATCACGAATTGCCACGGATATTAATTGCCCTTCTTCCGTCTCGATTTGGCTTAGACTTATCTCAACAGGAAATTTTTTCCCGTCTTTATTTTGTCCAAATAAATCCATCGCCCGTCCCAAAATCCGTGTCTTGAGATTTTCGGAAAGCGAGTCACTAAAACTTTGATTTGAATTTTCGGTTGTCGATGGCAACAAAAGGTCTATTTCTTTACCAAATATTTCATCTCTGTTGAAGCCAAAAAGAATTTCAGTTTGTGAATTTACCAGTTGAATTATGCCCGCACTATTTACAATCACCATGGCATCGGGAGCAGATTCAAGTAATCCACGGAATTTAAGTTCGGCCTTTTTTCTTTCTGTATTTTCTTTTAAATAGTAACCCGATATTTCTGAAATATCTTCTACGGCAAGTAAAATTAATTTTTCCTGAATGGTTTTTGGATGATAAACCGGGCATTTACGAGCAATATTTTTCACCGATCTCAGAAAATGTACCCGATACCTGCACATTTTTAAAACTACCGTTATTGTCGACAATTTCATTTAGTTGCTCTCGCAATTTTGGAATATTCCATTGGCCATTCCCTAAATCGAAAAGTATTTTGTTTTCAGTCTCTTCAGGTCTTAAAGAAAATATTTCGTAAAATGCTTTATTGGCTGACTTCACCTTGAAATCGGTGTGTAGAACGAGCATTGGTTCGTGAATTGTTGATGCAATTGCTTCGGAATAAGTTTGCCACTCCATTAAAAGATCATTCCTGATTTGTAACTCTTGATTGGTAGAGATCAGCTCTTCGTTGGTAGCCTCAATTTCCTCTTTTGATGTTTCCAGTTCCTCGTTTAGCGTTTGGAATTCTTCATTGGCGGAAACATTTTCTTCGCTAGACGCTTGTAATTCTTCGAATGTCTTTTCGTGCGACTCTATTAATGAACTCATTTCGGTTCGCAGACCACTCAGCTCTAATTGCAGATTTTTTATTTTCTGTTTAAAATCAGAATTTATGTTAGCACCAGCAACTGTACTTTTAATTTTTTCTACCTTCTCTTGAAGTGTGAAGAGAATGAGAAAAAGTGGTTCATTCCAATTAATTTCGAGTGGCCGAATTTCAATTGTCATTTTTCGAAGCGACGACTCGGTTTTTATTTCAATTCCGGATTTGCTAACCGCTTTTTTGGTTTGCATGGCCTTGTGAATTAAGTTTCGAAGTTCAAAACTAAATTCCGGTCTTGTCATTTTTAATATATTCAAACTCGCTTTCCCTACAGCAAATTTTAAAAATGTAGTAATGGGTCCTTTTGATTGAAGGACCTCCATTTCTTTGTTGATCACAACACATGCCGGAATATAATTTGACAAAAGAACAGAATCTATGGCATTTTCTACCGTAGTGGCATTTGTGCCCGATGTTTTTAGGGACGAATTATTTCTTTTGCTTTCGGTCGGTTTAGGTTTGAAATAAGGAGCCAGTTCAGGGATATTTTTTGATCGCGTATTTTTTTTACGTGAGAATATTTTAAAACTTTTATTGATAGAGCTAAATAGCAGAGATGGAGTTCCAATAGTTTCGGCTTTTCCCAGCATTAAATAGCCGTCTTCTTTCAAGGCAAAGTGTAAAATGTTAAACACCTGTTTCTTTGCAGCGGATTAAAAATAAATTAACATATTCCGGCAGCTGATAAAATCCATTCTGGAAAAAGGGGATCGCGTAATATATTATGAATGGCAAATACACAAATGTCACGAAGTTCTTTTATTATCTGAAAAGACTCTCCTCTTTTTACAAAAAATCGATTTAGATATTGTTTCGAAATAGGTTTTAGTTCAGCCGCTGTATATTCCCCAACTCGCGCTTCATGAATTTTGTTTTCACTAATATCAGTAGCAAATATTTTAACATTGATTTTGGTTGAATATTTTTCCTGAAGTTCTGTTATTAACATTGCAATTGAATATGCTTCCTGACCCGAAGAACAAGCAGGGACCCATATTCGTATTGTGTCCCCCTCTTTGTTGTTTTTTATAATACGGGGGAGCAATGTAGTTTTTAAGTATTTAAAAGTTTCTGCATCTCTGAAAAAACTCGTCACATTGACAAGTAAGTCGTTATAAAGTAACCCTTGCTCTGTTTTATCATTTAGCAGAAGCTTTTCATAGTCAGCAATTGTTTTTGAATTGGTTTTTGACATTCTGCTAGCTAATCGCCTTTTTATTGTGGGCATCTTGTAATAACTGAAATCTATTCCCTTTTCTTGATTAAGCAATTCGAATAAATTGCCCATGTCAGACTTGGTATACCCGGTATCTTCCTTTTTTGTTTTTGTGATATTTTTAAGAGTTCCGTTTTTACTTATCAGAGATAATTCCTGCGCAATTTGTTTTGGCGATAAAACGTAGTCCACAACTCCGGAAGCAATTGCTGATTTAGGCATACTGCTGGCCTGGGCCGAATCGTCTTGAGCAAATGTAATTCCGCCGGCTTCTTTGATGGCCTTTAGCCCAACGATTCCGTCGCTGGCATAACCGGAAAGAATAATTCCGATAACATTGCTTTTATGTGTTAATGCAAGTGAAGAAAATAGGACGTCGATGGAGATTGCAGAAGTACCCTTTGATCGAGGAAATAGTTTGATGTGGCCATCAGTTACTTTGATACCGGCATTTGGAGGAATCACGTAAACATTGTTCGGCTTAATTAATTCCATGTTATCTATTTCCTGGACTTTCATCTTAGTTACTTTCGATAAAATGGAGGTGAGATAACTTTTGTGGTCAGGACTTAAATGTTGAACATAGATATAGGCCATGCCTGTAGTCACCGACAGATTTTTCAGTAACTCACTCATTGCCTCCAACCCCCCTGCAGAAGCACCAATTGCTACTATTGGAAAAGGATTCTCTTTCTTTTTAATTTTTACCGTTTTTACCATTTACTGTTCTTACTCTGTTAACAGTAATGTTAGTCAAAAAAACGGTGATATACTATGACAATGGACAATATCCGGTCAAAATAGAACGATAGGGTGTTATTCGTTAACGAATAGTGAAAAATTGGGGTTTAACATCCGGAAACCCCGACACGAAATTCAAAATCTTGTCTAACTTTTTTTCCATTTGAATTCTGTGCGGGCTTCCATTTTGGCATATTATTGATCGTGTCAATTAATAATTTATTAATTTCTGAATCTCCGGATGTAGTAGTTATTTTAGCGTCTATCGTTTCGCCGCTTTCATTGACAGAGAAACTCACTTTTCCTTGAAATGTCTCAATATTAGAATTTTTAGAAATTTTATTGATTACTTTTTCATTTAAATACTTATTCATTTCTTTTTGACCGCCATTATATTCTGCTTCTATGTCAGGTACAACTGTAACACCAAAAACCATTTCACGAATTGCCATTTCAGCAGTCGCCGAGTTTTTTGTCCTGTATTTTACTTTTATTTCAAGCGCAGAATTAAGATCAGTATTCCTTAAAATGTTTTTTTGTTCAGCAGTAAGAATTTGGTTGGGACCCTTTGCAGATTTTATTTTTCCATTGCACTTCGTTTGGATCTCTGCGGATACATAATCAGTCAACCAATTCGTTGGATACCCGGAAATAATATCATCTAATTTTGCGACTTTATTCAAGTGGTCCTTTTTAACAGTCTGTGAGTATGCACCACGAACCTCAAAGAAGAGATTCTGCCGATTATTATCAGACGATTCCTTTTTAATGGGATTATAATTTGCTACCGGAAAATTGTAAGTTGAATCTTGCGCGATACCGGTTAGTGCCAGTAGAGTTGCTATCAGAGTTGAAAAGCCCTTTTTCATGATGAGTGATTTTTATTTGTGTAATGATAACAAAGGTAACTTACAAAAAAAAGAATCTTGTTATTCAGTAGTTATTGACTTGTTATTAACTTGTTAATATACAATTTTTAAGTATTAAATGTCTAATTTTGAAAAACTAAATGAAAGCAAATCGCACTGTAATTTTTATTGCAATATCTTCTACTGCACTTTTGATCGTTCTCATCATTCAGGTGAATTGGATCTATCAGACAGCAAGAGTTAAAGAGGAAATATTTAATGAGAAGGCTAATCTGGTGCTTTCAAAAACAGCTGAAGCGCTAAGTGCAGATACTGCAGCATGCCGAAGCATGGAAGTGTGTGTGGGGAAGGACGATATGCACAGGACCGATTCGCTTTTTACGAATTATATGAAGTATTATAATTTTCACATTGACTACTCATTTGAAGTTAAAAAGCCGGATACCGGTAAACCTCAACTGGAAAATTCTCTTTCGAATAATGTTTATAAGAAACGCATAGCAGAAGAAGCCAGTAAAAATGGACTGGAATTAAATATGTTTGTTCCGGAGAAAAAGGAATTCATTCGGGCAGAAATGGGAACGTTGTTCATTACCTCTGTGATTTTAATTTTGATCGTGCTAATCATGTTTTGGCGAACGATACAATTGTTGATAAAGGAGAAAAGAATATCGGAGCATACTACAGACTTCCTAAACAACATGACGCATGAATTTAAAACACCGCTAACAAACATTGCATTGGCCGGCAAGATGATGGTAAAAGATGCAACGATCCGGCATGATGATAAGACCAAACACTACTCAGGGAATTATTCTCGAGGAGAATGAAAAGTTGAGATTGCAGGTCGAACAAGTTTTAAGCATGACAGCCTTAGAAAGAGGAGAAATACCGGTCAGAAAAGAAGTGCTGGATTTTCATCAATTGATCACCGATTCTTTGAAATACATTAGCATACAAATCGAGAATAGACAGGGCCGGTTAAAGTTGAACATGAAAGCGAATAATTTTATGATCATGGGCGACAAGACTCATCTGACAAATGCAGTATGCAATCTTATAGATAATGCCATCAAATATTCACCGGAAAATCCTGCGATTGCTATTGATACTTTGAATAGCGGTAACAATCTTATCGTTGTGATTGCAGATAAAGGTGTTGGTATAGACAAAGAGTATCAAAAAAAGGTCTTCGACAAGTTTTTCAGGGTGCCGACCGGCGATGTTCATGATGTAAAGGGATTTGGACTTGGTTTAGCATACATTAAAAAAATAATTGAAATGCATGGAGGTACGATCGGTCTCCAAAGTGAAAAAGGAAATGGATCTACATTCACAATTACGTTGCCCAATGTCTAAAGAAAAATTGAAAATATTGCTCGTTGAAGATGATCCAAATCTTGGTGTTCTGTTAGTCGATTATCTCGAATCAGAAGGTTTCGAAGTTAAACTTTGCACAGACGGAGAACTTGGATTGCAGGCATTTCAAAAATATTCGTTTGACCTTTGCTTGTTAGATGTGATGTTACCCAAATTAGATGGTTTTTCATTGGCTAAAGGCATCAGATCAAAAGATAAAAAAGTGCCAATCATTTTTATTACTGCAAAATCGTTGAAGGAAGACAAACTTAAGGGGTATGATCTTGGTGCCGACGACTACATTACTAAACCATTTGACGAAGAGGAGTTGCTGTGGAAGATAAAGGCCGTTATTCGCAGGATACCGGGAAGCAATAGCGAGAACAAACAAGAAATTGCTTCAATTGGCAAATATACTTTTGACTTTAATAATCAATTGCTCATTTATAATGATCAGTCAAAGCGAATCACAGAACGCGAATGTGATATTCTGAATTATTTATCGAATCACAGGAATGTCATCATAAAAAGAGAAGATTTATTAAAACAAATTTGGGGCGAGAACGATTATTTTTTCGGAAGAAGCATGGATGTCTTCATTACTAAGATAAGAAAATATCTGAAAGAAGATCCGGAATTAAGTATTGAAAATGTTTTTGGAGTTGGCTTTATTTTTAATGTGCCGGTGAAGTAGCGAGATCTTCAAATTCCGCCTATTGTCGAGAAAGGTCTTGGCGGTATTTTATTGTCAAAATTCGCCAGAAATAAAAAGGTATAGTTGAAACAATAATTTTATAGTTCTAGCTAAGCATTCCAACGATAAACATAAAACCGAGCAGGAGTCCAAGTCCGCTAATTCCAAAATACGTCAACGTCTTATTTGGTTTAGCTTGAAATAAAGTAACAATTAAAAGAAGCTGACCCAAGAAAGGAAGTAGTATAAAGGGGTGAATTACAGACGATGGGTTACTAATAAATTTTGAGATAATTTCAACTTCAGCCTGAAGAAGAAATAAATGATTTTCTTTTCCCCACTCTAAATAGCCGATAAAAGAAGTCAAAACTAAAAACAAGTTTAATAATTTTTCTTTCACTTTAAATATTTATTACTTCTTTTTGAATAAGTGCCCAAAAAAATTCCCCCAGCGCAAAACGGTGGGGGGGGGGCTACCTGGCCCGGGGGGGGGGGGGGGGGGGGGGGGGGATTCCCACCCCCCACATTGCCAACCTTTTTTTTTTTTTTTTTTTTTTTTTTTTTTTTTTTTTTTTTTTTTTTTTTTTTTTTCTTTGGGGGGGGGGGGGGGGGGGGGTGTTGTGGATTTTATTGTAATAAAGGGAAGGCCAAGCCCCGAGCCCGGGGTCTTTGTTTTTTGTTTTTGGGGGGGGGGGGGGGGGGGGGGGGGGAAAAAGAAAGAAAGGAGAAGTGGGGGGGGGAAATCTTTTTTTTTTTTTTTTTTGGGGGGGGAGAAAAATATTTTTTTTTTTCCTCCCCCCCCCCACCAAAAAGAAAAAAGGCGGGCGGGCGAGGGGGGGAGGGGGGGGGGGGCTTTCCCGGGGTGGTGTTTTGTGTTGGGTTTTTCTGTTTGCGGTTCGGCGGGCCCCCCACCCCCAAAACGGGGGGGGGGGGGGTGGGGGGCCTTCAGGGCGTCTTCAAACGGTCTTTTGTCGTATTTTTTTTTGGCCTTCTCCCTCCCCGGTTTTTTTTGGGAAAAAAATAAATTCAGCACACTAAATTGAAGTTGATATATTATTTTTCCTGTGTAAAGAGGAGTTTCTTTATGATTACGATTTGACCAAGATGATAATGCATGTGTTCAATGATTCCAAGAATGTTTCTAAAATAATTACCGTATTTCGTGTCCACAAATGTTTCGTCTAATTTGCTATCATCCATTTTTTCAATCAAAGCGACTGCTTCTTTTGCTTCTGCGCTGATTTTATCAAGCAACTGATCCCAATCTTTTTGTGACTGAATAGGCGGATGATCAAAACTGTTCGAATCTTTCGCATCCAATGGCTTTCCATGGAGCACATTTAATAGCGCCGTCACATAATAGGACACATGAAATGTAAGTGTAGCAATCGTGTTCAGGTCATGCACTTTTGTAGTCGCTTGTTTCCATGTTGTGCCACTTAGTTGATCAGTCATATTTGACTCTGTCCAGTTCCCACCAAAATAAATTTCGTTCAAGTGTTTGGCAAGTTGTTTTGCAAAGCTCATTTTTATTTAATTTTTGAAAGTTGGAGATCGAGTGATTAAAGCATTAGTAAAGAAATAAAAAAAGCGAGAGATTTAAAATCCCTCGCTTTATTTTTTTTTGCCATTCGAATGTCCGGCACCATTAATCGAATTTGCTTTTTCAATCCAAAATAAGAATCAGAGCATAAATAACTCCCGGAATCCAGAAGAGTAAGGTTAGAAGGACGCTAATCCAGAACTCAGTTCCAATTCCGAATTTTAATCCAACGGCAAGAGGTGGAAGAAGGATAGCAAATACAATCAATGCCCAGAATGGCACTTCTTCATTATTGGATGGCGCTTTCAACAGGTCAAGTACTTTTGAAAATGATCGGGACCGCTTTTTAACTTCTTGAGAGATCACAATTTCTTTGTGATCAGAATTGTCAGTAGTGCTTGCAAAAAGATTGTCAGATTTTTCTTTAGCGACTTGTTTTTTCTTTTCAGCGCGCTCTACCAAAGCGGTAGATGACTGGGTAGAAAGTTCTTTTGCCGAAGAAATTGTATTTGTGTTTTCAGCGATATTCGAAGAAACGGAAACAGTATTTGAAGTTGATTTTACTTCCACTGAAGCATCTGCTATTTTTGTTTTTTCAACTCTTGTTTTGGGTGCAGTTTTAGAATCATTGCGTTTTGCAACATCTTTTCCGGAGCCAAAGTCCACATAATAACCACTTCTATGTTGTCTTTTCGTGACGGAAAGGTTTTCCAGTCGACTGCAAGATGATAATAGCAAACTTGTAAGAGTAACAAGTGTAAATAGGAGTGATAGTTTTTTCATATTGTTTTTTGTTTAAGTGGGTTATTCAGAACGCAGTACAATTTTGTATATACCCAATGATTATTCAAACAATATAGATGTAATTGACAAGGTGATTTAATTGCCGATGACATATTTTCAACAATCTATTTGTCAATTATATTTCGTTTCGAAGCTTGAATTTTTCTTCAAAATATTGATCAAGATTGCCCATTGCCATTGTGAAACCTTCTTTAAATCCTAATTCGATAATTTTTTCCAGATCGGCTAGTTCTTTATACTCAATAAGTATGTTAACAGTAGTCACATTGTTCTTTTCTGTAAATGTATTGGTCCAAAGTGAATTCGGGAAGGCCTCATTTACATTTCCATTCTCATCACAAAAAGCATCCAATCCGGAAAAGCTTAATAATGGATCTATTTTTTTATAATCAGCCTTGCACCAATGAATATCATTAGTAGGGCCAACCATTGCATAGAGCCAAAAGCCACCAACTCTGAAATCCATGGATTTTGTTTTAGTTTGATATGGTTTTGGCGCCCACCACTGATCGAGAATTTCCGGAGTGGTCCAGGCAGACCAGACCAAATTTAAGTCGGCAGCAAATTCTCTTTTTACCGAAATCGTTTTCCGTTCTTTGTTAATTGTAAAGTCGAATTGAAGGTTGCTGTTCATTTTTTTTTGTTTTTTAAGTTTGATAGTATGTTGTCTAGTTCATTGAATCGACCTTCCCAGATCTTTCGGAACTGTTCAAGCCATTTGTCAACTTCTTTCATTTTTGTTCCATTAAGCTGATAGTAAATTTCCCGTCCCGATTGTTCTTGTTTGACAAGATTACATTCCGTGAGAATTCGCAAATGTTTGGAAACCGCTTGACGCGAGGTGTCGAAATGTTCTGCAATTGCATTTGGTGTCATTGATTGAAATGCAATGAGCAGAATAATTGCTCTTCTTGTTGGGTCGGCAATTGCCTGAAAGACGTCTCTTCTCATGTTAAATTGTCTTGTATGTTAGGACGACTATGCCGCAATCAAAGCTTTTTACATTAAGTAGTTGATAATTCTGCTTTTCGGTGACGCTTGCAAAAATTGTCATTCCATTTCCAATCACTGCCGGATTGATAAACAGATGTAATTCATCAATCAGTTTTTCTTTAATAAGTGAGGAAACAAATTTTCCGCCACCATAAACAATCATGTCGCCACCGGGCTTTTGTTTCAACGCATTGATTTCTTTCACCAGATCTCCTTTTGCAAGAACTGTATTTTCCCAAACAGATTTTTCTAAGGTCTTTGTAAAAACAACTTTTGGTGTGTTTACCATTTTGTCGGCACCGGGCTCAGGTTCTGCATTAGTTAATGCATTCGTCCAATGTGGAATAAAGCCTTCGGCCAGATTTCTTCCCAATAAAATCGTATCGACGGGATCTGTAAGCTGAGTGACATACTCATTTAGATCGGGCGACCAATTGAAAGTCAGCCAATCCATTTCTCCATTTGGGCCGGAAATGAATCCGTCTATTGTGATCTGTACTTGTAATTTGAGCTTTCTCATAGTGAATTTTATAATTAGGCAACTTAATGGTTGCAAATATAAGCGCAATCATTCGGTTTCGCAAATTTATTTTTGGGGGCGGATTAAAAATCCGCAGCACGGGGGTGCCGGATTATAAATCCGGCACAGCTGAGTCCGGCACAACTGGAAATCCGGTACTACTATGTATTAAGGATCGATTTACTTACTATGATCGACTTCGCTTATGAGGACACAGTTGTCATAAACAGACTCGTTTTTAATTTCACCTGCTTCATTCCAAAAGGTTGATTTGCCATTAGGCTTGTTGTTTAAAAATTCGCTTTCTCTGGATTTTTTTCCGTTCTCATAATACCAAACAACAATTCCATTTTGTCGATTTAAAATTATAGCGTCATAATTTTCATACTTTGCTTCGTATTGAATTTTTTTACTTTTAAAAAAATAGTCCTTGACGATTAGTTCTGTACTATTTGGATCAGAAGTAATTTTGCGAACATATATTGCTTTCTTGCTTGTGGGAATTTCTTTCCAGTCTTCATCATAATAAAATTCCATTTTATGCTCTGACGAGCAATTTGTATTGTTCTCGTTGAATAGCGAAGGAATGCACTCATAATGAAGACCCTTTTTTAATTCATCGTCTAGTCTTATTACAACAGGGACATCAAAATTTCTTTGGTAATACATGGTTATCTCCCGTTTCTTTAAGTCAATTATTCTTGAGACCAATGTTTCAATATCATCCTTTTGCGCAACAGACTTGAGTGTTTTTTGTAAAGATTCTTCAGAGACAGAAATACCGTCTAGCATTTTGTGTGCTTTACTAAGTCGCCAACATTTATTATAATTTTTTTCGCAATAAGCTAATGCAGTATTCGTAATAATTTGATTTTTATCGCCTTTTAAAATCACTAACTCGCCTTTTAACCACTCAAAAACCGCAGAGTTTCCGTTGCAATCTGCAATCATCATATGACCACCTTGACTTTCAATTCCCCAATTATACTTTTTTACAATTTCAATTGCCTCCTCTGTGGTTGAACACTCTTCCATAATTTTGTAGGGCAAAAAACCAAAATATGTTGGCTTGTTCTTATCATACGGCTTGGTCGAACTCTCGTTTAAGGATGCCCAATCATAATACAATCCTTTTTCATTTAATCCACTCGTGGCAGAATACAAACTTGGTTTGAAACTTAAATAGATTGCGCCATATTTATTATTCTTAGCCGGTGAAGTCCAGGAATACATATCGCCGAATTCTTTAATGTGAGCTTTGGAGAGATCATAGTTGCTACCAATTAAACTTGTTGATGCGTTCTTTACTGATATAATTGTACAGCTTTTTGTTTGGGTTGTTATAGACAGGATTAGAATTAATAGATATAGAATGGATTTCATTTTTGATAATGGGATTATTTTATGTTGGAAATGCGGATTATAAATCCGCAGCTCGTTAGTGCCGGATTATAAATCCGGCACAACTGAATCCGGCACAACTAAGCACAGCAATGTACGGAAGTTTGGGATTATATTTCCGGTCCGGCAAAGTGCAAGGATTGTTAAAACAAAAAACGCCTGCAATCCTTTCAGATCACAAGCGTTCTTGGTGCTTTCACGATAAATTATTTACTCTAACATTAATTTTTTGTATACGATACCATTGTTAGTTTTTAAACCTACAAAATATGCTCCAGGAGGAAATGGACTTAAATCAATTTCAATATTGTTCACCGACTTCTGGTTAAATAAAATCTGCGAGAACAATAAAGACCCGGTTGCATTGTAAAATTCAATTGAATGAACTTCTTGTTCTAAAGCAATTCCAATGTTTACTTTATTATGAACCGGATTCGGATAAATTGAAATTAACTCGTCAGGTTTCAATGAACCGATTCCTGTACATATATCAACAGTTATGTTTTGTGCCGCACTTGTGCCACAACCAAATGAATCGGCATAGTAATATTTGATTAAATATGTACCGGCGCCAATGGACGGATCAAATACACCATTCGTAATTCCCGGACCCGAATATATTCCGCCTATCGGTGATCCACCTGGAGTGTAAATGAAGCAGCACCGGAACAAATATTTGCAAATGTATTCAGTGTGACAGAAGGAATTCCGGAAACAACCATTTGTGAAGTAGATGAGCTACTGCAACCATTAGTGTCTTCGAAGAGATATTGTATATTGAAAACACCGGCCCCAACCGATGGATCAAAAATTCCGTTCAGCACTCCCGTTCCTGAGTAAATACCACCGGATGGTGTGCCTCCTGCCAAAATATAACTCATCGCACATTCGCCGAAGTACATGTCAGGACCAGTGCTGACAATAGGGTTCGCGTATTGTGTAATCATCAAAGGAAGAGATGTTTTACTACAACCAAAAGCATTGGTAACAGTAACGGAGTAATTTCCTGTTTCTGTGGCGTTGAAAATTGACGATGTATCATCAATAAGAGCAACCCCATTTTTATTCCATTGATTGCCTTCCGATGAACTACTGTTCAAAATTGAACTTCCACCTTCACAGAATGTAAAAGTTGTTGTTGAAATGGCAGGAATAGCAGGAATAGGATTCATCGTAAGTTCTGTTGTCGCTGTATTAACAGCACAACCATTTATCGTTGTTACAGCAACACTAATACTTGCTGATGAATAGGCAGAAATACTTCTTGTTGTATCGCCTGTGCTCCATAAATAGGTATTCGTATTGTTTTCCAAGACTGTTGCACCATCAACCAGAAAACCTTCAGTGTTATCTACAGAATTATATATTGTTGATCCGTTGAGTTCATCAAAATCCCAATTCCCGACTAGTCCTTGTAGCGATCCGATTACATGTAACGTCTGATCTTGTTCGATCTCTGTTTGAGTACGCACAACATTCCATAAGCGGACATTGTCAATGCTTCCCGCAAACCAATCATTCGCAAATCCTATGTTCAGGGTGTTGTCCCAACTAAAATCAGAATAATCTTTTGATCCACTCGCTACCATTATGCCATCTACATAAATTCTTTGTCCGACACCGGCTTCTACAACTACAGCAACGTGGTGCCAGTTATCATCAGCATAATTTTGACTATAAGAATTGATAACTTCTTCTGAATACAGACGATGAAATATATTTCCTCCGCTCAGATAAAGATCGCGATCAAATGATCCACCAAGATCAGCGTCTCTCACACTTGAGATACCTGCGTCAGGTTCTGTTGTTTTGAAATCGATTTCAAACGTGTAATCTGTTTCCGGTGAATTGATAGGAATGAACACGCGCGGACCACCTCCACTTAGCACTAATGCTGACCCATTTCCGGGAGCAGTTAATGTGATGGTATCGCCTTCGCAAAAAGTAGTTGGTATATTTGTAACTATTGCAGAATCGGGTATTGCAGGCTCGTGAATGTTTACTTCAACCAATGAAGAATCACCTAAGCTGTCGACTACAAAATATTCATATGATCCTGCATTCAAAGTAAATGTTCCCGTTCCTGAATAAGGAGGAAAACCACCACTGGCAGAAATTTCTACTGTGGAAGTACCGTTGTGACAAGGAATAAAAGTAGTTGTAGCAATTGCTTGTACATGTTGTGGAATGAGTTCAATGAAACCATACGAACCACCACCAAATTCCATCACCCGAAATTCAATTGTTGTTGTGTCAGTCAAGAATCCTTGCCACACGTCTCCATGATAATCGCAGCAATCTTCGTGATTCCAGACTTCAACGCCATCGATGAGCAGATAGCTCCAATCATCGTGTCCGGGAATGTTGATCATGTAATAGCCGAGCGGAAAGCCTCGCCGTTTTGCTGCGAAAGAGTGATTCTCATCGGTAACCGGTTGTCCCATGTAATCGGGAGCATAGGATGGACTTTGACCATCATTCCAATATGCCAACGTATTCATCGACAAAGCTGTGTCAACGTAATAGCCTGCATAATTAACATTCCAGCTGTCTAAGCCGGTAGAGTTCCATGCATATACATTCCAGGCATTCATACCAAAAATAGAAGGGTCTCCCACTGTATCCAATGTATTTACGGTCCCACTTCCGTTTCTGATCAGAGTTCCTGTACCAACCCCCACCACGGAGTTTTGTACATTTGCATGTTGCCCTCTCGATAATGTTGACACCATCAACATTACCGATACTAGGTAACATTTTCTAATCATAAGAGTTTTTAATTGTTAAAGGTGTTTAACCCGCGTAACTTTCATTAGTTCCAAGACTGTAATGTTGTGAGGATTTTAGTCACGAATAAAAAAAAATGAAAGCATTTTAACCGAAAAGAGCCAATTGCAGATGACTTTTAAAATTGCAGGTGTAATGGATAATTGGGAATGGAGATTTCATTTTGCAATCCTGGGACCGTCGCCTGAAGGCGACGGCAATGAAGATGCAGGTTTGCTTTTATGGAATAGGAAACACAAATATGATTTATCTAGGCGACTGATTGAAGAGCGGCTTCAATTTTTCTGATCATTACCGGAGCGATGTCAAATCCTCGCATGCGCCAGATTTCTTTTTGTCTTTGAATAAAATAAATGTGGGCACGCTCATGATCTTGTATTCAGATGCAATTTCCGGACTCTCGTCGATGTTTATTTTCTCCAATAAAACTTTTCCTTTGAAATGTTCAATAACAACATCGATAACAGGCAACGCCCATTTGCAAGGCTCACACCAGTCTGCATAAAAATCTACCATCACGAAACCGTCGACGGAAGGGAAATTATTCTCTGACAAAATGGAAAAAATTAATTCGTTGCTAGATTTGAAGGAGCACCGACAGAAATCGGAACGCCTGAATCCTTTATTTTACTCCAGCCATGATGAACATTCACAACATTGTTGAAACCTTTTGCTTTTAAAATTGAAGCTGCGATCATAGAACGATATCCGCCGGCACAATGAACGTAAACAGGTTCATCGGTTTTTATTTCACCGGCATTTTCAGATAGCTCATTCAATGGGATAATCATTGCATTTGTAATGTGTCCGCCTTCTGCTTCGGAAATTTTTCTTACATCAAGCACGTTTGCACCGGCACTTACTTTTTCAACAAGTTCGGCAGGTTCAATAGATTCTATATGGTCAACTTTTTTTCCGGCACTTTTCCATCCTTCAAATCCTCCATTGATATATCCTGCAATATTTTCATAACCAACACGTGCAAGACGCAATAAGCTTTCTTCTTCTTTACCAAGATCACAAACGAGAATAAGATTTTTTGTGATGTCAACAACAGTTCCTACCCAAATTGCAAACATTCCATTCAATCCGATATTGATCGATCCGGGAATAAATCCTTTTTCGAAATCATCGGGAGTACGTGTGTCTAATACCAACGAACCACTGCTTATTGCAATTTCTGCTTCGGAAACGGTTAATGCTTTCCGACTTTGAGTGAGTACAGAACTCAAAGAGGAATAACCTGTTTTATTAATTCGTGCATCACTGAAAAAATATTGCGGGGGCGGTGTTAATCCTGTCGTTAGTTCTTTGATGAATTCTTCTTTGCTCATTTTCTGTAAAGCATAGTTCGATGCTTTTTGTTCACCAATTGTGCTTTGCGTTTCTTTACCTAAGTTTTTTCCACAGGAAGAACCGGGACCATGTGCCGGATAAACGATTACCTCATCCGGTAATGTTTTGATCTTTGTGTTCAAAGAATCATACATCATTCCTGCTAATTCTTCTTTACTCATTTTTCCATCCAAAAGATCCGGACGACCTACATCACCAACGAAAAGAGTATCGCCGGTGAAAATGCAATATTCCTGATAACTTTTGTCAAGTAATAAATAGCAAGTTGATTCAGGTGTATGTCCGGGAGTGTGAATTGCGCGAATTGTTATTTCACCGATCTTGAACTCTTCACCGTCTTTTGCTTTATATGTTTCGTAGCCTGTTTCTGCACTTGGGCCGAAGACAATCGTTGCTCCCGTCAAATTTGCAAGGTCGATATGTCCGCTGACGAAATCAGCATGAAAGTGGGTTTCGAAAACGTATTTTATTTTCGCGCCGCGCGATTTTGCAAGTTCCAGATAAACATCTGTTTCACGAATCGGATCTACGATTGCAGCCTCGCCGTTGGATTCTATATAATATGCGCCCTGAGCGAGACAGTTGGTATAAAGTTGTTGAACGTACATGGTAGTAGTTTTGAGAAAGTCAAAGATATGAAAGTCAGAGAAGTTCCGGAAGAAAAGACGGCCGATTAACAAAAAAATTGCAGAAACACTTTTTTTCACGACCTTTCACCCCTCAATGGAAACGGAACAGCCCACAAAAAGCCGGACATTGCCGAAAGGTTTTGTCACCGCACTATTTTTTGTGTTTATTGTCCTAATTGTATTTTTAAAATTATCACCATCCATTGCATTACTTATGGGTTTGTCAATGGGAATTTTTACCGGCAATCCATTTCCTGCTAAATCTAAAACGGCTACTAAGTACCTATTGCAAGGTTCGGTTATCGGACTTGGTTTTGGAATGAATTTCACTGCCGTTGTTGCTGCCGGAAAAGATGGATTTGTTTTTACAATGCTTACAATTTCTGCAGCCATTGGACTTGGCTATCTATTAGGAAAACTACTTAAAGTTGAAAAGATCATTTCCTATTTGATCAGTGTTGGTACGGCGATTTGCGGAGGAAGTGCTATTGCAGCAATAAGTCAGGTCGTTGAAGCAGACGAAAAAGACATTTCTATTTCAATTGGAACAGTATTTATTTTGAATGCTGTTGCGCTATTTATTTTTCCTCCCATTGGTCATTACTTTGGAATGACACAAGAGCAATTTGGCATCTGGGCAGCTATTGCAATTCATGATACAAGCTCTGTTGTCGGTGCCGCAACTCAATATGGAAACGAATCGTTGCTCATTGCCACTACAATAAAACTGGCTCGCGCATTATGGATAATTCCAATGGCATTGTTAACTTCATTGGTTTTCAAAAAGCAAAGTAAGGCATCAGCATTTCCGTGGTTTATTTTATTCTTTGTATTTGCATCACTAGTGAATACATATGTTGATATTCCTGAAATGCTGAAGACAGGAATACTAACATTGTCTAAGATCGGTTTCAGCGTAACACTTTTTTTGATAGGCACAGGGATCTCATTGAAAAACATCAAAGCGGTTGGACCACGTCCACTTTTGCAGGGAATTATTTTGTGGGTGGTGATTTTGTCGGGCTCGTTGTTTTTTGTGCTGCACTACTAAATGTTAAAGGTTGTAGGTTTACAGGTTGCGCAACCTGCAAACCTGTAACAAACTACTCTTACGATTTAGTTATGCTGCCGATAAACTCTTCGAAAACCATTCACGAAAACGATAAAGCGGAACAGAAAGTGTTTCTGCTTGCGCAACTTCACTGAATGTTCCGTCACTTTTTTTGTATTGCAGCCATCTGTTCGTTTCAGGAACGAAAATGAAAAGTTCTTCAAGTGCAGAATTCGCAGCTAGTTGTTTAGTGTTAGAATAGGTTTCTTGCAATTCGCCTTCTGTTGAAATTTCGATGGCAACGACCGGTGTAGTTTTAATATCTCCTGAATAAATAACTACATCCGGTTCGTTGAAATCTGTGGGACTTAACCTTCCCTCATAAACCACATCGAATTTTTTATTGTCTATACAAAGCGAAATAAAATAAGTCATTAAACGAGAAAGGAATTTTTTGTTGGAAGCGATACCGGTGTTCCAGTTTTTATTTAGAGTAACCATGGCCTTAGATTTTTATGAGTGAGAATAATTTGATTGTACCGAATAGCACAAAGTAAAAGGAGAACCACATTATCAAGACCGTGGAATAAGTCATCCGTGACAATGTTCTTTTAATCCACTTAAATGCTTTTGAAAAACGCAATCCTGTTTTTCTGTTATCATTTTTTTGTGGTTCGATCAATGAAAAATGAAAAGCGTCTGCCGCAAAACCTTTGTTTTGGTAGATGCTTTCGAACGATAATGTTCCTTTGCCAATAAATTTTAGAAGATTAGTTTTCATTTGTTTTTATGCAAAGTTATAGTCCGGTGAACGGATTGGCTTTAAGGCAGCAATAACCTTAGGTTAAGCAATAGTGAGTTTCGCTTCTTTATTCAAAAGGGTGTTCGAGACAATGCGTAATCATTTAAAAATCAGTCAAATAACAACATTTTCTCACTGTTTTTGCCTTAAAAAGCGGAGCGTGGTTAAATTCCCTGCCGGTTAGGCTTTTTTCAATTCCATTCAAGGAATTTGACCATATCCGGAATTAATGGGGTCGTCGGGTTGTCCTTAATGATGATTATTCCATAAACGGCTGCTTTTCGTTGGCGAATCATTCACCTATTATATTGTAAAATTTCGCCATTAATGCTTTCAAATTAAATCAATTCACTATCTTGTTTGCCCCTTAAACCGGGTGTGTATTTGAGCAGCTTGAATCGTGCGGTGAGAAAGGAATTAATATTCACCTAATGTTCAGCAGAAATAGAACAATTTACTTTGCAACTACAAACGAGAATGTCGCCTGAGTATCTGCTTCAAAATCGTTAAAAATATCTTACATGAGTTTATTAAAAAACATATTCATTGCTTTTTTTATCTTTTTAAGCAATAATATTTTTAGTCAGGCCGTAGGCGATTTTGGATCTATAGCTAATGGAAATTACAATTCTTCCGGTACTTGGGGAATATGGAATGGCGCCACATGGACACCTGCTCCGGGCGGTGCTGTTGCCGGTGTCAACTTTCCCGACAGAACAATAAACGTTTTTATAGTTACAGGTACGGTCGTGACCATGAATGTTTCAAATCTTCAGTGTAATACTTTGAATGTTCAGGTCGGCGGAAAGATCTGGAATAATACAGCAACGAATACCTACCTCAATGTTCATGGTGACATTGTTTGCGATGGAATTATCGGAAATGGAGTAACGTTTGATGGATTATCTTTAGGAATAGAAAGCGCAGTATGTAATGTGACCGGTTCCGGAACCTTTGACGTATCGCGAATCCGCAAAAACACAAATTTAAATCGGGTAACAAAATTCAATATCAATCGTGATATTAATATTCGTTTCAATTCAAGTTCACAAGTTCAGATCTACAATAACAATGCTTCAGGAACTTCACGTTTTGACGTGACCATAGCTGTTGGTTGCACACTGAATCTGACCGCAAGCGGAGCACTCACAGGAAATGCTGCAATTGATGGCGATATAGTTAGCGGAGGAACAACACAATCTTCGGGAAGCTTTACGATCAATGGCGTAATGATCGTTACCGGAACAACTTATCTGGTGACGAATAATAGCGGTGCTCTTATTGCCGGTTTTACTACAGTTGCCGGATCAACTACAGTTACCGGACCAACAGGAAGTTTAACAATTGGGTCTTCCGTTATTGGGAATGGAACACTGCCAAGGCCTTTCCTAGTGGCACCGTTGTAATATCAATTATTAATGCTACGACTTTTACCGTTTCCAGCAGTGCATTAATTTCTGCTTCCGGGGACGTAATGTAGGCGGCGCTTGTTCGTGGACGATCAATAGTGGAGGAATACTTAAGACAGGACAAGTAAGTACTGCATTTTTAACTTCCAGCTGTACTACTGTTTCCGGATCATTCGCTGTAACGACGGCATCAACAGCTAACTTAACTGTTGGTAGCGGAATTTCCGGAACAGGAATACCTCCTGGAGCAATCATCACTTCAATCACAAATGCAACAACATTTGTGATTAGTGCGGCTGCAATTTCAGCAGCAACAAATTCAATGAATTTTTATGGCGGAACTGCAGGACATATGTTGAGAGTGATGCCGGGCGGGACACTTGAGATCAATGGATCAAGCGGATTTAATTTTGCACTTCCAATTCCAAATAACACCTGGGATTTTCAAAATGGAAGTTTTACGGAATATCTCTGCACCGGTGCTCAGAATGTTCCTTCTATTCCGGCATCTTGCACAGCTTTTTGGTAATAGTTCAAATGCATATGGTTATTTAAGAATTTCCGGGACAGGAATAAAAAACATGTTTAATTCTCCATTATATAATATTGCAAATGATCTCAATATTGTTAATACTACAGGTACACCCATATTGAATTCACAAAGTAACACTATTTATATGCTGGGTGGAAATTGGTTTAACTACAATCTCACAGGCTTTGATGAACTAAATAGTAACGTTTACTTTATGGGCTCCAATGTACAGACGATCAATACACCAGGCGGTGAGCGATTTTTTCGACTTACTTTTTAAAGTTGTTAAGTTCGACACTTCAATTTAATTGCCCGGTAATTGTATCAACTGGCTTGCATGGACAACAAATGGACCGGTATTTTTGAACAGTAACAGACTTACAATTGAAAATCCTGCCAGCACAGCAATTAATAATGCTGCGAACCCATTACGATATATTATTTCTGAGACAGTAAATAATTCATCTATTGTTCAGTGGAATATAGGAACGGTTGCTTCACCTAGTACCTACACATTCCCATTCGGAGTGCCGGGTGCGCCGAATTATATTCCATTCATCTATACCATTCCCGCAGGAACGACAGTAGGAAATCTTTCTGTTGCGACTTATGGAACGCCTCCAAATAATTTACCTTGGCCGGTTTCGCCATATGTGGTAAATAATTTGGGAAGTACCATTGGACTTACGCCGGATAACAGAGATGCAACAGTTGATCGTTTCTGGGAGATCGATGTGACTGCAGCGACTCCGCCAGTTGCTACGGTTACTTTTACCTACGTAAGCACTGAATTACCGGTTGCTCCTTACAACAGTGTGGCATTAATGGTGGCTCAATGGTATGATCCCGGAACCGATAACTGGATCTATCCGATGTCCGGACAAACGACAGGCTCCTATTTTACGACTACTCCGGGGCTAAGTGATTATGGTGCATGGACACTTTCGGCTATCACTTCACCCCTACCGATTGAACTGCTTAGTTTTTCAGCCAAAGCAAACAATGATATCGTTGATATTTCATGGAGCACAGCTTCAGAGATCAACAATGACTTTTTTACAATTGAAAGAAGTTATAATGGCGTCGATTTTACGTCGATCGGAACTGTAAACGGTGCAGGAAATAGCTCAATGGTATTGAATTATGTATCAATTGACGAAAAGCCATATCCGGGAATCTCTTATTATCGGTTAAAACAGACCGATTTCGATGGAAAGTATTCATATAGTACCATCGCTGCAGTTAAGTTTTCCGAGGAGGATAAAATTGTAATTCAAGCCGGACCGATACCGGCTACCGATAAAATCAAATTGACGTGTTTTGGAGGGGTAAAATTTTCTCCCGTTTTATATGAATCTGATGGTCGAATGGTAAAACAATTCCCGGTTGTTTCCGAGGGATTGAGCGATCTGGATATTTCTGACATCTCCAAAGGAATCTACATTTTACGCGTAAATTCTGACTTCAGTCAGAAAAGTTTGCGAATTGTGAAGGAATAAGTAACTTGCGGAAAGCCTTTATTGACGGGGCTTTCAGCGGTATCGAAAATAATATTAATTAGTTAAAATAGAGTTGTTGTTTGAATAAAATGCGAAGGCAAACTTTGCCTTCAGTATTTTATGAAATAACAATTTCTGTGATTTAACTTCCTTATACACGAAACAACATAACTAACAAACCATAACATGATTAACGCACTACTCAAGCATTGTACGAGCATCAAATCGCTGCAAAGAACATTGGCAATTGTTTGCCTTTTTGCTCTTTTTGTTACACCATCTGCTTTCTCGCAGGTCACGATAGCAACAACAGGAAGCTATTCACAAAATTTTGATGGATTGATTTCGACAGGTTCCGCAACCTGGACTGACAATACAACAATTGCAAACTGGTATGCACAACGAACGGGTGCCGGTACAACTGTTGTGGCAAATGATGGTGCGTCAAATTCCGGCGCTCTTTATAGTTATGGTACAACTGCCGCAACAGAAAGAGCACTGGGTACAGTAGGTTCAGGAACACCCGGCCATTTCGCATATGGAATATTGTTACAAAACAATTCCGGCGCAACGATCACTGACATCAAAGTCACTTATACAATGGAACAATGGAGAAACAGTGCAGCAGCAGCACAAACCGTTTCTTTTTATTACAAAACCAGTGCAACAACTTTTACTGCTTTAAATCCGAATTCAAACGGAACATGGACATCGGTTGCGGCATTGAATGCTACGACTCCAATAACAGGCGGAACATCAGGAGCATTGAATGGAAATTTAGGAACAAATCAAGTTTCGCTTTCAAATATTGCAATACCGTCGCTTTCTTTAGCAAATGGAAGTTTCATCATGTTGAAGTGGGACGATCCTGATAATTCCGGGGCAGATCATGGAATCTCAATTGACAATGTTACAATTTCGTGGACCGCTACTCCAACATCAACAGCAACGTTGGCAAACATAACACAACCATCAGGTTCAATCACACAGGGAACAACTGATGCAATTCTTTCAGGATTCACTTTGTCGGCTGATGTAGCGTCTGATTTTACATCAGTAACAGTAAGCACAACAGGAACAGCAACATCAACAGATATTTCAAATGTTCGCATCTTCAGTGATCTTGATGGCAATGGTGCTATTAATGGAGCAGACGCAGCAGTATCAGCTTCTGCACTTGCTTATGCGGCGTCAATGAATTTTTCAATAACAGGTGAAACCGGAATTACAACAGCAAGAAATTATCTGATCGTAGCAGACATCGCTCAGTCAGGAATCTCTACACCGGGAAGAACAGTAACAGCAAGTGTTGGAAGCGGAGCTTTTGTAACCACAGCCGCTGCTAATTTTGGGAGTGCAACAGGGAACAGTCGTACTTTATCGGCACCCAACCCAACTAAGTTGGCAATAACAAATATTAATCCGGCTTCGCCATTTACAAATACAGCCTTTAGCATAACTGTTCAGGCACAAGATGCAAACAGTATTGCTCAAGTAGTAACAGCAAACACAGATGTCTCTTTTACTCTTGCTTCAGGAACGGGAAATCTTACCGGCACACTTAGCGGTACTATTTTAGCGGGAACAAATCAAATTATCATTACCGGAATATTGTATGATGTCGCTGAAGCGGGTGTAAGTATTACTGCAACACGTACAGCCGGGGATGTTCTTACTGCAATAACAAGTTCAACTTTTACGGTTACTGTAAATGCTACGGCAACAATTTTTGTAAGTGCGAGTTTGACTCCTTTTGCAACAGCTGTAGGTACGCCATCAGCAAGTCAGAGTTATTCTGTTTCCGGAACAAATCTTAGTGCAGGCATTGCAATAGCTCCTCCGGCAGACTTCGAGATTTGGGATAATGTCGGTTTGACATGGGTAGTTTTCCCTAACAGTGTAACAATACCTGATGTGAGTGGAGTTGTTTCTCCAACATCGGTTTTAGTTCGTTACAATCCTGCAACTGCAGGAAGTCATTCCGGAAATGTGCAACATACAAGTATAGGTGCGACTCAAGTTGATCTTGGAGTTAGTGGAACATCTATAGAAGTAGAACCGGGAACACAATGTGCAATTACATTTGGAGCTATAAACGGAAGTTCTATCGAAGTTAATTTTTCAGGAGGAACTGGAGCAAACAGAATTGTTGTTGCTTCTCTTAGTCCGATAACATTTATACCAAGTGATGGAGCTGCAATTTCAGGAACGGTAAGTTCAGATTTTGCACTTGCAACAGCTCAAGGAATCACACCCGATAAAGTTGTTTACGACGGTTCAGGAAATACAGTAACTGTTACCGGTCTGGCAGGAACAACTCTATATTATTTTGCTGTCTATGATTATAATGGAACAGGACTTACAGCAAATTATTATACCGTTAGTCCGGGTACAGGAAGTGCTTCAACAATTGCCACCGAGCCGAGTACCTCTTCTACAGTTTCTTTCACACGCATCAAAGAAACAATGTTATATATTTCATTCACAGGCGGCAACGGTTCAAACAGAATGGTAGTTGTAAATTCAACACCTGTTACCTTTGTTCCGGCTGATGGTAGTACATATTCCGGAGCTGACACTGCTTTCGCAACAGCTGCCGATCTTGGAGGAGGCGACAAACTGGTTTACAGTTGAACAGCAACTTCTGCAATTATTACCGGCCTTACACGTGGTATAACTTATAATGTGCGTGTTTATGAATTCAATGGAACATTGCTTACTACAAATTACCAGACAGTAACTTTTGGAAACGGAAATGCAACAACACCGGATTATATCAGTTATTCGACAGGAACATATACTCAGGATTTCAATGGAATTCCGGCAACGGGTGGATTGTTTGGAACATCAGGATTTGGTCAAGGGCCATATTATCTTTCAACACCTCCAATGAATTCAACAGCAATAGGCGGTTGGCAGATTACAAATCAAACAACAAATGGTGATATCCGTTTTGAAACAAATACAGGTTCCGGAAACTCCGGTAGTGTTTATAGCTATGGAGCAAATTTAGCAACAGAGCGTGCTATTGGTAGTCTAGGTTCGTCTAATAATCCTGCTATAGGATCGGTATTTACTAATACGAGCGGAGGACCGTTATCAAGCGTTACAATAACTTTCGTTGGTGAACAATGGAGATTTGGAGGAGGTGTTCCCAATACACTTTCGTTCGAATATCAAGTTGCAGGAACCGATATATTGAACGGTACTTTTACAGGAGTTGCTGGTCTTGACTTCACGTCGCCGGTTACTAGTGGTGTAGCCGGGCCACTTGATGGAAACATAGCTCTAAACCAAACAGCTAAAAGCTATACCTTTACACTAAACAGTAATTGGTTACCGGGTCAAACACTTGTTATCCGCTGGAAAGATTTTAACGATAGTGGCGCTGACGACGGTTTGGCAATCGATGATTTCACATTCTCTGCTGTTGGCCCACAAACTCCGTTAGTTCAGGATAATTCTATTTCATTTTTTACCACACTTACAAATGCAACAGGAGTTAGTTGGATCAATGGCGATGGAACAAATCGTATTGTGAAAATGAATACTGTTAACTTATTTACTGATCCTGTAGATGGAAACACTTATGCGGCTAACACAGTTTATGGTGGCGGCGAGCAAGTAGTATATGACGGACCGGGAAGCACAGTAAGTGTCACAAACCTGACTCCTTCTACTCAGTATTTCTTCCGCGTTTACGGATATAATGGAACGGGTGTAGCAACAAAATATAACATTAATGCGGCAACAGATAATCCTAAAGATGTTACAACTGCTGCTCCGTCATTCCCAACACAATTAGTTGTTTTGGATGTGAATGGTGGATTGGACGTAGTGGTTAACCAACCGTTCTCAGTTACTATACAAGCTCAGGATAACTTTGGTAGTCCTCAGAATGTAACACAAAACACTACAATTGATCTTACTGTATTTACAGGTTTAGGAACATTGCTCTCAGTGGTAACTTCCGGAATTATGACTGTAGGAACTAACCAGATCACAATATCAGGAATCGTTTATGATTTTGCTGAGTATGGAGTAATTCTTAATGCAGCAACTACAGCAGGCGACATATTATTTGATGGTCAGACGCCATCCTTCAATGTATATGATGTAGCAAATCAATTGCAATTCGCAAACACTCCTCCGAATGGGGTTGTGAATGTACCTATCAATCAGTTCTATGTTTATGCAACAAGACCCGATGCTTCGATAGATCCTTATTATGTCGGATCAGCAACAATCGCTTTATTCCCCGGATCGGGTGCTATGTCAGGAACACTTACTGTTCCATTTGTAAATGGAATTGCAACATTCTCAGATATTGAATTCAATCTTTTAGGTACATATGTATTGGAAGCAACATCAGGAATACTATTCTCTACATTCAGCTCTAATATACTTATCAATCCGCCGATTGCATTTACTGAACATGTAGTTCCTCAATATATGGGAGCTAAAACAACGACAGGTCAAAGCGGAACAAATTTAAATCGGACACCAATTGCAGTATGTTTCCAAATCGACAATTTAACTCCTAATACATCATACAATGTTGCAGCGGGAATTGGACTCACAAGTGATTTGTCAACTTCACTTGGTGCGGGTTCTATCTGGAATGGAATAGCATATAGCGGCCAGACAAGAAACTCTGCATTTACAACAGATGCAAATGGAAGTTCAGGTGCTGTTTGGATCTATCTTCAACCATCAGCAAACGAAACACGCTTTGGCGGTGGTGCTGTACACAATGTTCGTATCGCATATTCGACAGGTAGCTTTGGAACGAACATAGTTCCAAACTTTATTACAACAAAAACAATAACAGCACTGGATATTGCAACTTCAGCAATTACACCGGCAACAACAGACGATGGTGCATTTTTAACCGGAGCACTAAGTGCTTGTAGTGGCGGTAAACACATTTTAGTATTTGATAATACAGCAGGTACAGGCGACCCGTTGTTTTCATACATGTCAAATCCATCGGCACTTAGTCAGATCAGTCAAACGAATTTCCCAACGACCGTTGATCAGATTTTCATGGGCACAGCAGCGGCAGGAACATTTGCAGCTGTTTATCCTATAGGTGCAAATAGTCCAAATGGTGTAAAAAGAGTAGAAGCAAGAAATGAGGACAATACAATTTCGGCATTCGAAACTTCTGCAACAGGAATCTGGCCATCTGGAGTTAACACTACAAATGCGGTAAGACGCGAAGTAAAAGATCTTCTGAATTCTGATGTAAGTTTATCTTCAGTAACAGTATCGGCGAGCGGAACAAATATTCTTTGCTTTGGCGCGGCTACAGGTTCAGCAACGGCAACAGCAAGTTCTTTGAATTCACCAATCAGTTATTTGTGGTCACCGGGAGGTGAGATTACAAATTCTATTTCATCATTGATCGCAGGAACTTATGTGGTGACTGCAACAGATGGAATCGGTTGTACTGCTTCTTCAACAGTGATCGTTACAGAACCGGCAGACATATTCATCGTAGGCCAGGTTACAAATACAGGATGTATTGGTGGTGATATTGGTGCAGTAGACATCACAGTTGGTGGCGGTACTTCTCCGTTCACTTATTTGTGGAGTAACAGTGCTACCACAGAAGACATTTCCGGCCTTGCTGCAGGAACTTATTCTGTTACAGTAACAGATGCGAATGGTTGTAGTAAATCTGCAACATTCAATGTCATTACACAAAATTCTAATCCTACAATTACAGTTACAGCAACTCCTTCTACAATCTGTGAAGGTCAATCGTCTACACTTGAAGCAACGGGTGCCACATCGTATACTTGGTCACCGGCAGGAAGCCTAAGTTCCTCTACTGACCCAATCGTAACTGCGACGCCAACAACAACAACAACATATTCAGTAGTTGCAGTTGATTTCAACGGATGTCAGAGTATTGGAACAGTTACCTTGACTGTTAATCCACTTCCAATAGTTGTGGTTACACCGGCAACTTCAAATATATGTGAAGGAAGTTCGGTTAGCCTTTCTGCTACAGGCGCGCTTACATATGCATGGTCACCTGCAACAGGATTGAGCGCAACGACAGGTTCTCCTGTTGTTGCAACTCCGACGACTTCGACTGATTATACCGTTATTGGAACTTCTGTTGATAATTGCACTGCATCAGCAATAGCATCAATAACAGTTACAAGTGTTGCCGCACCAACAGCATCTTCACCGATAACTTATTGTCAGAATGCAACAACATCGGCACTTACAGCGACGGCTCTACCGGGCAATGACCTTTGGTGGTATACAACTTCTACCGGTGGAAATGCAGCAAGTGCAGCACCAATTCCGTCAACTGCTACAGCAGGATCAACAACATATTATGTTTCACAACAACAATCAAATCCTTTGAGCATTGCTATCAATGGTTACATTGACAATTCAACACCGGATTCATTTGCATTTGTTTCATTGAGTAAAATTCCGGCAGGAACAGTGATTTACTTTACTGATAATGGATATGCAACAGTTCCTGTTTTACCTGCTACAACACCAGGTTTCCGTGGAGCTTCTGCGTTGAATGCAAAAGGAAATGAGGATATGATCAAGTTGACAGCGATCAATACAATTCCTGAAGGAACGATAATTAGAAGTTATGTTTCTACAGCTGATTTTGCATGGACATTCTCAGGACCTATAACATGTTCTACATGTACAACAGTAAGCAATTATGCACCTTTAGCTTTTGCAGCAGGTGGAGATCAGATCTATGCATTTACAAGCACAACAAATGATAATCCTTTGTTTAATGCCGCTCAACAAACACACTTATATGTGTTTGATGAAACTAATGGATTTGAAACAGCTACTTCAACAGCAACAGGAGCACTTCCACCGGGAATTGTTGCAGGAGTGACAGCAAATACATTTGCATCTTCCGGATTTTTTAATTTGAATAATGATTTACAAACAAGAAGTGTTGCTTCATGGCGAACTTATATGTCACTTATCACAAACTATACAACTGGTGCAGGTACCGGTCCGGGTTTACCAACAACGAGTTTGAATGTAGACCTTGGTTGTGAAAGTCCACGGACACCGATTACGGTAATTGTAAACGAAGCTCCTGTGGTTACAGCAACATCAACACCTATTCTTTGTAACGGTGGAACATCTACCGTTACAGTTTCTGCAACAGGTGGAACAAGTCCATACACAGGCGAAGGAACATTTACTGTATCAGCAGGGACTCATAATTATTCTGTGAGCGATGCACTAGGTTGTTTGGGTTCGACTTCGATTACTGTTACTGAACCAACATTACTAACAGCAACTTCTGTTGAAACTGTAGCAATACTTTGTAATGGTGGGTTAGCTTCAGTAACTGTAACAGGCAACGGCGGAACAGCACCTTACACTGGGGAGGGAGTCTTTAACGTACTAGCCGGAACACACAATTTCACAGTGACAGATGCTAATGGATGTACAACTGTTACAACAATTACGATATCAGAACCGACAGCGATTGTAGTTACCGCAACTGAAACTTCGGCCATTGTTTGTCCGGGTGGAAATGCAACGATTACCGTAACAGCAACAGGAGGAACCGGAGCTTATACCGGTGAAGGAACATTTACTGTTTTGGCAGGAACTTACAACTATACGGTTACAGATATTAACGGATGCTCAGGAACCACTTCAATTACGGTTTCAGATCCAGCAGCCGTTGGAATAACCAGCTTTACGCCATCAACCGGTTGCGTTGGGTCAACAGTGTCGATTTTTGGGTCAAATTTAAACTTGGTCTCAGCTATTGACTTAAACGGAATTTCTGCTATATTTGTTATTGTAAACCCGGGGAAATCACTGTAACAGTACCTCCGTCTGCGACTTCCGGTGTGTTTAATCTATATACATCGGCAAACTGTACGACAAGTACAGTATCAGGTTTCACAGTAACAATTTGTCCAACAGGAATGACGATAAATTTGACAGCATACTTACAAGGCTATTATCTTGGTGGCGGTACAATGGAACCGGTATTGGCTAATCAGGCTATACCTGGGGCCACCGGTGCAGAAACTGATACAATTGAAGTTGAGATTTATGACGCTACTACATTCTTATTGGCCGGATCAGTTAAAGCAGTATTAATGACTGATGGAACTTGCACTGCGGTACTGAATGGAGCTGATGGTAATTATTATGTTGCAATTCGTCAACGTAACCACGTGTTTACCTGGTCATCGGTGCCGGTTGCTTTTGCTGCTGCAACTCCGACAAGTTATGACTTCTCTACGGACCCTGCACAGGCATTCTCAGGAGACTTATCTGATAAGTTTTCAGAAGGCATCTACTCCTTATTTGTAGGTGATATCAATCAAGACGAATTCGTTGATGGAAACGATTATCCACAATTTGATACCGACAACTCATTAGGACTATGTTGTGATTATTATGCAACAGATATGAATGGTGATGGATTTGTTGATGGAAACGATTATCCACAATTCGATACTAATAATTCACTTGGAATAGGTTCAGTACACCCATAAATAAATTTGGCAGTTATTGCGCGGCCCAGCGCAATAACTGTCATTATCAAATATTTTAATCGAGACAAAAAAACCAACTAAAAAAACAATACATGAGAACAACTATGCAACTCTTCACAAGAGGAGTCTTCGTGACTCTGATCGTCTTCCTTACTTCGTTTGGGACGAGCAGTGGGCAAGCGACCTATACGCTGTCAACTGCAAATTGTACGACAACTGCCAACTCTTTTGAGTTTGATGTGATGGCAACGAATACAGGTGCAGGCGACCTTCGCATGAATGGTACTGTAATTCGCGGAACACTTTCGCCTGCCATAATTGCTGCCGGAACGAATACGATTGCGTTCTCATTTGTAAATGATGGGCAGTCGATCATTCCAAACAGTTTTCCTCCGAATAGTGTGATCACTTTCACATACAATGCAACATCAAGACTATTTCAGGTTTCTACTCTGAACACCGTGTACAATAACAATACTTGTACAGCGCCATTGATAGCAGCAGGTACAAGTGGAAAGATTGGTCGTTTCAGACTAGCGAACTCCACTAATAATTTTGTTCCGGGAGCAGCTGCAACATTTACATGGAATACAACTGCTTCTATCATTGCTTATGAAAATTGTACTACAACTACAAGTTTATCTTTAGTGAAAACATTGGCAACTCCTTGTTCTGTTCTAATTCCTTCAGCAGGTTGTACAATGACGGCTTCAATAGCATCTCAAGTCAATGTATTGTGTTTTGGTGAATCAACAGGTTCAGCAACTGCAACAACACTTAGTGCGCCCGGAGCGGTTACTTACTCATGGAATACAACACCGGTTCAAACGGGAGCAACTGCAACAGGATTAGCAGCAGGACCATATACAGTTGTTGCGACTTCAGGAGCTTGTACGGCTTCTGCAACAGTAACAATCACCGGTCCGGCTTCAGCAGTAGTTGCTTCAGCTTCTCAGGATGCACCGATTCTTTGTAACGGTGGTTCAACAACAGTAACAGTAAGTGCAACAGGTGGAACCGGTCCTTATACAGGAACCGGTACATTCCCTGCAACTGCAGGTCCATATAGTTACACAGTAACGGATGCTAACGGATGTACATCCGTAGCTTCAGGAACACTTTCTCAACCGGATGCTTTATCAGCATCAGCATCAGCGACACCAACCTCAACTCCATCTGCAACTGACGGAACGGCAACAGCAACAGTTAATGGTGGTACAGGTCCATATACTATTACATGGAATACAACACCGACTCAAAGCGGTCCAACTGCAACAGGACTTGCTGCCGGTTCATACATAGCAACTATAGTTGATGCCAATGGATGTTCAACTCAAGCTTCTGCAACAGTAACTTCTCCTTCATGTGCATTAGTAGCTTCATCTTCTCAAGGTGCAGCAATTCTTTGTTTCGGTGGAACAACAACGGTAACGGTTTCTCAAACCGGAGGTGTTGAACCTGTAACAGGAACAGGAACCTTTACAGTAGGAGCAGGTACTCATAGTTATACAGTAACTGATGGTAACGGTTGTACTTCTACAACTTCAATCACAGTTTCTGAGCCAACTGCAGTTGTTGCTTCGTCTTCAGCTACAGCGATTCTTTGTAACGGTGGTTCTTCTACCGTAACCGTATCTGCAACAGGTGGAACAGCTCCTTATACAGGAACAGGTTCATTCACTGAAACAGCAGGAACTTATACTTACACAGTAACTGATGGTAACGGTTGTACAGCTACAACTACAGTGACAATTTCTGAGCCATCAGCTTTATCAGCTTCGTCTTCGTCTTCAGCGATTCTTTGTAACGGTGGGTCATCTACAGTAACCGTATCTGCAACAGGCGGAACAGCTCCTTACACGGGAACAGGTTCTTTCTCTGAAGTAGCAGGAACATATACTTACACAGTAACTGACGCTAACGGTTGTACAGCTACAACTTCTGTAACGATCACTGAGCCATCAGCTCTTGTAGCTTCATCATCTCAAGGTGCAGCAATTCTTTGTAATGGCGGAACAACAACTGTTACTGTTTCAGCAACAGGTGGAACAGCTCCTTATACAGGAACAGGAGTTGTTACGGCAGGTGCAGGAACACATACTTATACTGTTACTGATGCGAACGGTTGTACTTCAACAACTTCAATTACTATAACTGAACCTTCAGTATTAGTTGCCTCTTCATCTGCAACAGCAATCCTTTGTAACGGTGGATCATCTACAGTTACTGTATCTGCAACAGGTGGTACACCAACTTATATCGGTGTTGGTACATTTACAGTTTCAGCAGGCACTCATACATATACTGTAACTGATCTGAACGGATGTTCTGCAACGACAACTATTACAGTTACAGAGCCGGCAGCATTAGCTGCAACTGCAACTGCAACGAATTCATCATGTCCAACATGTGCTGATGGTACAGTTTCAATTACATCAGTTACAGGTGGTACAGCTCCTTATTCATCTACTGATCTGACAGGACTACTTCCGGGAAATTATTGTATAACAGTAACAGATGCTAACGGATGTACAACATCTGCATGTGCTACTGTTGGATCAACAGCATGTGCAATAGTTGCTTCATCTACTCAGAATTCTCCTATCTTATGTAATGGCGGAACAACAACAGTTACCGTTTCTCAAACAGGTGGCGTTGCTCCGATAACAGGAACAGGAACATTCACTGTAGGTGCAGGAACACATTCTTATACAGTAACAGATGTTAACGGTTGTACTTCTACAACTTCAATCACTGTAACTGAACCTTCTGTATTGTCTGCTTCATCCTCTCAAGGTGCTGCAATTCTTTGTAACGGCGGAACTACTACTGTTACCGTTTCAGCAACAGGTGGAACAGCTCCTTACACTGGAACAGGAGTAATAACAGCAGGAGCAGGTACTCATACTTATACAGTAACAGATGCTAACGGTTGTACTTCTACAACTTCAATAACTATCACTGAACCTTCAGCAGTAGTTGCATCTTCATCATCAACAGCAATTCTTTGTAACGGTGGATCTTCAACAGTAACAGTTTCTGCAACAGGTGGAACAGCTCCTTACACAGGAACGGGTTCATTCACTGAAGCAGCAGGAACTTATACTTACACAGTAACAGATGCTAATGGTTGTACAGCTACAACAACAATTACTATAACTGAACCTTCTGCTGTAGTTGCATCTTCATCATCAACAGCAATTCTTTGTAACGGTGGATCTTCAACAGTAACAGTTTCTGCAACAGGTGGAACAGCTCCTTACACAGGAACAGGTTCATTCACTGAGACAGCAGGAACATATACTTACACAGTAACAGATGCAAACGGTTGTTCAGCTACAACTACAATTACTATCACTGAGCCATCAACAGTAGTTGCATCTTCATCAGCAACAGCTATCCTTTGTAATGGTGGTTCTTCAACAGTAACCGTATCTGCAACAGGTGGAACAGCTCCTTATTCAGGAACAGGATCATTCTCTGTAACAGCAGGAACTTATAATTACACAGTAACAGACGCTAACGGATGTGCTTCTACAACTTCAATTACAGTTACTGAGCCATCTGCATTATCAGCTTCATCTTCTCAAGGCGCTGCTATACTTTGCTTTGGTGGAACAACTACAGTTACCGTTTCTGCAACAGGTGGAACTGCTCCATATTCAGGAACGGGATCATTTACAGCAGGAGCCGGTAGTCCGGTTTACACTGTAACGGATGCTAATGGTTGTACAACAACAACAACAATTACAATTTCTCAACCTACGAAAGTTGAAGGAACAACAACTACTACAGCAGCTTCCGGTTGCTCAGTGGCTGATGGAACTGCAACGGTAACGCCAACAGGTGGTAACCCTGGCTATACATATTTATGGTCAAATGCTCAAACTACACAAACAGCAACCGGATTGGCTGCCGGATCTTATACAGTTCAGATCACTGATGCAAATGGTTGTTCAGGTTCTGCTACAGCTGTCGTAACAGGTTCAGGTGGTTCAGTTGGAACCCCAGGCGCAATTAGTGGCGCACCAGGTGCTTGTCGTAATTCTTCAGGTATCGTTTATTCAGTAGCTGCTGTGCCGGGCGCAACTTCTTATGTTTGGACTTTACCGGCTGGAGCAACAGGTTCTTCTACAACAAATAGTATTACGGTTGCTTTCAATGGGACTTATGCAGGTGGATTTATTTGTGTCGCGGCTAGCAATACTTGTGGAACTGGCGCAACTAGTTGCCTGAATATTCCTGTAATTACTGCTTATCCGGGATTACCGGCAGTGATCACTGGTCCAAGTGTAACTTGTGGAGCAGGTTTATTTACATTCAGTACAACTTCTTCTAATGCGACTAGCTATAACTGGACTGTTACAGGAACAGGCGCATTTATCTCTTCCGGTCAAGGAACAAATACAATCGTAGTAAGTGTACCGCTTAACTTCGCCCAAGGATCAGTTCAGGTTCGTGGTGTGAATTGTAATGGTATCAGCGCTGTGCGCGGTATGACAATTACCGGTGTACCTGCTCACTCTAATGCGATAAGCGGACCGAATCTGGTTTGTGCTAATGGAACTGCAACTTATGTAATGCCAGTTGTACCTGGCGTATCTTCTTATGTATGGTCAGTTACAGGAAATGCTTCAGTAGGATCTCAGACTTTAACAAGCACAACGTCTTCTGCAGTTATCAACTTTGGCCCAACTTGGACAAGCGGAACAGTAAGTATTGCTGTATTTAACTCTTGTGGTTCATATACAAGAACATTTGCAGTTGGTTCTGTGCCAAATCAACCGGGTGGAATTTCTGGTCCAGGAACAGCACTTTGCGGATTAAGTAATGTTACTTATTCAATTGCAGCTGTCCCAGGTGCAACTTCATATACTTGGACAGTTCCTGTAGGAGCATCGGTTATGTCAACATCACCGGATGGAAGAACAATTGTTGTCAACTTCCCTTCATTTGTGGGTACAGGAAATATTTGTGTTACAGCTAATAATGCTTGTGGTCAAGGCCCGGCTCGTTGTTATGCAGTTACTGCAAGACCAGGAGTGCCTGTAGTTACAGGACCTACTACGGTTTGTAAAACACAATCAAGTGTACCATATTCTCTTGCACCGGTAACCGGCGCGACTTCATATTCATGGTCAATTACAGGTGGCGCAGCAATATCGCCGTCAGGTACAACAGCAATAGTTAATTACAACACAGCTTTGAGTACATCAGCAGTTATTCGTGCGAATGCGGTGAATGCTTGTGGTGCTTCTCAACCGGGTGGATTAACAGTTGCTGTAAGCTTGTTCTGCCGTACAGCAGCAGATAATGTATCTGTTTCAAGTACTGAATTAGGTGCGTATCCAAACCCTACATCAGGAAAAGCTACAGTATCATTCAACGCAGCTAGCGAGTCTAAATATCTTGTGAAAGTAATGGACATGATCGGAAACACATTGGTAAGCGATGTTGTTAACGCAATCGAAGGTTACAATACTCAGGATATCGACCTAACAGGAGTAGCAAAAGGTATTTACATGATCAGCGTAACTGCTGCCGATGGAACTACTGAAACTATTCGCCTTGTAGTAGAATAATAACAAATAAAATTCGGGACTAAAACCCCGGTCTGAAAGGAAGCAGCTTCAAACTGCTTCCTTTTTTTATGCCTTTTTGCAATTTTTTTTAACCTATTTTGCTAATTTCTAATCTTTTATATATTTGTCGCCACTAACATATATACACCACATAAAAACACATTCACCATGAAAACTATTTTAAAGGCAATTGGACTTATTCTCGGAGTATTAATCGTAGCTGGCTTAGGGTGGTTGATCTATTTTAATAGTACACATCCTAATGTAGCCCCCGCAAAAGACATTCACGTTGAAATAACACCTGAACGTCTGGAACGAGGAAAGTACCTCGCAAACATTGCAGCGAACTGTATCGACTGTCATTCGAAAAGAGATTTTACAAAGTACTCCGGTCCCATCATTCCCGGAACAGAAGGTATGGGTGGTGAAATGTTCGATAAAACAGTTGCAAATATTCCAGGCGTCCTCTATGCAAAAAATATTACACCGGCGGGAATCGGTGATTGGACTGACGGTGAAATATTGCGAGCAATCACAGTTGGTGTAAATAAAAAAGGCGAGGCTTTGTTTCCACTTATGCCATATAATCGCTTCAGACATATGTCGCAAGAAGATTTGTATTCTATCATCGCTTATCTACGAACACTAAAACCCATTGAAAATAAAATCCCGGAACGCACTCTGGATTTCCCCTTGAATTTTATCGTAAAACAATTCCAAGTGATTTCCCTGAGTTCGTACAAACGATACCTGATAAAGCAAACACCATTGCTTATGGAAAGTATATGGCAAACGCTGTAGGTTGTATCGACTGCCACACTAAACTGGAAAAAGGACAGATCATGCCGGGAACAGAATTTGCCGGCGGGTTTAAGTTTTGTGTAAACGGAAAATGTTCGACTTCAGCGAATATTACACCCGATAAGGAAACAGGAATTGGCTTGTTGACAAAAGAAGCGTTCATTGAAAAATTTGCTTTTTATCGTAATGATGCATCGAAAAATATTCTTGTAGAAAAAGATGGAAATAACACGATCATGCCATGGGCGCGCTTGTGCGATTTAACCGACGAAGATCTTGGAGCAATTTATGAGTATCTGAGAACGATGCCGCCGATCGTTAATAAGGTAGAAAAGTTTTCGAAGCAGTAGTTGTTGAAAATATGCTCAAAGCACTTCGTTGATTCGTTCAAGAAGCCAGTTGCGGTCAGAGATGTTTGAAGAGGATGCTATTTCCTTTTTCAAAATGTTCAACTTACCGGTATTTGTTCCGGCACGAAATATTTTTAACGAGTAACGGATAAAATTCTTGTAGATCGTCAGCTGATACGATGAGATATTTTTGTTACGAGAAAGAAACACTTTGAATGCAGCTATGTGATGCAATAATGCTTCCTGTTCATCTGTTTCGAAATATACTTTCAGTAATATCGATTTTGAATCGAGCTGATAGTATAGATCCGTGAATTCAACTTCCTGCAAATATTTTAAAACAAACTTGTAGCTTTTGCTATAATAATATAGCATAGCCGTATTGTATGTCAACGCATTTTTTCTTTCTGAAGGAGGAAGAAAATTAATGTATTTGGAAATAAAATTTTTTGTCCATTCGCCTTCCTTCAGACGCAATCCAAGAGTGACGATATTTTTAAACTCCCATTGTGAAAAATATTCGTGATTCATTATTCTTTTATTGGCGAGTATTGTCTTGTAAAGATTGAATAATATATGCCTGTAATTATCTTCACCTTTGTTAATTCTGCGGATGCAAAAATTTTTTTCGTATTGATAAATGTTCTTCAGATCTTCAATAGACAAAATACTTTGATGCTCTTGGGTAAGAACCAGAATTTTACTAAATGAGGTTTCGGAATCACTTTCTGTGCTATTTAGGGTGATCAGAATATTGTAGTAGACCTCAACCAGTGGCGAATTCAGAAACCGATTAGCTTTTAAATATTCACAAATTGGATCTATTAAAACAACATCGTGTTCTTTATTAAGTACATTTTTTAAATTGATGAGCTCACATTGCAGTTGAAGCTTTTTTGTAAAATAAAAAAGATCAAGGTTGTTTAAAAGCGAGGAGTAATTTAATTGTGAGAGACGTGAGAGATGCTTTGAATCAAAGTCGTTTGCTATTTCAATTGAACGGAATGTGTTCAGATAGGAAGTCGCATTTGCTTTTTCAGATTTGACAGGACTATTTTGCATTGCAAACGAATATGCTTTATGTGCACTCCGTATCGATAATGACTTTTGTTTAAAAAGCGAAAACTCTTCAGTGTCTTTTTCAAATTCTATCAGAGTGATAAATTTTTCCAGATGTGCAGTTAACTCTGAAAATAGATACCGGATTTTTTTGTCGTTGTATTTTTCATTACCCAATAGTTTGCGGAAAATATTCTCCTTTGAAATAGAAGCGTCGGTGAGGAGTAATTCAAATAATTTACTCATAATCTCCGATGAGTTAATCGGTTTTGAATCGAGATAGTTCCGGAACAATTTAACTTCTCCCGAACTTAGTGCGTCGATTAATTCTTTAACTTTCAAAGTGCTCATTTGTGACTTTTGTGTCAGGCCGGGTTAAAATATGGTGCTGACAAAGTAGTAAAAAATTTGAACTAATTAGCACAAATTGCCAATGAAAGGCATGAAATATCTAAAAAATGGCACCCGACAAATGCTAAAAAGTGTATTTTTTTATCATGCCAAGTCCTGATATGTTTGTAACGTGAAAATGTATCTAAGCCAATAGGAAAAAATAAACGATTATGAAAACAGCTACACGAATTCTTTTTGCATTTACCATGCTACTGATCGCTTCTGTTAATTTGAAAGCATCAACTTATTATTGGGTCGGCGGGGCCGGCGTTTGGAGCGATTATGCTAATCATTGGGCGACATCGAGCGGAGGTACGACTTTTCAAACTTCTATTCCGACGATCACCGATGATGTGGTCTTTGATAGTAACTCCTTTACAGCTTTAGGTCAGGACGTTTTTTTTGACAATACATTCTACTATTGTAAAAGTATGAACTGGACAGGCGTTCAATATGCCCCTACGTTTCGTGGAGCAGGAGGCATTCTCAATGTTGCCGGAAGTTTTGTGCTGGCATCTTCTGTTACTGTTGAACAGATGGGCCTGACTTTATTATCAAATACCAGCGGAAACTTGATTCATACCTTTGGACAGACCTTCAGTTATGTACAAATCGATGGTACGGGCGATTATACATTGCAATCAGAATTTAATGCGCAGGGAGATATTAATATAAATTCCGGTTCGCTGGATGCAAATGGTTTCGATATCAGTTGTAACTCGCTTTATCTGGCAAACACAGCTACGTTAATTTCAGGCGATATTCAGATTACAATTACCGGCACGTTGTTTTCTTTTAACCCGCGTAAGTTGTATGCACTAGGAAATATGCCAACTGCAAATCAAACAAATGTATTGTTCGATTGTACTTCGGGTGAAATTGATGGTACCAATACCACAAATGCATTTGATTCAGTTGTATTCACTGGTGCAGGCTCAATAAAATATATTACCATCAACTATTGCTCAGTGGTTGAAGACGCATTTTGCGATGAAGGCGATATTCATAAAGCAATATTTCAAAGTAATGCATTCCTGTTCACATCAACCTTTGATAGTTTGATCTGTAGCGATCTTAGAATTTATGACAACACAACTATTACCGTCAACAACAAGTTGATTGTAAATGCCGATTGCAATCAATTCGGAAACATCTATGCATATTCCGCAACAGTTGGTGGAGTGTGCACAATTTCATGCCCAAGCGGATCGATAGATGTAAGTTATACAAATATTCATGGCGTAATTGCAACAGGCGGCGCTACGTTCACTGCCAATAATTCAATCGATCTTGGGAACAATACCGGTTGGACGATCAACACCATCACTTCGCGAAATCTTTATTGGATCGGCGGAACCGGGAACTGGAATGATCCAAACCATTGGTCGCTCACGAGTGGCGGAGCAGCAGTTTCATGCGTTCCATCTCCATTGGACAATGTTTATTTTGATGCTAATTCACTTAGCGGAAATGATTCTGTTTATTTGGTGAACGATAATGTATTCGTTAAAAATTTTAATGCGAATACTATTCCTTCATCGTGTACTTTTTTTGGAACAAGACTTACTGTTGAAGGAGATTTTATTCTTATGGATTCACTCAACTGGAGAGTGACAACTGTTTTTCTGAAAGCATCGGTAAACTCAGTTTTAGAATGCGCAAGCGATTTATATTATCTGGAAATCCTTACAACGGCAACATATACTTTGACAGGAGATTTACATATGCTTCAATTATTCTTGGAAGGCGGCCATTTAGATATTAGTAATGAAAATGTTTATGGCTTAGCATTGAGTGGATATCCAATGACGACAATGACCATGACAAATTCTCATTTGTACATGAAGGAATATTTTATTGACGGAACTACGCCGGGATCAACAACTGCAACACTGACAATGGATGCCGAGAACTCCAGAATTTATAGAGCGGCAGATTTCTATAGAGTAGAATTTTTATATTCCGGGGCGGTTGATTCTAATCTTACAGCAAATTACTTTACTAATTTTGGAACGGTTACTCTTGGTCATCATAATACAATTCGTTCATTTTCTGCATATGGAAATTTAATTGTGATTGGCGATAATTCTGTAGACACATTATATTTAGATAGTGATTGCCATTCTTATTTACAGGATCCCGGTATGACTATGACCATAAATAATGTTTTTAATGTTAATGCCGGTAGCTGTTCGAATTTTATTGAAATAAAATGTTCGAACGCCGGACAGCAAACAAATTTCTTTCAATCTAATGGAAATGCGGTTTATTTATTTCATGTCGACTTACAAGGGATCAATGCAAGCGGAGCAAACTTTGTGGCCGACCAAAGCATTAATTCCGGCGGAAATACAGGCATAGCGATCAATTCTCCGGCACCACGAACATTGTATTGGATTGGCGGAGGTGGTGTATGGCAAGATACAATGCATTGGTCATTGACAAGCGGAGGACCAAACATCAGCTGTACACCATCAGCAGTTGATGATGTGATCTTCGATTTAAATTCAGGTATCGCAGGACAGACAATAAATTCAGATTTGGATAACATTTCTGTCAATTCTCTTGTAATGAACGGTGCAGGGGCAAATATAACTTTTGAACTAGGTACATTATCTGTCAACACTTCATTGCTTCTTGAGCCAGCTATGAATTTTAATGTCGACGATCTTATTTTACGAGGAACTTCAAATTCGACGTTAAATACTTCCGGAAATACATTACGGGAAATCTTGATCAATGGTACAAACACAATTTCATTGGCAAGTTCGCTGACTGCAACAGCTCTGGATATGATCTCAGGGTCCTTTGATATGAATGGAAATGATATTCAAGCATCAAGCATCACTTCTTCTATTGGTACAACATTTACGGCAGGCCCGGTCAAAATCATTACGACCAACTTTGATCTTCAAGGAACTGTGTTGAATACGGTTAACACTGACATTGAAATGAGATTTTTCGCACCGGGATTCGGTACGTATGGTACGGACTTCAATACACCCGGACAATTCAGAACGATAGATGTTTACAGTAATGCTTCTTTCAGTGCAAGACCATTTAGCTGTAAAACAATGAATGCATATTCTTATGTCGGATTGAATTCAACATTCACACAAGACTCCATTGGAAAATTGACAGTGTATAATGATGCAGCTATTTTTGGAAACTGGTATTTTGATACACTGTTCGCAAATAGTCCGGGGCATATATTATACATGCAAGGACAAATTGCAATTGGATCAGAACTTCTAAGTAATGGAACACCTGGCTTTCCTGTCTCTATGAGAGGACAACTAACGGTGACAATCACTAAATCGGGAAGTGATGTTTGTCTGCACAATACTTTCTTACAGGATATCGTGACAGCAGGAACATCAAACTTTTATGCCGGACAAGGCTGTTCGGATCTTGGAGGTAATACAGGATGGCAGTTTACTACATGCAATACAACTTCTGATGTATGGCCCGGCGATGCGAATTATGATCTTATCTGTAACAATGTGGACATTTTAAATATTGGTGTTGCTTTCAATGAAATTGGACCGGTGAGAGCAGGAGCAAATAATTCGTGGACAGCTCAGCCTGCTGCAGATTTTACAAATTATTTTGCAACAGCAATCAATATGAAGCATGCAGACTGTGATGGAAATGGTGTTGTTGAATATGCTGATACAACTGCAATCAATCAAAATTATTCACTGACGCATCCTGCTCGTTTTGCAAATCCAAATGTTTCTACCAATGCTGTATTGCCACCATTAATGCTGGATGCAACTCCTGATACCGTTGGACCGATGATGGCAGTGCAGGTTGATGTACTTTTAGGTACGGCGTTATTGCCGGTCGATAGTCTTTACGGTATAGCTTTTTCAATTAATTACGATCCGACAGTAGTTGATACCAATTCTGTACAGGAAGACTTTACAGGAAGCTGGCTGGGAACTCAGGGCGTAGATATGATCACGTTTGTACGACACTTCCCGACTATCGGAAAGATCGATGTTGCAATGGTGAGAAATGACCAGCAGAATATTCTGAATGGTTATGGACATCTTGCTTTGTTTGATGTTGTGATCGTCGATAATATTTCTACTGTAACGAATTCACTTTTCAGACTTACGGATGTTTCTGCAATTACCTATACACAGTACGTACAATCGGTAGCGAGAGTGAATGATACGATCATTGTAGATCCGCTGTTCAATAAAGTTGCAGAAATTGATCTGAGCTCACATTTCTCTGTATATCCAAATCCTGCCACAACAGTTTTGAATATTCATACGACTGATATAAAAGTTGAAATGATAGAGATCTTTGATGTTACCGGAAAGTTGATGGTTCAGAATAAAGTCCACAGCAATCAAATCGCTGTTCCGGTTGAAGGATTGTCACAAGGAATTTATCAGATAAGATTTATTTCTGACAAAGGTATTTACAATAAAGCCATTGAAATTGTTACTCGATAAAAATAAGCGAGAACAGAAGAAAAAAGCATTTCCCTAATCCTAATATATGCCGCATCAATTTTGGTGCGGCTTTTTTTATGTCGCGCCACGAATTGTTTTAGCCACGAATACACGAATTTTTATTTGCCCGAATACACGAATTATTTTTTTGCCACGAATGCACGAATTATTTTGGCACGAATACACTAATAGTAAAATCCATTCGTGTATTCGTGGCAAATTTATTTTAGTATCGGCGGTGGCTCAAAGCACAACTCTTCTAGTATTCAGTTTTAATTCTCCAAAATTTGCAATTATTGCAAGTTGATTGCCTGACACTTTCAAATAATTGAGCGATTGTGCAATAAGCGCATCGTTAATTTTCGAAGTGCCTTTTACTTCCAAAATGATTTTATCGAATGCAACAAAATCTGCAAAGAATTTATGGGGTAAAATAATGCCCTTATAATTTATATCATATATTTTTTCTCTTTCATAAGGGATTCCGGCTTTTCGGAATTCAAGTTCTAGAGCATCTTTGTAGACGATTTCCAAAAAACCGGCACCAAGGTTATTATGAACTTCCATACATTTCCCAACAATCAGGAAACTTTCTTTTTTAAATAGAATATTGTCCTCCATGAAATTATTTTAAAATCAAATTGATTTCACGAATTTAATTTATGATTGGATTGAGCATTGCTAATAAATGCTGAAACCTTTCGAGTCCGCTTCACAATTTGTATTATATTAAAATTGAAACATTATTTTAGCCACGAATACACGAATAAATTGTTTTTCTATTCGTGCATTCGTGGCCAATAAAATTGGCTTTACAATTTGTATTATATTGGAATTGAAACATTATTTTAGCCATGAATACACGAATGAATGATTGTTTGGTCTCAATTTTATCGAATATTCGTATTCGTGGCCCAAGCAATTTATTCGTGTATTCTGGCTAAAAATTTAGCAAAAAAGGCCCCGGGGTTAGCGGGGCTTTTGTTTTATTTAAACTAGTTCTATATCGAACTGAACAAGGTTCACAAATTGCTGAACTCTTTCATCGATCTCTTCTTGTTTCAATTCTGCTAATCTCTCGATACCGAATTTCTCAACACAGAAAGACGCCATTGCAGAACCATAGATGATTCCGCGTTTCATGTTTTCAAAAGAAATGTCGCGAGTTTGTGCAAGGTAACCGATGAAGCCACCTGCGAAAGTATCGCCTGCGCCTGTCGGATCGAAAACATCTTCAAGTGGAAGAGCAGGAGCGAAGAAAACTTGTTCTTTGTTGAAGAGCAATGCACCGTGCTCGCCTTTTTTGATGATAAGGTATTTAGGTCCCATCTTCAAAATTTTCTGTGCAGCGCGAACTAAAGAATATTCATTAGTAAGTTTACGAGCTTCAGAATCGTTGATCGTAAGCACATCAACTAATTTGATCGTATCGATCAAAGCATCCATCTGAGTTTCCATCCAGAAATTCATGGTATCCATTACCACTAAGCGCGGACGTTTATTCATGCGCTCAATAACTTTTTTCTGAAGTTGCGGCATTAAATTACTCAACATCAAAAATTCGCAATCCTGATACGATGCAGGAATTACAGGGTCGAAATCAAGAAGCACGTTCAATTGTGTATCAAGTGTGTCGCGCGTATTCATGTCTACATGATATTTACCTGACCAGAAGAAAGTTTTCTGTCCTTTTTTAATTTGTAAGCCTTCAGTGTTCAATCCGAACTGACCGAACTTTTCGATCATGTCAGTAGGGAAATCTTCACCAACAACTGAAACCAGTTTGATGTCTTTTCCAAAATAAGAGGCAGAGATCCCTGAATAGGTAGCTGCGCCGCCAATGATTTTATCTGTTTTTCCGAATGGTGTTTCTATGGCGTCAAATGCCACTGTTCCGACTACTACGAGGCTCATGGGGTTGGTTGATTTTCGGCAAAGATAGAAAAGTTGGGCGGTTTACGGCAAGGGCCGAACGTTTTGGAGGTAAAAAAGGGGGTGGTTTTAGGGGATAAATAGTGATGTTGTTGATAATTTGGGGTTGTCAACATAGAGGCAATTATTCAATTAATCGAAAACACAATCAACCTCAATGCACAAGTAAAAGTAGCCTGTGTCCTGAAATGTCCGTAATTCCTATCCCACTCACCGGATTTTAAATCATGAGCCAGTGCATTCGTATATTTTTCTTCAAGTCCGGGGGGTAAAAATCCCCAGGCAGACTGAGCAATACGTACAGATTTTTCTAAAAAAGCTTCAGGTCTTCCGTAAAAAGCTTCCTGGAATCCGTCGACACAATCAAGCGGAATTGGAATTTTTATAATCTCTGATTTGCCGCCAATCGCTTTTATGATTCGTTCAAGTTTGGGATATCGTTGTCGTTCTACCTCTATCAATTCAGGAAAATAATTTGCATTCCAGAAATCATTCAATGCATCAGGATCAAATGTCATAATGACGATTTTGTTTCTCGTGACTCGCTTCAATTCCAGCAATCCTTTTTCAAGATCCGGCCAATGATGGACAGTTACCATTGCCATTGATGCATCAAATGATTTGTCGCTGAAGGGTAGTGAATCGGCTGTTGCATTTATTGCCGGAATTTTGTTGTTGCTCAATCGCTGTGCTCGCATTGTAGGAGAGGGCTCAACTGCGATTACATAACGATCCTCCGGTTCATATGAACCTGCGCCCGCACCAACATTTAAAACCGTTTTGGAATTTCCAAGCGCTTTGTAAACATACTCTGCAATCCGTGGATCAGTTTTTCGTTGACCGGAATAGTTTATTTCCGGTTGGTCGTAGTTGAATGCAGGGTCTTTGATTTGCATTAGTCTATAGTTTGTGATTTATCTCCCGCAGATCTCGCAGATTTACGCAGAATAACTGCAGAAAATTCCGTGTTCTCATTTTGTTTTTTGTGATCACTGTGTTTTAATTTTTAATGAACACTTTCGATTTTCTGTCAAAGCAAATCATATAAATTCCAGATGTCAATTCTTCAATATTTATTATTTCTGAATCCGAAGTTAGCATTCTCGATAAAACATTTTCTCCAATGGAATTATATATTTTCAGTAAACGATTATCATTGCCATTGATTGTACTTGAAATGTAAATTTTATCATTCGCCGGATTTGGGTATATTGTAAACGATTTTTTTGTATCAATACTTTGAGTGTTAGTCGGTGTATTGAAAATAACATCGAAATTATCTGCATACTCATACGTACTTCCGCATGTACTCACAGCATCCCAATTGATCGACCATGTCATCATACCAAGCAGCGTTGGATATCCGCCAGATTGCAGAAGTGTATATGTTCCGGGCTTTGTTCCTGTGCCGCGCAGATAATCCATTGCAGCTTTAACAGTATCAACATTTGTATATCCGCCACCGGCAGCACTTGGACAAGCAGGCAATCCAATTGCAATTTTGTTTGCAGGTAAACCAATGAATGAGCCACCACCTGTGTTGAATCCTTGAATGACTGCTTCTGTCATTGCAATAATGAAATCAGCTGTGCCTTGCGAATAAATGTTGCCGTCAATTCCGTACATACTTCCGCTGTTGTACAGCTGAACTTGTAGAATGTCGAGAGAGTCGCGCAATGCATCGATCACCGGCAAATATGCACCCCATATTCCACCGTAAGCCGATTGGCCACCATGGACAAATGCTGTTTCCGGTGCCATCGTTAACAACAACTTTTTGTTATGGCTTACATAATAATCACTCATGATCTGTTTCACTGCATCGATCAGATTAATGATAGGCGCATCAACTGGTGCTGAAATTGTGCCACCGGTTGTCGATAAAGAACTTCCTTCGAAGTCAATGTCAATTCCATCAAAACCATATGTGTTGATGATGTTATTCATTGTACTCACAAAAGTATCGCGCTCTGAACTATTGCTAAGCGATATTGGAGCAGTTGCCCCGCCCATACTAATGAGTACTTTTTTGCCTTGGCTTTGTAGTGCCTGAATTTGAGTGATGAGCGTCGACTGCGAAACCTGATCAGGAATGAATTCCATTTTGTAATCTGTGCCCGCTTGTGGAACCGCGAATGAAACTTCTATAATATTATATCGCGAATCGACTAAGTCCAGTTGACTGTATGGCGCATTTGCATCGTTCCAATTTTGCCAGTAGCCGACAAGGGCGGGGTTGGGAATTTGGGAAAACGCTAATGAAGAAAGGAGGATGAAGGCCGTTGCAAGAATTTTGTACATGAATTGGATTTTAGTAGGCCAATGTACAAAAAATGTGTTCAATGATTTTGGAAATTGGGAGAGAATTATTTAGCCACGAATTCACGAATAAATTATTTTTTATTCGTGAATTCGTGGCTAAAATTTTAGTGTTTAAGTTTTTTCTTAGTAGCTAATTCTTCCCACTAATCATCTTCATAAGCTCCTTTTCTAACCGATCAAAATTTTCTTCATTCTTTTCGGGAGCGAATGATTTCAATGCCTGACATTCTTGTTCTGTATCAAAAACCATTTTGAATGTAATCATTGTTTTGTTATGTGCAGCTTCTTCAAACAATGCTACAACTTGAAACTTCGGATCTGAAATGTGATTCATGACAATGAGTTCGGGTGCTTCTATTTTTACAAAAACACATTCATTCGGATAATGTCCTTTATCGGGACCATGCATAACAAAGCGCCATGTTCCGCCCGGACGTAAATCGAATTCAGTAAATGTATTTGTAAAACCTGCAGGGCCCCACCAGTTTCTGAGATGGTATGGTTCAGTCCATGCGCGAAACACAAGGTCTCTTGAAAAATTTAATACTCTCGAATTGACAATTTCACACTCGGGAGATGAGTTGATGATTTGCATTGTATCCATGATTTCTTTGGTTTAGTATCATTGTTCAATAGTATAATCCAAATGAGAATTCCTCGGATGTTGATTTTAAAAGATACATAAATGTATATAAAGTTTATCCAACTTCTAGTAAAATTCTTAAGAAGCCTGAAAAAATGTCAACTGAAAAAGACCCAACCCACGCTTATGCATTTTATGTCACAATTTCGAAGATTGTAGCCGTAATCATTTATATTCCTTCATTCTAAGTAATCGAATTGCCGATAAATGTGCGAAAAGAACAACTGGAACAATAAAGCAAGGCAACCAGACAAACGGAAAATATAAGACTGCGATATTAGGCTGGTCAAATCCGAATTTCTGGAAGGGAAGCGGGATTGATAAAATTGCGTTTATAACAATGTTCAGTAAAAGACCGATACAAATGAAATTCCAAACAAGAATGACCTTCTTACTGATTGACTTTTTTATGAACCCGAAATAATAAATTAATGGTGCTGTGATTCCGCTTAAAATATCAAAATTCCGCCCCTCGAAGGTCATCAATACAGGAACTGTTTTATAGAAGCATAACCAATAAAGAACAATTTCCACAGGGATTCGAATTATATGGAGCAAAGTGAGGTATTTAAGGTTTAGGCCATCAATAAAGTGCGTTCCTTTTTTACTCATAAACATTCCGATGATTAGTAACATCGGTGGTGCGATCATTAGGATCGGCCAGGGAAGTGATTCTTTTGTTACCTGATAAAGTCCTGTTAAGGCGATTGCCGACTGGATAGTTAACCAAATTAGAATAATCATTAGGCTTTGACGTGAATTCTTCGTTGCAGAATAAAAAATGAAAGCCCCTAAAAGTGTCGTGAGCACTAAAACCAAAGAAACATACATAGGTACCTGATCCATGGTGAGAGTTTAGTTTTGTAAGGTAAAAAATGAAATCAACCCAAATACAAGGCCAATAATAGCACCTGAAACAACTTCTTTCAAAGTATGTCTTTTGAGTACAAGTCTTGACCAGGCAATTAGAAAGGTAAATCCTAAATACAAAATTGCGAAAACAGAACTCATTGGTAATATCAGAAATACAAGAAATAAATTGAATGCCGTGTGCATTGAACTCTTAATATAAAAATTCATCAGCTGGGCAGTAAGTAATAATAAGAATGCGCTGACTGTGTTTCCGCGGATTGTTTTTGATTGTTCGGTGAGAAAGAGCGCAACTAGCACAACTACTAAAAGGAGAATAGCAGTGACATACCATCTTTGTCTTTGTTTTTGATTGGAGACATCATAATTAGTGTATTGTCCTTTTTTAGTACCAAGATATGTTTTGATGGCAAGAGGAATAAATACTCCGCCAATTATTATCGCCGAAGTTGCAAGCGCTTTTTGTGGTTCTTCAAATTTGAAAAGAATGAAAATGACGAATAGGGGCAAGGTTAAAATCGGATGTCCGATTATTGAAATAACATTTGCTGTTTTTTGATTCATACTTTTCTTTCGCCCTATCCATTTTATACATGTCAAATCCCGGTGCCCAGAAATCTTTGACTTTTTCTTTTAACACAAAACCAAATTTTCATAAAACTTATATGCTAATTGTGATGTGCGAACAGAAAGTGTTTTTACTCCTGGAATTTCACTCATCTTTTCAATTCGATATAAAGTTAACTCTCCTCCAAATCCTTTTCCCTGGTATTGTGGATCCACAATGTCCCATGAAATTCTAACAACCTCCGGGTCTTCTGATATATTGTAGCCGCCACAACAAACTATTTTATTGTCGACTTTCAATACATAATAATTGTCGGAGTGATTGTTCAAATAATCCACAAGATCTTTTTCCTCTGAAGGCGCAAAGTTTTCAGGGGTGTTTAATTTGAAAAGTTCGAGGACTCTGGGTTTGTCGGAGTGGGTGTAGGGGCGGACTAGCATTGACTTGGATTACGGACTGGGATTTAGGACCGGGATTTAGCTGATTTAGGGATTGGGCTGATTTAGGACCAGGATTTGGCTGATTTAGGGATTGCTCTGATTTCGGATTTGGCTGATTTAAGATTGGGCTGATTACGGACCGGGATTTAGGACCGGGATTTAGCTGATTTAGGGATTGGGCTGATTTGTGGTGAGATTATTTCTTTTTCTTTTTTGATTTTAATTCAAGTTTGATATCATTTTCTTTTACGCGGTACTTGATAATTTTTGTGATCAGTCCAATAGGTAATTTTTTGTCGAGTGGAAATTGGATTGATCCTTTGCCTGTTTTATACTTTAACAATTCTTCTTTGAATTCTTTTTGAGGTGAACCCAATGCATAAAGTCCAATGTGATTTTTATATCCTGCAAAGTAAGCTAAAACTCCTTTGTATTTATAAGCAGGCATTTTGTAGCTTATGATTTCTTCAGCATCCGGTGCAGATTTTTTAATTGTTGCCCGCAACTGTTCGAGGTATACTTGTGTTTCCTTTGGAAAAGTGGCGATATATTTATCAATCTCATTTATTTTTTTTACAGCCATTTTTAAATGTATTTGAATTTCCGGTAAAAGGTATTTACATTTTTCGAAAATTAATAGTTCTGTGCTAAATATTATTGTTTTATTCCAAATCGAACTTCTTTAGAATGATTCCAAATTCTGGCTCACCCGGGAAAATTACTTTGTATGAATATTTGTAAGGAAGTAATTAAAATTATATATTGTTTCCTGTTCATAGAGGAAAATAGATTTAACACCATGTCAGAAGCAGTATCTATAAATACTAATAAGATTCAGCAATGGATCGTCAACAAATCTGATGTTGAAAATATCCGTAATGAAATGATGGCCCTTGGACACGATGAATTTTCAATCGAGGCTCATATTAAAGAATACAAAAAAATTATTCAATCGAAGAAGCAAGAAAGGGATTTATGTTTGCAGGTATAGGAGCACTGATGGGCTTTGTAAGTTGTGTTCTTTCATTAACGAATCCTGTTCCGGAATTATATTATGCTATTTTGTATGGATTTACTTCTGCTGCGATACTTGTGATTTTCATCGGACTGTATTTTATTTTGAGTGATTTAAATTTCATCAAATCACTTTTTTAGTACTCGATTTTATTCCATACATAATCACAGGAATAAAAATTAGCCCTAAAGCAAAAGGCAAGAACCAAATTCCAAACCCGTGCGATTTACCTGTTGCAATTTGGCAAATTTCATAAACGGTTAATAATAGAATCAGAGAAATGGCCAACTTTAAAAACCGAACCATTTTAGTTGCATTGGTATATTGTCGTTGTGCATTTTCCGGGGTAATTTTATTCAGGTAATTAAAATTTTGTGGATATTTGTTTAGAACAGTTAACCCAATAAAAATAAGAGTTCCTATTCCGGTGAAAATAAAGATTGTTGCTCTGGTTCCAAAGTTGTCTGGATGGCCTTCACCATTAAAATGTATCGGGATCGTATCCGGTAGGGTTGAATAGTTCATGAGCGTATAGACCCACATTAATATCAATGAAATCCAGCCAATAATTTCAAAGGCCTGATCTGATCGGGAAAGCTCTAATTGTAAATGCGGTCTTTTTGTCATTTTATTTAATTTTTAGAATACGTGCACATCCGACATTCTAATTCAGAGAAATCAAAATGCCTTGTTAATCACAATATCATATTTATCCAAGAGCCCTGGTAATTGTGATAAAGAAAATTTGGCTTTTTTAATTTTATTTATTTCCGGATCTATAGAATAATTATGAGCCGTAGTGAAGTCAGCTTTTTCAAGAATTGTTTGTTCGAATCGTGTATTGGTAAGGTCACAATTATCAAATAAAGAATTAGCAAGGTCGCATTCCGTAAAATCAGCTTCTTGTAATTGTGAGTTTCTAAAAACCGTTTTTTTTATTTTCTTTTTATAGAATGTAGAATGATTGAGAGTGCAATTTTCAAAAGAAAATGACAAACCAAAGTCACTGCAAGTATCAAAACGTAATCCAAGCATTTTACAATCTTTGAATTGGACATCACGAAAAAGGGTGCCGGTCAATTTAGACATGCTTAGGTTGCATTCGTTGAATTGACATTCAATGAATTTAACTCCGGAAAGATTAGAATTTGAAAAGTTGCAATTCTTAAAAATACAATTTTCATATTCACCATTTGCAATAGGAGAGTCTTCGAAATTTACTCTGTCGAATGTTTTATTTACTGCGTATGATTGCTCCATTTAATTCGTTTTTATAAATAACTCAACCACCATTTTTCTTTATGATTCATTTTGTAATTGTCGAAACGTTTGCAAAGTGGGTATAGGATCAATATGACCGCTGCCCAAACTGCATACACTACCCATAGATGAAATCCATATCCGGTTAAATTTTTATAAGGATTTCCCCAATCATTAAAGATCATTGATTGCCATCCGAATCCGGAATACTGCGCAAAAATTAGTGCAAGAAGATGTATTAAATATAGATGAAGTATATAATAGAAAAAAGGCACTCTCCCGAATGTTCTGAAAAAATCTACAACTTTTCCTTTCATGTGTTCACTGTTTGCAAGAAAGAGTAGGCCAAGCCCCAGTGTCATCAATAAATAGGAAAGCGATGGCGGATATTTATTTGGATCCATAAAAGACATTCCGGTTTTCAATACAGTATCATATGAAATCCATTTTTCAGGATCTCCATAGATGTTTATGTATCGGACAATAAAAAATAAGGATATAGTTGATGCACCAATTATATTGATCGTTTTCTTTCTCTTTAACGGATCGTATGAACTTTCAAATAGATTTCCGAAACAATAACCTAGTGACATAACTCCTATCCAAGGAATAATTGGATAAAGTATTGTCAAGTTAAAATGATCAAAAAATGTAAAACTTCCGCCATCATGTACTATCGCCCACCAAAAGTTTTGCGGATAGTGAATGCTGTCAGCCAAGTCATGACCAAAAATGACGACACAACTGAAAATTATGATCCATGTTTTAGGTAAATGTATGAGCGCTGAAAGAAAGATCATGCTTATTCCCAATGACCAGATCACTGCTAATCCTGAAGAACTGAAAGTAATATCGAAGTTCCATGCGAAATTTACAATTGTAAGTTCAATAACTGCCAACCAGATTCCGCGTTTCAAGAGGAAGGAACTTAATTCAGCTTTAGTTTTTCGTCTCCCCACTAAAAATGCAGAGATCCCGGCGAGAAAACAAAATGTAGGAGCACAAAAATGAGTGATCCATCGGGTGAAATAAATGGGCAATGATGTTTGACTAGGATCCGTTGGATTATAAAGGAGTGCGGAAAAATGAAAGTAATCACGAACATGGTCTAGAGCCATAATTACCATCACGATTCCTTTCAAAAGGTCGAGAGACTCAATTCTGTTTTTAATTGGTATCGTCATACTTTGTGTGTAAAGTTGATAGCATGCAAATGTAAATGTACTTATCCCTGTTGATCAATTATACAAGCGACCGAACCAAAGTACTCAAATTTATAACAACTGAAAGATAAATTCCTCAATTTCCATACCCCGTGCATTTGCAAAACCTTTGTCGTTGCCGATTTGTACGAAGCCATTTTTCTCTAAAACTCTTTTCGATCCGAAGTTATCAAATGCAACTCGTCCCCAAATTGGTCTCGCCTTCTCGATTTCTAAAAATGCTTTTAATGCATTGCTGGCAATTTCTTTTCCCCAGAATTTTTTCCCGATCCAATAGGTGATTTCCGCATCACCTTCTATTTCGTATTTGCTTACACTACCGGCAATTTCGTCATTGTAAATAATTGTTCGAATATTGATCGTAGGATCCTTCAACAACCGTTTCCATTTTTCCATGTATGCTGCCTTATTTTTTGGATCAACAGGAGTAAAGGCTGCCATAAAATTTGCTTCTTCTTCTAGTTGGAAAGTGAAAAAAGTTTCAAGATCGGATTCGAGAGTCGGGCGTAGGGATAGTTGTGGAAGAGGCATTGAGTTGATTATTTCGAATTGAAAGATGTAGAGAGTAACGATTGTTTTAACTTTCGACTTTGTGTTTTTTCTCCCGCAGATCTCGCGGATCTCGCAGAAAAACCGCACAATAAATTAAGTGAAATTTTGTCGAACGTTTGTATACTAAGTTTTTATTTACCGGTATTCTTTTTCCCAAAGGTGTAATTTATACCAATGGCGAATTTTAATAACGGACCAACAAATATAGATGAGCTATTTACATCAAAATATGATTTTGAGTTGATAGCCGGGAGAATCACGCCTAACTGAAAAACAGCCTTTACTTTATCCCCACCTGCTTTTAAAGTCATTGCGGGTTCAATATTTACAAAATCCAATGTTGTATCTGAATAATATGTAAAATCTGTATTCCACCATTCAAAATTTTCATATAAGTAAGCGTTTATATTGTAAAGTCGAATATAATTTGCCCTCACATCAAAAGCAATTTCAACATTTTTTTCAATATGACCTATCCCTGGCTGAATGAAGACATTGATATATTCCGCACTAACTTCAGGATTTACCTGAGTAGAGTTTTCAATTTTATCGGTAGTTGAACCATAGCCCATTCCTCCATAGCACTGGAACAACCCTTTATTATTTTTGCCGAAAGTTGAAAAGTATCCGCCTCCGGCTTCGCCAAAATACATATTGAGTCTTTCCATTGAGTTGTTATTACTTGAGAACTCACTGTTGTGATACATGCCATTGATCATTATTCCTATGTGATCCGATACAGCATAAGCAGATTGAATATTATACAATCCAGAACCGGAAAGCCCGAAAGCGGCTGTTGCGTGTAGGTCCCCTTTTTCTTTGAGCAATGGGGAGTTAATGGTATTGGGCTTATAGAGGGTTACGCACCCTGTTAATAAAAAGAAGATGAAAAAATTTAGTATTTGAAAACCGTATTTCATTCTGTTCTAAATCTGCACAGTGACCTGAAGCTTCGAAAGATCAAATCCTTTTGCTTTAAGACGCGATAGAATCTCATTGTATAAAGCATCATTCATTTTTGGAGTTCTCGAAAGGATCCACAAATATTTTTTGTTTGGATGACTGACCACAGCGTAACTATAATCATCAGCCAGATCAATGATCCAGTATTTTGCTTTGAAAGGCCAGAAGAATTGAACCTTTAATTTTGCATTGCCCGAATTTTTCTCCACAAATGCTTTGCCTTTTATGTAGGCTTGTTTCCCTGTAACACTGTCTTTGTTGCATCTGTTTTCTACGACGACATAGTCTTTATTACTCAATGTATATTCAGCAGTAGTGCAATGACAGCCTTTTTGAAATCGCTGTGGATACGATGCGATTTCAAACCATTTTCCGGAATATTTTTTAAGATCTACATTGGGTACCGTTTGAAGTACTTGTGATCTTGTATCAGTTATTGTCATAATAATTATTAGGAGTAAAAGTTTTAGGACTTTGTTTTTTGAGGTATGAGTTTGCATTGAACTTTATTTGAAAATTATTCTTTAATTGCCCACCGCAATTTAGCAGAGCGAGCGCGTGGATTAGTATTACTTTCTTCTGCTGAAGGTCGGATCGGATCGGGAGCAATTTCAGAATAGACTCCGCACGAAATAATTCCTTGAACGATTTTTTTACTCGCCTGTCTTCTCCTGAATGAAAAGATAATATTGCAACCCGCCCACCGGGAGCAAGTACATAAGGAAGTTTTTCAAGAAATTTATCAAGTACACCAAATTCATCATTCACTTCAATTCGTAATGCCTGAAAAGATCGCTGACAGGATTTTTTTATTTCTTCTTTTCGGATATTTTCAGGAAGGTATTCTAATGCTTCTTGAATAATTTCCTTTAGCTGCGTAGTCGTTTCAATTTTAATTCCCTTTTTTATTTTTGACGTAATGCCTTTTGCAATTGCTATGTAATGCGGTTCGTCTGCATTTACCTGAAGCAATTCTTCCAGCTCATCTCGCGAAACATTTTTTAAAAATTCTGAGGCAGGGATTCCATTCTTTGGGTTAAGTCTAAGGTCCAAGGGTCCTTCGATCTTGAATGAAAAGCCTCTGTCGGGATTATCGATTTGCATTGATGAAACACCGAGATCAGCCAGGACAAAATTTAATGGACCTGATTCAAAAACGATCTGGTCGATCTGCGAAAAGTTCATGATCTTCATTTCAACTACTTCGGGTCCGTAACCTAGTGCAGCGAGTCGTTCTCGTGTCCGAGGAAGTTCGATCGGATCAACATCGATTGCATACAATTTTCCACCGGGAATTAATCGTTTTGCAATCTCTACGGTGTGTCCACCGTATCCTAATGTTGCATCCAAACCAATTTGTCCCGGAGTGACATTTAGGAATTCCATTATTTCTTCAATGCAAATGGAGCGATGCATTCCGGCAGGCGTGCGTCCTTGTTGCATAACTTTTGCAACATCTTCTGAATATTGTTCGGGCGATAGTTCTTTGTATTTTTCTTTAAAAGCCTTTGGATGCGTGCCTTTATATCGTACTCGCCTTACATGCTTTGGTTCCTGATCTTCCATTGATGTAAAGCTACTATTTTAAAATTTCATTTTGGGTTTTTGTTTGATTTTAATTGGACAATGTTCCAAAGTAAAAAAACAGAAATCAGTGTTAATGGCGTAAAGACAACCTTTTCAAAAATGGTTTTTGCAAATAAATTTCCGATGGTGTTTAATGTGAATAGAAAAATGAAAAACCATATAATTCCATTTATAATTTTTCCGGATATTTTGTGTTTAATGAAATTTCCCTTTAACAGAAGAGTAGTCATCAAAATTGAATTGACCAAAATCGACATAATTTCAAAAGAATACATTTCTTCGATAGAATTCAGTTTTCCTGCCCAGACAATATCATAAGGAATAATTTGAGAGAGAACCAGAAGATGAAACAACATAACTAATGTCAGGAGTGCTAACATCAATTTCATCGAAATACTTTTTATGACCTCATTCAATGCGCCGTATTTTTATTCTCATTTTCCAACTCTTCTATTGTTTTCTTCGCAGCGGCGAGACGCCGTTCTTTATTTTTCTCAGTCATTCGGACTTTTATGAATTTTTCAAGTCTGTGATGCAAAGGAATCAATAAAGATGCAATTGCAACCAAGGAAAGCAACATGAGAACAGGTGAGTGGTTGGTCACTTTCTCTAAAAACGGGTGCAAAAGAAGATTGATAAATTCAAACACCATCAATAAACCAAGTATTCCCATAAATGAAATTATATTTTCATTCACCATTACACTTCTGCTGAGTAAAGCAAATAGGATGAAAAAGGTAAATATGCCAATTACGATTGAAGCATATTGAAGATTTTGGATTCGATGCTCCTCTTCGAGAATTTTTTGAGCAGCCAATTCTTGCTGTCTCAAATTTTCATCGAATGTCATTAACTGTATTTGTTGACTGGTTTTCCGATTATAAAGGGAGTCGTTTGCGCTTTTAAAGATCTTGGCATATTTGAGCGTGCTGTCACAATTTTTGAATTCATATATGTTCATCAACATTCCCGCCGGCTTTCCACTGAGATAAAAAAAGACTGTATTTTTTATTAGCGCAATTGCTTTTTTTGAATAGTATTCGCAGGAATCCAATTCATTGTTTCTTTGGTAATGTTCAGCAAGTCCCGTATAGGTTAAGCTTAAATGGCGAATCATCGACGAATCACGTAGCTCTTGGATGGCCATTTGGTAGTATGTAATTGCCAGTTGTGCATTTCCCATTTTACTTTGTACACCACCTAGATTTGCAAGGATATATCCCATTGCAGTTTTATCATTTAATCTTAAACTTGATTCATATGCTCTTTGTGAAAACATTAAAGAAGAGTCTAATTTATTTATGGAAAGATAAACAGCACCGAGATTCAGTAATGGCCAATTTCGAATTCTTTCATTTGCGCCTTGTTCAGAATGTTTAAGAGCGGTTAAATATAAATCGATCGCCTTGTCGTTTTCATCTCTGTCCTTGTAAATGTGTGCCATTTGGTTTTCGACCATGGCCAACAAAGAAAAATTGTGTGTCTTCTCGGTTAATGTTAAAGCTTTATGATGGAAATCCAGTCCTTTTATATTATTTCCCGATAAGCGATATCCGTGTCCCAACATGCAATATGCTGAAGCCTCGCTTATAATATCATCATTTTCCTGTGACTGTTTTAGAAGTTTTAAGCCAATAGCAATTACTAGATCAGGGTCATTATTAAATTCTGTAGTATATTCATCGACTATTAATTCAAGCTTTTTGTCTTCGTTTTTTTCAGCTACAATTTTTTGTACTGCCTGATCAACATTTATTTTCTCTGCAATGGTGTTTTGAAAGCAAATAAAAAATAAAACGGCCGATACTAATTTTTTCATTCTGATTCAAAGATGTTTAATTTACTTTTTTATAATTCGCAGAGTTTGCTCTTTCTTCCCGTCAATTGATAATGAATAGATCCCTTGAGCAATTTTATCAAGTCGGATGATATTATTTTCATGGATTAATTTACCGCTGGTAATTAACCTCCCGGTAATATCATGAATAGTATACAATGACCCAACGAGGTCTGGACTAATAGTCAAATTGAAATCATTATCTGTTGGATTAGGATATGCATTAATTTTTTCATCCTGATAATTTTCGCTTATTGAAGTAGTTGTAGATTGATAAACAACGGTAAAATGGCTTGAAGCTGTAGCATTTAAAATAAGACTTGCGGAAGTTGGATCCATATCAGTAGCGTTGGTTATAAGCCCTGTTATTGCAAAGGAATTGTTTGGGCAAGTCCGAACAGTACTGAAATGACCAAATCCATCGAGCGTAAATCCATTTTGGGTCACGCCACCGGAATTTACAGTTATGTAAAATGGACTTATCGAGGAAACGGTAGAAGACGATAGAATAGTTCCATTGCCAAAATCTATCGTTCCTTCTATATTGCCAACAGCAACGATTTCTCCCTGACTGAAATCAAGACTATATTTTCCGAAGTCAACTTTGCCTTCATAGGTAACAACCCAAAGCAGATTCAATAACCTATCATACTTGGCGATAAATCCATCCTGATACATTGATGAGGAAGAGGTCTTATAAACTGTTCCTGTGCCCGGATCAAAATCTACCATACCACCATACGTTCCGGAGATATAGAGCTCATCTGTTGTTTTATCCATCATTAAGGATTGTGGATTAACACGTGCACCTGCAGGAAAATCGCCAATTGTCATATCCCCAACTCGATTTCCAACATTGTCAAATTTGTTAAGACTCAATTTGTAATATCCAACAGTAGCCACGTACACATTTCCGGCAAGGTCGGTTTCTAAACTGTTATTCGTAATGCAGTACGAAGTTGCAGTAGCGATATTATTGTTCCAAACATATTCACCATTGTTATCATAACAAATTATATTTCCATTTCCTCCAATGCTGTTATGCACACCTGAACCGGGATCAACATCTATAGTTCCGTTAGGATTTGCAGCGATGATGATATTGTCATTTGGCAAAATAGTAACTGCGTGTGCAACGATGTCGCTGGTTGTAGGGTCGCCAATGTTAATTGCCCATTTGTACGAGCCGGCAGAATCATATTTTGCAACGAAGTAATCGGTATAAGTTGGAAAGTGACTGCGTAATGTATCAACGCCTGCATCAGAGAAATCAAAATCGATCAGTCCGGCAAAATTTCCAACAACAATTATTTCATTTGCTGAATTAACTTTTACTCCGACAAAATCAAAGAGAGTTAATTGTGAATTATTCTGAAAATAATGAATCCACAACAAATTTCCGGCAATATCAGTTTTTGAAATATAATAGTTGTAAGTATAGGTAGTAAAAGATGTATCCGCAGGATCAGTACCCGGATCCATATCAGCACTACCTAATAATATTCCTAATGTTATTATGTTTCCACTTTGATCTGTTGTTGAATTATAGATCGTATTGTAAGATTGTGTTGCTCCAACAGGGATATAAGCCCACTGACATGCAGGTTGGGCGAAAATAAACGAGCTTAAAAATAACAAGGCGAATGTTAGAGATATTTTCATGACAATTTTTTAGATATGTACCAAATATAATAATTTGTTTTAATATGCATGAATCCAATGCGGCAGGACATCAGTATTATTCATTAATCTGCAAATAAATTAATGCTCCGGCTGCTGTTGTCATAATAATTAGGGCTATAAACCCCAAAACATTTGTCATTTTTCCATTTACATTTGAACCCATTATTTTCTTGTTATTCGAAATGTGGAGAATAATTGCGATCAAAACCGGAGCAGTTAACCCATATAGAATAGCTGTATAAATCAATGCTTTTATAGGAGAGATGCCAACATAGTTTAATGACAAACCAAGAATGAGTGAAATTGCTATGATAATGTAAAAAGCTTTTGCTTCATGAAATTTTTTATCAAGACCCTGTTTCCAGCCAAAAGTTTCTGTGATGATATATGAAATCGAACCACTAAGAACGGGTATAGCTATCAATCCTGTACCAATCACTCCAATTGCAAAGAGTAGATATGCAAGATTTCCTGCCAATGGTTTTAATGCCATGGCAGCTTGCTCTACTGTGTCGATTTGATGAATTCCGGCTTGATATAAAACCGTTCCTGTAGTAAGAATTATAAAATACATCACCAATCCCGAAAACGTCATTCCAAAATCTACGTCCTGATTCATTGTATGAACTACTTTCTTGTCGACGATCAAGTGTTTTTTATTGGATCGCATTTCTTCTACTTCAATAGATGCTTGCCAGAAAAAGAGATATGGAGAAATCGTTGTTCCAAGAATGGCAACGAGAATGGCAATGAAATTCTTGTCAAATTTTATTTCCGGAATAAATGTCGCTTTAATTATTTCTAAAAGATCTTGTTTATAAAGAAATGGAACAATAAAATAGACAAGCATTACAATACAAAGATATTTCAACGTCATTGCAATTTTATGATACGGCAAATAAATGATCAGGCCTAAAAGTAGTATCGTAAATAGAACACTGAAATAGGTTGCATCAATAGAAGGGAAAAGCAAATTTCCTACAGCTCCCATACCTGCTATGTCTGCGCCAATATTCATTACAATTGCGGGAAAACTAAATACTAACATTAAATAGAGTACAGGCTTTGGATAATATTTCTTCAAAGTGCCCGTTAAGCCCATCGACGTTACCAAACCAATTCGTGCACACATCTGCTGTATAGATGCCATTAACGGAAAAGCTACGATGGAAGTCCAGAGTGTTGAAAGTCCGAAGGCCGCTCCGGCTTGAGAATAAGTTGCTATTCCTGAGGGGTCATCATCACTGGCACCTGTCACTAACCCCGGACCCAGAAGCTTCCAGAATCGACTTAGTTTGGATGATTTCTGTTTCTTGGGGCTCATTTTTTAGAAAATAAATTCTCAATTACCCAAGCTGGACCAATTAATAGGAACTGTAGGTCTTTAAGGAATGATGGCTTTTTCCCTTCGATCTTGTGACCGTAAAATTGTCCAATCCATGCAACAGTGAAAATTACAATTGAGAAAATCAAAAGAGGAAGAAATTTGCCTATATAGAAATTAGCGATGAGGCACAGAAGTGAAAACAGTGTCATTCTTATTGCCATTAAAGTTGATAACCGTAAGTAAAAGATAATTACAAATATTAATGCAACAAATGCCCAGTTTTCAATTAACGGTTGTTTTAATTGAAAGAGACTGGTTAGAAATGTACTTGGTATACTCATCAGAATTCCCACGATGGAAAAGAAAATTGCAGGAACACATATGAAATGTATCGCTTTGTTTTTTGGGTTCTGATGACTGACAGAATATTCATCAAACCATTGGTTGAGCGGTTTCATGGATGTTAATTTAGTTTATAGATAACTAAGATACCATTTTTCCTTATGCGCTTGTTTATAGCGATCAAATTTTTTGCATAGCGGATATAGTAATAGTATAACTGCTATCCAAACCAAATACACGATGATTAGATTGAATCCATACCCTTTTAGTTCTTCCACCTTGGTAACCGACTTTATAAGAATCATTTTCTGCCATCCATATCCTGTAAACTCTGCTGCAAATAATGCTAAAAAATGTATGAAATAAATATGGATAATGTAAAAGAAGAAAGGAACCCTGCCAAATGTACAAAAGTAATCAACGATTTTACCTTTGAGACCTTCTGCATTGGCTAGAAAAAGTAGTGTACCACCCAATGTCATTAATAGGAATAATAGGGAAGGTGGATATTTTGTCGTATTAAGTATTGACATTAATGTTTTTGAGAAATCACTATAATTTGTCCATCGAACAGGATCACCATATTCATTGATAACTATTAAGGTGATGAAAAGTATTAGCGCACCAGATCCTAAACCATTGAGTATTTTCTTTCTTTTCACAGGATCAAAGGTGCTATCGAATAATGAGCCGAAGCAATATCCCAATGACATTACGGCGATCCATGGAATCAATGGATATGCAGTGCCAACGAAATGCCCGGGAATCCATTCGAAACGATTTCGCTCATGTAGCATTGACCAGAAAAAATTTCCGGGAAAGTGAATTGTGTCCAGCAAATTGTGCCCAAAGATTAGAATACAACTAAAGGCCAGAATTATTTTTTTAGGAAGATGAATTAGCGCTGCCAGTACGATCATACTAACGCCGAGTGACCAAATAGTCTGTAATCCAATCATTGTGTAATTTGTATCAAAGCGCCATCCGAAAGAGACGACAGCAATTTCTATAAACACCAACCACAATCCGCGTTTTAGTAAAAACCCTGACAATTCATTTTGTGTTTTTCTTTTGCCTACCATAAAAGCTGAAAGTCCGGCAAGAAAACTAAATCCGGGTGCACAAAAGTTCGTTATCCATCGAGTAAAAAATTGGCAATGTGCTTTGCATCGGATCAGTCGGGTCGAAAAAATGTGCAGAGTAATGAAAGTAATCTCTCGTATGGTCGAGTGCCATAATGACCATTACTAAACCCTTTAACAAGTCAACAGATTGGATTCTTGGTTTTGTAAGAGTTGTCATTAATAAGTATTTTTCGATTTAAGGAAGCCGTTTTTACCTTTTACTTATACCACCCATTGTCTGTAAGTCAATTATTAATGAAAAAAATTGCCGATTCTCTTTTTCTTTTAGTATAGCAATATATTTGCTGATCTGTCCGGAGAAATGTTGGCGCCTTAGAAAATTAAGTGCCGAATAATGATCATGCCATTTACCGATTTTACTTTGCAGTTTAGTGATTTCTGAAGTATTCAATTTAATTTCCTTATGTAATTTATGAGGCAAGATATTGTAAACATACATTATTTTTTTAATCTTCATTCGGAAATGATGAACACTTCTTCTGTCATTGTTCAGAAGTATTTTATCTGCACTTGTGATTGCTTTTTTAAAAAATGTTTTTGTCTTTTTTTTGTTGGGAAATTTGGATGGTAATATGACTTCTTTGCGAAATGACTTTACGGTTTTAGAATAATAGGGAATCAATTTTATGAGGTGCTTTTTCAAAACATCTTCTTTCTTTTTTAATCTTGTGATAAGTTTTTGCGGCGGATGCGATAGTTTATTTAGAAGGCGGATGCCGATTTGTAACTCACGTAATTTACCTACATTTTGAAAAACCGGATTTAGTACATTATCAGGATACTTTTTTTTATTTGTTTTTTCGACAAAATGGAATACAGATCTTATTTTTTTTATATCGATCCTCAACTTGTGAAGACGTTCCGGTCTTTTATCTTTTAAATATGCACCGAGATGCCTCTCAATAGATTTAAGGTGAATATCTGAAAAGTGATATAAAAGATTATTTTTCATTTTAAATTTTACTCAGCGATGCCCCTAAATCTCCTTCGGAGTATTTTTTATCTAATTTATTCACATGCTCCAAATGATTATTGATATGCAAAAACTGTATTGTAACTAATCCGATAAAAAGTAATCCGGAGAATAAAAGCACAGTATACTCCCATGAGAAATGAAGCTTCATCGGTCCTATCATCTTTGCACCGACTATTCTACCCATGTTTCCAATAGTCATGTATATAGTAAACTGACTTGCTGAAACTTTTTTCCAGCAACATTGCATCGATACAGCAAACAATCCAATGCAGGTAAAAACGTACATGATTTGATAGATGACCATGTAGCTAAAAATTATTGTTGAGCTTGTCCAGGTCGACTTCAGAAAGACAAACACTGCTGTAAGTATTATTAATGTGATATAATAAATATTCAGCATTCGTACTTTCCCGAATTTTTCGATGAGCACTCCGCCGATGAGCATTCCTCCAATTCCCCCGATCAAACTTGCAGTTGCAAATGATTTCGAATATTCCTGATCAGTCCAGCCAAGTGCCTGCACAGTAAAAATGGGAAGTAGCGTAGCAACGTAATTATATGCGCATTGCATGAAGAACATTATCAATGCCACTAAAAGACTATTTCGTAAACTGAAAACTCTGTAAAGTGATTTGAAGATAATAGCCCATCCGGTCAATTGTATTTTTTTATTTTCTTCTGATGCTTCACCTTTTGTCCATGGCAATAATTTTTCACCGGTTCTTTCTCTTAACAACAAAGGCACTAGCATAATTAATCCGACACCAATGGAGAGCGAAAGTATTGCAGGAGTGAAACCATATTTGTTAAGGAGAACGCTTCCTATCGCAAGTGAAGCCGATGTTCCAATAATTTTTGCTCCCCACATATATCCGTTTGCTCTTGCTTGCTGATCAGTTGGTACAATATCTATGGCCATACCATCGGTCGCTACATCCTGAAAGGCGCCGAAAAATCCGACGGCAAAACCTGCAGCCGATAGCAATGCAATATTATTCAGAGGATCGGGCACAAATGCCATCGCAATAAAACTTGCGATCAATCCAAACTGGCCAAACATTACCCACGGTCTTCTTCGACCCATAGGTAAGTATGTGAATCGATCCATCAGCGGAGCAACAACAACTTTAAAACTCCATGGAATACCAAATACTGCTACAAAGCTTCCGATCTCGCCGGGAGTTTTTCCATTCATTGCCATCCACGCCGGTATACCAAATAGCACAATTCCTTCAGGAATTCCTTGCGCAACATATAGAGCGATAAAATTGAAGTAACGTAGAAATGTGTTTTCGGAAAGGGCAGGAATGGTTTTGCTCATGGCTGCACTAATGTATACTAATTGTTCTAATTTTCAAATCAGTCCCAGCCAATACATAATTTTTTAAATAGCAATTATGTTTATATCTTTATGCTAAGAAATTGAAAGATAGCAATGAGCTTCCAATCGAGAAAAATGAATTTAATTGAATACCTGTTGGGTGTTCAAGACGAAAAAGTCTTTGAAAAAATTGAGTCAACCATTCAAAAGAGCATTAAAGAGACTAAACCAAGCGACATTGTGTTCACTAAGCAAGACCTTTTATCAAGAGCAGAATTTGCTAATAAACAAATTAAAAAAGGTCATGTAATAACTCAAAAGGAGCTTGAAAAGCAATCTAAAAATTGGTAGACATTATGAAACAAGTTATATGGACTTATTTCGCTACATCAGAATTGAAAAACATATATCTGTTTCACAAACTAGCAGCTTCTCCAAGAATAGCGGAAAAAATTAAAAAATCTATTTTCAATGTAACTAAAAAACTATTGAAATCACCTTTGCTTGGGCAGATTGAAGATGGTTTAATTGACTTAAAGTAAGGTCATAGATACATCGTTGAAGGTAATTACAAAATTATTTACAGGGTAATAGGTGATGAAATTTATATTGTCGATGTTTTTGATTGTAGGCAAAACCCACAAAAAATAAAGCGCCATTCCAAATGACGGAATTACGGCGCTAGGCGGAATCTTCAGATTCCGCCTAGCGCCGAATGAATGCTATGCAATTATTTATTCAGCCGTTGTATAAAAATCCATTTTTGGCGCACCTTCAACTCCGGCACTCATCATTAAGTTTTTCTTTGATTCTGAAGATAAAGCAGCTTTTGCTTTTTCCATGTCCGTTATGTCAAATACGATGTATACAATGTTTGGATCGTCAATTCCTCGTGCCAATAAAACATCTACCATTCCTTCTTCTGCTCTTGTAGCAACACCTTCGCCGTCATAAACTTTTAACCACGCATCAAAATCTTTCACTTTGTGATTGATGATCACCCAATTTTTTTCTTTTGATTCAGCGTTGAATCTGAGCGCACGATAAAAACCAACTTCGGGTTTAGAAATAACACCCGCTTTGTCTCTTACGTCTTTCAATCTAGGACTAGCAACAAAATCTTTTGCCTTTTGAACATCATTTACCATAAAAGCTATATATACTTTGTTCGTGTTGTCCTGCCCTCGTCCGACAACAATTGTTTCCATTCCACTTTCTTTGCGCACAACAGAATCAGCATCAAATACCGGTCTCCATGCAGCATAATCCTTTACTGTATGATTAATTTCCGCGAAATCGAAAGGAACAAATTCGGCTGGTTTAGAAGTGTCCGCTGCAACTGCTGTTGTGTCTGTACTTTCTGTTTTTGATTTGTCGCTATTGTTGCTGCAAGAAGTGAATACGAGCATCGACAATAAGACGATTGATGTTAATTTTGTTTTCATGTTTTGGTGTGTATGAATGTGTGCCTACTCTGTTCGGTTTTCGGCGATCCCGTTTTTTTTAATTCTGAAATTAAATTTTTATAATTTTTCTTGAAATATTTAATTCGCCGGATAAGATCGTAATATAATAAACTCCAGATGATAAGCTCGAGAGATCGAAGGTGTTTTCTTTGTCTGTTAACCTTCCTGATAGCTTTAATTCCCCAATTAAATTGTACACTTCGTAAGTAGCATTTTGAAGAATTGGCTCTGAGAACCGAATCGAAATTTTCGAATCAAATGGGTTTGGATAAATATCTAATTTATATGACGAGTAAATATCTTGGACAGTAGTTGGATCAAGAAAAATTGCAGAGTCGCAACGATAATTATTTGAGTGATCTTGGTCGACTTTGAAATTTGGACATGAGATCCAAGTGCAGAATTCGTAGACGTAAGGAAAATTTGAGATCACAATACCATATTCGCCAAGTGTATCGATTGGGACAGAAGTAGTTTGACCGGGAGCGAGATTAAGATCTTCTATAAGCCCTACATATCCAAAATTTCCGCACGGGCCAAATAGCATACTTTCAGCATTAGCATAAAAACTATGAATTGTGTCAACGCCTGTGTTCTGCACTGTCAATCGAGCAACAAAGTTTATTGTATAGACTTCCGGAGGAAGTGAAGCAGGGTGCCCTACATATAAAGTATCAAAACTTAAATTTATTAACGCGAGGTCAGTGTTATAAGTCGTATAATTTCCGGAAGTCGAATATGATTTAATATAACTATGACTATTCCTGTCATATTCTGCACCAACCACCATTAAAGTTGTATCAACCACAGAATAAGAAGAAAGATCAACGCCATTGGGTGGAACATGAAACGAATCTATCAAATGTAGATTATAATCAAAGGAGGCAAAATTTAAAGCATTTGAATTTCCAATCCAAATCTTGCCAGGCTCTAGTGTGGATGTACCAATTGATAAATTAATAGTCGTTAAATCATTTTGAGTGATCAGATTAAAAGATGAATCGATTTTTAAAAGTGAATTTCCTGAAGTTGCTAAATAACTTGAGTCGGGTAATAATTTGATTGATGAAATTGGAATTGTATTTGGGATAAAATTTATTTGCTGACCGCTCGAATCAAGAATAACAATTCCCGATTGGTTCAAACAAACGATGTTGTCGTTAAATCCATCTGTAATAGAATAAGGTCGTGGAGTCATATAAATTGTTTGCAAGGAATCGCCAAACTCACTAAAGAAACTTAATATTGTATCTGTAACAACTAAAATGTTTCCATTGCGTAGTGCAATACAACTATTTGGAGTATTATTTCCGGGAACACCAAGAGGTATTGGATTCATAGTTTTGGCCCAAAGAACATTTCCTGTTGGCGAGATCTTAACAACTAAACCTGCACTCTCTCCAACATCGCAACCGCTAATATCTCCAGTAGCTACAAGATTTCCGTCGGGAGCATAAAGGATATTTCTGATATTGTTAATATCATTAAAATAAAAGTAGTTTTCCAATAAAAAATTTCCTGACTTGTCAAGTTTAACGAATATGAAAGGGTCGAATGCTCTGCCGTATGAACCTACAGCATAAAAGTATCCGGAAGAATCATGTGTTATCGAATTAAATCCGGATGTATATAATGGCTCGTAGCATTTTTCAAATGATGGTGCTTGTGAAAAAACGTATGTTAATTGAAGCATACAAAGTAAAAGTGCAATTGGTTTCATTTGAATAATTATTGTTTAGATGGAGCATATGGCTATCAAATATAATTTAAAATGTGGTTAAACTGTCAAATCAGAATTTTTTATAGCATATCGAAATTCCCCGAAATTTATTAGATTTACCTTTAATTGGTATAATCATAAATTGATAATGTTTAAAGCAATCGTTCTCGCAGCTCTTTTTTTTATAACCTTATTGTCATATTCCCAGAAATACGGCCACCAATGGCATTTCGGAAATCAAGCAGGAATTGACTTTAAAGGCTGTGAAGCGACCGCAATCACCACGAGTGCTATCAACGGATTTGAAGGATGCGCTGCGATCAGCGATTCTGCCGGAGACCTTTTGTTTTATACCAACTCTGATCAAGTATGGAATAAGCAGAATATTGCAATGGCCAATGGAAACCTTATTTCATCCAACGGAACCATCAGTCAAGTACTCATAATTCCAAAACCGAGCTCTACAACAATTTACTATATCATTACTTCAAAAATTCAGGCATGCAGCTCACTCACGATGCAGTATCATGTAGTCGACATGCAACTCAATTCGGGTTTGGGTGAAGTGGTCAGTAAAAACAATGTTATTACAACGTGGAATATCACCGAACAATTAGCTGCAACATGGAATTCGAATGGAACAGACATCTGGCTGATGACGCATGAGTATGGAACAAATAATTTTCTCGCATTCGCCGTGACCTCCGCTGGTATTTCAACTACTCCGGTAATCTCATCGGTTGGTCCTGCACATCTAGGATGCACCTCTAATATTAATTCCCGTGGCGAAATAAAATTTTCACCTGACGGAAGTAAGATTGCATTCAATGGAAATGGTGTTGGTACTAACAATCTGTCAAACATTCTTTCACTTTTCGATTTTGATAATGTGTCAGGAATTGTTTCAAATGAAATAGCTCTTCCCTATAGCAATGGCGAATTTGGACTTTCATTCTCACCCGACAATTCCAAGCTCTATGGTTCAACATGGAAAGCATTTGCATTCGGTATCGGAGTTTATAATTACCTCTATCAATTCGATCTTTCATCCGGAAATCCGGCAACGATCATTAATTCAAAAACAATTATTGATTCCATTTCTTCCAATTCTATCTATGGTTCTTTGAAGATTGGACCAGATGGAAGAATTTATGTGGCTCGCGCAAACTCCACTTATCTTGGCGTTATTTATTCCCCTAATTTGGCTGGTGTCGGTTGTGGATATGTAAGTAATGGATTTTATCTTGGTGGTAAAACAAGCACGTATGGGCTGAACAATTATATAGAATATCAATCGTATTGTTCTACTACAACGGGAGTTTCCGGATTATATAACAACGATGAAATAAAATTTTATCCAAATCCATTCTCTGAGCAATTGATTATTTATTCCGAAAACAAATTCGAAGGCGCCTCTCTAATTGTCTTTGATGAAATTGGTAAAGAAGTTGTGAAGGTGGACGACCTATCGAGCAATGAAATTGTAATTAAGAGAGGAGAACTTTCTTCAGGAATTTATTTTGTGAAGATTGTTGAGAATGATAGGATATTGATGAAAAGAAAAATTGTTATTGCGGATTAAAAATCTTTCGCAGCCGGAACTGCGATGATGAATTACGATGCTAGGCGGAATTTTAAAATTCCGCCTAGCATCGTGTAATTCATCATTCATTTTACATCCCGATAGCTATCGGGATTAATTATTAACTTTTAATATATTTATTGGTACATCTCCGGCGTAACAACCAATTTCAAAATAAAAACCCCGTTTTTATCTCTGTAATTATAGATTATCGTTGTTTTGTTGTCGCGATAAATTTTCATATCCGGACTACTCTTCACTAAATTAATGATACCTGGTTCAATATATTTTTTTACTGTATCCGGATTTACTTCTGTACTTTCAATGTTGACTAATGTGTAATTGTATTGAAGAGAATTTTCAGGAAGAGCAATTGCATTGTCGAGACGTGTTACCTGATCCACCATAATCGGACAGGTTTTATTGATCTCACTCGCTGCAGCCATCATAACTTTGTCGAATGTCGGTGGCGAGAAGAAAAAGTACTGAACTGCAAAATAGGAAGCAAAAAATGCAAGTACACCTACTACTGCACCGATTGCTTTTTTCTTTTTATCAGTTGATGCATTTGTTTGTGGAATAACACTCTCCTCGGGTTTATTTAAAACAAACGTTGGCATTGCGTGACCACAACGAGAACAATATTTCGAATTAGATAAATTTTCTGCTTCGCAGTTTGGACATTTTACTTTTTCCATTTTTTAATTTCTATTTTACTTTGGAAATTTCTCTTTATAAAAAGCAATTGCACGTACGATAATCTCTTTCGCCTTATCAATACTTTGAAACCCATCGATCCGAACTTTTTTCTTTTCAAGCTTCGTGTAGTTCTCAAAAAAGTTTTGTAATTCCTGAATGAAGTGTGCAGGCAATTCTGAAATGTCTTTGATGTGATTTACACTCATGTCGTTTTCTGCAACAGCAATGATCTTGTCATCACCTTCATCGTTGTCAATCATACGCATCACACCGATCACTCTCGATTTCACCAAACACAACGGTACAATTTCTATTTGAGAAAGGACGAGTATATCGAGCGGATCATGATCATCGCCTAATGTTTGCGGAATGAATCCGTAGTTCGCCGGATAAAACACCGAAGAAAATAAAACTCTGTCGAGCTTCAACAAACCGGATACTTTATCGACTTCGTATTTCGCTTTACTCCCTTTTGGAATTTCTATTAAAGCGGTTACGATATCAGGTGCTTGATCGCCGTAGGAGACGTTATGCCAAGGATGATTTGGGTTAGTCATTAGTCTTAAGTTAGTGTAGGTGTAAGAGTAAGAAATTAAAAGTTTAGGCTGCGGTCATTGTTTTAAGATGAGGCAATTTAGGAAAATATGGTAATTTATTTAAAGAGTGTAGGCAGGTTTTAGGTTTGCATATTGGTCAATGATTCAAAAGAAATAGTTTCCAAATCAGTCTTAAAACAAAAACGGCCGCTACTTGCGTAACAGCCGTTTTTTCGAGTTAATGTGTGCACTTGTAACTTCTTACACTTACACAGACACTTACACTCAAGTAAGCTCTCCCTCCTGGGCTCGAACCAGGGACCCTCTGATTAACAGTCAGATGCTCTAACCAGCTGAGCTAAGGAAGAATGTACCTTCGCACTGTTTTTTCAGTGAAAAGACCCATTCAATCTTGCTTAAGCTATTCGCCGAGGCGAACTAGAACACACAGAAAGAAGGTATTTATAGGGACGGCAAAGGTAACAATCGAGCAATAAAAAGCAATAGCCGACAATATTTTTTATTTGCTTGATTATTAGGGGAATTTGTAGGCCAATTGCATTTTTGGTTGATATTGGAATTTCAGTATCCTTTGTAGCCATTCCTTATGGCAATCCTGTAAACCTGAAACCGACAACCCGCAAACACTAATTTATCAAGATGATTTTCTTACGAACTTTGTCAAGATCACAATTTGTTGCCCTTCGATCTTGCCTTCAATTTGTGCTGTGTTGTCAGCAACAAGTTTGATATTTTTTACTACAGTTCCAATCTTCGCATTGATCTGTGAACCTTTTACATCGAGTGATTTGATAAGCGTAACAGAATCTCCCGTTGCAAGCTTTACACCATTGCTGTCGAGATGAAAGTCTTCCGCTTCCGCTTCATGATGATCGCCTGTAGCTTTTGCCCACTCCAGATTTTCATCATCAAGATACATTTGATCGATCAGATCTGCAGACCATGTTTCATTCTTCATTCTATTCAGTAAACGCCAGACTACGACTTGTACTGCGGGGACTTCGCTCCACATAGATTCGCGAAGACATGACCAGTGTGTGGGATCGATGTCTTCTTTTTTCTCCAGTTGGTTCAAACATTTTTCACAAACAAATATACAGTTGTCTGCACGTGAACCACCGTCAGGTGGAATCGGATAAACAGAAAGATTATTGGTTGATTGGCAAAGTTCGCAGGTATTGCCGCTTCGCTCTTGTAATTGTACTTCGAAAGCCATGATTTTTTATTGAGGCGGCAATAGTACGGAATTCATCTTAAATGTTACAGGATTACAGATTAATCATGATGCTAGGCGGAATTTTAAAATTCCGCCTAGCATCATGATTAATCTGTAATCCTAAAAAACTACAATTTCAAATTCCCTGAAACCGCTGTGTCACAACCTCCCAATTCACAAGATTCCACCAGGCTTTAACATATTCTGCTCTTCGATTCTGATACTTCAGATAATACGCATGCTCCCAGACATCCAATGCCAAAATTGGGCGGCCTTTTTCTGTGGCAACATCCATTAATGGATTATCTTGGTTTGGCGTAGAAGATATAACTAGCTTATTATCAGGCGTTTTAATCAGCCATGCCCAGCCGGAACCGAATCGTTTTGCTGCCGTCTCTTCAAAACGAGCAATAAAGCTTTCCATGGTTCCAAATGAGGCATCAATTGCCGATAAGAATTCAGTGTTTTTTGGACTACCACCTGCATTTGGAGCCATTGATTTCCAAAAGAAAGTGTGGTTCCAATGTCCACCGGCATTATTTCGGACAGCAAGACTGTATTTTGCAGTGTTCTTGAGCAAGTCGTCCAATGACGATTCTATTTTTCCATCTTTCAATGCAGCATTTAGATTATTGACGTAAGCCTGATGATGTTTTGTATAATGGATCTCCATTGTTTGCTTATCGATATGTGGCTCTAAGGCATCATAAGAATATGGCAATGGGTCTAGTTTAAAAACAGAAAATTTATCTTCTTCCACAAGGCTAGATGCTGCCTTTGCAATATTATTTGAAAGAAACTGCGCTCCAATTCCTGCTATAGCTAAGAGTGAGCCCTTTTTCAAAAAGTCGCGGCGTGATGATTCCATAAGATTCTAGATTAGTTTTAATTTGAAATCAAACTTAGTCAAATATTCAGCGTGTTAAATGAATATTTGAGGATGTAAAAAGTTGTTCATCGGGATTGTGTAATTATAAACAAGCTATTGTCCGTATTTTTGCGTCCGTTTTTCTTCTGGTTTTGGATAAATTCGTTCTTTAGCCAAAATTGTAATTTAATACGTTAAATTAATGACATTCTATCTTTAAATTTCAGTAAATTTACTCTTCTAACCCTCTCCCAGTTACGAATGAAAAAACACCTCCCAAACTTTAGCATCAATCGATTTTCCCTGCGTTCATTTTTTCTTCTGCTGGGAATTCTAATTGGTACATCTATTAATTTCTCTGCCAAAGGTCAAGTTGTGATCAATGAAATTTGTGCATCTAATACATCGATTATTCAAAACGGTCTGGATAATTATGATGATTGGATAGAGATCTATAATTCCGGAGGAAGCGCCGTGAATCTTTCCGGATATCATCTGTCTGATCTGAATACACAGTTGGAACTTTTTACATTTCCTGCATATGTCCTTCAGCCCGATTCTCATCTTCTTATTTTTGCTTCAGGAAATAATAAAACAGATGTCGCCGACCATTGGGAAACTGCTATCAATGCAAATACCACCTGGAAGTATTATGCACAATCTAATGCACCCGATACAAATTGGCGAAACCGTTCTTTCAATGATGCTTCATGGTCATCCGGTCCGGGAGGAATTGGATTTGGCGATGGTGACGACGCCACGACAGTCGCTCAAGGGAGAGCAGTGTTTTTAAGAAAAACATTTTCTGTTGCAGATACATCACAATTGGTAAATGCAATTTTAAATATAGATTATGACGATGGATTTGTTGCATATCTGAATGGAGTAGAGATCGCACGTGCAAATCTCGGATTGCCGGGTGTTCGCCCCGGACATAATGAACTTGCTATTCTTGGACATGAAGCGCAAATGTACCAAGGAGGAAATCCGGATTCTTTTTTCATAGATAGGACCATATTCAAGAATGCTTTGGTGCAAGGCTCCAATGTACTGGCTGTTGAAGTCCATAATCAACTTGCAAACTCAGGAGATCTTTCTTCAATTGTTTATCTTTCATTTGGCATTCAAAATCCGGGAACCATTTATGGACCGACACCTTCGTTTTTTATTGATCCACCTAAAGAATATTACAATGCAGATTTTAAATTAAGCCGTGATGGTGAAACAGTTTATCTGTCAAATGTAACTGCAACCATTATTGACTCGAAGGCATACGTGCCTATGCAGTCCGATCATTCAACTGCGCGAATTCCTGATGGTTCAGGAAACTGGTGTTTTGTGAATACTCCTTCACCTCAGTCGACAAACGATTTTGCTGTATGTTATGCATCATATGCAATTCCACCGGTGTTTTCTATTGCACCCGGATTTTATCCTTCTTCACGTTGGCTTACATTAACAAATCCACAAACCGGATTGATACGTTATACCATTAATGGAGATGAACCAACTGCTTCTTCAACACCGTACCTGTTTCCAATTCTAATTAACAGCTCACAATGTGTTCGGGCGAAAGCTTTTTCTAATGGTAAACTACCTTCTCCAACTGTATCAAATACCTATTTCATCGGTGAAGATATAACGCTTCCTGTCTTTGCAATTAATACCGATTCATTGAATTTGTGGGATGAGAATACAGGCATCTATTCTTTTGGCCCGAATGCACAACCGAATTTTCCATACTTCGGAGCAAACTTCTGGCAAGACTGGGAAAAAGTTGCTTCAGTAGAATATTATGATCGTGACAAAAATCGCATTTTTAATTTTGATGCGTCTATTTCGATCTATGGAAATTACTCACGTGCTCATCCTCAAAAAAGTTTTGAAATAAAATTAAGTGATAAACTAGGACAAGGGGAGATAAATTATCAACTCTTTACTGACAAGCCTCAAATCGGAAAGACAGATAACTTTATTCTGAGAAATTCCGGAACAGACTATAATATTGTTCACTTCCGCGATGCATTGATGGAAAGAGTTTTAAAGACAACCAACACCGGATATATTGCGGCAGAACCTGCTGTGATGTTTTTGAATGGAAATTTCTGGGGCGTATATACTATTCATGAAAACCATGACCATCATTGGATAGAAAATAATTTTGGATATAAAGAAAAAGAGATCGATTATATTAAAGAATTTGGAAGTACAATTGAAGTAAAAAGTGGAACAGATAATTTTTTCTGGAACACTTACAATTATGTTACTACTCAGGATTCATCACAACAGGAGTTCTATCAATTTATGGATTCAACCTGGAATCTGAAAAATGTTATTGATTATTTTTCAGCTGAAACATATTTTAATAATGGTGATTGGATCGGAGACTGGACAAATAATATCAAAATGTGGAGACCGACAGAGAGCGGAGGTAAATTCCGGTATCTTGTCTATGATCTGGATTTTGGATTAGGTTACGACGCAAACTTTACGGAGAATCGTTTGTCGAAAGCTTTGCATCCAACAGCTACATGCTATTCATCAAATCTATTCAATGGTTTTTTGAGAAATTCGAAGTTTAAAACAGATTTTATAAACCGATATGCAGATCTTATCAATACGACATTTCTGCCGAGTAATATGCTGCCAATAATGCATCAATTTCAGGATAGCATGGCTTATGATATGCCTGAACATTTTGCAAAATGGGGGAGTAATATGACCGCATGGCAGAGCAACATTAATGTTGTACGGAATTTCATTAATCTCCGTGCCGACACTGCAAGAAGTCAGATCAGAGATGAGTTTGGTCTGCAAGGAAAAGTTTTACTTACATTAAATGTTTCTCCTGCTAATGCCGGACGAATTCAAATTTCTACTGTAACCCCTGAAACATACCCATGGTCTGGTGTATACTTCAATGGAAATCCTGTAACCATTACCGCCATACCAAATCCCGGATTTACTTTCAATCATTGGAGTTCACCTATCGTGATAGGTGGTAATGATCCCAATCAGGTTGCTACGTATAATTTTTCAGATACGGATGTTGTCACTGCACATTTTACAGGAAGTGCTGTTACACCACAGTTAACGATCAGTGAATTTAATTATAATTCATCGTCTGTGTTTCCTGCAGATGACTGGATCGAATTACATAATTATGGCGCTATCCCATTAAACATTTCAGGGTGGGCATTGAAAGATGAAAATGATTTTAACACATTCACATTTCCTGTTGGAACGGTAATTCCTGCAAATGGATATTTAGTTGTTGCAGAAGACCTCGCACAATTCAAATCTGTTTATCCGCTAGTCACAAATGTGATCGGTACTCTTGGATTTAGTCTAAGTAATACCGGTGATCAAATTCGTTTGTTAAAGAACAACGGCGTTGTATTTAAATCCTTCTACTACCAGACTTTATCGCCTTGGCCGGTTGCTCCGGATGGACAAGGTTATACTTGTGAGTTGAGTAGTAATACTGCAGATTTGAATGATGGTGCAAGCTGGTTTGCGGGTTGTATCGGCGGATCACCGGGAGTAGAGTTTTCCGGGGCACTTAATACAAACACTACTGTCAATGGAAGTACAACATTTTGTGTTGGCGGAAGTGTTGCATTGGTAATTCCTTATACACCCGGTTACACATATCAATGGCAAAGAAACACAGTTGACATTCCTGGAGCCACTGATACACTTTTCACTTCGTCATTGGCGGGGACTTATAATGTTATCATCAATTTTGGCGGGTGCACAACGACATCTCCACCGACTGTTGTTACTGTTGTAACAAAAGGCGCTGATCCAATCATTGCTCCTGCATATCGATGTGGTGAAGGGGTTGTTCAATTAAGTGCATTTGCTCCTGATTCTATTTATTGGTTTGCAAGTCCCGGTGGAAGTATTATCGGACAAGGACCACTTTTCAATACTCCATACCTCACAACTTCTACAACGTTTTATGCCCAGACAAGCTTAACGTGTCCAAGTGATCTGGTAAGCATTAATGTTGATATCATCGGTGTTACAGCTAATCCGGTTTGTCCTGATCAAAATCGTTGCGGTCCGGGAAATGTGATATTGAATGCTGTTGATACTGCTGAAGTAAGATGGTACAATGCGCAAGTTGGAGGGGCATTGATCTTTACCGGAAACTTCTTCGTTACAGGATTCATTCCTCATGATACAATTTATTACATGGAAGCAGGATTAATTTGTCCGAGTGAAAGATTACCTGTTGTTGTTACAATTACTTCCTCACCGGCGCCTTCTGTTTCTGATAATTCAAGATGCGGGCCTGGAACAATAGTCTTGACGGCAAGTGCAGTTGATCCAATATTCTGGTACGATTCATATTTCGGTGGAACGCAAGTAGGGAGTGGGTTTAATTTCCTCACACCGGTTTTGACGGCAACTACAACTTACTATGCAGAAGCGGTAGGAACTTGTCCAAGCGAACGAATTCCTGTTATTGCAACGATTCAGGATATTCCGGCACCTCCCCTTGCAACAGATTCAACTCATTGTGGACCCGGCATTGCATATCTGAATGCAATTTCTGTTGCACAGGTTTATTGGTATGATGCGCCCGTTGGAGGAAATTTACTTTCAACCGGATCATTACTCACTACCCCATATCTAAATGCTGATGCAACTTTTTATGCAGCATCATTTAATATTTGTGAAAGTTCCCGAACACCTGCTGAAGTGACATTACTTCCACTTCCTGTTGTTGAATTGGGAAATGATACTTCTATTGAAACAGGAACAACATTGACATTAGATGCCGGATCATTTGTTCAGTATAGTTGGTCTACCGGTGAAACAACACAAACTATCATTGTTGACAGTGCTGCAACTTACTTGGTTGAAGTGACAGGAAATAATGGCTGTACAAATTCTGATTCTATCGCGGTAACACTTTTTGTGGACATCAATGAACATTCAAATGGAACCATTCCTGTTTATGCATTTCCAAATCCTGCGAAAGAGGAAATTAATTTGAATATTCTTTCATCGTCAACGGAGAATGCTATCATTAAAGTTATCGATGCAGCAGGCAAAGAAGTTATGCGAAATGATATCAAATTAGTTAGTGGGATCAATCAAATGAATTTGCAGATAAGTTCAATCGCCAGCGGATTTTATTATTTACAAGTTTTGACGAAAAATAATTCGAGGGTGATGAAAATTGTCATTCAATAACGAATAATTGCCACAAATGCACGAATTATTACTAAGAATAATAATTCGTGCATTCGTGGCAATTATTCGTTATTAAATTGTTTACCAACTTTTTATGATTTTCTACCAAGTTTTTTAATTGATTTTCCAACTTTTTTGCATTATAACATTGAGAGCTAAAATCGCATGTAATTTGGATAAATCATGAAGAGGCAACTTAACTCCTTCTTAATGATTTGATAACAAGTTTTTTTCACTAAATTGCGATAGTGTGGCATCCCTAATTAAGATTAATTTAAATGAAAATAACAACTACTTTCAGATTTCTGATCTCGATTTTTCTTGTGGTATTGAGTTCGGCATTGACAATTAAGTCTGCAGAAGCAGCATGTAATTTACCGGCCGGATTAACAACAACGAATATTACTGTTAGCAGTGCGAAGTTCAATTGGGCGGCAACTGTTGCGGATAGCTTTCTTGTCCGGTATAATGTTACCGGAACTACTGCTTATTTTTATAAAACTGTTTCTTCGGCAACTGCAACATCAACTACTATCACCGGGCTTTATCCGGCAACAAGTTATCAATGGGTGGTGAGAACATATTGTTCGGGTGGAACATCAGGTGGATATCAACCAACTCCTGCTTCTTTTTCTACTGCAGTCGGCACTGTATCTTGTGTGATTCCAAATCAGACAGCAACAAATAATATTACTTCAAACAATGCTTTGATCTCATGGAATGTAAATGTAAATGCAGATACATTTATGATCCGTTACAGCTTAACAGGCTCTACAAATTATACCTGGATAAAAGTTTTAGGAACAGCACATTCCTATAATTTCACAGGGCTCCTTCCCAACACTTCTTATACCTGGGTCGTGCGTTGTATCTGTGCATCAAATCCTCTTTTACCATATAGTGCAAGCAATTCCTTTACAACACTTTCTTCTACGTGTGGTGTGGCTGATCCCTATTATTATTCAACGACAGCACTTACTTCTAATTCAGCAACGATTGGGTGGCGAGCAGTTACAGGCGCTGTAAGATACAATGTACGTTATGCTGTAAGATACTCAAACAATTGGGTTACTACTACTGCAACTACTGCAACTAAAACATTGACTAATCTTTCAGCTTCTACTTGGTATGAATTTCAAATCCAGATCGTTTGTTCCACCGGAGCTGGAGCATGGAGTACAAGTGGAATTTTTCAAACACCTGCAGGTGTGCTAACTATAACGAGAGGGCCTTATTTAAATCTCGCCACACAAAACAGTATTTATATTCGATGGAGATCCAATACTGCAACTGATAGTAAGATCAAATATGGTACGTCTGCAACAAATCTCTCGCTTTCTAAAACTGATGCTGTTGTAACAACAGAACATATTGTTCAACTTACCGGATTAGCAGCCAATACGAAATACTATTATTCGATTGGAAGCTCTGCAACAACATTACAAGGTGATACAGGAAATTATTTCATGACTCACCCGGTTGTAGGATCAACGGGCCCGGTACGTATTTGGACAATTGGTGACTTCGGAGTGAATTCTAATGCACAGAATCTTGTTCGTGATGCTTACAGAAATTACTCAGGAACAACTCCGACAAATGTTTGGCTATGGGTTGGAGATAACGCCTACTCAGATGGTACAGATGCTGAATACAGTACAAACGTTTTTGCAAAGTATCCATACCAAATGAAAAATATGGTGATCTGGCCTGCAACCGGAAATCACGATCTTCATACAGCAAATGCCGCTGCACAGTCAGGTCCCTACTTCGATATTTTTACTTTACCGAAATCCGGTGAAGCAGGTGGATTGTCGAGTGGAACTGAAGCATATTATTCTTTCAACTATGCCAATGTGCATTTCATCTGCCTTGAATCTACTGATGCTTCCTTCAGAGCAACCGGTGGTAACATGGCAACCTGGTTAACAAATGATCTTAATGCAAATACTCAACGATGGACTGTCGTTTATTTCCATCACCCGCCTTATTCAAAAGGATCTCACAATTCAGATACAGAAACAGAGTTGATCCAGATGAGAACGAATATCGTTCCTATCCTTGAAAATAAAAAAGTAGATCTTGTTCTCTCCGGACATAGTCATTCGTATGAAAGATCTATGATGCTTAAAGGTCACTTTGGAGTTGAATCAACATTTAATTCTGCTACAATGGCTGTGAATGCTGGAAGTGGAATCTATCCTGCTTCATATACTAAATCATCGCCATCATTTAATGGAACTGTTTATGCAGTTTGCGGAGTGTCCGGACAAATTGGTAGCACAAGTTCCGGCTGGCCACATAATGCAATGTACTCCTCTTCAGTTGCAGTATATGGTTCGTTGGTCATTGATGTATTAGGCGATCGCTTAGATTGTAAATTCCTTACTTACACCGGATCAATTTTCGATCAGTTCACAATTCAGAAATCAGGTACTCCTGTTGCTCCACGTTTATCGGATGATGCAATGGTTCCTGCCGGTGATAAACTTTCCATCTTCCCGAATCCAATCATTGAAGAAATGAATGTTCGCTACTTCCTCGATGAAGAAAGCGATACAAGAGTCGAGATCACAGATGTTACCGGTAGAATCGTTTATTCGTTGAACACCGGCCGACAAAGCGAAGGCGAACATGAAATTAAACTTACCCGCTCTGAAGCGATGTTGCCTTCCGGGATCTATATTTTCAAATTGATCAGTAGTACGAATACGCAGTCGAGGAAAATCATAATCGAAGACTAGTTTATTCAGCGATTTTATAACACTAAGAACACAAGTTACACAAAAGTTCACGGAATTGAAAAGGCTAATTCCGTGAACTTTTGTGTAACTTGTGTTCTTAGTGTTTAATCATAGCACTTTCGAGAAAAACAATCTTCCCGTTCCTGATCTGCAAATACTCTTTTACAATCTGATCCTCTTCACCATAAACCATTCGTTTGTATTCCAGAAAAACAATATCATTCTCCTCTCGAATTTCTATTGGATGATATCGTAGCGAAGGCATTTTGTCAAACGCACCTTGCCACCATTCTCTCATCGCAGATTTTCCTTTTATCAATCCTTTTGTTTCGGGATGATTTTTTAATAGTCGCGGACTGAAATGTTCGGCATTGTCGTCGTAAAGCGAAAGCAAGTCATCGACGTTTTGTTTGTTGAAGGCGGCGAACCAGTTTGTGGCGATTTGTTTTAGGGACATCTTTTACGAGTTGAAAGTGTTTGGTAAAAGGGCAAGGGTCAAAGGTTAACCCTGTTATCCTTTCTTTTAATATCTTGACCAGTAAAAGCAAGACCTTGGATTAATACCTGACCTTTGACCTTTAACCTTTGACCTAATCAATTTGATTTCAAATTTCGAACTGCATCAAAATTTAATACACACATTCTTCTCCTCCGTAAAAAAATTCAGCGCTTCAAATCCACCTTCACGACCAACACCACTGCCTTTCATTCCGCCAAAAGGTGTACGAAGATCGCGGAGGAGCCAACAATTTACCCAGATGATTCCACTTTCTATCAGAGCCGACATTCTGTGCGCACGCGATAAATTTGTTGTCCATAATGTTGCGGCTAATCCGTATGTAGTGCTGTTTGCATACTTCAATACTTCTTCTTCTGTATCAAATGGAGTTAGCGTCACGACAGGACCAAAAATTTCTTCCTGATTCGTTCTGCAATCGTATGATAAACCTTCGATCATAGTGGGCTCAATAAAATATCCGTTTGCATTTTTACCTCCGGGATTCACACTTTTTCCACCAAAAACTATTTTGCCGCCTTCTTGCTTGGCGAGTTCGATGTAACTCAATATTTTTTCATAATGCGGCTTGGAAACGATAGCTCCCATTTTGCTTTTCTCATCAAGAGGATCACCAACTTTTAATTTCTTTGCTTCTTCTATTAATGCCAGTTTGAATTTTTCGTACAACGGTCTTTCAATAAAGACCCGAGAACCACATAAACAAATTTCACCTTGATTGCTAAATGATGATTTGATGGTCGTCTTAACTGCATGTTCAAAATCACAATCTGCAAAAATGATGGCCGGATTTTTCCCGCCTAATTCAAGGGACATTTTTTTGAACATCGGTGCAATGGTACGTGCAATGGTTTCATCTGTCTTTGTTCCTCCTGTAAAACTGATCACTGGAACTTTAGGATGAGATACAATTGCCATTCCAACCTTTGGTCCTAGTCCATGGATAATGTTCAGCACACCTTTTGGCATTCCTGCTTCATTGCAAAGCTGAGCAAGTTTGTAGGCAGTCATCGGCGTCACTTCTGATGGTTTTGCAACAACACAATTTCCACTTGCCAAAGCCGGTGCAATTTTCCATGTGAAAAGATAGAGTGGAAGGTTCCAGGGTGAAATACATCCTGCTACTCCTATTGGTGTGCGCAATGTATAATTCAATGCTGTGTTTTCCATAGCATGCGTTTCAGTCGATACATGAAGCGCACCCGTTGCATAAAAATGAAAGTTGGAAACGGCTCTTGGAATATCGACTGTCCGTGATAGCCAAACCGGCTTGCCATTGTCTATCGATTCTGCAATCGCAAACTCTTCAAGGTTGGCCTGGATCAACTCCGATAGTTTGATGAGAATAGCAGAACGTTTTTCTTTTGCCATCATCGACCAACTTGGAAAAGCAGCTCGTGCAGCTGATACTGCAAGCTCCACATCTCGCTCATCTGAGTCAGGAATAAAGCTGTAAACCTCGCCCGTTGCCGGATTGATATTATCCAAATAAGCTCCTGAAACCGGCGCACTAAATTCTCCGTTGATGAAATTCTGTATTCTGATCTTTTCCATTAAAGTAATCTATTGATAAGTATAATCGTACTATTGATTGTCTATTGGATGTAATGATTGTTATAAATTACCTGTGCGACCGCCATCAACCGGTAAATTAATTCCTGTAATATACGATGCAGCAGGTGAAGCAAGGAAGGCAACAGCATTTGCAATCTCCTCAGGAGCCGCAAAGCGTTTCATTGGAATCTCTTCCATCATTTCTGTTTCAATGTCGGGGACTGATGATCCGGTCTTTGCCGATTTGCTTTCAATGATACTTTTCAATCGACCGGTACCGGTTGCTCCAGGGAGTACATTGTTGACCGTAATATTAAAAGCTCCAACTTCATTTGCCCATGTTTTTGCCCAATTACCTACAGCAGCACGAATCGTATTTGAAACTCCCAAACCTTTGAGAGGAAGTTTGACGGATGTCGAAATAATGTTGATGATTCGACCATACCCTTCTGACTTCATTCCTTCCAAAGTTGCCTGTGCCAAATGTTGGTTGCAAAGCAGGTGATTGGTGAACGCATTCAGAAATTCTGCCGCTGTTGCATTGGTTATCGGTCCTCCGGGAGGTCCACCTGTATTATTGACTAAAATATGGATGGGACCATTACTCTTTATATATATATCAACTTTTTGGCGAAGCATTTCAGGGTCACTGAAATCTGCTACGATGTAATCGTGCTTTTGACTTTTGAGCGGTAAAGCTGCCAATGTTTTTTTAAGCTCATCCTCATTTCTGGCAATTAACGTGATATTAGCTCCTAATTCAGCTAAAACCATCGCCGAAGCTCGAACGATACCTTGTGTACTTCCGCAAACGAAGGCCTTTTTTCCTGTTAAATCTATATTCATTCTGGTGTTGAATTGTCAAAAACCTTTGTCTATTTTTGAATAGGCAACAAAACTATTAATAATCTTTATAAAACAGACATGGAAGCGCTTATTCACAAGATCGTTGGCAGTACAGGTATTACCGGCGAACAGGCAAAAAAGGCAATAGAAGCAGTTAGTGAGGAATTGAAGACAAAATTCCCAACATTTTTACATAGCGAAATTGACAATGTCATCGATGGCGGCAAATTCGGGAATTCATACAGAGAAAAAGCGGATCACCTTCGAGACAAAATAGAAGAAGTCGCCAAAGAAGCAGGAAGTCGTGCAGAAACAGTTTTCGGGGAAATCCGTGAAAAGTTAAACGAATTATTTAGTTCTAATAAAAACACCGGCAACGGAAAATAATATCATACACAATGGCAGCTAAGTCAGGAATCAACTTCAAAAAATGGATCGATGAAAATCGTCATCTCCTAAAACCACCCGTAGGAAATCAAGTCGTATATAAACCGGAACAGGATTTTATTGTAATGGTCGTCGGTGGACCCAATGCCCGTAATGATTATCACTTCAATGAAACAGAAGAATTTTTCTATCAGCTTGAAGGCGACATTACAGTAAAAATAGTTGACAATGGTGAGCACGTAGATATTCCTATCCGCGAAGGTGAAATTTATATGCTGCCTGCACGAACACCACATTCACCACGCCGTGGTCCGAATACTGTTGGTCTGGTTATGGAAGTCCAGCGCCGCGAAGGAATGAAAGATGGCTTTATCTGGTACTGCGAAAATTGCAAGAACAAATTACATGATGAATATTTTTTCATGACAGATATTGTTACACAATTGCCGGTCGTCATGAATAATTTCTACAGCAATTTAGATTTGAGAACCTGTAAAAAGTGTGGTACCGTTATGGACCAGCCGACTTTAACTGTATAATCAAAGTATGTCGACAAAGCTAACACGCAAAGAAAAAATAGCGCTTCAAAAAGAAAGCGGAACTTTTTCTCCTAAAGAAATCAGTAAACAGGAGAATCAACAGAAATCTTTAAAGAATATTCTTGCCATTATGTTGGCCGCTTTCGCATTTCTTCTTTATGCGAGCACCATTGGTAACGATTATGTTCTCGATGATTTCGGACTGATCAAGGATAATACGCAGACCAAAAAAGGAATTTCGGCCATACCGGAGATCTTCAAATCTTCCTATCGGTATGGAATGAATATTACTGACTATACACTTTACAGACCTTTGACAAAAGCAATGTTTGCTGTTGAGTGGCAAATCGCACCGAATAAACCTGCTTTGAGCCATGTAATAAATATTATTCTTTTTGCTCTTACTGCAATCGTTTTATTCAGAGTGCTTAGTAAATATTTGAATGGACAAATCATCCTTCCTTTTCTGACAACGTTGCTATTCATTGCCCATCCTATCCATGCCGAAGTTGTATCAAATATAAAAAGTCGCGACGAGATAGTGACCTTGCTTTTATGTCTGATCAGTGCAAGTGCATTTTATAACTGGATTAAAGACAATAAAAGTTCACAGTTTGTCCTTGCTGTAGTTTGTTTTCTGATCTCGCTTTTTTCAAAAGAGTCAACGATCACATTCATGGTAGCAATACCATTGATGTTTTATTTTTTTACCGATGCAAAACAAAAACACTATTTCCGATCAGTTGCAGCGATGGCGGTTTGTTCTGCTTTTTACCTTCTGATAAGAAAAAAAGTTTTAGGTGGTGTAGAATCTGAGATACCAATGATCGATAATTATATTTCCGGACTGCCTGATTTCATATCTCAACGGGTGAATGCTATCTATATGCTCGGGTATTATGTAAAAACACTGATCATACCATATCCGCTAATTGCAGATGGGTCCTATAATCATTTCAAAGCCGTAACTCTAACCGATTGGAAGTTTATTCTATCCGCTATCGGATTGGGTGGCGCATTAATTTATTCTATCATCACATTTAAGAAAAAGAACAAAGCGGCATTTGGAATTCTCTTTTTCTTCGTGTCTGCTTCTATTGCTTCAAACATCTTTATGCTTATCGGAACAAATTATGGCGAGCGATTGATGTATGTTCCTTCATTAGGATTCTGTTTTTTGATCGCATATTTACTTACAAAGTTATTCAAGTCAGACCTGTCAGATCGCATATTTAATTCGTGGAATACTTTTTTCAATTCCTTCAAAATGCCAATTGTTTCAACAATTGTTATCGCTCTGATATTTTCTGTTCAAGCCTATGCACGTAGTATGGAATGGAAAAATGATTACACTCTTTATACTACAGACATAAAGAAGACACCTGACAGTGCGCATATGCTTTTTTATCTGGCAAATCATATAACGACAGATGAATATCTGGCAAAATTACCGGATAGCACTGCAATAAAAGCAACTCAGGAGGAAGGATTAAATTACCTTACAAAGGCAGTAACCGTTTATCCGGAATATGCCGATGGTTATCAGCGTCGGGCATATATTCTGAAACAAATGAACAGAGATTCGCTCGCGGAAGTTGATTACATAACATCACTACATTACAATATGACAAATCCGGTTACGAATAACAATTACGGTTTTTTGCTTTTCAATCAATACAGATTTGATGAATCTAAAAAATATTTTGAAATCGCTGTTCGTTACAATCCAATTTATGCTCATGCATTGAATAATCTCGCCAGTGTATATGGTGTTTACGGACAGGGAGCTACAGAGGAAGCAAAGAGAGATCCGGCTAATGCAGAAAAGCATCTTGCAAATGCAAGAGTTAATTTTCAAACGGCAATCGTTTATTTCCTTAAATCAATCGAAGCTGATCCTGAATTCCTGGACCCATACCGACTGGCTGCAGTCACATATAAAAATATCGGAGACATTGCAAATGCTGAAAAGTATGAAGCATTGGCCAACAAAGTAGCAAGACAAAAGCAGAATGCTAAAAATTGATATACATACGCATATAATTCCCGCTCAACTTCCCGATTTCAAAGCGAAGTATGGATATGGTGGATTTGTTTCTCTTGATCATCACAAGCCGTGTTGCGCCAAGATGATGATTGACGAAAAATTCTTTCGTGAGATAGAAGATAATTGCTGGGACCCGAATGTAAGAATTAGTGAGTGTAGTACGCATGGCGTAAATGTTCAAGTACTTTCTACTATTCCTGTAATGTTTAGCTATTGGGCAAAACCGCTTGATGCATTGGATCTCTCTAAGTATTTAAATGATCATATTGCTGCAATTGTACTTGATTATCCGCAACGCTTTATTGGACTGGGTACTGTTCCTCTTCAATCTCCTGAACTTGCCATCAAAGAACTGGAACGTTGTATGAAAATTGGTTTACGCGGTGTGCAGATTGGTTCTCATATCAATGATTGGAATCTGAATGCACCGGAGTTGTTTCCATTTTTTGAAGCAGCACAGGAAATGGGCGCTTCCATTTTTGTTCACCCCTGGGATATGATGGGAAAAGAAAAAATGAATAAGTATTGGTTGCCGTGGTTAGTGGGAATGCCGGCTGAAACATCACTTGCAATTTGTTCAATGATCTTCGGTGGCATTTTTGAAAGACTGCCAAATCTTAAGGTGGCTTTTGCACACGGTGGAGGCTCTTTTCCTGCGACGATTGGAAGAATTGAACACGGCTTCAATGTGAGACCCGATCTTGTTGCAATAGACAATAAAGTTAACCCAAGAAATTACCTCGGAAAATTTTATCTCGATTCTCTCGTTCATGATCCAATGATGCTAGACATGATCGTAAAATTGATTGGTCCGGAAAGAGTTGCTCTCGGCACTGATTATCCATTTCCGCTCGGAGAGTTAAGTCCCGGAGCGTTAATTGAATCGATGCCATATTCTCATTCTGTAAAAGAACGATTGATGCATGGTAGTGCTTTGGAATGGTTAGGGTTGAGCAAAGAACAATTCGTATAGTTTTTGAACACTAATATTTTAGCCACGAATTCACGAATAAAAAAATATTTCATTCGTGCATTCGTGGCTAATTTGGTGAACTTGTGGTTTAAGCGTAAAAAACAGTAATTCAATGAAATTAAAAATTCTCTTCTTACTAATTTTCTCTTCACTTTATTCGAATGCACAATCGAATTTTGTTTTCATAGAATTATTCACCTCGCAAGGCGATGAAACAAGTCCGGTAGCGGAGGAAATTTTATATCGTACAGTTGCGCAAGAAAAAAAGAGTGGAACAAAAATAGTTGTACTCGAATATCATGTTGATTACTGGAACAGACTCGGATGGAAAGATCCATTAAGTAAATTTCATTTCACTAAGCGGCAAGAAAACTATTCCCGCGTACTTGCTGAAAAAGAACTCTACACTCCTGAAGTAGTAATTAACGGAACAACAAGTTTCAGCGGGACTAAGGAAATCACATTAAAAGAAGAAATCAAAAAGGCAAGCATCCAAACTTCGCAGTTTGACTTTACTGTTTCAAAAGATTCGATTGCAAATGATACTCTTTATGTTTCTTATAAAACATTAAAAGCAAATCAGAATGCGGTGTTTCGATTTGCAATAACAGAAAATGCTATTTCGACAAAAATTGACCAATGTGAAAACGTCAATAAAACGCTTATTAATAATTATGTTGTAAGGGTGCTTCATTCATCGGATGGAATTAAACAATCTGCTCAGGTAAAGATCTCCGTCAAGGGAATCAAATTTAATTCAAATATGGAAATGATTGCATTTGTTCAGAGTAAGCAGTCGATGAAAATTTTGGGGGTGAAGGAATTAAAATAGTTCTGCGGGAAAAATTTAACACAGAGACCACAGAGAAAAATGGAGAACATAAAAGAGTTGAAGTCATTTTACCTAGAAAGAAGAAATTGAATAGGAAAATCTGCGCTTTCATCTGCGAAATCCGTGAGATCTCTTAGGCTATGCCGCGGGAAACATTTTAAGCAGACAAAAGCCCCCGATCTCTCGGAGGCTTTCATCAACTTTTTTATATTTTCTTAGAGCGTAAACACTCTCGAAATATTAAACCCTAAACGAATCCCTGCATCGTTCCATTCAGATTCTGTGTGTGGGAAAAATTGATTCTCAGTCATCCCGACACTATTCGTAAGGTGAATCTGGAATACGTGGCCTCCGGTTTCTAATTCATAACCGACAGAAAAGGTATTGTGATAAGGATCGTCTGCTGATCCGGTTTTTGCTGCTGTATAATCATTCATACGATAACCGTATTCAACAGTAATTGCTGCACGCTTTGTGAACTTCAAACGAAATAATCCGGAGAGACCATAAACGTCATTCTTATCTGTAATGTTGTCAACCAGATTGTAGTGAACAAACCATGGCGCAACCTGTAATGAGAAACTTGGAGTGAATTTTCTTGCAAACATTAATTCATAACAATATGAAAAACGTGAAGAAGTATATTCGTATTTATCATAACCATTGGCTTCTTTATTTGGATCATTCAACGTTGTATAATATGCGCATGCCAATAGTGTCAAACTTATAGGCATGCTATTATCAGTTTTCTGACGTAAAAGTTTATATTTTAGAAAGCCGTCAACAAGTTTGTCTAACGAACTTCGTCCGATACCAAACATAAAACGGCCATCAGGACTGTATTCTAGTCCGAGTCGGATACTTGCCGGACCATCCAAACCATACATACTATTAGCTCCTGAATTAATAGCACCAAACCGGTGAGAAATTCTAAAGTCAAGTGTACGAGGTCCTGTTGTTTCAATTGTGTGCATATTAATCAACCTGGTTGATTTAAATGTTGCAATTGAAAAATCTTCAGTGGCTTCCGGTTCAATTCCACTTAATAGATCCTGACCGTTAACAAAAGTTACCGATGCAATTAATGTAATTAGAAGGAAATATTTTTTCACGTTCTGTTGAATTATTAGTTATTTGGTTTACCACGACCGATCCATGCTTGAATTTTTTGTATGCTGCAGTCGTCGATTTTTTCTGTTGTACCTTGAGGCATATACAAAGACGTACTCAAAGTAGGGTCATGGGTTACTGTCTTTATGAACTTAGTGTCTTTTGCCGGCGATACAAGATAATCCATCATGTCTGTATAATTCGCCAATCCACATCCGCCATCCGCCGATGAATTAATATGGCAACCTACATTATCTGTACCGCAATGCAGATTCATGATTGGTGTAATATCATTCGCAAAGGAAAAACTCCTGTTGTGTCACATTGTGGAACCTCGGGATGTAATTCCTCAAGATTGTCATTGGCACACGAAGTAATCAAACCGGCAACACTTAGCAGTAGCAATATTTTTTTCATTTGATCAATATTTTTCTTGAACTGATTCCTGATTTTGATTCAATACTCAAAATATAATTTCCTGCGCTTAATTGAGTCGGCAGATAGAATTTATCAGAATGCTTTCCTGAAGTCATTACCTTGGAAGTCAAGTTTGAAACAAGCGCACCTTGCATTGTATACAAATTAATGTTTACTGCTCCTGTTGAGTTTAAATCATAATTCACAGTAAATTGATCTTGTATTGGCATTGGATAGATTGAAATGTCGCCGTTATTTTTCAATTCAGAAATACTGTTATTTAGATTATAAGAAACAACCTTGGCTGCTATTATAAACATAATCTCCGAATTCATCCCCATTTGCATCAGTGGCATTTCCTGCGAAATAAAATGTAACGTCCCCTGCATTTGTTGCCGGTGCCGTCCAATCAAATTCGAAAGAGAATGAACCTGTTCCTTGTCCTGCATCTAGTTTATGAACAACACTTCTTCTGCTTACCCCGGTTACGGTTTTTGTCTTGATTTGTGTTAATGTGGAATTTGTAATTACTAGTGTTCCTGCATTTGCATTCGTCGGCAACAAGGCCTCAACGCAAATACCGAACAAAGAGTTTTGGCTTCTTGAAACAGTTGCAATCATATGATAAGTAACGCCAGGGTCATACATCCACCCGGTCATATTTGTAGAAGTCAAAGTAACAGTGCCCCCACCGGAATTGAGAGCATAAGTATCGTGACAATCAGTACAGTCAAGTTCACCCGGTGCTCCGGTAAATCCTGCTTTACCATTGTCATCCATATTTTCTGCGGTTAGCGAGAGGAATATGGCACTGCAAGCAACTATAATTAAGACGAGTTTTTTCATTTTTTAGAAGTAGGTAGGTGAATTAGTTTTCAAACATAGACTTTGATTCTGGATGAATTCTGAACTGAATCTAACTTTTTTGTAAATTAGTAGCGAACTGACCGGCCATAGTTTACTTTTGCGCAGTGGACCAGCTGTAAAAGTTTGAATTTTATAGAATTCCAAAACTAATTAATTTGAAATTATCATTTATATATTTAACATGAAGATTCTCATAGTCGAAGACGAAAAACAATTATTGGATTCAATGCTGACATTCTTGAAAGAATCTGGGATGATCTGCGAAAAGGCTGAAACATTGGCTGAAGCCAGCGAAAAGGCTGACCTGTATGAATATGATTGTGTTGTGCTTGACATTGGTTTGCCCGATGGTAGCGGATTGAAAGTGATCAATATCCTTCAACAAAAACAAAAACAAACGGGCATAGTAATTCTTTCGGCGAAGAATTCTCTCGACGATCGTTTGGTGGGCCTAAATTTCGGTGCTGATGATTATGTCACCAAGCCATTCTACATGCCGGAATTAGTTGCTCGTATAAAATCGGTCGTTCGCCGCAGAGCTTTTCAAGGCAAGAATGAAATTCTCTTCAATGAGATTCGTGTTGTTCCTGATGAAATGATGATGTACGTAAAAGATAAACTCATTTCACTCACTAAAAAAGAGCACGAACTTTTACTTTACTTTTTAAGTAACCAGAATAAAGTTTTGACGAAAGAATCTATCGCTGAACACTTATGGGGTGATCATGCCGATATGGCTGATTCTTTTGATTTTATTTATAGCCACATTAAAAATCTACGAAAGAAAATGACAGACAACGGAGCACACGATTATCTGAAGTCGATCTACGGTGTAGGATATAAATTGTCATCTGAATGAAACTACTCAACCTTACAAACCGATATTACATTGCAATCGCCCTGGTTCTCCTGTTGGTGAGCAGTGCTTTTCTTGCTTATCGTGTTTTGTATTTGGTAGATAATGAGATCTCAGAACATATGCTTTTTGAGAAGAGTGAAATTGCAAAACAATTGGAGCATCAAAAAGGATTACAAAATCTCCATTTGATATTTGGCGACAGAATAGAAATTGAACCTATACCTAAGTTCACTTCATTTCGAGTGATCATGATTGATACTACGATCTATGATCTATATGAGAAAGGAAAAGTTCCTTATCGTATGATGACCTATGAACAGTTAGTGGATGGTAAAAGTTACCGAATAAAGTTAGCACGCAGACTTACAGAAACAGAACAACTTGCAGAGGGCATTCTTGCAACATTGTTATTAGTTGCACTTGATATCATTGCTTGTTTTTATTTTTTGAACAGATGGTTCTCCAGTAAGATCTGGAATCCTTTTTACAGGGCATTAAATGTGCTTAAAACATTCGACTTGCAAAAAGGAGGAAATACAATGTTCCAAAGAAGTCAGGTAGATGAATTCAATGCATTGAATGCAGAACTTTCTAAACTGACAGACAAAGTTACACGTGACTATAAGAACCTCCGCGAGTTTACAGAGAATATGTCGCATGAAACACAAACTCCATTGGCAATTATTCGTTCTAAACTCGAGTTGCTTTTGCAAAGTGAATTGAATGAAACGCAACTCAATCAGATCTTGAGCACGCTGGATTCTGTGAATCGTTTGTCGAAGATGAATAAAGGATTGATCATGCTGACAAGAATCGATAACGATCAGTATGCAGGATTGCAACTTTTACAAATGGGGAAATTACTAAGGAAACAGTTGGAGGATCTTGAACTTTTTATTTCATCGAAGAATATACAATTACATCAGGATATAGATGATAAATTGCTAGTTAGAATGAATCCTCATCTCGCTGACATTCTTCTTACCAACCTGCTCTCTAACGCCATTAAATACAATCTTGAAAATGGAGATCTATTTGTAACATTTACAAAAGATAAATTTGAAATTGCAAATAGTGGTCATCCACCTGTTCTTTCACCTGATGAAGTGTTTGATCGTTTCAAAAAAGGAGAGTCGCCCGATAGCATCGGACTCGGTTTGGCAATTGTCAGAAAGATCATCGACCACATTGGCGCCAAGATCAAGTATGAATACAAAGCTGATCATCATGTTTTCAGTATAACAATTCCTGTCGCGAATTTGATCGATCAGGAGGAGGAGTATCAGGTTGGATAGTAGAAATCGTAATTTGTGAATCGTAATTTGTGATTCGAACGTTAATAGCCTATCCGTTTTTTACCTTAAAATTCATTAATTGCTAAAATTTTGCGCAATTACCAATTAAAACGAGAGGATGTTCAACTCATTTTTGATTTTTGATCCCGATAGCTATCAGGATTGACTTTTGAATTATTTATTTCCTTCTGAAAACCGTATCTTTGCACCATGTCTGACTTCCTTCATCACGAGTGCGGAATCGCTATGATTCGGCTTCTTAAGCCACTTTCATATTATCAGGAAAAATACGGAACGGCTTTTTATGCAATGAATAAGCTGTATCTGATGATGGAAAAGCAACACAATCGTGGACAAGATGGCGCCGGCGTTGCTAACATCAAATTCGATGTCCTCCCGGGAACAAGATACATCAGTCGTTATCGGAGTAATGATAAACAGGCGATCAAAGATATTTTCGGAAGAATGCAAGCCAAGTTCGAAGAGGTTGGGAAAGAAAATCCCGAACATTTATCGGATCCTGAATGGCTGAAAAAAAATGTCGCTTTTACCGGTGAACTTTGGTTAGGGATGTCGACGAACTTTTTCAAGATCTGATTCGCATTGGTCAGCATCCAAAAGAAAAAGCAGATACTGTTACTGTAATGGAAAACATCGGACATTTTCTCGATGAAGAAAATGAAGTGCAGTATGCCAAATTCAAAAAGCTTGGAAATAGCAAGGAAGAAATTTCACCACTTATTGCTTCGCACATTGATATTGCTAAAATTTTAAAAAACTCATCACATCGCTGGGATGGTGGTTATGCAATAGCCGGAATGTTCGGACATGGTGATGCATTTGTGTTGCGAGATCCTGCAGGAATTCGTCCGGCATTTTATTATCGCGATGAAGAGATTGTAGTTGTTGCAAGTGAGCGTCCTGCAATCATGACTGCATTTAATGTGCCTGTTGAATCTGTTCAGGAAATAAAACCCGGCCATGCATTGATCATGCGTAAGAACGGGAAAGTAGGTGAGGAGTTGATCAATGAACCGACGCAAAAACTGAGTTGTTCATTCGAAAGAATTTATTTTTCTCGGGGAAGCGACGTAGATATTTATAAAGAAAGAAAAGAGTTGGGTCGTTTGTTGTGTCAGTCGACATTACAATCAGTCGACTACGACCTTCGGAATACAGTTTTATCATTCATCCCTAATACAGCTGAAGTTGCTTTTTATGGAATGCTTCACGGAATGGAAGATTACTTGCGTGATGTAAAAAAGCGAAAGATAAAAGCGCTTGGCAATGATCTTACCGATGAAAAATTAATGGAGATCCTTTCCATTCGTCCACGTGCGGAGAAGATTGCTATCAAAGATGCAAAACTTCGCACCTTCATTACCAACGATGATGAACGTAGCGATCTGGTTACACACGTTTATGATATTACATACGGAACAATCCGTAAAGGAATTGATAACCTAGTTGTAATTGACGACTCGATCGTTCGCGGAACTACTTTGAAGAATTCTATTCTTCGAATGCTCGACAGACTTGGTCCGAAGAAAATAGTTGTTGTAAGTTCTGCTCCACAAATTCGTTATCCGGATTGCTATGGAATTGACATGGCAAAGATCGGCGACTTGATCGCATTCCGTGCAGCTATACAATTGCTGGAAGAAAATAATCTCGAACATATCATCGACGAAACCTATGCACGTTGCAAAGAGCAATTAAGTATGGGTGGCAACGAAATGAAAAATTATGTTCGGATGATCTATCAGCCATTCACCGCAGAACAGATCAGTAATAAAATAGCGGAACTTGTTCGTCCATCGGACCTACAAGCCGACCTCCAGATCATTTTCCAAAGCATCGAAGACCTTCATTCTGCATGTCCTAATCACCGTGGCGATTGGTATTTCTCAGGCAACTATCCAACACCCGGCGGTAACCGCGTCGTATGTAAGGCTTTTGTGAATTATATTGAAGGGATCAACGAACGCGCGTATTAAATTCAGTGTGTGTGTGGGTAGACCTGCAGGATAATAGCCGTGCAGGATTTATAATCCTGCACCCCCGTGCTGCGGATTTTTAATCCGCCTAAACTCTAAAGAACCCCGGTTTCCCCAAATGCATCACAGGTGGCGTCAAGCACTCAACCTTCACCAACCCGGGAATACCATGATAATTCCTAGCAGAACTATGTAGATAATCTTCTTCCTTTTCTACAATTTGTGCCCTCACTGGATTCTGATGAATATAATTTAATTTCTGCCAAGTAAAATCTTCTGAGTAAATTTCAATTGCATGATTTCCATCTTGCCACACTTTAAACATTTCATTTTTTGGTGATATCCTTGCATTAAATTCTATTTTGTCGATAAGCCAATCTCTTCTACTGTCTTTTTGAGTTATGATTTCATCTACGATTTTTTTACAAGTGAATTTTTTAAAATCACGAACAACATCGGAGAGCTTGACATTATCATGTGTGTTTGCCAATAGATGAAGATGGTTAGACATTAGCACCCACGCAAAAATATTCAAGCCTTTGTTTTCAACTGCATAATTCAAAGAGTCAACGATTACATTTTTCAAATTCGGTCTGGTAAAAAAATCTATCCATTGAATAGTTGTCATTGTCAGAAAATAAGATTTGTCGTCTTTTATATTTCTTTTCATAATTTATCTTTTTGCAAAGATTGGATTATGAAATAAGGTGGGAAATAGGATGAGAGATGTTCCGCAATAAATTCAACTTCTTATAATATGAAAATTTATTGGCGGATTAAAAATCCGCAGCACGGGGGTGCAGGATTATAAATCCTGCACGGCTATTATCCTGCACGGCGAACACCTTCACTAGAAACACATTTTCATTGCACATATCATTTCGCCATACGAAACGAAACAGGAACCGTCAAATATGAATTAACCGGTTTGCCATTTGAAATTGCGGGAATCCAGTTGTTAGTTGTCTCTCTTACAACTAACATTGCTTCTTGATCGCAGCCACCGCCGATCTCCCGTAAAACTCGGTGGTTTATTGCCGTCCCTGTGCTGTCGACAGTAAATCCGATATAAATATTTCCTTGGATATTATTCTCACGCGCGTAGAACGGGTATTCAATATTTGTTTTCAAATATTCTAATAAATAATAGTCTCCTCCAATATACATTGCAGGATGATCAATTGGTGTCTTTATTGTATCTTGTCCATTTACATTTATTGAAAATGCACTTATAAGTGAGTCATTCGAATTAAATGAGACTAATTCATTTTTCGAAAAATCGTATACCATTGCTAATTTACCTGCATTAAAGTATTTCCATTCATCAACAGGCATCCCTCGTTTGTAAGCCCCACGATATTGAATTGTTTTCCCATCTGGAGCGAACCCCGTCCAAATACTATCTTTTGATTCATCCAATAACTTCCACTTAATAGGATGTTTCCAATCGAATCTTGATAACGGTACGGACCAATTTTTATTGATTCATCATTCATAGAAACATGAAAAACTTCTTTGCTTTTATTGTTCGCATGATTAATAGTTTTCAAAACTGTTTTTTGCCCCAATAGCGAATTGCTAAAAAGAAATAAGATTAAAATGACAATTTTGGTTATTTGTTTATTTAGAATAAGTTTCATCATTCTAGTTTTTTAAAGAAAAAACAACTGGCATATTATATTTTACAAGAACAGCTTGACCATTTTGATATCCCGGAACCCACATGTTTTTACTCATCAGATTTACAACTCTCAATGCTTCTTCATCACAACCACCACCGATTCCTTGGAGAACTTTTGCATTCTTTACTGTGCCTGTTTTATCGATGACAAAAGTAATGTATACTCTGCCTTGGATATTTCTTTCTTTGGCGTAATTTGGATAGTGAATATTTGTCCCTAAAAAACGCATCAATTCATTTTCGCCACCAATAAATCGTGGAGGTATTTCAACAAATTGGAAGATCTCCCCGTCTTCATACTCATTATAAAGTAAAGAATCGAGTATGATAGTCTCCTTGCTGTTATGATTGTACTTCTTTATAGCTTTTCCCATTAAATTATAATACACCCACCAGTCATCTTTTAAATCGTAATAATAGAGCCCACTTCCTGATAAGTTTCTATTTATATTATCATACTCTTTCCAAATACTGTCTTTCATTCCAAATTTATAATAACCTTCAACCAATAGGGTGTCATTATTGAAAGCTTGAAATTTGCCATGCATTACTTCCGGAAAAGAGTCTTTATCAGAAACAAATTTTCCTTGTGATTGATAAGAAGTGAAATCAAGAATTGAATAAACTTGTTTTATTCCTGTACTGTCAATGCTTTTTGAAACAATCCTTGTTTTCTGTGCAAATAAAATTGCCGGACAAAAGAGCAACAACAAAAATTTTAGCATAAATACTATTTTTTAAAATGGAAATAAGATTATAGTGATTTAAATAAACGGATGCTGCTTTCAATGTCACCCATTATTAATTTTTCATTATTAATTAAAATTACTCGCTTTTAAACTGTCGTAAAAACCTCACATCATTCTCCGAAAACAACCGCAAATCTTTCACGTCATAACGCAACATTGCAATACGCTCAATGCCCATGCCGAATGCATAGCCGGTGTATTTTGTGGAATCGATCTTGCAATTTTCTAAAACGTTTGGATCGACCATTCCGCAACCCATGATCTCTAACCAGCCGGTGTATTTACAAACATTACAGCCTTTGCCTTTGCAGATCTGACAGCTTACATCCATCTCTGCTGATGGTTCTGTGAATGGAAAATAACTCGGACGCAATCTGATCTTTGCATCTGAACCAAACATCTCTTGCGCAAAATATAAAAGCGTTTGCTTAAGATCGGCGAAAGAAACTCCTTCGTCAATATACAATCCTTCTACCTGATGAAAGAAACAATGTGCGCGAGCTGAAATTGCTTCGTTACGATAAACACGTCCGGGTGCGAGTATGCGAATCGGTGGTGTAGATTTTGATTGCTCCATGATACGTACTTGTATCGATGAAGTATGCGTACGCAATGCAATTGAATCTGTGCTTCCTTCCTGTGAAATGAAAAATGTATCCTGCATATCGCGCGCCGGATGATTCTCCGGAAAATTCAATGCTGTGAAATTATGCCAATCATCTTCGATCTCCGGACCGTCAGCAACTGTAAATCCGATGCGCTTGAAAATATTCAGAATCTCATTTCTTACCAATGATAAAGGATGACGAGACCCTAAACCTATCGCTTCCCCGGGAAGAGTCAGATCAAGATCTTTTGGTTTTTGTGCATCACTTGCATTCTCTAAAATCTGCTGAAATGATTCTAACCGCTCCTCTGCTTTTACTTTCAGACTATTGACCATTAAGCCGAAGTCTTTTCGCATTTCAGGAGCAATTCCTTTCATCTCAGCAAAAAGATCTGCCAATACCCCCTTCTTTCCGAAATATTTTATTCGGAATCCCTCTACTTCTTCTTTGGTCTGAGCAGCGAATGTTTCTATTTCGTTGATCAGCGTGTCTATCTTTTGTTGCATCTATGTATTGAGTAGTAAGAGTAATTCGTGAATTGTAATTCGAGAATCGAAACTATCATTCAATGATAATTCAATTGAACGGATAGCACATTCTGTAATTATTCGCTATTCGTTATTCGTTATTTAATCAGTTTCATCTTCATCCTCACATCCTCAACCGGACGATCACCAGGCGCTGTTTTTACTGAGGCGATTTTATCAAGTACATCTAGACCTTTGATCACTTCTCCATAAACGGTATAATCTCTGTCGAGCTGCGGAGTTCCTCCAATAGTTGTGTACGCTTCTTTTTGTTTGGCACTTAGCACAATTCCTCTTTGTGATTCTAACATCTGCACTTGATCATTTGTCATTACTCTTCCTTGTACAATATAGAATTGACAACCACTTGATGCTTTTTGTGGATTTGGTGTTCGAGCTGCACAAAGTGCTCCCTTTTTGTGGAAAAGCGTATCAACAAATTCTGCAGGAATTGTATAACCAACATCACCCATGCCAAGCATTACTCCCGCTGCAGCATTTTTTGATTGTGGATCTCCACCTTGAATCATAAAACCACTGATTACTCGATGAAATAATAAACTGTCATAGAATTTCTCGTTTACCAACTTCAGGAAATTATCGCGATGCTGTGGTGTGCCATTATAAAGTTTCACAACCATATCCCCCATTGAAGTCGAAATCAGGACTTCGTGCTCAATGTTTTCATTCGTTTTTTTACTATTGTCTGTTTTTGAAGCCGTTTGTGGTGCTTTACAGGCATAAGTGAGACATAATATTGAAAAAAGTATGCTTAATTTCTTCATTTTATTATATTTTTGTGTTGTTATTAGATAGACCACAATATTAACCAAAATCAGATGAATTCAGAAAAGAGAAGCGGACTTATTACCGCTCTTGTCGTGTTAGGTGTTTTTTGCGTTTTTACCTTCGGCTCATGCAAAAAAGATGGACCTACCGTTGCTGTCATTACCGTGGTTGATTCTGCAGGTCGCTCAGTACAAGGCGCTTCTGTAACTTTATGGCAGGACACTGCTGTAAATAATGTGAATGGTGTTCAATCAGATCTTCGCATCACTAAAATTTCTGATGCTGCCGGCAAAGCTGAATTTTCATTTGACCTGGAAGCGTATCTGAATGCTGAAGCAATCAGAAATACCGATACTGCTCGTGGCGTTGTCCGTTTAAAACAACATGAAACAGTTAGTATAACGCTTCATTTATAGACTTTTTGTTTTTTGAAAAAGCTACTTAAGGTATTCAATAACAGCTTGTTTCAATAGTAAATCCTGCTCTTTCAGTGTGAGCGGCGGGAGCTTTTTCACAAGTTTCCAATGTGGCCACCCTTCCTGGTCAAGTCCCTCTAATTCGTAATATCCAAATTGACTCATCAGCTTGCACACTGCTATGTGCATCAAATCCTGCTTTTCATCTTTCGAATATTTCATCGGCCCTTTTCCTAACTCCTGGATTCCAATTAAAAAAAGTATGGCTTGAAGATCAGGTTCTTCGCCATATGTATTCGCCAACGTTTGGGTTAATTTTTCCCAATCCTGCTTTAAGTTTTGTAAATCAATTGCATCCATTTGCAACAAAGGTATTCAGAATTTTGCGGGATTGCTACCTTTGCGGCCCACTGAATTATTTTAGCCGTGCCACACCGCAGTTTATTACGAATTTTATACGCTTTCCTTTTGTTTTTTTCTGTTTCCGCAAACGGACAGATCAAAACCGGTCGACCGGTTGACATCGTTATTGCTATGGATCTTAGCAGTAGTTCAAATGGATTGATCGATCATTTGAGAAATCACATCTGGGATTATTGGTACACTCTTTCAAATTGTAATCCGCAGCCGAATTATAGAATTGCAGTTGTTACCTATGCACGTTTCAGCTATGGAAAACAAAATGGATATACACGGATCGTAAAAGACCTGAGCACAGACTTCGAAAAGCTGACGAGTTTGCTTTATAAAATTCCTTCGCGAATAGAAAAGGTGATCAATACGTTGGTGCAACTCTTAATACTTGCCTTAAAAAATTTCCTGGTCGAAAGATCCGGATGCTATTAAAATGATCTTTCTCGTTGGCAATGGTGATGTGACAACGGGCACTGTAGACATTGATGTTGTAGTTGATAAATTAGTAGCAAATAACGTTATCGTCAATACCGTTTATTGTACAGTACCGGGCGAGAAAAAAGCGGTTAAGGGCTGGGAAAGAATTGCGCTGAAAGGAAGAGGTAAAATTACAACCATGTCGATCAGAAATAAATACTTCGATCGGTTGAATGGATTTGATATGACAAAATTGCGTGCATTGAATAGAAAATTCAATGGAACTTATTTGTGGTGTGGACCGGAAGGCCGCGCCAGATACAATCGAATGGTGGAAGTCGATAATAAAGCATACATCACCAATACAGAGGGTTTCCGATACAGAATGTTGTATAAAATATCTGACGACTATCAACGTACTAATAATACATGGGATATGGTCGATATGTATTCTAAAAATCCGGTCGACTTTATGAAAGTCGATAGAAAGACAATGATTGATACGTGCAGAAAAATGTCTACTGACCAATTAAAAGCATATATCATTTTTAAAAAATACGAGCGCAAGAAAATTGGCGCTATGATGGCAGAGATGATCATTAATAAAGAATTGAAAGATAAAGAAGAGGGTCAGACCGTAAATAAAACAATGGCTACCTTGGATGTCGTTACTCTGAATGTTATACGCGAAATGCTCAAAGAGGAATCGTGTGAATGTCCAAAACACTAAATTAAAATGTCAAGCTGGAATAAATGGATCTTCGGTGGCCTAGGTTGGGCAGTTGGTGGACCAATAGGTGGAATCCTTGGATTTGCTTTAGGTTCTATCACAGAAGAAAGTAGTCTTAAAATTCAAACCGGAAGTCCGAATACACCACCGGGTTTTTTAGCGAATGATTTTAGCGCAGCATTGCTTGTGCTTTGTGCTGCTGTAATGAAAGCAGATCAACGAATCCTAAAGTCTGAACTGGATTTCGTTCGGAATTTTTTTAATCGCCAATTCGGCGAAGCACATACGCAAGAGCGGATGCTGCTATTCCGCGAAATTCTTAAACAGGATATTCAGATCGGACAAGTTAGTCAGCAGATCAGACAATACGTTGATCCACCGTCACGACTTGAATTGATCCACTTATTATTCGGACTTGCTTCGAGTGATGGAGCGGTTGGACAGGAAGAATTGAATGTGATCAGTCAGATCAGTCACCTTATTGGAGTATCGCAAGCAGATTTCAACAGCATCAAAGCGATGTTCATTGTTGAAGTTGATTCATCGTACAAAATTCTTGAAGTTGAAAAAACTGCTACTAACGATGAAGTGAAGAAAGCATATCGTAGAATGGCCGTAAAGTATCACCCCGATAAAGTTCATCACCTTGGTCCCGAATATCAGAAAGATGCACAGGATAAGTTTAAGAAGATCAATGAGGCGTATGAGAAGGTGAAGAAGGAGCGGGGAATTGTATAATGCAGTTTGAGTTTCAGTTTGTGGTGTGTAGTGTGACGTACCTACACACTTCACACCACAAACTGAAACTTCACACTATTCAACTAAATTTCGTCCGAATCAATGCAAACAATCGACATCGCCATACTGATACTACTAGCCTTCGGCGCAATCCGAGGCTTCATCAAAGGTTTTAGCTTTGAGGTTGCAATGTTAGGCGCACTAGTGTTGTGTTATTTTCTTGGATTCAAAATGGCGGCAGCTGTTGCGGAATTTTTATTCAAAACATTTGGGGGTTCACCGGAAACATTACGATATGTTTCATTCATGTTAGTGTGGATCGGTGTTAGCATTGGTGCATGGTTTCTTGCTAAACTTTTCGAAGGTTTAGTTAGCATTACCGCACTTGGGCTCTTCAACAAAATTGCCGGAGCGATTTTTGGAGTTTTAAAATATGCTTTTCTTGTTGGATTGTTTCTTTACTTTTTCAATAAAGCAGATGCAAAATTCAAATGGCTGGACACAGATAAAAAGGCGGAATCGATTTTTTATTATCCGTTGCTGAAAGTCGGAGTCTTGGTAATCAAGCACTAAGACCACTAAAATTTTTGACACAAATACACGAATGAGTTATTTTTTATTCGTGTATTCGTGGAAAAAATTTAATTATTTATTGCCGTCACTCCAGGCAATTCTTTGCCTTCGATGTATTCCAACAATGCACCACCACCGGTAGAAACATAGGAGACTTTATCCGTCAAATTAAATTTCGAGATTGCTGCAGCGGAATCTCCACCACCGATAAGAGAGAATGCTCCTTTCGATGTCGCGTCTGCAATTGCATTGGCAACAGCCTTTGTACCGTGAGAGAATTTTTCGAATTCAAAAACTCCGGCGGGACCATTCCACAAAATTGTTTTTGATGAAGCTATGATTGCATTGAAAAGTTTTTCTGATTCGGGTCCGATGTCTAGACCCATCCAGCCATCAGGAATTTCGTTGATGTTACATGTCTTTGAATTTGCATTCGCATCAAATTTATCTGCTATGATCGTATCTACTGGAAGAATAAGATTCACATTCTTTGCTTTCGCTTTTTCAATGATAGAAAGTGCAAGATCCAATTTATCTTCTTCGCAAAGCGATGAACCAATAGTTCCTCCCATTGCTTTCACAAATGTAAAAGCCATTCCGCCACCGATCAATAAATTGTTTACACGATTCATTAATTGTTCGATGATGAGAATTTTGTCTGACACTTTTGCGCCACCCATAATTGCAGTGAAGGGTTTTTCTGCATGCAATAGTACTTTATCTGCATTCGCCAACTCACCCGCCATAACATAACCAAAGAATTTTTTACCTGGAAAATTTTCCGCGATCACTGCAGTAGATGCATGAGCTCTATGAGCAGTACCAAATGCATCGTTCACATAAACAGTTCCAAGCGCTGCCAGTTTTTTTGCAAAAGCAGAATCACCTTTTTCTTCCTCTTTGTAAAAGCGGAGGTTTTCGAGGAGTAAAATTTCTCCCGGTTTTAGCTCCGAAGATAATTGTGTTGCACTTGCGCCAATGCAATCATCCGCAAATTTCACAGTCGTACCTGTTAGCTTTGAAATGTGATCGACAAGATGCTTCAAAGAATATTTTTCCGCCGGACCTTCTTTCGGTCGACCTAAATGTGACATCAAAATTACAGAACCGCCATCAGCAAGGATCTTCTTAATTGTTGGAATCGCTGCACGAATTCTGGTGTCGTCGGTAATGTTATACTCTTTATCTAAGGGTACATTAAAATCAACACGGATTAGCGCCTTTTCATTCTTGAAGTTGTGGTTGTCGATGGTTTTCATGGCGCAAAAATAAACAAAAAGTGACCGGGATTTATCTGATTATTGGATTGCGCAGAAAAAGTTTGACCGGGATTTAGCTGATTATTGGATTGCGCAGAAAAAGTTTGGATCGGGATTTAGCTGATTATTGGATTGCGCATAAAAAGTTTGGACCGGGATTTGGCTGATTAAGGGATTACGCAGAAGTCTAAATCTGGATTTAGCTGATTTATGGAATTTATGGTTGAGAAGTTTGTAGAAAAAGGAGTGCCAATGAAATATGATAGTAAATGATGATGTTGTGAATGTAATTTTTACATGAAGTAAATTAATTGTAGTAGGCAAGCAACACATCAAGAAAATCCATAAATCAGCAAAATCCCGGTCCTAAATCCCGGTCCTATTGGAACGCCGCACAATCCGGCCCCGGACTAAACGGCTTCTTGCAAAATTGAAACTTGAAACCGAAGAAGAAGTCGAATGCTTGTACATCAGACAAGCCGATAAATTGTAATAAGCGATCTGTTCCAATCACAAACCATTTGTATCGAAGACCTAATCCGATTGACGATTGATCCCATTCGAAAAGTGAGTAATTTATATTCGCTTCGAATTTTCTTTTTTCATAACGAGCAGAAATATTCATCTGATCTCCGCGCGCAATTTGATTTTCCGTGAAATGAATTCTTTTTACAAGCGATAAATTTCCATAGATCTTCGGAGTAAATGAATAATCAAATTGAGTACTAATTGCCAATGGTGCCCAGATGTAAAACCCATCGTCATTAATCGTTCCACCGACGTTATTTACCAATGACTCACCGATATTATTCAAGTTAATATTTGCAGTATCAATTCCTGTCCACACTTGGTTAGTTGTTGTAGCAACATTTGCCACTTGTGATTTTCTGAAATAGCGAATCGTTCCCAGATCGATCAATGAAACTCCGATTCTGTAATCGTACTTTTTCATATTGTCATTACTACGATTACATTCGAACCCACCTTGTCTTCTTTTGTGCATATATGTTGCACCAAGTGTTGTACTCAACCCCAGACCACGAATTCCAATGAAGGGATCATTTTCTGTTTCTCCAATCGTTGCATTCATATTATGAATAACAGCGTTAGTTGAATCGATAACTGTATAATCGAGATTTTGAATATCGCCATACCAACCATTCGAACCAATTAAGATATTTCCTGTTGCTGCCCACTTTATGTAATCATTTTCTGTCTCACGATATACACGGCCGTATGTCCCTCCAAGTTCCAGCCAGTTTGCGCTCGCATAACTCATAGGAGTTGAGTTAAAGCGCACTCCAAAGGTTTCAGGTGCATGAAATCCTGAATACGCTATATATGCGAGATCTGTTGGAACATCCAATACACTTACTTCTGTACGAATAGCAGAATGCAATCCCCAGGCCCAGTCGCCATTGTTCTTGATATAACTCGGACCGATAATAAGCGTATGTCCAAAACCTTTTTGAGTGGCATCGCCTGTTCTGTATGAATAGTTTTTTCCCGGTTCATTGTTTCCTGTGATCGAATTCCATACAATGTGTTTGTCCTGAGGAAAGTAGATGTAACTGTTTTCAGCAAAAAAATCTGCTGCAACTATGTTGATCTCATACTTATATGGCGCACCAACAATCGTAGAAGGATTCAGAAAAATCCCCATGTTCCCGCTATAATTACTATTGCTGATTCCCCACATTTCCTGTCCATAGCTGAAATACGTGATAAGAATTAAGAGTGAAAGAAATATTTTTTTCATTGGGTCAAAGATACTTGTTTATATGCAGGTCAATTTGGTAATGAAAGTGAGTTTTTAACCAATCACCACTTACGTACGACAGAATAAATATTCCCCCAAATACACAAACGATAAAAACAAAAAACTATTTTTGCTCTATGAAGTTTGCTCAAGTAATCGGTCACAATGACGTGAAAAAACGACTTATTCATTCCGCTAAGGAAAACAGAGTTAGTCACGCTTTGCTTTTTCTTGGTCCGGAAGGGACTGGCGGACTGCCTATGGCTGTTGCTTTTGCTCAATATCTCGTTTGCGAAAATCCGGGTGATGATGATTCCTGTGGAACTTGTTCTGCTTGCATCAAAATGGAAAAATATGTTCATCCCGATGTTTCATTCTCATTTCCGGTTGCTACAAAAGATAAAATAAAAGAACCGAAGAGTGTTGACTTCATTGAACAATTTAGAAAAGCAATTCTCGCTGAACCTTATCTGAATTATATGAGTTGGATGGATGCTGCCGATATCGAAAACAAACAGGGAATTATTTCTGTTCACGAAAGTGCCGATATCATGCATCGCCTGAATTTGAAAGCAGTTGAGGCACCGTATAAGATTGTGATCATTTGGCTTCCTGAAAAAATGAATCACCCGGCTGCTAACAAACTTCTGAAAATTCTCGAAGAGCCGCCGGAAAAGACATTGTTCTTTTTAGTGTCTGAAAATTATGAAGAACTTTTATCTACAGTTGTTTCTCGAACACAGCTTGTAAAAGTAAGTCGTATCAGCGAATCAGATATGCTTACTGAATTGACGACCAATCATGGTGTCGACAAATCAACTGCTCGACATTTACATCATAAATCCAATGGAAGTTTTTCGGAGGCATTGCAATTGCTTGATCGCGCTGAAGAGCGTACAGTTTTTCAGCAAGATTTTATTTTGTGGATGCGAGCATGCTATCAATTGAACGTAAAAGTGATCAATGAATTTGCATTGAAATTGAATGAACGTTCCCGCGATGGACAAAAAGAATTTTTAATCGACTGTCTTGATAATATTCGTGAGTGTCTGTTGATCAATTATGCAAATCGTTCCCTTGTAAGAATTGATGGAGAAGAGCTAACCACACTTGCACGACTGGCGCCACTTATTCATATTAACAATGCCGACGAATTCGTGGAAGAATTCAACAAGGCAACTTTCCACATTGACAGAAATGCGAATTTTAAAATTTTGTTTTCGGATTTGTCGTTTACGGTGAATCGATTGTTGAGGATGGAGAGGTGAGTTTTTGTTTGTGACAGTATGCAAAATCTAACACATTTCAAACAATACACTTTGATTTAGCACTAATTATGATTTTAATATAATTGTTTGAGTTGGGGTTTGAAGTGTGTAGTGTGACGTACACCTCCACACTCCATACTTCAAACCTGCACCTCACACTTGCATTAAATGCTGAAAGTCAAGGCAATACACTCGTCACTTATATTCCTTCCCCAGTTCCCCAAATTTGCTATTTTTGCATATTATTGATATTTATCATATGGCTTGTAAATCGTGTAGTACGGGAAAAGATGGAGCACCGGGTGGGTGCCGGAGTAATGGAACTTGCGGAACAGGTGGTTGTAACAAGCTAAATGTATCGAATTGGCTTTCTGATATGGTGCTGCCTTCAGGGCAGGCTCCTTTCCCAATAGTTGAAGTGCGCTTTAAAGGTAGTCGCAAAGAATTTTATTCTAATAAAGACAATGTCGAATTAAGAGTCGGTGATCTGGTTTCTGTTGATGCCTCTCCCGGTCATGATGTCGGCGTGGTTTCTATGATCGGCGAACTGGTACGTTTTCAATTGCGCAAGAAAGGTGTTCCGGAAGATTCAGATATCATTAAACCGCTCTACAGAAAAGTTAAGCCATCTGAGTTAGAAAAATATAATGAAGTAAAAGATAAAGAACCATCAACTCTGAGTCGTTCACGTGAGATCATTCAATCACTAAAACTTTCTATGAAGTTAAGTGATATTGAATTTCAAGGCGACGGAAAGAAAGCTACGTTCTTTTATACTGCCGATGATCGCGTCGATTTTCGTGAACTCATAAAAAAACTCGCCGAAGAATTTCGTATTCGTGTAGAAATGCGCCAGATCGGAATGCGTCAGGAAGCAAGTCGCCTAGGTGGAATCGGTATTTGTGGAAGAGAATTGTGTTGCTCAACATGGTTAACAGATTTCAAAACAGTTTCTACAAGTACTGCGCGTTATCAAAACTTAGCATTGAATCCGGCGAAACTTGCCGGACAATGTACAAAGCTAAAATGTTGTCTGAATTATGAATTGGATTCATATGTTGACGCTCTAAAAGATTTTCCTTCTACTAATGTTATTCTTGAAACAGAAAAAGGAAGAGCATTCCATCGCAAGACAGATATTTTTAAACGTTTGATGTGGTATGCATTTACAATCGATGAGAAAAAAGAACAACGCGAATTGAGTGAAGGTGGAGTTGGCGGAAACTGGGTCATGCTCTCTGTTGACAGAGTGAATGAGGTCATCAACATGAACAAAGAAAAAATTCGCCCTGCTGAACTGGCTCTTCCTGAAGAAGTAGAAATAGATATCGCACCGGATTATGAAAATGTCGTTGGACAAGATCGTATTGACCGGATGGATAAGTTGAAAAAGAAAAAGAAGAAGAAGAAAAAATCGGGTGGAAGTGAAGCAAGTGCAGGACAACCTTCAGGGGGAAGTCTGCAATCTAATCCTCAAGGAAGCGCACAGCCTAATCAACAACAAAGACCGCAAGGAAATTCTCCGAGACCACAAGGAAATCAGCCGAATCAAGGAAATGCTTCCGGTCCTCGTCCGAATAATCCAAATCAAAATCGTCCGCAGAACCAGCCTCGTCCGCAGCAGAATCAACCGAATGCACTAAAGCCGAATACGCAAAATGCTCCTCAACAGAATCAGCCGCGGCCTCAAGGAAATCAACCGAATCAGCGCCCGAATAATCCGAATCAAAATCAACCTCGTCCGCAGAATCAACCAAGGCCACAACAGAATCCAAATCAGAATCAACCGAAGCCTCAGAGTGCACAACCGAATCCAAATCCTGCACCATCAACAAATGAACCTTCGCCGAATCGTACTAACAGAGCTCCTCGTCAACCTCGCCCCGATAAACCTGCAGATCAATAACGGATGAATATCAAACTTCGGATCAGAAATATTTTCTTCAGTGCAATAATGATTGCATCTGTGCTATCACTTTCATCTTGTGACAACAGTGTTGTTTTCGAAGACAATGTAAAGCTACCTGAGAATCGCTGGGAACAGAAAAATGCAATTCAGTTTACTGTTGACATTCAAGATACAATCAATCCGCACAACCTTTATATTAATCTGCGAAATGCAGGCGGATATCAATTCAGTAATATCTTTTTATTTTTTACAACGACTTCGCCTAGCGGAAAAATGGAACGCGACACTTTAGAACTTACTCTTGCCGATGCAAGTGGTAAATGGCTAGGTGATGGTATGGGTGATATCTGGGATAACAGACAGCTCTTCAAAAGAGATTTCCGTTTTCCTGAATCAGGGAAATATAATTTCCAGCTAGAACAAGCGATGAGAATTGATCCACTGCCGCAGATCATGGATGCAGGAATTCGGATTGAACGCACTAGCGAAGGAAAATAATTTCTGATTTCAACACGAAGATCACTAAAAATTTTAGCCACGAATTCACGAATGAATTATTTTTTATTCGTGTATTCGTGGCTAAAATTTTTAGTGATCTTAGTGTTTATTTTTAAACGGATTGTTTTTTCTTTAAAATTTTGTAAAGCAAAAACGCGATTATCAAAAAAAGTAAAACGAAATAAAATTTCATTTTCAAAACATCCTTACTCAATTGTTTTTTTTCTGCAGTCAATTTTTCATTTTGAATAAGTGTAACTTCATTTACTTTCAATAAATTATTTATTCTATCCTGATTTGAATTCTGGTCATACGTCAATGCAGTTTTTTCGTAGTTCTTTGTGTCGATCACACGCTCAAGGGAATTCATGATCTTGTTGTCTATGTCAACGATATCCTGAAGTGTCGCATGACTTTTACGCATGTCGTTTTTTGTACGATTGCCGAAGAAGCCGCTTTTCTTTTTTATCGACTGATTGTAATTATCGAATAACTCCTTCCTGTTTTCTAACAGATCGAATAATTCCTTACGTGCTGCCGTTCTGTCACTCGCCTCAAGATATACAGGACGTCCAATCGCAGCAATAAATAGTACGATGAAAAGTGTGATGAATCTCATAATTTTTTTCCTGCTGTAAATTTAGTTTAAGTGTTCCGTAATACCTTCATATTTGTTTGAGAGTAAACCTCTTTTTTAACCGTTTAGGCAAATAAATGCCATTGACCATTGACCTTTGAGCCTTGACCTCCTTAACTCCCCGCCTTCCTAATTCGAAATCTCTTAACGTCGTGTTAAATTCTTTATTTAATGCAATGAAAAGGATACTTTCGCATACCAATAAAATGCTCATGAAAACAAATAGGATACTCACAGGAGGCCTTGCCTTCTTAATGCTTTTTGCCGGCGCAAAAGTTTTTTCACAAGAAAAAGCAAAGCCTAAACCGAAAAGTGAACCTAAGGCTGTCACTGCTCCGGGTCAAATGGTAAAACCAGTTAAAGGAGGAACAATTACTGATCCTAATACAACTCCACCGCAGAAAAAAATCTTTCCTTATCCAATCCTTCAATCAAAATTGGAAAATGGACTAAATGTAGTAACTGTCCCATATCAGAGTCCGGGTATTGCAGCATTTTATATTGTTGTCAGAACCGGTTCTCGTAATGAAGTTGAACCAGGGCATACTGGCTTTGCTCACTTCTTCGAACATATGATGTTCAGAGGAACGGATCTTTATCCGAAAGATAAATATGGTGCTGTACTAAAATCAACAGGTGCTTCTGCTAATGCAAACACAAGTCTTGACAGAACACTTTATCACATGACGGGTGATGCAAATAAATTGGAGACTATGTTCATGCTTGAAGCAGATCGCTTTCAGAATCTGAAATATTCTATTCAAGGTTTCAAAACAGAAGCCGGTGCAGTAAAAGGGGAGTACACAAAAAATTCGGCGAACCCTTATACAAAGCTGAATGAAATGATTCAGAACACCGCTTTCGAAAGCCATACTTACAAGCATACTACAATGGGCTTCTTCGAAGATATTGTGGATATGCCAAATCAATACGACTACTCTATCGAATTTTTCAATCGTTACTACCGCCCTGAATATTGTACAGTAATAGTTGTTGGTGATGTAACTGCAGAGAAAGTAAATACACTTGCTAAAAAATATTTCGGTGAATGGAAAACAGGTTCTTATGTTTCTACAGTTCCGCCGGAGCCTGCACAAAAAGAAACTAAATATACGAATCTTCAGAAAGCAGGATTTCCTCCATATTTAAGCATGAATTACAAAGGACCGGGTTACGACGCGAAATCAAATGACTTCCCTGCACTGGATATTTTATGTGCAGCTTACTTCGGAGAAAATTCTGACATCTACAATAAATTAGTTATCCAGGAACAAAAAGTAAGATCTATCGGTGGCGATTCTTATACAACTCGTGATCCATATTTGATCTCTGTAGAAGCTTCATTGGTGGATGCTGCTGATTTCGGTTACGTCCGCAAAGAAATGGAAAGAGTTCTTGAAGAAGCAAAATCAAAACCAATCGATGGTAAATTATTGCAAGAAACAAAAATGAACTTTAGAAATTCTGCAATCATGTCAATCGATAACCCTACAGCCATCGCACAAAATCTAAGTCACTTCACTTGGGTTTCGGGTGATCCTGAACAACTGAATAATTATTTTGGCATGTACGACAAAATTACTCCTCAGGACATTATGCGTGTTGCGCAGAAATATTTTTCTCCTGAACGTTTAACGATAGGAACAATTGCACCAACAGAAAAAGTAACATTCTAATTCTTACAATCAATCATCATGAAAAAAATATTTATCGCCGGATTGTTACTGATCTGTTTTGTTGCTGCTAAAGCACAGGAGATCGTGCAACTCCCAATTCCAAAACTTGGAAAAGTTTCCCTTCGCTATATGTTCCGTAATGGATCTATTTGTGATCCTGCCGGAAAAGAAGGTCTTACAAGCATCACTACTGATATGATCGTTGAAAGTGGTACTTCAAAAATGTCTTCTACAGACATTAGAAAAATGATTTACCCATGGTCTGCATATATGAGCAGCTCAACTGACAAAGAAGTGTCAATCATTTCTTTTGAAGTTCCATCACAATATTTAGATGAATTTTATTCTAAAGTTGTCCGTGAATTGTTATTGCATCCTTCATTCACAAAAAGTGATTTCGATCGTTTGCTTTCTAATCAGCAGAATTATGTTGAACAGGTAATTCGTCAGTCGTCTGATGAAGAACTTGGAAAGAAATATCTTGAATCATTTATTTTCCGCGGTACACCTTATGCTCAGCTTAATGAAGGAAATGTTGCAAGTGTGAAAACACTGACTGTTGAAGATGCTAAAAAACAATACCAGTCTTATTTTACAAATAGCAATGTGTTAATTGGTATTGCAGGTGATTATCCGGCATCATTCGTATCTAAAGTAAAAGCAGATGCAGGATTGCTTTCTGTGTTGAAACCAAATCTTCCACAGATCAGCATGCCGGCTCAGCCGAAAGGAATTTCTGTTGAGATCGTTTCTAAAAATGGTGCATTAGGTTCTGCAGTTTCTGCCGGTTTCCCAATGAACCTTACACGTTCCAATGACGACTTCGCAGCGATGATGGTTGCGAACAGCTGGTTGGGAGAACACAGAAAATCGTATTCAAGATTGTATAAGAAGATCCGTGAAGAACGTTCAATGAACTATGGTGATTATACATACATTGAATGGTATCAGAACGGCGGAGGTAATATGCTTCCACCGGCAGGTACGCCAAGAACGTTGAACTACTTCAGCATCTGGCTTCGTCCGGTTCAAACTGCTAAAGGTTTGAAAGGACAGTATCCGGAATTGAAAGACATTAAGATCGGTCACGCTCACTATGCCATCAGAATGGCAATTCGTGAAATGGAAAATGTTGTGAAGAACGGTTTGTCTCAGGAGGATTTTGATGCAACACGTGACTTCTTGAAAAGCTATAGCAAATTGTACATAGAGACACCATCAAAAAAATTAGGTTACCTGATGGATTCAAGATTCTATGGAAGAAAAGACTGGATCACTGAATTGGACGGCCTTCTTTCAAAACTTACTCTTGCTGATGTAAACAATGCAATGAAAAAATACTGGCAGGTTCAGAACATGGATATTGTAATCGTTACAGATGAATCGGAAGTAAATGATCTTGTTGAAAGTCTTAGAACAGGGGCTGTATCGCCAATGTCATATTCAGATAACCTGAAAGCAACTCTTCCGAAAGAAATTCTTGACGAAGATGAAGTAGTAGCGAAATATCCGTTGGAAGTTCGTGAAGTGAAGGTGGTGGATATTGATGATACGTTTTTGAAGTAAACTCCTCTAATTTTTCTTTGTATTCAGATGGAGCCTTTCACAAAGTGTATTCCAAAAAAAATTTTGAATTCTATTGGTTAGAGGACTTCACCAATTTTAGTAATAATAATTGCATTATTACGAATGACCCAAACGGTGGGCATTGTTGTCATTTTAGATAAGGTAATTTTGCAAGGTTTTGTTCTTATGAATCATAAAATGGAAAAAACGTGGAGACTAATTATTTATGTCATAATTATTCGTGTTTAATTAAGTGATTCGATTCAATATAGAATGGTAATTTTATAGAAGCTAAAATGCGGTGATTAAATTACGCAGATTTCGGATATGTAATGATCCTTCGATAATTGATATTAAAACAGATAAACATTTATGGCTATTTTAATTCACTATTGAAAATTTAGCTTGCATACAAGTTACATTGTGTTAATTTTTGCAGGTGATAATGGACAACTTTGAATTAAGAGGATCTACGGTAATATTTTGTGGTCAAAAGTTTTAGCGAATTGTGGAGATAACGTTAAAGCGCTACAGGCCCTTCGCTCGGAAATACTTTTTATAGGCAGTTTTCATTTTATAAATTTCCTTGGAATCAGAAATCTTACAAATTCTGGTAATGATTTCGAATCCCTTCGAGGCATCCCATTTTCTGAAACGTTATTATTAAACGGATTCACTAGGGTGTTTTGATTACAAAGCTATTTAGATTCAATTTCAACCTTGTATCTTCGAGGCTTCTAGGTCCTTTTGAGGAATGTGCTATGCTAAATATCAATTAGATGTGTTTTCAATATTTCATGACTGAATTCAATTATCTTCGTTATCAAGCGTTCATAGAATCTCAACCACCACGGTTTAAATATGCCTAAATCAAAACCGTCTTTTAAGAAATATATCCGCCTGTTTTGGGTACTGGTTTCTCTCCCCTTCCTCTTTTTAATGTTCGTGTTATTTTTGGCTTCGAAAGGGTTCATCGGTGAAGAGCTGCCGACTTTCGAAGATCTGGAAAATCCGAAAAGCAATCTGGCTTCGGAAGTGTTGTCTAACGACCTTACGATAATTGGAAAATATTATATTCAGAATCGGACGAACATTCACTACTATGATCTGTCACCAAATCTGATCAATGCATTAAAAGCAACAGAAGATATTCGTTTTGAAAATCACAGTGGTATCGATCTTCGCGGATTGATTCGTGTTGTTTTCAAAGCAGGTAGTGCCGGCGGAGGAAGTACATTGACTCAGCAGCTTGCAAAAAATCTTTTCCACGAAAAACCGAAAAGTAAAATGGATCGCGTCATCCAGAAAATTCAGGAATGGATAATTTCTGTCCAACTGGAACGACGATATACAAAGGAAGAAATTCTTGCTATGTATTTGAATACAGTGGAATTTAGTAGTAATGCATTTGGAATAAAATCAGCTACACAAACTTATTTTGCTAAAACTCCGGACTCTCTCAACATTCAGGAGTCTGCTGTACTTGTTGGAATGCTTCAAGCGCCAACAAAATTTAATCCTGCGAGAAATCCAAAAAATTCACTTGCACGAAGAAACATTGTTCTTTCGCAGATGAATAAATATAATTTCATCAATGATCATGAATTTGATTCTATCAAAGCGCTTCCTACGAAATTGAATTATCAAATGGAAGATCACAACTTTGGATTGGCAACTTATTTTCGCGAAGTGTTACGGACTGAATTGCTTTCTTGGTGTAAAGAGCATATCAATAACGCTACAGGTAAACCCTACAATCTTTATACTGACGGTTTAAAAATTTATACGACGATCAATTCTAAAATGCAACGTTATGCTGAAGAAGCAATGCGTGAGCACATGAAAGAGATTCAGAAAAAATTCAACGAACATTGGAAAGGAAAAGCACAACCTTGGGATGAGCATCCGGAAATTGTTACGGATGGAATGAAGAAAACGGATCGTTACATTGCGATGAAAGCTGCAAAGGCTTCTCAAAAAGAAATCGATAAAGCATTCAAAACAAAAGTAAAGATGACTGTCTTTACATGGAATGGCGAAGTGGATACAATGCTTTCTCCGCTCGACAGCTTAAAGTATTACAAGAAATTTTTACAATGCGGATTTATGTCAATGGATCCGATCAGCGGAGCAGTGCGCGCATGGGTAGGTGGAAATGACTACCGTTATTTCAAATACGATCACGTTAAAGAAGGAAAACGTCAAGTAGGTTCAACATTCAAACCATTCCTTTACACTCTTGCAATGCAGGAAGGCTATTCTCCTTGCTATAAAATTCCAAATGTAAAAGTGACTTTCGATCTTCCTACTGGGGAAACATGGTCGCCTGATAATGCTGATGGAAAATATGGCGGAATGCTTACTCTGAAAGAAGGTCTTGCAGAATCTGTGAATTGTGTTTCAGCTTACCTGATGAAACAATTCGGTCCGCAGGCAATGATCGACATCGTTCGTCGTATGGGTGTCACTTCTCCAATTGATGCTGTTCCTGCTATTTGTCTGGGGACTCCTGACGTTTCAGTTTATGAAATGGTAGGAGCATATTCTACATTTGCCAATAAAGGTGTTTGGACAGAACCTACTTATCTGATGCGTATCGAAGACAAGAATGGAAACGTATTACAGGATTTTGTTCCGCGTAAAGTTGAAGCAGTGAATGAAGAAACCGCATTTCTTATGCTGAATTTAATGCAAGGAGTTGTTCAATATGGTACAGGTGCAAGATTACGTGGACAGTATAAAATGTCTAATGCGATCGCAGGTAAGACAGGAACTACACAAAACCAAAGTGATGGTTGGTTTATGGGAATAACACCGGATCTGGTTTCAGGATGTTGGGTAGGTGCAGAAGACAGGATCGTCCATTTCAGGACGCTTGAACTGGGCCAGGGCGCTAGAACGGCATTACCTATCTGGGCTTTGTACATGCAGAAAGTTTATGCCGACAAAGAGCTCAATCTCTCTAAACGGGAATTTACTCCGCCTGCTGAAAAATTAAGTGTTGAATTGAATTGCGATAAATATGTACAACCGGGATCCGGTGGTGAAGGAACATTCGATAAAGATAATTTCTAAGAATAGAAACAATGAATAAAGTAGTTGCAAACGCTGAAGAAGCAATTCGCGATATGCGCGATAACATGACGATCATGGTTGGTGGTTTCGGTTTATGTGGTATTCCTGAGAATGCCATTTCTGCTATGGTAAAAAAAGGTGTTCGCGGATTGACTTGCATCAGTAACAATGCCGGAGTCGATGATTTCGGATTGGGATTGCTTTTACAATCGAAGCAGATAAAAAAAATGATCGCATCTTATGTCGGAGAGAATGCTGAGTTCGAACGACAAATGCTTTCCGGTGAATTGGAAGTAGATCTTATTCCACAAGGTACTCTTGCGACTCGATGTCTTGCTTCCGGTTATGGTATGCCGGCAATCTTTACTGCTGCAGGCGTTGGTACTGAAGTAGCAATCGGAAAAGAAGTTCGCAATTTTAATGGCAAAGATTATTTGATGGAAATGGCTTTCGATGCTGAGTTTGCATTAGTAAAAGCATGGAAAGGTGATACACATGGTAACCTCATTTTTCACGAGACGGCGAGAAACTTTAATCCATTGATGGCAATGGCCGGAAAGATCACAGTCGCTGAGGTAGAAGAATTGGTACCTGCAGGTGAGTTAGATCCGAATATGATTCACACTCCGGGAATATATGTGCATCGTATTTTCAAAGGTGAGAATTACGAAAAGCGTATTGAACAGCGTACAGTAAGAAAAAGAAGCTAATAATCGGAAATAATTTTTATACCCGTCAATGAGCGACACAGTTTTTATTTCTGATAAAAAACCTATTTCCATTAGTACGATTTCCATACTAATGGTTTTTGTTTTTTGGTGGGGATTCTTTATTCATTATCATTCTTGGAAAGAAGAGTATATAAAGTATGATGCCATTTCATATTATGCCTATTTACCTGCTCAATTTATCCATCACGACATTACGTTAGAATTTACAAAGAGTGATCCTGATGTTTACATGCATCAATTCTGGCCGGAGACTACTGATTCGGGCAAATTGGTCATTAAGACAACAATGGGTCTGTGCTACTTGTATGCGCCCTTTTTCTTTGCTGCAAATATCATTGCTCCTGCAATGGGATATGACGCTGATGGCTTCACACAGCCGTATCAGACGGCTATGATGATTAGCGCATTCTTTTTTCTTGTCCTTGGCGTTTTTTATCTGAGAAAATTTTTGCGTTTGTATTTCGATGATTCCACAACAGCAATCACAATATTTTTCTTATACTTCAGTACGAACTGGATGTGGTATACTACGGGACAGCCTGTTATGTCGCATGGATATTTATTTTCTCTCACAGCCGTTCTTCTATACACTATTGTTCGATGGTATAAAGAAGCCACTTATTTAAGATCTTTAATAATTGGATTGCTTTATGGATTGATCATCCTGATCAGGCCGACAATGATCATTTTTTTAATTCCATTTATACTTTATGATTTCAAAGCCGGAAATTTCTGGAAGGAAAGAATTGCATTATTCTGGAAGAGAAAAATGCACTTTGTACTTATGATAATTGTTGCATTTTTAATCGGACTGCCACAATTACTTTATTGGCACAAGATCACCGGACATTGGTTGTTTTTTTCATACAACAATGAGCGATTTTTCTGGGATAATCCACACATCTTTGAAGGCTTATTGGGTTTCAGGAAAGGGTGGTTGATCTATTCTCCAATCATGGTGCTTTCAATAATTGGATTGTTCCTGATGAAAGGAAATGAGAAAGTATTTAAGCCGGCAGTGATTATTACTTTCATGATCACGATTTATGTAGTTTGGTCTTGGTGGGCCTGGTGGTATGGTGGATCTTATGGTCAACGGCCATTGATAGATTTTTATCCCCTGCTTGCGCTTCCGCTTGCATCAACGGTTTATACTATTCGGATGAATTTCCGGAAATTAAAATATGTTACAATCGGAGTGGCATTTCTTTTTTATGTTGGCGCATTTCAAAATTGGCAATATATGATTGGCCTGATACATTATGATTCAAACACGAAAGAGTCATATATGATCAATTTCCTTTCCGCAACTTACAGACCTGGATGGATAGAAGCATTGCAGGCACCTGATTACGAGTCGGCAAAACGTGGACTATCCTCATATGGAAAACCGGGAAAGCCGAGAATAGAATTTGATTATAAAAAATACGCTAAAGAAAATTTCTTTGTTAAGAAAACAACTTTTTTAGATGGAGTTGATCAATATACACGGGCATTAGACATACCATATTCAGATCTTAAGGAGATGAACATTGATTCAATTTATATTTCAGCAAATGCATTTTGTCTGGAGACGATCAATACTAATAATTTTATGGGAGTATTTTCATTGATGAAAGACACGACTTTAATTCAAACCTATGCAAAAGATTTTTGTGCAAAGACGTATATGAAAGAAAAGAGCTGGACAAATGTTCAAGTTGCAATGAAATATAATGATACACTTTTCAATGTAGCAGATCGATTGAGGATCTTTGCGAATGATGTTGTTTTGAGAGATGTTTATTTGAAGGATTATTTTGTGGGGTATACGAAGAATTAGTTGAACAAGCGGAACCCCTATTTAAAAGGTGTCAAAGGTCAAGGGTCAAAGGTTAGCATCCTAAACAACCCATATTTCATCAATGTCATAAAAATTCTTAGTCCGTCGATGTTACGTAATTTTTTTCCTTCTCCTAAATTTCTTGGAAAATAGCGAACCGGAACTTCTGCTATCCAGTTTCTCTGGAATCGTCCGCACTTAAGAATGAGTTCGGCTTCGAAGCCAAATCGATTTTCACGCAAATTCAATTTTTCAAAAGACTTTTATCGAAGAGTTTATAACCGCATGCAACATCGGTAATATGTACGTCGATGAATATCGAAGCGATAAGCGTGAAGAGTTTGTTGAAGAAATAACGTTTAAAAGACGATTGTGGTCGTATCACTCCCGGTATATACCTTGATCCATTTATAAATGGAACTTCTAATTCCTTTTTTGCAATCAACATCGAAGGAATGTCTTTCGGAGTAAGCTCAAGATCTGAATCCTGGATAAGCAAAACATCACCAGATGCTTTGCCCGCTCCTGTTCTTACTGCAGCACCTTTTCCGGAATTCACATCGTGGCGAAATAGTTTTATAAACTGCCTGTTTGGAGATTTAGAAATGTACTCATTCACCCTTTCATAAGATTGATCTTTCGAGCAATCATCAACCACAATTATTTCATAGCCCTCTAAAAAAGCCGGGTAATTGACCGATTGTAATTCGTCTAAAACCTTCAGGACAAGATCTTGCTCGTTATAAAGTGGGATGATGATGCTTAATTTCATGAAATGGCGCCGCGCGCGGACAAATATATCCAATTTCAAGGCTATTTTTGAAATTTTATGATAATTTTGGACCGAAATCAACCTCTATATGGCACTTGATAAAAATGGCATCGCTAAACGAATAGCCCGCGAAGTTAAAGACGGATATTATGTGAATCTGGGAATTGGGATTCCTACGTTAGTAGCGAATTATATTCCTCAAGGTATGAATGTCGTTTTGCAATCGGAGAACGGTTTGCTCGGAATGGGACCATTCCCCTTTGAAGGGGAAGAAGATCCTGATCTGATCAATGCCGGTAAACAAACAATCACTACCGTTCCGGGCTCTGCTTTTTTTGATTCAGCAATGAGTTTCGGAATGATACGTGCCGGAAAAGTTGACCTCACAATTTTAGGTGCCATGGAAGTTAGTGAAACAGGAGATATTGCCAATTGGAAAATTCCCGGTAAAATGGTGAAAGGAATGGGAGGAGCAATGGATCTGGTTGCAGCAGCGAAAAATATCATTGTAGCCATGCAACATGTAAATAAGGCAGGCGAATCTAAACTTCTTCCGCAATGTTCCTTACCGCTTACAGGAATTCGTTGCGTGAAAAGAATCGTAACCGAACTTGCAGTTGTCGATGTTCTTCCATCAGGCGGTTTCAAACTTATTGAACGTGCTCCCGGAATAAGTACTCAAGAAGTAATCAATGCAACTGCCGGAAGATTAATCGTTGAAGGTGAAATTCCTGAAATGGTAATCGAATAAAAACACTTTTTAAAAATTTAATATAACATTTAATTCAATTAAATATGGGAGATGGAATCAAGACACTAAGCGTTATCATTCCTGCGTATAACGAAGCAAGAACGATACACCGTATTCTTGAACGTGTTATCGCTGTCGATCTTCATGGCATCAAAAAAGAAATCATCATTGTAAATGATTGTTCGAAAGATGACACATTAAGCGCTGTACAAAACTTTATTGCAGCACACAACTATTCCAATTTACGTTTGGTAAGTCATGATGTGAATAAAGGAAAAGGTGCCGCTATCCGCACCGGTATTCAATCTGCTACTGGTGACTGGGTAATCGTACAAGATGCCGATCTGGAATATGATCCGCAAGAATTCAATAAACTCCTGGCTCCGATATTATCCGGATTTGCAGATGTCGTTTATGGATCGCGTTTCATAGGTGGTAATCCACATCGCATACTATTTTTCTGGCATTCGATCGGAAATAAATTTCTTACTTTCTTATCCAATGCATTTACAAATCTAAATTTAACTGACATGGAAACATGTTATAAAATGTTTCGATCAGATTATATTAAACAAATTGACCTTAAAGAAAATCGTTTTGGTTTTGAACCCGAAGTAACTGCGAAAGTTTCAAGAATTCCTAATGTGAGAATTTATGAAGTTGGAATTTCATACTACGGAAGAACTTATGCCGAAGGAAAAAAGATCGGTTGGAAAGATGGTGTTCGTACGCTGTGGTGTATTTTGAAGTACAACACCTGGGCAAGGTAGGGGGGTAAGGCTTGAAAAGATGTCAAAGGTTAAAGTTCAAAGGTCACTCTTGCATTGAGAAATAATAATTTTTTTTCACTTCACTTCACTTCACTTCACTTCACTTCACTTCACTTCACTTCATCAATGTCCTCACAAAAAGCCTCCACCAATTTCATCTCTTCTTTTCCGATGTAATTATTTTCTGTCATCATTTCATAACAGCGAATTAAATTTGGCAAAATGTTTTTTTCTCCTGAAGAAAGTTCAAGTTCTTCAAGCTTTCTGCAAATATTTTCATTGTTCACATACCCGGGAATTTCATCTTCGAAATCTTTGATCAGACTATGATCATTTCTTTCTTGCCAAACTGTGGAGTTGTGATACATCACAGGCCAATTACATGTCCATGCAATTCGTTGTGCAATGAAACTTCTCCATATGTCTGTCATCCGAAACGAACAATACGACGGTAAATACAAAAGAGGAAAAGCTTCTTTGAACCAGGTTGTATTTTGACTGTTAAATGGCGACCATGAATTTTTTCCCAATGCAAGTGAATTGTGTTGATCAAATTTGATAGGTAACTTCATGGTCATTCGATAGACAGCATCGACATCCGGATTTTCGTCGGCTAGACCCTGCTGAATGGGGCAAATGATATTTTGAACAGTCGAATTATGTTCGACAACATTCTTTAAATGATGTAATGGATATCCTCTTGGCCAGATATTTTCTTTCGAAAAAAATCCGTAAATATTTATCCAACCTGACTCATTAAATACTTCTGCACTTTGTTCCCGTTTTCTTTCATGCCAAAAAGTATCGTAAGGAAAATTATCGTCATCAGTTTCTATGATGACGTCATGGTCTTTCGCAAGCAAGTAACCTAGGTTTTTTCTTGCATAATGACGTTTCGGTAAAAGAGTAGCTAACTTAAAATTTAATTTTTCCTGATCATCGATAGATAAAAACCTACAGCCATCCAATTCAAATTTGTCCGGCGATTTTGTGTCACCAATAACGATGAAGTCGATATCATTTGCTTTTGCTCCTAGAGCATGGGCTTTAAGTACTGCGTTAGGAGAAGCAATGGATGTTATTACCAGTGCTTTTTTAAGTTTGTTCATCAGATTGAAATAGGACGAAATGTTATTCTTCGCCAAAAGTAATATAATAGTGTTTCGAGTGAATTAGTAATTGCCTTTTTTGAAACACGCGGACTCGGAGCTTTGTAATGGATTGGAATTTCTTTCGAATGATATTTTCTCAGAAGATACCTGATCTCAGTTTGATAAAAATGTGCTTTCGATTCTAATTCATATGCAGTAAATTTTTCCACAATGCTCCTTTTAAACCCCTGATACCCTGAAGTCATGTCGTGCAACTTGCTACCAAGTAATACATTTGAAAGAATAGTCCCGGTCTTTGAAAGACTTTGACGTTTGGCAGGTGAATCTCCCATTGAACCTCCTTCGATAAATCGCGAACCATAAACACAATCATACCCCTCATCAAGAAATTTAATGAAAGTTCCTAATGCAGCAGGGTCATGTGAAAGACCTGCATCCATTTCAATTATATAATCAGCATCTGATCTTTGCAATGCTTCACGATATCCGCGAATATATGCATCTACTACATTTTTATTTTCCGGTGCCCAAATGGTATGAAATCGCTTGTCGCCTTCAGATAAGTGATGACATAATTCAAGAGTTTTATCTTTAGAAACAGTATCGACTACAAGAAATACGACACCATTTTTAAGCACATCAAGTTCCTTTTGGAGTTCAGATATGAATGGGTGAAAATCGTGTTCTTCATTGGCCATTGGCACTACAAGGGCCCATTTTTTAATCGAATTCATAGAAATATTTGGGACGACAAGGTAGTAAAATTACATTTGTTTGTTATAGCTGAAAAGAAGAAACTCCGCCAGGAATAGCGTCAATTAATCGCTTCGTATATTCTGACTTTGGAGAGGTATAGATTTCTTCAGGATCTCCTATTTCTTCGATCTTTCCGTTATTCATTACAATCATGCGGTCACTCATGAATTTTACGACTGACATATCATGCGAAATGAAAATGTAGGTGAAATTAAAATCACGTTTCAACTCATTTAGCAAATTCAAAACCTGAGCCTGAATAGATACATCAAGCGCAGAAACGGATTCATCACAAATTATAAATTCTGGTTGCATAGCTATGGCTCGTGCAATGCATATTCGTTGGCGCTGCCCTCCGCTGAATTCATGGGGTAAACGATTAAATTGACGTTCATTCAGGCTCACTCTTTCCATTAATTCAATTACTTTGTTTCGACGATGTTCATCGTTATCATAAAGATTATGAACTTGCATTGGTTCCATGATCGCTTTTCCAACTGCCATTCTTGGATTCAACGATGAGTAAGGATCTTGAAAAATAATTTGAATATGTTTCCGCATCCTTCGTAATTCTCTACCTTCAAGAGTAGAAAAATCTTTTTTCTTGAATATTACTTGCCCGGACGTTGGTTCAATTAATCGGATGATTGACCGGCCCAATGTAGTTTTCCCACAGCCGGATTCACCAACTAACCCTAGTGTTTCTCCCGGGTACACATCAAAACTTACATCATTGACTGCTTTAATATGATCAGTAGTTTTTCCAAAGAGACCATTGCGTACAGGAAACCAGGTACACAAATTTTTCACTTGTAAAATTGGCTCCTGTGCAAATAGTTGGTGATGATGTTTTGAAATTTCTTCTTTATCAATTTCAAAATTAGTCAGTGATTCTTCAACAGACTTCTTGATTTCAGTAAAAGACCCGTCGCTATTCTCTTTCATGAAATCTGTAATTGTTGGTAGTCTGTACAGTTTTTTGTGTAACGGCGGGCGACACGCTAATAATGCTTTTGTATAAGGATGTTGTGGATTATTAAAAATATTTTCTGTTGTTCCGTTTTCTACGATCTTTCCATTATACATTACAACAACACGATTCGCAATTTCTGAAACAACGCCGAGGTCATGAGTAATGAAAAGCAACCCCATTTTTTTCTCTTCCTGAATTTGATGCATCAGTTCGATGATCGATGCCTGCACCGTAACATCAAGTGCAGTGGTAGGTTCATCGGCAATTAGAACAGCAGGATCACAACTAATAGCCATTGCAATCATCACCCGCTGTTTTTGTCCACCGGAAATCTGATGCGGATAAGAATCAAAAAGCTTTTCGGCACGCGGTAATTTAACTTTTTCGAATAGTTCTATTGTTCGTAATCGAGCATCCGGCTTCGATAATTTTTTGTGAAGGATCAATGCTTCTGCAACTTGTTTCCCGCAGGAGAGAACTGGATTCAACGAAGTCATTGGCTCCTGAAAGATCATGGCCAATTCATTACCTCTGTATTTTCTCATTTCTTCTTCGGGAAGTGACAGAAGATTGATAGCACGATTTTCTTGATTGTAGAAATTTATTTCGCCTGAAGAAATTGTTGCTGTTTTTGCGAGGAGTCGCATTATTGAAAGTGCAGTGACCGATTTGCCTGAACCCGATTCTCCAACAATACCAATCGTTTCGCCTCGATTCAACATGAATGTTACATCACTGATTGCCGCAATTTTACCTGCTTCAGTTGTAAAATCTGTGCTGAGATTTTTTATTTCTAAAAGGGGCGAACTCATTGATTGTAAAAATAGAAAAGTAGTGCGAATACTGTATAATATTCAATTTTATTAATGAACATAATTTCTCCTGCAGATTTCGCAGATTAAGGCGCAGATAAATTCGCAGATTCTTCCCTTGATTATTCAAATTAATTTCAGGATCAATGAAATTTTCAAATATGTGAATACATGTGATTCATTGGTAGCGCAAAATCTGCGAATTTATCTGCGCCTTAATCTGCGTTTGTCTGCGGGAAATGTTTTCAGCAGTATTTAGCGAAAATAAGTGGCTATGTCCCGGGAAATATCTTCAGCAATCTTCAGCGAAAATCGAATATAATTCCAAAATCCGTATCTTTGACCTATATGCTAAAAGACATTCCACAGTTAACCGTAGAAAACGTAATTGTTGCCGTGATCCGTGAGGAAGAAGAGGGCGAACATGTATGGAACGTTTACATTATCAATTTATATGATAAAGAAATTTCCGGTGTAATTGTGAGTTCGGTTGGGTATGGACAATTCGATGGTCGCGAAGTAAAAACGAGCACCCTCCGGCATCTTATTGGTGATATTGCGTCCAATGACTATGGAAAGATTGAACCCATCATTGAAGACCTATTCGGATTAAGCAATGAATTCTGGGTGAGCTTTCATTTGAATGGGCATATGTACGATAAGAAATACATTTTTTTACCTGAAACCATCCGCGAACAATATTTTACCATCGTGCCCGTGATCAATAAAACCGGCGTCATGATTCGATAAAAAGTTCGGAGCCGGCGAAAGGAAATTTTATTTATAGGGTTTAAATTGTTTAATGAGTTTAAGACATCATCTTGGCCGAATTTTATTTATGACTTCTCAAAAATAAATTACCTATAAAGTTGCAAGTTTAGTAAATGATGCAAATTTTATTGTAAAATAATTTTCACTTCACTTCACTTCACTTCACTTCACTTCACTTCACTTCACTTCACTTCACTTCACTTCACTTCACTTCACTTCACTTCACTTCACTTCACTTCACTTCACTTCACTTCACTTCACTTCACTTCACTTCACTTCACTTCACTTCACTTCATTTCTTCACTTCACTTCACTTCACTTCACTTAAATAAGCAACTCCCTATTCACCAACGGAAAACTCACCCTCTCAACCTGAGCAATCCGCATATAGATCTCGCACAATGTTCGTACATCTTTTTTGCAGTAAACGACAATTCTTTGTAGGTCATCATTTTTCCAATAGGTTTCACCGACTTTACTTCCATCGATATCATCTTTCGGTGTCGTGATATTGAATACTGCTGCCAGTAGATCCAACGATGTATATGATTTGTAATCACCAAACTTCCATAGCTCCATCGTGTCAAGATGCTTTACTTCCCATGGTTTTTTTCCTGCTATCTCGAGCATAGATGGCAATTGGATATTGTGGATCAGCATCCGTCGACTGATATATGGGAAATCGAATTCTTTGCCGTTATGAGCACAAAGGACTTTGTTATTCAAATAAAATTTATTGCTGATCAGATTTTTGAATGAAAGAAGAATCGCTTTTTCGTCGTGACCATAAAATTCTTCTTCGACAAAAATTTGTTGATCGTTAAAATAACCACAGCAGATGCAAACAATTTTTCCAAACTCAGAATAGATGCCTGCACGTTCATAGAACTCATAGGGCATTTTATCCTCTTTAAAATTTTCGCATTTCTTGTCCCACAATTTTTTCATTCGTTCCGGTACTCTTGAGTATTCCGGATGTTGTGGGACTGTTTCTATGTCGATGAACAAAATGTTCTGGATAACAGGTAGTGAATTCATACGACAAAGATAATCTCGTCGAATGCGTTTTGAAACCAATATATGCGGGAACTTTTATTACCAGGTCAAAGGCATTAGTGTCCCTTAAAAGTCAAATTCAATAATTTTAGTTGAGAATTAACAAAATCAAAGCCCCACAATTTAAAAAAGAAAATTTTTTAAAAAAAAGAAAAGGGGGGGGGGGGGGGGGGCCGCCGGCCCCCCCCAAAAAAATGGAAGGGAAAAAGGGGGGAAGGAACCAAAAAAGGGGAAAAAAAATGGGGGGGGGGGGGGGGGGTTTTTTTTTGTTTTTTTGGCGAAAAAAAAAAAAAAAAAAAAATTTGGGGGGTTTGGGAAAATTTTTTTAAAAAAAAAAAAATTTTTTCGGGATAGTAGTGGGTAAAAGGTCATGCATCAAGTAAAATAGCCTGACCTTTGACCTTTACCCTTGACCTAATTAAGCGGCTTTCCTATTTCCAACGCCCCATCCAGATACTGAAAAAGATCTTCATAATGATTCCCTGCTTTTTGCCCACGCTTATGTCCCAGACGAACCATGATAATTTTTTCATCAGGAACAACGGCAACATATTGTCCTAGAATTCCGCGGGCATAATATACCTGATGTCCTTTGTAATTGGTCATCCACCACTGAAGTCCATAATAATCCGTCTTCGCTCCGAAAGCATCTGCGATCATATTTGGAGTAAGCATCGTTTTAATATACTCTTGCGAAACGATTTGCTTTCCATCCCACTTGCCACTGTCCAGAACAATTTTTCCGATCTTCGCAAAATCACGGGCACAAGAATAAAAACAACAATACGATTTTTCAATACCATCAGTATGATCAAGTGACCAATATGCCGGTTGTGTTGCATGAATAGGAATCCACAATTTTTCAGAGGCAAAATCTGAAATTGTTTTGCCGGTAGTTTTGTTTATAATGAGTGAAATTAAAACAGTATTACAACTCATATATTCAAATACACTTCCGGGATCTTTTACTACTTTCAATTTTAAAACCTGACGCGATAAATTTTCACCGTAATACGCTTCAGTGGTTTTTGAAAACAAACTGCTATATGATTCATCCCAATTCAGACCTGAACTCATTTGTAATAAATGCTTGATCTTAAGTTTTCCATTGTTCCCCTCTGAAAATTCAGGCAAATATTTTCCAACTGAATCGTCGAGCGAAAAGTATCCTTCGTCGATTGCTATTCCGGCAAGTAAACCGACAATACTTTTCGCTACGGAAAATGAATTGTCAAGCGTATTTGCTGATGCATGATCCCAATACTCTTCATGAACTATTGAATCATTTTTAATTACCAGATAGGCAACACTTTCATTTGATTCCAAAGCCGATTTAGTCGCCAAAGGAATTTTGTTTTTATTGTAAGTCGATGATAACGTCCAGGGAACTCCTGCACTGTCTGTCACCGTTCTGGTATCAAACAAATTGATGTCGTCAATGTCGGGATAAGTATAAAGGAGAGTCTTATAAGTAAAAGTATAGCCCGTTATCCATATAGCAATCATAGTACTAACCAGTACAAGAAGAAAAACTCCTAATACTCTAGGCCAAAAATGATTGCGTTTTATTGGGTTGTTCATAGTCGCAAAATACTATTAAAATCGAACCTCTGACTTTCCCTGTATCTTAAGTTTTAACATTCGATTGTGCAATTCTTAATTTCCCTACTTTAGCCCCCATGACAAGGTTGAACAAATTTCTCAGCGAATTAGGCTTCTGCTCAAGGCGAGAAGCAGACAGAATGATCGAACAAGGTCGTGTACTTGTCAATGGTGCAATTCCGGAATTGGGAACAAAGGTCACTACTGATGATATCATCACAGTCGACGGAAAGCCTTTGAATGCAAAACCGAAATTAGTCTATTTGGCATTCAATAAGCCTGTTGGAATTACTTGCACGACCGATACAAACATCAAAGATAATATCGTTGATTTCATTCAATATCCTTCGCGAATATTTCCTATTGGTCGACTTGATAAGCCTTCTGAAGGATTGATCTTTCTGACGAATGATGGTGATATCGTTAATAAAATTCTACGCGCAGGGAATAATCACGAGAAGGAATATGTAGTTACTGTCGACAGACCAATCTCTGCCGATTTCATTCGACTCATGTCAGACGGAATTCCAATTTTGGATACTGTGACGAAAAAGTGTTTTGTGAAAATGGAAAGTAAATTTGTCTTCCGGATAATTCTTACGCAAGGACTGAATAGACAAATTCGCCGAATGTGTGAAGCACTCAATTATGAAGTAACGAAGCTAAAACGAGTTCGAATAATGAATGTGTCTCTTGATGGAATAAAAATAGGAGAGGGGCGGTATCTTACTTCTTCTGAAATGGAAACAATAAATTAGATGGTTGCGACTTCGAGTAAGACTGAAGAAGCGTCGCTTTACGGGATGGATGACTGAATTTCCGTGGACCTTTAGTTTGTATCGGCATTTGATTTTAGAAGAATACAATTACAAGGACCTTTAAAGGAATTAAAAGTATTGTAATTTGTGAATAAGTTAACCACATCAACAGGGGAACTTCATCCGGAAGAGGTTTTGTCCCGAGTTGACCCCTGTGCTGTGACTAAAGCAAACCAAATAGAAATTGAGACATTAAAGTCCATTATCAAGGGCTTGAGTATACTTTAGTTGTGGTTAATGATACATCTAAAACAAATTTATGAAAAACATTACCAACATTCTTGGGATTGATGTCAAAAAACATGATCTTTCCTTGGCAGACCGACAAACAAAACGTTGTCTATGAACAGTTTGAAAACAATGCAAAATCGATTCGTCGAATTGGTTTGTTAAAAAGTACAATATTGAATGGATCGGGTATTGGTCTGTATGGAATTCACGAATTTATAATCGCCCAAGCTGCAATTTTGCCCCTTAAAAATTGCGTTTGGATGATCTGCCAATTGAGATCATTCGTTCGATGGAATTCAAAGAGGAAAACGATAAAATAGATTCTAAAAAAGCTATGATGCAATTCTGCATCATGACAAAATAAAAGTATGGCAGCCGTGCCAAGAATATAGTCTTGTTAAAGGATCTTCTCGCTACGTCAGAGATTGATCAAGGTCAGCAAAATTTGCAACCGATAAATGAATTGAAAGCTATAAAAGATAAAGTTGCAAAAGAAACCGAAGTACATTGTAAATCGAGCATTGAGGCTCAAGAGGAGCTTCACAAAACAGAAGCAAGAATAAAAAAGATTATAACAGAGGATGAAGTATTGCAAAAATTACAACCTGTTGCTAACTATACCTGAATTGGGGCTTATACAGCCTTAGATTTGTCTGCTACACAAATAACTTCGAATACTACCAAGAGGCTAAACAATTGGCTTGCTACGCTGGAACCGCTCCATTTGAACACTCCTCAGGAACTAGTGTTCGAGGAAAAACAAGAGTGAAAATGGCTAACCAAAGTCTAAAGACCAACTTAACTTTAGGGGCTTGGTCTGTAATAAGAACAAAGGGTTCTTGAGAAAATACTATGAAAGGAAACTTGACGAAGGGAAGGCAAAATGTTAAATGCTGTTGAATAAACTATTACATATTGCTTAGAAATCAAATGCCGTCGATAGGAATTATTCAGCCCATTGGCTAGTTAATTAAAAAAACGCGGGGTATTGTTTTATAACATAGAAATCTCCTTGTGTCCCGATAGCTATCGGGATTGTGCTCTTAGTGTTAAAGTAAAACACAAGCACACAAGTTCACAAAAGACCACGGAATTAGAAATTCATTTGAAATAATAATCCTATATTTTCTTTAAGCTTGAGTTTCACTTCTTCAATATCAACTTTTCTTCCCAATTCTTTTTCCAATGACGTAACTTGTTTGTCAGTGATGCCGCAAGGAATAATGTAATTGAAATAGTTCAGATCTGTATTTACATTGAATGCAAAGCCATGCATCGTTACCCAACGTGAACAACGCACTCCAAGCGCGCAGATCTTTCTGGCTTTCGCTTTATTTTCCGGATCGAACCATACACCGGTAAGGCCTTGAATACGCCCGGCTTCAATACCGTAATCTTTCAATGTAAGAATAACAGCCTCTTCTAAAAATCGTAAATATTTGTGTATGTCAGTGAAGAAAAAATCGAGATCCAAAATCGGATAACCTACAATTTGTCCGGGACCATGATAGGTAATATCACCACCACGATTGTTTTTGTAAAATGTTGCCTGTACTGAAGGAAGATCAGCTTCTTTGATAACAAGATTTGCTTCATCACCACTTCTTCCTAAAGTAAATACATGTGGATGTTCACAGAAAAGTAAGTAGTGCTTAGGAGATTCTTGCTCTTCGATAGAAAGTTTTCTGTTGGCAACTTTGCGATCGATCACTTCCTGAAATAAAGTTTCCTGAATATCCCATGCATCTTTATAGTCTATTAAACCAAGATCACGGAAAATAACAGCGCGATTTTGCTGATCTTCCGTGATCCCGTTTACAGACTTTAAAGATTCATTCATTATATTTTCGACAATTCGCCTTTCAGGTGATTGATGATATTTACTTCTGTTGCATCGATCTGTTTTTTCTCTGCAAGTAAAACAGAAACCCAGTCAGTGAGATGGATCAAATAGATACTTCTCTCCACTTGTGATTTACCTTTTGAATAACATTCACGAACTCCTGCATATTTTGAAAATACACTTTTGCTGATCTCAATTCTTGACTGTGTGCGTGCATAGTCATTGTCGCTGCGTAAAATGATTACAGCTAACTCGTCATGTTTTTCTGTCCAGCCGACTAATTCATTGTGATTCATTTCCGGTAAAATGTGATGCCAGCAAAGCATTTTTGAATTTTCATTTATTTGCTGACGAAAACGTGTCGCTACTCCATTGTAACCATCAACTGCATAGATGACAGGAATTTTATTCAGAAAAAATTCTGTAAGTGAATTTGCTTCTTTCAGAATTGAAGATTTTTCATTTTCGATCAATTCAACCGATGTTTTTAATTCATCGATGATGTGCTTTCCTGCAAATCCGCCTGCTACGAAGACATAGAACAATTGTGTCAGTGAATATCCAATGCAAGCACGCGGCGGAAGTCCACCCGGAATCATAATGTGATCCAGATTTTTTGCTTTAGCGATCTCAGCTACTTTGCCACCGGATGTGATACAGATTATTTTTGCATTCTTCTCCATTGCAAGTTCCATTGCCTGCAATGTTTCTTCTGTATTTCCTGAATAAGAACAAACGATTACTAGTGATTCATCATTTACAAAAGCAGGAACGAAATAATTTTTGTTGACCGTTACGGGTACTTTGCATTCATTGAAAACAATTTCAGATACTATTGTACCGCCAATACCTGAACCACCCAAACCGGTGATCAGAATATTTCTGATTTCTTTTGATGGTTTTGTCATTGAAAATTTCTCTCCAATTACAATAGCTTCTCTTAGCTGTGCAGGAAACTGGTCAACCAGGGCCTTCATATCGCTCATATTACTTTTTTGTTTATTGTGTAAAAATACACTTTTGAGTTAGTCATTTGAAATAATGCGTCAAGAAATTCGAAAAAACTTCAAGAAACAGGAACTCCTACGAAAAAAAGACTGGATAGTTCACTATTCTGAGAGTTGTGAAGAAAAAATATTTCCCGCAGAGGTGCGCAGAATACGCAGAAAATCCGCAGATTTTTTTCTTTTTGTTTTATAACAATAAGCTGATCCAAAGATGCTTGAAATTACAACCCTATAAATCCCGAAGGGAACTCTGCGGATTTTCTGCGTATTCTGCGCACCTCTGCGGGAAATAAATAGCTTGCATGCTCACCCTAGGACCATTCCATATGGGAAGAATATGTGCAGAGATTTCAAATACATCAACCTAAATTTTATCTTTGCAACTCGAAAAAACACGTTTTATGGAATTGAATGAACAAGAATTGATCCGCCGCCAGAAACTGGAGGAATTGCAACAGCACAATATCAACCCTTATCCGGCCGAACTATGGCCAATAACGCACACTTCCAAGGAAATGCTCGATGGTTTCGCTACGAACCCTGATGCATATCGCGAGGTTTCTTTCGCCGGTCGTGTGATGAGTATTCGTGATATGGGAAAAGCTGCTTTTGCTGTGTTGCAAGATGGCATTGGACGTATTCAGATCTATGTGAAGCGCGATGATGTGTGTCCCGGCGAAGATAAATCTGCATACGATTTTCTGTTCAAGAAAATGTTAGACATGGGCGACATCATTGGTGTGAAAGGATATGTCTTCGTTACGAAAATGGGCGAGACAAGTATTCACGTTCAAAGTTTCATGTTGCTTAGTAAAGCACTTCGTCCGCTTCCCGTTGTGAAAAAAGATGCAGATGGAAATGTTCACGAAACGCCAATTCTTCAACCTCTTTATGGTGGTGCTGCCGCACGTCCATTTAAGACGCATCATAACACACTTGATATGACGTTATTTTTGCGTATCGCAAATGAGTTGTATCTGAAAAGACTTATCGTTGGCGGCTTTGAAGGGGTGTATGAATTTGCAAAAGATTTCCGTAATGAAGGAATGAGTTGCTTTCATAATCCCGAATTTACTCAAGTCGAATTGTATGTTGCATACAAAGATTATGAATGGATGATGGATCTTGTTGAAGAAATGGTGGAGCGTGTTGCTATTGATACAAATGGAACAACTGACATTCAAGTCGGAGAACACACCATCAGTTTCAAGCGTCCTTGGAAACGTTTTACGATGTATGAAGCAATAGCTCATTATACGGGAATCGATATTACTGACATGGATGAAGCAGCTCTTGCAAAGACAGCGAAGGAATTAGGCATTCGTGTTGACAATACAATGGGCCGCGGAAAATTGATCGATGAAATTTTTGGTGAACATTGCGAAGGCAAATTGATCCAGCCGACATTCATCACAGATTATCCGGTAGAAATGTCACCGCTGGCAAAGAAGCATCGTTCAAAACCCGGACTGGTAGAGCGTTTCGAAGCGATCTGTAACGGGAAAGAGATCTGCAATGCATTCTCTGAATTGAATGATCCTATTGATCAAAGAATGCGTTTTGAAGAGCAAAATGAACTTGGTAAACGTGGCGATGAAGAAGCAATGCAATTGGATGAAGATTTCCTTCGCGCTCTTGAATTTGGTATGCCGCCAACGGCTGGACTTGGAATGGGTATCGATCGTTTGTCTATGATCATGACCAATTCTGCATCTATTCAGGATGTGCTTTTCTTCCCTCAGATGAGGCCGGAGAAGAAGGTAGAGGATGTGGAAGCATAGGAGTTGTGCAGGTTAGCAGGTTCACTCCCTGATAAATATTCAAATGCCCGGTTCTGTTGACCGGGCATTTTTTATGATGTTTGACATTTTCATCTTAGAAGAGGAATTTGTGCGTAATTTTGCATTAACTAAAAAACAATCCATGAAAAATCTCCTTATTTTATTTATTGTCGTATTTGTACAAGTTTCTTGCGGGCAGTCGACTGAAACAACACGTTCAGCAGAAAAATTCAAAGAAGAAATTGCAAACCCTGATGTTATTCTGCTCGATGTGCGTACACCGGAAGAATTTGCAGAAGGTCATCTTGAAAACTCAATCAACTTGAATTATAACGATGCTGACTTTGCTTCAAAAGTGGATAGTCTTGATAAGAAAAAGCAGTACGAAATCTATTGCCGCAGCGGAAAACGCAGTGGTGCTTCCGTAAAGTTAATGCAAGAAAAGGAATTAAAAATGTCCACGATCTGCAAGGCGGAATTTTGGAGTGGGAAGCGAAAGGGCTTTCCGGTTACGAAGTAAGTCAAAATTAAAATCGCTTCGTAGCAAATGGTTTTCAGATAAAAAAATATTTACTACAATCACTCTGCGGTTTTTCTGCGTATTCTGCGCAAGTCTGCGGGAAATAAATCACGCTTAGTGTTTCCCGCAGACTTGCGCAGAATACGCAGAAAAACCGCAGAAAAGTCCGTAGTCTCCTTTTGATCTTTGTGCTTTCTATGTTTTATTTCTTGCCCTCTAAACAAAAACAAACTTCCCCCCATCCAACTTCTTCTCCCCATCATACCGATACGCCACAAGCAACCCTTCTTTCGCCACACTATAATCACAGCAACAAATATTATTTCTATACAACATCGGATTTCCATGTAACCAGTAATGTCCGAAGAAGACAGGCTTTTCATCTTCTTTGTAGAAATTTGTTTTGATATGCGGATTGATCACAATTGGTTCGTCGATGAGATTTTCAATTGGATGTAAACTGATCGACTTATACGTTGACGACGCCGGATTCTCCCACCATTTTATTCTAAATTGAGTACGCTCATTTTCATCTTTATCTTTGAATGATTTGCCATTTGGTAATGGAATTTCCTTTCCTTTCAATGTTACCTCAACAGAATGAAAGAGTTTATTTTCTTTGTCTGCAGAAGTAGTGATCAAATGTTCAGTCAAACGATCTTTTATCAATAGACTTTTCAAATAATTGATATGATCGTAATCCCAACATGCATGAACTGCTCTGAAATTTTCATTCTCGAAAAATAATGGCAAAGTTTTGAACCATTGAATATACTCATCATACGCCGATTGATGGTCGTTGAAGTCTTTGAGCGTCTTGAAATGCTGTAGAATATTTTTAATAGAATGCTTCCGTAAATATCCACCTTTCATTCTTTTTGTATGAAAGCAGATAGCATTATACTCATGATTGCCCATCAATGCAATTGCACTTCCGCCTTCAACCATGTGTTTTACGATTTTTAGCGTTTCATGAATTTTCGGCCCTCTGTCAATATAATCGCCAAGGAATAGTACTTTTCGTTCCGGATGTGAATATTGTTTTTGCTTTTTTGAGTAACCTAATTTTAAAAGAAGCTCTTCTAATTTATCTGCGTGACCATGGATGTCACCTATGATGTCGTACATTTATTTTCGAGGGTAATTTGATGTTCGTATTTTATTGGCCGTAAATTGTGAATCGTAATTCGTTTATCGAATTCGATATTTAATAATTGGCTCGTCTAATTTCAAAGTAGGATATTTATTATTCTAAGTACATTTCAGACTGTTTTGGATGTCAGGATAGAATGTGTTTGATTCATTGTAATTCGATTCACGAATTACGATTCACGAATTACGTCAATCAAACAAACGCCTGCAACTCATACAGCTTCTTATAAACGCCACCCTTATCAAGGAGCTGCAAATGAGTTCCGCGTTCAATGATCTCGCCTTGTTGCATGACAATGATCTCATCCGCATGTTTGATCGTCGATAATCTATGCGCAACAACAAGTGTTGTGCGATTTTTCATCAGATTGGTAATGGCATCTTGTACCAGACGTTCGCTTTCAGTATCAAGTGCTGAAGTCGCTTCGTCAAGAATAAGTATTGGCGGATTTTTCAAGATCGCTCTGGCAATACTGATTCTCTGTCGTTGTCCGCCGCTAAGTCTTCCGCCGCGATCACCTACGTTCGTCTGATAACCATCTTGCATTTGCATAATGAAATCATGAGCGTTGGCGATCTTCGCTGCATTTTCTACATCGGCAATACTGATGTTGTCGAGTCCGAATGCAATGTTGTTGAAGATCGTATCGTTGAACAAAATACTTTCCTGATTTACGATGCCCATGTTTCCACGAAGATCATTCAGCTTATAGGCATTGATATTTTCACCGTCGACTAAAATTTCGCCGTGTTCAAGATCGTAGAAACGAGGAAGCAGATAGACCAATGTTGTTTTACCGGAACCTGATTGCCCAACGAGTGCAATGGTTTTCCTTTTTCGATTTTCAAATCGATATTTTTCAATACCCATCCCGAGCCACCTTTGTGATAGGCAAAAGATACGTCGCGATATTCAATTGAGTGGTTGAAATCCGTAAGCTGAATTGCATGCTCTTTATCGGCAATCGTAATTTCCGCATCGAGGATCTTATTGATTCGTTCCACACTTGCCAGTCCGCGTTGAACATTTGAATACGCTTCGCTGAATGATTTTGCTGGCGGAATAAGTTGCGAGAAGATAACAATGAAGTAAATGAAAACGGAAGGCTCGAGACTTCCTGCTTCATCCAAAACCAATTTACCTCCGAAATAAATTACGATGACCATTACTACAGCACCGAGGAATTCACTGAGTGGCGAAGTGAGATCGCGTTTTCTATAGAGGCGAATCATCAATTTGCGATATTCATCATTCAGCTTGTAGAATTTTTTCTGGAAGAATGGTTCTGCCGTAAATGCTTTTACGATTCGTAATCCGGAAAGTGTTTCTTCGATGGCAGAAAGTAATACACCCATCTTTGCCTGACTCTTCGACGAAGTGCGGCGCAGACTTTTACCGATTTGTCCGATAAGTAATCCGGCAATTGGCAGAAGAATAAATACAAATAATGAAAGCTGCGGACTCATGATGACCATCGTTGCCAGATATAGCCCAACGGTCAATGGTTCACGGAAGATCACTTCCAGTGATTGCATGATACTCCATTCAATTTCCTGCACGTCGCTTGTCATGCGTGACATCAGATCGCCTTTTCTCTCTTCAGAGAAATAAGTGAGAGGAAGAAATAATATTTTGTTGTACATTTTATTTCGAAGATCGCGCACAACGCCGTTACGGATCGGAGAAATAAAATACATAGCGAGATATCGGAAAAGATTTTTGAGGAAGAACAGAATGACGATCAACACACAGATATACGTCAAAGCCGGAATTTTTCCATGATCAATGATGTATTGACTAAGGAAATAATTAAAATTTGTTAATGCAGCTTTTACCGAGAATGTCCAGGCCACTTTTTCATAAACCTGTTGTTGTCCGAAGAGCACATTTAAAAACGGGATGACCATTGTCAATGAAAAAAGTGAAAAGATCACCGAAAGCATATTAAAAAATATGTTCAAAAAAGCATAGCCCTTATACGACTTCACATAACGCAGCAGGCGCAGGTAGTTTTTCATTGGGGGCAAAGATATTCTTTTCGGGGAAAGTTCAATGCTCTTCGGCATTTGTTCTTATTCTTGTCGTTTTCTCTGTTTCTATTCCGGTTGAAGGTTTGCAGGTTCTGGGTAGGATTCGTAAATTTAACCCCTGTACGTATATTACAAATTGAAGGCATTCAAATCAATCCGGTTGCCAAATAAAAAGTAATTTTTTAAGTTGATAAAGAATACAATGTTTTCAAATCACAGATAAACCTGAAGTGCTGAAAACCCTTAAACAACTTCCCTAAACTGTAACCAAATGGCTCTCCTAATTTTCCTTTTCATTCTAATCGCCTCAACCACGAACGCCCAATTCTACTTCGGCCCCCAAGCCGGCATTGGCGTAGCGACACTGAAAGGAACAGAAATCGAAATGACCAATCAATTTGCCTATCACGGTGGATTGATGTTCAATATTCCCATCACGCATCATATTTCAATAATGACCGGAGGTTTGTATTCATCGAAAGGATTTAAGTACGATTATGTAACACAGACACGTACCACGCAGGCCAATGGAAGTGGCGGAACAGATACGTTGCTTGTTGAAACCGGAGTGAAAGCAGATGCAACACTTGGCTACCTTGATATTCCCATCATGCTGACTTATTACCTTGGCGACCAAGGCGGATTTTTCATTCAGGCCGGACCGCAATTTTCGTATTTACTTACAAGCTCTGCTACAGTAACTGCTTCGGCTACGTATAGTGTAGTAAGCGGAACGAGCACAGCACCCGCTCCTGCAGAAACTACTACCGATCTCGAGTTTAACAAATCCGACCTGTCGCTTATTGGAGGAATTGGCTACAAACTTCCATCTTTCCTTCTCGTCTATGCCCGCGCCACAACCGGTTTCATGAAAGTCATCGACGGCGATTATGTCGCTGATGAAAATGCGGGTGAGAATTTTACGATTGAAGTGGGGGTGGGGTTGACGTTGGGGGGGAAGTGAAAATCTTCTTGGAAAATTTTGAAGTATGTATAATTTAATTTATTCTTTATTTAACAACATTGAAGTTGTAGAAGAAATTGTTACTATTCTCTTATCCCCTTTTGGTAAAACAACATTTACAACTTCGCCTTTCATAAGTTCGATAGAATTTTCAATAATAGTTTTCACTAAAGCATTACCTGCTTCGTGATTGCTTAGAAAAGTTTTTACTTCGGTGCTATATTTTACTTTCATTTTAGCGAGTAGATTTTATTATCAAATTGACAGTCTACGTTTGATAACCGAACTAAAATCTAATTTGCTCTTAACATTTTTACTTTCCGATTTAATTAGCGCTTTATCATTGATCAATTCTAATCGATTTTGTTTTTCTATCACGCAACTCCAATAAGATAAAGGAATAGAATTATCAGAGTGTACGGCTAATCGGATTAGGATCTTATCATTTGGTTTTTCTCTATCATTCAGAAGTCTGCTTAATTTAGTAGAATGCAAGTCAATTACTTTTGAGAAATCCGAACTTTTCATATTAATAGAATGAATATACTCTTTTAAGAAATAGCTAAAAGTGTAAATATTGTCATAAGTATCATCCTTGAAATATTCTTCCATTGTATACTTCAACTGCAATATTCGAGAGTAAGAACGATCATTCTCTGACATTTTCTTAATTTGAGCATTTCGAAACGCAGTAACTTCATTTTCCGACTGTTTTTGTCAGACGCACTCAATTCACTTGGGAAAACATGAGCTTCAGCAAGTTCTTTGTCGGTGTGTTTTATTTTTCTTTTCATTGATCGTCGTTTAGATATTCTTGAATTAACAATTCTGAGTTTCCTAATTCAGTATTTATATGCCTACCGCAAATTTGGAAATTATATTTGTTTATGTAATGCTGAGCGAGGGTAGTCTTAGGTTCTAAGGCAACAAATCCATCGAAGCCTTTTCTAAATGCAATTCGACAAGCGTAAGCGATGAGACAACCTGCAATTCGGTCATATTGTTTTTCCTCTCCAATATTTTCTATTGAGGATTGTAGTAAATTTATTTTAATCCAGTTTTCAAAATAGACCAATGACATAAGCCCAAGAATGGCTTCGGATTCTAGTAACCGAAGTTTGTAGACCTCATTTTTCTTCTCTTTGTCCCAATTAAAATCAGGAAAGCGTTTACTTTTTTTGATCGTTCTAAAATCGGTTGTCGTCACTGGTTCAATAATCGCCTCCACCTTATGCCCACCTACAGTTTTTACCAAATGCATCAACCAAATATACAATAGTTTACCCAAAAAAGCAAGTAAATTTATGAAAAATGTAAATAAAATTGCAAAAAACAAATATTTATTTGAAATTCGTCAAAATCCGGTCCCTGTCCTCATTCTCTTTATCACTTTTATGATAGAGTTCAACGAAAACAATTTTTTCTTCCGATTCAAAATGTGCATAAATTAACCTTAGTCCGGGATTCGCTCCCCGACCTTTTGAAGACTTGCAAGCAATTTTTTTTACTTTGATAACACACGTTTCTAAGTTGAGATTATCAATTTGGAAACTAAAAGGTGGCCTTGCTTGTGGAGAAGCAGTCAAAACCTGTTTAACAACAGTCAAATCTTCATTGAGTGATCTGTACTTTTTCAACAGAATTTTCAAGTCCTTTTGAAATTCCGGAAGTTCAACGAAGTTCATAGCTCTTCACTTTCATTTCCATAATTTCGCACAGAGTATGGCGCTTCTCTGTAAAAAGCCAATTCGTAATTGATATCACCACCTTCTTTTGATGCTAACCATGGCATATCCTTGTGAGAATAGTTGCTGATCGATGTTGCAGACCAGTCAGAAAATTGTTCAATGACTTTATCAATGACTTCCTTCTCGCTCGCTTTCATTTCAGTGAGATCAGCTTTCACCAGTGGAATATATCGTGTCTGAATTTTATCGAAGTACTCCGTTTTAATTCGCTGAATCGTTCCGGCTTTCATCATTTGTTCAATGATAGAATCAAGCTTTTGAGGGACAGGTCCAAAAGGAAGTTTACGATATTTAGCTCCGGTTAAATGTTCTTCATACAATTCGTAATAATTAAAATCGGAGAAGTATAGGAGTTTAAACAGAACAGTTTCACCAACATTTGGTTTGCCGGCGCACCGTTCTAAAATGTACAACAATACATTCTTGAATTTTTTCACCTGAAGTGTTGGGACAGAAATTCGTTCGGTATGCTTTTTCGATTTCAATTTTGTTGACGAATCAACTATTTCGTTGGCTGAAAATTCAACTGACATAAATTCATCCAAAGAAAACCCAAGCACCATAGCAAATTGTTGCAATTCAAGAACATCAACACTTCTGTTTCCCAATTCAATTTGAACCAGCGAAGACCTGGAAATTTTTATTCGATCGGCCAATTCTTCTTGCGACAGACCTTTCATTTTCCGGAGGTCGAAAATCCTACCGCCAATTTGTTTTTGTGTAAGCGAAGTCTTCATTAAGGCTTTTTTTATCAATTTCTGAAGCAAAGATACTAAATGTTCTAAAAACACACAATAAAATGGTGGAAAATCGAACAATTAATTTGGATATCAAAATTAGAAATAACTGCTGCTTTCCTGAGAAATATCATCCTTTCCCACAGCAGTTTCAGTAATTTTATATGGAGTTAAATATTTGATAAATGGACTGTATAATCGTTGATGAAGACAAGGTAGCGAGAGAGGCTATTAAGAAGTTGGTTTCTCAGGTCGATTTCCTGAAACTGAAAGGAGATTTCGATGATCCGTTTTCAGCGGTAGATTATATCCATCAGGAACCTGTTGATCTGATTTTTCTGGATACAGATACTGCCGGAAAAAAGTTCTTTGATATGATCAAAGATCACGAGCCTCATCCAATAATGATATTTGTCGCATCGAAAATAAATTTTTCATTGAACACTTTTGAAGTCGGTGATCACAATTTACTTCTTAAGCCTGTGACGAAAGATGAGTTCTTACCACGAGTTCATAAAGCAAAGCAATTGCATGACATAAAAGATGAGAAGGCACATCATGTAGTAAGAGAGTTTATTTTTATCCGGAACAAATCGGTTATCAGCAAGATCAATATAAAAGATATTCTTTATGTGCAGGCACTGGGTGATTATGTAACGGTATTTACAGTCGATGGAAAACATATTGCGCATATCACCTTAAGTGGCATAGAAAAAGATTGCCTGCAGAAAAATTCTGTCGTATCCATCGCTCCCACATTGTAGCATTACAACGCATCGATAACATCGAAGAAGGAACAGTATATATCAAACATCAGCCTATTCCCATAGGGGAACAATACAGATCGAATTTATTGAAGATGATTGATTTTATTTGAAAAGCTTATTAAGCAAATTAATTTCTGCGGATTTTCTGCGTATTCTGCGCAATTCTGCGGGAAATAATCACAGTTAAATTTCACCCGCAGAATACGCAGAATACGCAGAAAAACCGCAGAGGAGTTTAGTGTTTCTACATTCAATTCTCTTATCTTAGCAAAACCAAAAACGTACCCAAACAAACAGCCATCCATTCCGGCATTTCAGCCTTCAAATTGCGGCGCTCATCGAATAAGTAAAAACCCCTTTGAAATTGACAGTAAATTTGTCCCGTTAATTAGTTCATGTATTTATAAACAGTATTAAAAAGACGGCGATGAAACCCTCAAAAAAAGTTATCGGAACAATAGGTGGATTGTTACTTATATTTATTGTAGCAGCCATTTTTACTACCACTTCCTGTGAAAAGGAAAACGTAGCACCAATCGGATCAACCGTTGGAAATAACACTTCGGATTTATCTCGCGAAGCCAGAACCGATGCAGTTCAACCGAAAGATATGGCACCTATTCTCACCATTCGCCATGAATCTGCGCGCACTGCTGTGAATGATTATGTATTCATGGTTTATCCAAACAATGTAGCCACATTTATTGGAGTAAGAAATGTATCATTCGTTGGCGAGCGTTCTTTCGACATTCCTAAAAATACATTTACAGAGTTTCAAACGCTCATGGATAATTCAAACTTCTTTGGAATTGCCGATGAGCATGTATACACTCCCGATCTTCCACTGATAGAAGTAACCTATAGCGTATTGCAATCAGCTAATGACGCTTCCGGCCTAGCAAGAACAAAAACACTCGTAGAATTTATGGACGGAACTCCGGCTGAGTTAAGCAACCTAAGAACAACCATAGAAAAGCTCTTCAAAATTTCCGACCTGGTCGGCACAGACCCCGGTCCAAAAACCGTTTCATCAACGCAGCCTTCAAAATAATTTCTGAGGCTAGGAAAAAAAGCCTTTCTGCGGGAGTGGGGGGGCTTTTTTTTTTGTGAATGATTATTTTGATCTCTGGATTTTAAAGTAATGTTTTTGATGTTCATATCACTTTAGTAAGGTTTAACCTTACTAAAGTGATATGAAAAAATGTACAATGCTTTTCAATCGTATTTACTTTATTCAATCATGAAATATAATTTGAATACAATATGACATTCAACGAAATAAAATTTATTAATGAGTTGCATTTTTTGATCCTTGTTTGACATACATTTTTTACCTTTTAGACTAAAGAATAAAAGTTGGGCTTAGAACAAACTTTCTTAAGATGGATTTGATATCAATAAATCAAAGGCGAGAACTTAGACATCCTTTTTATAAACTGATGAAGCTGGAACCGGAAGCTCTGAAAAAGGAATTGTCGACTTGGTCGAGAACTGAGTTAATCGAATGGTTATGTTGGAATGATCGTAATGGAATCTATTCGGATGAGGATTCGATAGCGGAATTTGGGAATGTTTTGGGTAGAGACAATTCAATGGAAATCGTACTAAAACAAGTTTTAGAGAAATGAGTTTAAATTGTGAAATTGAGAGACAGAAATCTGTCCATTCAATGCAAGAAATTGTTTGTATCTACAGGAATAATAATTGTTTATAATTGAAAATCATACTCGTTTATCATTAAATTTGCGTAATAAGCAAACTTAGCAGCAATTAGCAGTATTAAAGTAGTTCTTATATAGTAAAATGAGAGGGCGAATGTTTAGCTTAATTTCAATAGAACTTAAAGAGGATACTTATAAATTGCAATCAGCAATAAAGAAGAAAGAATAATGGAAGAAAGAAATTGTCTTATTTTAACTCAATATCGATCTGATAGCGACTATAATGACTTTCTTGGTAAGTATTATCATTTTCCTGCAACTTCCAGCAAGAACTATCTTAATCAATTTAGTCAGTTGCCTATTGAAGTTGTTTACTATGAACCAGATAAAAAAGGAGAAGGAGTTTTTTATGCTTATGGCAAAATAACCAAACCACCATTTATTGACAAGAAAACAGTTGACCATTACTTTGTTGAGATTTCTGACTTTAAACTATTTTCAAATCCTGTTTCGTTTAAAGATGAAAAAGGTGAAATACTTGAAAAGACTCAAAACACTGAGTTTTACGATTACAACGATGCGGTCAGAAAAGTAAAGCCGCAATTCTTAGACGAATTGTGTCTTGGAGGGGGTATACTCTTAAATTTTAAAGCCGATGCACACCTTGTTCAGGTTTTAGGAGAACAACTTATCGCATCAGAGAGAGTTGGAATTTTAGAATTAAAAAACTCTATTGATGCTGGTGCAACATACTGCAAGGTAAAAATTGAAAAGTCCCAAATCTTCAAGAAATACCCGAAACGCTTTATGAATTTAATGAGTATGACGGACCAGTTATAATCATTGAAGATGATGGAAGTGGAATGACAAAAGAACAAATTGAAATGGGCTGGCTAAGACCCGCTTCCACATTGAAAACAAATGTCAAAGAAAGGTTGAAGCGAGAAAGAGAAAAAGCTATAAGAGAAGATAAACTTGAAATTTTCGAGAACTATTTAAAAATTATCAAAGCCGAAAATAAAGGACGAATACCATTAGGGAAAAAGGAGTAGGAAGATTTGCAAGCCACCGCCTAGGGAAAAGCTAATTATTAAAACAAATTAGGAAAACAATTACGAGTATGTTTTGAAAATAAATTGGGATGATTTCAATTTGCTTGGATCACACAAGGATTTAGAAGATGTAAAGTTACCTTATCGCAACCTATTTCAAGAGATTATGGAACAAAAAACAGCGGAACACAACTAATAATTTTTGGTGGCAGAGAAGGGTTTGAATTGACAGAAGGTGAAATTAAGGAAATCAATAGGACGATTTTAAAACTCAATTCGCCAAATCCAAATCCAAATTCTAAAACTCCGGCCTTCAAAGCATCATTCTTTTGCCAACAAGTAAAAGCGTTAGACGAAGAAATTACTTACAAGAAATACGACCCGGTATTTAGTATTTACGGGATTGTTGACGAGTGGGGAAATTTTGATTACGAATATATTTTTGAACCGCCTTATAATGTTCCATTAACAAGTTTTAATCGTAAAGACCAAAAGTTAGATTTAAAACCATTGATAAAAATCATTGGTTCAAAATAGAAAACGAAAGAAAACTTTGGCGTAAACCTGTGTGGTTCTTTCACATTCACATTGATGTTTGGTATCGACAAGCCAGCTAGAAATTCAGATGATGAGAAAGAATTCAAACATTATTTAGAAGATTACGGTGGACTGTCTATATACAGAGATGAATAAATGTTTTTTAGCGAGAACGAACGGGAAACAGATTGTGGGCTTTAAAGACAAAATCAAACAAGCTACAGAATGTCATATTACCACATGATGGGTAATATTGAAATTGACCAATCCACAAACATTGACCTCATAGACAAAACTAACAGAGAAGGTATGATTAAAAATCGTGCATTCAATGACCTGACTGAATTGGTAAAAGCAGTTACTTATTTTCTTGAAATAGATTACATCGGAAAGAGAGATGAATACAATAAGTTGTCAGGTGATTTCGTAAGAGAACCAAAAGCACTAAAAGGATTTCCAGACCAATCGGCAAAGATTATTTCAAATATAAATGCCAACTACGATATTACCTTAGACCGTTACAAACTTTTTGATAACATAAAGGAACTTGGCGACATCAACCAAAGAAAAGGCAAGTTGGTTGGTTTGTCAAAGTCATTACACAATCTTGAAGACAACTTAAAACAAATTCAGAAGTACAAGATATGCTTACAGAGCAAGCTGGTTTTGGTTTGGACTGGGTTGCCTTGCATGAAATCAGCAAGACAACTTCAAATTTTATTACGGAGTTTTAGAAGTGCTTGGAAGCGGCAAGTTTGAAAATTTAAACTTGAAGATTTAAAAGACACCCACAAGCATTAGAATCTGAAATTTACGATTAAGTCCGCTAAGAGCATTAAGAAACGAAGACCCAATTCAATTTAAAGTTTCCAAATCAGTTACTTATGTTCTCTCCGTTTTCAAGAGAAAGATTTAAGACATTAAATATTGATTTTAATTACAACACAGACCAAGATTTTGAAATCAAAGCAGGTATGGAGCATTGAATCAAATCTCACAAACCATTTTGACAACTCTTGTTTGGATGGACAAACCGGAAAATACAAGACCGTAAAATTAGATTGAGAATTGATGCAGCAGACAGAACAATAATTGTTGCTGACAATGGAGAAGGAATTCATGATTCAATTATGCCCTACTTGTTTCAGCCAGGATACAGTTTGAAATTTCCACCAAGTGGCTTAGGACTTTATGTGTGCAAGCACTATATGAACATAATGAAAAGAGAGGAGATATTTATTTAGCAAAGGATAGAGACTGGATTCAGGATTAAAACGGAGCACAATTTTACTTGACTTTTCAAAAGTAATTTCCAATAATTATGAATAGTACAAAAATGTCTTTTAATTACGATGAATTCCTCCAAATGCGAGTTTATTGAAAATGAAGTCTATAATCAGGCGATTTCAGCCGATGAATTATATCATCTATCAATTTCCGAAAACGGGGTCATTACATTTTCTTCAAGAACTTATAAAAATATTGTAGTAAGTACGCCGTAAAATGGGTTAATAAAGTTGACGGGATATAAAAACCCTTCAATTGCCTTAGACACAAATAAGGAATTTTACCAGATGTAATAATTTATGATTGGGAATATGGAATGTCGAACCAACAGAATCACAATCTTTACTTTTAGAAATTCTTAATTCGACTCAATCTTTTGTATTTGTATATTCAAAGGTTAGAAATGAAATCCCACAATTTCTAAATAAAGAAATCTTTAATCCATTTGCAAAAAGGTTGCAATTATTTTTAAAAGGTAGTACAACACATTCTGTATTTTCTTCAGAGGAATTTATACTTCAGTATATTCTTGGGAAGATTACAGATAATGTGCAAATAAAAATACAAGGCTTTGATGTGCTTTTGAACCAAATGCTTCTTAAAAAAGCATCGGACATTTTATATTTGGAGAGAATTGTTGGCAAAATGATTGCTGGAAGAACTGAAAAAAACAGTTTGATATTAATAATTACACAATAGAAAATTTACTTAATGAATCTAGAGGATATGTGTTCTTTAACCAAGAAAAAGGTTTATTAATAAGCCCCGATGAAGGAGCTATTCTGCACGATTTTAATTCTTTAAAAAAACTTTCATATTCTGATGTTGTAAGAAATTATTCCATTTTTAAATTAGAAGAAACTCTAGATAAGGGTATTGCTTAATTTAATACGTGACTAAAATGCCTAAACTAAACGAACGCCACATTTCAGTATTAGCTCCTTTAATTGATCCATTTGAACGTAGTCCTACAAAGTCTATCGAGAGAGATTTACATGAAGGAGAAAAAGAAAATATCGAATTTCTTTCATTAATCCATGATGGAATAGATAATAATGATCCATTCCAATACAAGGAAATCACGTTGGAAGAACTTGAAACACATAAAATACTTGAAGGTAACAGTTATCGCCCTAAGTGTTTTTTATGGATTATTGATAATGTTAGTATTAAAATAATATGGGAGGGAACAACAAATTACCTACGCTCCTCTATTAATAAACCATTTGTTTGTCATACCAATATTACAGGTTGTGCCAAAGCTTATATCGGGGGTGAAATGTATTTCTGTGAGGATGGTAATATATATGTTAATTTCAAATCAGACAGATATGGCAGGCCTGAGACAGAAGATAAAAGAAAAATGGCGGTTGAATATATGGAATATGCAGGTTACAAAAATATAAGAAGAACAAAAGATTTATTTTAATATGGAGCTAATATCAATTGACATATTTAGTGGTTGCGGGGGATTGACAGAAGGTATGCATAAAGCGGAATTCAAAACAATGGTAGCCTTTGAAATTAACGAAATTGCATCAAAGACATATAGTTTAAATCATCCTAATACCACAGTAATTACAAAGGATATACGTAAAGTTTCGATTGCTGAAATAAAACGCAATCTTAATGGTAAACGAATCCATCTATTAGCTGGATGCCCTCCTTGTCAGGGATTTTCATCTGTTAGACGTTTAAATAAATCAAATGTTCAAGACAGTAGAAATAATTTAATATTGGAATACTTGCGTATTGTGAAAGCCTTAAAACCATTCACCATCATGATGGAAAATGTTCCAGCACTACAGAAATATTATTTATTTAAAGAAATGATAAGTGAATTGAAAGAGTTAGGATATTTTGTTGACTTTGATGTTGTAAATGTGAAAAAATATGGCGTACCACAAAGTAGAAGAAGATTAGTTTTAGTTGGATCTCTTCTAGGTGAAATCAATATTGCAAAACCAACAAATGAGTTGGTTACAGTTAGAGATATAATTGGTGAAATGGAACCGACATCAAGAACCAAAGATCCGTTACACAAGATATTTCCAAAACATTCTGACAAAGTAATGGAAAGAATAAAACGTACCCAAAAACGGAGGGAGCTGGAAAGATTTACCAAAGAAGTATTTTGGATTGCTAAAGGAAAGAAATGTAGGTTTTAATGATATTTACGGACGACTTCGTTGGGATGATTGTTCGACTACTATTACAGGTGGATGCTTAAATCCTTCTAAAGGTCAGCTCACATCCAACAAAAACAACGATTACTCCGTGAAGCACTCATTGCTCGTCATTTCCCCCCTACAAATTTCCGGACATTAGCCGCACTGCTCTTGCTTTACTGGATTGGAAGCACCCTCCCACCCGCTATATTCAATCGGAAAATATCAAAAAGCATTTGCATAAGCATTTATTGAAGTAATTGTAATTTTTATGACTGGAGAATAATTGAAGAGATGACCGATACTCATAGTGCGAAAGTTCGAAGTGATAATATGAGTCAAATCAAAAGCAAGGATACTTACCCGAACTTTGGTTCGAAAATTTTCAAGGATTACGATATAGGCTTTGCGACAAAATCTTCCGAAAGCCCATAGTTTTCCAAAATTGAAAACCGTCGTTTTTAGTCGGCTGTTTCTGGCACGGACATAAAACTGCAAATATTTTTCAATTCCGGAAACAAGAACAATATGGTGGACTGACAAGATTACATCTAATTCAAATAGGGATAAATTAAATCAAAGAAAATTAAAGAAGGAAGGCTGGAGGGTCTTGGTTGTTTTTGAATGTAAGCTGAAACCAAAAACCAGAGAGAAATCACTTAACAGATTGTTTGGAAATTGACCGTGATCAATTTTCATCTTATATTAAAACTAAAGTCCCCGATTTTTTGCGATATTACAGCCGTTATGGGAAAGAAATATTCGGAGATCAAATCAAAGCTGGAAATTGAAACGGATAAGTTTGCGGAAGACGGGCTGGCTTTTTTACGCACTTTTGCAAAATCACGTAATAAAAGTGGACTTAAGTATAAACCAAACGCAGCAAATTATTTGAAGAGTATTGGTAAAAACCCAAAAGTTTTAGCGACCCTCTTTTCAGCTCTTTCCAATAAATGGGATGTTCCTTCCCCAAAGTCGAATCCTCAAATTTAAATTTATAGATCTTTTGCCGGAATTGGTGGGACCGTTTAGCTTTTCAGAATCTTGGGGAAGTTGTGTTTTTACCAGTGAATAAAATACTCTAAGAAGACTTACTAAGCAAATTTTGGTAAGCAATTACCTGAGACATTACCAAGATTTCTGAACATGACATTCCAGATCATGATATTTTATTAGGTGGATTCCTGTCAACCATTTTCAATGCCGGTGTATCAAAGAAAAATGCATTGGGAAGAGCATTATGGGTTTTAGATGAAACTCAGGCACTTTATTCTTGATGTTGCATGAATAATCAAACACAAAAAAACCCAAAGCATTTTTACTGAAAATGTAAAAATCTTGTGTCTCATGATAAAGGAAAACATTTGAGATCATAAAAATACCCTGAAAGAACTGGGTTATTCATACATTTTAAAGTGTTAGATGGAGTTCCTCAACATAGAGAGAGAATCATTCTCGTTGGCTTTCGAATACTAACTTTAAAGGAAAGGAAAACTTTAAGTTTCCCGAAATGAATGAAGCTAAATTTGCAATCAAAGATATTTTGTCGGACCAAGTTGATCCAAAATATACACTTTCAGATAAATTGTGGAATTATTTGCAAGATTATGCCAAGAAACACAAAGCAAAGGGTTGCGGTTTAAACGGAGCCTCGGACACTAAGTGCACGATATTATAAAGATGGGGCTGAGATATTAATTCCACAAAAAGATAATAATCCCAGAAGATTAACTCCTGCAGAATGTGCAAGACTTCAAGGATTTCCAGATAACTTCAAAATTCCGGTGTCAGATAATCAAGCTTATAAACAGTTTGGTAATTCCGTGGTAGTTCCACTAATGGAAGCCGTTGGTAAGAACATTGTAAAAGTTTTGGATGAACCTAAAAATCTTAAAAATTCTCTGAAAAAGGGTGAGGTTTATTAAAAATTCCGCACCCAACGACAATTCCAAAAACCAAGCTTATCTAGGGAGGAATTTTGAGATTCTAAATATCTTGCCGATTTGAGAAATTAAAACAGAAGAAGCTGGTGACTGGGAAAAGGAAGGGTTTAAGGCGAAACTTGGATTTTTCATGGATAAGTGGTGAGGAGGAATTTATCCTGCACCCAATGCGCAACTTATTCTCTATCCAAAATATCCCGAAGTAAGATTTTCCGGATTTTTATTGAAGTGTGAAAACCCCTCTGATGTAATGACTAAAAGATTGAAGGGACTATTATTTTTTCTGTAACTAATTCAAACCAAGTTTTGGGTTATGTTGATACTCCTGATTCAGAAATTGCTAAAGAAGTTTCAGCACTTGGATTACTGGAGGAACATGGTATTTTTAAGTTATTAGAATTAGAAACATCTATTAATAGCAAAAAAAACTTTAAATGAGTTATCGCGGATTAATCGCTTAACATCAAAACGTTGATAGTTTGGAAATTTTGTAACATGTGAAGCCCCCAATTGTGGAGGGTATACATTGGAAGCAGAATTGGGTATTAAACCAAACGGATTTTCCGAGCCTGATTATTTAGGATGGGAAGTGAAGCAATTCGAGTTGCGAATTTTGCTAAGATAGAATCTGCAATCATTACATTAATGACACCCGAGCCTACCAATGGAATTTATAAAACAAAAGGGCCTGAATATTTTTTAAATCAATATGGGTATAAAGATAAGACCGGAAAAGAAGACAGAATTAATTTTGGTGGAGTTCACAAGGTGAATGTCCGACATCATTGACAAATCTTGAAATGCAAATTTTGGTTTTGATAATGCTAGTGGAAAAATCAGAAATGCAAATGGAAGGATTGCTTGATTGATAGAAAAGGTGTTGAAACTGCGTCGTGGGATTTGCTGTTATTATGCATTGAACAGAAAGCATAATAAGGCATGTTATGTGCCTTCGAAATCAGAAACAACTGCTGAACGAAAATATAGTTATGGTAATAGAATTATTTTAGGGCAAGGAACGGATTTTCAACTTTTTTTAGGGCAAATGGCTTGCGGAAATATTTATTATGATCCCGAATTAAAATGGAAATGTATCAGCTAAACCAAAAATTAAAAAGCGAAGTCAATTCAGGATTAAATCACAGTATCTTACTAATTTATACAAAGAAAATGAGGTAGTGGATATTTAGAATTCCTTTTTAAATATCTAATTTCCGCTCTTCACTGATTTAAGATATTTCTTTAAATTAACTATATTTGCGATTCAATGGACTCCACCCGCCAACAAAAATACAACCGCCTCTTCCTAAAAGAAATGGGCGAGCTCTTTCAGAAGGAGGGTCGGAATTATTATGGGAATGCTTTTGTGACGGTTACTAATGTCCGCGTTTCGCCGGATCTGGGAGTGGCCAATATTCATATTTCGGTTTTTGGGGTAAAGGACTCAAATGCAGTGCTTGAGCAGATAAAAAAGCATACGAAAGAGATCCGCCATTTGCTCGGAAACTCGATCCGACACCAAGCGCGTATCGTTCCCGAACTGAAGTTCTTTTTGGATGATTCGTTGGATTATGTGGAGAAGATGGAGAAGCTTTTTAAGGATATCAACGTACCTCCACCGCCGCCGGCTGCACCTGAAGAATAGTTTTAAGGTTTGCAGGTTGCAGGTTTGCAGGTTGGGGATCTACTAAATCGATTTGGTTTGCATTTATTTATTGGTTTTATTTCCATCCGTGCTTTCTTTATGGCCTGTAATTCAATGATATATAGAAAATTGTTTCTGTCGTCGTACGTCACACCCAGGTCTTGAAACCTGCAAACCTTCAACCTGCCAACAACCTAATTCCCCTTCCGAAACTTTCGCCACATTTCCTATCTTCGCCGTCTATTCTAACCCAAAAATGCAATACGATCCAATAAAACGCTCTTTAGGCAACGTCTTTAATAAAACGCCTTTCCTTCGTCGCCTTTTTTATAATCTGCTCGACCTTCTTTTGCTTCGCGCCTGGCATGTACATAAGGAACTTCGGCTGTGGATCAAAACGTCGAAACCAAATGCCGATATACTTGATGCCGGAGCCGGATTTGGACAGTACACGTATTGGATGAACCAGAAAAACAAAGACTGGAAAATCACTTCTATCGATGTGAAAGATGAACAAGTAGCGGATTGCAATAATTTCTTTCAGGCTATCGGTTCTAAAAATGTTCGCTTCGAAGTGGGTGACCTTACAAAATATGTAAAACCTAATGCTTACGATCTTGTTGTTTGTGTCGACGTAATGGAACACATTCTGGAAGATGTTCAGGTTTTTAAAAATTACTTCGCTTCAATGAAATCGGGCGCAATGGTTTTGATCTCTACTCCTTCTGATCAAGGTGGAAGCGATGTGCATGGCGATGATGAATCTTCTTTCATCGAAGAACATGTGCGCGATGGATATAACATCAATGAAATTCAAGACAAACTTCGCTCTGCCGGTTTCAATAAGATCGAAGCACGTTACCAATATGGTACTCCGGGAAAAATCAGCTGGCGACTGTCGATGAAATATCCAATCGTAATGCTGGGCAAAACGAAATTGTTTTTCATCATCCTTCCTTTCTACTACATCATCGCTTATCCGATATCGTTTGTGCTGAATTATCTGGACACTTATTCGCGACATTCTACCGGCACCGGACTTGTTGTGAAAGCGTGGAAGGACTAATGGAGGTTTGTTGTTGAGGTCAAAGGTCAAGGGTCAAAGGCTAGAATTGCTTCGTGAACTATGACATTTGTACTTTGAATCGAATAAAACAAATACGACGTCAATTGCCAAATCGCCATAACCTTTGACCTTTGACCCTTGACCTAACAATTCTTAGTAGATACCTTGCACTCGAAAATAATGTCAGTCAGCTCCAAAATTGCAAGTAGGTACTTCTTCAGCCGCAAATCCCAACGGGTCATCAACATCATTTCTCTTATTTCCATCATCGGGGTTACGATTGGAACAGCTGCTCTAATTATTGTCCTTTCTGTTTTTAATGGTTTCGAAGGACTGATCAAACAACTTTACAACTCTTTTGATTCTGATCTGCGCATCACGGTCGCTGAAGGAAAATCGTTTACTACTCAGGAATTGAAACCGGAGGACTTGGAAAAAATCAGTGGTGTAAAATATGTAGTGAGTGTTGTCGAAGAAAATGTTCTAGTAAAATATCGCGACAAACAAGTTACGGCTACCATAAAAGGTGTGAGCGATAATTATTCAATGGCTACCGGTATCGATTCTATGATCGTCGATGGACAAATGCTCCTACAGCGCGGCGATACAGATTATGCTGTTGTCGGTGGAGCAATTGCATACAATCTCCAGATGAACATGAATGATATGTTCACGCAATTGGAGATCTATGCGCCGCGCAGAACAGCAACATCATTCACCAATCCGGAAGAAGCGTTTAACAAAAGTTACGTTTCGCCGTCGGGAATTTTCGCCATTCAACAAGAATTCGATTCGAAATATATTATTCTCCCTTTACGTTTTGCAAATGAAATTTTCGAATACGATGATCATCTGACTTCACTCGAGATCGCAACTGTTCCCGGAACTGATGTGGATCAATTGCAAGCGGACATTCAAAAAAAACTCGGCAGTAAATTCATCGTCAAGAACCGCTATCAGCAACACGAACTCATTTATCGCATTATGAAATCCGAAAAGTGGGCCGTGTTTTTAATTCTTACGTTCATACTTGTTGTTGCTGCATTCAATGTCATTTCTTCACTCACTATGCTTGTCATCGATAAAAAGAAAGACATTGCAGTGATGCAATCTTTCGGTGCCGATGTTACAATGCTCCGCAAAATATTTTTATTCGACGGACTGCTGATCACGCTAACAGGCGCAGTCAGCGGACTGTTCATCGGTTTTATTATCTGTCTCCTCCAGGAACAATTCGGACTTATCAGTCTGGGCGGTTCGGGATCATTCGTGATCGACGCATATCCGGTGAAAATGATTTTTTATAAAACAATTTTTATTTTATCTGCGCGAAATCCGCGAGTTCTGCGAGATCTGCGGGAGAAAAAAATCACGCTTAAAATATTTCCCGCAGATCTCGCAGAACTCGCTGATTTAGCGCAGAGCTTTTTAATTTATGAAGGAAGGAGATTGAGTTCATTGGATCAAAATAAAAGTTTGAGTTTGAGTATGCGGTGTGAAGTGTGAATTACTACACCTACAAACTCCAAACAGAACAAACCCACATCCATAAAACTAACTGTTTACTACCACTGCACAATTCTCCCCATCCATGGCCGCTCGTAGTAGTCAAGATTCGTACTTAGAATCCTGGAGGTTGCCTTCAGAAATTATTTTGTTACATTTGAAACTACATAGCCTTTTAAAGCCGTCCATGAATAAAATTTACCTGATAATTATTTTAATGCTGATTCATCTCAGCAATGTTGAAGCACAGTCTGCGTCTCAGCCGCAATATTCTATTGGCGTTGTAGATACAAGTCAGCGTTTCTTTTTTAAAACAATGCAGGATTTTGTAAAGCAGAATCCGGCGAAGGGAATTAAATATGGCGGACTAAGAAAAATAACGGCGGGAGTGGAGTCAGTAAAAATTATTCGCAACGGCGTTATTGAGTATGTAAAAGTAAATGACCTTGCTTACTGGGCTTATTTTAATGAGTACGGACAATTGATGAGAATTTATAAAGGCAACACGTACTATTTTTTGACGCTAGGAACAGTATGCACTTATATTAAAGCTCGCGATGCACAAGTTACAACTGATAAGGCAGGAAAAGCAAGTCTGACTTACACAACCGGGCAAATAGGAGATTACATCGATTATATTTCACTTGGACCTGAAGGAGAATTACAAGAATTTAGCGAAAGCAAATTCGCGGCTGCTACAAGCAAGCACCCGGAAATAATTGAGAAATACAAAAAAGATAAAGTCGACCCTACTACTACCGACCGAAGAGGACAAAAGACATTTAAGATCGTAAAGTATGCTACGGAGTTTAATGGGATGAAGTAGTTTGAAGCGGTAATTGCTGTAAACAACTTCTTGCGATCTGCTCCGCCCTCACCAATAGAAAGTGTTGCTGTCATTCCGAAGGAAACTTGAACTGATAAAAAGAAAAAATCCGAGTATGGTATTTTATAAAGTATAATTGTAATGGTGTTTGTACTGAAGGCTTATTCCGCCCTACAAACCACAATCCTCTTCAACCATTTTATATTCCTGCTTCCGCTTTTTATATCACTCGTCGTCAGAAGAAGAATTCGATTTTCAAGTTCACTGATGGGTTTGCCATTCATTTCTGTAACTACATAAAGATGATTTCCTGTTTCAGTATTGTAAATTTCATTGAATGAATATACAATCGTATAACCATCGGCTGCTTCAAACTTAAAATAGAATTGGTTTAATTCCTTTCGACTTTCATAAGCAAATTCTACACTGTCAAGCAGGTCTTTTACTAAAACAGCTTTCACTTGTTTAGCTTCTTCCTTTTGTTTTGGTGAACAACTTGTGTTGATGTCGCCAAGTTCAACACTTTTGTATTTAGTAAAATTTGAAAGTGGAATTGCTTTTTCGTTTTTTACTTTGCCTGTAACAAATAATGTGTCAGTGTGATTTTGTGCAAATGAAAATTGTGCAGACAATAAAATGAAAATCGAGAGGAGAATATTTTTAATCATGTTGGTAATTTGTCAGAGTGAACTTCATTTGTGTTGTTTAATAAAATAACCGGCATTTATACGGTAACGAATTTCAATTTAAATATAGTCATTTGACTATTTATTACTGCTGTGCGCCGCGGCGCATAGTCATGCAGCCAGGGGAAAACGAGGGGACTCGCTGCATGGTGTCAGCCATTTTCTTTAACCATCAAACAAATTCAATTTATTGCAATACGTTTATTGGGGCGCTGTGTTTTTTCGGCGCGCCCGGGGATTAAATATGTATCAGCCGTTCTATAAAGAGTCTACACATTAAACCCATTAAACAGGTTGAACCTTTGAAACTTATTAAACACATTGAACGGTTTCAACCCATAAACTAAACCAACTTATTCTTCACCAGATACTCCGCAATCTGCACAGCATTCGTCGCCGCACCTTTACGCAAATTATCCGCAACGATCCACATGTTCACCGTATTCGCTTGCGATTCGTCACGACGGATTCTTCCGACAAAAACATCGTCTTTGCCTTCTGCAAATAAGGGCATTGGATATTGCTGATTTGAAACATCGTCCTGTAAGATCACTCCTTTTGTGTCTTTTAAAATTGAACGAATGTCATCGATGGTATAATCTTTTGTAAATTCAATATTCACCGCTTCACTGTGTCCGCCTTTTACAGGAACACGAACGGTTGTTGCAGTAAGTCGAATGGAATCATCACCCATGATCTTGCGAGTTTCATTCAGCATTTTCATTTCTTCTTTTGTATAGCCATTGTCGAGGAAGACATCGATCTGCGGCAATACATTCATGTCGATCTGATATTTGTATGCCATCTCACCTTGCACACCATTGCGCTCATTGTACATCTGATCGACAGCTTTTTTTCCTGTTCCTGAAACGGATTGATATGTGGAAACGACAACGCGTTTGATGTTATATTTTTTGTGAAGCGGATTCAATACCATTACCATTTGGATGGTCGAACAATTCGGATTGGCTATGATCTTATCTTCTTTGGTTAACACATGCGCATTGATCTCTGGCACAACAAGCTTTTTTGTTGAATCCATTCTCCAGGCAGATGAGTTGTCAATCACAGTCGTTCCCGCTGCTGCAAATTTTGGCGCCCATTCAAGCGATGGAGTTCCACCTGCAGAAAAAATTGCGATCTCGGGTTTCATTGAAACAGCATCTGACATCGAAACACACTTGTATGCTTTTCCGCGGAAGTAAATTTCTTTCCCAATCGATTTGTCGGATCCAACGGGAATCAACTCGTCGACAGGAAAATCACGCTCTTCCAAAACTTTCAACATAACTTGGCCAACCATGCCGGTTGCACCTACAACTGCTACTTTCATACGGTTCTTTTATTATCCTTATTTTATGGGGTAACGAATCCGCTTTCGGCCCATTAATTTTGTCTGCAAAATAAGCAATAGCTATCATGCGGAATCTACTCTTACTCATTTTTTCTTTGCTGGTTACAACGGGCAAAGCGCAACTGTCAGACAGTTTCACCGATGGCGATTTTACTGCAAATCCGCAGTGGCAGGGTGATGGTGCAAATTTCATCGTCAACGCTGCCGGGACACTTCAGTTGAATGCTCCTGCTTCAGGTGCATCTTGCCTGGCCGTACCATTGATGTTGTCGTATTCCGATACGCTGGAATGGCGGCTTAAGGTTCGCCTTGATTTCGCACCTTCATCGGCCAATTATTGCCGCATCTATTTGCTGGCGGATACTAATAATCCACAGTCTGCCGTCAATGGATATTTCCTCCAACTCGGTGAATCATTGTCCAATGATGCCATCGAATTATGTCGACAAACCGGTACAGTCATTACTTCCATTTGCCGTGGACCGGATGCGCAAATTGCCTCCGCTTTTGAAATTCAAATCAGAGTCCTACGATTCCCTTCGGGAGATTGGCAGGTTTTTACAGATGAAAATCTGACCGGAAATTATTCTCTGATCGCTAACGGATTTGATACAGGAACTCCAAATGCCCGTTACTTTTTTCTCGATTGTAACTATACTTCGGGAAATCTGCAGCGGTTTTATTTTGACGATATCTATGCAGGAGAATTTATTCCTGATCGAACTCTCCCAAGTTGCATTTCGGTCGAAACTCCTACTGATACTACAATTGTGCTTTCGTTTTCAGAGAAATTGCAACGGTCATCTGTTACTGATCTTGCGAATTATAACATCATTACGGTTGGAAATCCATCTCAATTGACAATTGACTCTGTTAATGATTATACAATCACTCTTTTTTTCAATCAGCATTTTGTGACTGGGATAGAATATGATTTGACTTTAATAGGACTGAAAGATGAAACCGGAAATTTGCTGAACGATACAACCCTTCGAATTTTGTACTATCCATTAGGCTCAGGAAATGTAAATGAAATCGTTTTTTCTGAAGTCTATTTTGAAATGTCGTCGATCAGCCCATTACCAAATGCTGAATTTGTCGAGCTGTACAATCGATCTGATTCTGCAATCGATTTGTCCGGCTGGACAATTTCTGATGGATCTTCTGATGCAGTTTTCCCAAAATTTTTGTTCAAGCCCAAAGAGTATTTGATCGTTTATGATGTGCAAAATGATGCACTCTTTTCTGCATTTCCGAATCGAATCGGAGTGTCGGGTTTTCCCGGATTGAACAACGATTCAGGGGACACATTGACGATGTTCGATGAACAAAATAACATCATTGAATCGGTGAATTTTAATGACGATAGTTATCACGACTCCAACAAAAAAAACGGCGGCTGGACTGTTGAACGAGTCGATTTAAATTTTACTTGTCCGGATGAATCGAATTGGAAAGCCTCAGAAAACTCCTTCCATGGAACACCGGGAATTGAAAATAGTGTCACCGGAATTCACACAGATAATATCGCCCCATGGGTAAGTAATGTCTATGTAGCTGATTCAACTCATTTGCAAATTGATTTTAGTGAACCTGTATTTTCTACAATCATTCCGTCTGATTTCAACTCAATTGACATTGCTGGAGTCGTTAATGATTGTATTTCTGTGAATGTAAATTCTCCGAAATCGTATTTACTTGGTTTTGCAAATGTGTTTAGCGAAGGAATTTCCAATCTGAAAATTCTGGGAATGCTGAGTGATTGTTCGGATAATTACCTTGACATTTCCAGCAATTACAAATTCGGTAGACCGGAAAAAGCGGAGGCCGGAGACGTCGTCATTAACGAACTATTGTTCAATCCAAATGACGGTGGTGAAGACTTTGTTGAATTGTTCAATTGCTCTTCGAAGATCATAGACCTGCATAATTGGACAATCCAGGAAGCAGATTATGATGATGGAAGTTCGATAAAAGAAGAAGCACTTTTGAGTTCAGAACACCGAATTCTTTTCCCGGCGAATACCTTGCTTTTACTCGTTTGTCGAAAACTGTGATGGACAATTATGCATGTCCGAATCCTCAGGGCATTATCCAACTTGAGGATCTGCCCGACTACAATTCCGATGAAGGCAGAGTTATTCTTCGAGATCATTTGGGAACACAACTCGACGAATTCCAATATTCAGAGAAGCAGCATTTCTACCTTTTAAATTCGCCGAAAGGTGTTTCATTGGAACGACTCAATGGCTACTCCGGCGATGCGGAAAATATTCAATGGCATTCGGCTGCATCGACAGTCGGTTTTGCTACTCCGGCATACATGAATTCTCATCGGGTAAGTGCGAATGAGAATTCTGTTGCCGGGAATATCGATCTGGCAAACGAAGTCTTTTCGCCCGACAATAATGGCTACGAAGATTTGCTGGCGATTAATTATCATTTCGATGAGCCCGGCGTGATCTTGAGTCTTGCAATTTTTACCAAAGACGGAATTCCGGTTCGAGACCTTTTAGTTAATGAAACAGTATCCAATGAAGGCCAGATTTTTTGGGACGGTTTCACCGACAGCGGAAAACTCGCACTTCCCGGTCGGTATTTAGTTTGGGCAAAATCATTCAGCCTCGATAATGGGTCAAATGTGTTTCGAACTTCTTGTGTTGTGGCTTTAGGAAAATAATCTGTTCTAAGCCAAATTTTTAGGATTTCTCTATCAATCTTTCAAGAATTTCCACTAGTGAAGTTGTGAGTTTTAGTTATGAAATTGTCAACATGATAAATCTCCGTCCTACATCCATGTAATAAGGAATTTCTGAGTCCCGTTAGGGACGTCATCTCGGTAACCCCTAAAAAGAGTAGCCGCCCCAAGAGCCCCGTAGGGGCGGCATCTCGGTTCGAAGATGGATGCTATGAAAAAAACGCTCTGTCATCAAAGCTAAAAAAGTAAAAACGACCCTTCACTCAAATAACTTTGTTCCATTCACCTCGAAGTGACGATTAAAAAAGATAATATTGCAACATGAATCCCGTACCAAATCTCCGCACCGTAGCCGTCACCCGCTACATGATGCCCCTTCGTGAAGGCGGTTCATTGCCTGCACTTGCGGAGGCTAATGATGATTTCAAGTATGTACTCAAATTCAAAGGTGCCGGCCATGGAGTGAAAGCTTTGATCGCTGAATTACTCGGTGGTGAGATTGCCCGTGTACTTAAGTTGCGCGTACCTGAATTGGTTTTTGCAATGATCGATGAGGCCTTCGGACAAACTGAAGGCGATGAAGAAATTCAGGACTTATTGAAAGCAAGTAAAGGATTGAACCTTGCTTTGCATTTTCTGTCGGGGGCACTTACATATGATCCTGTAGTAAGTACGATCGATTCAAACCTCGCTTCTCAAATTGTATGCCTCGATACATTCATCACGAATGTCGATCGAACAGTCAAGAATACAAACATGCTCATGTGGCACAAAGATCTTTGGTTGATCGATCATGGTGCGGCATTTTATTTTCATCATACCTGGACCAATTGGGAGAATCATGCAAGGAGTCCTTTCGCACTCATAAAGGACCATGTTCTTTTATCACAAGCTACAGAGTTGAAATCAGTCAATGAAGAGTTCAAAAAAATATTGACCGATGAAGTCCTCAAAAATATTGTTGAGCTTATTCCTGTCGAATGGTTGCAATGGAAAGATACCGATGAAACTCCTGAGCAGATCAAAGCAACCTATTTAAAATTTCTGATGATCAGAAAAGACAGTTCAGACCTATTCATAAAAGAAGCAGACGATGCAAGAAAAACACTTATATGAATATGCTGTGATTCGGATCGTTCCTAAAGTGGAACGCGAAGAATTCATCAATGTTGGTATCGTACTTTTTTCAAAAAAGTCCGGTTACCTCAAATCAAAATGTAGTCTTGACGTCTCCAAACTTCAATGTTTTGCAAATGAATTGGACATTGAACAAATTCAGAATTATCTGCATGCTTTCGAAAAAATAAACAACGGTGACGAAACAGGCGGACCAATTGCTAAGATGGATGTTCCTTCACGCTTTAGGTGGCTTACTGCAGTACGCAGTTCCGTATTGCAGACTTCTCGACCCCATCCCGGTTTTTCTAATGATCTGGATGCTACTTTACACCGACTTTTTAACGAATTGGTTGCCTGATTTAGCTTGATTTTACAATATTTTTCAAGGAATTAGCAGTGATCGACCCACCCTTTTATTTTATAAAATAATTTTTTAACTTCGTTTTACTAACTCTAATATGTCATGAAAAAACTACTACTCTTCTCGGCGATTTTCATTTTAAGTCACCATTCTTTTGGACAAGGATTTCAATACGTTGGTGTCAGTCCAAACCCACCAACAGATACTGATACAGTATCTGTAATTGGCAGCTATATAAAATTTTACAATGACAGGAAATAATATCGTTACCAATCACTACCATTGTCCGGGAATGCTTACAGTCATGTGCCCTGGTATAGACACCTTGCCAATAGGAGTTTTAGCGGCAGGTACTTACAATGTTACTGCAAACCTTTTTCAAGGAACTTACGATAGCTTAGGAAATTGTTCCGAGTTTCTTAAAATTGATTCAGCTGATTTTCAGTTTACAGTTTCATTAGGTACAGGTGTCGACCTGATTACAAAAGCAAAACCAATTGTATTTCTAAATAAAGAAAATATTAGGATATCAAATCTTACCAATGAATTTCAGTTTGTTCTTTATGATGTGAGTGGAAAAGAAATCATCTCCAGAAAAGTTTCTTCAACAGAAAACAATTTTTCTATTTCAGTCGAAGCCGGAGTTTATTTTTATTCGCTTCAATCGAATGGAAGGCAGGAATACACCGGGAAACTCGTAGTTAACAATTAACGAATAGTTTAATTGCCACTAATATAATTGCCACTAATATAATTGCCACGATACACGAATCATTATTCGTGTATTCGTGGCAATTTTACTAGTGCCACAAATCATCATTCGTGCATTCGTGGCAATCAAACTATTACCACAAATCATTATTCGTGCATTCGTGGCAATTATACTATTACCAAGAATCATTATTCGTGCATTCGTGGCATTATTTCACTATTATTTGATTTCAGCGATCACTTTTAATTCAATTCCAATTGGAGTCGGTAAGCAATTAATTTCAAGCGTCGTTCTACACGGCGGATTTTCACTAAAGTATTCTGCCCAGATCTTATTGTAGATTGGAAAATCATCTTTCATATTCGTGAGAAAGACCGTCACGTCGATGATCTGTGACCACGAACTGCCGGCATCTTCAAGAATGTGTTTTACATTTTTGAAAACAGAGTGACATTGCGCTGCAATATCATAACTGACAATATTGTTATTCGAATCCAGTTCAACACCCGGAATTTTTTTTGTTCCTCGTTCACGTGGACCAACTCCTGACAAAAAAAGTAAATTCCCGACACGACGCGCATGCGGATACAATCCTACGGGTTCCGGTGCTTTTGAAGAATTGATCTGGTCTGACATAATTTTCTGTTTATGATGCAAAAATAGGATAAAAAACAACGTTTTTACCTGATCAAAGGCTCTTTTTATTTGAATCAGAATGGATATTAACCTACATTTGCCACTCTAAAAAACTAACCCTCAGCTATGAAACTCAAATTTCTCTTAGTATGTCTTTTGGCAACTACATTATTCAACGGTTGTAAGAAGGATGAAGAAGAACCAACAACTACTCCGACAACTTCGACAAACAAGACATTATTGATCGACAAAAATTGGAAGCTTACTGCTTATACCGTTAATCCTGCATATAATTTATGTGGAACACCGATGACAAACCTACTTGGTTGCGTTCCCCCATGTTCACTTGATGATATTACGGTTTATACAACAACAAATACTTATACAATTGATGAAGGCGCTTCAAAATGTTCAGCAGGAGATCCTCAAACAAAAGAATCAGGAACATGGGCATTCAACAGTGGTGAAACAACTATTACAAGAACACCTTCAGTTGGTTCTGCTAATGAACATACCATTGTTACTTTAAATGCAACTACTCTAACACTTAATGAAAGCTTGACAGTAGGTGCAACTACTTATGTTTTTACAAGAACATATACAAAACAATAAGCGATTAAAGAATTTTTTTGAAACGGGATGTCAGTTTTGATATCCCGTTTTTTATTTTAATTAATTTTTACGGCCATTCTCAATGATGGGGTCAGCTACCAATAAACTGATCTCTGATTCTGGCACTGTGACTGACACTTCTGTTATACATCACCTGGTTCAAAACCACTTTTTCTCCCTTTTTTTTCCTACTTTTGCCCCCATTTTGAACAAAGTATGTCTAAATACCCCGAATACAACCAACTCAACCTCAGCGAACTAGGAAAAGAAGTCCTAAAAACCTGGGAAAATGAGAAGACTTTTGAAGCCAGCATCACTTCCCGTGAAGGTCGACCGGCATTCAATTTCTATGAAGGCCCACCGTCCGCTAACGGATTACCGGGAATTCATCACGTCATGGCGCGTTCGATCAAAGACATTTTTTGTCGCTATAAAACACTCAAAGGTTTTCAAGTAAAACGTAAAGGTGGTTGGGATACTCACGGGTTACCAATCGAACTTTCTGTTGAGAAAACGCTGGGAATCCGCAAAGACGATATCGGCAAAACAATTTCTATCGAAGATTACAACAAAGCCTGCCGCAAGGAGGTAATGAAGTACAAGGATATCTGGCATGACCTCACTCGTAAAATGGGTTACTGGGTCGACCTCGATAATCCATATGTGACTTTCGAAAATGATTACATTGAATCGTGCTGGAATCTGTTGCAGAAGTTTTATGATAAAGGACTTTTGTATAAAGGATTTACAATTCAACCCTATTCACCTGCTGCAGGTACCGGACTTTCTTCGCATGAGTTGAATCAGCCGGGGACGTATAAGATGGTGAAGGATACTTCGGCGGTGGCGATGTTTCGAGTTCAAAGTTTAAAGTTCCCCAAAGGGACAAGCAAAGTTCCAGGAATTGAAGAGGCAATTAAAACCGGCAAAGTTTATTTTATGGCGTGGACGACTACGCCTTGGACGTTGCCTTCGAATACTGCTTTGGCTGTTGGGGCGAAAATAAAATATGTCGCTATAAAAACCTTTACGCCGAATACTGATCATAGTGTGATCGTAATTCTTGCGAAAGATTTACTTAACAAATATTTTCCCGAAAAAAATGCTGAACTATCATTCGAAGATTATAAAGCCGGTGATAAAGCAATTCCATTCGAAATACTAGGTGAAGTAACAGGGAAAGAACTTGAAGGAACAACATACGAACAATTGCTTCCTTATGCACAACCAACAGATGGCGATGCATTCCGGGTTTTAGTTGGTGACTTCGTTACAACTGAAGACGGAACAGGTATCGTTCACATCGCTCCAAGTTTCGGTGCAGACGATTTTCGTGTTGCGAAACAAAATGGAATCGGTTCACTTACACTGGTAGATAAACAAGGAAGATTCATTGATGAAGTTACAGATTTCGCAGGAGAATATGTGAAGGAAGCTTATCTGACCGATGAAGAAAAAGCAATCGAAATAAAAAAACAAGGCGGCGAAAAATATCTTTCTGTCGATGAACGTCTCGTTATCAAATTAAAAAAAGAAGGTAAAGCATTCAAGTCTGAACGTTACGAACATACTTATCCGCATTGCTGGAGAACAGACAAACCAATTCTATATTATCCGCTCGACTCATGGTTCATTCGCACTACTGCTGCGAAAGAAAGAATGGTCGAATTGAACAAAACGATCAACTGGAAACCGGAATCAACCGGTACCGGACGTTTCGGAAACTGGCTGGAGAATCTTGTTGATTGGAATCTTTCTCGTTCACGCTTCTGGGGAATTCCTCTTCCGCTGTGGGCGAATGATGATTACAGCGAACAGATCTGCATTGGTTCTGTTGCTCAGCTGGAAGAAGAAGTAGAAAAATCTGTCGCCGCCGGTTTCATGAAAACAAATCCTGTAAAGGCAGCACGCATTAGCGGAGGACAATTCGAATTGCATCGTCCGTATGTCGATGAAATTGTTTTAGTTTCTGCTTCAGGAAAAAAGATGCAGCGCGAGCTTGATCTGATCGATGTATGGTTTGATTCAGGTGCTATGCCGTATGCTCAATGGCATTTCCCATTCGAGAATGCGAATGAATTTCAAAAGGCGTTTCCTGCAGACTTCATCGCTGAAGGTGTCGATCAGACACGTGGATGGTTTTTTACTTTGCATGCAATTGCAGTGATGCTCTTTGATTCTGTTGCTTATAAAAATGTTGTGAGTAACGGACTTGTGCTCGATAAGAATGGAAATAAAATGTCGAAGCGTTTAGGAAATGCTGTCGATCCATTCGAGACTCTTGAGAAATACGGTGCCGATGCAACGCGTTGGTATATGATCAGCAATGCACAACCATGGGACAATCTTAAATTCAATCTCGAAGGAATTTCTGAAGTACAACGGAAATTCTTTGGGACATTATATAACACCTATTCATTCTTTGCTCTGTATTCTAACATCGACGGATTTACTTTTGCAGAAACAGAAATCCCTATTGCTGACAGAACAGAACTTGATCGATGGATCTTGTCTGAATTGAATTCACTCGTAAAAATAGCGGATGAAAGTTACGATGATTACGAGCCAACACGTGCAGCAAGAGCGATCTCTGATTTCGTGACGGAGCATTTAAGCAACTGGTACGTTCGCTTAAGTCGCCGACGTTTCTGGAAAGGCGAATACACATCAGATAAAATTGCCGCGTATCAAACTTTGTATACGTGTCTTGAAACAGTTTCAATTTTAATGTCACCTATTGCTCCATTCTTCAGCGATCGTTTATTCCGAGACTTGAATGATGTGAGTAATCGTCGTAAAGCGACATCGGTACATCTGGCAGATTTCCCTGAATTGAATATTGCAATTATCGACAAAGCACTTGAAGAGAGAATGGAACTTGCACAGCAAATTTCTTCGATGGTTTTATCGTTACGCAAAAAAGTAAACATTCGTGTTCGTCAGCCATTGAATAAAATCTTACTTCCTGTTTTGGATGAATCATTCAAAATAAAAGTGGAAGCAGTAAAAGATCTGATCCTTGCTGAAGTCAATGTAAAAGAGATCGAATACATCCACGACACCAAAGGCGTACTCGTTAAAAAGATCAAAGCGAATTTCAAAGTTCTCGGCAAAAAGGTCGGAGGACTGATGAAAGATGTTGCAGCCTGTATTGCGTCAATGACACAGGAACAGATCCAGGAATTGGAAGCGGAGAAGAAATTCGAATTTGAAGTGCTGGATCAGACCATTATCATCACCGATGAAGATGTGGAGATCAGCTCGGAAGATATCCCTGGATGGCAGGTTACTAATGAGGGAAAACTGACCGTTGCCCTTGATATCACCCTGACTCCGGAGCTGAAAGAGGAGGGAATTGCCAGGGAATTCATCAACAGAATCCAGAATATCCGCAAAGAGCGCGGTTTTGAGGTGACTGACCGGATCGACCTGAAAGTACTGGAGAATGCAGGAATTAGAAACTCCCTGATAAATAATAAAGATTATATTTGCGCCGAAATTTTAGCAGCTAAATTAGATCTGGTTGACCGTCTGGATGGCGAAGATGTGGTCAATCTGGAGGTAGATGACGAAATACAAACGCGGATTATCATTCAAAAACACACATCCGGACTTAATTAAGGCGGATTTTAGCCATCAAAACAACAATTTACAATACGTTTTCATATGAGTAAGAAGACTAATATTAAATCAAAATCAAAAGCAGCTTCTAAGCCAAAAGCGAAGCCTGCTGCTGCGAAAAAAGCAAAGTCAGCCCCTGCTAAGAAGGCAAAAGCTGCTCCTGCGAAAAAAGCTCCTGCGAAGAAAGTTGCGGCGAAGGCTCCTGCGAAAGCAAAAGCTCCTGTGAAAAAAGTAGTTGCTAAAACTCCTGCGAAAAAAGCACCTGCGAAAAAAGTTGCCGTTAAAACTCCTGCGAAAGCAGCTGTTGTAAAAGCAGCTCCAAAAGTTGTTGCGAAAGCTCCTGTTGCGCCTGCAAAAACTGCAGTCGCTAAACCGATAGCTGCTAAACCAGCTCCTGTTGCAAAACCCGCAAAGAAAGAGAAAATAAAAGTGGAGAAACCTCAGTTGCCACCACGCAATGAGATTCCTGCTCCTCCTAAAGAGAGACCTGTAATCGGACGTCCTGCTCCTTTTAATCGTCGCCCTGAACCTGCTTTGAATATGCCAAAACCGGCACAAGAAGAATCAGGTAAAACGCGTTATGCAGATTCAGAACTTGAAGAATTCCGTGCGATCATCAATAAGAAATTAGAAGAAGCTCGCAAAGAACTTGGACTGTTACAAGCTCAAATGCATGCTGCCAACGAACATGGGACAGATGATACTGCAAGTACTTTCAAAATACTTGAAGATGGCTCTGACTCTCTTGCAAAAGAAGAAGCAGGTCAGCTTGCAAGCCGTCAGAAAAAATTCATCGAGCAATTGGAAAATGCAATGGTTCGTATAGAAAATAAAACGTACGGCGTTTGTCGTGTGACAGGAAAATTAATTCCTAAAGAACGTCTGCGTGCCGTTCCTCATACTACACAGAGCATAGAGGCGAAGCTTAACCAATACAGAGACTAATTAAATGGGTCAAAGGTCAAGGGTTAAAGGTCATAGATGACTGTGACTTTTGACCCTTGACCTTTAACTTACAATAATCTTACAAAGTAAAAATTGAAGCGTGCTGCATTAATTATTTTTCTAGTCCTTTTCATCGATCAGGTTGTGAAAATTTGGATCAAGACTCACATGTATCTTGGTCAAGAATACGAGATCACAAAATGGTTCAGCATTCATTTCACGGAAAATAATGGAATGGCTTTCGGACTTGAATTCGGTGGCTCTTTTGGTAAATTGTTTTTAAGTGTATTTCGTATCGTTGCTTCATTGGGAATAGGCTGGTATCTCCTTCATCTTATCAAACACAAAGCACACAAGTTGATCATCACTTGCTTTGCATTGATCTTCGCCGGCGCAATCGGAAACATCATCGACAGTGCTTTCTATGGTATGTTGTTTACCGATAGCATGGAAGGTGTTGCCCGTTTCGCTCCCGGACTTGGCTACTCAAATTTTCTTCATGGTCAAGTTGTAGACATGCTTTATTTTCCAATCGTCGGTGGCCGCTTTCCGGATTGGTTACCTATCTGGGGTGGCGAAACTTTTCTTTTCTTCCGCCCAATTTTTAATATAGCCGATTCTTCAATTACAGTTGGTGTTATTCTTCTCTTGATTTTCCAGAATAAATTTACTTCCGAGAAAACAGCGGAGGAAAAACAGAAAGAAGAAGAGCTGCAGCCGCAGGGTTGATAAAATAAATTCGAATCTTATTTTTCATTTTTGATAGAATTCGTATTTAATAGATTTTGTATTGATGCGATTTTTTCAATCATAATGGTACAGATTCTGAATAGCGTCGCTTCGGTATAGTTGGGGTGTAGTCTGCAGACTACACCCCAACTATACCGAAGCGACGCAGACTACACCCCAACTATACCGAAGCAGCGCAGACCACACCCCAACTATAGTGAAGTCCTCAAACTACACCCCACCAATTTCCTCAGGATAATTCGCATGACCCCAGAGGGGTCACATATTGGTAGAAAAATCCATGTATGTCAAATCGACCCCGGAGGGGTCGTATGTGATTCGGACAAATATTCCATCAATGGATGTATTTATAATTTCGAAATCAATTTCGTGAGCGATATCACATCATTAATTCAATAATTATTTTATATTTGTTAGACAAATTTATTCTGCGCAGATACCAAATTGTCTTTGTAATTTATTATCCAAAAGAAAATGAAAAAAATAATTCTCTTAATCATTCAATCATTGACAATTGTATCGATTGCGTTTTCTGATCAACCATCACAATCGAATAATTCAATCAACGAAGCCGACCCCTGCAATTGCTGGATAGAAAGAGATTCAACCTGGTCTGTCGTTCCATTTACAAATGGCACTGCACCGGATTTCAGAAATGATGACGGATCAGTGATTCTTCCTTTGCCTTTTGGATTTTGCTTTTATGGCGAACCGTTCACAGGACTCTATGTCAACAACAATGGCAATGTTTCATTCAATGCTCCTTACAGTACATATAGCTCAGATTCATTTCCTTCTCAAAACTTTAAAATGATCGCTCCTTTCTGGGCCGATTTTGACACACGCAATTTATCAAGCGGAGTTGTGTATTACAAACTTTCATCATCGGCATTGATCATTCAATGGGATCATTGCGGCTACTACGATTCATTGGCTGATAAAAAAAATACATTTCAATTGATACTCACTGATGGTATCGATCAACTTCTCGATGCAGGTAAGAATGTAAGTTTTGTTACCGCGATATGCAATGGACAACCGGAAGTGCATCAGGTGGCTCCGGTGGATTTGGTGGAAATCCTGCGACAGTCGGAATAAACAAAGGCGATAGCATTAGCAGTATTCAAATTGGTCGTTATGATCAACCCGGACTAGTTTACAACGGCCCCTATGGCGGTCCGGCAGGAATTGATATGTTGGATAATCAGTCTTACTCATTCGGACTTTGCGATACTTCTAACTTCGCACCGTTCCTGAAATACAGTGAGCTTTGTGACACATTGGAAATTTGTCTCGGCGACACAGCTGAAATTAATTTCGAATTTTATTCACCGGAACAAGGACAAACAACTTCAACAGCATTTAATTTTTTCGGAATGACAGGTTGCTCGGTTTCGCAAAACGCACCGGGAAATGTTGCATTAACAACTGCAGCGATTATTGGTCAGCAAAATAATCTTGGTTATCATACAATTTCAATTACTGCTACTGATAATGGAGTACCTCAGCAATCACTCACCAATTATTTTGTCGTGCACGTAAAAAGTGTGGATGCATCTTTCACTTATGTTCCTTCTCCTGCTGTTCTTGGTGCTCCCGTTGTGTTCACTGCAACGGCTACTGATAATGAATATGACATCTGGGAGTTTGGTGATGGTAGTCCGGTGGATACAGGCTTCTCTGTTTCACACATATTTTCATTCGCTGCACTTTTCAATGTAACTCATACAGTAATCAATACAGAATGCCGGCCTGTTTCTTCTGTTCAACAAGTAACTGTTTTATTTGTTGGGGTAGATGATTTAAGTTCTACTATTGATGTCGCTCTTTCTCCTAATCCAACAAACGGTATTTTAATTTTAAATTCAAATGATGCTTCTTCAAATTATACAATTCAAATAAGTGATGTCCAAGGACGAATTGTTTTAGAAAGAAAAAGTGTTCACGCCAATGACCAAATCGAGATCACTGAATTTGATAAGGGGATTTATTTCTATAGGGTTTCGAATGAAAAAGGTGTCAGAAAAGGGCGGGTGATTAAGGAGTAGTTTTTTCCAGGTATTTAATAAATATTGAATAGGTTTTTAGCCTGTACTAAGAGCTATTTTTTCCTATTTTTGGACAAAATAATCTCTCTATGAAAAAAATCAGCCTAATTGCCATTCTTTCATTCGTTTGTTTTTCCACAAATGCCCAAACCAAAGATTCAATCTCCATGAAAAGAATCTTTAACGAAACACTTTTGAACGGAAATGCATACCAATGGCTGTATGACCTTACCGAAAACATCGGTCCTCGGCTGGCTGGTTCCAAAGAAGCAGGAACTGCTGTTGAATGGGCGAAGCAGAAAATGATCGAAGCGGGAGCAGATTCAGTTTATCTCGAGCCGGTAATGGTGCCACATTGGGTACGTGGGCCAAAGGAAAATGCATATATCATCGAGGCCGGAGGAAACAAACAAACGGTGCAAGTTATTGCTTTGGGAAATTCTGTCGCAACTCCGAAAGATGGTATTACTGCTAACATCATTGAAGTGCAAACATTCGATGAACTGGAAAAATTTGGAAGAGCAATGGTAGAAGGAAAGATCGTATTCTTCAACCATCCATTCGATGAACGATTTGTAAATACATTTGAAGCGTATGGTGAAGCCGTGCAATATCGTTGGAAAGGACCGTCTGAAGCAGCTCGGTATGGAGCTGTTGGTTCTATCGTAAGATCGATGACAAATGCCATCGATGATTATCCACATACAGGTTCCATGCGTTATAACGATTCACTTCCGAAAATTCCTTGTATTGCAATTAGTACTGTTGGAGCAAATCTGTTAAGCAAAATTTACAAAGCGAATAAGGATGTGAAATTTTTTATGCAAACAAATTGCGAAATGAAAGACAGCGTGCTTTCGTATAATGTCATCGGTGAAATTCGTGGAACTGAAAAACCAAAAGAGTATGTAGTTGTTGGTGGTCATCTTGATTCATGGGATAATTGCAAAGGTGCTCACGATGATGGTGCCGGCATTGTTCAGTCGATTCAAATCATCAAAACTTTGAAGGCATTGAACATGCAACCAAAACGTACCATTCGCATCATCGCTTTCATGAATGAAGAAAATGGTTTGCGCGGAGGAAGAACGTATGCTGATAATGTTGGAACAAAAAATGAAAAGCACGTTGCAGCAATTGAAAGCGACGCCGGCGGATTTCTACCTTTAGGTTTTGGTTTGAATATGCCAAAAGATAAGAAGGCAAAAATCAAAAAATGGGCACCGCTATTTTTAAATTACGGAATCTATAATTTCTCCGGCGAGGGCGACGGGGCAGACATTAGTGCTCTTGAAAAGCATAACATACCTTTGATCGGCCTGCATGTAAACTCTCAACGCTATTTCGATTATCACCATGCTGCATCTGATACTATCGACAAAGTAAACAAACGTGAATTACTTCTCGGGTCCGCAGCTATGGGATCGTTGGCATTCTTGCTTGCCGAATATGGTTTAAATTAGCGAATAACGAATAATTTTCTGCGGTTATTCTGCGTCTTCTGCGTAATTCTGCGGGAGAGAAAAACACAGGTAAACATTAAGTCCGTAGAATGTACAATGTTACATAGCTAAAATTACATATCTGCTACTACTTACCACTTACCACTCACCAAAAATTGACCCCAACATCCCCGAACTCCTCTCCACACTCCCCGATAGCCCGGGAATCTATCAATTCTACGATAGAGAGGGAATGTTATTGTATGTCGGGAAAGCAAAGTCACTGAAGAAAAGAGTGAGTTCGTATTTTCAGAAGGAAGTTCATGAGAATGGTAAGACAACAGTAATGGTTCGCAAAATAGCCGACATCAAAACACTCGTTGTTGCTACAGAAATGGATGCTTTGCTTTTGGAAAATAGTCTCATCAAAAAGCATCAGCCGCGTTACAATGTAAATCTGAAAGATGATAAAACCTATCCGTGGATCTGCATTAAGAACGAAAAATTTCCCAGGATTTTTATCACCAGACAAATGATCAAAGATGGTTCTGAATATTTCGGACCATATACTCCGGTGAAAATGATCCATACATTATTGGATCTGATTGGTCAGTTATACAAATTGAGAAATTGTACTCTTAACCTGACCCCTGAAAATATCGAAAAGAAAAAATTCAAAGTCTGCCTGGAATATCATATCGGAAATTGCAAAGGTCCATGTGAAGGACATCAGACAATGGACGATTACGATCAGACGATAAAAGAAATCCGTCTCATCCTGAAAGGAAATATCAATAGCGTAATTCAGCATCTGAAAAATCTGATGAACTATCAGTCGTCACAATTTTTCTATGAAGAAGCGCATATTACAAAAGAGAAAATCGAATTACTCGAAAAATTCAAAACTAAATCGGTTGTTGTAAATCCGTCAATTCATAATACTGATGTTTTTAGTATCGTAACAGAAGAAGATTCTGCATTCGTAAACTTTTTACGCATCATGAATGGTTCCATCATCCAGGGACACACATTAGAGATCAAAAAGAAATTGGATGAATCGCCTGAAGAACTTCTTGAAATTGCAATTGCCGATCTACGTACTAAATTTAACAGTGACGCTAGTGAGATAATTGTTCCTTTCGAAATACCAACACCATTGGAAGGTGTGACTTTTACTATTCCGAAGATCGGCGACAAGCGTCATCTGCTTTCTTTGTCAGAGAGCAACGTGCGCAATTACATCCGCGAACGTGACTTGCAACTCGAAAAGCAAAATCCGGAAAACAAAGTTCTTCGCCTGATGGAGAAAATGCAAAAAGATCTTCGTCTTACTGAACTACCAAGACATATTGAATGTTTCGATAACTCAAACATTCAAGGTGCTTATCCGGTTGCTGCCATGAGCGTATTTAAAAATGGCGCACCATCGAAAAAAGATTACCGCCATTTTAATATTAAGACCGTCGAAGGTCCCGATGATTTTGCCTCTATGGAAGAAGTGATCTATCGCAGGTATAAACGAATGATTGATGAAGCGCAACCACTCCCACAACTTATCGTCATCGATGGTGGTAAAGGTCAGTTGAGTTCTGCAATGACCAGTCTGGAAAAATTAGGATTGGTCGGCAAGATGGCCGTTATCGGCATTGCCAAAAAACTGGAAGAGATCTATTATCCCGGTGATTCTGCTCCATTATACATCGATAAGAAAAGCGAAACGTTGCGAATAATTCAGCAGTTACGCGATGAAGTACATCGTTTTGGAATTACACATCATCGTAATCGCAGAAGTAAAGGCGTAATGAAAACGGAACTTTCCGACATTGTAGGCATAGGTCAATCTACTGCTGATGAATTATTACGCGAATTCAAATCAGTAAAGCTGATAAAGGAAGCCACACAAGATGAGTTGAAAGCAGTGATCGGAAATTCACGCGCAGTAAAAGTGTTCACTCATTTTCATCCTCAGGGCTGATAAAATGGCCTAAATTTACTGACTAAAGTCACGTTTTACACTTGTTTGTTCATTAACTTTGTAAAAGACGATAAATTATCAAATAAAGATCATTTTAATCAGATGAAAAAAATACTTGTAACCACCGATTTTTCTGCAAACTCCAAAGCCGGATTAAAGTTCGCAATTCAAATGTCTTTGCAAGAAAAAGTAAAACTCACATTTTTTCATTCTTATTATCTTATGCGCCCTACTTCTTGGGGTAATGAGAAGTTTAAGGCTTATGAAAAGGAAGAAGTTTCCAAGTTGCAAAATCAGTTAGCACATTTTGTCGGCTCGGTATATTCAAGTATGGGCGTGAGTTATAAAAGTGTCGAATGCGTCTTAAGCGAAGCTGTGAATGTTGATAATAACATTCGTGATTATGCACACAAGAATAAATATGATTTTACTTGTATAAGTACACGTGGAGCAGGAAAGATCAAAAAAATATTTGGAACAAATACTTCTACTGTAATTAAAAGCTCAAAAGTTCCGGTGATCTCTGTGCCATCTAATTATAAGGTCGAAAAACTTACGGATATTTTATATGCTTCAGATCTTGAAGACCTTGACAAAGAATTAAAAATTGTTGTGGAATTTAATAAATCACTGAAAGAAAAAGTAGATCTATTGCATTTTGATTTTCCTGCGGAGCTTGAGGCAAAGGAGAAAATGATGACGGATGCAAAAAAGAAGTATTCAAAACAACGTATCAATTTGCATTTGGCTAATGTAAATATTTCGCAAAGTTTTATTGCCAATATGGAATTAGCAGTTAAAAAGTCGCGCCCTTCATTATTGATCATGTTCCGTCATACAAAGAAAACATCTTTGATAAAATATTTGTGCCAAGTTATTCAGCTGAATTTTCTTTTACTTCGAAAGTTCCTCTGCTTGTATTCGGTAAGAGCTAGGTAAGATGTTGGAAATTCCAAAAACACCGATCAATGTTAAACCACTCAGGTCACTATCAACGCTGGTGATATTGGAGTATGCCGTATTAATTTCTTTCCTTCTTTATTTTGGCAGGTCGCTGTTTATCCCACTGAGTTTTTCACTCCTTATAAGCTTTGTTCTTTATCCGATTTGTAAATGGCTTGAAAAGAAGGGAGCCAACAGAGGTATTGCAATATTTATTTCAATGTTCCTGCTAACCATTATTCTAAGTGGCATTGTATTTTTGTTATTTAGCCAAGTATTAGCATTCTCAAATGAATGGGGATCATTAAAAGCAAAACTTTGGGACTCTATTCATCAAATGAGCAATTTTTTTCTTGATCGGTTTGGTATTTCCATTGAGAGACAAACGAACATGATCAAGAATATGGAAAACAATTCGGCTAGTCAGATTTTGCAAGTGCTAAGCGGTACAGCAAGTTCTGTTTCAGCCATGCTATTCTCTTTGATCATGATTCCGCTTTTTGCAGCATTGATACTTTTTCAACGGAGCATGCTTGTTGCTGTCATATACCGGATATTTTCAAATGAAAGCAAAGAGAAAATTTATGAAATACTTGTAGAGACCATTCATTCATATTATAATTTTATTAAGGGAATGCTTCTTGTTTATTTGATTGTCGGCATTCTAAATAGTGTAGGACTACTTATTCTTGGAATTCCGCACCCCTTTCTTTTTGGTTTCATTGCTGCTGTTTTAACCTTTATTCCTTATGTGGGTATTATCATAGCATCACTTTTACCAATATCTGTTGCATGGATAACTTATGGTTCATTCTTGTATCCGTTAGGAGTAATTATCGTTTTTACTATTGTGCAATTTCTTGAAGCAAATATAATCTTCCCGTTCGCAGTCAGCAGTCGTTTGAATGTTAATACTCTTGTTGTGTTGGTCGTTATTCTTGCCGGTGGAATCATCTGGGGTGCTGCAGGAATGATATTATTTATTCCATTTTTAGGAATTGCAAAGTTGATTGCTGATCGAACTGCCGGACTAGAGGCGCTTTCTATTCTACTTGGAAACGGAACCAAGCAGAAGAATTAAATTTTATTCTGTAAATTTTACCTAATTTTGATTTGACAGATCTTTTTTTCAAATGATCAATTGCGGCTGTCACTATCTACCGAATATATGAAAAAAGGACTGAGCCAGGCAAAAGCAAAAGAGTTGTTAATAGAACATGGCTTTAATGAATTACCATCGTCGAAACCAAAAAGTGTCTGGAAGATTGCATTCGAAGTGATGAAGGAACCGATGTTCCTTTTATTGATTTCCTGCGCCGTGCTTTATATGATTTTGGGTGATTATAGAGAAGGAATCATTTTACTGTCAAGTATCTTCATCATTATTTTTATTACTTTTTATCAGTATCAAAAAACAGAAAAGGCACTCGATTCATTAAAGAACCTTGCTTCACCACGAGCTTTAGTTATTCGTGATGGTGTCGAGGTTAGAATTCCGGGCCGAGAAGTTGTTCCCGGTGATTTGATGGTTGTAAATGAAGGTGACCGAATTTCTGCGGATGCTATAATTATTGAATCACTAAATCTTTCTGTCGATGAATCAATGCTCACAGGCGAGTCAGTTCCTGTTTCGAAAGTGGTCTTATCAGATTCATCGAATCCTTTACAGCAGTTGTTTAGTGGAACGCTGATCGTACGAGGGAAGGGATTAGCTGAAGTTGTGCTGACAGGCACAAAAACAAAATTTGGAGGAATCGGAGTGTCATTGCAAGAAATTGTACAGGATGAGACCAGATTGCAAAAGGAAATGAAATCACTAATTAAAGCATTATTTATTATAGGTGGTTTTATCAGCATTGGTGTTGTTGCTGCATTTTATTTTACAAGAGGAAATTTTATACAATCATTGCTAAGCGGACTCGCTTCTTCAATGGCAATTTTACCGGAAGAATTTCCGGTGATTCTTACTGTGTTCCTTGCATTAGGTGCATGGCGCCTTTCTAAAATAAATGTCCTCACCAGATCTTCTTCTGCAATTGAAACTCTTGGATCTGCAACTGTTTTATGCAGTGACAAAACAGGTACGATCACTCAGAATAAAATGGAAGTGGTTGCTCTGTTTGATGGTAAAAATATAATTGATAAATCTGATTTTGAAATAGCGAAAGATTCTATCGCCGACCTAATTGTTGCGGCAAGACGAGCTTCAGTAGACGATTCTATTGATCCTATGGAAAAAGCAATTTTTAATGCGAATGATTTATTTGGTCGTCCGAAAGAAATAAAATATAAGCTTGTCAAGGATTATCCTTTTAGCCATGAGTTGACGGCTATGACACGAGTATTCAAAAATGAAGAATCCGGCGAATATTATATTTCTGCTAAAGGCGCACCGGAAACAATTCTTGGCTTATCTAGAGAAGCAGAGGGAGCTAAAAAGTTGTATCAAGAAGCAATTCAGAAAATGGCTGAACGTGGGCTTAGAGTAATTGCTGTTGCTCTAGGGCAAATGCGCGATAGTTCTATCCCGGAGAAATTGACAGAACTGAATTATCAATTTTTGGGACTTGTAGGTTTAGAAGATCCAATTCGACCGGAAGTTCCAAGTGCAATTAAGGAGTGCAAAGAAGCCGGAATTAAAGTAGTAATGATCACCGGCGATTTTCCAATAACTGCAAGAAGTATCGGGAAGCAAATAGGTTTGTCGAATGAAGGCGAAACAATGACCGGTGATGTTCTTGATAAATTGAGCGATGAAGAACTGCGTACAAGAATTGAAAATGTGAACATCTTTGCGCGAGTTGTGCCGGAACAAAAATTGCGTATTGTAAATGCGTATAAAGCAAATAATGAAATTGTAGCAATGACAGGCGATGGGGTAAATGATGCTCCTGCATTAAAAGCCGCGCAAATCGGAATTGCTATGGGAAATAAAGGTACCGATGTAGCCAGAGAAGCTTCTTCACTTGTTTTGCTTGACGATAACTTTGCGTCTATTGTTTCAGGGATCCGTGCAGGAAGAAGGATCTTTGATAATCTCCAGAAGGCAATGAGTTATGTTCTTGCAATTCATATTCCAATTATTGGACTCGCTTTTCTTCCTTCATTTATAGTTTCACTGCCTATTCTTTTAATGCCTCTCCATATTGTGTTCATGGAATTGATCATTGACCCTGTCTGTTCAATTGCATTTGAATCCGAACAAGAAGAAGTGGGAATTATGAATCGTAAACCGAGAGATCCTGATGATAAGTTTTTTGGATCAAAGAGAATTATGAGAAGTATCTTTCAAGGGGCTGTGTTGCTGGCTATGGTGATGATCGTTTATTTCTTTTCTATCGACGAGGGCCATACAGAAGGCGAAGTAAGAGTGATCACATTTACTTCACTCATCTTAGGCAATATTTTTCTTATCGTAACCACTTTGAAATTGCAAAATTGATCAGGGTAAAGAATGCGGGGATCAAATTTTAACACTCTGTTGACATATTGCTTAACCTGATTAGTCTATTTTAGCGTTGATTGAACTTAAAAACGCAAAAATGAAAAAGTTGTTAATCTTTATTTTGTTGGTGCACATTTCCTTAAATTATGCACAAGCAGAGAATGGAGAAATCGTTTCTTCAAACGATACTTGTATAAACATAGACCTGTATCTTTCAAAACTTGCAGCAGAGAAAAACTTTTCCGGTGGACTTTTAATTGTAAAGGACGGCCGGAAAATATTTAGTAAAGGTTATGGTTGGGCTAATAAGGAAATGAAAATTCCTTTTTCATCTAACACACTCGCTTCAATGGGAAGCATCACAAAAGCTTTTACTGCGAGTGCAATCATGAAACTAGTTGAAGAGAGAAAAGTTTCAGTTAACGATAATTTGAAAAAATATTTTCCTGATGTACCGGTTGATAAATCAGGAATAACCATTCATCAACTATTAACTCACTCCTCAGGATTTAGTGAGTTTTTAGAAAATGATGGCGGGGACTATGAAAGAGTTGAAACGACGGAATATCTGAAACGCGCTTTTGAACAACCTTTAGCACTTAATCCCGGAGAAAAAGCAATATATACCAATGTAGGCATGAGTATTCTTGCTATCATCGTCGAAAAAGTTTCAGGAATGGATTATGAAGAATATTTAAAAAAGGCATTGTTCGATCCAATTGGTGTGAGAAGAATCAGTTATTGCTATCCTGAATTGAAGTCTGATACTATTGCACATGGTTATAACAATGGGACAGATTGGGGTACTCATCAGTCGCATTTCAAAAATGCAGGCGGCGGACCTTATTGGAATCTGAAAGGTAATGGTGGACTGGAGGCTTCATTGAATGATATGTACACTTGGGTGAATGCAATTTCTGAAGCGAAAGTTTTAAGTGAATCTACTTTGCAAACCATGTTTAAAAGGCATATTGTAGAAGAGGGGATGGATGGGAATTATTATTTTGGATATGGTTGCAACATTTCAAAGAGTAGAAGAAATACTGAAATGATTGACAATGGAGGAAGCAATGGAATTTATTATGCACGATTGATTCGCCTGCCGGAAGAAGGTGTCGTGTTTTATATGGTCACAAATGAAAAATCTGCAAACACGAACAAAGTTCTTCCAAATGTTACGCAATTATATTTTCAAGGCAAGATCGTTCAGGATGCTTTTGAAATGCAGTCTGGATTTGAATCGCCAATAAGCGAAAAAATATTTAGCATTATAAAGGCAAATGACAAAGTTGATTTAGAAGACACTCTTCTTAAAGCAAAAATTACTGTTAACGACGACATGGAATTATATGAAGTTGGAAGAAGGTTTGTTGATAATGGAAATGCTGATGCAGCGTTTTGCCTGTTTAAATATTTTACGGAAAAATACCCTGAATTAGTTGTCGGTTGGAACGAACTCGGTGAAGTCTATGAATTAAAGAAGAATAATCCCGAAGCAATCAAATGTTATAGAACAGCCCTTGCATTGCGACCGGAGAACCCAAGAGCATTAAATAATTTAAAAAGAATAGGGCTTAAAAATTAAACACTTGATGAACTTAGTGTTAAAAGATTTTACGAAAACTGATCACTCAACAATTTCATCTCGATCCGCGGTGCAATTTTTTCATATAACACATGATACACTGCATTTGTAATTGGCATATGTACGTTGTATTTTTTATTCAATTCGTAAATACATTTTGTTGCATAAAATCCTTCAGCGATCATATTCATTTCCAATTGGGCAAACTTCACTGAATAACCTTTTCCAACCATTGTCCCAAACATTCTGTTTCGACTAAATGAAGAATATGCGGTAACAAGCAAGTCGCCTAAATAAGCAGAGTCTTTTATGTCCCTATCAACAGGATGAACCGCTTTCACAAAACGTTCGATCTCTTGAATTGCATTGCTGATCAAAACAGCCTGAAAGTTGTCGCCATATCCAACACCATGACAAATTCCGCTGGCAATTGCAATTACATTTTTAAGTACCGCTGAATATTCCGTTCCGTATATGTCGTCACTAACACTTGTCTTGATGTAACGACAAGCCATCAATGTAGCGAGTTTTGTTGCTGTCTCTTTATTCTGTGATGCAATGGTCAAATAAGATAATCGTTCCATTGCAACTTCTTCTGCGTGACACGGTCCAGTGATTACTCCTATCTGACTTACAGGTATTCCAATCTTTTTGTGTAGAAAATCACCAATGATCAAGAGGTCATCCGGTATAATTCCTTTGATAGCTGAAAAAACAGCACGACCTTTAAAGTCTTCAACGGTAATTTTTTCTAGTGTGCTTTTTAGAAACGCCGATGGAATAGCTAGAATAATAATATCAGATGAGTGGATAGCTTTTCTAAGATCGGTCTCAATTTCAATTTTATTCAAATCGATCTCAACATCACTCAGGTAATTCGGATTGTGTTTGTATTTTCTGATGAATTCAGCTGTCTCATTACTTCTTACCCACCAATGAATTTTATTTACATTGTTGGAAAGAATCTTTACGATCGCTGTTGCCCAGCTTCCACCACCAATAACTGAAATTTTATGCTCCATAGTTTTAATCCTATTCAACGAACTAATAATTGCTTCGCAAAATTAAAAAGTAATGTCTTTTTCAATCTCTGTTTTGTCACGGATGAATTTTACTTTTGTAGTCTCACCTTTTGTGAATTTTCCTAATGCTTTCATGTAACTCATCATGTCCAAAACTTTATTCTCGCCAAGTTGAATGACAATGTCGCCTGCTTGAAGTCCGGCTTTAGATGCCGGCTTTCCATCAGTTACTCCGTCAATTCTCATTCCTTCACCTTCAAATGCATAATCCGGAACTACACCCAATGTTACTTTGAATTTTGGTGCATCTTCGTTTTCATCATCTTTCGTTTTTGTGAAAACCATTTTGTCGGCAGCATTCGCTTTTCTCAAAAGTGTTTCAATCAACTCTATAATTTGCATTTCACCATCGTAATTGATCTTCGATTCATCATCAGTTGGTTTATGATAATCACTGTGTGTGCCACTGAAAAAGTGCAGTACCGGAATATTTTGCAAATAGAAAGAGGTGTGATCACTCGGACCCACTCCCGATTCCGTAGTTTTCAAACGCATATCACCGGTTGGAATCGAATCAAGCCATGCTTTCCATTGCGGTGATGTCCCTGTTCCGTTTATGATCAACGCTTTGTCATCTGTCTTTAATCTGCCAAGCATATCCATATTGATCATGCAGCTCACTTGTTTGATATCGATTGTCGGATGTTTTACAAAATAGTTCGATCCCAGTAATCCTTTTTCTTCACCACTGAATGCCAGGAATAAATAGTTTTTGTTTTTTAATCCATGAGCACGAACAAATTTAGCAAGCTCAATCAATGCCGCAGTACCACTTGCATTATCATCTGCACCATTGTGAATCGCTTTTTCGCCTCTGTAAAGTGATCCTTCATCACCAAAACCTAAATGATCGTAATGCGCACCAACGATGATCGTAGATGTCGCTTTATTGTCTACATATCCGATAATGTTACTTCCTTCCTTTTCGATGTGAATGATTTCTGCACCTACTGTACAATTAGTAATCACACTATCATGAAGTAAACGAGCAGCTTTTCCTTTTGCAAATAAAACAGGAATTGCAACCGGTGTTGTATGATTCAACCAATCTGCCTTCGGATCACTCAATGAAGTGTCGGAATTTATAAAGATGATCGCAGCTGCACCTTTCACAATTGCCAGATCTATTTTTTTGCGCAGATCACTCCAATCAGTAAATTTTCCATGTGGTTGGCTGCCATCTGGTGTGCCGGTTTCAATCAGGAAAATTCTTTTGGCAATATTCATCTTTGAACGATAGTCGTCCTGTTTCAATCCGGTATCTGAAATTCCATACCCCACACGTGAAATGTAATTCGTCACAACTGCATTTCCCGAATACGGCAGTGGATAAAAATCTTCTCCGTTTTTGAAAATGTAATTATTCACCACCAATTGAGTGCTGCCACCGAATGTTGCTCCTGAATTGAATTTGAATTTTTGAATAAACCCTTTTTCACCTTTGGGTTTTAAACCGATTGATTTAAATTCCTTAGTTATATATGCAGCGGCTTTTGTTTCGCCTTCCGTTCCGGTTTCTCTTCCTTCGTATTCATCAGAAGAAAGAGTGGTAATGTGTTTCTTCAAATTTGCCTTTACCTGATCGTTTGACAGCGGCAGTAACTTTGGAGCGGAACATGCACTTAAAAAAAGTGCGACGTAGATTAGTTTGCGAATACTTAACTTCATAGGCGCAATTTAGGAAAAGTATGGAATGAATTGTGAAATTTGAGGAGAATCACTTGACTTGTACAAAAATCTTATCTTCGTTAGATCGCAATCAGACAAAATTCTAAGTTTATACATTGAAAAGTAGGGCACTTCTATTGATTTTATTTTCTTTCACTTTGAATGCTTCCGGGCAAAAGTCTTCCGTCGGTTCGTTTTGGAAATTATCGTGCCCTGAGAAATGGTGGGTAATCGGTCATCCTTTCGTCGCCGGTAAGGCTTTCAAGGTAACCTTAGAAGCACGAGCAAAGAGTGATAGCCTTGTAAAAAATTCACTTTTGGATGCAGATTCCTTCGGAGGAAAAGTGGATGCATTCCGACACGCTTATTGGATGGCGCGATTAGCTCAGAATATGAAGTGGAAAAAGGCCGTAAAATTGGGTATAGCTCATGAAAAAGCGAATCTAATTTCATTCAAAAAAATGAAAGGTGACGAAGAAGGAGTTTTGCCGGATTCGATATCATCTGTGATGGACCTTTTCAATAATCAGGTTGGATTCTCAATAGGTTGTAATTTTAAATCTGCTTCAAATGATGAAATATATAATTATGTTATCAAATCCTTAAAGGAAGGAAAGTTGAAGATAGTTTATAAGGATGTGAATAGAAACGATTTAGATTGTGACGGAAAAATCGTTGATAAAAAAGTTTTTTTGGGTAAATGGAATATCCCAAAATGCCTCGTAAATTCTGATTTTATTTATTAAAATTGTGAAAAAATCATTAATTTTACAACAAACCTATTTTCTATGAAGTACACCCCGATCGATAGCAAGCTTTTTGTTGAAAACAGAAAGAAATTTGTAACGGAATTACAAAAAGATTCAATTGCCATTTTTCATTCTAACGATGAAATGCCACGCAATGGAGATTGTAATTTTCCCTTTCGCCAGAACTCAGACCTTTTTTGGTTGTCAGGAATAGATCAGGAACAATCTATTTTAGTTATTGCACCGAATCATCCAATAGTTGAATACCGGGAAATGCTTTTCCTTCGTAAGACCAATGAACATATTGCCGTTTGGGAAGGTCATAAGTATACCAAAGAAGAAGCCCGAAATGTAAGTGGGGTACAGACTGTTTTCTGGGTCGATGATTATGCTTCCATTCTCCCTCTTTTAATGCATCATTCAGTAAATGTATATATCAATTTGAATGAGAATGATCGCTTCGTTTCTGAAGTAGAATACAGAGATGAACGTTATGCACGTGAATTAAAAAATAAATATCCAAACCATCACTATGAACGTTCCGGACCAATCATGGGCCGTTTGCGAATTATAAAAAGTGATGTTGAAGTCGCTTTGCTTAGCGAAGCAATTGAAATTACAAACAAAGCTTTTCGTCGTGTTCTCGCAACTCTTCGTCCCGGTGTAATGGAGTATGAAATCGAAGCAGAAATAACTGCAACCTTCATTCGTAATCGTGCAAATGGTCATGCTTATTATCCGATCATCGCAAGCGGTGCGAGCGCAAACGTTTTGCATTATAATGACAACAATAAAGAATGTAAAGATGGTGAGGTGATCCTACTTGATTTCGGTGCAGAGTATGCAAATTATGCAGCCGATCTTACAAGAAGTATTCCTGTTAACGGTAAATTCACGCCTCGTCAGAAAGACGTTTATAATGCTGTACTTCGTGTGTTACGTGCCGCAACTGCCATGCTGGTTGTCGGAAATACAATTCCAAAATATCATGAAGAGGTCGGTCGCATCATGGAAAAAGAATTGATCGGACTCGGATTGTTGAATGCTGCTGATGTTGCCAAGCAAGATCCGAAAATGCCATTGTACAAAAAATATTTTATGCATGGTACTTCTCACTTCCTTGGATTAGATGTGCATGATATCGGAAATCGTTATCTCCCAATGCAAGCCGGAATGATCTTCACTTGCGAACCCGGCATTTATATTCCTGAAGAAAATCTTGGAATAAGAATAGAAAATGATATTCTCCTTACAGAAAAAGGACCGATCGATCTGATGGCAAACATTCCTGTTGAAGTCGATGAAATCGAAGCGTTGATGGCAAAACAAAAAGTTGCCGTCTGATAGTACTTATCCTGAGAGTTGCATTGTTTTTTTAATTCAATCAATGCAACTCTCATTAATTTTGAATATATGAATCCAATTTATCAATCTCTTTTTATTACTTATGCTAAAAATCGTGCAAAGAAAAATGGACAGGTTTTTCGTAGAGCAGGTAAACAGGATTACAAGTCTTTTAAAATTCATGCACGAACGCAATTCAGCGACGGATTTTTAATTGTTGTCGGAATGCTCAGTGCGGGATTAGGACTAAAAAGTTTTTTACTCCCGAATGGTTTTATCGATGGCGGTGTAATGGGAATCAGTTTGTTGGTTTCTGAAGTGACCGGTTTTAGTTTAGCGTGGTTAATTGTTGTAATTAATCTTCCATTTATTTACATGGGCTATAAACAAATTCATAAATTTTTTGCACTTAAAACACTTACTGCAATTATTGGACTTGCACTTTGTCTGGTTTTTATTCCTTATCCGATCCTTACAACAGATAAATTACTGGTTTCCGTTTTTGGCGGATTTTTTCTAGGTGTTGGAATTGGATTAGCAATGCGAGGCGGAAGTGTTATTGACGGTACTGAAATTCTTGCGTTGTCAATTACCCGTAAATCAGTGCTCTCTATTGGTGATGTCATTCTCATTATAAATATTGTGATCTTTTGTGTCGCAGCTTTTGTGCTTTCAATTGAACAAGCGTTATATTCTATACTTACTTATATTTCAGCATCCAGAACGGTCGATTATCTAATTTCAGGTATTGAAGAATATACGGGTGTTACTATCATCTCCGAAAAAAGTGAAGCTATCCGTAAAATGATCACTGAACAATTAGGTCGCGGTGTAACTATTTATAGAGGTAAACGCGGCTACGGTTCGCATGGGCACAGATTGAATGAAGTTGATATTATTTTTTCTGTCGTCACACGTTTGGAAATGTCGACATTGAAATCCGAGATTGAAAAAATCGACAATCAGGCTTTTTTAATTACCCATGGTATAAAGGATACTAAAGGCGGAATGATCAAGAAGCGACATTTAGTTTAGCCTGACATTTCTTTAAACCTAAACTTTAATTAAAGCCACGAATGCACGAATAATGATTCTTATAAATCATTCGTGCATTCGTGGCAATTATTCCTAGCATTCATTCGTGCATTCGTGGCAATTATTCAGGCATTCTTTGTACTTTTGCCGGATGTTTGAAAACAAAGAAAACCGCACTGAATTGAGCTCTCTCGGGGAGTTCGGATTGATCGATCATTTGGCATCATTTGTCGAATTGAAAAATTCGGAATCGGTAAAGGGCATTGGTGATGATGCCGCTGTAATCAATAACGAAGGTGATGCAACTGTCGTTTCTACAGATATGCTCGTTGAAGGTGTTCATTTCGATCTTACTTTTCAGCCTTTAAAACATCTTGGCTTCAAAGCCGTCGCAGTAAATCTGAGCGATATCTATGCAATGAATGCAATTCCAAAGCAAATTGTTGTGGCTGTTGCGCTTTCAAATCGCTTTTCACTCGAAGCCATCGAAGAACTTTACGAAGGAATTCAAATGGCATGCGATAAATATTCTGTCGACCTGGTCGGTGGCGATACAACAACATCTACTGCCGGATTGGTAATTTCAATTACTGCAATTGGAAGAGCAAAGAAAGAAGATATCGTTTATCGTAGTGGTGCAAATGTTGGCGATTTAATATGTGTTTCCGGTGATTTGGGTGGAGCTTATGTCGGACTACAATTACTTGAAAGAGAAAAAAGAATTTTTCTGGAGAATCCAAAAATTCAGCCGGACTTAAGTAATGCGGATTATATTCTGGAGCGACAACTTAAACCGGAACCGCGTCGTGATATTATTGAGAAATTAAAACAAGCAAAAGTACATCCAACTTCAATGATCGATGTTTCTGATGGATTGTCGTCAGAAGTAATGCATCTATGTAAACAATCCGGAACCGGTTGCACTTTGTACGAAGACAAATTCCCGATCGATCCTCAAACATTTGAAAAAGCAAGAGAGTTTCATCTTGATCCTACTGTATGCGCTTTAAGTGGTGGAGAAGACTATGAATTACTTTTCACGATCAAGCAAGATGACTACGAGAAAATCAGAATGCATCTTGACATTTCAATTGTCGGACACATGGTTGCAAAGGAAGAAGGATTACATCTTGTTGACAAGTCTGGCAATCAGGTGAAACTCGAAGCACAAGGTTGGAAGGCGTTTTAAGAATTATTTAACCCAGCTAAATCCTAAACATAACCCCGCATGGATAGAAGCGGATGAATATCTGGTTTCAACTCCATGATTTGCTAATGACGCCGGTTCAACTTCAGTATTTGCTCCGGATAAAAGAAACTGCGCCCCCACATAATATTCAAGGTAAAATCCGTCGAATTCACTGCGATGACCAAGGTCTAAAGCAAATGGGATTAGAGTAATTGATTGCTCATATTCTCCCACCGCAAGATCACCGTAACTTGATTGTGAATTTCCATCGACATCCAAGTAATTAAGATTATAGGTATTTGTCGCTAACATCAGACTAATCCCACTTGAAACAAAATAACTTCCGTCACTATTATCACTGAAGAAATATTTTGAAGTATATGCAAATTCCTGCCAGTCGTTTATGTGATAGACAGTAAAGTGCACATCTCCATCGATAGAAGGAAAACCATATTGTACTTCATTCACATAAAGACCCTCGTTAGAAGAGAACGGTGTTCTAAAAGATAGACTAAGGGAGAGTTTTTCGCCAAAGTTCTGATCATAACTCAATCCCCAATATCCTGCGCTTGAATAGTGATTATTGATGCCTGAATAACAAATACCATCAAGTCTGATCCCTTGTGAATTTACATTAGTATAATTAAGAAGCAGAGAGATTACCAGAATAGCTCTTGTTAAAAATATTTTCATTTGAATGTTATATTAGGGTTAGATTGATGTTCTTTTAGTTAGCCCAGCTGATTCCGTATGTAATTCCAAACTGAAAGGATACTGGTGCAAATCTTGTTTCTACTCCACGATTTGCTAAAGCCGCGGGTTCTACATCGGGGTTTGCTCCGAATGGTAAAATTCCCATGCCGGCATAAACATCAAAGTACCATCCTTCAAATTCACCGCGATATCCAATGTTAAGAAATAGTGGAATCAATGTGATATCCTGATCATAAGTCCCTTCGCTCAGATCCCCATAATTTGTATAGGTTGAATTTCCATCAACAGAAAGAGAAGTGACTTCGTACTCGTTTTTTGCTTTCAATAAACTTACGCCACTGGAAGAATAAAAACTGCCGTCTGAATTATCACGAAAGAAATATTTCGAAGTGAATGAAAATTCATTCCATGTGCAAATGTGATTAACACTGAATTGTACATTGCCATCAGCCGATGGAAAACCGTATGTCAGTTCAACGTCGTTGCTCGGTGGGAATCCCAAATTATATGTCAGCGAAATAGAAATTTTTTCACCTAGATTTTGATCATATCCTATCGTAAAGTAATTCGGATTCGTATACCTCTGTGTAATGCCAGAAAAGCCAACTCCTGCTTTAATCCCTTGTGAATTTACATTCGCTGAGTTTAGGAGGATGATCAAAACTAATATTATTGGTTGTGATAATATTTTCATTCTATTCTGACCTCCCTTATTATAAATTAGTCTGCCCAGCCGAAGCCAAAGCTCATACCAACGTGAAAGGATATCGGACTGAAACTTGTTTCTACTCCATGATTGGCGAGAAATGCTGGTTCTACATCAGGGTGTGCTCCGAATGGAGTGAAAGCGATACCAGTATAGATTTCATAATACAATCCATCAAAATCGCCACGATGACCAAGGTCAAGAGAAAACGGAATCAAAGTAATGTCTTGTTCGTTGTAGCCCGTTCTAAGATCCTGATAAACCGAAACAGTTCCCAAGTTTTCCACATCAATGCTCGGAATATTATATCCATTTTTTACTTTAAATAACGATATGCCACTGGATACAAAATAACTGCCGTCTAAATTATCGGTAAAGAAATATTTTGACGTGAATGCAAACTCATGCCATTCATTAGTATGATAAACAGAAAAAAGCACATCGCCATCAGAAGAAGGGAAACCGTAGTCAACTTGAACTGAACTCGAATTGTCGTCGAGGGTATACCCGTTCTTATAGGTTAATCCAACTGATAATTTTTCACCCAGATTATGATCATATCCGAATCCATAGAACATTTGTGTTCCATACCAATCCGCTATTCCTGTGTACCCAAGGAAGTCAACTTTGATACCTTGTGAATAAGCATTTGTATAATTTAGGAGCAATACTATTACCAAAAGTACTCCTGCGGATGTTTTTTTCATGTTTAAAATTTGATATTCAACATTTCTAATACAGTTTTTGAAGGAATACAAAATCCGATTCCTTCAATCCCTTTTCCTGAAAGCTTCATCGTGGTTACGCCAATGACCTCTCCTTTATCATTAATAAGTGGACCGCCACTATTTCCAGAATTAATACTAACATCTGTCTGCAAATAATTCATTCCGCCAATTTCACGTACTCCGGAAATGATACCTTTTGTTATTGATTGCCCTAGACTTGTTTCCAATGGTGTTCCAATTGCATACACATCATCTCCTGTTTCCATGTCTTCACTTTTTCCTATGTAAAGCGGTTTCAGTTCGTCTACATCAATTTTCAATAACAACAGATCATATTCTTCATTACTCTTTACAACAGTTGCCTTGAGTTTAATATTGGAATTCATTTTGACCTGTATGTTGTTTTTCTGACCATCGGCAACATGATAATTAGTTACGATATACCCATCCTGAGAAACAATGAATCCACTTCCAAATCCATCTTTCGTAATGACTGTAACAACTCCTTCTTTACTGTACTTTAGCATTTCCTTAGATGATTCAAAATTTTGTTTTGGTGCACCTACAAGTTTGATCTCTTTACCCTTCGATTCAGACATGTACGTTTTTTCATTCTTAGTTAAAAAATCGTAAAGCGTGTCAACCGATAAAAGATCTGCAACTGCTTCATTCATTAACTCATCTAAAATTGTATAGTTACTACCTTTGCTTCTTGTAATATTGATGTTAGTGACAATACTTCCCAGTATTTCTTTTGAATCAGATGTGCGATAGAAATTCCATGTACACTTCATCGATTCCGGACCTTCGTAGATCTTCAAATATTTACCCTTCAAAGTAAAATCTAAATTGTTAATCGTAGGCTTCACTCTCAGCTTCGCTTTCCCCATTCCTGATTTACTATTGTTGTTTGTTGAAACACTCACAGGATCAATGTATGTTTTCTGCAATTTCTCAATTATTGTGCTCTCCAGATAATCAATTTCACCAATTGTCCGTGATACTCCTTTTGTATCCGGAGTTTTTGTAGCCCCATTGATCTTTCCTTTAATCTTATCTTGATTCTCATATGATACTTTATCAATTGCAAGCATAACAGATTGTTCGTATTCTTTAGGTGATTTCTTCAGTTCAACTGTAGTATTACGGGGTTCTATGGTTGTAATATTTTCGCTTGGCAAATCGATGATGCATGGAATACACAACAACATTGCATCAAGAAATAGATAGCCATTTTTAGTTTTTCTATAAATGGCGACATCCTTACTTACATAACCTTCTTTCTTAATGGTCAAGACTTTTACTTTCTTGTTCACTTTCTTAAGATCAAATGGTGTTGTTCCCAATTGATTCTCATTTTCGTCAAAGACTTGTGCACCTGTCGGATTACTGTCTAGAGTATAGGTGCCTTTTTCCGGACTTAATATCGTTGCACAACTGGTTAAAAATATTGAAATAACGATGAAAGAGCAATAAATCAGGCTTTTTGGATGTTTCATTCCTGTGTAGATTTAGGGTAGGGCGACAAATGTAATATTTATTGATTTATAACATAATCTTTATTTAATTGCATCCTCTAACCACAAAAAAAATGAAACTTAAATTACTAGTTGTACTCGTAGCTATCTGTTCGACAGCCGTTGAAGCGCAGCACAAATCCAAATTTGCTTCAGTAAAATGGGGCCCGGAACTTGAAGGCTCAAAAAAGGGATCGATCACTGATTTTTTGGGATATGATGACAATGCTTTTTATTTGTCAGCGTATGAGAAGTCAGATGCCATGATCGAAAAGATTGATAAAAATCTAAGCAACCCACTTACCATTACTTTTGAAGAGAAAGACAAAGCCACTAAAGAAAAATATGAACTTCACTCAAGAGGCTATTTTGCAAATAAACTTTATATGTTTAAAACAAACGTAGACAAGGATACAAAAACTACTACGTTATATGCTGAAGAAGTCAATTCTAAAAATATGACTTCTAAAGGAAAGCTTAAAAAACTTTCTGAGATCACTTATGAAAAACGTCGTGACAAAGGAGGATTCAGTATTGTTTATTCGCCTTCTGAAACCTATATGATGGTTATTGAAAGTATCCCAACCGATAAGGAAGAGAACGAGCAATTCAATGTTGCAATTCTTGATAGCTCTCTAAACTTGATTTGGAGAAAAAACCTTGAATTGCCTTATTTGAATACGTTGTTTTTTAGACAAAAATTTATTGTAGGTGATGATGGAAATTTTTATGTGCTTGGTAAACTTTATAAAGATAAAGTGAAAACAAGAGTGAAAGGCATGGTTAATTATATGTACCATGTGATTGCATATGGTGATAATGGAGATTCGAAGATTGATTATGAGATAAAACTTGGCGACAATTATATCACTGACATTACGTTTTCAAGAAATTCAAATGGAGACATTATCAGTGCAGGTTTTTACAGTAAAAAGGGGTTGAGCTCTGTTGATGGAAGCTTCTTCCTTACTCTTGATCCAATAACAAAAGCTGTGAAAGCCTCTAACATGAAAGAGTTCGATATGGAATTCATGACTGAATATATGAGCGAAAAGGACGAAAAGAAAGCAAAGAAAAGAGAAGAAAAGGGAAAGGATGACGAATTGTACCAATACGATCTTAGAACTTTGGTTAAGAGAGAAGATGGCGGTGTAATGCTTATTGGTGAACAGTTTTTTATCAACTACATTCAGTATCGTTGTGGTAACAGTTATTGTACTCGAACAGATTACTATTATAATGACATCATCGTTGTAAATATTGACCCAACCGGTAAGATTGAATGGGCGAAGAAAATACCTAAACGTCAAATCTCTACAAATGATGGTGGATTTTATTCATCATTTGCAATGGCTGTAAACAGAGACAGACTTTCTTTTATCTATAATGATCACAAAGACAATATGGATATGGAAAAAACAAAACGATTGAAAAACTTTAATCTTTCTGATCGTAATGGCGTTGTTGTTTTAGCTACGATGGATGACTCAGGAAAACTAACTCGTGAAATATTGTTAGACAATACAGAAACAGAAGTCATCATTCGTCCAAAGGTCTGTGAACAATTCGATGACGACCACATGCTCCTTTTTGGTGAACGTAAAAAAATGGAGCAGTTTGCAATCATTACTTTTAATTAAAAATTAAAAGTACTCGATTTCAAAAAGGGACACGTTCACGCGTGTCCCTTTTTTGTTTTTGGGATAAATGCCTCGAATGAACGGATGATTGCCACGAATGCACGATTGCACGAATGATTGCCACGAATGCACGAATAGTGATTCTTGGTTATAATTCGTAGTAATTATTAGTTATTATTCGTGCCAATCATTCATTCTTATTCGTGCATTCGTGGCAATTATTAGTTATTATTCGTGCATCCGTGGCAATTATTCGTTATTATTCGTGTATTCGTGGCAATCATTCGTGGCATTTATTTGAAATTTAAATAAGATCAAAATTGAAATAGTACCTTCATCGCAGTGGAAAAAATAAAAAATTTATATAAAGATGCCTACAGTGGTCTATCGACTTCTGCCTGGCTTTTGTCAATGGTAATGTTCGTGAATCGGGCCGGAACAATGGTTATGCCTTTCATGACATTGTACCTTACTACCGCATTGGGTTATACAATAGGGAAAGCCGGATGGGTAATGGCTTGCTTTGGTTGCGGAGCTGTATGCGGAGGTTGGTTAGGAGGGAAGCTTACCGATAAATTCGGATTTTACTTTATTCAGTTGTTTGCATTAATTGGCGGTGGATTGATGTTCTTTGTGATCGGTCAGCTAACAGAATTTTCGCATATCTGTATTGCAAGCTTTGTTCTTGCTTCTGTAAATGAAGCTTTCCGACCCGCTAATTCTTCGGCTATTACTCATTATAGCACTGTTGAAAACAGAACACGTTCGTTTGCCTTGAACAGACTTGCAATTAATGTAGGCTGGGCATTTGGCGGAGCGCTAGGCGGATTGATCGCATCAAAAAATTATCACCTGCTCTTTTGGATCGATGGCACAACAAATATTCTTGCTGCAATATTTCTTTATTTTGCACTCGCGCCTTCAAAAAATAAAGCAACACAAAAGGTTGCTGAGCCGAAACCTGATTTCGTTAGATCTGCTTATACAGATAAGAATTATCTTATCTATATATTCTGTGTGTTTCTTTATGCATTCACATTCTTTCAGCTCTTCACTACTCAACCGGTTTTCTTCAAAACAGATTTTCATTTGTCAGAAAGCTATATCGGAATTTTAATGGCGCTGAACGGACTTGTAATTACTGCATTCGAAATGGTTGTTGTACACTCCATAGATGGAAAGCGAAACACCTTGCGATTTATTTCTATAGGCTCTGCTTTGCTCGGACTTTCCTATCTCATCTTTAATTTCTTTCCCGGCGGATTTTTCATCGCATTGATCTCAACACTTATTTGTGTTGCCGGCGAAATTTTCTCTCTTCCGTTTATGAATTCTCATGCAATGAACCGAACTAATGTTCACAACCGCGGACAGTATGCCGGATTGTTTACAATGGCATGGGCAGTGGCGCAAGTATTAGGTCCTGCTACAGGAAGTCAAATTGCATACAATTTTGGTTTTACTGCCATGTGGTGGGTTATGGGTGGATTGTTCTTAGTCACTGCATTGGGCTTTAGATTATTAGAAAGAAGAGAAGCAAGGGAACAATCACTGATTTAATGACGTACAAAGTTGTTCGACTTTTAATTGCATGAGTAATGATTCGCCCGACTACACAGATTTATAGTAATTATACAATAGAAGATTTTCAGGTCTGGAAAACACTGTTCGATCGTCAGATGGAAATTTTGATTCCAATCGTTTCGAAAAATTATCTGGACGCTTTGAAAACTGTGAATTTCACAAATGACAGAATCCCTGATTTTAATGATGTCAATTCAACGTTAAAGAACATCACAGGATGGAATCTGCACGTTGTTCCAAATATCAGTCCGCAGAAAGAATTCTTCGAATTTCTTTCAGTGAAAAAATTTACTGCTACCTGCTGGCTAAGAACTTTTAATCAACTCGATTACATCGAAGAACCCGACATGTTTCACGATGTCTTTGCTCATGTTCCTTTGTTGAGTAATGAAGCATACTGCAACTTTTTCAAAGGAATCAGTGATATCGCTTTGGAGCACATAAACGATACGAAGGCAATTGAATTACTTGGCAGAATTTATTGGTTCACTATAGAATTCGGATTGATAAGAGAGAATAATGCCTTGAAAATTTATGGCGCCGGAATTATTTCATCTAACGGCGAAACTAAACATTGCCTTAGTGATGCTTCCGAGAAAATAAATTTCGATGTCAAAACAATGCTCACAACAGATTTCCGAACCGACATCCTCCAGGATAAATATTTCGTGATCGAATCATTTGATCAATTGTATGATGCATTGCCCGAGATAAAAAACGAATTGGAAAAACTAATTTGATGTATTAATTTTAACACTAAGACCACTAAGAATTTAGCCACGAATTCACGAATGAATTATTTTTTTATTCGAGCATTCGTGGCTAAATTCTTAATGATATTAGTGTTTTATTTTCAAATGCAGAACTTCAGCTGATTCTTTTCAGCAAAACACATTATTAATCATTAATTGAATTTCATTCTTCAGAGTGCGAAAAAAACGAAACCAACGTATCCGTTTTAATACACCCAACAAACCAACAAACACGACTGGTATCTGAATCAAGAATAGTTTTCCCTTCATTTTCAGAACCATACTTTAATTCTTTCAAAGCACGGAAAGCATAAACTCTGACTACTGCACTTTTATTTTTTAGTAAACTATATAATTGTGGTTCTGTAGCAAGTTGGCTCATCCTTTCATACAATGCATACGTGCGCGTATATTCTGCAGCGAATCCAATTCCCTTTTCGTTTACACAATCTGCATTCTCTAGCTCCTTGACGATTTTCCCCAAATTATTTTGCTTCTGTATATCCGGAAAACGACTGATGTCATGAATTTTAATTGAGCCGGGTTTTGAAACTGTCTCTGAAGCTGTACTGTCGACAATTGGTGTTGTAGTCGTAGCCTCTGGTTTCGGAGTTGAACAGGCAGAAATAACAGCTAATATTATTATGAGAAGTGGTATTTTGTTCATGATATAAAGATAAGTATTTTAATTATCTTGCGTTAACTTATTCCGAATAGCCATATTAACTATGAATTTTGTAATAGCGAAAACCATATTGATATTTTAAAAGATGAAGCACAAATTAATTTATGTAATTCCCTTTTTGCTTCTCTTAGTTGGATTGTACTTCATGCCAATAGCAGTTTTTGAAAGCAACCTCTCGAAAATGCCCGGCGATCTAGGTGATACTCGGTTTAATAATTACATATTAGAACATGGTCATAAATATTTAACCGGAAAAATTGATAATTACTGGGATGCTCCTTTTTTATATCCTTACAAGAACGTAACTGCTTTATCTGATAATTTACTTGGGACATTACCAATCTATTCATTTTTCAGAGGCATCGGCGCAGACAGAGAAACAGCTTTCCAATTCTGGCTCCTCACACTTTTTACACTTAACTTTATTTTCTGTTTTATTGCTTTGAATAAATGGTCGGCAAATGTGATATTATCTTCTGTTGGAGCATACATTTTTGCATTTTCAATTTATAACCTCGGGCAATTAGACCATGTACAAGTGTTTCCAAAATTTATTGCTCCACTTGTTATTTATTGGTTTTGGAAATTTATTTCCGAGACGAAAATAAAGTACTTCTTGTTTGCTTCACTCGGACTTATTTACCAGTTTTATTGTGGAATGTATCTGGCATTTATGCTTACTTATGTATTATTGTTTTTTGGAATTGCGTATTTTGGAATTTACGGAAGACAATCATGGCACAATAAGTTTTGGAATAAAAGATCAATTGCTTATTTATCTTCAATTGTCATCTTATCTGTTTTTATACTTTTACCATTAATTAGACCTTATCTGGAAGTCGCAGGATCGATGGGAATGAGAAAATTTGATGCTGCTATTAACTCTATTCCAACATTCCGTTCCTATTTCTTTTCTTCAGATGCCTCAAGTGTATGGCGTTTTCTTTCAAATCATGCAATCGGTAAAATTTCGGAATGGTGGGGCCATCGTTTATTCTTTGGTGCAACCTTGTGGCTGGGATTAATTGTCGGAGTATATTTGGTAATTTCAAAGAGAGCTTCTTTTGAGAGTAGAAAATATATTTATTTCCTGTTGAGTGCAGTTTTCTTAGCAGTTATTTTTTGTTTGAATTTTAATGGAGTAACACTTTATAAGTTCATTTTCTTGCTTCCGGGATTTTCATCGATGCGAGCAATCGATAGAATTATCAATTTGGAAGTACTTTTGTTTATAATATTATTTGTATTTTCTTTTGCTAAATTACAGGAAGTTTTCCCACGTGTAAAGTATTTTATTTTCGTCTTGCCAGTTTTAGTGGTTGTTGATAATTTATTTGATGCTAATAAAGTCAAACGGTTCGACAAGCAGATGTCTCAGCAACGAATCGCGGACGTAAAAAACAGAATCAAAGATCAGTATGATTCGAAATACACTGCAATTGCTTATATGCCATTTCTTACCCATGTGGAAAATGAGTCAGATGGTTATCTGCACACAGTTGCTATACAATTGGATGCCATGACTGCCGCTCAGGAGTTGAATGTTCCTTGTGTAAATTCATATACAGGCTTTGATCCCGGAAATTATCTGAATTTTTTCTTTGATCCCCGTGACAAAACACTGGATGAATGGTGCGAATTCAATCAATACAAAAGCTCTCAGATTCAACACATCAATGATCTTGGTAAAAAGGAAGTAAGCAGAAAGAAGATAAATCTAGTTGCTCATAACAATAAATTTCTGACGGCTGTTCAAGATGCTGAGCCTTTGGTATATGCAAATAGAGAAAAAGCAGCGGCGTGGGAGAATTTTATTATGGTACGTTTTGAAAATGGAGACTGCTTTATTAAGGCGTCAACTAATTTTTTGTGGAGTGCCGAAATTGGTAAGGAAGGAATAGTGGTAGCGTCTAAATCAGAGGCTGGCGAAGGGGAGACGTTTCGCATTGTAGAATTGAACAATACTACAATTGCTTTCAAAGCTGCGAATGGACTTTATTTGAGCGTTGACTCAATTAGTTTAAATGTATTTGCACGATCATCAGTATTTGGTCCTACAGAGTTATTTAAGGTCATTGAATTTTAAAGTCAATACAAAAAAATACCCAACCTTATATTTAGAATGAGGTTGGGTATTATAATGAATATTAAAGATTTTGATCTAGCTGTTGTGCATTTTTGGTTGATAGTGATGTTTTACTTTAGCCACTAATTGATTTTCGCTTAAATGATCGGCTGATTCATTGATGATTTTTTTGTTGCTGAAATGTTTGTCTGTATGAAGAATGTTTTTTAATTCCTCATGAGCTTTTCCGGGTCCCATAAGCAATATTTCATCAAACTCTTTCAATTTATCCGATACTGCTTTATAATAGTGATGTAAATGTTCATTTACTCCACTGTGAAGATTACTTTCACGACTTGGATTCCCGGTATGTCCCGATTTTACTTTTTCACGGATTGCAAATTCGCCATGATCTTTGTGATCTTCTGTTGTTACTATTAAGGCTTCCTGATGATCTAACCAAACGCCCGATAATTTTTTACTGTGTTCGTGTTTCATGTTATATGGTTTTGTTATACGAAGGTAGTACTATGAAGGCCCTTTTTGAGGTGATAAAAATCAATATGAAGTTGGATTATTGTCATAATGGGCTCTTCAATAGTGTGCTTTTTCTACTTTTTGTTGTACTTTCTTTGAAGTTTTGGTGTGGATTTTTAAAAATAACGCACTCTTTTTACTTGTTAATATTCTCAATTTATTACAAAAGTTAATTTCTTGAAATAGCAATTCTTTAACTTAATGCAGAATTTTAAATTATCATTTGAAGCTATAAGACCATTATTTTGATTTTTTAACATTGAATGGATTTTTATCTGCATTTCTTCTAATGAATTTCAAGTAAAATCTTACAATTTATTTTTTTTAAAATTTATCTGAACTGTAAGCAATAGACTGAATTTGACTTAAAGTGACGGAACATTAATTTCAATGATGCTGTTAGACAATCCAGATAAGACCAGATATCCACTGACTTATTCTGTTGTCACAAATTTTAGAAATAAGATTTGCGGTGGCATATTTCAAGTAAATTAAATAATACCACTTATATCCATTATGAAAACCCATCCAAACAACATCTCTAATGAGGTGAAATCCGTTAATGAAGCCATGAGCTTTGTTAAACGAACAAAAGCAAAATTATTTCTAACCTTATCCATTCTATTATTGAGTGGAAACCTTTTTGCAAATAATCTGCAGATCACAGGTATCTCTGTGAACCAGACTGCAAAAACAGTTTCGTTCTCTGTATCATGGGATAACAGCTGGAATATAGCCGGTACCGGCGTTCCAAACAACTGGGATGCAGTATGGATCTTTGTTAAATACAAAGATTGTAATGCTACATCGGCGATTCCATTTACCCATGGTTCACTAAGTAATGTACTGGCGAATCATACTATTCCTGCAACCTTGGAAGCAATGACTTCTGTAAACTGGAATGGTACTTCAGGTATTACTGAAAGTGTAGCGCAAGGTGCAACACTCGATTTTACTGATGGCATTATGTTACGTCCGAAAGTTACCGGAACGGGAACACTTGCTGCTTCAACTGTAGTGCTTAATATCCCGGCTTTACCCGGTGTTGGTACAAATTTAAGTGTCAATGTTTTTGGAATTGAAATGGTTTATGTTCCTCAAGGTGATTTTACTATTGGTGACGGTAGTGGTGTAACTGCTGCTGTAAATAGTTTCCTGGGATCAAACGTTCTGAACTCTGCTTCAATGACTGTAACCGGTGCATTTGAAACAGGAGCTTCAACTTTCTATATGAATAACGAACCGGTTGGTTCTGTATTAACGGTAAATAACGTTCCTGCTGCTTTCCCTAAAGGTAACTATGGTTTCTATATGACAAAGTATGAGATCACTGAAGGTCAGTACATGGAATTCCTGAATACACTTGGAACAGCACAACAAACAACACGTGCTCCGGGTAGTTTTGGTACAAACAGAAATCAACTTCAGCAAGCTGTACTCCCATATTCTACAACACGACCTGACAGAGCACAAAACTTCTTAGGCTGGGCGGATGTAACTGCTTATCTTGATTGGGCTTGTTTAAGACCGGGTTCAGAAACTGAATTTGAAAAAGCGTGCCGTGGAAACGGATCTACATTAGGTGAATATGCCTGGGGAAATCTAGTGATCGCTCCCGGAACAACTTTCGCCGGTGCTGCAACTGAAAACGGAACAGAAACTTTTATCGCAGGTAATTGTACTTACGGTAACGGTACATATACAAATGGTGATGGTGCAACCGGCCCGGCTCGTGTTGGTATTTATGCAACATCAAGCAGTACTCGCCAAACAGCAGGTGCATCTTATTTTGGTATCATGGACATGAGCGGTAACGTTATGGAATACTATGTTGGTATTCACTCAACCGGTGCAAATAATCTCTTGACCCGTACATGGGGAGATGGTACTCTTGATGCTGCCGGACAACAAAACGTTGGTGGATGGCCGGCATATAACGTCGCTACTGCCAATGCCAGTGCTGCTAATTTTATCGGATTACGCGGCGGTGCATATAGTAATGCTGTTGCTCAGCTGCAGGTCTCTGATAGAAACTATATGTACGTCAACCCGAATCAAGCAGGTAGAGCTGCTGCTAATGGTGGTCGCGGTATCAGATAGTTCAGCTAAAATTTTATTTCTCTTCCGGGATTCTGGATGATCCTTCAAGTAAAGAGCAAATGAATAAGTATTAGGATAGTGGCATTGCCACATCCTAATACTTGTTTAATTCATCCAATAAAAATTTATCAAGAGTGATGTTTAATCGTCGTCGTATTAAACACATTTCATCTCGTCGCGTTGTCTTTTCGATATCGCTTTTGATGATGTGTTTGAATGGTTGCGATGATAAATTGAAGTTATGCGGACCTATGTGATCCTTGCTTTATTTATTTTATTCAGGCTGCCTGTATTTTCACAATACAGGGGTGGAGATTATAGTGGCGCTTCTGTGGGCATCAGTATTTGTATTTCAACTTATTCACCATTTAGTGGAGGTGCATACGATGGGACTTCACAAAACACAAATATTTCCTGTGCTACCGTTGCCAACATTTACAAAGGTGGTTCGTACGATGGTTTTGTTGTCAATTCAACCACTTGTACTTTTGTTGAGATCTTTAAAGGTGGATCTTACAATGGATTTTCAGTCAGTACTGTTTCATGTGCTTCTACCATCTACAGTGGTGGGGCTTTCAGTGGTTCAGCAGTAAACTCAGCAAATACTTGTCAGGATTATATTTATAAAGGTGGTCAAAGTTCCGGATCAACAGTTTATAGTTTTTCTTGTGCAGTCGCGCCTTCTATTTTTACCGGAGGTTCGTACGATGGATTTGTTTTAAATGGCGGAGCATGTGTTACTTCTGTTCCAGCAATTTATACCGGTGGGTCGTATGACGGCTTTTCTGTTAATAAATCGACTTGTGTGGTTTCAGCATCAATTTTCAGCGGGGGTTCTTATAGTGGTTTTTCGGCAAACACTGTTTCTAATTGTTTTTTCTCTTCAATGAATATATTCTTCGGAGGGCCAAACGATGGATCTGCTGTGAATAAATATGCACGTTTTTCCACAGCATTTTCTATTTATCAAGGCGGTTCATACGATGGGTTCTCAGCAAATTCCTTTTCATGCCCGGCACCAATTACTGCTATTTATCATGGAGGTTCTTACGATGGTTTCAGTTTAAACAGTGCAAGTTGTGCGACTGCTGCAAATATATTTAATGGTGGACCTTACGATGGTTTTTCATTTAACGGAATTGCTTGTTCATATTCAAATTTAATTTATCGTGGTGGACCCTTTGATGGCTTCTCTTTAAGTAAAGAAAGTTGCGCAGTTGCTGATAATATATTTGTCGGTGGATCATATGATGGCGGAACTTTGAATCCATACGTAAGTTGTCCAAGTCCAATTAATATTTATAACGGTGGTCCTTACGATGGATTTGGTATCGATAATATTTCCTGTGTTTCTGTTTCTGTTTTTACCGGTGGTTCGTACAGTGGATTTTCTATAAGTAGTGTTTCTGCTTGTACTGTTGCCCCAAATATTTATACAGGTGGTTCTTATAATGGATATAGCAGTAACTATACGTCTTGTGTGTCTACAATTTATTCCGGTGGACCATTTGATGGAAGTTCATTGAATAGCTCTACTTCATGTCTTGCTGATATTTATAAGGGAGGATCTTACAATGGGCATGCAGTAAATTCAATTTCTTGCCCGCCATCGATTACATCTTTTTATAAAGGTGGCCCTTACGATGGAGCTTCTGTTGGAAAAGTTTCTTGTCTGGTCGCAACAAATATTTTTACAGGAGGTTCTTACAACGGATATTCTATGGTTGGTACTTCTTGCCCTGCACCAATCGTAACATTGTTTCATGGCGGATCTTATCATGGTTCTTCTATGGGTAGTTTAACTTGCGGGCCACTTAGTATAATCTTCAAGGGAGGACCTTATAATGGCGCCTCATCCGTTGGTACCTCATGTGCCGTTGCACCTACAATTTATAAAGGCGGTTCGTATGATGGATTTTCTTTGAGCAATACTTCATGTTTGCCTGTTGGATTAATATTTAAAGGCGGACCTTATGATGGATTTTCAATGAATAATGCTTCATGTGCTGTTTCAACAATGGTTTATACAGGTGGATCGTATAGCGGATTCTCGATGATTCAAGATGCTTGTCCAACACCGGCAGGTTCTATTTATAGTGGCGGACCATTCGATGGAAACTCTCGTGGTGCTCATGTAGATTGTGCTTCCATCTTTAGTTTTGTGTCAGGAGGAATTAAAGATGGTGCTTCAGTTGCAAGTACCGGTTGTGTTTATCCATTGCCGGTTGAATTATTATACTTCAACGCCCAACTGGTCGATGCAGAAACAACACCAAATGTACTTTGTACTTGGGCAACAGCCAGTGAAATGAATAACGATTATTTCACGGTAGAAAAAACAATTGACTTCTTCATCTATGAAAAAGTTGGTATCGTACAAGGCAAAGGCAACTCAACTCAGTACAGAACGTATTCATTCGTTGATCCTCGTCCATATCCCGGCACATCTTATTATCGCTTGAAGCAAACCGACTTCAATGGTAATGAAGAATTTTCACGCTCTGTTTCTGTAGATCTTAATAAATCAACAGAATTAAGTTTAGAGGTTTTCCCTAACCCGGTAACCGGTGCATTCATCAATGTTACAATCTCCGGTAGCCGTAATGAAGAAGTAAAAGTCAGCGTTATCGACCTCTTGGGTAAACAACAATATGCTGAGTCAGTAATTCTTCGTGACGGAGTCGCATCCGTTGCAATTAAGAATGACGATTTCACTGCAGGTATTTATTATGTTGTGGTGAATAGCGGTGCTACTGAAAGGGTGTTTAAGAAGATTGTGATTCAGCAGAAGTAACTTTTTAATTCCAATACATATTTAACCCCGGGGGCGGCGATTTTGAAATTACACCGTCCCATTACATTTAGCAGTAAACAGAAATCAATTAGTAAATAGAAATGGCTGACGCCATGCGGACAGGCCCCAAGTTTTCCCCTTCCGCATGACTATGCGCCGCGGCGCACAGCAATAATAAATACACAAATGACTTTATTCTAAATGACATTTGTAACCGCATAAATGATGGTTATTTTTCGGAACAAGATTTTAGAATCTAAAATTGACTTACTACTAATAGGGGCAGAACTCATTGTTTTTGTAAATTAAATAATTTAGAAGTAATCAACTTGAAAGGGAAAGCGTACATTAGAGGACTTCGCTTAATGGGTGGGATTCAGAACATGACAGATAAAATGAAAATCTATTTCACAATCGTTTGTATTTGTTTCAGCATTGGATGTAGAGTTCAAAAAGATGAAATGATTGACAACCTTTTTAGATTTTATAATAATCCTATTACTAATTCTGTTGTTCATATTGCAGATAAGTACAGTACACTTCCAATTTATGTGAATTTTAATGAATATGAAGTAGATCTGCAAAAAATGAAAAAATGGAATGGGGGTTCTGAATATAGATTGAAAGGCCTTTCTGTATTTTGTGATTCTGTAGAACAGTTTGATCACCAGAATTTGGAAATTAAAAATGTTTTTAAGGAATTTAAAAGAACGTTTACCAAAAACACTGTTCTCTATTACCCTAAAGAAATAGACGAGACCAAACCAATTACCGAAGGAATATTTATTTCTATCTATAAATTATTGAAGTTTGACAATTTTACTATTTGCATAATTGAAAGTACAGTTATTAAAATGAATTATTTCTCAACAGATATAATTGTTTTTGATAATAAAGGTAGAATTATTAGAACGTTTTCGGATCAATTTATGATCTAGTTGAATATAAAAATGATCAAAAGAATTGTCCCCAGTAGTAAGACAAAGTTTGCAAATCGGCTTGTGTTTTAAAGTGGTCAAATTCGACCACTTTGAGTTGCGGGACATACATTTGTTTCCAAGTACTAATCAATTCGAGCGTTGCACTACTTCGCACCCAATTTTAATTACATTGGCTGTTCAAGATACTACTTATTTGAGTTTCTTCTCAATATTGCTTGTCACGAAGTGCAATTGTAAATTAAATCGTTATAGAAGTAAACAACTTAAAAGGGAAAGTTTATATTTGAAGACTTCGCTGAATACGGATGAAAAAAAACAAGATTTTCTTATTTGTAATAATTTTGATATTTGGAGCAAATCAAACCATCTATTCTCAAAAGAATAAAAATAGACCGGAAGACTTTAGTAGATCCATAAAATTAAGAACCACTTTTGGGGATGAGTATTGGCAATTTTATATCAACCCTAATTACTGTGTAATTTCCAAACAACATGAATACTCATTTGGTGTTTTCTACCGAGATAGGCAATATCGTTATTTAGTTTTTTTTAAAAGAGTCATATCTCCAATGAAAAGTTATGGTATTAGGTTGGGTTATATTAATAATGTAAAAAATTCAAATAGAATAAAATTGCGATTCGAGACGAATGTTACTCTTGCCTTGACCACAGCACATGCAATAATAAGTAATGAACATAAAAGATTGAATAATGTGTATTCTGCTGAAATGGAGTTTGGACCAAATCTGAAAATACCAATTTGTAAAAATGTCGATTTTGGAATTCTACTTCAAATAGGATATTCGTATGGTGTTAATGGGAGTAGTAAGTATTTATTTCAATACCAATATCCGTCAGGTGGTCGGTTGGGACTTGCGTACTTTTTTGATATTAATTATAAATTTTAACCCCGCTTCACTTATACATTTTGTACTCAACCATGTTAACCCGAATCATTCCTTCAACCGGCGAATCTCTCCCAGCCATCGGCCTCGGCACCTGGCAAAGTTTCGATGTCGATGAAAATAATCAATCAACTTTAATTCCTGTCCTAGAAGAATTGCATCGAAGCGGAGGAAAATTAATCGACAGTTCCCCGATGTACGGAAAATCTGAAATGGTAATCGGAAATCTTACTTCGAAATTGAAATCACGAAACAATTTTTTCTATGCAACTAAAGTTTGGACTACCGGTAAACAAGCCGGAATCGATCAGATGAAATCGTCGATGAAAAAAATGCAAAGAGATACAATCGATCTTATGCAAATTCATAATCTGCTCGATTGGAAAACGCATCTTCCTGTTTTGAAAGAATGGAAGGAAGCCGGCATTATAAAATATATTGGCATCACACATTACCAGGATGCAATGCACGATGAACTTGCGAAAATTATTTCTACAGAAAGAATAGATTTCGTTCAGTTCAATTATTCCATTGATTCATTACACGCAGAAAAAAAATTATTAAAAGTTGCTAAAGAAAAAGGTGTTGCAACTTTGATCAACAGACCATTTGGTGAAGGAAGATTGTTTGAAAAAGTAAAAGCAAAAAAATTACCGGAATGGTGTACTGAATTCGGAATTAAAAACTGGAGTTCATTCTTTCTGAAATTTATTCTTGCTGATTCTAGTGTTACATGCGTTATTCCGGCAACTTCTGATGTACACCATGCAGCAGAAAATTTTCATGCAGGTTCAGATTCTATTCCTGATTTCGAAATGAGCCGGAATATGTTTAACTATTTGAATTCAATTTGATATAATAAAAATTAGGTGTAGGTTTACCATCAACTTTCCGATAGAAGGAAACTATCTAATAAATCATATGGACGCTTTTGTAACAATTATGACCTTTACGCATCCCACAGAACTTGCTGTTTTAAAAGTACGATTGGAAAATGACGAAATTGAATGCAGAGTTCTGAATGAGTTAACAGTACAAGTTAATCCATTTTATTCTAATGCTTTTGGCGGAGTAAAACTTCAAGTGAAAGAAAGCGATTTTCAAGAGGCTACCGAAATACTTAGAGTTGGAGGATACATAAATGAAGGAAGTGCACCTCTTGCAGAAAAACAATTCGAAGTAAAGAGCGATAATTCCTTATTAAAATGTACCAATTGTGGATCCACCGATATTGTGAAAAATAAATTGTCCGGAAGAATGTTTGCGATATCATTTTTGTTGTTAGGTTTTCCAATACCATTTCTTAGCAGTACATTTCATTGCTTCAATTGTGGAAAGGATTTTAAAAAGGGAGATTAGTGTTGGTATTTTGCAGGTTTCCAGTTGCGGGTTTACAAATTAGGGACCTTAAATTTGTTAACTTGACAACTTGTTAACCTAATCAAATTCTTAGGAAGAGCCATAGAAAACTTCAATTTCTGCCAATTTTTATTCTTTCATAAACGGTATTCGCTCTAAAAATCGCTTTCCTTCCAACCACTTTTGAATCTCAAGAACTTTTCTTATTTTCATAGCCACATTTGCTGAATTTATATTTTACCGTTAACCCTAAAATTAATTCTCATGAAAAAATATTTACTTACTTTCCTCTTAATTATTTCGATCAACCAACTATTTGCTCAATGTACTGTTTCGTTACTTGGTGTTACTAACTCGGGTTGCGATAATCAGAGTGGACAAATAACTTTGCTAGCAGATAGTGGAACTGCTCCATACACATTTTATTTTCCGACAAACACGAATTCCAACTCCGGTTCATATACTATATCCAGCTTGACTGCCGGTGTATATAGTTTTTTTACGATCGATGCAAGTGGTGATACATGTAGTGGTGCTACGACTGCTACAGTTCTTCCAATTTCTGCAAGTCCGTTGAGTGTAACTTATAATTTAATCTATCCTTCGTGTTTTTCATGTAATGATGGAAGTATTATTGCAAGCGTGTTTGGAGGATCTCCTCCTTATTCGTTTTGGTGGAGTAATGGTGTAACAACACCTACTGCGAGTAATCTTTTAAGTGGGGCTTATACATTTGATGCTGTTGATGGAAACGGATGTGTAGTAAATGATACCATTTATCTTTATCCGGGACATCATTCTATCACAGGAACCGTTTATTGGGATTTGAATGGAAATGGGTTAATAGATTCTACAGACATAGGTTTAAACGGTCAACAGATATTGCTTACTCCATCAATGCAAATTGCTTATACAAATCAAAATGGAAATTATCTTTTAAATGATACAATAGGAAATTACACAGTTGAATATTCTGCAATAGGAAATTTTTCAATTGCAGGTGGACCTGCTTCTTATAATATTGTACTTAACAGCGATACAACAGGATTTGATTTTTTAATAATGCCAGATACGTTTTATCATGAAATGACTTCTTCCATTACTGCTCCGCTTGCACGTTGTAATCAAGTTGGTGGAATCATTACAAGTATTCAGAATATAGGAACATATTTGGATTCATTTACTGTTGAATTGACATTAGATACCAACTTGGTTTATAATTCTTCATATCCCGCAGGAACGGTAAACGGTCAAACAATCACATATAGTTTTGCAAATTTAGTTCCTGGACAAACTATAAATATTCTAACGTACTGTTTGTTTCCAGCGGCTGGTAGTGTTTTTGAGATCAATGGAATAGTAAATCAATTTGACCCAGCTGGTGTCATAGTCAATCAAAATATTCTTCATTTTACAAATACCGTTAGGTGCGCTTATGATCCGAATGATAAATCTGCATTCCCTCTCGGTGTAGGTGTTGACAGCGCTGTAGTTATGGATCAAGAATTATTATATCAGATCCGTTTTCAAAATACAGGGAATGATACTGCATTTAATGTTTTTGTGATGGATACTCTTGATGCAGGATTGAATCCTCAATCAATGCAATTGGTTGGTACTTCTCATCCGTGTACAGTAGAAAGAATGAATAATAACATTCTGAAATTTAATTTTGATAATATTCTTTTACCTGATAGTAATATTGACGAAGCTTCAAGTCACGGTTATATCTTATTCCATATTAGAGGAAGTTCATCGAATGTTGATCCTATGCCTGTAAATAATACAGCATATATTTATTTTGATCAGAATGCTCCTGTGGTGACGAATACTACCATGAGAACTTTCAGCAATAATCTTGTTTCCGGAATTCGCGATTTAAAAAGATCAATTGACTTTTCTATTCAGCCAATGCCTGTCACTGATCATGCTCGTGTGATCATCAACTCCAATGAAACCGGAAACCATGAGATTTTAATTTATGATCTTCTTGGCAAGAAAAATTTCATTGCTGATAAATTTGTTGGCAATGAATATTTATTGAACACAGAAAAACTTTCAAAAGGAGTTTACATTGTTCAGATCACAAATGTAAAAACTTCTGAATCCGGAAATTTAAAACTCATTAAACAATAATCTATTTGCCCTGTGTGTCGTTGAAAAATTAAAACCACATAAACACACAGGGCACATAGATAAACTTCATTCAACAGGTAAAATCGAATCTTTGTGATTTTCTCCTTCAGATAAAGACGCAGATAACGTTGCAGATTTTTTGTTTGCAAACGTTCAATATTTATACAAAATTTAAAATGATTCCTGAAGAATCAAAATCTACTCCAGGCAGATTATAAAAGAAATCTGCGTATTTATCTGCGCCTTAATCTGCGCGATCTGCGGGAAATTTTTTATCGAAAAAACGGCTGTTGCAACATTTATTGACTGATTTATGGGTCACATCGTCGATTAAAAACAGATAAGCAAATTAAATGCTTTAAATTCATCTGATTAGAACACCGTTTTAAGTGTTTCAACATCGATTCTCTGTTTATTTAGATCTTAACAATTTCATCGGGAAATAGAACTTTTGCCCTAATCCCTTGTTAATGAGTACAGAAAACCCCGTCAAAAGGTTGGAATTATAGGCTTGATAGCCTACCTTTGTACCTGATTTTAAAGCAGAAAGGCAAAAAATGATAACGGTAACTGAGCGCGCCAAAGAAAAAGCGTTGGAATTGATTCAAAAAGACCATAAACCGGCCGATTCGTTCATTCGAGTGGGTGTGGAAGGTGGCGGATGTTCGGGTCTGACTTATAAGTTAGATTTCGATAATGTACAATTACCTGACGACAAAGTGTTTGAAGATAAAGGGATTAAGATCGTTTGTGACAAAAAAAGCTTCCTCTACCTGATCGGTACTGAACTGGATTTCTCCGATGGACTGAATGGAAAAGGATTTTCATTCATTAACCCGAATGCTTCACGTACTTGCGGTTGTGGAGAGAGTTTTTCGGTGTAATTTTTTTTGCCCGAATTTCTTAATTAGATTAAGTCTTATTAAAGATAACGTCATTGATGTTGTCTAAAAAGTAAAAAGAAGAATAAAAAAGAAGAGTTTGAAGCTCTTCAAAGTGACTCATGTCGGATACAAAAATAATAGATGATGTTACCCAAAGCGAATACAAGTATGGCTTTGTAAGCGACATCGAATCAGATAATGCACCGAAAGGTTTGAACGAAGGAATCGTTCGGTTTATCTCTGCGAAAAAAAATGAACCGGAATGGTTACTCGAATGGCGCCTCAAAGCGTTTCGTCATTGGTTAACAATGACTGAACCTACATGGCCGAATGTTCATTATCCGGTTATCGATTTTCAAGACATCATTTATTACTCTGCACCAAAACAAAAAATCGTTCTCAACTCTCTCGATGAAGTTGATCCGGAAATTCGTGCAACATTCGATAAACTTGGAATCTCCCTCGAAGAACAAAAACGTTTAACAGGTGTTGCTGTCGATGCAGTGATCGATAGCGTTTCAGTGAAAACAACTTTCCGCGGCGCTCTCGCTGAACTTGGAATAATTTTCTGCTCATTCAGCGAAGCTGTTCATGATCATCCTGAATTAATAAAAAAATATTTAGGCTCTGTTGTTCCTACAACAGATAACTTTTATGCTGCATTGAACTCTGCTGTTTTCAGCGATGGTTCATTCTGCTATATTCCTAAAGGCGTTCGTTGTCCGATGGAATTGTCGACTTATTTCAGAATAAATTCTGCCGGTACCGGACAATTCGAACGTACACTCATCATCGCTGATGAAAGCGCTTTCGTAAGTTATCTCGAAGGTTGTTCTGCACCAATGCGCGATGAAAATCAATTGCACGCTGCTGTCGTAGAAATTTATGCTCACAAAGATTCTCAAGTTAAATACAGCACCGTACAAAACTGGTATCCGGGCGATAAAAATGGTAAAGGCGGAATCTATAATTTCGTTACGAAGCGCGGAATCTGTGCAGGCGATAATTCAAAGATCTCCTGGACACAAGTTGAAACTGGTTCTTCTATCACTTGGAAATATCCGAGTGTAATATTGAAAGGCGATAATTCTGTCGGCGAATTTTATAGTGTTGCCGTTACAAACAATTATCAGCAAGCCGATACAGGAACGAAGATGATTCACCTCGGAAGAAACACAAAAAGCACAATCGTATCGAAAGGTATTTCAGGTGGACATAGTCAAAACAGTTACCGCGGACTAGTACGCATTTCTCCGAAAGCAGAAAATGCCCGCAACTATTCTCAATGCGATTCATTATTACTCGGCGACAAATGCGGCGCACATACATTTCCATATCTGGAAGTAAACAATAAATCAGCAACAGTAGAACACGAAGCCACAACATCAAAAGTCGGCGAAGATCAAATCTTTTATTGCAACCAACGAGGCATTTCAAATGAAGATGCTGTTGGACTTATCGTTAATGGATATTGCAAGGAAGTTTTTAATCAATTGCCGATGGAATTTGCTGTGGAGGCGCAGAAACTTTTAGCAGTTTCGCTGGAAGGTTCTGTAGGATAAAAATTGTATCAAAATATCAACTCTAACAAAAAGTTGGTCACTCGTTTAAATAGTTTGCCTCAATTATTTTAAAAAGAAATAGTCGATTCATTGATTGCAATTTGAAACCTGCAGTCTGAAATAAAATAAAGATGTTAAAAATTAAAAATCTATCAGCTCGCGTTGAAGAAAAAGAAATTCTCAGAGGACTAAACCTGGAAGTAGGAAAAGGAGAAGTACACGCAATTATGGGTCCGAACGGGTCTGGGAAAAGTACGCTCGCATCTGTTCTTTCCGGAAGAGATACATTTGAAGTTACCGATGGAAGCGTGACTTATAATGGAGAGGACTTATTAGACCTTTCTCCTGAAGAAAGAGCGCGCAAAGGAATTTTTCTAGCGTTCCAATATCCTGTCGAAATTCCCGGCGTAACCAATGCGAACTTTTTGAAAACAGCGTTGAACGAAATCCGGAAATCAAAAGGACTTGCGCCACTAGATGCAAAGGACTTCTTGATTCTAATGCGCGAGAAAATGAAACTGGTGGAAATGGATAAATCCATGACTCAACGTTCGGTGAACGAAGGTTTCAGTGGCGGCGAGAAAAAACGCAATGAAGTTTTTCAAATGGCTATGTTAGAGCCAACGCTTTCTATACTCGATGAAACGGATTCAGGATTGGATATTGATGCTTTACGTATTGTTGCAAACGGTGTCAATGCATTGAGAAGTCCTGAGCGTTCATTTGTTGTCATCACTCACTATCAACGTTTACTTGATTATATCGTGCCGGATTTTGTGCACGTTTTATATAAAGGAAGAATTGTGAAATCAGGAACGAAAGAACTTGCTTTCGAATTGGAAGAAAAAGGTTACGACTGGATCAAAGAAGAAGTTGATGCTGCAAAAGTTTAAGCTGCAAAAAATATGAATACGACAATTGGTACAATGCCGGAATATTTAACGCGGTATTTTGAAAATAATAATCTCATCGGACCTGCTTCCTTGAAGCAGATCCGTAAAGATGCGCTTGCACGTTTTGAAGTACTTGGAATACCAACAACAAAACATGAAGAGTGGAAGTACACCAACCTGGCTCCGCTTACACGTTCTGAATTTCATCCCGCACTTTATCATACGCTTTCGAAAGATGTTGTAGTAAATGATTTGATTGCAGGGAAAGAAGTGATCCTACTTGTTTTTGAAAACGGTAGATTGAATAAAGAACTTTCTTCTTTCGATAATTTACCGAAAGGAATTACTGTTGGAGAATTGGGTGATAATTTTGATCATCCTGCTGTAGTAAAGAATCTTGCTAAACATGCTTCATTTGAAAATGAAGCTATGGTGGCATTGAATACTGCTCATATTTTTGATGGTGCTTTTATTCATGTAGCAGAAAATGTGCATTGTGAAAAGCCGATTCATTTGCTTTATATTTCCGGTGGAGAAGAGAACACTCTTGCTTTTCCAAGAAATTTAATGGTAGCAGAAAAGAATTCATCTGCAAAAGTTATTGAAAGCTTTCATTCTCGGGGAAATGAATCTTCTTTCATAAATATCGTGACTGAAGTTGTTCTCGAAGAGAATGCTAATGTAGAATGGTCGAAAATTCAACTCGAAAATTCTAATACATTTCATATCAGTCATACGGAATGCACACAAGCTGCAAATTCAAATTTCGACATTCATACAATCACTTTTGGCGGCAAGATCGTCCGGAATAATTTACATATCGTTTTGGATGGAAAAAACATCACTTCCAATCTTAACGGACTTTACGTCTCTAATGGTGATTCTCTGGTAGATAATCATACTCTCGTTGATCATGCTATGCCAAATTGCCTGAGCAATGAACTTTACAAGGGCGTCTTGGATGGAAAATCAAAAGGTGTTTTCAATGGAAAGATCTTTGTTCGTAAAGACGCACAAAAAACAAATGCCTATCAGTCAAATAAAAATATTTTGATGTCCGACGAAGCTTCCATGAATGCAAAACCGCAATTGGAAATTTTCGCCGATGATGTAAAATGCAGTCATGGTGCAACTACCGGACAACTCGATAAAGAAGCGCTATTTTATCTGCGTAGTCGAGGTATCGGTGAAGAAGCTGCACGTGCTTTTCTTACAATAGCTTTTGCCGATGATGTGCTCAACAGAATTTCGAATGAAACTCTTCGCGATGAATTGAAGAACAGAATCAATGAAAGATTGAATAAATCGAATTAATGGATAATGTAATTACAACGATATTGACTAAACCTGCTTTTGATGTTGAAAAGGTCAGAAATGATTTTCCTGTGCTTAAAACGAAAGCTCATGGAAAACCATTGATCTATTTTGACAATGCAGCTACAAGTCAGAAACCGCAAGTTGTAATTGACAAACTCGTCGACTATTACTCAAATTATAATGCGAACATCCATCGTGGTGTCCATTATTTAAGTCAGAAGGCTTCAATTGAATTTGATGTAGTTCGTTCTATCGTTCAAAAATTTATCAATGCAGCTTCTGAACGCGAGATCATCTTTGTTCGCGGGACAACGGAAGGAATAAATTTTGTTGCATCTACATACGGAAGACAAAATGTTAAAGCCGGTGACGAGATCATTGTTACAGCTATGGAGCATCATAGCAATATCGTTCCTTGGCAAATGCTTTGTGAAGAGAAGGGTGCCACGTTGAAAGTCATTCCGATGAATGACAATGGTGAGATAATATTGGAAGAGTATAAAAATTGCTTTCGCCGAAAACTAAACTTGTTAGTGTAGTTCATACTTCGAATTCTCTTGGAACAATTAATCCTGTGAAGGATATTATTCGTTTAGCACACGAGAAAAATATCCCTGTATTTGTTGATGCGGCCCAAGGCATTGTTCATTCGACAATCGATGTTCAGGATCTTGATTGTGATTTCCTTTCTTTCTCAGGACATAAAGTGTTTTCACCTACTGGAATTGGAGTGCTATATGGTAAAGCAGAATTGCTTGAAGCAATGCCACCCTATCAGGGCGGAGGCGAGATGATCTCTTCAGTGAAATTTGAGAAAACAACATACAACGAAATTCCATATAAATTCGAAGCAGGGACCCCTAACATTGCTGATGTTATTGGAATGGGAGCAGGCTTAAACTATTTTTCTTCTATTGATCAAAAAGGAGCTCATGCTCATGAGAAGGCATTGCTGAAATATGCTGAAGAAAAACTATCTGCAATTGAAGGTGTACGGTTGATTGGCACTGCAAAAGAAAAAGCTAGCGTTGTATCTTTCGTAATCGACGGATTGAATGCAATGGATGTCGGGATGTATCTCGATACATTGGGAATAGCAGTTCGTACAGGACAACATTGTACTGAACCGGTGATGGACAGATTCTGTATCCCGGGAACTATTCGCGCTTCGTTCTTATTCTACAATACATTCGCTGAAATCGATACATTGACAGAAGGAGTGAAGAAGGCAATTAAATTATTGAAAGGTTAAAATGAGTATAGAAGAATTAGAAAAGTCAATCGTAGAAGATTTTGAACTGTTCGATGAATGGGCTGAACGTTATCAGTACATCATAGAGCTTGGTCAGAAGCTTCCACCATTGGATGACAAATATAAAGTTGACGAAAATAAGATCAAAGGTTGTCAAAGTAGCGTTTGGTTGCATGCATATAGTGAGAATGGAAAAGTATTTTTCGAAGCAGACAGCGATTCAACTTTTGTAAAAGGGGAAATTGCTTTGCTCATAAATGTTTTATCAGGACAAGATCCGAAAGATATAGTTGATACTGATTTGAAATTCATCGACGCAATCGGATTACGACAACACATTGCAGTAACACGTGCAAACGGACTTGCATCAATGATCAAACAAATGAAATTATACGCTCTGGCGTTGAACTCGAAACAATCGGCATGACAGAAAACACGCCAACAACTATAACTCACGATAGTCACCCGGTGAAACCACTTCGTGAACGAGTGATTGAAACATTAAAAACATGTTACGATCCTGAGATTCCTGTGGACATATACGAATTGGGATTGATCTATGAGATCATCGAACTTCCGGGAAATGATCTCCACATTAAAATGACATTAACTTCACCGGCTTGTCCTGTTGCAGAAACTTTACCGGTTGATGTAGAAAATAAATTAAAGTTAATTACCGACGTAAACAACGCCAAAGTAGAAATCACCTTCGACCCGCCATGGGAAAAAGATATGATGAGCGAAGAGGCGAAGTTGGAGTTGGGGATGTGGTAATTTATTTGTTGAAGTTGTATAATCAAAATGGATCCAATAATTAACAAAGTCGCCTCCTCAGGCCTCGTCACCCTCGACCTCGAAGAACATTTCCCCGAAGGCGAACGTGTGCTTTTTGATCTGGAGCCATGGTTGTTTCAGGGATTAATATTACGTGAAAAAGATTTTCGTGAAAATTTGAAGACTCACGATTGGAATCAGTACAAAGATAAATATGTCTCAATCGTTTGTTCGGCGGATGCAATCGTTCCGGCATGGACTTACATGCTACTTTTCTCTCATTTGTAACCGGTTGCAGAAAAAATTGTCTTGGGTGATTTAAAAAGACTTGAAGAAGAAATTTTCGAAGATGTAATTGCTTCGATCAATGCAGAAGATTACCGCGATCAACGAGTGATCATCAAAGGCTGCTCAAAAAAAGAAATTCCACTATTTACTTATGCTGCATTAACAGCGAAACTTCGCCCTGTTGTGAAGAGCATTATGTTTGGAGAACCATGTAGTACTGTTCCTGTTTTTAAACGAAAGGATTGATGTCATGGTTTTTTAACCATGACACCTCCATTGTAATTATTTTCCACCAAACTATAATCTGTCGATTCGCATTTATTGTCTCCTGTAAGGTCGCAGGAGAAATATCCATATGAAGTAAGTTGACTGTTGCTTTCCACATCTGTAAGATCGGAAAGGTCAACTGAGTTATCTTGATCAACATCACCACTGTATATTGCATAAACACCACTACCAATGTTGACTTGATTGTTTTGGTATGCTTTTGATGCAGCTGTACTAAAATCATAGAACATTCCATTTGAAATGGTTTGTGGAGCTACACTCCAGGTCTCAATTGAATTTCTGTGTTTGATAGCGAAGAAATAACTGTTTCCTAAATATACCTGCGGAATTGAGAACTGCACATTTCCATTTGTAAGAAGAATTGCAGTATCTGAATATAAAGTTGTGTATGGCGAATTAGGCATTGCAATTTTCAAAATGATTGTATCGCAATGTAGAGGCTCATTGATTGGATTGTTGCACGCAACCATCATACTTGATGAAATCATAAATCCTTGAATGAATACTTTCACATTTACTTGTACTTCGCAGATTGCAGTGAATTCATCAGCTCCTAAATCAGGCGTTACAATGTTTCTCACGTCACCATCAATATCATTTATAATTCCGGCTAGAGGTGTTCCTTTACCTTCTATTCCGCAATTTGATAATGCAGTAACATGTAAGTCGCTTGCAATGTTTGTAAAACTTACAGGAATAGTTACTGAATTCAAATCACAACTGCTTATTGTTTTCCAATCGGCAAAAGATTTACTTGTGCCCACCGGCCAAGCTCCTATTGTAGCAGGATTAGAAGAGTATAAGTCATTGTAATTCGAAGATGCACTTGTCCAAGCTGTAGCTAAGTTATCGTTACCAATGGCATATTGCCCACCACTGCCGCTTGTTCTGGAATTATGAAGAATATTGTTTCGTAATCTTAAAGTATTGCCATTCGATTCGATAAAAAACGCAAATGATGTTGCATTGTCCGAAGAATTACCGCTGATTGCAATCGAATTATGATATATAAATTTATTTGCACTACCGGACCCTGATGTTATTAGATTGTCATATATACCATAAATGTCTACAGCATTTGTATTGGATCCATTGCTGATTGATATTCGATTGTTTATAAGATTGATTGGAGTATCTTGAACATTGTTTAAGTGTAATCCTATAATACCGGGGTTGCTAGATGCATTAACAGCAATATTTGTGAGATCACTGATCGTATTATCATAAACATTCAGTTCGAGTGCTAAATTTGATCTAGCTAATTGAATTCCTGTTATTTTAGGTGTACCTGTTAGTGAAGTTGCCCGCAATCCTGAAATACTATTATTCTTGATCGCTTGTCCGTTTCCTGAACTGAAATACCAAATGCCTACAATTGCATTTTCAAATGGATTTGTATAATCAATTGTTGTCATTGCTCCAGCACTTTTTATTTCACTGATAACGCATTGTTGAACAGTGTTTGAATCAGGTCCACCTGAAGTTGTATATATTCCAAGAAAAAAGCTATTCTCTGCAGTATTGCTAAATGTCATATTTACCAAGGTATCGGAAATAAAATTACCGTTGCTGGGAAGTACATTGTCAATTCGATAGCCATAATGTGTTCCATAAGATGCTATTGAGATGTCATTTACAATAGTCGGATTTCCGATCCGGTTACCTGCAAATAGTGCTCGACCTTGTTTTGAGATTATTCCTGTAAAAATTGAAGGTCCGGTAAAATTGGAAGTAATAGATTCAATTTTATTATTTGAAAATTGCGCATCATTATTTGCATTATCCGCGCCGTAGGACTCAATCATAGTAATTGAACCGCTACCTGAATAGTTTATTTTCTTAATAACATTATTTGAGATCTGTAGATTTCCGCCTGTTGTTAAACTGGTATTAATATGTTTGATTCCATAGAAGGGAAAGAAGCCAATAACGGCATTCTGTATTTCTACATTTATTATTGAATTATCTGTTATTGAAGCTGATGAGGTATTTTGCGTTGAGGTATAACTTATTCCGATGAAATTTACTTGGTAATTCGGGCCAAAAAGTAGTCCATTAGCTGCTAATTCATCACCAATTATATTTCCGGTGACACTTAATGGTCCGCCTGCGACTTGTATTGGATAAAAGTCAATTGCAGCGGTTCCGGTACCTTGAATATTTCTTATTGTGTTATTTGAAATTAGTGATGCAGGGGACGAATTTGATATTGATACGTAAATACATTTCACTTGAGAACCTGATGAAGTTTCATTTAATGGTGACCCACTTGCAAATGGTGCTTGTCCCCCAATGTAGTTTCCACTGATCAAAAGTTGCATCGATTCATTGCTGCGAATGTCGAAAGGACTGGTTATTTTTACTGAGGCAGAAGTATTTGTTGAATAGAAATGATTATTAGTAATATTGAAAATTCCATTTGAACCAACGGCATCCACAATAACACCTCTGGTTATATTATTGATCAAATTGCCTGATATATTTATATCATTATTTGCCAATGCACCAGTTCCGGTTCCCGTAACATAAATGGCTCTGGTAGGCGAGTTAGTAACTATATCTGTTCGGCTACTGATTTGACAATTCTGAATGGTATTGAAATCATTCCCGCTTGAACCTGTTCCTGATGTAAGAACGATAGCTCCAGATGCGGATCTTCCACCTTCTACTTTTAATGCATGAAACAAATTATTTGTTGCATCATTTTTTAAAATTATTGTTGCAGCGGCTGGGGTTGATGCAGTGTTGTTCCGGATTGTGATTTTAGGAATTGTATCTGAGTTACCGCCTGCAGAACCAAAGAAATTAATATAGTCTGCTCCATTGTATTCAAATATGCCGGTAGTTGTGCCAATTAAACCTCCCTGAATAAGTATCGGAGTTGAAATATCAATACGCGGACTAAATGTTGCTGTTGCTGATGAATTTCCTTGATAAGTAATTATGAGAGGAAATGTTTCTCCTGTACCAATATAATTATTTTGAATTTCAAAGATGTAATGCTGTGTAGCTGAAAAACTATTTAACGCCGTAACTGCAGCTTGTATAGTTGGGAAAGGGGAGAATTGATTTACATATGAAGGGCCGGATGGCGCAGTGTAAGATACTGATGGCCCGATACAATATTTTTGTGGCCCGCAGTTTTCATCGATGTAAAGATCGCAATTATTATCAATGCCATCGCACAACTCCGGTGCACTTGGATATACTGTACTATTATTATTATTACAATCACCAATTGTTGCAATTAATTCATCTGTAACAAAACCATTTAATGGTCTAGCGCATTGAGTGAGTGAAGTTGCGTCTCCATAACCGTCATTATCGGTATCTATATACCAAATCTGCCCCGGTTTTTCTAATGGATCCAAATCATTGCAATCTAAATTGTTTAGAACATAACCAATCGGTATGCTACATGCACTTATTGTAATCTATCGGATCACCATAGCTGTCGTTATCAAAATCTCTGTAGTATAAGTTTGCAGGAATTGTTGAAATATTTGCCGTACCATTCATCGTATCTACAAGTTCCTATTGTAGACGATGCTACTGCTTTATAATTTCCCGGACTAGTTACATACCCGAATGAAATTGGAAGTCCCGTTCCGGCAATTATTGGTCCTGTCAAAGTTATCCCATTCAGGCATAGCTGGTAATTAACATTCAGCTGCGAATTGCTTAAGGTAAGTTCTATTCCGGTGCCCGGCGATGAACAATAACTTCCGCCACTTGACAAAGGATATATTGTTGGCGTAACATCCTGAACTGTTAATGTATTTGATAAAATCGAACATGAATTAAGACTTGAGAGCGTACATGAATAGTTTCCGGCAGTACTTGTTGAAATAGCTTGAGTTATTGCTGAATTGCTCCACAAATAGGTTGCTGCTTGTGTTGCAGAAAGATTTACTAAACTTCCTGAACATGTATTGCTTGTACCTACAAAACTAATTCCTGCTGAAGGATCTGCACCACTTATTACAATGTCATCTATTCTATAAGTATTGATGGGGAGAAAATTATTTTGAGAAAATCTGATTCTCAGATTAGCAGTGGAAGGTATATTTCCATTTGTAATTATAAGTAACCATGCACCTCTGAACCCGCTGAAAGGGTGTAATTAAGTTGATTATAAATTACCCCATCACTACTTACTTCAAGAATAAGTAAATCTGAATTTGATAGGTTTCCGCTTTTATAAAGTCCAAAACTTAATTCCGGTGATGTTATTCCTGAAGTGTTTATTCCTTGAATTTAAAAGTACGAGAAGCATTCGTTACGAAAATAAATTGCACCGCCACTTGCTCCCGGATAACCAGTAGAAGGGATATTACCATTCGGACATCTGTTGTACCTGTCATAGTATAGCTATCGTTGTCAAAACCATTTGCAGATTCATGTGCAGTAATTGTAGTCGTTGCAGCAACATTTCCCATGGTTTCTATTATAAATGGTTTGTTAAATGCACGAATAGTTAACAAAGTTGGGTTAGATGTTCCGATTACAGCGGGAGCAGAAGAAATAACTCTTACTCTATATCCTTCTCCGGGAATTGTATTTGCCGGAATTGTTGCTGTAATCGTAGAGCTGCCAACTGCAAGAAGTGAACCAATATCAACCGGGTTGGAAAAACTACCGCTTGCATCACTTAATTGAGTGGTAAAGATATTTGATTGCCCATATGTTCCAACGATAGTATAAGGCACCGAGATAGTTGTTCCGGCACAAATCGGATCAGCAATTGAGCCTGTTGTAATTGTCAGAGCTGTTTCAACAAAACCGGAATAGACATGATTATAGGCATCGGGAAATTCGAGGTTGCGGAGATTAGTGAATGTATTTGTAGTTACATCAAAATTGAATATCGTACCTTTTCCATTTGCACCAAATCCATATGTTGTACCATACAATTTACCATTACTTGCTTTGAATAAACATCCCATCGCTGAATAACCATGAAGTGTTGAATTAAGATTAAAGACTTTTGAGAATGTATCTGTTGCTGGATTGACTTGAATAATTGTTCCACCTGCCAAAGTTCCTGAATACGCCACTGACACATATATTTTTCCATCATTTGCAATAACCGGAGTTCCATAAATAGTGTTGCCATTTACTGAATTGCAATCCATGATCTTTGTAAATGCTAATGTCGTATAATTAAAACTGAAAATAGCTCCATCGCCACTAGCACCACCTATAGTTGTTCCACCGTAAAGTTTCCCATTTGAGGCCTGAATAAGACTCCCTGTGGGCCGTTCACCATTGTCGGCACCTGTAAAGTCAAATAAATCAGTATATGTACTTGTAGAGTAATCGAAACTAAAAATTACCCCTTTATTTGGAGCCCCTCCGTATCTCGTCATCCCATATAATTTCCCATTACTTGCTTGCATCAAGTTGCCATGCGGGTCCCATCCGGTAAGGGCAGCAAGACTATAGACTGTTGTAAAAGTTGAAGTAGAGTAATCATAACTGAAAATAGTACCATATCCATTTGCTCCACCAGTCTTCGTCATTCCATACAACTTGCCATTTGATGCTTGCATTAAACCACCTTTTGCATAGGTGGCAAATGGAAAATCGTATAATTTGGTATATGCATTAGTTGCAGGATTAATTGAAAAAATTACGCCGTAATTGTTATTGCCACCAAATTCCGTCATTCCATAAATCAAACCATTCGATGCTTTAAATAACGAGCCGCTTGGATCACCTCCATTTGATCTTTGATTAAAACTGATAAGTCTTGTGTAGGCTGATGAAGTAATGTTGTAAGAGTATAATGTGCCCATATCGCCTGTTCCGCCTTCAGTACTTACACCATATAATCTGCCGTTTGATGCTTGAATTAATTGCGACTCAGGATTTTTAGAATTAGTTCCGGAAAAAGCTACGAGTCTTGCATATGTTGATGTGGATATTTCATAACTGTATATTGTTCCATAAGAATTTCCGCCTCCAGCTGTTCCATCAATTGTTGTTGTTCCATAAAGTTTGCCGTTACTTGCAAGTACCAATGAACCATGAGGTTTTCCGCCATCAGTTGCTGAACTGCTGTTGAAATTTCTTAAAGTTGATATATGTTGAACTTACATCATTCCAGCTAAATAATACACCATCAGCATTAGTGCCTCCTATTGAAGTTGTACCATAAAAAAGGCCGGCAGCCGATTGTACCAAACTTCCATATGGAATATAACCGCCGCTAACATTTGAAAAATTATATCGAACGGAATATATACTTGTTGTTATATCGTAACTAAAAAGTACTCCTACACTAAATGTACCGCCAGTTGATGTTAAGCCATATAATTTTCCATTTAATGCCTGCACTAAATTTCCAAGTGGAGTATTGCCGTTAGTTCCATTGAAATCAATTAATTTTGTTCCTGCAGCCGTAGTAGTATTAAAACTAATAATTGTTCCTAACCCTGAATTACCACCATCAGTTATCATTGCATATAGTAATCCATTTGAGGCTTGAATAAATCCACCTTTGGGTTTTGCTCCATTAGTATTATTAAAATTGTAAATTTTTGTATAAATATTAGTAACCGGATCCAAACTGAATATCACTCCGAAGTTACTTCCATTTCCACCGCTACTAGTCATACCATAAAGTAATCCATTACTCGCTTGCATTAATGAACCAAATGGTAAACCTCCGTCTGCTTCTCCGGTAAAATGATAAAGTATGGTATATGCAGTAGTGGAAATGTCATACTTATAAATGACGCCTTGTTTGTAATTCCCGCCTTCGGAAGTCATACCATATAATTTGCCATCGGATCCTTGAACCGGAGCCGAATACAATTGGCGTAGATCCTTGTGAACTTGTGACTAGAAAATTGTAAACAGGTGTATAGGTTGTTCCGTCGGATGAAATTTTATAGATAGCTCCATTGCCATCTGTACCGCCGACAGGCGCCATTGACCAAAGTTCTGTTTGTGCATTTACGGAAATTTCAAGGCATAGTAATGCCATGAATAATAGCAGTGCGTGTTTCATGTGTGACTAAATTATTGTGTGGGTTACTGAGGTAATTCTTTGATTTTAAAAATTATGGTACTTTGTGTGGTAATGCTAATTAAGTAAAATTTAGTGAATTGCGAAAACGAATTTGAAAAAAGTACTCTATTTGGCTAATTATTTAGCATAAATAGCACTTAATTAATATTCTGTATAGGTAAAATCAAGTCAAATTCATTAATAATAGTAATAATTCTGCTATTTATTAAAATAATTATAGATGATTATTGAATGTTGTATTACCATTTTTCTCATGAAATGCATTTCTGCCTTTGAAATTTGAACAATATAAATTCCATTTTCTAAGCCACCAGTATTTATTTGCAGATTGTCGTCAACTAGTTCAGATGAATAAACAATCTTTCCTAACATATCAAAGATCTGAATTGCCGAATTTCTATATTCAGGATTAGAAATTTCTAAAGAAATAGTTTCTGTTGCAGGATTTGGATACAAAATAAAATTTGAAAGTTCAGTTTCATTAACGTCCGTAAACAGATCATGAGTTGGCCACGATGAAATTTGTGAAAGACTATTCCAAACCAAATTGTCTACTGCTGTTTCTAATGGCCCTGAATTTGCATTTCTTGAATTTAGTAATAAAGCCCAGTTGAGTTGCAAATTGCCTGCTCTAACAATTTCTGAAGTTGTGCCTGGTAAGGAGCCCATGTGCCACCAGTTATTAAATGCATTCACAGCTATTCCGCATGCATAATTCGGATTAGTTGTCGATGGCTTTATCATAGTATCAATCGTTGCAGTTGTAAGTATGTCGGGCTTTGTGGAAAACCGATCGATCGATACCAGTAACTTGCATAATTCTTCAGATGTTGCGACCCAACCTCCATGTGAATCCATAAACTCAACATTGAATCCTCCGTATTGCCATGGAACTAATGAAGTATTGTCATAAACCGAATATGCCAAAGGGGCGCCTGCATAGTCATAATAATGAACTTCGTTTGGTAAAAGATCTGCTTCAAGATTATTTCCCAATTGCATTTCGTAAATTCCGCATGGAGCAAGTATTGAATTCCTGAGATATGCTTCATATGATTGACCGGTAATTTTTTCAATTACCCTTCCCAAAACACAAAACCCAAAATTGGAATATTGTGATTGTGTACCCGGTGTAAAATCAAGCATTGTATTCGCTAACATAAACCGAACCGTTGTAACGGGATCCCCGGGAGGTGGAACACCCATTGCTAATGCAATGTTATATGCATTGAACATTGGATCACCGGAAAGATTTCTGTCCCATCCGCCCTCGTGTTGCAACAGCTGACGGATTGTTATATCATTCACCCTATTGTCGAGAATGTTTTGATAAATGGAATCATTTAAAATTCCTGTAGGACCAAATACCTTAGCGTCCAAACTTATCAATCCCTGCTCATATAGTTTCATTACAGCTACTGCTGTTACTGGTTTAGAAATACTGGCAATTCTAAAACTGCTCGAAGGTTGAACGAGAGCAGATGTTGTAGTATTCGCAAAGCCAAAACCGCGGTTATAAACTAATCTTCCTTGATAGGTCAATGCCAATTGTCCTCCTGGAACATTATAGTCCGCTAACAAAGCCGTCATTGCGGCATCTAGTGCTGCCAGTTCCGGAACAAATTGCCCTGTTTGAGCTTTCGATTGAGAAAATAAAATGAAGAGTAAAAATGTAGATGTAAAGATTTTTTTCATGATACCGAATTTTTGTTGAATTAATTCAGCTCTAAAAGTAATAAAAAAGTAATATTTTCAATGAATAATTTTTATGACCGAAGGTAAAACGCAAGCATAATTAAAGTAAAGCTTGCCGGAATTCCGATCAATATTGCACCAATTAAACTCTTCTTATTATCCCATTTTTTATGAAAAAACAAATAAATTAAATACGTAATTAAAAATGTTGGGACGTAATATATTAACAAAGCAACCAAATTACCGGGCTTAAACAGATCAGATATACTTTTCGTCTCATGGTCGAGCCAGAAAAGCCCCCAACAACTTAGTAATACGAATAACGCTAAAAGGAAAGTCGATTTTGGATTTGAATGTTGAACGAATGAAGCTTGCATGATTTCAGGTTTTTTAGAAAACGAGAAATAATTCCATTTATTTTAATGAATTAACAAGGTCATTTTAATATTTTCTCAAAGCATAGACTGTTTTCTTTCCCTTCATATTGGCCGTAATTCGAAATTGGTTGATATCCGTTTTTTAAATACAATGCAATAGCCTCTTCTTGCTTCTTACCGGTTTCAAGAATGCATTTTGAATATGATATTTCTTTTGCCCATTTCTCCAGTTCGGAAAGAATCAAAGTTGCAATTCCTCGTCCTCTTTTTTCCGGTAAGCAATACATTCTTTTTACTTCCATAATTCCAGGAGAATATTCTTTAATAGCACCACAACCTATTGCCTCATGATCTTCATAAGCCAATACGACGTATTTGATCATGTCAATCTTATTGAATTGAGAATAAAAAGTTTGTTCGTCACCGTTTCTTTCAGCCAGATCAGCATCCAGTAATTTTACTAATTCAATGAAATCCGGATCTTCTGAATTTGTTCGTTTTAAACTGATCATTGTGAGCGAAATTACATTTTTGGTAAAATAATCAATTTGTAAATAAAACTTTCCCCCCTAATTAGGGGATTGCCCGAATCAGGGGGGGACCGTATTTTTGTTTCAGTAGTAAGAGTAATTAGGTTAGATTACGAAAGGTCACCCACACTTTTGTTATGAAACATGACCGGCTGGTTACGCAGATATCAGCCGGTCTTTTATTGCAACATGTTTTCGCGGATATATTTCACCGGCGAACTTCCATAACTTAAAAATGTTTCGTGGAAACCTTTCAAGCTATATTTGTCACCCATTTTCTTTTTGTAATCATCACGAAGCGCTTGAATGGCTGTTGATCCTGCATAATAAGAACACAATTGTACTTGAGAAACTGTTGCACGATGATACTTTTCTTCTGCCTGAGCTTTCGTTTGAAAACATTCTACTACCATTAAATGAATTATATCTTCCTTCGATTTATTCAAAACCTGAAGATCATAGTCGATAATAACATTCGCCAATTCTCGAAGTTTTAATTTATCATGTACTAATTCCATTTCCGGTGAATTGTTTCCCCAACCTTCTTCAAGCATCATGCTTTCTGCATACACAGCCCAACCTTCTATCATAGCACCATTTTGAAATACAGAGCGAACTACATCCGATGATTTTTTATTGTTATAAATTCCCTGTAAACAATGACCAGGGACTGCTTCGTGAATAGAGAGTAATTGAGATGCATAATTATTATACTCTTTTAAAACACTCTCTGCTTTTTCCGGTGTATATGCAGTTAAGTCATCTATGTTGTAATAAGTTGTTCCACTTTTTTGATATGGTGGAGTAAATTCAGCACTTGCGACACTAAACCCTCTTGCGTATTCAGGCATTAATCTAACTTTGATAGGAGGAGAAGCTGTGTCAAAAGCAAAGAGATCTTTCTCAATGATAAATTGTTTCAATCTGTAAACATGATTTGTAAGCGAATCAAAGAATGCAGACGGTTTAGCGTGATCTAATTGAATTTTATCCAATACCATTTGGATTAATTTCAAACTGTCTGAAGGTTTACTTTCGGTTTGATAATACTTACTCCATAGTGAGTTCGCAATTGCTGTCATTTTCCCGTGATACATTTGTTTATCAGCGGTTGCTTTTTCATAGACTTGTTCCGGTGTAAAATCTGTTGCCAGGTCGTATTTGAATTTGTCCGAAAACAATTCTTTTCCAATTCTGAAATCTCTGAATGAATAGTTTTTATCTGCAAGAATTGCTTTCAGCGCTGTAACATATCCATTGATCGCTGTTGTAGTTTTTGAAATGTTTTTCTGTAATTCATCTTTTTCTACGTCATTCAAACCAGATGCCTTGATCGAATCTGTCAACGATGCACCGAATAATGAAAGACCTCCCTGATTTTGAAGAATGGCAAGTTCGATATGTTCTTTTGTTGGTTTATTAAGAGTTGCAATTGCAGCTTTGTAATATTCATCAGTCGTTTGCAAATGTTTTGAAAGCGTTTTCAGGCGTACATCTAAATCTGCATAAGGTTGATTGATGATGTAATCACATTCGCCGGCAACGTTGTAGATCGACGCATCCCATTCTTGTGATTTAAATACATTAATATACCAAATGTCGCTTTCCAATTGGTTCTTGATTATTTTCAGACTGATCTTGTTGTTATCACTTAGACCGTTCAGATCTATTTTATTTAACGAATCTATCCATAGCTGAGAGAATGCAACTGTCTTTGCGAACGATTCACTATTCGGAATCGTTAATTCTTCATAATATTTTCCATAGCCAACGAATATAGAACCGGACGGATGCTGCTTCCAATATGCATCCAGAAAATTATCTTCAAAGGTTGCAAATGTTTTGTCGGCCTGATCGTCAGTCTTTGGTTTTGGTGAACTGCAACCAATAGATACAAGAATTGCAAGGACGTAGAGTATGTTTTTCATCGCGGAATTTGATTATTTTTTATTGTTTTACGAATTTCAAATATTGAATACTGTCAGCAGTTATAATTTTTAATGTATAAACGCCGGCAGAAAGATTTGTTGCATTGTATCTGGTATTTAATTCCGGATTTACATACAATGACCGCCCTTCGGAATCGTACAATATAATTTCGAAATTTGGTGATGATGACTTTCCTGAGTACTTCAGAATAAATTCATTTGTTACCGGGTTCGGATATATAGTGAATGATTCAAGTTTTAATTGTGCAATTCCTGCAGGTGGATCCGTAAGTGTATCATTTGCACAAGTCATACATCCATTTATGTCTGTAGCGCAAACTAAGTAGATTCCCGCCGGTAAATTAATTATGCTATCCCCTGTAAATATTCCAACGGAAGGCTGACAGGTATATTGATATGGCGGAATTCCATCTAGTACATTAAATTGTATAGTGCCATCTGAGCAACCAATACAACTTGGATTAGTATGTTGGAGTGAAATTGAAATAGAGTCTTGGGTGATTAAAATTCCGTCAGTTGCAAAACAACCCAGACTGTCTGTTATCCTCACTGTATAATAACCACCACATAAATTTCCTATGTAACTTGTAGTTTCTCCTGTAGACCATAAATATTCGATGGGTCCAATTCCAGCCCCGGTAGCTTCTAATTCTCCCGAACATATTGTATCGCATAATACATCTGTAAGAGGGTTAATAAAAGCTTCGCATGGTCCGAATGTAATCGAGTTTGAGAACATGTCGCATCTATGAAAGTCATTTATACGAAGAGTGTAAGTACCGGCAACTGTTGGTGTGTATGTTGATGCTAATGCACCCGGAATTTCTTGCCCATTTAAAAACCATTGATAATTAAAATTGCCTGTTGTGTCAGATTGAAGAACCCCGGCAGCAATTTGAATTGTTATATTTATTGGAGTCCACGATTGCATTGGATAACTGTTAGCAGAAGCACTCCATCCATCCGGTGATGTAGCCTCAAACTTGTAAGAGCCCGGAAGTGTAATGTATAATGTAGGTGAATTAATGCCAAGGGAAACATCGTCACGATACCAGTCATAATTCCATCCCGTAAATATTGGCGCTTGTGCTATTAACGTGTCATCAGCACATATTAAATAATTGCTCAATTGAAGTTGGCAATCAATATTTTCATTGAAAGAATCAAATTCAAGGGATGAAGTTTCAGCACAATTATTTGAATCGGTAACAGTGACTTGGTAGTAATTCGGATATGAAATATTCGTAAGTGTATCTGTACTGATCACTTGATTTGGCAAAGTTACCCAACTATATGTACTTCCTGATTCGTAATTTACCCAAAGTGTTCCAATACCACTTACGCATGCATTTGAATCCAGAGTACCATGAATAACAGGAGTCGGATACGAATCAAACATTTGTATAGTATCGGGCTCTGATAATACTTTGCAACCGTATTGGTCAGCGATAGCAACTTGATAAATGCCGGAGGTCCTGTAATTATAATATGTACTTGTATTCGCAATACTGTCGCCATTGACATACCAGTTAAGTACAGAATAATTCATTCCAAAATTATTTATCCTTATTGTATTGTACTCATTTTTGCAAAATGGTTTTTGTCCTCCTAAACTTAATAGGGGAGCAACAGGATGATCAACATAAACATGCATACTATCAGTTGCAATAAGCCCCATTGAATCTCTTACGGTTAAATAATACACTGCATCTGTCAATACAGAATCAATACGAGCCAGACCACTACCTAAATTCGTGAGGTGCGGATTTGTTGTCCATTGATAAGTATATGGTGGTGTCCCACCTATAGCAGGAAAATAGTTGCCAATGTAAGTTGAATTATTCAGGCATGCATATCTATCTGATCCAGCTTCAACAGATAAAACGGAAGGATCAAAATAGATCGAATCAGAATGACTAAAACAAAGAGTATATATTGCACTTGTATGTGAATAATAACCGGGAAGTGTGGGGAACACTGTCGTTCCCGTTGCTCCGATAATCGTATCTCCATTTAAAAACCACTGTGCTGTCATTGTGTAATTACTGGTAATTCCTCCGTTTCCAAAATAAACGTGAATAGGTACTGGAGGGTATGGTCGGGCAGTTACATAAGTACTTGTTGCACTTGATTGGCAACCGGTTGTATCATATACAGTAGCCCTATAGTTTCCTGATATGCCAACGGTAATTGATTGTGTATTTTGTCCGTCCGGATACCAATAGTAGTCTGTACCTATGCTGCTTGTCAACGTAAGACTATCACCTACGCAAATTGTTGTCGGACCGCTTGTTGTTATTGTTGGTGCAAGTGGCGCCTGTTTTAAAATGACATTTGTCCGTGCTGAAGTGTCTGCACCGCAAGCGTTGTATGCTACAAGATAATATTCGCCACTTATCATTTGATAAGAATATGCTGATAAACTTGAATTTGTTTGATTCAATAAAATAGAATCATTTCTGAACCATTGAAAATGTGTATTTGATTGATTGGGTATTTGAAGTAAAAGACTTCTATTGTTACAAATAGAATAAGTGCTGTCAGTTCCTGCCGGAATGTATGGCAAACCATTTACAACTTGTAATCGCACTTCAGGTGTGTGTGCAACAAATCCGTTTCCATGATCTACAGTAGCAGAATAAAATCCCGGTGAGGAAACAGTAATTGAAGCTGTCGTATCTCCGGTTGACCATAAATAGGTATATCCGGTGCAACTATCCAATGAAAGTGTAGTACTGCTTCCAATGCAAATTACAGTATCACCGATTATGTCTGCATAGTAATAGTATGTATCTCTGTCTGAATACATTCCACCCATTGATTCATAGTGAGTGTGTGAAGAGATAATTCCGAAAGCATCATAAGCATAAGATCCATCGTATGGCCCACCCGCACTGGGATCAAAGTTGTATGAAAGTATTCTTCCAAGGCTATCATACGAGTAATATGTTGCTTCACTATTATTTTGCCATGATAAATTTCCGTCACCATCATAGTAAGCACCCAATTCAACATGATAACTTGGATACCCATATTGATCAACCTCATTGATCAGTTCAGATGTGTAAATCCATGCAGTATCCTGCCAATATAATTGGTAAGTATGAATGATCTGATGAAATGGACTATAATCATAAAGTGTCAAATTTTGATTTACCCAATTTGTGTCATCATACTGAATAATCATACTATCATTGTCAATTCCTGAATAAGTATAAAGCGTCCGTGAAGTTGTATCCCATGCTGAAGATATCCACCCAAATAAAATTGTAAAATCTTTCATACCATTTGCGTTGTAATAAAAGTCGGTTCTTCCGGTATTGATCCATCCACTGCTTGTATCATAATTTTGAGTAATTTCAGTAGTATCCTGCCCAAGAGAATTATATGAATACAAAGTACGATAAGAAATAGTTGTCGTGCTTGTATGCGAAAGCGTATGATTAAAATTATCGAACGTAAAAGAATCGGTAATAAAATCAACCCATGCATTATTACTCCAGTTTTGTTGTTTTTTTATTGTGTTATTTCCATAACTATCATAGGTATATAGTTTTTGAAACGAATTTGTCCAATTCGTATCGGATCCTGTTTGAACCAGATCATGAAGAAGACTATCATTTGAATCGTAAGTATATAATTCACGCTTGTAATTTTGCCAGCGAAAATCCGGATAACGCACTATGTAATTGGTCGAGGATAGTATTTTTCCTGTACTACTATATTTTACTACACATTTCTCAGTGGATTCATCGTAATCCCCGGTAGTGAATTGTATCCATGTATAAACAGAATCACATTGTGCATAGATTTTTGAAAAATTGAGGGTGATAAAAGTTAAAAGCAAGTAAATTGTTTTCATGAAGCAATAATTTAATTTGTGTCAATTTACTAGTAAAGATAGCTCTCAAAATTCGAATTTACGGCATTCAATTAACATTAAATTGTTAGTTTAATGCATAATAACACCCAACATTAAAACCAGCGCTCCATAAATTTGCTGTTATTGGGGCATTAATAATATTTAGTAGACCATAGCGGATTGTTGGTTCTGCTGTTAACTTAAATTTATTGCTGATCTTGTAATCTGCTCCTATGCTAAACGTGGGAGAAATTCCCAAAGTTTTATATTCGTAAGGTTGATCATGAGTTGTTCTTTTCGTTTCTCCATTCTCATATTCAGCAACTGAAGTTGTAGTTGCGTTAAATAATATATTGGTAGTAACTCCTATGCTTGTAGTAAATCTGATTTTCTTTTTCCCGAAATTGAAAATTGCTCTGACCGGAATATCAAGATAAATATAATTGTCAACAAAAGTCAAATATTTTAATGGAGAAGTATTGGTTGAGGTATTAGGTTCTATTGTATCATATACAAATCCAAATCGTGGATCTATGGCATCCCCATATGTTAAAGTTAATTTCTTTGTTGAAAATCCTTTGTTCGAGTATTGGACCCCGATTTCAAGTCCGACCTTTTAGAAATATTATAACAAATATTTATTCCTGCGGTGTATCCAAGTTTGTACGTCTCCCTGTTATCTGTCGCCTTAATAAGATCTGAATAAACGGTTCCTTCGTTGGAAGTGCTCAATACTCGATTGCAATAATCTGGAGAAATATTCGCCCCTATCAAGAGTCTATCGAATTTTCTCTTGCTTTTTGAATTTAAAGTGTCTTGGCCATTCGATACTATAGATATCGAAATCAGTATAAACGTTATTAGCTTTTGCATTCTAAAATTCTTGTGAAATTTTCAATTTGCCTTCTATGCCTCAAAATATGAACGATTGCATGTTCCATTAACTGCTCAACATCATATTGCTGTCCCCAATTTACTTTTATCTTTTTTGAGTTGTCGTGTTCTTCCAATGTTATGTCTGAATTCAATTGAAAGAAATTTTCACAATATTCATACATAAGGATCAAGTGCTCAGAATATTCACTTACGCTATTCAACAATTTCTTTTCGGGCCTGATCTTATTCATGCCAAGCGAATTTTCAATATAGATCGTATATCCATATCCTGAATTGATCACATGCGATAGAACAGTCTGAATGGATTTGCAATCCGGATCAGATGTTTTTTCATCAACAACCTTTGAAAGAATGTTATCATCTAACGATTGAATGACAACAATTAATTCGGTAATTGCTTTTTGTACTCATCTAATAGCCCTTTTGTAGCGCCGGTCAATTCGTGCTTCATTTTTAATTGTTTTTCTTCCCGCTAACGATTCTCGAGACGATCCCTTTATCACTTGTGAATTCAGCAAGTAAAACACCGCCAATGGGAAAAATCAAGAAAGGAATTAAATAGTAGATCGACAAAACATGTATCTCTTCCATTTGATCTTTTAAACTCTCAGGACCAAATTCAATCATCAGTCCGGTAAAAAGTGAGGCAGCTACGCAGATGTAAAAAATTATATAAACCCAAAATTGAAATTTTACTTTCGTTGAAAGCTCCTTTTTAAATGGACTGGAATATTTCATCTGACCAAAAAACGGAAGCGAAATTCTAATTATGTAAAGTCCTGTTAAAATATATCCAAGATAAATATGCCAATCCCACATCGGCTTTCTTATTTGCCTTGCAATTGTCATGATTTCTTTGTCTGATAATGTTTTGTCAGCAGGAAGATTAGCCTTAATAATATTCGCAACAGTTTCTCTATTGAGCCAAGTTAATCTTAGAAAAATTGTAAATAGAATAAATAGCAATGTAAAAGCAATAGCCCAATGCATTATCCGATAAATTGTTGAGTAACTTTTGTTTTCCATACGAATTTATGTTTTGTCGAAGGTAGTTATTAAAACTATTCACTTTTCCGTAATTATCGACATAGTTAATTCTTTAATACGAAGAACTTAGTTTAATCCAGTATGTTCTTTCTTACTGATCTTCTGCCCAATGTAATTCATTGCTTTTTCATAAGTTTCTATCCCATGCCCAACATTATCAAATACTTTTACTTCTTTCAAAAATGAAATGTGTTTGTTTGCATTATCAATCGATTTTTGAAATGGAAAAAGTAAATCTTTATCTCCTTCTAATAAATACGTTTCCACTTTGACATCCTTTAATTGTTTATCCATGTAATATGGCTTTTGCGTTTTGTCAGTATATCTTTTAAGTGCAAAAACTTCATACTCGATAATTAATTTTTCGGCTTCCGGTGATAACTGATGATTTGGTTTCGAAAAAACAGCATTATCTAAAAATGTCAGTACATTTTCTCTGTTGGTTTTATTATTGGCAATAAATTGAAGTAAAGGTTTTTAAGTGACATAGAAAAAGGCTGTAAGCATCCCGGATTGAGAAGAAATGCTGCAATGATTTTTTCAGGATTCGTGATTCCTAATTTCATACATATCAATCCGCCAAAAGAAGCCCCGGCAATAAAAACTTTTTCAATTCCAAGTTTGTCAAGCACTTCATTTGCCCAATGACCGTAGTCGAGGGATTTTATTTCAGGAGTAGATCCATCACTAAAATTCGGTAAGCCATTGGTCTCAACCATGAATATTCTCAGATCCTGGTTAAGATTGTCCAACCCTCTATCAAAGTCCCAGAAGAGTGAAGTCGTTCTTGCTCCTGGGAATATTACCAATGTTTTAAGATGATGTGCATTTGTATTTAATCCCCAGACGTGCGTTTTTCCCAGTGAAGTATCGACGACAATTCTCTCGTAATCTCTTTTGTTTAATTGTTCTAACTTTCTGACCCAGTTTTCAAAAAACAGAAAGTCGTTTTTTTCATCTTTGAAAGATGATTTATATTTGATTTTCATATTAAATTTACTAAACAAGTTTTGAAATTCAAATAAACGAATATGAATTTTAAAATATTCGTTATTTAAATCTGAATAGAATTGGAAAAACAAATGTAACAATTATAGTCCACACACTATAAATTGGCAGAAAGGTCGCAATTGAATTTTCAACGGATTCAATTCGTTCTGACTGTTTGAGCGTTTTTAATAATTGGAAGGATACAATCGATAAATTGGCAAGTATTAGTATGTTCCCACCAAGAACAGCAAGTCGGTTTGGAGTAATTCCCCATTCTGAAATTCTGAATATTATAGCCGTAAGTGCAATGGTATTTACAATTATCGTTACAACCGAAAGAAGAAAAAGTATGATCGTAGCAGTTTGACTTTTCGTAGTTCTTGATGTTTCTGCAACAGAAAAGAGAATAATTGCCATTACTCCAATAAGTAATGCATTAAAGATCATTAGAAATTCTCTGTCATTGTACGGGTCTTTGCCGGAGGCAATTATTGCGATGAGGTATATTATCAATGTAATAAGTACTAATGGACTGAATATTTTTGCAATTACCGGAGAAACCTTATTAACTAATTGCGGATTGGTTTGAGTTATGTAAGTTCCTACGATTGGAGATGCAGCTAGGCCAAAGATGACAATGTATTCGAAGTAAAATTCACCTATATTAAAATCAATAAGAGAGAATAGTCCAATTGTTATTCCTGTCAGTATCCCACCTGCAATTAGAATTAACGTTGTCATAACGACCAAGTCACCATTGTATCTTAAAAACTCAAGTCGCTTTTGGGAATTGAAAATATCGTCACTTATAAATGTGTACCCTAACATTGCCCATAGAAATAGCGGCAAATGAATGCAGGATAAAATTAGTGTGTCACTTTTTGCATTGTCAGGTAGAAAATTAATAAATGCAAGTGAAATTAATGTGGCTATAAATGTCGGCGCAAGTTTCTTATTTGTAATATTGTTTTTCCAGGCAAAATAGACTGTTAACATTGGGAATACTATAAACCCAATATTTCTCGGATAATAGAACTCTTCTTTTATGCCGGTTAATTCAGGAAGCTTGGCAATCAGTCCTGCAATGAATGAAGCAGTGATTACAAAGACTAATTCTTCTTTCGTTCCCCATGAGATTTCACTAGCCTCGTAATTAAGTCTCTCATTCCAGAATTCGGCATTTTTATTATCCTTGATTTCAGGGAATATCAGATTAAAATCCTTTTTGAAAATTGCCTTGTTAGTCCGATACAATTTTTCAAGCTGTTTGGGGTTGTCGAGATTGTTCAGTATGTCAGTTCTCATTTCATTTAGATTTATACCCTCAAACTAATTTTGGAATAATTTATTGTTGTATTATCACTTCAGTTTTAATTCAAAAAATCTTGCGTCTTCTTCATAAGGATTGTGTCGATAGGCTGGTATTTCAATAAATCCATTATCCGTATATAGTTTTATCGCAGCTTTCATGAAATCAGCCGTATCGAGTTTAGCTTTATCATAATTTAACCTTTTGGCGATTTCTATACATTGAGTTAGCAATAATTTTCCAATCCCCAGTCCTCTGCTTTCGGGTTGAACATACATTCGTTTCACTTCACATTCTGTCTCACTGAATCTTTTTATTCCGGCAACACCAACAGCTATATTGTTTCTGAGAACAATGCAAAGACCACCATTTGGAGCGCCATAGGTTTCAGTCATGGTGCTTAATTCATGATCAAAATTTTGAAATGAAAGATCAATTCCCAGCCAGGTTACATATTCCAGAATTAGTATTTTTGCTTTTGAAAAATCTTCTTCTGTTTTTACTTCCTTCAGCTCAATACTATTTTCTATTCTTTTTTCTGACATATAAAATTGGTTCTCCGGGAGTAAAGAAAGGAGAAAAAGTAATATTTAAAGAATCTTTTGAAATTAAAGCGAGATCAGATCCGGGAGTGTGCCACAGTGGAAAGAGACCGGATGAATATATTTTACCGGTAGAATCTTTTAAAAAGTAGTATGGATTTGTATTGGTACTATTTAAGACAAGTTGGTAGCCATCATCGACGAATTCAACTTTTTGATTGATTGAATCTGCACTGTACCAAAACCCAATGATTTGTTTTGCTTCCAGATAGGATCGTGTTACCGGAGAGTAAATACTATCGGTTTCTGTTTGAGAAATTGCTTTGAAGCTGCTAAAAAGAGTGCAGAATAGCCACATAGATATGAGCAGAGGTTTTTGATTCATGCGGCCAATTTGACAATTATTAAGCCAAAGATAGTTAGTTTTAACTTCTTAAATTATAGATCAGAGTATATCTCAACGCTCTTTGTCTATGGTTAATACTTACCTGAACGGTAATAAATAAAAAAATTACTCATTCTATCCGGGTTTTAATCGGATAAAATGAGTAATTCTTAAAACTTAATTTTAAAGATTAGCCTTCTTATAAAAAAGCTGATCGATTAAAATTAGTTGATCGTTACTCTAGTTGTGCTGCTAGATGAATTCGAGCTTACTTTTAAAATATAAACACCTTTTGCAAATTGCTCGATATTTATATCAGCTTGATTTTTCAAGGCTGCGGATTGTACCATGACTACACGACCGGTTAGATCAATCAATTCAATTGTTGAATTGTCGTTACCTGACCAAGTGATGTGAATAGTACTAGTTGCCGGATTTGGATATACATTTAACGTTGTTGAACTACCGAGTTGATTATTTATTCCGGTATTGATCACAGAAAAATCAGCTGACTCTGTACATCCCAAGCTATTTGTAACAGTTACAGTATAGATTCCATCGACTGATGTAGAAAGAGTACTACTCGTTTCTCCTGAAATTACATTTCCGCCAAGGAACCATTCAAATGTACAGTTTGGATTTGAAACATTTGAATTTAAAATGTTGCCTGTTTGTGTGATATGTGGCATTGAAGGTGACGAAGTTATTTTAGTCAATGCCATAAAAACGCTGCCTATGCCCGGTGAGCAAGTTCCAAGAATAATTTCACCATCAGGTGTTGCATAACTAATATCAGCTCTACCTGAAACGGGATTATTGAATTCAATTAGGTTGCCTCCGTTTACTGAGAAAGTCGGATCAGGTATTCCGTTGGAAGAAAATTTTAGAAGTTGAGATTCCCAACCTGTGCTTACTTCCTGATTTGCTACTCCGACGATAAATGAATCATCATTTAACAAGGTTAATAAATCCAGTTTCATTGTAGATGCTGTGATGCTAATCGGAATCTCAGTATATCCATTTGTTCCAAACGTAATATCAAGTGGTCCGTTTGCATTGTATCTTGCAACGATAATTTTATCGCCATCCATGTTTTTCATCGCTGCAATAATTTTATCATCACTTTGTAGTGCCATCAATGGCGTTTGCTCCCAATCCATCTGAAAGTTCTCATCCGTTTGAAATCCAAGTGTGCCAAAAGAAGTATCTAATTCTCCATTTCCGTCATAACTCATCATTAATAAAACGTCTGTGCTAAAGGGTGTATAATATCCTGCAGCTACTGTAATAATTTTTCCGTCACTGCGCATTCTGCTTGTGGATCTATTGATAGTAGTGTAAAATGTAGGTGGAGTATGATAATTTAATACTAAAGTTGGATCAACTGCACCGGTACTGTCAAATCGGACCATAAAGATAGCATTGGTACAAAGAAATTTTCCATCGCTAAGTCTGTGAATGGATTCAAGTCTGGGATTTCCTGATGAAGTAAATTTTCTGGTACCATTTATTCCAAATGTGCTATCAACAGATCCATCACTATTGTATCTTGAAATGGAAGGGTATTGTAAAGTAGTTTGAATAGTACTGTTCCCTTGTCTTCCGGCAACAACAATTTTCCCGTCCGGTTGCAAAAGGTAATCTACACCTTGAGTTACTCGTTCGAATTTATGTTGAACAAGTCCGTCGATGCCAAAGCTACTGTCAATTTGGCCACATTCGTCTGTCCTAAACATCAAATTAAAGTAATTATTGGTGTTGGCGTCATAAAAATATCCGGTAAGTAAAAATTTGCCATCAGGTTGGCGAAGGATGTTTGCGGAAAGACCATTTTCTCCGTCAAGAATATTTGAAGAGACTTGACCATTGTTCCCGAATAAACTGTCAGTAACAAAGTTCTGAGCTTTTCCGGTTATTGCAATAAATAGAAGTAATAAGTGTGTAATTGTTTTTTTCATCGTCGTGTGATTTAGGTTGATGTGATTAATTCCACAAAAATGCACTAAGAGCCTTAAACGGACAATCCCCTAATTCGGGGATGTATTTTGATTTTAGGATGTTTTTTGCCAAAAAATAAAGCGATACAGAAACTCTGTATCGCTTTATTTTTTAAAGTTCAAAAAATGCAGTTATTTATTTAAGTTTGATTACATGGTTATCTTAAAAATATAATCGGTACATCAAATTTGGAAACATGCCAAACTGTTTTACATATCCAACGCTTCCCGGCAGTTTCTCATCATAATATTCTGATAGTTTTCCTTGAGCATTGGTGATATTGTCAAGAGTTAGAAAAAGTTCGTGCGTCACTTTTGATTTATTCCACTTATAACTTGCAGACAATGTTACTTTGTAAAGGTCCTGAAAGTCTTTTTCATATGCTTTTTTGTAATCCCAATATTGATTATTTGCCGGGTCAACTGTCAATGTTCCTTGTGCATCTTTTAATAATGGAATATATTTTTGTCCGCCACTGAAAAATATTTTAGTGTTCAAATTAAGAGTTTGATTTTTCTTTTTACCGAGATTAGCAAACTCTTTTCCAAATAAAATATTTACAAGGTAATTGCTATTGTATAGTGTATTTCTTTCAATACCTTCTAGTGATTTGTATTTTGAATTAAATACTGATGCATTGACTAAATAATAATATCCTTTGTTGAAGAAACGTTCTAATGTAATTTCTAAGCCATAATTTTTCCCCGTTCCTTTATTTACCAGTTCAACATATCTGAAATCGGTTCCTTCATTTATAGTTGAATAATAACTTGTGTCAACATTTTCTACAGGCAAATTATACAGATGCTGATAATATGCTTCTACCTTTAATCTTAAGTTTTCACCAATACGTTTTTCATATCCAAGTACATAATGATCTGCTTTTAGTAAATCTAGATCCTTGTTCGGCTCTATTTCACTTCCATCAGTCTGTTTAACTTTTGCAAAGTAGTTGTGCACACTTTCCATTGTACTGTGCTTACCATATCCTGCACTGAAAGAACTTCTATTGCTCACTTGCCAGTTTACAGCAAGTCTTGGTTCTATTGTACTCTTGTTATTATAAAGCACGTTCATGTTGTGGAATCCACCAACGAGAGTAATATTTTCATTCAGCCTGTGTTTCAAACTAACAAAATTACTGAGGGTACTAATGTTTTCGTTGAAGTCAGTAAGTGTCGACATTGTTTCTGTACTATCTTTCGTCTGACTGATAAAATTGTCATATCCATGTATCGCATATTTTGTTCCAACTTGAAGAGTGTTTTTCGCATCAATTTTGTTGTTGTAAGTAACAGCTCCTCTATAGGTTGAATTTTCAATTCTGCTTTTGTAATCCAGAACTTTGTCACCTACTGAATCTCGCAAATATTCGCCTTGGCCATCATTTATTTTAGTCGTTTTAATTTTATAAACATCTTCGTCGATACCGTTTGTTGAATATGCTAATGTCGTTTTAATAAAACTCTTATCGTTAATTCCAATTGTGTGATTTATACCGTAATTATATAGGTAATTACTTTTGTCGTAATCTTCAGTATATTCAGAAGTAATTGTTTCATTACTTGGAGTTGAGATCATATCCGCCTGAACATCTTCTATCGAAGCAGCACTTTGTCCGCCTAATCCAAAGAATGAGAATACACCTGCTTTTTTTGTAGGCAATACAACTTTAAATGCGGCGTCCTGATAACTAAGCGGGCCATCAAGATCGATCACACCTGCTTTACTAAGTAGTGAAACCGTTGAGTATCTATAATTGACAAGAAATGAACCACCATACCCTTTTTTAAATGGGCCTTCCAAAGTAAGATCTGTTCCTTGAATTCCGACTCCCAAAGAGGTTTCAATTTTTTGGTTGTTGCCTGATCTTAACTTTACATCATACACACCCGACAAAACATCGCCATACTCCGGTGAAAACGCTCCGGTAGAAAAATCTGAAGTTGCAAGCAGACTATTGTTCAATGCACTAATGCCACCTTGAATTCCGTTTTGATCGGCGAAATGCGTTGGATTTGTAATTTCTGTTCCCTCAAGACGCCATTGTACGTATTTAGGTGAATTACCTCTTACAATTATATCGTTTTGTCCGTTTTGCCCTGCTGTAACTCCGGCAAAGTTTGTGAGTATTTTAGAAGGATCATCCAAACCGCCTGCATATCGTTTTGTTTCTACTGCGGAAATTGAACGTGTGCTTACTAACGACATCTCATTAATGGCCTCACCTTTGTTTTTGTTGCCATTGATAACAACCTCTTTCAAATTTGAAACCGATTCCTGCATCGTCAGATTTAAAACAATCTCTTTTCCTGAATTTACTTCAATGTCTGCAACCGTTTTGCCTTCATATCCCAGAGATGATACAAGCAATGAAATTCGGCCTACGGGTATTTTTTCGAGTCTGAATTCACCGTTTATGTCGGTGACAGATCCAATTGTGGGATCATTGCTTAAAATGACTACTGTTCTAAATAGTGGTATTTTGCTGTTGGTATCGAGAATTGTATTTTTTATAATTTGGGTTAATTTTTGACTAAAGGCCAGTCCTGATAACATGGCGAACAGTAGAGTAGTAGTAATGAACTTTTTCATGGTATGTGCTTTTGTAGTGTTTGATTGATTACTGATACAAAAGTCCATGAATATGGCCTAGTCTGCAATTCAACTATGCCAAGCAAGTGAGTTTGTCTGCAAAATCCTGTTTTCATTCTGCAAGACCAATAGTTCGTTTGATTGCTATTGCCTTAAAAACCGAAAAATTACTATTAATGAAAGTCTGCTTTTATAAAATCACCTTTCAATTTTAATCGGACAGCAATGATTATTAACTAGGCTTATTGTTGATTACTTGAAAGAAAAGCTCCCTATAAGTTTCAGAAATAGGTATGATCTGATTGAAAATTTTTATTCTACTACGTTCGATTGATTCTATTTTGTTAATGCCTACCATAAATGATTTGTGAACTCTGCAAACCACATTTGAAGGTATGATCTTTTCCAATTCGCTGAAGTTTTGCAGTGTCATGATCCTTTTATCCGCTGTATGAATTCTGCGGTAATCCCGCATTCCTTCAATATATATGATTTCGGACAAATTAATTTTCTCTAAGCGATTTTCTGTCTTCACAAAAATATATTCTGCCGGAACATTCAGATTAGGGCGGCTCATATTTTCCTGGGCTTTGCTTACTGCCTTTAAAAAGCGGTCAAATGTAAAGGGTTTTAAAAGGTAATCGGTAACATTAAGTTCGTATCCTTTGATTGCATATTCCTGATATGCTGTTGTAATTATTACCTGACTTTCTATTTTTGAACTTTCTAGTAATTCGATGCCGGTCAACTCATCCATATTAATGTCGAGAAAAAGCAGGTCAACTTTATTTGATCGTAAATAGGAGAGTCCATCAAGGGCATTGTCAAACGTGCCACACAAATTCAGGAATGGTATTTTATCGACAAAAGCCTTGGTTCTTTCAAGAGCCAAGGGTTCGTCTTCTATTATTATGCAAGAGTATTTATCCATTTCTGATTGATAAATGTACACTATAAAGATCAGTATGTTTAACTATTTCTAGTGTGTGGTTCTCCGGATAAATCAAATTAAGTCGTTTTTGAATCAATTCATTGCCAAGCCCATTACTTTCTTGTTTTAATTTTCGATTTGGATCGAACTTATTATCACATACGAATAAGATAATGTCCTTTTTGATCACTATTTTAACATTGATAGCATTGTCTATTTTTTTATTGGTCGTATGTTTAAAAGCGTTTTCTATAAATGGAATAAATACCATTGGAGCAATTGTTTTATTACCCGGAATTCCTGTAACCTGGAAGCTTACATAATTTGAATTTGAAGTTCTTATTTTTTGCAATTCGATATATTTCTCTATGTATTCCAGCTCCTTCTCCAGTAAAATTTTCTCTGTTTTAGTTTCATAAAGCATGAAACGTAAAATGTCGGAAAGTTTATTCAAATAATTCGATGCCTCTGTTGCATCTTTTAATAGCAATACATCGATGTTATTTAAAGTGTTAAATAAAAAATGCGGATCCAATTGAGCTTTGATCAAAGCCATCTCTGTTTCATGATTTTTTGCTTCAACTGTTCTTTCAATTTGACTTCTTCAAACCAGGTAATGAAACCTTTAATGACCAAAGCTACAGTACCGGAAATCGTTGAGAAAATGGACATGATGCCAATTACTATTAAAGCAGTGGATCTACCGTTTTTCCCGTCTTCATCCATGTCATGAATACGACCGGTTTCAATAAAATATCTTAGTATGATGTAGGCTATAACTGAAGCTCCTATGGAAATCAGGATTCCCCAGAAAACGGACAACAAAAACTTTTTTTGTTGAAGGTATTTTGGGAATACCAGAAGGTAATATGCATAAAATGTGATCAATGATGGGAGAAATGAAAACAGTAAAAGTGTATTGAAGGCATTGGCAATTCTTGCTGTCTGATCTATAGAATGACTGCTGCTTCTATAAAAGACGGCAAGCATAATTATAATTAAAAGAAGGTAGCAGATCCAAAAACCAATATGGAACAATATAATGACTGACTTTTTCATAATTTCAAATTTACTGTTTTATGACAGCAAAATTCGATTGTTTAAATGTGTTTTGAAAATTTAATCTTCAAATTGGAGATATTTGTCTGCAAGATAAGATTGGCGACTCTTGCAAACGAAAAGTTTGCAAAAATATCAACTCGCCTGATTAACCCAAAGTTTGCCTTTCAAATCAAACCTCCCATTGTTTCGAGCAAGTTTTATTGAATATACAATTGCAAAGATCAGCGTAGTAAATCGTGCCACGTTCACCAATAAACTTCCTGTCACATTTGTTTCCACTTGAAAACTGTCCCAGATTACATCCATGAAGCCATGAAGAAAAGCCACCATCCACAAACTTTTCCAGGCATAATAGAACCAGCCAAAGCCAATGCTTACACCTGTCGTGAATAGAAAAATGGCAATTGCGCTTCCTAAATTATCAGCCTGATATAAATGTCCTGCCCCAAAAAATAATCCGGTAAAAATACCTGCACTCAAAAATCCCCAACCTGCATAGTAGAATAGTAAGCCAAACAAAAATGCTCTGTAAATAAATTCTTCTCCAAATCCTGCAAGTACGAATCCGCGATAAAGTATTTCTAATGTTGGTTGAAAGTTGAAATTGTTTGCAATGCCCAAACATAAAAACATTGGCAAACTAAATACTGTTGCTGCCATTAGTCCTGTAAAAAATTTATCAGGAGCTAATCCGAAAGAGTTCAAGGAAAAATTTCTGTTTATCAAATAGTTTGCAAGAAAAGCCATTATCATTCCTGTTAATAGCATGATCGTAGAGGGAATCGCTGTCGGCCAGCTGGTCCATTTTTCAGTTCCGAAAACAATATAAGCATATAAATATTTAGAATATCTATATGCCAGAAAGCATACAATAATGATTAGCGATTTATAAAAAATTGGTTTTTTCATCGACAATAGGCAAATATATTAAAATAATTAATGCATTGTCCTTACTTAGATTTTTAGAAATATGCTATACAAACAAATGTTCCAACAATCACACACACCAGATCCACAAGTAACATTATCCCCAAAGTATATCTAGCCTCTTTAACATTTACTGAACCAAAATAAAGAGCGAGAACATAAAAAGTCGTCTCGGCGGCACCTGAAAAGACAAGAGAGCTGACCGGTCAAACTATCCGGACCATAGGTTTTCATAGCGTCTAGCATGAAGCCGCGTGACCCGCCTGCACTAAATGGTCGCATCAATGCCACAGGAATGGCATTTGTTATCTGTGGATCGACATTGAAAATACTCATCGTTGCACGTATGCCTTTCATTACAATTTCCATCAGACCGGAGTTGCGGAAGATACTCAATGCAACCAGCATGGCAATCATATAAGGTAAAACCCGAACTGCAGTAGTAAATCCATCTTTTGCTCCGGTAACGAATGAATCAAAAATGTTTGTCTGATTAAGTTTGAAGACTTTTTCATTGAGTAAACTGTACAATACAATTGCAAGAATAATGAACAACAAAACTGCATTGCTCAGATTTCCTGTAAAATGCATTTTTTCAATGCCGCCAAGTTTTGTAATGTAGATCAATAACAATCCAATGATTGCACTAACTCCGGTGATGAAAAAGATCACTGCTCCATTTAACAGATTTATACGTTGTTTTATACTCACAAAAATCAACGCTGCAATGGTTCCAACAAATGATGTGATGATACATGGCAGCATGATGTCTGAAGGATTTGCCGCATGTTGCGCTGCGCGATACCCGATAATGGAAGTAGGAATAAGTGTGAGCCCGGCTGCATGCAGACAAAGAAACATGATCTGACTATTGGAGGCTACTTCTTTATTTTTATTCTCTTCCTGCATACTTTCCATAGCTTTAAGACCAAATGGTGTTGCCGCATTGTCAAGTCCAAGGAAATTTGCAGCAAAATTCATCGTCATAAATCCATATGCCGGGTGACCTTTTGGCAATTCCGGAAAGATCTTGACAAAAAGCGGAGTCATGAATCTGGCAAGCTTGTCGAGAGCATTCGAAGCGCTAAGCAGATTCAATAGTCCGCAAAAAAATGTAAGATAGCCAATCAAGGGTAGCCATATATCAAGCAACGTGTTTTTGCAAGTCATGAAAATACCATCAGCCGGTTGTTTGCCTGAGGTGACCTGAACTGTTCCGCTTTCATTCAACAGATAAAGGGTATCGCCTTGTTGAATACCTGTTGACCCGGATTGAAGAAGTGCTGAGTAAAATGCAGTATCGCCTGTTTGAAAATCTTTCACAGGCATTTCAGCAACTAAAACAGGGTCGTTCTGTTTCCCATTAACGACTTGTCCGATCGTGTATAAACGACCGGTCGAAAGCATAACAAGCAAGTAAATAATACTACCTGCAATAATAAAAGACCAAAAGCGACTGAGTATCATAGTTCATGCACAAGAAACCAATAAAACATCAGATAGCATAGCTTGTTTTTAAATCTCTAAAGGAACATTTCAACAGCCAATATCTTATAAGTATAAAAATATTAAATTCTAATGTTATAAAAAAGGAAGGCCGTAACTTCCCGCAAGATCATACCTCATACCTTTCCCCTTTGCAGGCTGTGTCAGGGAGTAAAATCTTGTTTTCATAGAAGAATTATTTTTTTATACTTCAACCGTCTTAAAACTACAATAAAAAGTAATACGCATACAATTACGAGTACTGCCTCAAAGGTCAGCATGAGTTTACTATTGTATTGATCATGCATCCATCCATTAAATGAAGTCATGTAAACAACGGATATATTTCCAAGAGAGCCCATCAATGAAAATTTTGTTGCAGCATGTTTTTTCCCAATGGCAAATAATAAAACTGATGTGAATGCTGCATATACCATTCCTGTCGTGAATGCATAAAAAAGCACACCTCCAATGTATACTGATGAATTCATTGGCATTGCAGCCATTGCAATTGTAACCAATGCACAAGCAATTCCACTTGCTAGGTAAGCAAACCAAATGCCGCGTCGGTCTGCAATATTTCCACCAACAACACAACCAAGTGCACTTATCAGTCCGCTTAATATTCCTGTTATCAGTGCAACGGTGTCGGCATCTGCCTCCCAATCGTCTGCAATTGCTGACCATAGATTTGCCATTGCTCCGGTTCCTATTGGCAATAGTATTAATATTATTGCAAGCAGTGTGATCGGTACTTTGATCATTGATAACAGATCTTTGGCTAAACCGGAAAGTTCTTGGATAAATGTTTTTTCTTTCTGGTGTTCAATATCTTTTAAAGATAAAACGATCATTGCAAATGCAAGACTCACAACAGACAAAACAATACCGGCAACAGATGCACTATAATGTTCAGCAAGCCATAATCCGGCCCCTCCACCTAAACCTGCACCGGTCAAACTCCCTGCCTGATACCAGCCGGATGCTTTACCTTTTTTACTCTCCTCAATACTTGTTGCCATAAATGCGCCAATTGGCAATAACATGACATTCATTGAGACTTGTGAGATGAAAACTATTGCAGTTAGTAATGCAGATCCTTTGACAGTAAATGGTGTAACGCTTAAAATAAGTAGTGTGGAAATGATAGCCGTTAAACTGATCCAATACCATTTACGCAGACTGAGTGAAACATCGACTATTGGTCCTAGTACAAACCTAAAAAGACTTGCAGATGCGCCAACTGCAACAATTGCTGCTGTTTGTGCAACTGAAAAGCCATTATGCGTTAATAAGTAAGGAAGTGTAACAAAAACAAAACCCTGACTGATACCGGTGGGCATCATAAGCAGGAATATATTAAATGGTTTTGTGAATTGTTTTTCTTCCATTCCTTAGACAGATTTTTTACCAAATATAGAAAATTTGACTACAAGTGAAAGAGATGAGCCGAATGAAAATTAATTTATGATTTCTGTCGGACGTCGGATTATCAAGGATGTTTTAGAGAGTAAAAATTATTTATTACATTGCATTTCTATTAATAAATTAAAAGCAGTATGAAAAAGTATATTCTTTCGTGTTTGATCGTTACACTAATATTAGCAGGGGTGCCTGCTTTAGCTCAAACAGAAAAAGACACTACCAAATTAGGCTTGCCCGGCGACAATCTGGACCTCTATGCAGTACTTGATCTTTTTCAAAAATCAAAAACGATCGAGGAATTCGAGGAGAAGCTTAATCTTGAAAAATCTAAAATCAATAATCTTGATTTGGATTTAGATGGAAAGGTTGATTTTATAAAGGTTGTAACAAAGAAGGAAGACGATGATTTTACTTTTATACTTCAAGATGCAGTAAGTAAAACAGAGACGCAGGATGTTGCTGTAATCTTTGTTACAAAAGATAAAGACAAGAAAATATCGATGCAAATTATTGGGGATCCTGATTTATATGGAAAAGATTATATTGTTGAATTAAAAGAGTCGATAACACCGGCTGTTACTCCAAATCCCGGCTACACGGGAACAGACACTGTTGTGACTGCCGCACCTGCTAAAACTACTGTTGTTATAGTTGAACAAGCACCAATTGTTCAATATGTTTATTCTCCAGCTTACGTACCATATTATCCGCCTTATTATTATGGATATTATCCGCCATACTATCATCCTTATGCTGCGATTTCCGTTGGAATTTATTTTGGGTTTCATGCTGCTTATCATGGAGGATATGGATATCATGGAGGATATGGGTATCATGGCAACACTACTGTAATTCATAACACGAATAATTTTAACAATTACAACAATTCGAGAAATACCTCCAATACTGTTAGAAATAATATGAATAACGGCAATTATAACAGAGGTAATAATGCATCAACACGCCCTGCGAACGGTGCCTCAACTCGCCCTTCCGGTGGCGCCTCAACACGTCCTTCTACAGGGACTACACCTTCGACCCGACCATCGGGTGGCGCCTCAACACGTCCATCGACGGGAGCAACACCTTCAACACGTCCTTCTACCGGAGCGCCAACTCGACCATCAACAGGTGCAACACCATCAACACGTCCATCGAATGGCGGATCTTCAACGGGTCGCCCTACGGCATCACCTTCAACACGACCATCAAATAATTCACAAGCCAGACCAAGTTCAAGTGGTTCTTCACGATACAGTGGCGGCGGAGGTGGTTCAAGAAGCAGTGGAAGTTTTGGTGGTGGCGGCGGCTCAAGAGGTGGTGGCGGTTCACGCGGTGGAGGCGGAGGTAGGCGATAATTTTTCGATAACAAATTAAGTCACCGACCATTTTGTCTGAAAATGATCACAAATAAAAAAGCCATTTGAATATATTTTCAAATGGCTTTTAATTTTTTTAAGAATTATTTATTCGAGAGGCATGTCGGAAGCGCTCATTTCTCTTACACTGACATATCGGCCATCTCTTTTTTCAAATAAGACCATATAATTTCCTGTGTTAATAGCGACATCGGTAGAATCGCCTAATTTGTAATAGCCAATTTCTACAACCTGATTACCGTCGCTGGATGGAAAGACCTCATTGGTTACAAATGAAATCTTATTCCCTTTCGAAGAAGAATCAATACCGGCCTTTAAGTATTCTACAATAGCCTGTCTGCCTACTAATGGGGCTTTGTTTTGAGAAAAAGAGATGGCATCGTCGGCATAATAACCGATGTTTTTCATTTCTGCCGCATTATAGGTTGCGGCAAATTCGTCTTCCTTAGCCTGAATTTCTTTTTTTATTTGCTCTTTATCGATTACCGTTGGTGCAGTTTGCTCTTCTTTCTTAGAGTTGCATGCAACTGTAAATGATAGAATAAATAAAAGTAATGATGCCTTTATTAGTTTGGTTCTCATAGCAACCTTTTCTTTTTTATTAATTGAATTGAATCAAAAGTACATAATTAAATTATAAATAATCCATTTTGAATATTTTTTAACTAATTCACGTTATCTTCCAAATGCTTCTCCAATTCGGAAAGTAATGTATAATCATTTTCCCAACTGCGCCATCAATACCAATATTTATTTTTCGGATGGAAGCATCCTGAATCGAAGTCCGACTCCAAAACCGGGAAGTATCTATTGGCAATGTCTTTGAACTCTTCTACTGCACTGGCAATACCTCCAAAGACAACAGCGCCAAATCGTTTATAAAAATTCCAACGGTATTCGGCCTGCAATGTATAAACCTGATCGTTCCTATATTTACCTTCTGAATAACCTCTGATGTCATCCCCGCCTACAACGGTTTGCCCTTCAAATGGAACTTCACCGGTAGCAATATTTAAATTGGCTCGAAGTGCAATAATTTTTTTAGAATTTTTATCCAGACCGATGAATTGATTATAGGTCAGAATGTATCTTACAAATTCGAAATCACTTCCTATCCAGCTTCTGTAAAACTGATTTTTAAAATTCAGAAACAACCCTTTTGAAGGATACATGACGTGATCACGAGAATCATTGCAGATAATATAGCCAACACTATTCAATTTACTTATTGTCATTGAATCTTCCCCTGTCGTTCCGGGGAAACCATATGTTGTTGTTGAATTGATCAATGATCCGGTTGGTCCAACATAGATCCGCTTATAAACCTTTCGTTGTACTTGAAGAAGCAGAAGATTCGCATCAGTCGTATAGTCATAAAAATTGCCGGTTGACGAAATAGGGTTCTCCAAATAAAATTGAAAATTCACATTCACTTTTCCTAAAGCGGCAAGAATCCGCCATCTGTCCTGATCAAGATATAATTGTGAATGTGCCAATAGGACATAACTTTTTTGCTCTGTATAAATTCCAATGATGCCCGAACTCGACGAAGGGGAGACAGTATCTAAACTGTTTACTTTATAAAATCCTGAAATCATTGCTCCGGCAACAACCCCTTGCGTTCTATTGTAATTGATCATGGGAATAGCTGCTATTCCTGTTTTAGTTTTTCTGGTTGCAGTCGTATCTTGTCCATAGGTATTCACTGATAAAAAAAGGACGAAACCAAATGCTAAACTCTGTATTAATTTCATAAGAAATCAGTGCAATCATCGTCTTTGAATGATCAGCCTTTTGTAATATAACTTGTCATTGCAGAGAACTTTTACAAAGTAGATCCCTGCGGGGAATAATGATACATTAATTTCTTGTTTCAATTGTTGATTAAAATCAACTTTTAAACTGATCATTTCCCAGGCCAGGTTATAAATTTCAATAGCAGATATTTGTTCGTCACTTTGAATAACAAATTTGTCATTGGCAGGATTTGGATAAATTGAAACTGCTTTTGAATTTTGAAGATCATTGATTCCGGTAGTCATTGCACCCATTTTGGCGACAAAAATGTCAAACCCATTCGCAGTATTACTCAGGACACTTGGGCCAAATTCAATTGGGTCGCTATCAAAATATCCAGAAATAGAAATATTGCCCAATGCGTCTGCTGTAATTGAATTTGGAATTTCGCTACTTGGACCCCCTGAAGTTTGTTGAACTACCCATCCGGCATTGCCTGCTGTATCACAATTCGCTAAATAAAAATCTGTATTTCCGTCTAGAAATAGAGTAGATGGTCCGTATACAAGAGAGTCTTCTCTGAAAAAACCACACACATAAACATTTCCCGGAGTGATTGTAATAGCAAATGCTTTGCTATCTCCATATATTCCCTTTGCCCAAACTTCATTTCCTGAAGCATCGTATTTTGCTATGAATGAATTGTAGGTCGAAGTGTTGGGTAATTGAATTGGGCCAAATGCAATTGTGTCGTTAGAGAAAAATCCGGAAACATAACTGTTGCCAAATTCATCTAATGCGAGACCATTTGTACGATCATCGCCGCTACCGCCTGCTTTTTTTGCCCAAAGCACTGTGCCTGAGGAATCATATTTTGCAATGAATGCATCAGATATACCGGTTGTACTCAATGCTATTGTCCCGAACATTGCATTTTGATTAAAGTACCCTGCAACATAAATGTTTCCTGAGCCATCAACTTTTACTGCATAAGCTTCATCGTTACTTCCACCACCTTCTCCTTGAGCCCACAAAACATTTCCGGTGGCATTATACTTTACTACAAATACATCCATGCTTCCTGCAAGCGCTAAAGTAGTTGTTCCAAATGTTATAGAGTTACTGGAAAACCGGCCAACTAATACAATATTGTTCAAAGCATCAACACTAATTGCGTATGGAATTTCTAATCCCGGCCCTCCTTCCTTGGTTGCCCACAAAATATTTCCATTGCTGTCGTATTTTACAATGAAAATATCACCGACATTCCCGGCGTTTGTGAATGTGTATGTTCCTATAGTAATTGTTGGGCTATAAAAGTATCCGGTCAAATAAATATTTCCTGCATTATCTGTAGTAACTGCTGTTGCTTTATCATCACTTGTACTACCAAAACTTTGTGCCCATACTAAATTACCGGAAGAATCATATTTAGCAATAAACACATCGTCAAAACCTAATCCTGCATTTTGTAAGGTAATAGATCCAAGAGTGATAAAATCACTGGCAAAGTATCCGGCTATGATTACATTTCCTGATGCATCTGTTGTTATCGTACTCGACTGATCGTATTCGCCACCAGCTGCACTCCTGGCCCATTTCCAGTTTGGAGTTTGAGCAATTGTAATCGTTGTGCAAACAAAAGCAAGAATTAAAATATGTTGTATGTGCTTTTTCATTTTGTGTGTTTTACATTGTGTTATTCAAAATTTAAATAGCTTTTCAGTGGAATAAATATATATAAATTATTTAAAAAGGGGTGTTATTATTTTTAAACTTTTGGGGCTACTTGTTTAACTGCATTTTCGTCAGGTGCAATTTTCCCATCTTTTAATTCAGCGTAAGCATGCGTAAATTCGGCACCATAAAAAACGATCATAGAAGAGTACGAAACCCAAAGGAGAATTAAAACACTTGAGCCGGCTGCCCCATAACCGGAACCCGGTTCAGCTTTCCCAAAATAAAACCCTAAAGCAAACTTCCCAATTTCAAATAGTATTGCAGTAAGGAATGAGCCGATCCATACATGCCGCCATTTAATTTTTGCATCGGGAAAAGTTTTATACATGAGCGCAAACAGTAATGCAATTATGGAAAGTGATATTATAAAATTTACTATTTGTAAAAGTATGATGAATGATTCTGAAAAGTGTTTTATCACCCATGTACCAAATGCCGCTAGTGTTGCTGAAACAACAAGCGATACAATTAGTATAAAAGCTGTGGCGACAATAATTCCAAAGGAAAATAATCTTGCTTTTAGGATACTGATAATGCCCGATTTGGATTCGTCTGCCTTAACTTCCCAAATTGTATTCAATGATTTTTGAAATTGTATAAATACACCCGTCGCACCGAGAAGTATCGTTAATATTCCAAGAATATTAGCGATCACAGAATTTTTAGATTCTGATGCCTTTGCAATAATTTCTTGAATTTGTACTGCAGTATCTGCACCCATGGTGCTTGTTATTTGTCCTGCAATTTGACCGTTCACCGCCTCTTTGCCGAAAAAAAAATTCCTGCCACGGAAACAATAACTACCAGCAATCCGGGTAAAGCAAAAATAGCATAATATGCTATGACAGCACTCTCTTTAAAAGGGTCCTTTGTCCACCACTCTTTTAAAGCGGTTTTTAAAGCAATCTTTAGTGATTCAAATCGGAACTTCATTTATTTTTCTTGTCATCTTTCTTGCTATCGGATGAAAAAATGCGTTGCAATAAATTTTTCTTGTCTTCTTGATTCTCTGTGTCGACTGACTTGAGATTGATCTCGTGGTCGATACTTGGTATTAATGCTTGTACAAAGGCATTTAATAAAACCTCCCATATCGCATCAAGGGTATTTGTTTTTGGATCTTTATAATCGCCCTTAATCGCAACTTTTGTTGCAACCTGATCTTTCTTTGGATTTTTAAGCATTATTCCTGCTGCGCCAACTATATGTTCATATATTTTATTGAAAAAAGTGTCGTGCTTGTCTGCAGGCCCAACTACATCGAGATCCTTTATAATGGGCTTCACGTACCCTTTAAATTTTCCTTCTTTTGCAGCCATCTCCGTATACAGACCAAAATTCCCACGGTTAACATCGAAATTTCCATACGTTTTTAAAAAGGAATTTAATAATACAAGGTTTGTATTTTTTAATTCAGCATTGAGGTCAAATGTTGGTTGTTCATTCAGTGCATTCAGTTTCATGTTAAAGGTCAATGTGCCTTCATATGCTTTGGCTCTGGCGGTCACAGTAGATGGTAATTCTATTGTCTTATCTACAACATTTGAAAGATTTAAAGCAAGTATATACGTCTCTTTCAACGCTACATCAACTTTTTGTTTGCCTGTATTGTCTGTGTAATGAAGTTCACCATTGTTGACCTCAAACCTGTTTACTTTGAGTGGCATGAAATCTTTCAACAATTTCCGGAAATCATTCGTATCTTTTTTATGTCGCCCAATTCAACTTTGTCTTTTGTAAAGATTAAAACCGGGGATTCAAACTCAAGTTGACCTACAATAGATCCCTTAAAAACTGATCTCCATTCAATGGATAGATCAATGCTTTCTGCTTTGAAAAAATCTGATGGCTTATTTGTTAAGGTATCAACTTTGTCGAGATAAATATAATTGATTGTATATGCGCCTCTGTAAATCGATAAATCAATATCTTCAATATGTCCAAAATAGCCTTGCATTTCTGCTAATGTCTTATTTGCATAATGTAAAACAACATATGGGAGAATTATCCGAATGACTATCAATAACAATATTATACCAAAAATAACTTTATATCTTTTTTTCATACGATACAAGTACCCTTGCTAAAAATTATGCATTTCTGTTTTGGAAAATGTCGAATTCGGATATTCTTCATTTTTCGAAAATGAAGTTGCTGAATTTTCTTCGGCTACATTATTTCCTGCTTTTATATTTGTAACCGCTCGGGCAATAGCAAATTCAAGGAATGTGCCGAATAATTTTTTTATTGGGTTGTGAGAATTACCAATCAAGAATTTTTTAGATAGGAAACCTACACCTATTCCCATAGCGGTATTTAAAATGCTTTTCTTGACCGTAGGCGATGATGCCACTTCTTGAAATGTGTTTTTTATTATGTTGATGGGTTTCAAACTCTCGTAAGCAATTTGAAATTGTTCTTTCAGTAATTGTAATTCGTAAACCCTTTTATGATTTAATCGTATGATCGCTTGATTCAATTCATCTGTTTCGTTATTGTTCTTCATGATTTTTTTGTTTAAGCATTTGTTTGATAATTGAATTACTAACAGGAGTTTTTATCCAGTAATGTCGATTAAAATGGAGGAGTATAGCGAGGATAGCATAAAACCCCCCGATGACAAAGAATCCATAAAAATTATCGCCAAGGAGTTTTCCCAGCCATAGTGCAAGACCAATGTTTATAATTAAGAGAGACAATGCAACAGTCATTAGGACTGCCAGTCGTGAAACCAAAGAAGAGGCAACATCAGCAGATTTATCTATAGCATTTAGCTTGAATAGCTCAATTGTTGAATTACCGTAATCTTCCGCTCTTTGAAGTAGCGTTGCTAATGGGGTTGCATTGTCAGTCATAACTTTATTATTCAATTAAAGGATTAGAGGTTCTTATGATACTGCATTCTTAATATCAGATACACCATTTTTCATCTCTTTTTTGGCATCATCGTATTTTGCTTTTCCTTTATCAGCCATTTCTTGCGCATCTTTTTTAGTGCTTTCGAATTTGTTGTTGATCGAAGTCACAAATTCTTCATACTTTGATTTTAACTCATCAATATAATCATCGCCTTTGTCCATAATTTGTCTCCGAGTTTTAGATCCCTTTTCCGGGGCTAATAATATGCCCGCGATTGCTCCAATGGCAAGTCCTGCCAATGTTCCTAATACTACTTTTCCTGTGCTCATAATACTTGTTGTTTAGTTGTTTGAAATAAAATTGACTTCTTTTGAATTGTTGAGCATGATTTACTGCCCATATTATCAAGTACAAAGGTCCTTAATTTGATATTATTGAGTTTTATATAATTATGGAAAAAGTTTACATTTTTCGCAGATGCATGATATGCATCAAATTTGTTGGATAGCTTATGATCACTTAAAACGAAAAAAGGCTTGATTAAAGCGATGGTTCACTGTTGTTATTGTTATAACCGTTCACTAAAGCGACAAGTGAATTGTAATAATTTTCCAAATGCTTATGGTTGATTTCCGGTTGATCTGTGTTGGGAATCGTTACCGGCATTTCTTCAATGTATTTCGTAAGTTCAGGATATTTATTCAGAATGGTCTGAGTAATTTCGAGAATTGCACTGTTTAATTCTTGTTCGGTTTTCATGTTATTTATAGATTGATTAATTGTTAAATTGGTTTTAAAACTTCCATATCAGCTTCTATACACCATAAAAGCTCCTTTATGAAAATTGCGGCTAGTTTATCTGTCGCTGATTGGTCAGTAGCATCGCCGTTTTGAGCATATGCATTTTCTACTTCCGGTACTGAAAACACTGCAGGAATAGTCCAGGCTTTCATTTTCCATAAAGTGAATTGTAATGATACTAATGCCTGTGTGCCACCAAACGGCCCCGACGATACACTTGCTATACCAATTGGCTTGTGTTTCCACTCATCCTCTAAAAGGTCAATAGCATTCTTTAAACTTGCTGGATATCCACCATTGTATTCAGGCGTAACGATAATAATGCCATCTGATGTTTTTACTTTTTTTGCAAATTCTAAAACGGATTCACTAGGGTTGATTTGATCTTTTAATAGGTCTTCAAAAATTGGGAATGAGCATTTTTTCAAATCAATAATTTCAGCAGTAGCCAAATTATTAACCGTTAAATATTTTTGAAAGTACAATGAAACACTATGACTCTTACGATCATTCCTGACACTTGAGGAGATTATTGATATATGTGGCATATTAAATTATTTTATTTAGGTGTAAGCATATCAAGTAACTCCAAGGCAACAGCTTCAGACGAAGCCGGGTTCTGACCGGTAATAAGTATTCCATCTTTAACTACATAGGAAGCCCAATCATCTTTCTTGGAATAGATACCGCCTTTCTTTTGTAATTCATCTTCTAATAAAAATGGAACTACTTTGGTAAGATGAACGGCTTCTTCTTCACTATTTGTAAAGCCCGTCACTTTTTTACCTTTTATTAGATATTCTCCATTTTCACTTTTAGCATTTAATAACACAGATGGCGCATGGCAAACAGCTGCAATGGGCTTATTGCTTTTCCAAAACGCTTCTATCAACTTGATGGAAGATGAATCGTTTGTCAGATCCCACAATGGACCGTGACCACCAGGATAAAAAACAGCATCGAAATCATCTGTTGAAACTTCGGATAATTTTACAGTATGATCTAAAATGTCCTCTAAAACAGAGTCTGATTTAAAGCGAATTGTTGCTGATGTTTGTGTTGTCGACATGTCGCTTTTGGGATCTATGGGTGGTCTGCCACCTAATGGAGAAGCAATAGTAATTTCAGCACCGGCAGCTTGTAAAGCATAATACGGCGCAGCAAATTCTTCTATCCAATAACCTGTTTTTTCTCCTGTATTACCCAATTCACTATGGGAAGTGAGAACCATTAAAATTTTCATAGACATTTTTTTTTGTTTTATAAAGTTGGCATCATATTATCACGCATCGTTTTTACTTTGTCATGATTAGCTTTTATTGAAGCATATTGAGCTTTGATCATTAGTAGTTGCTCGCCATGTAGATGTTCAGTATCGTTTTTTAATGTTCTTTCATAGGTGGCTACTGCTATGTCTTCGCCATACTCGCATGAGTTTAAAATGGCTTTTCGATCTTGATTGGTGAGTGATGCTTTTATTTCCATCCAGACGCGATAAAATTTTCCGGATGTCATTGTCCCTTCTGCTACTTTACCGCCTAGATTTATTACTTCAAGGACTAATTCTTGTTTGCATTTTTGACTTGTTTGAACAAACCTCGCGAATAAGACTCTAAGATCTTCTTCATTCGTTTCCTTAATTGCTGTTTCGTAACCTTCAATTCTATCGTTGTTTAGAATTATTAAAGTATTTAAAACGGCAATAGATTTTTGATTTTCCATTTAAAAAGGAATTTTTGGAAGTAGGCTGACAACACGATTGAATGCAAAAGATAGCTCGTATGACAAAGGTCAGCACAATGCAGCAAGTAAACATTACATAAATTTCAGATTATTTACATAATTCACAGGTTCTTCTAAGGAATGATTTTTGCCATGAATACACGAATAATAAAATATATTTTATTCGTGTATTCGTGCCAAAATCATTCGTGAAATAGACTCGCTTAGGGTTTTTAAAAGCAATATTAAAAGCTTAAGATTTCTTTCTAGTCCAATTTTCAAAAGTCATTTCAAACTTGATTTCACCATCGCCATGTGTACCGATTTCTGTCCAGCCGGCTTTTCTGTAAAAAGTTTCAGCTCTGGTTTTAGGTGAAGTCCCCAACCAAACATTTTTCATTGTTTGTTTAAAGTACCAGTCAAGCATAATGTCATGAAGCTGCCGACCTATACCTTGTTTTTCAAATTCAGGGTTTAAAAATAATGCCCAGATATTGTTTTCCATCAGATCAACAATTGAAAAGCCGACAATGATATTATTAATTTCGCAAACCCAACCTTTTCCTCTTACTGTCAGGAATTCTTTACAATCCTCATCAGTAACTAATTCCGGATTTGAAAGAATATTTTCTTTTACAGAATGTCTGACTATTTGAATCTGTGGTATATCCTCAATGTTCGCTTCTCGAATAATCATTTAAAGTTAATTACTCATCAACTTTTACACTGGTAACTATATAATCTGTTTCCCCATTCCAAGGAAGATGACTTCTTTTTTGTTCATAATGTACAACGATATGTTTACCCTCAAAATCAAACATTGAATTTGCCAAACTGTCACTTTTTACTGAAAAGAAAAATTTCTCTGAGGCAAGTGTTGTGCTACTCGTGCTTTGAATGCTGCTCATGATCAACTCACCTTCATAGGTCTTTGAAGATATTACCCTTTTTTGAAAATTTCAGAAGAATTCCGGAACGATTTCCTTCACTAAAAGTGTTATAGTAGTTCCAATAGAAAAGAAAGGCAAGTATAACAATTAGTATAGCGGCTCCCCATTTCAGCATTTTTTTCATAGTATTTGATTTTGTTGATACAAATCTAATAATTATTTGGATATGGCCGGAATCAAATAATTCTGCATGATCTTATCAACCTGCTTATGGCCGTAAGGTGTATTAAATGCAGTGGATGTTATAACAATAACAATCGGTTGTTCTTTGAAAATATAGATCTTATTTCCCCCATTTCCACTGGAATAATATACCTCATAATCATAGTTGTTAAACTTGAAAGATTTATTCCAAAAAAGGTATCCGTAAAACTCATCTTCTGGAAATTGCCATTTGCTTTGATAAACTTTTAGATACCCAATCAGGTGAAATAATTTGTTTACCATTCCACACTCCATTGTTTTTGTAAAGTTGGCCGTACTTGGCATAATCAACTGAACGAAGGTGTAAACTGCCGGCTGTGTTTGCAACATTTTGTGGAGTGTATTGCCATTTGTAATTAGAAATACCAAGTGGCTGAAATAAATTTTTATCAGCATACTTTTCTAAGCCTTCAGGAACTGACTTTTGAATTATATCACCAAGAACAACTACGCCGGCTGTTAAGTAATCCCAGCGTGGAGTTTCAACTTTTGTTGTATCAATTGGAAGGTCCAATGTAAAATTAACCCAGTTATTCGTCGGATACATATTTTCTTCATTCCCCGGCGATTCTTGATTCATATCGGAACCATCAAATGAAGAACTCATCGTTAACAAACTTTTCAAAGTAATGTTGCCTTTTGCCGGTGAAAAGTTTCTAGACTTTGATAAATCATAAAATTCGTTAAGGGTTTGTGTTTCATTTTTTATAAAACCGTCACTGATTGCTATTCCGATAATAGTCGAAGTGAATGATTTACCTACCGATCTTGTATCATGAATTGAATCTCTCTTGGCCCCATTGAAGTATTCTTCAATTAAGAGCTTGCCGTCTTTTATTACAACAATACTTGTAATGTCTTTGAAAGTTTTGGATTCTATTTTTCGGTTCAGTTCTTCAATAAGTGACTTGTCAAAGGAGTCTGTTGAAATTTTCCAGTCAGACAAAGGGTCAATGGTTTGTACCCGGACGAGCTTCTCGTCTATATTTATTTCCGGAATAATTATCTTGATTTGCCCTTGAGCAAGAAGGCTTCCTGTTTTTAATTCCGTAATTTTCAAATATGGCCTGATTTCTATTTTCAAAGTGTGCTCACCAATTGTAAATGCATCTTCTCCGCCATTCATTAAAAACCGGTTCCAGAGAAATCTGCCCCATGAATCTTCTTTCGTAGTGCTTATCAATGGAATTCTAAAAACGGTACGCTGATTTTTACTATCTGTACTTCCAGCACCAACATTCAGATTTTCAGTATAGATTATTTTATCATCGACAATAAACGTGAATTGAAAATTTCCGTTTTTTGTTAATTCTTCAATAGTACTTTGTGGTGAAAGTTGATGGAGATAATTAGTAAGCGAATTCCCTAAAAATACTCTGATATTTAAATCAGCATTTTCTTTAATGATAAAAGTGGTCAGAAAATCTGTTTCCTTGAAACTTTCGATTGGAACTATTGGTCCCATAAAAGCAATTGTACCTATATTGGCTTTGTGAACCGAATAGGTGATGCTATCACATTTTACTAAATCTTTGATCTGCCCAATTGCATTGATATGGTTCAGTATTATAACGATAACAATTGAGGCAAGTTTTTTCATAAATCTAGGGTGCTTGATTGTATAATGCACGAAGCCTTTTTTCTAACTCCAATGCACGTGGAATTAATATTCTGTCTTCAATAAGTGCATGAACAAAAAGATCGCGTTCAAAAGCTTGTAATTGCGAAACCAGAATGCGATATGGTGTTTGATTCGATACCGGTGGCTGGTATTCCAGAATAGTGTTTCTTATGATTGACAGGTCTTTTTCAGTATCGTGGTGACTGTCAATAAATGTTTGCAAGGAATAATTGTTAGTTATTGCAAAGTAGGTTTCAGTATCTGCGTTCTCTTTTTCTAATGCTAATAAATTTTTAATGTAGGGAAGAAGATGTTTTTCTTCTTCACGTATATGTGAACTCAAATGAGATGTATATTCGTTGAAGAAGGTATTTAAGATGTGCAGAAGAGGATGATTACCCGAATAATCCTTTAAAAGAATATCTATGCTTTGCTCGATCTCTAACAGTTTCTTTGACAGATAGTAGCTATGTGTGCGACGCAGATAATCAATTATAGTTTCCAGAGAAAAAATTTCATACTCCTTTTCGGAAAATGTTTTTTCATCTTCAAAGGTCTGAAGAAGTGTATAGATAAATCGTTGATCCAAATTTAATCGACGAAGTTCTTCATACGAATACAAAAGATCTTTGTCGGCAGCCAGATCATATCGTTGTACTATTTGTGATATTGGGAAGTCGTTTTCCATGGTTCATAAATTTAACCAAATTTATGAAATAATTCAGTATTCAGCACTTTCCCAAATTTTTAAACCTCGTTATTTACCAACTTCCCTTTTCTGACAATCTGATAATCCACATTTAATTCATAAACCCCCCCGAGGTCCCCCGTGCAAGGTTTATTGTTTGAAGGAAATTTTTTCTCGGGTTTTTATAAAACCCCTTAGAAAAAATTTTGTTTTTTTCTGCTGCTGTTTTTTATTTTTATTTTTTTTTTTTTGGTTTGGGTTTTAAAAATTTATTTTTATTAAATTTTTTTTTTCAGCCTTTTCCCGCCGGTTGGCGGATAGCAAGTAAAAAGGGAAATGTATTCCCCCCCCCCCCCCCCCCCCCCGCAACCCCAACAAACACTAACGGGGCCGGTTGGGGGGGTTTTGCCGGGCCTTTCGTCCCCCCCCCCGCGGGGGACCCTCCGTATTCCCTCCCTCTTTTTCCCGCGCCGAGGGCAGGGGTTTGTTTGGGCGGCTGTTGTTGTTGGGGTAGGGGGCCCCCCCCCCCCTTTTTTCCTGGCCTCCTGCCCCCTCCCCCCCCGGGAATTCCCCCCAATTCTATTGTGTGTGAACTCCTGGGGGGGGGAAAGTCCAAATTATTTCTTCCCCCGCCCCCCCCCCGGGGGATTTAAACGGAACAATATGGGGTTGGTTCCAATACAAAAATGCGGTATTATCGAACGCCTCACCTTAACAGATGTTCTGTATAAAGGGATAAAAGTATTATTATCGAAGCCCCAGCTTTTCAATTTTATTTCCTACAGATGCATTTTTCATTTCAGCTTCTAAGCTTTTAAAATTACTTTTCTCTACTGATTTTATCAACTCGCCTTTTCTTAGCAGATGGATCACATCGCAAGTATCGCCCAACGTAGAAAAAATGTGGGAAGAAATAATTACAATTTTGTTAAGGTCTCGCAATTTATTTATTATCTCTGTAATGATAATGTTGCTTTGAATGTCAACACCATTAAAGGGTTCGTCAAGGATATAATATTTGTTCTCTAATAAAAGAATTGCAGTCAAAGCTAATTTCTTTTTCATCCCGGTAGAGTAGGTAGAGGCATATTGTTCTAAAGGCAGATCAAAGATGTTTCTACTCTCTATGTCTTTAATTGAAATACCGCGTGCATTGCAGAGCAATCGGATATATTCTTTGCCGGTGATTTTAGAGAAGAAAAAGGGTTCTGTTAACAATAACCCAAGGTGATTTTTAAGCGGACTAAATTCTGATGAAATTTCTCCTTTATAATCTTCCAGCCCCGAAATGCATCTGAAGAGTGTTGTTTTTCCGGCACCATTTTCTCCAACGATCCCATGTACTTTTCCGTTTGAAAAGTCGAGATTTATATTTTTCAAAACTTGATTGTTGCCGTAAAACTTGTTAAGGTCTCTTATTTTGATCATTTCAGAAGGACATTCAGTCTATTTATAGCTTTGAAATAAAAAAAGGGTATTAATGCCAACAAGAACGGCGGAAAATTTATACAAAGTGCAATTAGAATTCCTTCGAGTAAATTCATTTCATTCGGATATGCTGAGTATTTGATCAATATCATTGTCCATAAAAATGCAAATCCCGCTGACAGAAATATAAGGATCATGGCTGAATTTTCCGGATAGAACAAGAACAGACTTATTGCAATTGGTGAAACCGGAATGGAAATGTATTGCGTTGCTATTTTTAATTTCTCAAAAATAAATTTGGCCGGCGTTACAGTGTAGACCCAGACAAAATATTCATTTTCCGGTTTTACATAGTATGAAAGTGAATTAAGAAAGACCAGAAGCATTGCAAATATTCCAATATTCAGGTTGTTAACTGAAATAGCAATAATTGTCAAAATAAATGCAATCGGAAAATGAAAAATGTATTTCTAAAACCAACAGTAAATTCAAATGGCCTTGAGGAAAATGGTGTTGGTAGAGTATAATTACCTGTATTTTTTAAAGTTAGGTTCGATACTACCAGACTTGATAAAATTAACAGGAATGATTCAATAAAGGCCATATGAAACATCAATAAAATTGTAAATGGAAGACTGATGAATAAATTTTCAATGACCCTGATTTTCCTGGATCGTTTGTTTCCAAAAACAATTTTTAAAAACTCTGTTCTCTTAATTTCAGATGATTGAATAATCAAGCCCAGTCCGGTTAAGATGACCAGATATTTTGCAAATTCAGTCTTAGTAAAAAGCAATTCAGAGATTAAAATGAAAGTCGCTATTCCTAATATATAACCAACAGCAGGATTGACACCCAAATCGCTGAGTCTTCTATTGGCCAATTTGAATTGGAGAGAGAAATATTCTTTCAATTATAATATTTTATTTCTTCCACTCCGGTAACCTTCCCGGTGTAAAAGGTGCTCGATTCTTTTCAAGAGTAGATTCTACGTTTTTAATTTCTTCATCGATGTATTTTAATTCCGGAAGCAAGGAGTCAAATTGCTTTGAAGCGATGTCGTAGCTATTGACAGCAGTTTGCGTTGGCGCTGAAGTCGTAGTCCACAATGTGCTTTCAATGGTTCCTATGCGGCCGTTAATAGATGGCAGCGTTTCGAATTCACGTTTAGCCAGACTTGCATCACCATTCATTTTTATATCGGCAGCGGTAAGTCGATTATCTATATTGTACACTTGTTCAGCAATCGTAGCTTGCGGTAATTGTACATCAACCATAGCTGACTTGATGAATTTAATTTTGTTCTTTAACTCGCCAAGGTATGCATCTGCTGCACCGGTTGCTCTTCTTAGTTCACTCACTTTTTTGCAAAAAGAATCAAGTGCTTTCTTGTCAGGTGCAGGAAGTGAAGCAGCATTGAGAGATTTGATGATGAAAGATTGCGCAGGAACAAGCTCGGAAGTTTTCCCGTTTTCAAATTTGCTTAGCGAAACTTTGTATGTACCTGCCATAGCAAGATGACCGGTTTCATCCTGATCATATGGATTGGTTGGGTCGGGTGTATGAAAGTTCACCGGACCTGGCGATGCATAGCGCATGTCCCATACTAATCGACTGAGACCTTTCTTTGCTGCAGTTTTTATTTTTCTCACAATTGCTCCTGCATCATCTGTTATAGTGAACAAAAGATAAGGCTCGGGATATTGGTCTTCCAAACGAATACTATCTGCCGATGGATAATACACGGGCTCATTCTTTTTTATTTTTTCTTTCTCCATCTCCTGACGTTTTTCCTTCATGGTCTTGAGATTATCTTTCAAGTAGTATGTGAACACAGCTCCAACTTTAGGATTGGGCGCCGAATAATAACTCTCGCCTTGAAAACCTTTTTGTGGACCGCCTGCTGCTGTAGTGCTTTCTATAAACATCCAGGAATCTTTTACAGGAGAAATAAAAGCTTCTTTGGCAAGGTCTTCTTTCTTTAAAGTTCTAAGAGGAGTGTAATCATCAAGAATATAATATCCACGGCCAAAAGTTGCAAGAACTAAATCGTTCTCGCGAGTTTGAATTGCAATATCGCGAACGGCAATAGTTGGCAAGCCGCCTTTGAGTTGTGTCCATTTCATCCCGCCATCTATGGTGAAGAATACTCCGAATTCTGTTCCTGCAAATAGCAAGTCTTTGTTTACATGGTCTTCCGCAATAGTGTATACACTGCCACGCTCAGGAAGATTTCCTTGTATTGCAGCCCATGTCATCCCACCATCTGTACTTTTATAGACATAAGGTTTGAAATTTCCATAACGATGATGATTGAATGTAGCGTAGAAAACATTTTTATCGTGATGCGAAGGTATTATTTGATTTACATAGGTGCGTTCCGGAACCCCTGCAATGTTGTCGACCTTTGACCATGATTTGCTACCGTCTTTCGTGACTTGAATAAGACCGTCATCAGTACCAACTACAAGATGGTTCTCATCAAAATAGCTTTCAGCAATCGAAACAAGTTGACCATAAATATCAGTTGATGCATTTTTTGCAACAGCATCCATACTCCACACTCTTCCCATCACAGGTAATTTATTTCTGTCGATCTGTCGCGATAGGTCACCGCTGATTGCTGTCCATGAATTTCCCATATCATCTGTACGGAATAATTTATTGGCTCCGCAATACAGGCGCGTGTGCTTATGAGTAGATATAAGCAGTGGCGAATCCCAGTTCCAGCGAAGGGCAGGTTCGTTTTCTCCTTCAACAGGACGGATGTCAACTGTTTCTCCGCTCTTCTTATCAAAACGCGAAAGTCCTCCATATTGATATTGCGGATATATGATGTCCGGGTTTTCAGGATCGATTTGTGTTTCATAACCATCACCTCCCAGAGTGAATATCCAATCGGCATTTGTGATGCCGTTTGCGCTTATTGTTCGAGAAGGAACTCCCAGACTATTATTATCCTGTGTACCTCCATAAATCCAATAAAAAGGATACGAGTTGTCGACTGCAACTTTATAGAACTGTGTGATTGGTAAGTTAGCTTTGAATTCCCAGTTTGTCCCGAAATCGTATGTTTCATATACTCCGCCATCACAGCCTACAAGAAGATGTTTAGTATCCTTGTCGTCAATCCACAAAGCATGATTGTCTACGTGCTTGTACTTCTCACCGATTTTAGAAAATGTTTTTCCTCCATCTTTTGATACCATCACCCATAGGTCAACATAAAAAACTTTATCAACGTCCTTAGGATCACAGAAAATTTCCTGATAATAATTCCCTGCCGTTACATTATCACTCATCTTGTCCCAGCTTGCACCACGGTTGGTCGAACGGTACACTCCGCCTTTTTTGTCAGATGCTTCAATGATAGCATAGATGTAATCAGGATTTGCAGGCGAGATAGCAAGCCCGATTCTTCCCTTATCTACTTCAGGCAATCCTTTCTTAAGTGTGTCCCACGTTGCGCCGCCATCAAAACTTTTGTAAATATTTGATTCTGGACCACCACTGATGTAAGTGTAAACTTGCCGTCTACGCTGATGCGAAGTTGCATAAAGTACATTGCTATTACGTGGATCCATATGCACTTCGTTGAATCCTGTGTTTTCGCTGACGGATAAAATGTTCTTCCATGTTTTTCCACCATCAATAGTTTTGTAAATGCCACGGTCACCGCCGGCACTCCATAGTGGTCCGTATGCTGCGACATATACGATATCGGAATTATTCGGGTCAATAACAATCATCCCGATGTGTTCAGAATTTTTCAGACCCATATTTTTCCATGACTTTCCACCATCTTCTGATTTATATAAACCGTCACCATATGCAACGCTTCGCTGATTATTATTTTCTCCTGTTCCTACCCATACGACATTCGAATTATTTGGATCGATGTTCACACAACCAATAGAATATGAACCTTCATTTTCAAAAACGGGAGTATATGTGATTCCATGGTTAGAAGTTTTCCATACACCACCTGATGCTGCAGCAACATAATACTCATTGGAATTATTTGGGTTCACTGCGAAATCAATAACACGACCTGAAGTTTTAGCTGTACCAAGACACCGGAAATTTAATCCTTTGAAAGTTTCTGTTTTCCAAGGATCCTTTTTATCGGACTCAGATTCTTTCTTTTTTGAGTCATCAGATGAATTGTTTTGTGCAATTAGAGGTGATGATAATAGAAATGCAGCAAGAGTAAGGTGGAGAATGTATATCTTCATTTAATTGTTGATTTTAATATGTAGTTGAAGCGAAGATACAAATTAAGAGATTTGAAGCTTTTAAAATTAGTTAAAGGCAATATTTATCATATCAATTTTGATTTTAAATTGTATTAAATAAATGTAAAAGTCGTATCTTCTTTACTCTACTCAATATCTCCGGAAAGCGTATAAATAAATAGATTTCAAGCATTTAAAGTGAATTGGTTTCTAATATCCAATTCCATATGACGTTTGTCCTATAAATTATTACGGATGGAACTTTATTCATTTGCTATACATTGTTATATTCGCACGAAATTAAATTCACACGAATCAACTTAATCTTAAAAAATCACCACAATGAAAAAAATCAAAACAATCGCATTGGCATCAGTAGTTGCAATGACGTTTTCAAGTTGCGCAATAGTAAAAACTCCACTGACGGGTTTTATCTATACCGACATGAAATCTCCATTTGCAGTAACGAGCAATGCAAATTCCTCTAAAGTAGGTACAGCGAAAGCTCAGTCCATACTTGGTGTTGTCGCAACAGGAGATGCAAGTATTGAGGCTGCTGCAAAAAGCGCAGGTATCACAAAAATTCATCACGTTGACGAACACGCAACGGGTATCCTTGGTATCGTTGCAACTTACGAAGTAGTTGTATATGGTGAATAATTCTAAGCAAGCAATAGTGCGCGTTCTCGCACTATTGCTTGTTTTATTTTCGTTTAGCGGATACTCTCAAAAAATTTCGAAGCATTACAGTTCTGCCCATCAGCAGAATGGTACCTTGTATTTCATTTTCGAACAGAATGATTTCAGGAATAGTAATTCTGACTTCAAATATGATTTGACATATCTTTCAACCGCTGATTCAGCTACTTTGAATTTTTCAATAATTGATAAGGCTAATGTTGAGATCGATAGCATAAGTCTGGTCAAAGACTCCTTCCGCATATCCGCTAAATCGGAACGGATCTTTATTGAACCTAAAAAAAGTAAATGGCATGGAAGGTTCACAACTAAATTTCTCTTCTCTGATCTCGAGAAATTTTATGGAGATGACCTACCTAGAATTATTCTATACTCAAAAAAAGGAGAAATGGAATTTACAATTAGTAAAGGAGCCTGGAAAAATCAATCGGAGTTAGTGAACAAGATCTTTATGGTAATTAAGTATAATAAATAGATACTAATATTACGTCTTTACAATTTTCGCAGTCCAACTTTTATTGTCTTGTTTAATTGACAAGTAGTAAATGCCCTGTGGGAAATTTGAAACGTCAATTGTAGTTGACCCTGTAAGAGTTAGAAGCTTTAGACCCATTCCGGAGTAAATTGAAATTTCAAAAATTTCATGCGGTAGAGGCGGTATAATGTGAACTATATTATTAGCAGGATTCGGATAAACTTTTAATGTTTCTTTTGAGACTTGATCATTGACTTGTGTTGTTCCTGTTCTATATCGGACAAATATTCTGTATGCAAGCGAACTGTCTTTTTGATGATAGTAAATTTTTTGTTTATCGATTGTTGGGGAGGCTGCCTCAGGAAAATATCCAAAGTTTGAATGGATTATCATTGGAAAACTAAAAACATCAGAAACGGAATTTCTTACTGAAACACAAATTTCAGTATCGTACCCGCCAATCAGCAATCTCGAATAATATAGTTCAAGCCCATCAGGTGTTATTTGAGGAGCATAAACAATATAATTTGTGTCATTAATGTTTGAAAATATAGTATCTGTATTTATAAGTTTGTTGAAAGTAGAATCATTGATCACTTGTGCAACTCCAAGCCTGGCTGCACAAGGGGCGCCAGAGCACTCTGTAAAGGTTGGACCAAAATATGCATTGCAATAGTAAAGTTGATCACCTTGATAATTGATGGCCGCATCCATAATTATCCATCCCGGAACATAAATGTTAAAGTCGCCATTCACTTGAGAAATATTACTTACGTTTCCTGAAGAGTAATTGCCTTTGTAGAGATTTGGAATACTTCGAAGTGAAACCCAAAAGAAATTATTTGTGCTGTCCATTGATGCAACTGCATCAAGATGATTCAGAGAAGAGTCGTAAGTTCCGGCAACTAATCCATTATATGTAAAGGTCGTGTCGTCAATTTTTGTTGCATAATGCAAATTAGTATTCCCTCCCGAGTTTAGTGAATTAAAAAAAAGTGTGTTTTCATCAGGGGAAATGAATGGCTCCATTGCATCAAAAGTCAAACCCGATATGGTTACATTTATTTCTGGTCCAAACATGGGATAGGACTGAGAAAAAGTTTGTTGATTTATTATTGTTAACAATACCAGTAAAAGTATTTTTATTTTCATTTTTTTGAATTTATTCTTGGCGTTTATTACTGCAAGATAATTTAAAAGTTTCCATTCGTTGTTCATATCTAAAATTAATGACTTATATGACACAAAATATATTTCGGAATTTTCTAAGCGTAATTTACCAATTGCAATTGTTTCGCTGTCGTCAATAATTTCTATCGTCATTTTTCTTTGAAGTCCTCCAAAATGATCGATTTCGATATTTTACTTAAGTTAAAAGCTGCTCAAAAAATCCTCCAATTTTTCTCTCTCTATCCACAAAATGAATTTCTAAGATCCATTCTCTTTTGTTACCATTCACATCCGGTAAAAACATGTCATTCGGGTTTTCCGGATGAACATAAAGACCGTAATCTTTCGGATCTAATCTTTCATGCGGAAAATGACCTATTAGATGCCCGGCCAATTGTCCGCCATATGTATAGCCATATTTCTTTGCTAATTCAACAAGGTAATTCCAATATTCCGCACCGGTAAGTTTTTCTTTTTCGTCGAACCAATCTTTTGCTTCATGCCATGCTAATTCGATATCATTTTTTAATTTGTGTTTGTGTGGATCGGCACCTATAACATATGTTCTTCCAAAATCTGCTTCCCATTCTTCGAGGATCGGTCCAAAGTCAAGGAATAATATATCGTCTTCTTGTATTATCAAATTCGGCGGATTATCATCATAGGGCGATAAGGTATTTACTCCGCTTCTTACAATTCGTTTATGCCAATACTTTTTTATTCCATAAAGTTCGTCTGCTAGTTTGAAGATCTCTTCATTCACATCGTTTTCAGATTTCCCGGGTTTTATCAATTGACGATCTTCTATGACATTGAATAATTGTCTGTGCAATATTTTCGGCTTGAATTAATTTTGATTTTACTTCATTCATATTTTTTCTTTGTGATCTCAATGGTTACTTTTGAGCGTTATCGACTTTACGCAAAATCTTCTCCATCTTTCTTCCCTTTGCTAACTCATCCACCAATTTATCCAAATACCTTACCTTTTGAGTGAGGGAATTCTCGATTTCTTCTATACGATATCCACAGATTACACCGGTAATGAGGTGTGCATATGAATTAAGTTTCGCTTGGTGAAAAAATTCTTCGAAAGTTACTTTTTCTTTTATTAGTTCCTGCACTTTCTTGTCATCGAATCCTGTTAACCAGTGTATGACTTGATGTAGTTCATCTTTAGTTCTGCCTTTCTTCTCAACTTTTATGAGATACATCGGGTAGACTGAAGCAAAAGTTAATTTTGCGATACGGTGATTATGTATGTCGGAAGTGTTCATGCCTTGGCTTGATAGTAGAGTCAACATTCTGAAATTATACTGAAACGGCTTTAGCGGATTTCCAAAATAAATTGCCTTACAAGTATAATACATTCTTTTCAAAATTATAAAGTCCAGATGGCAAAAGGGGGCAAGGGATGCAGTATTTAGCCGTTTTTGACCATTTGAGCCAATTAAAACTCCATCAATTCGTGCCGGAGAAAGTAATAGTTTCGCCTCTGTTAAGATTAACTAAATATCTATGAAGTTTAGCCAAATATATTTGTAAGGCTCCTTATCATTTCGTAATTTGTTATTTACTAACCCTAATACCAAAGAGAAAGAGTCATGAAAAAACAAATTACATTTATTATTGGCGCAGTCCTGCTTTTTGCATATCAATCGTTTTCACAGATTGATGTAAAAACAATTGATATGGCTAAAGTCAATCAGGCAAAGATTGATGGCAAAATGAACGGAACAGAAAAGTATGTTAATTATGATGCCTTAGGAAAAAACCCTGCTCGCATTGCCCGCAACGTCACTATTCCAAATTCTGTGAACACTGCAAGTGGTTGCGCTTGCTGGATTCCGCGTGATTCAAGCTGGCAAGTTGCGCAGTTCGATGGATCAGGAGGAAGTGGTGGTCCAGGTTTACCACCCGATTACAGAAATGATGATTGGTCTACAGTTCAGATTACTGTTCCATTTCCATTCTGTTTTTACGGACAGCAGGTAAATTTTATGTATATCAACAATAATGGAAACGTTTCTATTAACAATCCATACGCTACGTTCACTGCAAATTCGTTTCCTGATCCAACTTATACAATGATCGCTCCTTTTTGGGGAGATGTGGATACTCGTGGCGCTCTTAGTGGTATTGTATATTATCAACTTACCAATACGCATCTTATTGTTCAATGGGAAAATGTCGGATATTTTAGTTCTCATGATGATCTGGCAAATACCTTTCAATTGATAATGACAGATGGTTTTGATCCGTTATTACCTCCGGGATCAAACGTTTCGTTTTGTTATCAGGATATGCAATGGACTACTGGAGACGCTTCCGGTGGTACAGGAGGATTTGGTGGAACACCTGCAACAGTCGGAGTAAATAATGGAAATGGTATAGACTATATTCAAATCGGATTGTTTGATCAGACCGGCAATTCTTATGACGGACCGTTTGCAAACAACGATGGTATAGATGCTCTCGATAACCAGTCATTCATATTCAACGTTTGTCAAAGTGGAAGCAATGTGCCTCCAATTCTAAATTCCAATCAGGCTTGTGATACTTTGACCGTTTGTGAAGGTGATACTTTATTAATTGAAGGTTCATTCTTATCTCCTGAGCAAGGACAAATTACAACAGTCACTACATCAACTACGATGAGTGGTGTTACCGTTACTTCATTGCCCGGAAATACTTCTACATTTACTGTGCAAGTCATTGTCCAGGCTTCTAACATTGGTTTGAATCAGCTTATGGTCATTGCAGCTGACGACGGTACACCGGCACAAGCATCACAATTACCGGTCGTTATTAATGTGGTTCCGGGTGCTGTAACACAAATTGCCACTACTAACGTAAGTTGTCATGGCGGACATAATGGTTCTGTTAATATGAATGTAAGTGGTACAGGTCCATTTGATATTTTGTGGATGCCGGGAGAACGACAAACACCGAATCTTACACATCTTACAGCAGGAACGTATAGCGTGAATGTGATCAGCCCTACCGGTTGTTCATCATATCAATACATTACTATTACAGAACCACCTGCATTAGCTCTTACTATCACCTCACAAAATGCTGACTGTTCAGGTCAACCCGGTAGTGCAGTTTGTACTGTTGCCGGTGGTACCGCTCCTTATAGTTATAGCTGGAATACCACTCCTCCTCAAAATACAAATTCCATTACTAACCTTTCAGCAGGAACTTATATTGTAACAGTAACGGATAACAACAATTGTCATTCGTCCGGCTCTGTTGAAATTACAAGTTCTGTTGGATTTACTGCGACCATGAGTACTACTCCGGCAACTTGTCAGGCGTCTGATGGAACTGCAAGCATACAAATAACCGGTGGAAGCGGAAACTTCTCTTATTCTTGGATCCCATCAGTAAGTACAAGTGCAACTGCAACCGGATTAAATGCCGGTGTGTATTCTGTGACTGTAACTGATAATGTGGATGGATGTCAACAAACACTTACAGGAACTGTAAGCAATACAGCAGGAATAGTTGCAAGCATTGTTTCTTCAACGAATGCTACTTGTCAAAATAGTGAAGATGGTACTGCCACTGCAATCGGATCCGGAGGAACACTTCCTTATTCATATTTATGGATGCCTGGTGGCGCAACTACTGCAAGTGTAACCAACCTTTCTCCGGGGACATATACTGTTGAAGTTTCTGACTATGTTGGCTGCCCTGATTATGCCACAGTTACTATTTCTTATCAGTTCGCTTCACCTGTAATTGATTTAGGTCCTGATACAACAATTTGCGTAGGTGCCTCGCTTACTCTCGATGCCGGTTCGGGTTATCAGTATCTGTGGTCTGATAATTCTACAAACCAAGTGCTGACTGTTACTTCTGATGGTACTTATTCTGTTTTGATAACGGATGGCAATGGATGTGAAGCATTCGATGCCATTACTGTCACAACAATTACATGCAATCCGATTAGAAGTTCGTCAAGTCCTATTCGCAATGTTGGCATTTATCCAAATCCAAGTACAGGAATGATCGATATTAATTTCGGAAATGAAACAGCAGGATCTGTTGAAATAAACGTAATTGATGCTTATGGCAAAACACAATTTGTTTCACAGGAAAGTTTGAAAGCTTACGATACCCGAAAGCTTAATCTGAAAGAACTTGCTTCCGGAATTTATTTTGTCAGAATATCTTTTGGAAATGATAGCCAGACGATTCGAATGATAAAAATGGAATAGCATCATTCCCTGTAAAAAGGGATTAAAAAAATGAACGGGATATGTTTGATTAACTCAATCGTATCCCGTTCTTTTTTTGCAAAGTGAACAGCACAAACGTTAGCCACGTGAAGATTCTTTGATCCCAAATTGTATGGCTGCTTCAAGAATGTCAAGGTTTATAACTTTCAGAGCTTTAAACTTAATACAGTATCCGGTCACACTTGCCTTGCCAAGTTTTTTCGCGAACGTATTGGCTAAATATTTCTTATCGTCGATACCAAGGATATAAACAGAGATTCCTGTTGTGTTGGCGCTCAATCCAATTTGATAAAACTCTTTGGTTTTTCCGTCAGCATATTTCATAGTTTGAAGCCCATATCCGATGTTAGGATTAGAAACAATTTTATCCTCACTGTTTTTTCCATCCAGGAACCATAATTTACAACCGGACATTATTTTCAAAATGATGCGATGCAACTCTTGCATGTCACTGCGTTTGGGTTCAGGTTGACTTGAAATATACCCTTTGATTTGTTCCTTAACATTCATGTGAGTAAAATATTGAGGTATGATTTGCTCGATTCTTTATTTGCGTTTTGGTTTTTACAAATGTATTGAAAACAAAAATCATTTTTGCGATTTATTGGTAAGGAGGCTTTCAAGGTTTTCCAATGTCATGCTAAATCCTTGCTGGAAGCCTTCAAGTAACCTTTCCATGCGATCAAACGATTCATTAAAAATAGTAATATTCACTTTCGTAATTCCATTTTGTTCACTGAAATTATACTCCCATTCAGAACCGGGTAATTGAGGATTTTCATCTTTGTCTGCAAAAGCATTCAACATTTTGAAATTCATTTTTGGAGTTATAGAAGTATATTCCTGAATTACCCAATTCTCTTGCCCGTCAGGACTTACCATTGCATAAAATCTTTTTCCACCTACAACAAAATTCATGTATTTAGTTTTTGCTTTATATGGTGCAGGTGCACTCCATTGGTCAAGAATTTCTTTTTGGGTAAATGCATCCCATACCAAAGAAAGTTCAGCATCAAATTCTCTGGTTATATATACCGTTTTGGCTGCTTTGTCAACGGTAAAATCAAATAACAAATCGTTTTTCATTTTTTCTGTTTTTTTATTGTTGATAGTACTTTGTCAAGTTGATTAAATTGAATTTCTTGAATTTTCCTGAATTGTGATAACCACTTATCAAATTCCTGCATTTTTTTCGGATTGAAATGATAATAAATTTCTCTACCCGATTGCACCGGTTTGATCAATTTGCATTCATGTAGAACTTTAATATGTTTTGAGACTGCTTGACGGCTCATATCAAATTTTTCTGCCATTACATTTGGCGTTAATGCTTGAATAGCGATCAATGCTAAAATAGCTCTCCGCGTTGGATCTGCTATGGCTTGGAATACATCTTGTTTCATTACTTGACTTATAAATACGCAACTCTGAGGTTGCAAATATATATGCAACTAGATCATAAGCCGTTTCATAGATGCCTGTTTGCTTATAAAGAACACCGCCTTGTGGGTTTCCTCAGTTGTACATACCAAATCGCATTTATAGCTTTGTATAACTTGAATAAAAAAGCTTCGTTATTCCAAGGTGTGGCTATAATACTTAAGACGAAGTTACTTCATTCGACCGTTTTTCGCCTTTTTCATAAATTACATTAGAACGTCCTACAATTAATGAATCTAATTTTCCAATGTTGTTTACGTCTTTGTCATTATAGGAAAATCTATTTAAAACATACCTCATGGTGTTAAGTCTTGCGCGTTTTTTACAGTTTGATTTGATCACAATCCATGGTGCATCCGAAGTGTCTGAATAGAAAAACATTTTTCTTTGGAATCAGTATATTCATTCCATTTGTCTAATGAAGCTTTATCAATTGGTGATAATTTCCATTGTTTTAGGGGATGATTTTCCCTGTCATTAAACCTTCTTTTTTGTTCTTCTTTACTCACAGAAAACCAAAATTTAAATAAATAGATACCACTTCTAATCAGGTTGCGTTCCAACTCGGGAACTTCACGCATAAATTCCAAATATTCTTCTTCATTACAAAATCCCATTACTTTTTCTACTCCTGCTCTGTTATACCAAGAACGGTCGAATAATACAATTTCTCCTTTAGACGGAAAGTGTTTGATGTACCGCTGAAAATACCATTGTCCTTTTTCTTCATCGGTCGGTTTTTCCAAAGCAACCACTCTTGCGCCCCGTGGATTCAGATGCTCCATAAAACGCTTTACTGTTCCGCCCTTTCCGGCGCCATCTCTTCCTTCAAATAAAATAACAACTCTTGCACCCGTTTCTTTAACTCATTGTTGAAGTTTTAATAATTCAACCTGTAATTTATACTTTTGCTTTTCATAATTTTTTCTTGACATCAGAAATTCATAAGGATACCCACCTTGATGCCAAAGTTTTGACAAAACGTCATCAGGATGTTTTGCAACCTGATTATTTTCAATATCGTCCTTTAGTAGTTTTCTAATTTCTTGTTTATCCTCTTCTGAAAATTTTTCTAAATAACTATTCAAAGACTTTTCTTTACTGCTTGACTTTCTGACAATATCTTCAATTGCAGCAACTTCTTTTTCAAGCTTGGCCTCATGTCTCACCTCAATCGTTTTGGTTTGAATTTGAGCAGGACTTTTCCCTTTTATAACATCTCCGGTTGAAACTCTTCTTGGCTTTGATATTGTTGATTTGTTTACCTGAGAATTCGTTTTTTTTATAATTTTATTTCTTGCCATTTCACTATATTAGTTTTTGTAGTGCTACTAGGTAGCTTCGCCAAAGCTATCATCTAAAGCGCAAATTTGACAATGATTTTGGTCACCTTTATTTAACGAATAGTACTGACTTTTTATAACTAGTTCTGTTTTACTATTACTGATATTGGCTTCTGTAAAATTAAAGAGTTTGGAATTGTGATTATTTCTCCATTGGCTGTCTTAAGATGAATATAGAAATATGTCAACTCTGTAACTTCTCCCTCAAAGGGGTAGTCTTTATCTAATATTTTGATAGTGTCGCCTAATTTCAAAGGATGATTAAAGAATAATATTACACTCGAAGTAATATTAGAGAGTAAAGACCACTGTGCAAAAAATGCAATACCTAAAGCCGTCAGAATTGTACTTGCAAATACAGCAATTTCGTTTTGTTTTAGACCCCAAACCCCTGCAAGTAAAACAACGACAGTAATTGATGTAAACAGATGTATCACCTTGATTATTATCTTTCTTCTGGCTCTTTGCAGTTGTGTGTTTTTAAGGACATTATTTATAATTGTCTTGGTGATAAAAAAAGCAACTACATAAAAAATGAGGATCACCAAACTTTCTAAAATTTGTATATTTTGTATATCCATGTCAATTTTTAATTGTTTGTCTGGTTGTTGGTCTACGTTCACAGCCAACATGTAGGCTTGTATGCGCTACTCCGTTTTCTTGAATCGAAGATAGCACTTTCTTTGCCTGATTTAATGGGCACTTGCTCAAAAAATATGTTTAAATTTGACCGGGAAAATTACCATAAATATTTTCGACCCAATAAAAACTATATATGGCTTCAGGCTTTTTTGCATTATTAGATGATATTTCTGCTTTGGTAAAAGCAAGTGCTGCCAGTTTGGATGATGTCCCTGCTCAGGTAGCCAAGACTTCAGGAAAAGTTTCAGGCATTGTCATTGACGATACAGCGGTTACGCCAAAGTATGTTGTCGGCCTTGATCCATCACGCGAACTTTCTATCATTTATAAAATTGCAACAAAATCGCTGATCAATAAACTACTTATTTTAAGCCCGGCAGCTTTGTTACTTGGATACTTTGCCCCTTGGGCTATCACGCCTGTTTTAATGTTAGGAGGTGCATACTTATGTTTCGAAGGATATGAGAAAGTACATTCTATGTTTAGTAAGCATGATGATGCGCACATTAAAATTGATCAGATAGAAACAATTACACCGGAGGAACTGGAAAAGGAAAGGGTTACTAGTGCTGTACGTACTGATATTATTTTGTCTGCAGAAATCATGGCAATTACTTATAGCCAGGTAGTCGGTAATCCAATAGTAAACCAGATTTTGGTTATGCTGGCCGTCGCTATTTTTATTACAATAGCAGTATATGGGTTTGTTGGCTTGATTGTTAAATTAGACGACATTGGAGTACACTTTGCTCAGGACAAATATCATCCCATTACACGAAAATTTGGCCGTGGTATTGTAAAATCTATGCCGAAAATTTTAAGTGTCTTAAGTGTTGTCGGTACTGCTGCCATGCTTTGGGTAGGAGCAGAGATCATAGCTCATGGCATACCGTTTTCCAATCATTTACTGCACGATTTAGAATATAACTTATCCAAAATGCCGGTAGTGGCGTGGTTTGCTAAGGTAGTGGCTTGTGCTGTTGCCGGATTGTGTTTAGGTTTTGTTGTGGAGAAAATTGTGATATTATGGAAGAAAGTTTTTCAAAGCAAACACTAAAGCGAATGCAACCCGGCAATCGTCGGCCTTCAGCAGAAGCGAACTTGGTGTTAGCGGCTCGCTATAATAATCCTAAGTAATTTTAAAATTATATTTTTAATGAAAGAAACTTCTTAATCTAATTTGAAAATAACATAAATTCTTAAAATTGTTATTTTTCACAAAGTTCTTTCAGCTTATCGAGCGCTTTTGGGTAGGTCTGGTTCATATAATCTAAAAAATCTTCTGTTGTGTCTAAGTCAACAGTAACCGTTGTACCCCGATAGCTATCGGAGCCATTGTTTTCTTCGAAGGTATAGTTTTCAAATCCGTTTGCCCATTTTTCAACTTCCGGACCTTCTGTAATTTCCTTGTCAGCTTTAAAAAGACCATAATGTTGAATCGAAACAAATCGGTTGGGAATGTTTTCAACTATCCTGGAAATCATGCCACCCTTTTCTCCTTTTTCATCAACTCCAACAAATAGAATTTTACTTCCCTTGTCCCAGCTTCCTTCATAGGTAGATGTCGGGTTGAACATTGAAGTCCACTGATCATAAGTTGATTTACTGTTAATGCCAAGCATTAGATCATAGATCTTTGTCACAGGTGCATTGATACTTACTTTGAATTGTAGCTTTTTCATAATATTAATATTCGTTTAAATTAATTTTTCGAGGCCTACAGTAAAACTTGTTTAAAGATACTATGTTGATAGATATTTGCAAAGAAAAAATTATGGGCATGTATACCGATTTTGCAATTACTTTGTTGTCTGCGAGGAGAAGTTGTAAGTGCGGTAAGCGCTTTGTTGTTACTGGCGTGTCGGCTCGTAATAGAGCACGATAGCACCTGAACCAAAGATTTTTGTCTTTAAAAGCCTAAAAATTGTTCTATCTTTTATTTTGTCAAACAAAGGCAGACCTTTTCCAATTAAAACAGGATGAACACAAAGCTGAAATTCATCAATCAAATTGAGTTCTGTTAGCTGAATAATTAAACTCGGACTTCCAATTAAAATATCTTTACCTGGTTTATTTTTGAGTTCGGAAACTTCTTTTTCAATAGGTAGATTTGATAAACGCGCAGTATCCCATTCCGTATTTTTCAATGTATGCGAAAAAACAATTTTTGGTATTTTGTCTATAGCTAAAGCAAATTCATCCAATGATTTTTCTCCTGATGGATTTTGTAGAAGCGTTTGCCAGAATTGCATAAGTTGGTAGGTCGTCCTTCCATATAGAATTACTCCTGCATTGACTAGCAGCTCAGAGTAGTGCTGATGTAATTCTTCGTCCGGAATTCCTGCTATATGGTCGCAAAATCCGTCAATTGTCATATTGATTGCTGCAATTACTTTTCTCATATTAAGTTAGTCCTAATTTTTCAATTTTGTTTCCAATTGTCGCCTGTTTCATTTCTGATTCCAACGTAGAGAAGTCCACTTTTAGAACAGATTTGATAAAACTTCCATTACTTAATAAATGTATTTCATCACAAGTGTCGCTCAACGTTGAGAAAATGTGAGATGAAATAATAACTGTCTTGTCAAGTGCTTTTAGTTTATGAATTATTTCTGAAGGTATGATATTGCTTTGTATTATTTAAAGTTTAAAACACATATGTAACATTATTTAATAAAAAACAGAAAGTCTTCGCTAGTCCGAACCAATTTATATTTACATTTGTTTGTCAAAAAACTACAAAAGCATATCTGAAAATTGATAATGTTGATTAATGTGGTTAACGTAATATTCGTAAATATTAAGGCTTGGTTTAAGGTATTCATAAAGTTCAAATACTTTTTGGCCTTTTTTTGTTTGTCTTGCACATGTCTGCAGGTATTTTCACAAACCGCATTATATTACAATGGAAATATTTTCACGTCTGATACCAGTAATCCGTTTATCAATTATTTTGTTGTTGAAAACGGAAAATTTACAAGGTCTGGGAATTCATATGTTACAGATAGTTCTGTGCACTTCGATTACAGAATAGATCTGGAAGGTAAAACCGTGATTCCGGGAATTATCGACAGTCATATCCATTTTATCGATGGCTCTTTAGGTCTTCTACAGATCAGCTTATCAAATATTGTTGATTCCGTTGAATTGCGAAATTCAATTATTTCAACTTCAAAACAAATGATAGATGGGTATTATATAGCCCGGGATCTTGGGTTTCCGGCGTTGTATGGAATATCGTCACCACTGAATTTCCTCGATAAAGTTTTACCGGATTCACCGGCTATACTTTTCTTAAAGAGCGGTCACGCAGCAATTGCCAATTCCAAAGCCATGAAAAAGCTGGGGGTTACCTCAAAAACTAAAATCAGCGATGGTTCAATTGGAATTGCCAAAGATGGTGAACTGAACGGCTGGTTATTGGAAGCAGCAGCAATGGAAGCATTGAAACGTATAGGCTCCAGCTATTCCGACCGAACAATCGAAGAAGCGGTTCTAAAAGGACAACGACTTGCTTTATCATATGGTATTACAACCATGGGTGATAACACATTTTCTCCTTTTCATATGAAGGTTTACCAGGCTATGCAAAGAGATGGCAACCTTAAATTAAGAATGTGGACCCGAAGTTTTGGAAGAATTCCTCAGACTACCAGTCTGATGTATCCAATGGGGACGAAAAAACTTGGTCTTATAGGTCAGGGAAATGATTTTACGCGGGTACATTACCATCTAACAAAACTTTTCGAAGACATGTCACTTTCGGTTCCTCCAGAACTAACCGGTATAAAGGAACCTGGAGGAACCATTTATCTGAGCGAAAAGGAAGTTAAACATTACTTGCTTCTTCATCCGGATAAAACGTATGCTTTTCATGTACAAGGTGAAAAAGGTCTGCAAAATATTATTGATGCGTTAAACGAACGGGGAAATAGTAAAAATCATCACCGGCATGTTATCGATCATGCCGGTTATTGTACCGAAAATCAATTAACCGAACTTAAAAAACTAGGTGCATCGGTTACTATTCTTGCATCCCAGACTTTTGATTATCCTGCAATAATCCGTCAATACGGAGAGAATAGTATTCCCCTTCGCGAAAACGAATTACTCAACGCACGCCTGAAATACAGGGTTCTTGATGGTGCATTGTCAAGCGATTTCCCCTATGGTATGGATACAAGTTTTGTACAGCATAAAAATATTGATGGATTAAATCCCTTTCCGAACATGGCTGTAAATGTTTGCGGAAAATTCCCGGATGGTTCAGTAGTTAACGGGTTTGAGAATAAAACACTGACTGTTTCAGAAGCTATTCATTCCTACACTGTAAACGGGGCGTATGTGCTGGGAGCTGAAAACCTGCTTGGCAAAATAGCGCCAGGATATGTCGCTGATTTTTTAATTCTGGAAGATTCAATTTCAGATATTGACCCTATGGGTTTGTATCGTAGCAAAGTTGCTCAAACATATATTTCGGTGAAAAAGTGTTTGATATAAATGATGCTGATCGTCCAAATTTATCCAATATAGAAACGAAAATAAAACCCTATGACTATACTATCAGCCCGGTTTTCGGGTATGATCCGACAACAGGTTTTATTTTTGGTGCCGCGGGATTCGTATTTCCACTCAAAACACCTGCGAGTTATGGTGACATTCAATTAATGGTAACCGCCACAGGGAAAGTACAGGTTCAGGCCAACTACATAAGGTATGGCTTATTAAAAGATGTGGATTTTAAGTTGCCAGCCACCTATAGTAATTTTATTGAATATTATTTTGGCGAAGGTGACACCACTTCATCAGAAAGTTTTAAAGAAGTATTTTCGGACAGGTATTTTGTTCGCCCGGAATTCGATCTGAAATTTAATAATCATTTCAAGTCTGCATTATTCGGTGATTTCAGGATGCGGAATGAAAAAGCTGTAAAAGATAGCGAAGGAAATACTCTTAACATGCGGTTGTTCCCTGATGAAAAAAATATAGGGTTAGGAGTTGGCCTCATGTATGATACCCGCGATAATCCCGTTTCAACAAAACTGGGTATTTACAGTGCCATTTATTACGAAAATATTTCAGAACTCAGCTCTTCTGATTTTGGGAAATCAGGATTATTGTGGGCTGATTTAAGATGCTTCCATTACATTTCTACTTCAAAATTTGTTTTGGCCTCGCGGATATCCGGAGGAATTAGTTATGGTGATCCAAGTTACCTTTTCCGATTTACATTAGGAGGTGCTGAACGATTAAGAGGCTATTATACCAATAGATACCGTGGAGATTGCTTTTTATTCAGCTCAGTTTGAATTCAGGTTTCCGTTTTACAAGAGATTTTCCGGAGTATGTTTTCTGGATGAAGGCGATGTAAGCGACGAAAAACTAAATAAAATCATTGTAAGCTATGGTGGGGAATACGGTTTTCGATAAACGATAATGTTAATTTAAGGCTTGATTATGGAATCGGGAAGGACCAAAATGGTGTGTTTTTCACGTTTGGAGAAGCGTTTTAAGTTAATTGAGTTATTGGTTGAAAAATCAGGGAAGCAGTTAATTTAAAACTTTGTAACATGTTCTTAATCCATGAAATGGTTAATATAGAGGAAACGGTATACGAAATCACTTATATTTTAAATTGATTGATTAAGAGAAATTATTTTAAGCCTAGGTTGAGAAGAACAAAAATAATACGTAGTATTCTTTCTTGTTGTGAAATAAAAAAGCGAATGCATACTATCTAACGTAATGAAAAAAAATTATCTTTTACTGTTCCTGATTTTTATTGGCTTGAATTGTAAAGCTCAGGAAAAACATATCCTAACATCCGACAGCGTTAGTCTGTATGTAATTGTTAAAGGAAGTGGCACACCTTGTTTGTATATTCATGGCGGCCCTGGCTCTGGAAGTTTTTGGGTGGAAAAATTTTTTCGGGAATGTGCTGGAACAACATTTTCAAATGATCTATCTCGATCAGAGAGGTGTTGGTCGTTCTACTAGTCCGAAGGATCACAACTACTCTATGGAACGGATAGTGAAGGATTTTGAAGAAGTACGGAATTCGCTGGGCATAAAGCAATGGTTGACACTTGGACATTCATTTGGAGGAATTCTGCAAATGGGTTATGCTGAACGACACCCAAAAATTATTTCTGGAATGTTGATGATAAACTGTACACTTGATTTAACCGAAAGTTTTAATGACACTTGGATTCCCAAAGCATGTGAATTTCTTAACCTTCCACGGCACAATATTTACACTAATGATTCAATTCCATTACTCGATCGACTTATGGGTGTTATAGGGAAGCTTAACGAAAAGGATCTGAAATGGAAAATGGCATTTGCTGATGAAAAGAATTCCATTGCAATGGATGCATCTTATGAAGAAATTCCAAACTGGAATAATGATCTGGCAATTCATGCTCTGTCAATAAAAGAATACTGGAATAATTATAAGCCACTGGCGACTGATATGAAAATGCCCGTTTTATTCTTTACCGGAGACTCGGACTGATGGCCGGACCTGAAAACTATAAAGGTGTTGACTTCCCCAATATGATGCTGTATAAAAGTAATGTTGGGCACATCCCATTCATGGAAGACAAAGACGATTTAGAAAAAGCCATACTACTGTATATCAAAAAGCATCACTTCTAATTCCATTTCATGGTTGCGAATTAGTTTGTTCCTTTTTGGGTATTGCTAAGAATAACTTTATGAAAACAATATCGAATCCTTCTGTAAAAAAGTCTGTTATATCTGTCATTGGATTTATCTCTCTGTTTACTCTATACCATCTTCCTGAATTTTTTCAAAACTATTATCAAGAATCACTTATTTGGATGCTGGAAACAGGTATGCTGCTTTTCGTTATCGTGGCTTATTTTATTGGAAAAAGAACGTTTAAAAACGGATTCAGAACCTATGGATTATTCGCTTTCCGCAAACATTGGGGCAACCTTATAACAGGTTTGCTTATTGGAATTTGCATTACAATACTAGCTAACTTGGTACCGGTCTGGCTGCACTGGAACAAAATTTCATTTCATTGGGAGTGGCAGAAGATTCTACTTCATTCTGTATTGTTTGCAATCGGAACTTTATTGCCCTCGCTGGCTGAAGATATACTTACGCGTGGTTATTTAATGGCTTATTGGCCCGGGAAATGGAATTTTAGTCTTCTCATCCTGCTTTCTTCCGGGGTGTATGTTCTTAACCATATTTTCAGGCTTGATAAACCAGATGTATTGCTGTACTTGTTTGTACTTGGATTACTATTAATGTGGGTATTCGTCGCCACCCGAAGTTTATGGCTTACCCTGGGAATTCACTGGGGAAGCAATATTGCCTACCAGTTTTTTGCCAATGAGGTTTCAGTTGAAACTATCAAAGAGACCGGTATGGAAAACTATGTACTGGCAGCTTGTTACGCATTGGGATTTATGTTGATATTTTTATTGTTTAAAAGGGGCTTTTTTACTTTAGCCATAAAGACTGATGATTGAAATATGTGACACGTGCTTCAAAAGGGTAAAATTCTTAATATTTTGGCTTTGCAAACTAAAAACTAAATCATACTACACACTAAGTTTAGCATTGCCGAAGGATTATTTTTTTACCGAAATATAAAAATAAAAAGAGACAAAAAAATAATGTTTTGGATGCGGTGTTAGGCGTATCATTTCTTTTCTCTTTCATTCAAATATAAAGGATTGCTCCAGATAGTTTTATTTTGTTTACTCCTGTCACCAATAATATTGTCATAGTCATCTGAGTTTTTGCAAACTATAGTGTCGATAAAGATAAATCCAAGTTTCGTCCCTCCGATGGATTGATTTTGCGTAAAATCTAATTTTATTACAGAAGTGTTTAAGCTCAACTTTTCATTCGGCTTTAAATGTTTAATTGTTGGAAAGTTTGAGTCGCAACTCTGCCCTGCAAGTTTAATATAGTCATTGTTTACTATGAAATTGTCATTCCAAGAACGTGTCATCATCCAAAATGAGGCGGGTAACGAAGAATTATTTATTATAGATATGTAAAGGCTGAATGCTTTATATAAATTGGAATCGGGAAATGTAATTAAAGTGTCAAACGAGCGAACGATCTTTGTTTCAATATTAATTCCGTCACCAGTTATAGATTTGTCATGTCCACAAGAAATAAATATATTTAATATTAAAACAACTAAAATAAATCTCATGCTAGTATCCTTTGTTAATGTTACGCCTAACGTTTAGCATTGCCGAAGCATTATTATTTTACCGAAATATAAAATAAAAAGAGTCAAAAATAATGTTTTGGATGCGGTGTTAGGTGCTGGCGTTATTTCAGCTGTGATTTTTCTTTGATCTGTCAAATTAGCTAAATGTTTCTTTCAATTCGTCCTTATAAGAAAACTTTTCAAATCCCAAGTTGTCAAGTTTAGACGAAATTTCCTTTTTAATTCTAAGTAATTTTTATGATAGAAGTCGATATTTTCCAACTTTATTATTGCCCTTGATAAAATATAAGTACTATTGTCACCACCCCTTGAACGTAAAACAGAAGTTTTAAAGCCGTCAAGGTCTTTGTATAAATATTTTTTAGCCGTTGCAAGTCCACCAAATGACTTAACTAATAGGTGGTCATCATTAAGCACAACCTTAATCATTTTGTCCTAAACTCTCCGAAGAATAGCCAAAGTATTGTAAATGTCAAAAGCAAGATTAAAGGAAGTCCATTAAATGGTGGTGTAGGCTTTGTTTCGTCTAACGTAAAATAAATGTAGTTAACGAGCCCGAAAATAAGCGGGGCCATAACTAATAAGCGAAAAGAATGATTTTAGTTTGAATTTTGATGTCATTATAATTTTCCTTCAGGTGAAATGAACTTTCTGTCGCAGTTTAGTTGTGACCTCAGTTACGGTTGCACTAACGGTTAGCATTGCCGAAGCATTATTTTTTACCGAAATATAAAAATAAAAAGAGTCAAAAAATAATGTTTTGGCAATGCGGTGTGTGCGCCTCGAATGTCAAATATAGTTCTTTTAAAAGAAGAACCCCAACGGGTGAAAGTCCCTGTAACGCGGGAGTAACGACCCGAAGTTTAGTAAGTCGCAAGGTGGTGTATCGTGAGGTATGCACTGAAGTAAGCGAGACTGCGAGTGTTTGCACTGACGAACAGAAACTGAATAGGAGGCATCGTTGAACGGATAAGGTAGCACAGCATACCAAAGTCCAAAGTGTACAAAAGTTCAACGATGTAGATTCAGCAGGAGTAAACTTTAAGGGTATTTGACTTACCGAGGGAGGTCTTCGTGTCCACGTGCTGGACAAGCGAAGAAGTCAGCAGAGGTCATAGTAGTTAGAGGCAACGAGCCAATGAAAAGATTGGAGGACTCACGATCTAACGAAGGACTGAACATGGTGTGGTTCCAAATGATGCAGGGATCGTTTTCTGAAAGGGAGAGAAGCCCTGCGATAAATGGAACCAAAGAAAATTTATTGTAGTGAGAAGAGAAGATGATTGAACGAGTGATCAATGTACGGAATATGCAAGAGGCATGCATTCATGTGATGCGGAACAAGGGTTCGGCAGGCGTGGACGGCATGCGCGTAACTGCGCTGAGCGAATTTGTTCGCGGGAACAAAACGAAAATAGCACAGGCATTGAAGTATGGCGATTATAAAGTTCAACCGATTCTCGGGGTTTCCATCCCCAAGAGCAATGGAAAGATGCGACTGCTGGGAATTCCAACAGTGGTGGATCGATGGTTACAGCAATGCGTGGCACAAGCGATCACGCCCAAGTTTGAATTCGATTTCAAACCATACAGCTACGGATTTCGTCCGGGAAAGAACGCCCATCAATGCGTGCAGCAATCACAGCAGTATATCAATGACAGGTTGAATCACATTGTGGACATCGATCTGAAAAACTTCTTCGATGAAGTGGATCATTGTATTTTGCTTCAACTGCTGTATCGTAAGGTGAAGTGTAAGACCACTCTCCGACTGATTCGTCAATGGCTACGCGCCCCGATCTTGATCGAAGGCAAATTAGTCAAGCGAAGAAAAGGAGTGCCACAGGGAAGTCCGCTGAGTCCGCTGTTGTCTAACATCATGCTACATGAATTGGACAGGCAATTGGAAAAGCGGAACTGTAAGTATGTCCGCTATGCCGATGACTTTAGTATTTATTGCGTGAGTCATTCGCAGGCAAAGAAGATCGGGAATGATGTTTATCTTTTCTTAAAGAACAAACTAAAACTTCCGATCAACCGCGAGAAGAGCGGCATCCGCAATCCTTCAAGTTTCAAACTACTTGGTTACAATTTTGTACCCACGTACAAGAAAGGAGAGAAGGGCAAGTACCAATTAGTGGCGAGCGAAGGAAGTTGGAAGGAGTTGAAAGAAAAGATCAGAACCATCACCCGCAAAACGGCACCGCTATCGATAGGCGAACGCATTCAACAACTCAAAACAGTTCAGAGAGGTTGGTTAGAATACTTCCGCTTAGGAAGTCTGATCGGCAAATTGGGAACGTTAGATAGTTGGGTACGCAACCGACTTCGTTACTGCATCTGGAAAGATTGGAAGAAGCCCGAACGCAAGAGAAGGAATCTGATGCGACTCGGCGTTGATTACCATCATGCCTATGCATGGAGCCGCACGCGAAAAGGTGGATGGGCGGTTGCACAAAGTCCCATTCTGATCACCACGATCACATTGAAACGATTAGCCCAACGCGGTTATGAATCCATGCTCGACCACTACAAGAAAATCCGTCCTGAACAAACTTTCATGGGCCACTCTTTTACACCATGAACCGCCGTATGCGAGATCCGCATGTACGGTGGTGTGAGAGCCTCTCCCTACGTAATTTTGCGTAGGGCGGGCTACTCGATTATGTGGCAGTTATTTTTTTATCCTTAATCCAAGTTTTGATTTTAAGTGTTTGTAATCTTCTTTAAGTCCAATCAAGGTCCCGACTTTTTAATTTATTGTCAAGAAAATATTGTCTAGATTGCTTGTCTCCTGATCAGTAGACATAAAATTGTGTTTTGCCAATTGGATTTTGAAATTATCCAGCCATTTTAGCAGTCTTCTTTTTTGATGCTGTTGAATTTGTTGTTGAGTGTAAATCCTTTATATTTTTATTAACTGTTCAATGTCCGATAATTTTGCCATTTGCATTTATATTTTTCAATTGATCATGTTGAAAGTTGATATTGTCTTTCAATAGACTTCTGAGTCGTTCCCAATTATCAATGTCACAATTTTGAAAGTAGTTTTGGTAAGAGTTTGTCCCAAAAAAAATTTGTGTCTGTCCATTATGATAGTGTGAACTGAAAAGTTGAAGGCAACTCCGAGTTTTAAACTGCATTATCATAATATTTTTGGCCATTAAAAACATTCCAAGGACCTAACTGTTTTTGCTATTTGATTCAATTGTTCCTAAATTTTATTCACTGAATGCAGTCGATTTATCTGCTGTCCATAGAAACTCATTGTTAAAAACAAATAATGTGCAAAAGGTGTCGTTTCATATTTGCCACTAACGTTTTGGGCTTTGGCGAAGGTGGATTTTAACCACAAATGTTGATGCGGAGAACAAAAGTTTGATTAACTACAAATGTGTCTGCGGAGAACGAAACCGCCACTTTTGCCAAACCGCTGTGTGCGCCTCGAATGTCAAATATAGTTCTTTTAAAAGAAGAACCCCAACGGGTGAAAGTCCCTGTAACGCGGGAGTAACGACCCGAAGTTTAGTAAGTCGCAAGGTGGTGTATCGTGAGGTATGCACTGAAGTAAGCGAGACTGCGAGTGTTTGCACTGACGAACAGAAACTGAATAGGAGGCATCGTTGAACGGATAAGGTAGCACAGCATACCAAAGTCCAAAGTGTACAAAAGTTCAACGATGTAGATTCAGCAGGAGTAAACTTTAAGGGTATTTGACTTACCGAGGGAGGTCTTCGTGTCCACGTGCTGGACAAGCGAAGAAGTCAGCAGAGGTCATAGTAGTTAGAGGCAACGAGCCAATGAAAAGATTGGAGGACTCACGATCTAACGAAGGACTGAACATGGTGTGGTTCCAAATGATGCAGGATCGTTTTCTGAAAGGGAGAGAAGCCCTGCGATAAATGGAACCCAAGAAAATTTATTGTAGTGAGAAGAGAAGATGATTGAACGAGTGATCAATGTACGGAATATGCAAGAGGCATGCATTCATGTGATGCGGAACAAGGGTTCGGCAGGCGTGGACGGCATGCGCGTAACTGCGCTGAGCGAATTTGTTCGCGGGAACAAAACGAAAATAGCACAGGCATTGAAGTATGGCGATTATAAAGTTCAACCGATTCTCGGGGTTTCCATCCCCAAGAGCAATGGAAAGATGCGACTGCTGGGAATTCCAACAGTGGTGGATCGATGGTTACAGCAATGCGTGGCACAAGCGATCACGCCCAAGTTTGAATTCGATTTCAAACCATACAGCTACGGATTTCGTCCGGGAAAGAACGCCCATCAATGCGTGCAGCAATCACAGCAGTATATCAATGACAGGTTGAATCACATTGTGGACATCGATCTGAAAAACTTCTTCGATGAAGTGGATCATTGTATTTTGCTTCAACTGCTGTATCGTAAGGTGAAGTGTAAGACCACTCTCCGACTGATTCGTCAATGGCTACGCGCCCCGATCTTGATCGAAGGCAAATTAGTCAAGCGAAGAAAAGGAGTGCCACAGGGAAGTCCGCTGAGTCCGCTGTTGTCTAACATCATGCTACATGAATTGGACAGGCAATTGGAAAAGCGGAACTGTAAGTATGTCCGCTATGCCGATGACTTTAGTATTTATTGCGTGAGTCATTCGCAGGCAAAGAAGATCGGGAATGATGTTTATCTTTTCTTAAAGAACAAACTAAAACTTCCGATCAACCGCGAGAAGAGCGGCATCCGCAATCCTTCAAGTTTCAAACTACTTGGTTACAATTTTGTACCCACGTACAAGAAAGGAGAGAAGGGCAAGTACCAATTAGTGGCGAGCGAAGGAAGTTGGAAGGAGTTGAAAGAAAAGATCAGAACCATCACCCGCAAAACGGCACCGCTATCGATAGGCGAACGCATTCAACAACTCAAAACAGTTCAGAGAGGTTGGTTAGAATACTTCCGCTTAGGAAGTCTGATCGGCAAATTGGGAACGTTAGATAGTTGGGTACGCAACCGACTTCGTTACTGCATCTGGAAAGATTGGAAGAAGCCCGAACGCAAGAGAAGGAATCTGATGCGACTCGGCGTTGATTACCATCATGCCTATGCATGGAGCCGCACGCGAAAAGGTGGATGGGCGGTTGCACAAAGTCCCATTCTGATCACCACGATCACATTGAAACGATTAGCCCAACGCGGTTATGAATCCATGCTCGACCACTACAAGAAAATCCGTCCTGAACAAACTTTCATGGGCCACTCTTTTACACCATGAACCGCCGTATGCGAGATCCGCATGTACGGTGGTGTGAGAGCCTCTCCCTACGTAATTTTGCGTAGGGCGGGCTACTCGATTACCTGCTGGTGTTCTTGTCATACAGCTTGTTTTTGATTATGTTCTGCACAGTCAATGCGTAATTCTGTGTCGGCAAGTTTGGTGTTTAGAAGTCCGCAAAAGTGTTCTTGTCCGTTTTTGTTTGCTTTATAGAAATGGCAAGTAAAACACATTCTTTGAATAGTTATTATTCCTGATTTATTCAAATGATGAATGATGTCTAATAAACTTAATAATAAATTTTCTTTGTCTGTTGAATGCAATTTGTCAATAGGAACTTGAATTTGTTTTGCAAACAAAGAAGTCTGTTCTGCAATTTCTTTTCCTTTTTTTGTTAGCTGAATTATATAACTTCTTGTGTCGTGTTGCTCGAATTCTTTTTTGATGAGTTGTTTTTGTTCAAGAGTTTTTATGGTGTCGCTGATAGTTGCTTTTGTCATATTAAACTCGTCTGCCAAGTAACTCACTTTCCTTTTTTGGTCTGAATGATGTAATAAAAATATCAGCACTTGAACCTGAATTGGGCTTAGCGAATGTTCTTTACTCTCGTTCCAAAGCAAAACTCTAAATGCCTGTGAAACCCTTTCTAATGAAGCAATAATTTTGCTTTCAATACTCGAATTTTGGTGTTCTAAGTCGAATGCCGATTTTTTCATACAGTTTGATTTGAAGCATAAACGCTGTTCCTGCTTAATTTTGCTCTCCTTCAAAAGGCATCAACTTTTTAAAATCCCCCCCCAAAATTCGTTTTTTCCTTTGTTGTGTTTTGCTTAAAGCAATATGTTTCCATGGTGCCGAAACGAGCACGCAATTGGTAAATGCTTCCTCATGGCTACATCATTAAAATTTTTTTTTTTTTTCTTTTTTTTAACGTGTTTTAAAAAGAAATATTATGTCTTCTATTTTCGCATCTTTTTCATTAATTACAATTTTCCATTTCAATGATGAAATATCCATTTTGCTTAATTTCTGTTTCCCATTGTGGTCGTAAAGTTTCAACGTGGCAAAATCTACATTCCTTTGATGTCAAAGGTTGTTCTTCTTGCTCTTTTGATTTTAAATAATCCTTACCATAATTATATATTACGCTTGTATCTTTAATGGTTTCGGGTGCAAGAATGTCAAAATGCATTATTGTTCCGTCTTTTTTTGTTACATAGGTGTCCCATACTGCTATTTTCATTTTAGTATTTGTTTTATGTTGAGTTTGGCTATAACCTTGAAAACAGATTAAAAGCAAAACAATATTTAAAATTGGTTTCATTTTACATTTTTAAAATGCCCCACAAAGGTAGTTATCCTAACTTTATGGGGCAAATTTTTTAACCTTTTACGTCTGCCATTGATGCACCAAAGTTGATGTGTAGCACATTTCCATTTGGTGTAACCAATGCTGGAACAGATTTTACACCTGCTTTTTCTGCTTCGTCAATTCTTGACTTGTCGTTACCAAAGTGAACTACTTCAACTTTGTCTGAACCTAAAAGGTTAATGATGTCGTGTTCTGCACTAACGCAAACAGGACAACCTGCGTGATAGAAAACTGATTTACTCATTTTTTATGAATTTAATTTGTTATGACATTATTGTCGGTGCAAATATAGTTAGGATAACTAACTTAATGAAATAAAAGTTTTCAACATTTTCTTTTTCAGTCAAAATTTATTGCTGGCTTGTTTAGGATTGTCGGTCTGTTACACTTGCAACGTTTAGTATGCTTGAAGCATTATTTTTTTACCGAAATATAAAAATAAAAAGAGTCAAATAATAATGTTTTGGCAGTGCAGTGTGTGTGCCTCGAATGTCAAATATAGTTCTTTAAAAGAAGAACCCCAACGGGTGAAAGTCCCCTGTAACGCGGGAGTAACGACCCGAAGTTTAGTAAGTCGCAAGGTGGTGTATCGTGAGGTATGTACTGAAGTAAGCGAGACTAAGTGAGTGTTTGCACTGACGAACAGAAACTGAATAGGAGGCATCGTTGAACGGATAAGGTAGCACAGCATACCAAAGTCCAAAGTGTACAAAAGTTCAACGATGTAGATTCAGCAGGAGTAAACTTTAAGGGTATTTGACTTACTGAGGGAGGTCTTCGTGTCCACGTGCTGGACAAGCGAAGAAGTCAGCAGAGGTCATAGTAGTTAGAGGCAACGAGCCAATGAAAAGATTGAGGACTCACGATCTAACGAAGGACTGAATATGGTGTGGTTCCAAATGATGCAGGGATCGCTTTCTGAAAGGGAGAGAAGCCCTGGGATAAATGGAACCCAAGAAAATTTATTGTAGTGAGAAGAGAAGATGATTGAACGAGTGATCAATGTACGGAATATGCAAGAGGCATGCATTCATGTGATGCGGAACAAGGGTTCGGCAGGCGTGGACGGCATGGCGTAACTGCGCTGAGCGAATTTGTTCGCGGAACAAAACGAAAATAGCACAGGCATTGAAGTATGGCGATTATAAAGTTCAACCGATTCTCGGGGTTTCCATCCCAAGAGCAATGGAAAGATGCGACCGCTGGGAATTCGCAACAGTGGTGGATCGATGGTTACAGCAATGCGTGGCACAAGCGATCACGCCCAAGTTTGAATTTGATTTCAAACCATACAGCTACGGATTTCGTCCGGGAAAGAACGCCCATCAATGCGTGCAGCAATCACAGCAGTATATCAATGACAGGTTGAATCACATTGTGGACATCGATCTGAAAACTCTTCGATGAAGTGGATCATTGTATTTGCTTCAACTGCTGTATCGTAAGGTGAAGTGTAAGACCACTCTCCGACTGATTCGTCATCGGCTACGCGCCCCGATCTTGATCGAAGGCAAATTAGTCAAGCGAAGAAAAGGGAGTGCCACAGGAAGTCCGCTGAGTCCGCTGTTGTCTAACATCATGCTACATGAATTGACAGGCACTGGAAAAGCGGAACTGTAGGATGTCCGCTATGCCGATGACTTTAGTATTTATTGCGGAGTCATTCGCAGGCAAAGAAGATCGGGAATGATGTTTATCTTTTCTAAAAGAACAAAACTAAACTTCCGATCAACCGCGAGAAGAGCGGCATCCGCAATCCTTCTAGTTTCAAACTACTTGGCTACAATTTTGTACCCACGTACAAGAAAGGAGAGAAGGGCAAGTACCACAATAGTGGCGAGCGAAGGAAGTTGAAGGAGTTGAAAGAAAAGATCAGGAACCATCACCCGCAAAACGGCACTGCTATCGATAGGCGAACGCATTCAACAACTCAAAACAGTTCAGAGAGGTTGGTTAGAATACTTCCGCTTAGGAAGTCTGATCGGCAAACCGGGGAACGTTAGATAGTTGGTTACGCAACCGACTTCGTTACTGCATCTGGAAAGATTGGAAGAAGCCCGAACGCAAGAGAAGGAATCTGATGCGACTCGGCGTTGATTACCATCATGCCTATGCATGGAGCCGCACGCGAAAAGGTGGATGGGCGGCTGCACAAAGTCCCATTCTGATCACCACGATCACATTGAAACGATTAGCCCAACGCGGTTATGAATCCATGCTCGACCACTACAAGAAAATCCGTCCTGAACAAACTTTCATGGGCCACTCTTTACACCATGAACCGCCGTATGCGAGATCCGTTGCATGTA
>JADJFC010000013.1 GCA_016708785.1 Bacteroidota bacterium | reverse complement strand
TAAGATGTAGTCATCAATGCCGGCGCAGGATTCGTAGTTGCCATCATTGGAGAAATAATGCGCATGCCTGGACTACCTGAAGTACCGAATGCACTTGCTATGAAAATGGTAGGCGGGGAGATTGAAGGCTTAGTTAAATACTAATAATTCGGAAAATTAAACGCAGAAAAAACCGCAGATTTTCTTTGGTTCTCCTTGTTTAATTTTTTCTATCCTCTATCCCGACTCTGCGTCCTCGGCTTCCCCCACGATTTCGGTTTCGCTTTTGATGAAGTTGATTCTTTGCTGGCGGTTGAAGATTTTTTTGCTGCAGCGTGTGGACGTCGTTGGTGCTGTTGTTTCTCAACTTTGACAGGATTGTGATCGATCAACGGATAAAGTTTGTTTTCGATCACCGGAATTTTTTGCCGATCAATTTTTCAATGTCTTTCAAATAAGCTTTCTCTTCAGCATCGCAGAATGAAAAGGCTGTGCCTGCTGCACCGGCTCTTCCTGTTCTTCCGATTCGGTGAACGTATGATTCAGGAATATTAGGTAATTCGAAGTTAACCACAAATTGAAGATCGTCAACATCAATTCCTCTTGCTGCTATATCCGTTGCAACAAGAACGCGTGTTGTCTGTGCTTTGAAATTGGTCAGTGCGCGTTGTCTTGCATTCTGTGCTTTGTTGCCGTGAATCGCTTCAGCTTTGATATGACTTGCGATCAATGATTTCACAACTTTATCTGCGCCATGCTTTGTTCTTGTAAAAACGAGTGCAGTTTTAATTTTAGGATCTTTCAGAATATCCAAAAGCAATTTTGTTTTGTTGCCTTTGTCTACAAAATAAATGTATTGTTGAATTGTGTCTGCTGTCGATGAAACGGGAGTCACTTCAACTTTCACCGGCTTGTGCAAAATTGTATGCGATAATTTTACAATTTCCGGTGGCATGTCTGTTCAATGCTGCAACTTGCGAACTTTGATTCACGCCGCCAAAAATTACTGTTGAATGAAGCTTAAGATGCTTTCCGTATGTTTTAAAACTCTCGCCGATCTGTATAGCAAGCTCACGAGTCGGAGTAACGATCAGACTTCTGATTTTTTTTTTATGGTCAGTAGGCTTGTGAGCTGTTAAAAGTTGAAGAATTGGAATCGCAAAAGCAGCTGTTTTGCCGGTTCCTGTCTGTGCGCATCCAAGCAAATCTGTGCCGTTTAGTACGATTGGAATGGCTTGTTGCTGAATAGGTGTTGGTGTTACATACCCTTCTTCCTTTAAAGATTTAAGAATTGGGTCAATAATGTTCAATGAAGTGAATTGCATTTTGGGGTTTTAAACTGAAAATAGGTCCGAAATCGCGCAAATTAAAAGGAGATCGAAAATTATCAGTGATTTAGGCACAAGATACGAAAATTCAGTTTGAGTGCGGAGTTTGGGTGTGACGTCTACCGATAAATGATATTGAGCGATTTCTAGAGTTCTGGAATAAAAAAAACGCCTCAGAGTGAAGAGGCGTTTTTTTAATATAGAAAAATGAAGATGTTACTTTACTTTCAATAATTGTCTGGTGATCGTTTGGTTTTCAATAGAGATTCGGATGGTATAAATTCCTTCAGACAATTCACTTTCGTCAAAAGAAATTCTGTTGACGCCGGAATAGATCTGTACAATTTTACTCGACATGATTTGTCCAATTGAATTAATGATCTCTATCGTTGCATTTGATTTCGCAAATGCAGAGAAAGAAAGTTCAAAATCACCTGTAGTTGGATTCGGATACAAAGTTGTTCCTCTGCTGTCGATCAATTCGCTTATGGCAGAGATCACATTCGGAATATTTAATCCTGCTGTACAACCGCCGGCATTTGCAACAACCAAACCATAGTCGCCACTGAAAATCGCAACATAATATTGTCCGGTTGCTCCTTGTATCGTATCGTTTTCATAGAACCATTGATAAGCTGCATACCCAGCATTTGCCCAAAGTGTATCTCCTGCCTGTATAACATTGAGACCGGTAGGAGAAGGACTAACATCAATGTATTGTGGTTGTGTTAAAGTATCTGATCCCAATGCATTCACTACAATAAGTTGTACGTCGAACTGACCGGAAGTATTGTAACAGATCACACCGGGATTTGCGCTTGTGCTTGAAGCCGGACTTCCTCCCTGGAATGTCCATGCATAGCTTGTTGCTGATATAGACTGATCAGAGAAGGTGATACAATTACTCTGACAAATTGTTGGATCAGCAACATTGAATGAAGCAGAAGGATAAACCAGATTTGTGAGCGTCGAAAGTGAAGTGTTTGTCACAACAGCCGAATTTGCATCAAAGAAGATGTGAGCAGTATTAGTGATCTGAGTTGGATCAGGAAGTCCGGCTTTAGGTGAGATACGGTAATTCACAAAACCATGACTACCGGGTTCATCAACATTACTATCTGGCAAGAGAATATTGTCGAATGTAAATTGCAAAGCACCATTCACATCCATTTGCGTACTCATCGGATTACTGCTTCCTGTAACTTCAAAAGTACTTAAGTCAAGATCAGTATCAAGTGTATCGCGAATGATAACTGTGAAAGCTGTATCGTTTCCGGTATTCTGGAAATTGACTGTGAAGTTTAGTTGACTGTTCAATGGAACATAATGTTGTGAAGTACTACCCTGAGGAGTTACAATTTTTTCATTTGGATCACAGGAGCACGTTACTTCAAAAGAAAAATAGTCTCCAAGAACTCCAAGTAAATTATTGCCCGGATCAAATACAGAATCATAAACAGCATACCAGATGGTTTGTCCTGCAGGAGGATCCTGAAAAGCAATATATGGTGTTCCACCAATACGAAGAGTTGCTCCGGGTTGTAGATTTGAATAATACCACACCAAGGTATCTCCTGAAATAACATCAGGCATCGGTATAGAACTAACAAATGGCATATTGGAAGAATGGACCATTGTAATACTTCCACTCACAGGAATATTTCCATTGTTCGTTTGGTCAATTAAAGTGTAACCATACGATGGGTAACATCTCATTGGGTGATGCCAAACTGAAAGAAGCTGATCGGTATTAATAGCAGAAGTGTATAAGCCAAAATCATTGCCTGTTGACGATGGCGGAAGAGTAACTGAATAAGAAGCAGCAGGACTGGTTATTGAATACGTAGGGTTGAGAATAGGACTAACAACAAAAGTTCCTGTGTCCAAATATGCAGCGTAATGTCCTGAACCATTTGTATAAGCAGTATAATTAATTGGTGCAAGGAGAATCCGTTGATTTGCCATAGGGAAATCGGATCCGTCCTGAATTCCATTTTGATTATAATCAAAGTAAACATCACCTTCAATAGTTCCTGCCCCACCGGTTACAAGAAAGCCACTGGTTAAGACATTGTCAAAAGGTGTTTGCCAAGGTGAGCCGAATGCTGACCATGTTATTACGTGAAGATCGTAAAACCCCGGCAAAGCATTAGCGGGAATTGTGAAATCGACATGCATGGAATCGGAATAAAATGATGGCCATGCGCCTCCCGGATACACGTTGATCGCAGGATCAAAAGAGTTTACATAGATAATGGTAGCTCCTTGTTGAAGATAAATATCATTTAACCCCTGTGGCGGACTGGAGCTATAAAATGTATTGGTTGCCATTGTGATCACTGTGGGCAGCGTCACACCTTTGGCAGATGAATTTGGAACAATGGAAACGATCTGGCTGTAGCTGCAAAAGCTGAACAGCAAAAAGGTTAATAAGAGTAGATTTTTTTTCATAGCAGGAGATTTGAATGAGGCGAATTAATATTATTTTTGAACTGAATTCGAGTTAATCAATATAATATTTTATTTGAAAGTAATTGTTGTCCGTCAAAGATTGACAAAATATAAATCCCTTTTGAAAGATCATTGACGTCTAAATTTATTTTTTGTAGACCTTTTTGTGAATCAGATGAGTTTTGATAACAGGCTCTACCTGTAATGTCTGTAAGTGTAAATGTAATATTTTTTGAAGTGTTTGTATCGAAATGGATATTGATACTTTGAGATGGGTAGTCAGCGACCAGCGAGATCAATCTAAATCCTGCGGAATGATCATGAAAAGAAATGGTTGGAGAAAAGTTTCTTGTACCATCATAGTCGACTTGTTGAAGTCTGTAATAGTAAAGTTGTATGCCCTCGTTTTTTTTATCAAGAAATGAATAATTATGATTGATGGTTGAATTCCCGGAGCCTTTCACCAATCCAATTGGTGTAAAATTCATTCCGTCAGTGCTTTTTTCTACTATAAAATAATCATTATTGGTTTCTGATGCCGTTTTCCAGTCAAGTTGTATTAAATTCCCACTAATTTCTTTTGCGGCAAATGAAAGTAATTCGACCGGTAAAATTGCGATCGTGACCGGACATAATGTCGTTGTATCTGCGAGAAATACCTGAGTATTAAAAACGACATTATTTGAGTTGATCCCCGTTAATGTCAAAGGGAACCGATCTACTTCTAAAACTGAAGGTAAAAGTTCAAGTAGTGTTCCGGGATTTTTGCAAGGTACTAAACCTAAATTATCAGTCTTCATCAGTACTGTTCCTGTATTTACTTTTTTACCTGTGTAAACATAACATCCATCACTTGTGAGTCGTCCGGAACGGGAGCCTATTGTTGCGCCACCATCATTTGAATACGCTCTCGACCATTGCATGTTAAAATCAGAATCTGTTTTTAATAATTGTGCAAGCATACCAAAGTTACTATAGCCACCCATTCCTGTAAAAAAGAATCCGCCATCAGGCGTTTCTTCAACAGATGAGAATCCACTTTGAAATGGTTGTGCCGGTGCTGAATCATAAAATTTTGCATTAAGAATATTTCCGTTGCTATTAAGTTTAAGAATGTATGGATAGTTGTATTGCGTGAGCGATTGATCTTTGTCCATTGAACCTGCAATGATAAAGTCGCCGATAGAACTTTCAATGATATCCAGCCCAAGTGAAAACCTGAATTCACTTGCATCGTGCTCATATGATTTGGCCCAAATTACATTTCCTGATGGATCTGTTCTGATTACATAAGCGTCTGCGGCATGAGATCCAATCGTTGTTCCTGTCAAAATAAAACCGCCATCTGCTGTTTGTTTAACAACCATGGGAAACGATTCACCGGTATCCAGATCACGAACAGCAAGCTCGTATTTTTCTCCCATTGAACATTCCCATTGAGATCTGTTTTAATGAGAATTGCATAAGTAGTTCCGGCTAGACTAAGAGGAGCTGAGTCGTGGAAGCCGCTAACAACATATCCGCCATCACTTGTTTGACGAACACAATATCCAAGTTCATCTTTTCCTGTATCATAAAATTTTGACCATTGAATAATGCCATCGTTATCGGTCTTTATTAGTATGATGTCATTGCTATCAGGAGGCCAGACAAGATCCTCATTCGCGCGTCCTGTAATAATAAATCCATCATCACTCGTGTGCTCATGCCATGTAGCAAGAGTTCGTTTGCCGGGATAATTAAAAGTTTTTTCCCATATCAATGTACCATCAGTAGTTGTTTTTAACAAATGAACATTCGTTGAAGCAATGGGCGACATTGTAAACCAATGAAAATTGTAGTAGAAGTCCGTGCCGCCCGCAACAACATAAGAAACTCCATTTGCTTCTCTGACACTATACCCCATGTCCCCTGCATTATACGTTTTAAGAAAAGTGCTAGGTTGAGCAATTGATACAGTCAATTCAAATATGAAAGCCATCATAAAAAACAATAATTTCATTCGACTTTCCGGTTTCATCAGGTGTCAGTTTAAAGTAGAGTACACCTAAAGCTACTAATAAATAGTGTTTGAAATGATGGTAGTTTTACGCATTCTTTAGGAATATTGGCTAATGTTCGCAAATCATAAGTGAGGGCAATAATATAGGTGGTGAGAATTAGGTAGGTATTGGAATAAAAACCACTTTTGTTGTCAATGCAGTTTATGATGAAACACCAACTTAAATTTTTATCTGATTTGGTCATCTATCCGGGCAACTATAATGAAAAGCTCCGTATTCTAAGTGTTCCATGTCAAAAGAAGAGTTGATAAAAGGCTGCCTTAAAGGAAAAGGGAGTCATTTTTCCGAGCTGTATGATCGATTTTCATCCGGCATGTACTCTATTTGTCTAAGATATGCCGGTGATGAAGATGAAGCAAAAGATCTTCTTCAAGAAGGGTTTCTTAAAATTTTCCAGAAGCTGGGAACATATGATGCATCTCGTGGGTCACTAGAAGGATGGATAAAAAGGGTTTTTATAAATCTATGCATTGACTTTTACAGGAAAAATAAATATCGCAATACTAATATAGATGTTGAGGAATTTGGAGACGAAATTCCTGAGGAGGAAAACGAAGTCCATGGAATTTTACATGACCTCACTTATGATGAATTGATTTCGGAGATAAGTAAACTTCCTCCGGGTTACAGAACAGTTTTCAATATGCATGTAATCGACGGAAAGGGTCATAAGGAAATTGCATCTGAATTGGAAATAACTGAAAGTACTTCAAAGACACAATTATTCAAAGCAAGAAATCTGTTGAAAAAAAACCTGATGGCCAAAACGCTTATCAGAACTAAATGATGAACAATGAATGCCAATAATGAATTTGATAGGCTGGTAAAAGATAAGCTGGCGCAGGGTCAACCTTCCGTACCGAAAGATGCGAAGGAGGATATTGAGCGCATGCTTGTTAAACAAGGATTGATCAAGAAAGACGATCATAGAAGAAAATATTTCTTTGTTGTTTTTTCTGTGATTGGTTTCCTTGCAATCTTGACAGCTACACTGTTCAAATTTGATGGTTCGAAAAAAGATTCACTGGCGCATAAATTTAATTCATCAGAAAATGGAGCAACCCCTACTACTAAAATTTCTAAAATTGAAAAATCGTTTGTAGCATCAAACGCCAAAAGCAAAAAAGATGAGTCGACTGATATAGATAAGCCGGAATTAAAATCTGATATAAATTCAAAAGAAAGAACAGTAGCAAAAACAATCGCTAAGCAAATTCCGGAAGTTAATCCTAAGAAAGAAGTTAAGCAAGCAACACCATCTTCTGAAGCATCAGACAAAAATAATTCTGACGAAGCGATATCACTTAAAGGAACTGTTGCGGGTGTAGCAATTGGAAAGACTGTGAATCTGGCTGATAATAACACAGAGGATATGAAGAAATCCCCGAACAAAAATTTATCCGAAAGTGAAAATACAGACTTTGGGGAGGAAACTCAGTCTGATTCGAACACTATTAATGCCAACAATAATTTAGAGTCCGAAGAAACCGTCCAGGCAATACTTATTTCTGATAGTACCACAAAACAAATTAATGTCGTTAATTCAGATTCAGTTCCCAAGGTTGTCGCAGCAGATTCTTCTAAAAAAGATACATTATCGAATTTGAATTTTTCATTGGAAGCATTTGGTGGAATTCAGCAGACATACATGCAAAATACCGGTAGTGCGGGTGGTTCGCAAAGTTCAACTCAAAGTGGATCTAATTCAGAGTGGGTAGCCGGTTTGAAATTTACCTTTTTATACAAGGAGCATTTTACGATTGGATCAGGAGTGAATTATTCCATGCATCATAGTGAGATCTCGCATGATTTTAATACATATATATATATGATACAAGTGGAGCGATTTCTGTTTCATTTCCGGCACACGTGAAAACGGAATTCAATGTTACTGAGATTCCGGTATTAATTGGTTATTATTTTGAAATGAAAAAATTTGCAATCCATCTGGAGTCGGGCGTTTCAATTTCAATGATATCAAATGCTAAATCAATTTTGTTATTGGATGATTCATCCCAATCGATAGATAATTTTTCCGGAGTAAGTCCTGTTAAAAGTTATTCCGGTTTTGTGGGTCAGTTAAGCGTACTCTATTCACTTAGTCGACGCTTCCAGGTCTTCCTTCAACCATCAATTAACGTCGGACTTACCCAAATTTTCGAAGGAATGCCAGATAGAAAGATCAATGTGGTTTCGGGCAGAACGGGTTTGAGAATGAATTTTTGACACGAAATAAAGGTAATTCTTCGGGCAACCAAAATTGGATGTTCCGTATTAAGTACAAACAGCATTAATTTAAATGATTTCTCTACCCTAATTATATATGGCCAAAGACGTACAGAGAGCGTATGATCGATGGGTTTTCTTTTGCAAATGTTGACTTGATATACCCCCATCATTTCAACAAAGTTGATTCGTTATTTTAGTTGTTTTTCGTGTATTTTTTCCATGAATGGTGAAGGAATTAAACCTTCACCATTTAATTTACAAAACCTTTTATAAATTTGTCAGCATAACCCTAATTAGATGAAAAATACATTAAAACTCACCTTCTTTTTTGCATTCACTTTTTTTTCAAATCAGCTCTTCTCGCAGCAATTGCCTGTAGAGTGGATAGCTACATTTAAAGCTCAAGGCAAGAATCCGGATAGAATTGCAGCCATTCAGGCAGACGACAATGGAAATATCGTTGTCTCCGGTTATGCTTACGGCGTTCACGGAAATGCTGATATGTTTGCGATGAAGTATAATGCACAAGGTGATACTTTGTGGAATTATTATTACAACGGTTCAAATAATTATGATGATTACGTTCTTGCAATGGATATTGATGATGCCGGAAATGTTTTTCTGACGGGCAAAGCAAATGGAACCGGTAGTTTTGATCAGATGGTGACAATAAAGTTGAATTCAAATGGTGTAGAACAATGGGTGAATTTGTATGGCGTTGCAGGTGCCGGTGAAAGTCAGGGTAACAGCATTGCAGCGGATGATTCAGGGAATGTTTATGTTGCCGGTTATTTTGATGGTATTTCAACTACGCAAGATTGGGTGGTCGTAAAATATAATTCTGCCGGACAAATTCAATGGACTGATCTAATGAATACTCCTGCAAACAGATCCGAATACGCTGTTGATGTCGCAGTTGGTGCAAATCAAAAAGCAGTCGTTTGTGGCCTTGTGTACGACAGTGCAGCAGCCGGTGGTCAGAATATATTAGTAAAGCAATATGATCTGGGCGGCACTATTCTTTGGACTGACACCTATACAAATCCGTCTTTCATGGGAACTGATATGCCTAAGGGTATTTTGTATGCGCCAAATGGGGATATCATCGTCGGAGGACAGTCATACAGTAACGTGTCATCAACAGACGCACTTGCAATATCATATTCACCATCAGGAATTCGACAGTGGGCAACCGTTTATTCTGATACGTCAACAACAAACGATGAGCAGGTTTATGCAATGACAATCGATGAATTTGGCAATGTATATTTGGCTGCTTCCGATTTTAGCAGTCATTTGATCATTCGTTTCAATTCAAATGGTACACAAGGGTGGAAAAAATCATGGAGTGGACCATTGCCAAATACAAATGAAGTTTTATTTGATATTGCTTCAGATGGTAATGGCGGAATTTACACTGTAGGAAAAGGAGTTTATGCAGGACCAAATTATTTTGGCAACGGCGGATTGGATAATTTAGTCGTAGTAAAATATTCTATTGCCGGAGATTCGTTATGGACATATAGATTGAGCAGTTCAACAGATCTTTCAATCGGATTTGGAATTGATGTAAGAAATTGAAAAGTGTATGCAGGCGGATTCAAAGCGGATACTGCTTATGTCGATGAAAATTTATTTACGGTAGTTTTGGACACATCCGGTGCAGTTCAGCAAGAATGGGAGTTTAATGGCGAAGGAGGTTCGATTACACGCGGCCAAGTAGTGAGAACAGATCTGCAGAATAATGTTTATTGTGCAGCCACGATTGACAGACTTTATAGCAACGGACAAGATGTTGCAATTGTGAAGTATGACCCGACAGGAAATTTATTGTGGAAGCAATATTATACAACCCCGGGATGGAGAAATGATACACTTACAGGAATGGAAATAGATCAAGCCGGAAATTTGATTCTTTGTATTTCTTCGGACACGAATGCAACAGCAACAGGTTTCCGACCGACACTTGTAAAGATGAATAGTGCAGGAGTTTTCCTGGATACGATCTGGTATAATTCAGGAACAACAGGAGTAAGTTTTGCAAATACAATGATAGTTAGAAGTGATGGAAGTGTAGTCATTGGCGGAACTGCAAGTATTATAGGAGGATTTTTAGCGTACTTCGATGACCAGTTAAATTATCAGTGGACAGCACAAATTGATTCAACACCATTTGCACTTACCAGAGTGAATAGTCTTGCACTTTTCCCAAATGGAGATATTGCTGTAACCGGATATTCTCAACCAGGAGCCGGGGGCACTGGAAAATTAGTCGTACAGCGATTTGAAACATCTGGAAACAGATTGTGGACGACAGATATTAATTATACGAATTTTGATGATGAAGGTAAAGATGTAACAGTAAGTTCGTCAGGAGAAGTTGCTGTTACAGGTTCTTCCGGCACAGAGGCATTACTTGCTCAACTTGATGGAACAACAGGTCAAGTACTGTGGAGAGCGATCTATAATCCGACAGCATCGAGTTCTGAATCTGGTGTCAAGGTCAGATATGCTCCGGGAAATTCAATAGTCATCATTAGTCGTGGATGGTCAGGTTCTGTTGCAAGATATTATACAGCGCAATTCAATAAAACTACCGGTATTCAGGAATGGACAAATAGTTATGATCAGACAGCCAGCGACCGCGAACCAGTTGATCTGATAGTTGAATCGAGTGGGAGAGTAGTGACTGCAGGTTGGAGAATCCAGAGTGCTAGTACGAATTATGATTACGTATTGGTAGGATATACTTCTGCGGGAGTATTAAATTTTGAAAATTCGTACACAACAGCAAATTATAATCCCGACCAACTCTGACGATTAAATATGGCGGAACACCTGTAGGAATAAATGAAATATCCACTTTCGATGAAGTAGTTGTTTATCCGAATCCATCGTCATCCGGAAAATATTTGTTTGTTGACAAATCGGGACAGACAGAAGTGTCTAAGGCCAGAGTTTTCGACAGTTCAGGAAAAATGATAAAAGAAATTTCAAATTTCGATCTTCATTCAGAAATCGACATTTCTCAATTCCCAACCGGACTATATTTGTTTCAGTATTTCAGAAATGACGTATCATCTGGAGCTATCAGATTGATGAAAAATTGATAGCCTATTTTACTTTCCTAAGTAAGATACTAATCAACCACTAAGATTTTAGCCACGAAATCACGAATAAATTATTTTTTATTCGTGAATTCGTGGCTAAAATCTTAGTGAACTTTTTGTTTATTTTTTGAACTTCACTTTTAGATCTTGTTATAAACCTTCGTCTTCTGAATTTCCTTATAAAACCCCGGAGTCTTTACAGGAAACCGGTAACCAATATTCAAGAACGTATTGATATAAACATTTGATACATCGAACAAGGTAAGTCTGTAATTGTTTCCATCAATTATACTTTGGATACTGATGAAAAATGCCTTTGAATTAAAGCCAAAAGAAGACCTGAAATCATAAGCACTGACTTGAGATCTCCAGATGTCGATATTTTTGTTTGTTTCCTGAGACCTTGTTGTGATGTGTTGTTGTTCCAATCCTAATGTAAGCAGTAAATTTATAAAACCTCTCTTGAATATTGTAAGGGTATGAGTATAGCCGATTCCTGCAGTCAATGCTGTTACATTGAATTCATTCCATTTATTCCATTCGCCATAGTATTGACCAATGTAAACAGGCACAAGTGTTGTGGCTTGTAATCTTAACGAATAAATATTAGTAGCGAGAACAAATGAGCCGGCTGATTTTAATTGCCGGACATTATTCACATAAGCGGCGCCATAAGAAAATCTTTTCTTTTTATTGGTAAAATAGAATGCCTTTAATCGCCATGAGCGATTTGTCAATTCGCTGTTTTGATAATATGCAGTTGAGTCTGAAAATCCGGGTATGTAGTTTACGGAGTTGGCGTCATAAAACCCTTTGTATGTTCTTAGCGAAGCTTCTATGCGAAGTCTCACTCCTGTAATGGCAATCCCTAAATTTGAGTAGTTCGTTTTGCCTTTTTTTTCTCTTTCATCCTTATCAATTGGCGATTTAAATCCGACAAACAAAGAGATCTTACCATAAAAAAAACCAAAACCTGTTATGTTCTTTGTTAGTGTAGAGTAGCTAATTTTTGATAATCCCAATGTGTCAACAGAAAACTTCTGAGTAATATCGATTTTATAAGATGGTTTACTTTGAAAAATTGAAAAACCAATTTTAGCCGGATATTTTATTGCATAAAGTGTATCAAACTGAGCGTTTGCCTTTACACTGCAAAATGTCAGGAATACTATTAGAAGTAAATTATTTCTGCTAAAATTTATTAAACGCATATCCGACGAAGGTAAAAATTTCTTTTTTCGGATAAATGCGGTCTATTTACATTTATAAACAAATAAAACGGAGAGTGAAAAATCTATGAGTACAACAATTTAAAGAATCGTTATATTCAGAAACACTGTTTCACCCTCCATTTTAACATTCAAACACAATACACACACACACACACACAATTAAATATTATAACATCGTTGTTGGACAGACGTATTCTGTCATTACGAATCGGTTGTTTTGTTTTATTGCATTCATGCCACCTTCCACATTGATCAGATTCGTAAAACCGCGTGAATTAAGGATTGAGATAAATATCACTGACCTGTATCCACCTGCGCAATGAACATAGAAAGTCTTATGCTTCTCAATTGTTGCCATACTCTCGTTTATATAATCCAATGGCAAGTTGACAGCGCCTAAAATATGCTGACTATCAAATTCACTTTTCTTTCTGACATCAAGAATGTTGATTGATGCATTGGCATTTAATTTGGCAAACATATCTACTGTAATTGATTCCATTGATTGTACAGTTCTGCCGGATTTCTTCCATGCTACAATACCTCCATCCAGATAACCGATACACTGATCATATCCTACACGAGCTAAACGTGTAATCACTTCTTCTTCTCTTCCTTGTTCTGCAACGATGGCTATTTTCTGATCAATTCTAGGAATCAATGCACCCACCCAAGGTGCAAAGTCACCATCGATACCAATGAAGATGCTTCCAGGGATATGTTCTTTAATAAATTCTTTTTGATGACGAGTGTCCAGAATCAAAGTGTCTTCAAGTTCCGTTATCATTTCAAAATTTTCAGGAGATAATTTTGTTAATCCTCTGGCAAGGACAATGTCAAAACTTTCATATCCGCCTTTGTTCAGCCCGACATTCAATGGGAAATATCCCGGAGGTGGCATCAGTCCAGTCGTAACCTGTTCTATAAAATCCTCCTTTGAAAGTTTCAGATTCAGCGCATAGTTGGTTTTTTTCTGATGTCCAAGTGTATCAAATGTCTCTTTGCTCAGATTTTTTCCGCAAGCACTTCCTGCACCATGAGCAGGGTAGACGATAATGTCGTCATTTAAAGGCATAATTTTATTTTTAAGAGACTCATACAGCAAACCTGCCAATTCTTCTCTTGTCATGTTAGCTGCCTTTTGTGCCAGATCAGGACGACCGACATCACCTATGAACAATGTGTCTCCGCTAAATAGAATTCTTTCGACACCCGTTTCATCGATCAAAAGATAACAAGCACTTTCCATTGTATGACCGGGAGTGTGTAGTAATTTAAGGCGGATTTTGCCAATTTTAAATTCTTCCCCATCGACTCCAATGTGAGCTTTGAAATTCGGTTTAGCCGTTGGGCCAAATACAACTTCCGCCCCGCTTTTTGCAGCAAGGTCAAGATGCCCACTTACAAAGTCAGCATGAAAATGCGTTTCAAATACATATCGAATTTTGGCATTGCCTCTTTCTGCGCGATCGATGTAAGGTCCTACTTCACGTAGTGGATCAATAATAGCAGCTTCGTTTTCTGACTGAATATAATATGCTCCTTGAGCAAGACATCCTGTGTATATTTGTTCTATGATCATTTTAGTTTCTTTTTGGTAATACAAAATTACCGGTGCAAAAGCATTTTTGTGGTGACTATTGTTACATATAATGTATGATTTGTATCAATTTAATTCTAGGATTTTTCTGTAATAAAATTGCCAAAAATCATATGAATGGGCTTTTCTGTTGTTTGTCTTTTGTATTATGATAAAAGATGAATATTAAAAACATTCAATACGGGCAGATTTTAAAGTTTTATTCAATTTCCCGGAAATTTTAAAAGTGTAAGGAACTCGATTTTTGAGTAAAACAGATATTGGGTGTATCGGTACAAAGAGTTTAAGAACATAATTGAGACAATTGGATGATTTTCAGTTGCCTTAAGAAAATGTAGAGTAGGTTAAAATTTCAATAAAACAATAAGCTTTAAGAGAATGAAATTAAAACGTGAATTAAAAATTAAGGGTTCTTTAAAACGGTTGATATGGATATCAACTGCAGTGGCAGGGATTTTTGCCATAGGGCTTACGCTGTTTTTCAATTTTACATCGAAAGAAAAAGCTTATGCAGCTGTCACAAATGATTATCGGACAAAAGCATCCGGTAGTTGGAGTGCTACTTCAACCTGGCAACGATATAATGGATCTTCTTGGGTAAATGCAACTGCTACGCCAACTTCAACTGCGGCGACCATTACAATTTTGTCAGGTCATACTGTAACAATTACAGCAAACCTGACGGCTGATCAAATCGTAGTAAGTAGCGGTGGTACATTGGTTGAGAACTCGGGCGTAACACTTACATTGAATAATGGAACGGGAACAGATTTAGATGTATCAGGTACATTTAGAAATGCAGGAACAGTATCGATCAGTGCAAGTGCTGTGATTGTTTATCAGAGTACAGGAAAATATCAGCATAACTTTACAACTTCAGCAGGAGTGATACCCACAGCAACATGGAACTCAGGTTCAACATGTGAAGTAATAGGATACACGACTTATAATAGTACACTAACAGGAATGCAGTCCTTTTCCAACTTTGTCTGGAATTGTCCATTGCAATTGAACTGGATCGATCTTAATGGGGCATTGACAAATGTCACAGGTAATTTTACAATTACCTCAACCGGCTTGACCGGTGGGTTGAGAATTTCTAAGAGCAGCGCTTCAACACTTAATGTGGGAGGAGATTTTACATTGACAGCGGGAAATTTTTCATTGTCAGATGGAGGCAGTATTACTTCAGTACTGAATGTCGCAGGAAATTATACTCATACACTTGGTAGTTTTAGTATTGTAGATGGTAGTAATAGTACGGGGAATGTGAACCTTTCCGGGAACTATACGCACACTGCAGGAACATTAACTGTTGGAGGAAACTCATCGACAAGCGCAGTTGTGTCATTTGCAAAAGCAGGCTCGCAAACATTTACGGCAACAACACCAGTAGTATTAGGAAATGTAGATTTCAAGGTAAACAGTGGGTCTACTCTTGTGATGGGAACAAATGTATTGACAGGAAGAAATTTTACTCTTTCATCAGGAGGAGGAATTTCTATGGGTTCATTACTAGGCATTACGCTTGGTGGATTACTTGGCAACATTCAAGTTTCAGGCACACGATCGTTCAGCACAGGTGCTGATTATACATATGCAGGAGCTGCATCACAAGTAATAGGTGCAGCATTGCCAACAACAGTCAGAAACCTGACCATTAATACCGGCGGGACTGTGACATTGTCTTCTGACTATACCGTCACTGGGATATTGAATCTTGCCAATGGAAAGATCAATACAGGAAGCAATACACTTTATGTAACTAACACTTCTACTACAAGTGTTACCGGATATTCATCAGCAGATTACATTATAGGAAATTTAAATCGTTCAGTGGGAAGTTCAGGAACTTATGATTATCCACTTGGAACATCTTCAAAATATGAATTGCTCACATTGACTTTGTCAAGTACTGCTGGATTTTCAAATGTATTGGGTTCATTTAATGCAGGAGATCCAAATGATGCTGCACATGATCTTGATTCAATAATTGCGTCAGGAGTGCAGATGACAGAACTTCTTGACTATGGTTCTTGGTCATTGACACCAAATTCTACACTGACTTCAGGAACATTCGCAGTTACTGTTAAAGAGCAAGGTTATAGTAATGCAATATTAGACGGAACAGTTCTTACATTAGCCAATAGAGCAAATTCAAGTGCTGACTGGCTTCCGGCAGGTACTCATGATGATGCTACGCAATCTGTCTCTGCAGGAGTAGCAACTGCTCAACGAACGACATTAACAAAATTCGGAATCTTTGCAATTGCAATCGGAGATTTTGCTGCTTTTAGTAGCCCATCATTGAGAAGTGGAACTGCCGGAGCTGTAAATGCAATCTATCTTTTCCCAAATGTAATGCGAGGGGTAGATGCATGGGTACAAATTATAAGCCTTAATAATGGAGCAACATTGAATGATATTGATAATTCAGCGACAGGGTACAACGCATCCTTCCAGCCATTCATCAACTATCCGGCGAATAAAACTGCTTATATAGAATGGAAAATAACATTCAAAAAAGCTACCACGAGTACAGATACAACAATAAAGAAGATGACCGCTACCGGAGTTGATATTGATGGTAGTTCAGGTATAAGAGAATTCATTGATGCAACCATGCCTTTGAGTTATAATTTAGATCCATTTACGACATTAACGGTTGCCAATATTTCAGGTAACTATCGTGCAACAGGAAGCTTTGCGAATGTAAGCAACATTGATACAACAGCTAAGCAAGCGATGTTTGAATTGAATTATGTAAATGTCAATACTCTTATGTATCGGACAGGTGCCATTAATTCAAATGCCTCTTCGAAAACAAGGCAAACGTCATTGTTTTTTAAATCGTTTAACCTGACGAATAAAAACATTGCTCTTCCTATCAAGTTGATCTCTTTCAATGCAAGTCTGAACAACAATAATGTTAGTCTGAATTGGGCTACAGCCTCAGAGGTAAACAACGATTATTTTACAATTGAGCGTTCAAAAGATGGTCAAAATTTTGAAGCGCTTTTAACCAAACGTGGTGCAGGTAATTCGACGGTCAGACGCGACTATGAAGCCAATGACCCCAATCCATTTCAGGGTTATTCATACTACAGATTAAAACAAACAGATTATGACGGGCGTTTCACATACAGTAAAGTTGAAACGATCAAGAACAAAGGAGGGAATGATATTGATGAAGCTGCAGTTGAGATCACTGCAATTTCTCCAAATCCATTCGGTGATGAATTTAAAATTGATTTTATTCTGAAACAAAAAACCGAGGTTGAGATCAGTATGGTTAACACAAAAGGGGAGATCATATTTAGAGAAACTGTTATTGCAGAAGATGGCTATAATTCATACAAGTTTAACGACAACAAAGGTCTTACAAGTGGATATTATTTTGTTTCCGTCAGCTACAAAGGGCAAAAGGTTACAAAGAAGATCCTGAAGTATTAGAATCCTAAGCAAATCAACAATTATTTATATAGCCACTTGGATTGAATATCCGGGTGGCTTTTTTATTTTCAGATTGCTAATATTTGATATCTGCGGTTTTTCTGCGAGTTCTGCGAGATCTGCGGGAGAAAAAATTATACTAAAATATTTCCCGCAGATCTCGCAGAACTCGCAGATAAACCGCAGAATTTATATTGAATTCTGTAAGATTCAACGTCACTTAATTACAACAGATGTTGCAACTCTAAGTAGAATGTATCTAAGAGCATAATTGCGATAAATGAAGAAAATTCGTTTATCGGATTATGATTTCTGTTAAAATTCAAAACAGAATGAGATCATCTAGACCAAATAGAATGAGACAACGACGTGAAAGGAAATTAAAAACGTCGTTCAGGCGTGTTGCATGGGTGTCATCTGCCTTAGTAGGAGTACTTGCTATTGGGCTGACATTGTTCTTTAATTTTTCATCGAATGAAGATGCGTATGCAGCGGTTACAAATGAATATCGGACAAAAGCATCAGGAAACTGGAGTTCGACTGCTACATGGCAGAGATATAACGGAAGTTCATGGGTAAATGCAACATCAACACCAACTTCATCTGCAGCAACAATCACCATTTTATCCGGTCACACGGTAACAATAACCTCAAGCGTAGCTGCTGATCAGATTGTTGTAAATAGCGGTGGTACATTAGTCCAGAATTCCGGAATTACGTTGACAGTTAATAATGGTTCAGGTACAGATCTGGCCGTTTCAGGAACATTTAAAAATGCAGGAACAGTAACCATAAGCGCAAGTGCAATAGTTGTTTTTCAAAGTTCAGGAAAGTATCAGCATAATTTTACAACCTCGGGTGGAACAATTCCTACAGCAACTTGGAATTCAGGATCAACATGTGAGATCATAGGATTCACGACATATAACAATTCTTTGAACGGTTGTGGACAAGCGTTTTCGAACTTTGTTTGGAATTGTCCTTTACAATTAAGCTGGGTAGATTTGAATTCAGCATTAACAAATGTTACAGGAGATTTTACTATAACATCAACCGGACTGACAGGTGGATTGCGATTATCTAAAAATCCGGCTTCAACCTTATCAGTTGGTGGAGATTTTACATTTACAGCAGGAAATTTTTCTTTATCTGATGGAAGTAATATTACATCAGTAATGAATGTAGCAGGAGATTACACACACACATTGGGAAGTTTTAGTATAGTTGATGGAAGTGGTAGTACAGGCAATGTAAACGTTTCCGGAAATTATACTCATACAGCAGGAACTTTGACAGTAGGAGGAAACTCAAGTACAAGTGCGGTAATTTCTTTTGCCAGATCAGGTTCGCAAACATTCACTACAACTCTTCCTGTTGTAACAGGTAATGTTGATTGGAAAATTAACAGTGGTTCTACACTTGTGATGGGATCAAGTATAATGTATGGAAGAAATTTTACACTTTCTGCAGGTGGCGGTCTTTCAATGGGTTCTTTGTTGGGTATCTCAGCAACAGGATTACTTGGCAATATTCAAGTTTCAGGTACACGATCATATAGTACCGGTGCTGATTATGTTTATTCAGGAGGGGCTACACAGAATACAGGTGGAGGAATCCCTGCAACGGTTAGAAATCTGACTGTAAATAATGGAGGCACATTGACCATGTCAACAGACTTCACTGTTACAGGAGTACTGAATCTGGCTAATGGAAAGATCAATACGGGAAGTAATACGTTGTATGTTACCAATACTTCTACGAGCAGTATTACCGGATATTCATCTGCTGATTATATCATAGGAAATTTGAATCGTTCTGTCGGAAGTTCTGGAACATATGATTATCCATTAGGGACAACTTCGAATTATGAGTTGTTGACACTTAAATTATCTGGAACAGCAGGTTTTTCTAACGTGCTTGGAAAGTTTACATCAGCAGACCCGAACGATGCATCGTATGATCTTGATTCGATAACAGCAAGTGGTGTGCACATGTCTGAGTTACTTGATTATGGTTCATGGACACTTACACCTAATTCAAATCTTACATCAGGAACTTTTACAGTAACATTAAATGAAGACGGGTATAGCAATACAATTCTTGATGGTACTGTGATCACTCTGGCAAATAGAGCAAATTTGACTTCTCAGTGGCTACCGGCAGGAACTCATGATGATGCAAATCAGTCAGTAGTTTCTGGAGTTGCAACAGCTGAACGTTCAACACTAACCAGATTCGGAATCTTTGCTATTGCAATCGGCGATTTCCCAATGTTTGCAAATCCGACACTGAGGAGTGGTACAGCAGGTGCTGTGAATGCTATCTATGTTTTTCCAATTGTAGTTCGCGGTGTTGATGCCTGGGTCGAGATCATGAATTTGTCGAATGGAGCAACCTTAGATAATATTGATAATTCAGCTGTAGGTTACAATTCGTCCTTTCAACCTTTCATAAACTACCCTGCAGGCAGAACGGCTTATATAGAGTGGAAAATAACATTCAAAAAGGCCGGAACAAGTACTGACACCACAATAAAGAGAGTTACAGCAACCGGAGTTGATGTTGATGGTAATAGCAACGTTAGAGAGTTTATTGAAGCAACAATGCCTTTGAGCTACAATCTTGATCCATTTACTAACTTGACGGTCACAAATTTAGGTGGTAGTTATCGTGCTTTGGGATATACAAATGACATCTCCAACATTGACTCTTCGAGAAGACAAGCTATGTATGAATTGAATTACGTCAATGTAAATACACTGATGTATCGAACGGGAGCAATTAATGTGTCGGGCTCATCGCAAACCAGACAGACATCCTTGTTCTTTAAGGCCTTTTATCTGACAAATAAAAACATAGCCCTTCCAATTAAATTGATTTCTTTCGATGCTAAATTGAGGAACAACAATGTAAGTTTGACATGGGCAACTGCTGCAGAGATCAATAATGATTTTTTTACGATAGAACGTTCTACAGATGGACAGACCTTTGAGCCAATTCTCACTAAGCGAGGAGCAGGGAATTCGACTGTTACTCTTGAGTATGAAGCCAATGATCCAAATCCATTGGATGGATATTCGTATTACAGATTAAAGCAAACCGATTACGACGGACATTTTTCTTATAGCGATGTTGAAACCGTAAAGAATAAAGGCGGGCAAAATGATATAGACGAAGCAGAAGTAGAAATAACAGCTATCTCGCCTAATCCATTCTCCGACGAATTCAAGATCGATTTCATTTTAAAACAAAAATGTCAGGTAGAAGTCAGTATGATCAGCTCAAAAGGTGAAATGATCTTTAATGAAGCTGTTATGGCTGAAGACGGATATAATTCGTTTTCGTATACCGATAACAAAGGTCTCACCAGCGGATATTATTTTGTGATCATCACTTACAAAGATCAGAAGGTGACGAAGAAGATCATGAAGATGTGAGCAGCTAAAAGAAATTTAAACACTAAGACCACAAGTTCACAAAAGACCACGGAATTCTCTGTACTTCTATTCCGTGGTCTTTTGTGAACATGTGGTCTTAGTGTTTTTCTTTTTTTTGTGTTTCATTTTATCTTAAGCTCTCGATTAGCCTTCAGCATTTCTGCCATCGTTTGATCATTTAACATTCCATTGATCACAATTCCAATTCTCCGCGATTTCGTTTCCGGTGTCTTTGCACTACCGACCCATTTCGAATAATAATTCTGATACGACTTCGGAAGTTTTTTGAATTTTCCATATGCAATCGGTTCATCTTTCAAACAAAGCACTAATTCCTTGTCGAGCTGATACTCCTTTAAGTCTTCTTCAAGTTTTAAAACAACTTTATCGCCTTCTTCTTTTCCAATCTTTTTTCTAATCGCTGCTTTAATAGGAATAATAAACGTACCTCCGCCCATTGGAATCATCGCGATCTGTGAGATGGCCAATTCATCGATAAAGCCTTTCACTTTATAGGATCGTTTGTAATCAGCTTTAATTTTATTCGCTTGAGCTGCGCTGATATCGACATATGACCAGCCTGTCTTCTCGCCATTTCTACTATATCTTTTTATGATTGCTTTTATAGTAACCATATCTATTTTTGATTTTCAAAATATGAATCTATTCTTGCCGCAACATTTTTTCTGATATTCATATAGAACAGATTGTAATCGCTAATGTGATAGTTTTTTCCAATATGAACAAATTTACCTTTTTTGGGATTGTGAACCCATAGAATTCCTTCATTTACTTTTGCATCAGTTGCATTGGCGATAAATTTAAAATTTCTGTCAACGCCACCGAAATTATCCATTTTACTTACTACACTTGTATCTCTTTTCCATGACAATGGATTAGTGCAATATTTATTTACACCAATCAATTTATTGTCTGTCTTAGATCCCCACTTGTAGGAATTCCATGAGATCAGACAACCGGTCTGTGTTGATGAATCGCAAGCTTGTATTTTGGTGTAAATGGAATCAGTTGTAAAACCGATGGCGTATGCGCAAATGAATTTGTCTAACAGTATTGGATCATTTTCAATCCGGTCTCGTAATAATTTGAAGGCGTGTCTGCTCCCCTGACTATGCGAAGCAATAATAAACGGTCGGTCCTGATTGTAATTCCTGATGTAATAATCGAAAGCTGCAAGAACATCGCTGTACGCAAGTGCCAGAGCTTGTTCGCCGCTATCTGTTTTCTTTTCTATGAATGAGTATAATGTTGCCTGACGGTAACGGGGCGCATAAACTTTACAGGATCCATTGAATGCACTTGCCTGCATTCGAATCGGGTATTCATCAGTACGTTTGTTCAGTTTTTCATTAGCCAAATCAGCATTCCAGCTTCTCGCGCTAAAATTAACTGTAGGATGAATATAAAATACATCTACTCTGGCAGTGGATTGACCATCCATTTCTGCTGAATTTATTGGAACGGCATCTGCGCTATCGATTTTAGTTAGCAGTACTGCCCAATTTGAAGTATCTGAATAATCAGGTTTCGCAGGTTCTTTGTAATAGGAAAAGGAATGTCCTGGTCTGAAACAACCAGTGGTTGCAATTGAAATGATAATTAGTAAACTAATTCTTAAGGATTTAATATACATATTTTTGAAGAAATTCAGAGCGACTGAATTAGATTCAAAAGTAAGTTAATTATAAAGAAAATAAAACACTAAGCACCAAATTCACACAATCCCGATGGCTATCGGGACACAAGGAGAAGCATGCGATTTAATCTGCGCCAAATCTGCGAGTTCTGCGAGATCTGCGGGAAATATTTTAAGCGAAATTTTTTCTCCCGCAAATCTCGCAGAACTCGCAGATTTGGCGCAGATCCTAAAAACACAAATGCCCGGCAGATCCTAACACCTACCGGGCAATGAAGAATTATTTTCTAATGATTAATATTATTTCGTGATGATCACACTTTTTCTCATCATCTTATCGCCATTCATGATTCGGATCCAATATAATCCGGATTTCATTGATGAGCTGTTCACCACATAATTGATCTCAGCCGAAGAAGAATTTATTTTTTCTGTAGCTACCAATTTAGAAACCTGATCGAAGATGCTGATCGTAATTGGTTTTTGCGTATCCAGACTATTCATACTGATTACGAAATTGTCGCCAGCCGGATTTGGATAGATCGATACACTATGTGAATTGTCGTTCAGTGAATTTACGCTGTTGATAAGGTAGTCGATATGTGCACTTGTTCCACAACCATTCACGCTCACTGCCGAAACGAAATAGTCGCCGGTTGCTTGCGGAACAAAGAAACTTCCTGTTGCAGACAAGATCGGGCTACCGTTGAAGTACCAAGCATAAGCTGTATAACCCGGAGAAGCGAAAAGTGTATCATTGACAGCACTCACAGTGAAATTTGTCGGTGATTGAAGTACATTGATATAATTCGGCATGAACATCGTATCAACGCCATAGTTGTTTGTAACAATGAGCATTACATCAAATGTTCCTGCAGTGTTATAGCAAATACCTGTTGGGTTCTGAGCGATGCTTGTCGCAGGATTTCCACCCGGGAATGACCATTGATAAGAGATGGCATTCACAGAAAGATTTGTGAAATCGATGCATGTTCTCGAACATACTGGATCTGTACCGTACATGAAATCAGCAACAGGAGGAACAACATTCGACAATTTGACTATCCAGAAATCACAATACTTTTTAGATATATCATAAGTGTCCTGTGTTTTGTATCCTGCTATCTGGCCATTGGTATGATTGGCAGCAACGATGCTTCCATCGTTCAATAAGAATGCAAATCCGCTGTCATCTCTTCCTGAAGTGAAGATCGTTTTATCCCATAGTACATTGCCTGTAGGATCAAGTTTTACAACCCAGTTGTTTTCCTGACCCAGATTATTTTCTGTTTTGTCGCCACTTACCTGTGAATAAGAAGTTGCGGCAATGAAGAAACCATTATCAGATGTCTGAGTGATGTTTCCGAATTTATTTTCATTGGTACTTCCGCCGAGCGATTTGTCCCACTGAATATTACCGAGGTTATCTGTTTTTATACCCAGATATCAGAAGTATTTACCGGGCCATTATTAGCTTGTGTTTTTCTCCACCAACAGAAGAGTATGAATTTCCGGCCATCAGGAATCCTTCATCACGGCTTTCTATAATCGAGTAAAGGATATCATTTGCAGCACCACCATATCGCTTATCCCACACCTGATTTCCCTGTGCATCCATTTTCATGATCCAGTAGTCGCAATAGTTGACTAATCCACGGTTACCGAAAGAAATGTCACCACTTTGATCAGACCAAGTATGACCGGCAAGAATAAATGCGCCATCTTTAGTACGAGTCATTGCAGTTAACTGGTCGTTTCTGTTTCCTCCGAAGGTTTTATCCCAGATCTTATTTCCGGAAGCATCAATTTTTACGACCCAGTAATCAGGGCCACCAAATGAAGCTTGTGTTTTATCGCCGGTCATAGAGGATAGAGAATGTCCACCAAGCAGATAACCATCATCACCTGAGATGACGATAGCATTTAGTTTGTCTTCATAGATTCCGCCAAAGGTTTTATCCCATTGTTTAACACCTTGAGCGTTGATCTTTACGATCCAGTAATCGGCGTAGTTGTGAGTTGTCTGATCCCAATTCGCTTCAGATTTATCGCCGCTGATTCCGCTGCGAGAAAATCCGCCGAGAAGAAATCCGCCGTCGCCGGTTTGCAGAACAGTTGTAAGTTCATCTTCTAAAGAACCGCCGAAGCGAGCGTCCCATAATTTGACACCGGCAGAATCGGTTCTCACTACATAATAATCCCAGCCACCATTACTACCCTGAGTCTTGTCTCCATCATTAATAGATAAAGAAGATCCGGCGAGTAAATAGCCTTTATCATATGTAGGCAGGAATACTTTCAGCTTTTCGTTTTTGGTGCCACCATAACGGTGATCCCATTCGCGCTGAAAATTGTTTTGAGCATAAATAGTAGTGGTCATGAAGAACATGGCTACTTGAATACTCTTAGTAAATAGTGTTTTTGTGTATCGTGTAAGCATGAGGTCAAAGTAGTTTCGACGTCACGGGATATCAATTTAAAGTGGTAAATGGTAAGTAGTGATTGGTAAGTGGTAAGTAGCAAATGGTCGAGTTAATCATAGAGGTGTAAGAAACAAAGTGTTTTTTGTTCATTTGTTTTATGATAAAAAAATTGATGTTTTCACAGTGAATGTGAGAATAGAAAATTGACAGTACAGATAAAGCGATCCACTACATATGAAAATCCATTCACCAATGAAAATTGCAAAAAGCTAATAGTGCATTTATAGAATTGAATTCTGTTTAATAAAATGAAAGTATTTTTAATTGCTAATGTGGATAGGGTTCATTGTTTAAGGTTTAAAGTTAAATGTTGACTCTGTGGGCATAAAAAATGAAAGTTTAACGTCCTGCCTAGGTGCGTTAAGCGTTATCGAACATTAAACAAACCACATCCAAGGAACTTATCTCGCTCAACTTCACCCAAATACGATCTTGAGGCGAATGAGTTGACTTATAACACAACTTAAATCCTCCCAACAGTGGCATTTTTGTTAGGATGTCACTTTCGAAATACCCTGAAAAAGCCTTTTTAGAGGCAATAGGCAAGAATATTAAGGCCTATCGGGTAAAAAAGGGCCTTACTTTGGAGCAATTGGGCGAAGACATTGGGACAGACAAGTCGAATATGCTGAGGATAGAACAGGGCAAAAACATCACTTTATTGACATTATTGAAGCTTTCCGGATTTTTGGAAGTCGAGCCACATACACTAATTAAGACAACCTTTTCAATGACCATGGAAGACATCGAAAAGTATGTGATCCGCAAAAAAGACAAGAAGCCCGGAAAAAGTGGCGAGAAGTAGTGCATTATATATGACTGCTAATGAAAGTCTTTCGACCATTTTCCTTTAAGCCATTGATTTTACTAGAATTCAAGCAACAATAAACCGTTTGTAAGGGTATAATAATCTCTTTTTTTACTATTATTGCACTCCGAAAAAATGGTCCTGTGGCCGAGTGGTTAGGCAGAAGTCTGCAAAACTGTGGCCGAGTGGTTAGGCAGAAGTCTGCAAAACTTTGTACAGCGGTTCAAATCCGCTCGGGACCTCCAATTTCAATTCATTAGAAGACATTAAGCCTCATTTCGCAAGAATGAGGCTTTTTTGTTTTCATTAGGAGACGTTAGGAGCCGTTAGGACACAAAGATGTTTCGCTGACGTTTCGCTAAGAGGGTTTTGGGTGATTCGCTAAACGGTGGTGTCTGTGGTTGAGTTATTTTTAATATGAAGTTGGTAAATTAGTTTGCCATATTTATTTCCCTTCAAAAATATTCAAAATATTAAGTCATTTATTCTATATCTAGAAATTAGGATATTTAACAAGGATATTATATTTTTATTTCATACTAATTTTAAAACAAATGAAAAAATCTATCACGTTTTTATTCTTTCTATTTAGTTTATTCAACATTAATTCTTCATCTGCACATTATTATAGCTTAAGAGCAAGGCCCAATGGGAGGGGATATTTCTGCCATTGAATTTAGCGGCAATTTTATTTTTGCTGGTTCAAGTGGAGGTGGAATTTTTTTTTCTAGTGACGACGCTAATACATGGACACCAGTTAATAATGGCTTGACGAATCTTAACATAAGTTGTATTGAAATAAATGGCCTTCAATTTTCATGAGGCACTTATGGTGGCGGGGTATTTTATCACTTGACAATGGTAATTCTTGGAATGCTATAAATAATGGATTAACCGATTTAACTGTACAATCTTTAATTGCATCTGGGTCAGCATTTTTGCAGGAACAACAAATGATCTTTTACTTCAATAGATAATGGAAGTTCGTGGACACTTGTAAATATTGGTAGTGCTAATATTAATATTACTTCTCTTGAAGCTACTGGTAGTTCAATATATGTTGGAAGTTTTGGAAACGGTATATTTCTTTCAAACGACACTGGAATTTCTTGGATTCAGGTAAATAATGGATTAACAAATTTGGACGTTTTCTCAATAATTTCAATTGGTTCGGAATTATTGCTGGAACTCTCTATGGTGGAATATTTCATTCATCAAACAATGGAAGCGTTTGGTCATCTTCAAATAATGGATTACCAAATATGAATGGTTATTCAGTAACCTCATTAATATCGAATGGGAGTAAAATTTACGCTGGAGCTTCAAACGGTCTTTTTTCTTCTATAAATAATGGTAATTCATGGACGTATTTCTAATAATATTAATTCTCCATCTATTTGGTGCTTGGCCACTAATGGAACAAAAAATAATTGCTGGGAGCTATGTAAGAAGTCTTATATATTCAAATGATAATGGTAGTACATGGGTATAAAAACAATGGAATTTTAAAAGCAGAGTTCAAACTATTCTACCAACAACTAGCGGAAAAATAATTTCAGGACTATATTATGGGGATTTTTCTTTCTGCAGATAATGGTTATTCTTGGCAGGATAAAAATTCCTCCTTATACGCCCACAATGTAAGTTGTTTGATTTCTTATGATTCAATTATTTTTGCAGGCAAGAATTACGGAGGGGTATATATTTCTTCTGACGATGGAGATTCATGGACATCTTCCAACATCGGATTAACAAATTTATATGTGTATTCAATCGCCAAATGTGGTAGTAATATTTTTACAGGAACGTCTAGCCGGATTATTTGTCACCAACAACAACGGTATTTCGTGAGCCTAATTGGTAATGGACTCCCAACAAATTTATATGTTTATAAGTTGGCAGTAAGTGGCTCTTGTATTTATGCTGGAACTGCATCAGGTTTTATAGCTCTCAAGATAGTGGAGTTACTTGGACTTTAAAAATAGTTCTATTCTTTCTTTTAAATCTATAATTATTACGGGTAATAATATTTTAGCAGGAAACGGAAATGGAGTTTTCTTATCAGCTGATTCTGGGAATACTTGGACTTCAGTGAATTCAGGTTTATCAACATTAGATATAAATGAGCTTGCCTTTAAGGGCAGCAGTATATTCGCAGCGACAATTAATGGATTATTCATGTCAAATGATTTGAGTACGTGGACGTTAGATGGATTATCGATAGCTCTGTATTATCTTTATGTGTTGTGGATTCGAAATTGTTTGCAGGGATTAGCGAACAAGGTATTTGGCGTAGACCCATTGTATTTCCGATTCTATTGCCGTAATTAATAATCTAAATGATCAATCAGTGCCAGCTCCAACGTCTCGCAATCTTTTCAATCGATGTTATAGGAAACTCTCCATCATATATCTGGGAGGGGTTAATACCAGGAGGACCATGGTCAATTTTAGCAAATATTGGAGTGTTCTATAATAGACAATGGAAATTCATCAGTATTAACTATTATTAACACAAGTGGATATAATGGATATCAATACAGATGTATAGTTTACAACAATTTACCTTCTTCTGATACAAGTCAAAGTGCCTTATTAACAGTTGGGACTGGTTGTATCCCAATTTCAATTATTTCAAATTCAGGAGGTCAATCCGTTGTTACCGACTGTAGCTCAATTACAATAACGACTACTGGCACTTCGCCAACATATCAATGGCAATTATTAATCCCGGGAGGTTCTTGGACTAATTTAATCCCTGGAGGTAATTTATCATGGACAAAGTGGAGTAAATTCGTCTACACTATCTGTGAGCAATACCAACGTTAGTCAAAATAATTACCAGTATAGATGTGTTATATCAAATTTATGTCCTTCTTCAAGTACATCCACCCCTCAAACATTGTCTGTCAGTTCTAGCTGTGTTTCAATTTCAATCTTATCAAATTCAGGTAATCAATCAGTCACATCGCCAACTTCAGCTCAATTTATTGTAAATGTGTCAGGTAGTTTCCTTCATACCAATAGGCAACAATTACTTATTGGAGGAGTATGGACTAATCTTTTCAATTCAGGAAATACCAACTGGACTGCTGGAGTTAGTAATTCCCACACTTACAGTTTCTAATACAACTGGACTGAATGGTTGCCAATATCGATGTATTGTTTCAAACACTTGTCCTTCTGCCTCAACATCATCTCCCCAAACTTTATTCGTTTATTCCTGCTGCCGTTTATTGGTTGGCTTCTTTACAAAAGTTGAAAATAATGAAGAGTTAAACTGGGAAAATTAATAGGTCAAGGCAACTCAATTACTAGTCCTCTAACTCCGACAAAAATTTGCAGATGGATCAAAAGCTACAAAATTCAAGTCACATGCGATGACCCTACTGTTGATATGAATAATATCAAATTCAGGATTGCTGGCTTTTCTAATTCACTTGAAGATGGAAATTTCTTAAGTGACTACAATTCATCTAATATTATGGCAAGGTTAGCTATACACATCCGGGGTATGTGGTCCGTCAACAATGTTTGATTCTAAAATAATTGAAGTATACAACCAAAATAATCCTACAATTACACTTCTTTCTTACCCAATAAATATTTATAGAGCACCAGTATTAATGGTTCATGGTTTATGGGGTAATTTAAACAGCTTCAAAGATATGGAAGATTATTTAAGCAATTCAAATGCTTATCCTCATACTTGGGGATCATTCGATAATTCTCCTTTACTCTTTAGAATGATTATGAAGAGTCTAACGATTTTAGTTTTGGCTACAATTCTCAAAGAGTACCAAATGGGATTAATTCTATTCTATTTAATGCGAGAGATGAAAATTATTCCGCAGGAAAAGTTATTGTCGTAGCACATAGCATGGGTGGTATATTAACAAGATCTTATTTTGAAAATTTATACGGCAATATTTACAGAGATGACATTCAGAAATTTATTACTTTGAATACTCCCCACGCTGGAACACAAGGTGCAGACATGTTATGGTATTGGAATTATGGCTTGTGTCCTGCAACAAGAATCGACTATGACGCCATTTCCACAGAACCGGCTGTCCTGATGCAATTGAAAATTTAAGAACAAATAGCAGTGATTTTACCTTGTTGAATAGTTCTTCGAATTTAAATTTAAATCTTATTCCCATCCTATGCAATTGCGACTGAAGATGTATCTCTATCAGACTATCAGAATTGTCAAACTCTCATCAATTCCATGATTACACCATTAGCTTGGAATAATTTAATTTCCTTCGGAAATAAGCAATTATATTGGATAATTTATATGCAGGAGAGTCAGCAGATCTCATTGTTCCAGTATCTTCTCAAGAAGGTAATATTAGCCAAACGCAAACATATTCGAATCAGTGTCACTTAAATTCTCCAAGTAACCTTCAAATAATCGGCAAAGTACTCTGATTTGATTGATAGCCCCCCGACATCATCTTTTTCGATGTAAATGGATTTACTCCAACTACATTGAGTGTTCCTGCCCAAAACTTACTTTCGAACCAATGGACAAAATCAAACTTATTCAGTGGAAATAATTAATCCTATGAGTGGATCAACTTTCGCTGCGGGATCGACAATTTCTATCAATACCGTTGGGGATAACACTACTAAATTTCTCGCGTTGTATGTAGGCAACAAAAGAATATCTGATTCTACACAAATTTCAAATTATTCCACAAACAGCTTCATTTACTCAATACCAACTGATGCTTTTGGGAAGCTCCTCATAGAAATAATCGGAGTAGACTCTTCGAGTAATATGTCATTTGATACTGTAACATTAATATAAAAACACTTTGGCTACATTCGATAGCATGACATTTTATCCTCCTATTCATTACATATCTAAGAGTGATAGTAGAATGACAAGAATTACTGGCCATTTTCAGATGGGATTGATAGAGATATTTCACAAGCAGATGGTCTTTCAATTAATTCTTCAGATACGAATATTGCATCGATCCGACCATCAAATTTTATTTTTGCCAACGATACTGGTCATACCACTTTAAACTACATGTATCAAAGTATTTCAAAATTAATGGAGATTTACAGTTATCAAGGTGAGCCGTGGCTCACAACAAACATTCATGAAACCTCAACCAACAGCAATAATCATGATTCACAATTTATGAATCAATTTAGCCGTATTTCCCAATCCTGCCTCTGAAAAAATAATTTTAATTGCAAAAGAGATTCGGGCAAAACGCAATAATTACCGTTAAGGATTTGTTTGGCAAGGAAGTATTAGTTAATAATGTAGAAAACATAAATGAATTTCTTATACAAGAAATTAACATCAGCGGAATTTCATCAGGTGTTTATTTAATTTCAGCAAGTGACGGGCAAAAAATATATTTTAACAAATTCATAAAGGAATAATTGTCAAATTTTTATTTTCTCAATAAAAAGCACATGACGAATCAATAGTTTCCAGCACTAGTTTAGATTATCTTGCTTATCCTTACTATAAAAATTATTCTAATACTATCTATGAAGATACTAACTGAATCCAATTCTAATCGATGTCCAGAACAAAAGAACAAACTTTCATAAATGCGTTTGTGCATTTTAAAAATTAAAAGGCTAGTGCATTATTTTATAATAACAAAAGAAATAATGAACAATGAAGATAGGGACGCTGAAAACTGCATAGAGTAAGCAAAAACTAAAATAGTATGTCAAATGAAAAGTACAATATTTATATTAATGATTTTACTAAGTTTTAAACCTGCCAAATCACAAGTCACATTTCAAAAGACATTTGAAACCAATAATGATCTTAAAGGTCGTGCAATTCAGCAAACTACCGAGGAGGATATTATTGCAGGAGAATATGGAATTTTTGATGCTAAAATTTATGTATCAAAAATAGATTCAATTGGAAATTTGCAATGGGCAAAGACTTACATGGAGGCAATAATAGTTATGCTTCAGTCAGTTCTATTAAACAAACATTTGACGGGGTTACATTATTAGTGGACAAATTACAAATACATTTCCCTGGGTTACATTCTTAAAATGGATAGTTTAGGTAATCAGACATTTTCACAACGTTTTGGGACTTATGCCGGAGGTGACATGCACTATAATGTTACACAAATTTTAGATAGTGGATACGTTGTTTCAGGGCCTTCTAATTGGTTCGGTTTCGGCAAGTATTGACGATGTCAATTTAATTAAATTTGATTCTAATGGCGGTATGATTTGGAGTAAAAATATTTTTGGAAACAGTAATGATGAAGTAAATTACTCTTTACAAACATCTGAAGGAGGATTTATATTTATTGGCTCCACAGGAAGTGAGGGGGAGGGTGGGAATGATATTCTTGTGTTGAAAACAGGTAGTAGTGGCAGTATTTCTTGGTACAAAACATATGGTACAGCATCTGATGAATATGGCTACTCTATCCAACCAACTACCGATGGCGGGTATATTGTTGCAGGTGGCGATCAACTTTCTTCTTGCTATATTTTCAAAATAGATAACAGTGGAAGTGTATTGTGGGGCAATAGCTATAGTAATGTAGAAGGTAATAAGATGACTATTCGAGGAAACTTTTGACGGAAACTATATTATAGGCGGAGGTGCGGGTTCAAGTGGTAGTGATGTTTATCTTCTTAAAATTGATTCTTTTGGCAATGTGATTTGGAAAAACAATTATGGATATACGGGTGGCCAAAATTTTGATTATGGGTATGGTATTGAACCAACGAATGATGGCGGATTTATTATAATTGGAATGTCAGATACAACAAGTGGTAACGGAAGTGATAAAACATACTTAATCAAAACAGATAGTAGTGGAATAACTGGGTGCTTTGAAAACTCAGGAAGTTCAACCAGCAATCCAATATCGTTTATTTCGAATACTATTAATCCCACAATTACCTCAGGAATAAGTGTTAATTCTTTTGCTACTTCTGATAGTATAATCTCGCCGATTATTAATACATTATGTTCCTCAACTGGAATTAATACGACTATGCCGGACAGATTCATTACAGTTTTTCCGAATCCATCTGTAGGAGTGTTTAACATAGCTTTTGAAATCAAAATTATGCATGGAACCGTTGAAATCTATAATGTTTTGGAAATGTATCTTTGAACTTAACATTAATAATGAGTCACAAAAAGAAATCAAATTCAACCCAAGTTCAAAAGGCATTTATTTTGTAAAAATTACTACCGGAACAAAATATTACATGCAAAAACTTATTATTGATGGGCATTAAAAAAAACTTCTTTTAACCAAAAAGACAATATTAATTACAACTATAGCTTATAAAAGCGATCAAAAATGTAAATCTAGAACATGGCCAAATGAATTGTGGTGTTGCGAAACTGATTAGACGTAAAATTTATTAGAGCAGTATATCTTCTGATATTATTTTAGCTTTTAAAAATTCACCAATGCAGATTTTCAATTCATACATGACCTGACCTATCCTCCAAATATCGGGATATTTCTAGATTCAGCATATAACTAACTAAATATTTTTATCGATCATATATTATGAGACCTATTTTAATTTGCAACAACAAATTTCAAAAGTCAGTTTTTTATAGTTCACTTTTGATTTTGTTCATGATCTTAATCCCACCCTTTACCAACGCTCAAGCAAAACTCTGGTCAATGACTTCGGAAGGGGTCAAGATAGAGCCGGAACTATTTTTAGTATGGATTTAACAGGAAGTAATTATTATGAAAACCTTTACAGTTGAAAACTCAGGTGCGTATCCAAGCGGTGCTCTTTTAATGCAAGCAATGGATTACTTTATGGTTTTGGTAGTAGCGGAGGGATAAATGATAAAGGTGTACTTTTAGTTTCAATCCCATCGGAAATATTTATAATGTACAATTTGATTTTGATAGTATTAATGGCTCTTACCCTACAGGAACTCTTATTCAATCAAACAATGGCTTGCTCTATGGAATGACCACAGAGGGCGGAATTAATAATTGTGGCGTGATATTCAACTTCAATCCATAGGAAATGTCTTTAATAAATTACTTGATTTAGATTCAGTTGATGGATCTTTTCCTCAAGGTTCGCTTTATGCAAGCAAGCAATGGATTATTTATGGATTGACAAGGATGGTGGGATAAATAATGTTGGAGTTCTATTTAACTTCAACCCAGTGGGAAATGTCTATACTAAACTAATAGACTTAGATGCAATTAATGGTGCCAATCCTTATGGATCTCTTCTGCAGGCAGGCAATGGATTGCTTTATGGGTTGACTCCTTCGGGAGGTGTCAATGGCGCAGGTGTTCTTTTCAGCTTCAATCCCGCATCAAATAATTTTATTAAATTATTTGATTTCGATGGGACTAACGGAGCTAACCCATTTGCATCTCTTATCGATGCAGGCAATGGACTGCTTTATGGCACGACGAGATCTGGAGGTGTATATGGAGAAGGTGTTCTTTTTAGTTTCAACACCGCAGGAAATATTTATACTAAGATTCTTGACTTCGATGGAATCAATGGTTCAGTTCCAACGGGCTCACTTTCCCAGGCAAGTGATTCACTACTATACGAACAACACTTCCGGTGGATTAAATAATCAAGGATGATTTACAGTTTTAACACTAATGGAAATGTTTTTAGTTTGCTCTTTGACTTTGATGGAACTAATGGAAATTCTCCAAGAGGAACTCTTATTCAAACAAGTAATGGATTGTTATATGGAATAGCCAGTGGAGGGATTTATAGTTATGGTGTTATCTTCAATTTTAATCCCGATAGTAATGCTTATTCTAAACTTTTAGATTTTAATGCATCTTCAGTGGGTTCTAAACCCTATGGCTCGCTTATGCAAGCTAGGAATGGCTTGCTTTATGGAATGACTCTTTGGGGCGGAACGCAGGATGTAGGAGTTATGTTCAGTTTTGATCATGTTACCGGTGATTATTATAAGTTACTTGATTTTGACGGATCTAACGGATCACGTCCAAGCGGGTCTCTCATCCAATCTGGAAATGGATTATTATACGGATTGACCATTGGAGGGATCTATAATAAAGGAGTGCTCTTCAGTTTCAACCCGGTGGGGAATATCTATTCTGTTCTGCTGGATTTTGATGGAATAAATAAAGGGCAGTTTCCGGCAGGTTCTCTTTTACAAGCCAGCAATGGATTACTTTATGGAATGACACTTGGGGGAGGAATAAATAATCAAGGAGTAATTTTCAGTTTTAATCCTGTGGGAAATGTTTACTCAAAACTATTTGAGTTTGATATAATAAATGGCGCAATTCCAAGAGGTAATCTCATTCAGGCAAATAATGGATTACTATATGGAATTGCCGAAGATGGAGGCCTAAACAATACAGGGGTCCTTTTCAGTTTCAACACTGCTGGAAATGTATATAGTAAGCTATTTGACTTTGGCAATACTAATGGAGCTTATCCATATGGATCTCTCTTTCAGGCAGACAATGGATTACTCTATGGGATGTCAAGTGGCGGGGGTTCCAATGGAAGAGGTGTTCTTTTCAGCTTTAACCCTACAGGTAATATCTATAGTACACAAATCGACTTTGATGGTACTAATGGAGGAGGTCCAAGTGGATCCCTTTCCCAGGGTAGCAACGGATTGTTGTATGGAATGACCACTTACGGTGGCATATATGGAAATGGAGTAATCTTCGACTTCAATCCTATTACAAATGGATATAATAAAATACGGGATCTTGAATCCCCCGATGGAATCACTCCCTTTCATTCAGCTTTTATTGAGGTCCCTGTTATTTCTACAGATAGTGTTTCTACGAATTATTGCGCTGGAGATTCATTAAGTTTCTCCTTCACAGCAACAGGCCCTTTTGATTCTCTCAATATATTTACAGCGCAGCTCAGTGATTCTAATGGAAGTTTTGCATCACCTGTGAATATCGGTTCAATTGCATCAGCAAGTTCGGTATTATAGCAGCAGCCATTCAGTTAATACCTCTTCTGGCACTCAATACAGGATTAGAGTCATTGGTAGTTATCCTTACACTGTTGGAAGTTCGAATAGCTATGATATTATTATCACCAAGGTCAACAATATAATCACGCAGTTAGGTTCTGATACCCTTATTTCTCTAGCAAGCAGTGCGAACAACTATCAATGGATGTATTGCTCAGGCAATATAATTAGTGGCGACACAACTCCGATATTTGTAGCGAGCACAAATGGAAATTATGCTTTAGTTATAACTGAGAATGAGTGTATAGATACATCGAATTGTTATCCACTTACCACTGTTGGGATCAATAAAAACCTAACTTCAGATGCACTTGGTATCAGTATTTTCCCAAATCCAACGAATGGTATAGTTTATCTTAAGTTAAACGAAAATAGTATACAGAATTTTGATATTGTTGTAAAAGATATTACGGGACGTATAGTATTTAGAACAATGTCCATGCAAAACAAAATAATAGAAATGAATTTAGACGGTCCAGCAGGAGTTTATTTTTTGAATAGTTCAAATGAATTAAATACAACTTTTAAAATAATTAAGATTGAGTAATAGTTTAAATTCAGAATAATTCAAATAATTTCATAAAAAGTGGAAAGGGTTACATTGAGCGGATGCGTAGAATTGCAACGCGTTTAATTATTTTTGAAAAAATTACATCTTTTTTGTGAAAATCATAGTAGTAAAAGGCAATTACTATTCCTGTTAATGATTTTTCGTGAAATCCATTTTGTCTTTTATATTGGAGCAATATTTCATTATGTTTGAGAACTCTCTTAATAAAACTCACTCACATTATGAAAACAATTACTCTATTATTTACCGTCTTAATTATATCATTAAATTCTATGGCACAAATCCCTGCGAATGGGTTAGTTGGATATTGGCCATTTTCCGGAAATTCAAACGATGAAAGCGGCAATGGATTAAATGCTGTTTCCAATACTGGAAGTTTCATTTCAGATAGAAATGGAATGGTAAATTCGGCAATCGCATTAAATGGTATTGACCAAATGATTACGCTACCAGGTGCAACTTCCTTGAATAGTGATACATTCTCAATAAATTTTTGGACCCTTGCAAATTCTTATTCCGTCCATAACCCGGTTGTAATGGGAAATATTGGAGCTGAATTAAGGTGGAGTTTATATTGGGAACAATCATTTATGAATTTTACTCCTATGACATGCGCAGGCGGATATGGGATAGGTAATTTAATAAATATTGGCTCTCCATTGTCAATATGGAATAATATGTGTTTCGTCACTGAAGGAAGAAATACTAAATTTTATATGAACGGTGTTTTAATAGGCCAACAGAATACTGCTGACTCTCTTTTGTGCTTTCTTCCAAATATGAATATTTATTTCGGCGGAGACATCGGTGGAGGTTTGATTGAATACTACAACGGTAATTTTGATGATATTGGTATATGGTCACGAGCATTAAGTGATTCTGAAGTAAATCAAATTTTTAACTCTACCATAACTACATCATGTACTACAGGAAATTTGCCGGTAAGTTTAGCAAGTGGAATTATGGCATGGTATCCATTTTGCGGAAATCCAAATGATGAAAGTGGTAATGGAAACAATGGAATTGCAAATGGTCCATTATTGACTCAGGATCGTTTTGGAAATGCTAATAGTGCATATCAATTTAATGGAACAAGCGATTATATCCTTACGTCTCTAATGCCTCCTGCTGGTAAAATTCTAGGACTATTTCTTTTGGGCAAAAACAAATGACCGAATATTATGGTGCCTATGGATTATGGTGATGCAAATGCAAATGGTGGATCATTTGATCTGATCTTCAACAGTCCTTGTGAAGGATTTGGTTTGGATGTAGGAGATGGCGTTGTAACTCGTGGTGATACTTCATTACTTAATAACAATTGGCACCATTGCGTATTGCTTTACGATTCAGCTTACGGCAGCACCATCAGTAATGCAAGAATGTTTATTGATGGCATAGAGCAATCTTCGGTTTCATGTTCCGCTATTGACCCGAATGCAGAAATCCAAACAATTGCTGCAAACCCATTAAACATCGGAAGGGCATTTACGAATGTTAGATTCTTCCATGGTGACTTAGATGATATAGGTGTTTGGAATAGAATACTAACAGATCAGGAGATTTTAAACCTGTACCAAACTGGAATTTGTTTCCAAAACGTAACTGTCACTGACACTCTAATAATAAACGCTAACATAACAGGATTTAATCCAGTAACGTATCGAAACAGTATTAATATCTATCCAAACCCCGCATACGATCACATAACAATTGATAACGGCAGTAATTACGCAACACTTGCAGGATATACACTTCGTATTGATAATTCACTCGCACAAACAGTTTATTCAACAGTAGTTACTCAACAGATTTACAGCATTGACCTTAGTACATGGAACGGAAACGGGATTTATTTTGTTTATCTTATAAATTCAACTGGTCATATTGTTGATGTTAAAAAGATTGTGATACAATAATAACAAAACAAATTTAAGCCTCATTTCTCAAGAATGAGATTCTGCCGCAAAGGTTGAAAAGAAACGTGAAATATTATTTTATCATGGTGATATTTTAAAAGGCGACTTACACATTTTTAATATTATGAATGATATTGCTGGAGCCTATGAAAATGAGGTTATGAATTAAGTAATGTTGAGGTCATTCGTCAGCCACGTCAAAAGAAGATGGAATTTGATGATGAAAATGGTGATGCACACAAAGGAAGGTAGTCTCTAAATGAACGGTAGTCTTCTGCTTCAAATTGGAATGGGCGTTGCTTTGGCAGCTGCCTTACTTCAATTTATTGCTGATAAATCCGGCAACCCGAAACGTAAGCATGCGCTTCTTGTAATCGCTATGATTGCAACGGCCATGAGTGCGTTTGTCGGATATTGGGGGAACGAAAAAAAGGAAGATGAGGATAAAGAAGAGTTGAAGAATTTTAATGAGCAAAGAGATTCTTTAAGAGCAAAATCAGATGCACGAATGGATAAAGCAACAGCTGACTTTAACCATCGGACAGATAGTACAGCGAGAGCTAATAAGTATGAACGAGACAGCTTGCATATTGCCAACGAATTAAGGATTGATTACATCCATAGACTTGCGGAGTTTAAGATGGACAACATTCATGAATTATTCAAGTGACATGAAGGAGGCATTCGGCATATTGAGCAAAGAACATTAGAAAATTTTATAGCTGAAAAAATTCCAGATGACTTGTCTCTTAATGAAACCAAAGAAATCATTAACAAAACTTTGATTCATTATATTTTAAACGATTTTGATCTTCCCTATGGAGATGACTCGTTAAGTTTTGTTTATGAAGACTCAACCCTATTGAATAATTATGATTCAACATCTGCGGGAGTCTATGTGTTGGGATGTTGCATAAACATGAAACCTAATCATTCTGTTCTTACTGATAATTCTCGATCATATTGGGATCTTTATCTTAAAAACACCACTGGCCCTGATTCTCATACCTACGTGAGTGTTATTATTAATGGAGCAGACAGAGCAAAACATGCATTTATTAATAGTTTTCTTGGTGAGAAAGCGCGGGACTTATATTACAAATATGGAAAGGGGTATGAAGCCCTAAGATTTAACGGATCAACACATCAAACATATCATCATCTTGTAATATTTCTAGTTGATAAAAAACCTCTGAAGAAGAGGAATATGTCCTTGACGAGCTTAACCTTTGGATAGGGAATCAGATACAGCGCCCCAAACTTGATGATAGTGAGAGGCAAATCCTAATTTACGAGTTAGGTGATGTTAAAAGAGAAAGCATTCTTTAAATGATTGGATTTTCATAGATATAGCCTAATGTAAGCATTACGCATCCTGAGAATCCTAAATCTGCTCAATCCCCGGAGCGGACTCTTTACCAACAATCCGTACTCGATAACATTCTCCGCCACCTCAAATTACCCATTGCACCCGTCACCCCACCCATGTAGCATCACAGGAAAAAAGACATGGACGCATTCGAACAAATCATTGGCCAGCTTCTGGTGGAAGAAAAGTATTGGGTCAGATATTCCGTAAAGATTGACCTCACGCCTGAAGAGAAAAGAAGTATTAATAAACCTTCCACACCAAGGCCTGAGATTGATATAGTGGCATATAACACAACAACCGATACAATATACCTGCTTGAGGTAAAGTCATACCTCGATAGTCCCGGCGTTGTTTATGAGCATGTAGCTATTGAACAGGACGAACAGTCTGGCCGGTACAAGCTGCTTACCGCAAAGAACTACCGGGAAACACTGGCGAAACGGTTGCATGAGGATTGGTCCAAATCCGGTCACATTCGGAAAAAGTACCAAGATTTCGTTTGGACTGATTGCGGAAAGGTTTACCGTTACAGAGAACTGGAATTACGGAAATACTTCGAACAGCAAGGTTGGTTATTTTGGGGTCCGAAAAACAACAAGAGCAGGATTCTACGACTATCTGAAAAGGGTTATGAGAATAATGCGGTGACTATCGCTGCCAAGATTCTTACCAGAGGCTAAGAAATTCTCCCCAAGAATTTGTTTAACCCTACGGGAAATACTTTCAAAAAAAATTAGCAATTAAAATGATTCCCAAGCTAATCTTTTCGATGAATATTTAAATTTGATTTAAATTTATTGTCTACATTTCTTGCCTAAACTTATAAGAATTATATAAATTTCACTCTTAAAAAACTTAAAATGCGTACCTCTAAATTCAAATTACTCTTAATTCTGTTTATAATAAGTAACATTACAACGATGGGGCAGTTACCCGAAAAGGATGCTAAATTAACTATTGAATATTGGTGCTATCAAAACAGCTTCAAGATTAGCCAGTGGCAAGGAGTAATAATAGTAAATGACAATCAAAGGATTGGGAAAGCAATATTTGATTATCAACAAATCTGGATGAAAAATCCGCCAATGGAATTTACATTTAATAGAACTGATGATGGCTGGGTACTTACTAAGATTGATGTTGAATCAGGGTTTGAAGTCACTCAAGGGTTTCCGGACAGAATAAGAAAACCTGTTTTTCTGAAAGTAGGGGAACAATACATCCCTTCAGACATTCTTATGCAAATTAAATACGAAGATAGTCTCACAAAAGAACAGAAAGCTGCGATTGAAAGAGCAAAGCAGGATTCTTTGGTACACCTCCAATTGCTTTCCGAACTACCAGGTTACGAAGGTTTGTAGGGATTTCTGCAGGTCAAAATTTAAAACTGTTTAAAAATAAATTTGTTGCCATAAAAACATTTGGAGTTACCGGCGATCAAGTGCTATCTCAATTTATTGATGATAATACATATGCAGATCCAACGAAATACATTTTGATGAAATACAACGGTGACACTTACAGCAACATAGAATCCAAATTTGCCATTCGTTTTCTTTAATCATTCAATCATTTTAGAAGGAGGTTCTGGTGGTGAATTTGAAAGTATCAACTTTGAAAAGATTGGTGGTAGACCTGCAGAAAAGATTCAATCTACCCTAAATACTCCACAAAGTATTTCAAACGTTGAATCAAAAGCACCTGTAGCCTTTGCACCAAAGCGTTTAGTATCCTTACTTAATACGCAAGATAAAATGGATATATTTCAGGAAAATAACAAGACAGGCTCAAAAGAAAATTATTTCAACATACTTTGACCCCTCTTTTGATGGCGACACTGAATCTATGGTTAAAGAAAAAATAAAGAAAATACTTGACAAGAACTTGCACTATCAGTTAATACAGTTCTCAGATTATTCGACTCTTTTTAGTGATACAATTAACTCAACATTAAAGATTACTACATTAGATCTTTCCTACCAACAAGCAGGTCAATTCACCCAACAATCACAGGAAAACATTCTACATGGAAAAATGTACAATAAGTTTCTCAATCGAAGTTTTTGATTTTAATGGTAATTCTATCGGCACAAGAATTTTTCTTCTCAAAGTGCAGAGGCATGTGGAAATCGTAAAGATGCCGTAAAACAAGCCTTGAAGGATGGAAGTTTTGGATAATGCGAGTGCAGGATGGCTTAACATCGATGTTCCTCGATTTTTAAAACCATTTCTTGGAGCAAAGGATTTTTGTTCGCTTTGACAGAATGTTTTTATTCTACTCTGTTATTTGACCGGAAATACTTACAAAAACAAGGTTAGTTGTCCTGGGGGCCGGCAGAAATCAAGAGTCGTATCCTGCGCCTGTCTGAAAAGGGGTATGAGAATAATGCGGGACGATTACTGCCAAGATCCTGACTAGGAGCTAAGGAAGTTGGAACTTCAGTTTATTTGAACCAAGGTTGGTTTAGCGGTGCAAAATAAACGTTCAAGAAAAAGGCTGGTCAGGAATTGCCTGGGAATGGCTCAGGTAGGTTTGGCGGTGCGATGAAAGCTACAGGTTTTCGCTCACTAGATACACCTTCATGGGATTCGTTATTTGGCTATCTAAGTACACAAATGCGTCGTCGTCGGATGTTATGTCCTTCCATGAAGGCTGGTTATTCCTTTGTAAAACTTTCAGGATTCATGTCCTCCGAATCAAAATCATCATCGTGTCTGTTTGGAAATAAATAATCCAACCCAATTTCATCTTTAGTTTCGCTGTCATCATCAGAATCTACGATTTCACCATCTTCATCTTCAATGGTGAAACCGTCCAATTCTTCAGCAAATTGCTCTGCTTCTTCTTTGTGTGGAAAATTGTTTTGATATTTTGATTAACTTCCGTCGTTATTGATTTGATTTCCATTAACTGTGAAACATAGTTTTTCAATTTTAGTGATGAGATTATTTAATCTTGTACAATAACTATTCTATAAAACAATGACTCCATGCTTGATTCCTTGCATCGCCATTTATCGGATAATTTGGATGAGGTAAGAAATATATCGAAATATTGCAACCATTAATATTTATTTTTGCTTTGTAGCATAAATTGTTTTAAGTCCTGAGATAATTTTCTTAGGATCACAATCAACGAGCTTGAAATGATCTTCGAAATACTGTTAAGTCTTGCCGAAAAACATATTATTCTTTTCAGTTGAACATACGTGATAAACGATTCAAATAAAGGATGCGAAAGTTTCAAATCTGATAAAGAAATACCACCCTCCTTTTGAGAACGAAAAAAACAAATTACTTTGGACAAATTCTTGAAGAGTTTCTCGAGGCAGATACCTATTAAATAAATTTATAGTTCTCTTAAAAGAACCAAGATCCGAAATTTGACTAAATGGAATGATAGGTATTTCATTTTGAGGTTTATCTGGTTCTTCTTTACTCTTACCCCAATTAAAACCAAGTAACAAAGTAGAATTTATAAATATCGGAGTAGAGCAAATTGAATAGTATACATTCTCTCTCTTAATCTCCGATGCCAAGTAAGCCCTACTAGTTTCATTTAATAAGTTCTCGAAATACTTGATGTTCTTTCATTTCTACCGTATTAAGAATATAATTTCATTGCACTTTTATATCGCCTTTGTATTTCATTTTTCAGGCTGGTAGGGGCTATGACTTCAGATCTTCACCGTATGATAATATCTCCTTGATCAAGTCATAAGTTGCATGCATTCTGAGTTTGATGCGGTATTCATCCTTATTATTGACAATCACTTCCTGCGATTCATGGATCTGAAGCGAGCCTAAATACATTCTCTGTTCGGGATCAAATGATAAAATTATCTCTACAGGGTTGCCCTTTTCGGCAATAACACCATAACAATACTTAAACATCTCATCAGCATCAAAATCCTTTGGGTAGTCAAATTTCACTTTCTCAAAATGAAGTTCAGACATCCTATCCAGACCGAAAGTTTTGATTCGATTGTCTTTTCTGTCTTTCGCGATTAGATACCAGCGATGATGACTTTCTTTTAATGCGTAGGGTTCAACAATCCTATATGTTAGAGAGTCTTCCCAATATTTTTCATGCTTAAAGTTTATTGGCAGCCTATTGTGTATTGCATGGAGAATACCATAAACATTTTCAGTACCAGCTGATTTTCGTTTTTCATAGTAAATATGCTTTGACGGTGTTTTGGTTCTATAAAGCAGATCTAGCTGATCAAAGGTTTCGAGCACACGAGACGTTCTTTCCAAATCACCATCATCTGAGATAAGTAATTGTTGGAACTATCGGTTTTAATATCTATGTCAAATATCTCTGATGTCGTTTAGATCCCGCTGAAAAGTTCTTTTCGAAATTGATAAATCTTCACCGCTGTCTCTCGATTGGCGTTTCAGAAATGATTCCATCTCATCAAATGAGGCCGGCTTAGTCCTAAGCTTCTGGATGATTGAAATGTATCGGAGGAAGAAACGCCGCTTGTTGTTGGACATTTAAGAGAAAGTATTAATAATCAAATTTATATTTATTTGCAATTTTCCCATTGATTAACAATTTCAGTAATATCATTACAATATTTTTCTTGAAGTACCCCCTATTATTATAAGCATAAGAAGGATGGTAAGCACTAATAATAATTTTATTTTTGTAAATAATATATTCTATGCTTGATTCTTTATTTGGAGAGATGAGTTTTTTAGGAATCAATTTCAAGATCGTTTAATAGCATCTTTAAAGTGAGAG
>JADJFC010000012.1 GCA_016708785.1 Bacteroidota bacterium | reverse complement strand
AGATAATTCTGCAATCCGGAAATTTTTTTAAGGTTGCAGGAGGGGTGTAGATTGAACAATGCTTCCCATTCCAAGAAACTTGCATACGAAAATTGTTTTAGGGGACCATTATTCTGACTTTTCTGAAATTGAAAATACGAAAGAGATTTTTCAACACAAAAACAACAAAGCCACCTGCGTAGTTGTCGATGATAACTTTGTCGATGTTTTCATTGACGATCTTCCTGTTTTCATTTTCAAAAGAAGAAAGCGGTCCACTTTGTAGATCGTATCATAATCTGATTTGTTGATAATTAGAAAATCCTGAAGGCTTTGGTTGAAAGCACCTGATCGTTCATCAGCATATAGAATATAATCACACTGTAGTTTTTTGAGAATAGCCAGATTTTCCTGTTCACTCTTATGCTGAATCAAGAAGGTGGATTTTCTTTCTGCATACAAATTCAAAGCTCTTGCCCGGAGAAAAGTACAATAGCATTTTCCGGAGTGTTTGTTCGTATGTGATTCAATGCAGAATGAGCATCGGTTGAATAAGGCCCATCCGGGTTGATAATGAAAAGAACATCCGAAAGGATAAGAACATAGAAACTGAAAAATGATTGTCAATAACTGAAACGATTTCTCTTTTGAGGTGATAAAATGATAAATCGTCTGAATACCCTTTACTAGATAGATGATCAAAAACGGAAGAACAGGATAAATGAAACGTAGCCCGGACGATGCATAGGGATAAACAATAATCAACAGAAGGTAAAAGATAAAGAACCATTCAGCCAATCTGCCTTCTTTGAATTTTTTATAGTAGCCGGTTAGGATAATAATGATTAGAAGGATAGTCCAAAGAGTAGATTGCAGCGGAGGCAAAATAGCCTCACCTGTTTTTTGGAAGAAGCTGAAAAAATTGGAAGGTAACATCGAGCGGTTTGACTCAAATTGGTCGGCATAAAATCCAAAGAAATTTTTCAGGTTAATTTCGAAAATAGCTACATTCAAAAGATAAAAAACGGATCCCGCCAAAGCACTAAAAACCGCACAATCCACCAGCCTTTTTTTCAGTTGAAATTGTCTTTGAGTCATTAATTGCCATCCAAATAAGGCCGGCAAAATGACAATTCCTGACACTCGGATTGATATCAAAAAACCGGCAAGTCCGGCAAAACAAACGATTTTCGCTTATCTGATTTGATCAGTAAAGGATAGAAAAAAAAGGAGAAGGCGTGAAGGGAAATTCCGACAAGATCTCTTTTTTTAGAACAAGGGAAATGAGGTTATAAGCAAAGAGAATAGCAATCAAAAAGCTGTATTTAATATCAAAAGACCTTTTTAGATAATCAAAAGAAATAAAGGGAAAGGATGATAAAGCAGGCATTTAATAGTAAATACGAGGAATGTATGGTCCGAAATAGTCGAAAAACGGAGCTAAAAGTATCGGAAAACCGACAGGATAAGCGACAATGGCATAAGGCAATTCTCCTTCGGCAAAGACCAATTCCTGATTTGTTTGTGGTCGGTGTTGGCCAAATAGGTTTTTGCCTGAAGTAAATACTGAGAAAAGTCGTCACCCCAGTCATGGGAATTCGACGTTCCCTACCCAAAGCAAAGGCAAAAGAAACAAAAGAAGAAGTAGCCGGTTTTTCATACGATTCGGCTGGAAAGATAGGGTAAAAAATGTTTTTCAATTTCCTGAAAAGTGTATTTGAAGTCAACAAAAGGAAGGGTGTGTTGAAATGACTAAAACGTACATTTGCAGGGCAAACAAAAAGCAATGAAAAGAATCAGTTTTAGTAATAGGCGCCAAAGGGCAGATCGGTTCAGAATTAGTCGAAGAGCTTCGGCGGATCTATGGCGATTCAAATGTGATCGCAACCGACATCAAAATGCCTTCGGATGAATTCTGAACAGCGGACCATTTTACCAGTTGGATGTTCTGGATTTCCCCAAAGGTTTCTGAGATCATCCGCAAGCACAATGTGAAACAGGTTTATCTTCTTGCTGCATTGCTTAGCGCAACTGCCGAACAAAAGTGAAATCGGCGTGGCGTTTGAACATGGAAGGATTGCTGGGAACCATTGAACTGGCCCGTGAAGAGAAATTCAAATTGTTCTGGCCAAGTTCAATTGCCGTTTTTGGTCCGAAATACGCCTAGAGAAAATACTCCTCAATTCACCATCACAGAACCATCGACCGTTTATGGAATCAGCAAACTTGCAGGGGAAAGATGGTGCGAATACTATTTCGAGAAATTCAACGTCGACGTTCGTTCGATCCGTTATCCGGGATTGATCGGTTATAAATCAGAGCCGGGCGGCGGAACAACTGATTATGCTGTTCACATTTTCCACGAAGCGATCAAAAACAAGACCTACGAATGTTTCCTTTCAGAAAATACAGAATTGCCGATGATGTACATGCATGATGCACTTCGTGCAACGATCGGATTGATGGATGCTTCTGCAGATCAGGTAAAGATCCGTTCTTCATACAATGTTGGAGCGATCAGCTTTACTCCAAAACAACTGGCAGCAGAGATCCGCAAACACATTCCTGATTTTACAATTTCGCCTGACCTGATGTCCGACAACAATATGCCGACTCATGGCCAAAAGTATCGATGACAGTCACGCTAGAAAAGACTGGAACTGGAAGCCTGAATTCGATTTGAAAGCATGACTGAAGATATGTTGAGCACATTCAGGCTATGGTTCAGCATCATTAATCATTTGTTTATCGTTTTACGTTTATCGTTTTACGTGAGGCTAGATAAAAGTTAACTTTCGAAAAACGAAAAACGATTAGCGAAAAAAACGAATTATGCCTTTAAAAATATATAACACCCTTACCCGAGAAAAGAAATTTTCGAACCCATTAACTCCTGAGTATGTCGGAATGTATGTGTGGCCTACTGTTTATAGTGATGTTCATCTTGGAAATTGCCGTACGTTTATTTCATTCGATATCATTTCGGTACTTGAAGTATCTTGGTTATAAAGTCCGTTATGTTCGCAACATTACTGATGCCGGTCATCTTGAAGGTGATCGCGATGAAGGTGACGATAAGTTTGCAAAGAAAGCGAGACTTGAACAAGTGGAGCCGATGGAGATCGTTCAGAAATATACTGTCGGATTTCATCAGGTGATGGATCTGTTCAATAACATGCCGCCATCAATTGAACCCACTGCAACAGGTCATATTCTAGAGCAGATCGAAATGACAAAGCAGATCATTGCAAATGGTTATGCCTATGAAGTAAATGGTACGATCTATTTTGACGTAGAAAAATACAACAAAGAAAAACCATATGGCATTCTTACTAATCGCAAACTTGAAGACCTGTTAGAAGGAACAAGAGATCTCGATGGACAGGATGAAAAACGTGGTCGATTAGATTTTGCATTATGGATAAAAGCAAAGCCGGAACATTTAATGCAATGGCCAAGTCCATGGGGAAGTGGTTTTCCGGGTTGGCATATTGAATGTTCTGCAATGAGTGAAAAATATCTGGGCAAACAGTTCGATATTCACGGCGGAGGAATGGACTTAGCAGCAACTCATCACACAAATGAGATCGCACAAAGTGAAGCGTGCTATCATACCAGTCCGGCGAAATACTGGATGCATACAAATATGCTAACAGTAAACGGAACGCGAATGAGTAAATCGTTGGGCAATGGATTTTTACCCGGAGAATTATTTACCGGTGAACATCCATTATTGGAGAAAGCTTATTCGCCGATGACGGTTCGCTTCTTTATGTTGCAGACACATTACAGAAGCACACTTGATTTCAGTAATGAAGCATTGCAGGCATCGGAAAAAGGATTGAAACGTTTATGGGATGCATATGAATTGCTGCAAAATTTCGACACGACAAATTCAACTGCTTCTGATAACGAACTTGAAACAAAAGTTGCAAAACTGATTCAAGGGTTTGATGAAAGTATGAATGATGATTTCAATACAGCAAAAGTTGTAGCGAATATGTTTGAATTGGTTCCTGTGATCAATTCGATCAAAGATGGAATAATCAATATCAATGCACTATCCGGAAGCACGATTCAATTGCTAAAAGAAAAATTCAAATCTTATTTAGAAGATGTCTTCGGATTAAAAGTTGAGTCAGTTACCTCCGACGGAAAGTTGCCCGGCGTAATTCAATTGCTCATCGACATCCGCAAAGAGGCCAAAGCTAAAAAAGATTTCGCTACCAGTGATAAGATCCGTAATCAATTGCTTGAACTGAATATACAGTTGAAGGATGAGAAGAATGGGGAAGTTTCGTGGACCGCATCTTAATATAAAACACAAGAACACAAGTTCACAACAAGAACACGGAATTTGTGATTATAAAGAATATCAAACATTCCGTGGCCTTTTGTGAACTTGTGTTCTTAGTGTTTAAAAAATCAAAGTTTTACATTAGTCAACAGTACTAATTAGCCAATGAAAATACTCCAAATATCCTTCCTGATTTTTTTTCTTTTTTCCTGCAATTCAAAAACAGAAAAACCTGTCGAAACTCCCGTAGTGAATAATACCCCTCAAATAACAGTCCCGGAATTCATCGCCGACTCAGCATATGCCTTCGTTAAAGCCCAATGCGATTTTGGCCCACGCGTTCCGAATTCAAAAGCACATATTGCCTGCGGCGATTACCTCATCGAAAAAATGCAATCCTGGGCCGATACCGTCATCGTTCAAAAAGGAATTGTAATTGCATACGATGGAACAAAATTAAATTTCAGAAACATCATTTCATCGTTTAATCCGCAAGCAAAGACGAGAATATTATTGTTTGCACATTGGGATACTCGCCCATGGGCCGATAAAGACATCAACGATAAAGACAAACCAATTCTCGGTGCCGATGACGGTGGAAGTGGAGTAGGAGTATTAATGGAAATCGCGCGACAGTTGAAGTTGAATAAAATTGAGATCGGTGTCGACATTGCATTCTTCGATGCAGAGGACTGGGGAAAAGAAGGCGGCGGACCGGAGTCGGAAGACAGCTATGCATTAGGCACACAATACTGGACGAAGAATCTGCATGTAAAAGATTACACTGCTAACTATGGAATCTTACTGGATATGGTAGGAGCAAAGAATGCGCAATTCCGCTTCGAAGGATTGTCATATGAACGAGCGGGGTCTGTAGTGCAAAATGTATGGAATACTGCAAACTCTCTCGGCTACAGTAATTATTTTATTCATCAGGATGGTGGCTGGGTGACAGATGATCATGTTTATGTAAACAATATCGGTATTCCCTCCATCGATATCATTCACAGTGATCTTTCAAGTCGCAATGGTTTCCCTCCGCATTGGCATACACATGCTGATAACATGGATGTGATCGATGCGAATACGCTGAGGGCTGTGGGGCAGACGTTGTTGACTGTTTTGTTTAGGGAGAAAGTTTCTTCGTAGTTTTTTTACAAAAGAACACAAGAACACAATGAGTCCACGGATTTATTGTTTAATTAAATGACAATCCGTGGTCTACTTGTGAGCTTGTGTTCTTAAGTGTTTTAAAATTCAGCATTCTTCGGCGCTCTCGGAAACGGAATCACATCACGAATATTCGTCATGCCCGTTACAAAAAGAATCAGTCGTTCAAATCCCAACCCAAAACCGGAATGCTCACAAGCACCGAATTTACGAGTATCAAGATACCACCACATTTCTTCGACTGGAACATGCATTTGAGTCATGCGCGCCACAAGTTTATCGTAGTTCTCTTCACGTTGTGAACCACCAATGATCTCGCCTATCCATGGAAATAAAATATCCATTGCACGAACTGTCTTTCCGTCTTCATTCAATTTCATGTAGAATGATTTGATGTCTTTCGGGTAATCAGTAAGTATAACAGGACGTTTGAAATGTTCTACTAAATAATTTTCATGTTCTTTCTGTAGATCTGTTCCCCATTCAACAGGAAATTCGAATTTCTTTTTCGCTGATTTCAGTACTTCAACAGCTGCAGTATATGTCAATCGCTCAAAAGGATTTCCTACAACCGATTGCAAACGTGCAATCAATTCTTTGTCATACATCGTATTCAAAAACTCGAGATCATCTTTGCAATTATCGAGTGCATATTGAATAAGGTATTTTAAAAAGTCTTCTGCGAGATCCATGTTGTCGGCAATGTCATAGAATGCCATCTCAGGTTCTATCATCCAGAATTCTGCTAAGTGACGAGGCGTATTTGAATTCTCTGCACGGAATGTCGGACCGAAAGTATAGATACGACCTAATGCCATAGCTCCAAGTTCTCCTTCGAGTTGTCCGCTTACCGTTAAGTTCGTCGACTTGCCGAAAAAATCTTCTTTGTAGTTTACTGTACCGTCTTCGTTCTTCGGGGGATTAACAGGGTCAAGAGTTGTGACACGAAACATTTCTCCCGCACCTTCTGCATCAGAACCTGTGATGATGGGAGTGTGCAGATAAAAGAATCCGCGATCGTTGAAATATTTGTTGATGGCAAAAGCCATATTGTGACGAATGCGAAGTACAGCGCCAAATGTATTTGTACGCGGACGAAGATGCGCAACTTCACGAAGGAACTCAAGCGTATGACCTTTTTTCTGTAATGGAAAAGTATCGTCAGCACCACCAAGCAAAGTAATTTCTGAAACCTGAATCTCTACTGTTTGTCCTTGTCCTTGCGATTGAACTAAAATTCCTTTCGCATGAATACAAGCACCGGTAGTGATTGGCTTCAAAGTCTCCTCAGAAAAATTTGCAAGGTCAACTACCAGTTGAATATTATGAATCGTTGATCCATCATTGACAGCGATGAAAGCAACTTGTTTGTTACCACGTTTTGTACGTACCCAACCTTTAATTTCTGTTGTGCTGTTATAATCTGTCGATTTCAGCAAATCAATTACTCTAAGCTTTTTCATAGGCGGCAAATGTAGGGAATTCCTTGGGAGAAATAAGTTTGAAAATGCGAAATTTCATTTAAAAACGAACTTTCTTAGAAAAAACATGACTTGTGACGACAAAGGAGTCATAAATCTCTTTAAAATTGAATAAATCCAATAGGTGTGTGTTATTTTTTTCCAGAGATTTTAAATCCAATTTTTTTCCTTGGTATTACTTTTTCTGTCTTATGGATTAACTCATCCAAATATTGAAAAACGAGTTCAATGTTTTTGTCATGGTTCTGAACCTTATTTTTTATTTTTTCTATTTCAAATCGCAATTCAGTGTTATCGGATAGCAAATGTCTTATTTTTGTGAATACACGAACGATTTGAATATTTATTTCAATTGCTCTATCGTTATTTAGAATACTTGCAAGCATCACTGCTCCATGCTCAGTAAAAACAAAGGGAAGACTTGATGAAAACTTTAAGTTTTTTAAATGATCAAAATTTAAAATTATTTTATCTAACTCGTCTTTTGTAATTCTGAACATGAAGTCATCAGGGAAGCGTTTTAAATTTCGTTTAACTTGCTCGTTCAATCGTTTTGTGGTTGCTCCATAAAGCTTTGCTAGGTCTGAATCAATCATAACTTTTTTTATTTCTTAAGGAAATAATTTTATTTGCAATTATTTCATCAGGAATTTTTGCAATTATTTTGTTCGTGCTCATGGTTACAAGATATTTAAGGTGGTCGCAATTTGCGACCACCTTATTGGAAGTGATTGATAATTTGTCGAAGATGGAATAAAATTCAATTTAAATGTTTGTTAAGCTTTATCTTCTCTATTTTATTGAGTTTAATAGATTAAATCATATGCATTAACAAAGTGACACGTATGTTTGTGTTTAGCACTTAGTTAACTGAAACTTTGCCACGAATTCACGAATTAAAAAATAATTCATTCGTGAATTCGTGGCAAAGATTTTAGTGATATTAGCTTTACCTGAAAAACTAGAAGCGCTTTATTGATTTTTTGTCTTTTGATCCAGATAGCTATCGATTGCCTTTTTGTATTTCCACCTGACCGCCCTAATGAACAAATTCTCTTAATCTTTGTTAATAATCCAGCATTCCACCCCAAAATCCTTGAAAACGGTAAAACAACCATCCGGAAATCCCGTTCGGAAGGGCACAAATCCCCTTCTTGAGCCTAAATTTCCTATATTTGTAAACTCTGAAAAACAGATGGCAATTATACCCGGTAAACACTTAAGTAAGATCACCTTCCCTGAAGACCTCAGAAAGTTCGATGAATCGGAACTTCCTGAGATTTCTAAGGAATTACGCGACTATATTATTGATATTGTGTCGGTTAACGGCGGGCATTTCGGCGCTTCATTAGGTGTTGTCGAGCTAACGGTTGCTTTACATTATGTTTTCAACACACCTTACGATCAGTTGATCTGGGATGTTGGCCATCAGGCTTACGGACATAAGATCCTAACCGGACGTCGGGAAATTTTTCATACCAACAGAATTTACAAAGGCATCAGCGGTTTTCCAAAACGAAGCGAAAGTGAATACGACACATTTGGTGTTGGACATTCATCGACTTCGATATCAGCTGCACTTGGAATGGCAGTTGCATCACGATTGAAAGGCGATAAAAATCGTCAACACATTGCTGTGATCGGTGATGGAGCAATGACTGCCGGATTAGCATTCGAAGCAATGAATCATGCCGGAGTAGAAAATTCTAATCTGCTTGTTGTGTTGAACGACAATTGCATGAGTATCGATCCGAATGTTGGTGCATTGAAAGAATATCTAACGGACATCACTGTCTCGCATACTTACAACAAAGTAAAAGATGAAGTCTGGAAGTTGTTAGGGAAGATCAGCAAGTTTGGTCCGAATGCACAAGAGATCGCTTCGAAAGTTGAGAATGCAGTGAAGACGACATTATTAAAACAAAGTAATTTATTCGAATCACTTCGCTTCCGATATTTCGGTCCTGTTGATGGACACGATGTGAATCGTTTAGTGAAAGTGATGCACGATTTGAAAGACATTCCCGGTCCAAAGATACTTCACGTTCTTACTGTGAAAGGCAAAGGATATGATCTTGCAGAGAAGGATCAAACAAAATGGCATTCACCCGGATTGTTCGACAAGATCAGCGGAGAAATAATTAAACCTGTTGTAAATACTCCTCAACCACCAAAGTATCAGGATGTTTTTGGAAATACAATTGTTGAATTGGCAGAGAAGAATGAAAAAATAGTTGGTGTTACTCCGGCAATGCCTAGTGGCTGTTCATTGAACATTATGATGAAAGCAATGCCGGATCGTGCATTTGATGTAGGAATTGCAGAACAGCATGCTGTAACTTTTTCAGCAGGTATGGCAACGCAGGGGTTGATTCCGTTTTGCAATATTTATTCTTCATTCATGCAAAGAGGATATGATCAGGTTGTGCATGATGTTGCATTGCAAAATCTGCACGTTGTATTTTGTCTTGATCGCGGCGGATTAGCAGGAGCAGATGGACCAACACATCATGGTGCATTTGATATTGCCTTTATGCGTTGCATTCCAAACATGATCGTGTCTGCACCGATGAATGAACAAGAGTTACGTAACTTGATGTACACGGCGCAACTTCCTGAAACAAATGCGCCATTTTCCATTCGTTATCCGCGTGGAAATGGTGTTATGCTCGATTGGAAAACACCGTTTGAAAAACTTCCAATTGGTAAAGGTCGTATGGTACGAGATGGAGAAGAAGTTGCAATTTTAACGTTAGGCCATCCCGGAAATTTTGCTGTGAAAGCTTGTGCTGATCTTGAGAAGGAAGGATTGCTACCCGCACATTTTGATATGCGTTATGCAAAACCTCTTGACGAGGAATTGCTTCACGATATTTTTTCTCGTTTCAAAAAAATAATCACTGTTGAAGATGGTTGTTTGATGGGTGGCTTTGGAAGTGCAATTGGAGAATTTATGATGAATAATAATTATTCAGCTCGCGTCACTCGTCTTGGTATTCCTGATCAGTTTATTGATCATGGGGAGCAAAAGGAACTTTACGATGAATGTCACTTTGATGCAAATGCCATTAAAGATGCAGTTCGTCAAGCCATCGGGGAAGCTGTTTTAGTCTAGAGTATCGATCAAACTATTTTCAAATATCAAAAGGAGGAAATGCAAGATTTTCTCCTTTTTTGTTTTATAAATGGCCATTGGGACTCCATTTTAACTTTTTATACAAATGATACTATTAAAGTCCATGTAGGGATTTGCACTAGATTGAATTAACATTAAGTGCATTTTTTCATAGAAGGAGAATGAGTTAAAGTCTGTTGTGGGCTTACAAATGATCGTATTATGAAAAAATATTTCGGCGTTCTCGCCATTTTATTGCTATTGGCTGAAATTGCTTCGGCGCAATATGTCTTGAATTCATCTTCTAACGGAACAACTGTGAATACCTGTTCAGGTACATTTTATGATTCAGGTGGGAGTGGAAGCAACTATGGAAATAATCAGAATTATACCATTACATTTTGTGCTACAGCAGGATGTATGATGGCCGACTTCACAGCCTTCAATACCAAGCCGGGAACGATGTTCTTTCCGTTTATGACGGATCGAATACATCGGCACCATTGCTTGGAACTTTTTCCGGAAATAATGTTCCGGCAGATTTGATCGCATCAAGTGGTTGTCTTACGTTTAAATTTGTTAGTAATAATTCACAATCAAAATCCGGATGGGCAATTTCACTTTCATGCGTAACATGTAATTCATCTTACAACATGAATAATACCTCTGTTAGTACATGCGATGCAAATTTCTATGACAGTGGTGGTCCTGCAGGGCAATACAACCATAATGAAAATTTTGTTAAAACATTTACATCAAATAACAGCACATGTTTGCAAGTTGAATTTACTTCCTTTTCAACACAATCAGGAAAAGATACATTGACAATATTTGATGGCTCTTCGACATCTGCAACAAGAATTGGTGTATGGAGTGGCTCAACAAAACCACCACGTATTATTTCTACGACAGGAAGTTTGACTTTCAGATTTAAAACAGATGGAAGTAATAGAAGCAATGGTTGGGCGGCAATTGTATCTTGTGTTGCATGTCCTACTGTACCTGAAGCGACAGCAGATTACACTCATCCTACCTCAGGAATTGCAGGAAGTTTTGCAGGGTCACAAATGGTAAATGATTGTGGGGTTACATACACAGACAATGGTGGAGTTAGTTCGAATTATTCAAATGATATTGGAAATATTTATCGCACGTTTTGCCCTACAACAGGTGGAACTGCTGTGCGCGTATCGTTCTGGTCATTATCTACTCAATCAGGTGTTGATGAACTTTCTGTATTGAATGGAGCAACACAAAATAGTCCGCAATTTACCGGAGGCTCAACATGGAGTGGGAACTATTCTTCCTATACTGCTTGTTTAGCAGCAGGAATGGGGCCATATGTTTCGACAGATCAAAGTGGATGTCTGACATTCCGTTTTTATTCTAACTCAAGTACCAGCGCAGCGGGTTGGGTAACAACATTAGATTGTGTACCATTTCCTTCAGCACCTGTAGGAACTGAAAACTTCGATTGCATACGTGCTACAGGAGTATGTAGCAATCAATCGATCATTGACGCAAGTTTTGGACCCGGTTTATCCTCTGATATTACTGATGGTTGTATTCCAACAGAAAATTATACCAATTGGTATGCAATTAAGGTATCAGCAGGAGGGAAGATTGGTTTTAATCTGATTCCAAATACAACAAGCGACGATTATGATTTTGCCTTATATGGACCCTATCCAAATTGTGGCGCATTAGGTTCACCAATTCGTTGTTCTTATGCAGCAAACTGGGCATCATTTCCTAATACAGGAATGAATTCAACTTTGAACGCATCTACAAATACAGGTACTGGAAATAATGGTAGTGATTTAACAGAAGGAGCTGATGGCAACGGTTTTACCGATGAATTAGCAGTAAACACCGGTGAAACTTATTTGGTTGTTATCAGCAAATGGAGTCCTGGTGGAAATGGATTTGCATTGAATTGGAATCTGACGGATGGAGCATCACTCGATTGTGATCTGCCATTACCTGTCGAATTACTAACGTTTAATGCAGAACCTGAAAATTCTTCTGTCCGTTTGAGTTGGATAACTGCAACAGAAATCAACAACGACTACTTTGATATTGAAAGAAGTTCGAATGGGATTGAGTTTACTGCAATCCATAAAATGAAAGGTGGAGGAAATAGCACACAGATGCTTGATTATAACCTTACCGATTATGAACCTCTTCAAGGAGTTTCTTATTACAGACTGAAGCAAGTAGATTTTGACGGTAAATTTACATACTCAGACATCTTGCCGGTTAAATTTTCAGTTTCTAAACAATTATGCACAATTCAGCCAAATCCATCGACAGACAAAGTTGAAGTGGTTTTATATACAGCACAAGACAAAGTCATAACGGTTAGATTAATCAGCTCAATGGGTTCGCAAGTATTTGAAAAAGGATGGCCTGTTCATGAAGGGATCAATAGATTACCGATAGATGTTGCACAGTTTGCAAAAGGGTGTCTATTTTGTAACACTGGAAAATGGCCCGGAAGTTTCTAAACTAAGACTTGTAAAAGAGTAATCGTTGACTTCCGGTTAAACCGAGAAGTCACTTGAAAAAAACACTCTTACATTATTTGAAGATCACATTGTTTTATGTGATCTTTTTTCGTTGTGGCGATTAATTTTCCTTATCGTAAATATTCCTGAAGATGGAAGTGTCCACTGGAAAGACACATTGCCCTCTTTTTCTACGGACTACGAATGGATATTTCCATGTCCTGTTATTTGCTTGTCCCAACATTATTGCTGAACCTAATCTTTTATGTTTATCCCAAAAGATCATCAATCAAATTGATTTTTCATTCATGCTTTTGTCATTATAGTTATCAGTCATGTCGTCGCGGGAAATGCCGTGCTCTATCATTTCTGGAATTCAATGATCAATTTCAGGGCAGTTTCTTATTTGGTTGATCCTACTGAAGTCTTTACTTCTTTAACATTGATTCAATCTATTGTTGTCATCATTGGAATGATCATTCTCCTTTCAGGTAGCATATTATTGTTCCGTAAATTTGCATATCAGCCATTTGAGAAAACTGATTCAAATGCCATTATAAAATTTGGCTCGCTTGTCATTTCAGCCGGACTAATTGTAATTGGAATCCGCGGAGGTGTTCAAATGTTGCCGATGAATGAGAGTCTGGTCTACTATTCTAAGAACAATTTTCTTAATCAATCGGCCGTAAATCCGGTTTGGCATTTGACATACGATATCTATACGGCAGGATTGTCAACTTCGAACCCATTTCAAAAGATCCCTGATGACAAGGCAGATCCTATTGTCGACAAATTACTTCAAGTATCCTATGAGACATTCCCGCAAGTATTGACAAATCAGCGTCCGAATATTGTGATGATCATCCTTGAGAGTTTTACTGCTGATGTTGTGGCCTCATTAGGTGGCGATAAACGGACAGATCCTAATCTTGAAAAAATGATCAGTGAAGGGATCTTCTTCGATTCAATTTACTCGAGTGGCACACGGACTGATCAGGGAATTGTATCAGTGTTGAATGGATGGCCGGCAACGCCATATCATTCTATTATGCGATCGAGTGAGAAGTCAATGCGATTGCCATCATTGGTAAAGACCTTGGCCTTGCAAAATTATACGACATCGTTTTATTATGGTGGCGAAGGTAATTTTTCAAATCTTGATGCATATTGTGTGACGCAGAAATTCAACAAGATCATCAGCAATGATAATTTCGATCCGAAACTTGGACAAAGCAGATGGGGAGTAGCCGATGAATTTTTATTTGACAAACATTTTCTTGAGATCTCAAAAGTAAAGAAACCGTTTTTTACAACATTAATGACGCTGAGTAATCATGAACCATTTGATGTTCCCGGTGAGGTGAGAATTACAGGAGAAAGTGAAGCCAATAAGTTCAGAAATTCCGCAGCATATACCGATGCTTGTCTGGGTGATTATCTAAAAGGCAGCAACAATGCCATGGTATGCCAATACACTTTTTGTAATTGTAGCCGACCATGGACATCGTTTGCCAATGCAACGTTTGATTCTTGATCCGGAGAGTAGAAGAATTCCGCTATTGTTTTTCGGTGAAGTAATAAAACCGGAGTACCGCGGAATGAAGATCCATAAAGCAGGAGGACATCATGACATTCCATCAACGATCCTTTATCAGATGGCATTGAATGCATCAGCCTATCAGTGGAGTAAAAATCTTTTGAATCCGCTTACGCCATCGTATGCATTTTATCAGTTCGAAGAAACATTCGGTTACATTGAAGACACGAAGTGGGCGGTTTATTCCTACAATACAGAAACTGTAATTAATCATTCGCATCCATTGACAACACCGGAAATGGATTCTCTTTTAATAAAAGGGCAATCGTTTATGCAAAGGTTGTATGCGCAGTATCAGAAGTATTGATTGACTAGATTCTTTGTCTTTGTCTTTGAAATTTTCGAATTAGATTTTAATTGGATAGGTAACCGGATAATTAATGCGGTGTTTTATATGCTATAAAGTGATAGAGTGTGTTTTGTTTGATGGTTTTGGTGATAAGAGAAATCCTACTTTTGTTAAAAAATTATTTATTGATCAATTAACTTGGAAAAGTATTTTAGTGTTTTCTGCGTATACAATGTTTGAATCAGGATTTTCGTGATTTATGGATTTTCATGATTTTATTGTAGTTGATCAAAAAATAAATTAGAAATTTTAGGGGCGGAAATTGGCTACTTAAAAATTAAATTTAAATAAAATGACACTTGATCAATTAACATATATCGTAAATGGGTGTGCTATGAAGGTTCACAATACTCTGGGAAACGGATTTCAAGAAGTGATCTATCAACGGTGTCTGGCCATTGAATTGAGAAAAGCGGGGCTGAAATTTAAAAGAGAATTTGAACAGGTGATTTTATATGAAGGTAGGGATGTCGGCACCCGAAGAGCGGATTTCGTGATAGAGGATAAAATAATTGTTGAGATAAAAGCGGTAATCAATCTTGAGAATGTACATTTAGCGCAAGCAAAAAACTATGTAGTTGCCTATGACTTTCCAATTGGTCTCTTGATTAATTTTGGTGCTACCAGTCTTCAGTTTAAAAAGATCTTCAACGCAAAATATAACAATCAACTGCCTCACGCACCGCGCCCACAGCCTCATTCACCATCAAATCCATAAATCCTGTCACAAACAACCTATACCACCAATCCTGAAAATTCTGAAAATCCATAAATCCTGATTCAAAGTTTGTTTTACCCCATCAAACCACCAATCACTACTCCTCCAGCACAAACGACTCCATAAACTTCGTAGTATAATTCCCCTTACGGAAATCTTCATTACGCATCAATTGCTGATGAAAAGGAATGGTAGTCTTTACACCTTCAACAACGAATTCGCTCAATGCGCGTTCCATAGTGTTGATGGCTTCTTCGCGTGATTGAGCAACAGTAATCAATTTAGCGATCATTGAATCGTAATTTGCCGGAATGATATAGCCTGCATAAATATGTGAGTCAACACGAACACCATGACCACCCGGTACGTGAAGTACGGTGATCTTGCCCGGTGATGGACGGAAATTGTTATATGGATCTTCTGCATTGATCCGACATTCGATGGCATGGAGATTCGGGAAATAATTTTTTCCTGAGATCGGCATACCTGCAGCAATTTTTATTTGTTCTTTGATAAGGTCGTAGTTGATCACCTCTTCTGTAACAGGATGTTCTACTTGAATACGAGTATTCATTTCCATGAAATAGAAGTTGCGATGTTTGTCAACCAGAAATTCTACAGTACCTACTCCTTCGTAACTCACAGCTAATGCAGCTTTGATAGCAGCATCACCCATGGCTTCACGCAATTCAGGCGTCATAAAAGGAGATGGCGTTTCTTCTGTAAGTTTCTGGTGACGACGTTGAATAGAGCAGTCACGTTCACTCAAGTGACAAGCTTTGCCGTATTGATCACCGGCAATTTGAATTTCAATATGTCTTGGTTCTTCAATGTATTTTTCAAGATACATTCCATCGTTACCAAATGCAGCACCTGCTTCCTGACGAGCAGAATCCCAAAGTGCTTCGAAATCTTCCGGCTTCCAAATGATTCGCATTCCGCGACCACCACCACCGGCAGTAGCTTTGATGATGACAGGATAACCGATCTTCTTTGCTGTCTTTAATCCTTCTTTTAGATCGGTAAGTAAACCTTCGCTTCCGGGAATAGTAGGAACGCCGGCTTTTTTCATTGTATCTTTTGCATTCGACTTATCGCCCATCTGATCGATCTGTTCAGGAGTGGCACCGATAAATTTCACACCATGTTCTTTACAGATCTGACTGAATTTAGAATTTTCAGAAAGGAAACCATAACCCGGGTGAGTAGCGTCAGCGTTTGTGATTTCCGCTGCAGCCATTATACTAGGAATATTTAAATAGGAATCTTTGCTTGGTGGCGGACCGATACAAACTGCTTCATCAGCAAAACGCACATGTAAACTGTCTTTGTCGGCAGTTGAATAAACAGCAACTGTTTTTATTCCCATTTCTTTGCATGTGCGAATAATTCGCAAAGCAATTTCACCACGGTTAGCAATTAATATTTTCTTGAACATAGAGTTGATTCAAATAAGTGGGAGAGATAACTGATAAAATATTTGCCTAAGCCTTATAAAAAGTTGAAAGCAACAGAAATTTATCAATTACATTTTTATCAGCTAGGGTCTACTAAGAAGAGTGGTTGATCATATTCAACCGGAGTTGAATTGTCAACTAACACCTTCACGATTTTGCCTTTCACATCAGATTCAATTTCGTTGAATAATTTCATCGCCTCAATGATGCAAAGAACGCTTCCCGCTTTGATCTCATCACCGACATTCACAAACACCGGTTTGTCAGGTGAAGGAGTACGATAGAACGTACCGATCATTGGTGATTTGATGGTGATGTATTTTGACTCATCAGCACCACCTTTTGGTTTTTCTGCCGCAGGAGGTGCGACAGGAGCAGAAGCTGAAACTTGATTTGCTGCAACAGGAGCAGGAGCAAAATGCTGCACATGTGTAGTTGGAGCAGAGGCCATCATCATTTGCCCATGCGTTGTTCGGATTGTAATTTGAGATCTTTTGCTCAAGACTTACTTCAGCTACACCACTATTCTGTACAAATTTTATTAGGCTTTCGATGTCTTTAATATTCATGGTTGGTTCTGTTGCAGGTTTTGATTTTGCAACGGGGGTTTTTTGTTTCATCCTGAAATTTAATTAGTTGGGCGTAGTTATGCAGATCCCCAAAATTTTTCGAATACCAAACCTAATCTAATTTGTAAAAATATCAAAGCGGTTTTGAAGTTTTCCTTGCTAAAAAGGGTAGTTTGTTGGTAAAATGCTTAGAAATAGGGGGTTATTTGGGAAAAGTTCGCAGTTTGATGGTCAAAGGTCAAGGGTTAAAGGTTAATTTCGCAGAATTTATCTTTAACCCTTGACCTTTGCCCTTTTATAGTGGAAGTGGAAGTTTGACAGATAAGTCCAAGCTTAATACGCCCACTTGATCCAAATACTACCCCAAGTAAACCCGCCGCCAAATGCTGCAAGTACGATGTTATCACCTTTGTGGAGTTGCTTTTCCCATTCCCATAAACAAAGGGGAATAGTACCGCTGGTAGTGTTGCCGTATTTTTCAATGTTCAACATTACTTTTTCACTGCCTACACCCATACGTCGTGCAGTTGCATCGATGATGCGTTTGTTCGCTTGATGAGGAACTAGCCATGCAACATCTTCAGCTTTGAGATTATTTTTCTCCATGATCTCTGCAGATACATCAGCCATATTCGTCACAGCAAATTTAAATACAGGTTGTCCATCCTGAAAAATATAATGATCACCGGCATCTACTGTCGCATGAAGCTGGCTTCACTGAACCGCCACCTTTTTGATGAAGATAAACACGGCCTGAACCATCACTTCGTAAGATGCTATCGAGTATTCCTAATCCTTCTGTGTTTGGCTCAAGCAAAACTGCGCCTGCGCCATCCCCAAAGATCACGCAAGTAGAGCGATCAGAGTAATCAACGATGCTCGACATTTTATCAGCACCAACTACAACTACTTTTTTATACTGACCGGATTCAATGAACTTAGAACCGGTTGCTAATGCATAAAGAAAACCTGAACATGCAGCAGAGATATCATATCCCCATGCATTCTTTGCGCCAATTTTATCAGTAATAATATTTGCAGTAGCAGGAAACTGATGATCAGGCGTTGTTGTTGCGCAGATCAGTAATTCAATTTCTAAAGGATCGATTCCGCGCTTGCGACAAAGTTCAAGTACAGCAGGAGCAGCAAGATCAGAAGTCCCAAGGCCTTCTCCTTTTAAGATCCGACGCTCTTTAATTCCGGTCCGGGAAGTGATCCATTCATCAGTCGTATCCACCAGTTTTTCCAGTTCAGTATTCGTCAGAATGTATTCCGGTACATAACCTCCAACAGCCGTGATTGCAGCAGTAATTTTCGACATGTTTATCTTATTGTAAAATGAGGGACAAATGTAGTTTTTTAATGAATCTGTCAATCTTCGAATGGTAAGTAGTAGGTCCGTTTTGGGTCAAAGTCCAAGGGTCCCCATAGGGGCAAGCAAAGGTCAGAGCTACTTACTCTGAAATTTGCTTGCCCTTATGGGGACCCTTGACCTGATTATTTTACCTTATAGTTTTGTTTTTTGACTTAGCCAATCAAAATTTTGGAATTGTCGATTAGACCGATTCCTTCGTAAACGCCCCGGCTATTTTCGAAGACAGCTTCGCATCGATCACATTTTTAGAAAGAAGAATCATATTCTTTATCGCTTTTGCTTTACTGATGCCATGTGCGATAATAACATTTGAATTGATACCTAAAATTGGTGTGCCACCATAATCTTCAAAATCGAAACGATCGAAATACTCATCACGAATTCCGCGCTTGCGAATCATTCTGTAAAAAGATTCTGCTTCTTTAAGAATAACATTTCCTGTAAAGCCATCGCATACAACTACGTCCGCTCTTTCATTGAACAAGTCACGACCTTCAACGTTACCGATGAAGTTAATGCTTGTCATATTTTTTAGAAGCTGATGAGTTTCTTTTGTAAGCAAATTCCCTTTCTCTTCTTCTTCACCGATACTCATCAATCCGACTGAAGGGTTTTTTAATTGTAAGATGCTCTCAGCATAAATAGTTCCCAATGTTGCAAACTGTGCAAGTATTTCAGGTTTGCAATCTGCTGTTACACCTACATCAAGAAGTAATCCCCAGCCACCTTTAAATTTAGGGAGCAATGTTGCGATTGCCGGACGAAGAATTCCGGGAATTGCTTTTACGCTGAACATAGAACCAACAAGCATTGCACCTGTGTTTCCTGCAGAAGCGAAACTATCGATCTTGCCTTCTTTCAGCAATTGAAATCCGATAGAAATACTTGAATCCGGTTTTTGTTGAATGGCTTTCGTTGGGTGTTCAGCCATGCCGATCACTTCAGTGCAATGCACGATCGTAAATTGATCAGCAGAAAAATTCTCCCGTTCGAAGATAGGAAGCATAGCATCTTTATCACCGATCAAAACTAGTTCAACGCTTGAAGGAAGTTCTTTGCGAGCTTCAATCGAACCAAGTACTGTTTGTTCCGGCGCGAAATCGCCACCATAATATCTATACCGATTTTCATCTTTGGTTATCCTTACTTAAGACTAACGAATGTAATAAAAATAAAAAAGCAGTTGAGCGGAAACAAAAAATTCCCACAACTGCTTTTCAAACGCAATTTATTAATGATTACGCATTTTCTTTTCCATCACCACTTTACCTTTATAGTAAAGTTTACCATCATGCCAGTGAGCACGGTGGAAAAGGTGAGGTTGTCCTGTCGTAGGATCCGTAGCTATAGTAGGAACTTCAGCTTTCCAATGAGTTCTTCTTTTATCTCTTCTGGATTTCGAGTGTCTGTGTTTCGGATTTGGCATTTTATTTTTGTATTATACTATTGTAATTTATCGTTTCTCCTATGGAGTACTAATTCAAATTTATTCCTTTCAAACCATCCCAACGTGAATCTGTTGGTGGAGTTTCTTCTTGTTGCGGTTGAAGTTTTTCCAGTGTCTTCAGAATTCCGGATCGCATGTTTGACCATTCTCTTCTTCATCGTGTACATTTCTCATTGGAATCTGAAGTGAAATGTATTCATAGATAAACTGAGATACATCTAATTCATATTCTTTGTAGAAACTACGATCACTTCTTCTGATTCCGTTTCTTCTTTCTCACCGAATTTTACGATCAACTCTTCGTAAGATTCAATTGGTAATTCAAGATCTTCAAGACAACGATCACATTCAACTATAAACATGACCTTCCATCGTGAAGTCAAGTAACATCATCAGTTCTTTTGTCAACGACAACCAGAACATCAATATCACCTTTCTGAACAAGTGAGTTTTCGAATCTTGAAAGAACGCATCATTGATAAGGAAACCTGAACTCATGTTCACCAAATGGAAGACTTCCGTAATTAATTACATATTCCCGTGAGCCGCTCATTGTTTCAAACCTCCTTTTTACAAGGGGGACAAAGGTAAAAAAAAATACTTTTCGGTCAAGACTTTCAGGCATTTGTGTGCATTATTTGAAGAAATGAATGTGCGGTGCCTTCTTATCTATTTTGGATGACTACCTTCGCAATAATAAAGCTTAAAAACAGCAAAATTAGTCAAATACCTGCTTTTCCTTTCCAATGGCTTTGGCGATCTTTGTTTTCCGTCAACGCTGTTATCACATTTTCGTCTTTTTCCGATTTTTACATTTTATTGAGAAGTAAAAGCTGGATTAACACGTTTTTACAATTAAAAAATCTGGGCACACTTAATTATCTGGCCTGTCGGAATTTTTTACAAAATTGAAAAAAGAGGGAAGATCGATCCCAACCAGTCATATGTTTTCTGTCCAAATCACACTTCGTATTTAGACATCATGCTGATTTACATAGCAATACCTGTGTATTTTCATACCATGGGCAAGGCTGAATTACGTCGAGTGCCATTATTCCGGCATTTTTTCGACCGGATGAATATACCGGTGAACAGAAAGAGCAGAAAAGACTCGCATCGTGCGTTTTTGCGTGCGGCCGCCGACATAGAGAAAAAAATTAGCATTACACTTTTTCCTGAGGGCACGATTCATCACACAGGACCGGATGGGCTGATTCAAACTGGTCCATTTAAATTGGCGGTCGAAAAACAAGTTCCTATTGTTCCGATTACATTCATGAACAACTGGCTTTTATTGCCCGATGATTTCTACAGAAGAATCGGTCATCCCGGAATCGCTAGAATTATTTTGCACGATCCCATTCCAACAATTGGTATGACAGAAGATGATATAGATGCTTTGAAAGAAAAGTTTATCGGTGATCAATGCGCCGATTGAGGAGAGGTATCCTGATTTGTTTGTAGGGACTAAAAGATAAAATAGGTCAAAGGTCCTAAAAGGTACTAGCAAGGGTCAAAGGTAAGTGCAGTACTAACCTTGACCCTTGACCCTTGACCTGAAAGTAATCTGATTTGAAATGGATAAGTGAATGACTTTCGTGTGCTAATTACCACTCACTACTCTACCCTCACCATTTTTCAACAATATTCTCAAACGCCATCTTCAAATTCTCAGCGATCATTTCGCTGCGACCTTCGATGTGGTGACGCTCGATAAAGTGAACGAGTTTGCCATCTTTGAAAAGAGCAATTGCCGGGTGATGATGGAGGATAAGGAAGTGTGTATTTTCTGGTTTGAGAAGTGGCTTCAAGATCTTGTCCTGCGAAAACGGTCATTAATTTCGATGGTTTTTTACCTGAATTTAATGAAAGTCTAACACCCGGACGAGCAGTTCCAGCCGCACATCCACATACTGAATTCATTACTAATAGTACTGTTCCCTCGTTGTTAGGGATAGAATTGTCGACATCTTCAGACGTTTTTAGCTCCCGAAAACCGACACTTGTTAACTCATCGCGCATTGGAGCGCGATGTTTCGGATAAGGCATAGTTTCTTTTGATTATTTGACTGCAAAAATTACAACACAATTCCCTCCATTTTCTAAATAACTCAATTTATTCCTCTTTTTAGGCCCGTTTTTGAAGAAGTTTCCTTATTTCCTGCTTAAAAGGGCGTTTCTTACATATACTACCCAAGGTGTACCGGATATGGACTCAGCAGCCCATCATATATTTTAATTTGCATGTAACCTTTTTACATATGAACATGAACACACTAATACGCATCATTACAATCGGAGCACTATTGATTTCATTAGCTGCTCAAAGTCAAGCTCAAATAGTACCTGACAACAAGATCTACAGAGTCACCGGCTATAAGAAAGGCGACGCCCACATAAGAGTACATCAAACTATGCGGAGAGTAATTCCACCATTGAAATATTGCCTTCTGCTTTCCCTCCAAACGGAGACGGACTGAATGATGTATTAGGCATCAAAGGCGAAGGGATTCAAGACTACCGTTTGTTGATCTACAACAGATGGGGAACGGTAATTTTCGAATCGACCAATGCGAAGTATCAGTGGGATGGAAAGTACCGGGGACAGCCCGTCAGAACAGGGACTTATTACGTTGTTCAAGTCTTTGCTAAAGGACCGGAGTCTAAAGGAAAAAGTAGGCGCAGTTACAGTTGTGTATTAAAGAAATGTAACGATTTTAACTAAACGACGTTATAAGTCTGAAATCAAAATTCACAAGTCATAAAATCTGCGGTTATTCTGCGTCATCTGCAGAAATCTGCGGGAAGAAAATTCAAAGTCAAAAAAGAAGGTTAAAGGTTTATCCGGCATTCGAATTACGAATCACAAATCTCGAATTACGGTTTTGCAATCACTAATCACCTTTCACCGAAAAGATAATTTCATGTATTGTTGAAAGAGAAGCAAAACTGGGCCTTTGCTTCTTTTTTTTTTATCCTCTATGCTCTCCCTTTTTTCTCCATTTCTCCGTGTTAATTTTCCATTTTATATCCGAAACAATATCTCCGATTAATTTGTTGTCTGGAAAATTAGAAACGATTTACGAATCACGAATCACACGATTCTCGGCCTTTCCAACGAAAGCAATTCCCTACCGGACATGGAACAAAGTCGTTAAAAGCCGCCACGTACTGAGTTCAGCCCCAGGTTACGCTTCAGTAATGCTTATTGACGATAATGAGTTAGACAACTTCATCAACAAGGAATTGCCCGAAAATGAACAATTCGCAGGTACTGTTTATCATCACCAGTCAGCGCAGGCTGCACTCGAAGACTTACGAAGATAAGTGACCAGTCCCGACAAACTTCCGCAAATGGTACCATAAATATCATGATGCCCGGCATGGATGGTTTAGCTTTTCTGGAAGAGTTCGACCGATTACAGAACGAAGAGTAAGGTAAGTCGAAGATCATCATGCTTTCCACTTCAGAAAGTTTCAAGGATCTGAACCGCGCCAATCAAAGTCATTACGTCTACAGGATTTCTTAACAAGCCGTTGAATAGGCCCGATTGTTGGATGCGATTAATATTTATTAAGTAGTAATTGGTGGTGGTAAAGTAGCACTTTATGCAAAATTTCAATTACTTACATTTATTAAACAGTCTTAGTGATTAGAATATAAAAGAAAGAGGTT
>JADJFC010000011.1 GCA_016708785.1 Bacteroidota bacterium | reverse complement strand
TAGAAGACATTAAGCCTCATTTCGCAAGAATGAGGCTTTTTGCTTTTCATTAGGAGACGTTAGGAGCCGTTAGGATGAGGAAGTGATTCGCTGACGATTCGCGAAGAGGGTTTTGGGTGATTCGCTAATGAGTGCCGTCTGCGGAAAAATGAACCATAATGTATCAATGAATTTGCAATCCGGTTCTTGAAAATCACTTATAAAATTTAAAAATGCACTAAAGCCTGAAATATTTTGCCATATTATACTCAATAGAAAATTTAATAGATTTGTTAGAACATGGAATGCTTGACAAACACAGAAACCATCAATGAGATCAAGAACGAAAAGCTACTTATTATAAAAACATCAGTCAGATTATTTTTAATCTGTAATGTATTCTATCTCTGTTCATGTAGTAATTCTGCAGAAGACAATAAATTTTCTATGCAAAATGTTGATTCTTCGAGCGCACATTTAACAGAAAATAAGTACAAAGATTCACCTGAGATGTTTGGACATTTCAAATATTATATGACTGAAGAAGATTATAATTTAATAAATAGCTTTTACTATAAAAACACTTATTCAATAGGATCAGGGGTGTATACATTTAAACCATTGTTTTATAACGATTCATTGATTATGATAACATTGTTTTTAAATGCCGAGAGCCCTTTTCAGTCAATTGATGAAACCCTTGGTCTGATAAATAAAAAATATGGCCAGCCAGAATATGATGATTATATTAAAAGCCAAGTAATGATTGATTGGAGAACTTCAGAAAGCACTAAAATTAAAGCCATAAAGAATTACAAGACAAAAAGCCATCAAGGATTTGAAACGGATTCGAGATTCGAATTCAAATACTACGATTTCAATATTTTCGAACGCATGATAAATAGCGAATACGAAACCAATATTCGAGCGAAGGAAAAAGAGGATTCATTGAAACTATTAAAGTTGTAACGTTTGACTCTAAATCAAATATTCTCAATAAATTTTTGTACCTGATTAGAATCGCAATTAGGCGGGTATTTCAGTTGATAGGAATTGCCTTTGGAATGCAATTGTGTTTTCGATTTTCTGCTTAAGTTTTTCTTGTTGATCATCTGGGCATGGATATTTTGCAAATGTTGATTTAATATTACTCTCTTCTACATTCATTCCAACGTTAAATGGATGAATCCAATTCACTGCATAGCCTTCCTTCGAGCCCGTCTTAAAGGGGACGTTACACTTTACAATTCCACTCTGTCGAAAGTCTAAATCGTCAAAGACCGTAAACATAAGATCACTACTTCCACCTTAAATAATTCGAATGATGAATCGTTTTCGGCAAAGCACTCAGGTGAAATATAGCATCCTGCCCATTCAAGACTGTTGCCTAATTCATAAGCTTTAATAATCGCTTTGCCAATAATTGAAGCATCAATTGCTTTTTGGTTTACCGCCTTTCGATTGTCAAAGATTGTAACGGAATCCATAACTATTGCTCCGCGTAAGGCAATATTATATTGTGTTTTGAAGCATTTCCAAATTATATTTCTTACTGCTTTTACTATTGAATAAAATGAAGGGTAGCTAGTGTCATCTGACCACAAAATAATTGTATCAGAAATAATCAAATAATTTATTTCCTGGTGTTGATTTAGCTTAAACTCGCTTTTCCTTTTTCAGGATAGGTCAATGTATAAGTATGTTGTGACGAAACTATTTCTGTCAAATTTTGAAACACCATATTATATTCTTCAGATTCGGAATTTTCAATGATTGATTTAAAGCCCAGTATATCTATTAAAGCCACAAATGATTTTGGATAGAATTTAATTCCGATTTCTGCCATGTTGTTAAAGATTATTTTTACTCAATATCTGTAAACTTCGAGATTCCGCCAAATATAATTCTGATTTCTATCGACTAATTTTCTTTCGTCTATGCTTTTTATACCTTGTGAACATGGAGCCACAAGCATATACAATTATTGGTACAATTTCGGGTTTAATTGTCGGAGGATTGGTAACAAATCAATTGAACAAAGCTCATTTTAAGAGAACTCAAAAGCAGATATTTCCAAACTAGAAATTCAAAGGCAGGCAGAAGTACTTCATAAAATGATTATTGCGCTTTCAAATATAGAAGCGTCTTCAAGAAAACTTATTTTTACAGCAAAACAAACGGTAGCTACTGGCTTTTCTTATTTCAGTCATAAAATCTATTGGGAGAATGTCGCTAAAGGTGAATATGGAATGTTTACTTACAAATCGAGCTCAACTCCAGAAGAAATCAAAAAGCAAGATGAGTTAAACAGAATTTCATACAATTCGAATATTAAGGACTATCAATTTCAACTAGCAGATTTGATTCAGTATTTAACAGAATTCAATTCATATTTAGATGGTGATGATATGATTTATAGTTATGTCGATCAGCTCGAATCATTCCATTATAATATGTATAATAATTTAGAAGTTAGAGATTCGGGATCGATTAAAACTTTTTTCGAGAATTCAAATTACGATGAGCCATACGATTATACAGAAAGAGAATTGGTAAAAAAGATATTAGATGAAATTATACTCAAAGTTAGGAACGAAGTAGATGATAGAAGTAAAGTACTTTTACCTTTTGGGGATTGGAAAAACAAATATTGCAACGAGTACCTAACATAAATTTGTAGTGATACAATCAAATAAAGGATTTCTATTATTTAATAGACTGCTTATCTTTTAATAGTGCATTAAATTAAAATGAAATATAAACTTACAATTTACCTACTAATTCTCGTTGCCTGCGGGTCAAATAGCAAATCATCAAATGTGCAAAGCAAAAATGTTCCTGATGTTGACGATTCAATTAAAAATAAATCAGCTTCGATTTCGAACGATACTCTTTCCGGTCCATTTATTCGACCATGTTATTACAGTCGTGTGCAAGATAAGAATGTAAATAGTTGGCCAGGAAAACCAGATACTACCGGAATGTTTTCAGCGAAAATCACATGTGGTGGAAAAAGCAACAAAACATTTATTATTTACAACAATGCCGGCGACGTTGTTCAGTCCGGAAAACTTCTAGACAAGAGCTATGAATGCGGAACTGAGTATAAATCAAATTTCATCGACATGAATTTCGATGGATTCCTTGACTTTAAAGTAAACTACGAGATGGGCGCCACAGGTAATAGTTGGGATGAATACTGGTTATTTAATCCGGCAGATCAAAAATTCCAATATAACATTCAACTATCGGAATTGATTTCTGCCATACCATATCCGAGAGAAAAGCGAGTTGAGTCTTACAGTAGGAGCGGAATGGATTACCAAACTTTGGAAGACTATGAATGGAACAGAGGCGCATTGACAATGGTAAAACGAGAAATTGTAAATGCTGATTCTAAATTTGTTCATCAAATTTATGAAAAGAAGAATGGGAAATTAGTACTTACGAAAGCGGATAATGAAAGATTGAATATTCGGAACTGATCTTTTTTTAAAAAAGTTTGGGCGTGATTTTGTTTTGATATATTTGAAATCAAATAAAGTTTCCATTTATTTTATAGCGAACATGGCCAAAATAAAATTGAATTCCCGGAAAGTAATCTTTAAAAAATAAATTAACATCGTTAGCCATGTGCGGACAAAGAACAGACAATATCATATACCAAGATACTTTTTATCATTTGGCTACCTTGCCATTGGATTCGTATTTAAAAGCACTTAAAGATCCTTTAGAGTTTCAAAGCCCTGATACTGGATTGCAACGTGGTTATGAAGGAACTTGGGAGATAAGAGACAATTTACTTTTATTGGTGGAATTGGATGGCTGTGTTTATAATTATCGAAAGGTTGATATTCATTGTTTATTTCCGGGAGAAGATACCGTCTTTGCAAATTGGTTTACTGGTAAATTGCGGATTCCGTTTGGCTTTCCAATCTATCAAGGGGGGTGATTATTTTCAATCAATATTTGATTTTGAGCTTACTATAAAATTGGAAAAGGACACCTCGTTGGCACAAGAATGCAAAACACAATGAAAAAGGGTCGTAAAAAAATGTTAAAAGAAGCTGAATTGCAAAGGACCTATCCATTTTGAGAAACAGAAACAGAATCAATACGATTCGCTAAGGGGGGTGCTAAAAGAAAGTTCGTCAGCAGGAAAGTTATTTATCAAAATGAATCTTTAATCTATATTCCAAATAGCATTTGAGTAACCATCTAAAGCTTCATCGCTGAATTTTTGATCAATGGTGCCGCCATATTCATCGGAAATACCTATTTTAAAATCTTCGTAATCTTCCTTGTTTCATTTCACTTTACAATGTTAATATGGGACTATATTGAGTTTAAATTCACTCTTTGATTTTTCAGCCTTGTAAAATTCTAAATTAGGATAATGAAGTTTTTCAACCAAAGCTTGAATAGTTTCTGATTCTTCAAATGGGGTGTTAACTCCAAAGATTATTTTTTTAACATACCTTGTATTAAATTCATGCAAACCCGCATTGTTAAGCACGACTCTAAATTCCTGTTCATCTTCCCAGATTTTCGCCTTCGTTAAAACCTGACCCATTAAAGACGAGGTAAAATCTACATCATGCTCAATGAAATTTTGATAATGATTATGTTCAGGATAATTTACCTTCCAATAGTAAGCATTGCTAAATAAATGTTCATTTGCATCTAATTCAACACAAATCCCTCTATGTTTATCCGCATAATGTGACCACATTTTTATTGAGTCTGGAACTGTGGTCAAACATAGAATACCAAATTCTTCATCAGCTCTTTTTTGAACTTCACTACAAAGCCTTTCTTCAAAAATAGCTGGGTTAACCTTCCAGTTCTTTAAGAACTCATTTCTTTCCAAATTAAATACTAGATGCTTCCATCTTCCTGCTATGAAATCATAATATTCACCCATTCTTTTTTCAGTTGTTCCAACTCCAAATATCATAGGCGCTTTGCAATCGAAAGGGTCATTGAAATTTTTGGGTGAACTAAAATAAAAAGTACGGTTTATTAAATTCTCGAAAAGGAACCTATCAATTCTTGTATAATAGAATAGCGGATTATTTACGCTTTCCGTTGCTTCTTCATTAACCATGTTTTAACTCCTTCTTTTATTTCTTTTCTGACATCAATTCTGAGACCCATACCCAAGTTTCATAAACCTTCAGCAAGTCCATTTGGAACGATATTTTTATATTCAACATAAATTGCACTCGGTTTCTGCTTATTTAAAAACATTTCATAAGTACCGATATCTTTTAATCCTCCTGACACGTATTGATAAGTACCACTTCCTCTTAGAGGATTAAAAGGATCTAATTGCATAAATCCCTCAACCTCTCCTAATTGGTAAAATGCTTTAATGGAATAACTTCTTTCTCCTAAATATCTAACTTGCAATTCAGAATCAATAGACTCATAAGCTTCTAAAGGCTTGTATTTAGTATTGATTATTGCAGTATGATCAACTTCGAAAATCTCTTTTCTTTTATAAACTCCTTGAGCTTTGCCATAGACAAATTTTTCTGTGTAAAACTCTTTCACTTCAAGGATCAATAATAGAACGACTGCTCCTAATATTCCTGCGATAATATCTAAGGAATATCCTCTCCAAATGAGAAAGTACCTAAGAATGAGAACAGCAAGGAAAGTTGCTATTGCGCCAATTGATAGCCAGAAAATATTTCTTCTTCTTGAAGTTCCAAATTTCATTGTATTTTAATTAGATTCTGCGCAAGAGAAAATCGTTTTTCCGCAAAATAATAATTAAATGATTTTTTATATTCAGAATAATAACGTTCAATCTTAAGCACTTTATCATATCTGAGAATCTACAGTTTAATTTATATTTGGCTGAACTAATAAAATATTTTTAAATTTACTAAAAATAAAATCATGATGAAAACAATAACACTTGATTATAATCTCCTACATGGCTTAGGCCTTGTACTTGTATTTCGAGCTATAAAATTTAAAGGTGAACCTGATAAAGATGGCCTAATTTATGGAATAAAGCCTAAAAACGCTGGAGAACAGTTAGCAATAGCAAATTTATTGATGGAACGAGTTAATTACCATCGAGATAACTCTATATGGGAAATTAGTTTTTATAAATCTGAAATCGGCATTTTAATAGGATCCTTAACGCAAATGTACCAAGAATTACACAATAAAATTGATAAAGGCCAAGATGATCGTCAGTTTATGTCTGACATCGCATTCATAATTAAACTTTTGCAAGAATAATATTCTCTCCAAAATCCAATAGTTGCAGGAAACTACTGTTAAGGTTGTTGAAGTATCTTCTGTACTGGCTCTTCATATATTCTTTGACCAGAATCTATAAACATTAAGAAAAAAGATGTTGCCTAAATATTGCACAACACTAAAGTTTAATAACAGGGATATTCCTATGGAAAATTTGTAGCCGGAGTTTATTTGGTAACGATTGTTACGGAGAAAGAAAAAGTGTCGGGGAAGATTGTGAAGGAGTAAGTGGTTTTCATTTCTCCTTACCAACAAACCCCGCTCGATAACATTATCCAACTTTCCAGCCATCCCATTGCACCCGTCACCCCACCCATGTAGCATCACAGGAAAAAAGACATGGACGCATTCGAACAAATCATTGGCCAGCTTCTGGTAGAAGAAAAGTATTGGGTTAGACATTCCGTAAAGATCGATCTCACGCCTGATGAAAAAGAAGTATTAACAAACCTTCCACGCCAAGACCGGAGATTGATATAGTGGCCTATAGCACAACAACCGATACAATCTACCTGCTTGAGGTGAAGTCTTATCTGGATAGTCCCGGTGTTGTTTATGAGCATGTAGCTATTGAACAGGACGAACAGTCCGGCCGGTACAAGCTGCTTACCGCAAAGAACTACAGGGAAACACTGGCGAAACGGCTTCATGAGGATTGGTGCAAATCCGGCCACATCCTTCAAAGTACAAGGATCTCGTTCGGGCTTATTGCCGGAAAGGTTTACCGTAATAGAGAGCTAGAACTCCGGAAATATTTCGAAAAGCAAAGTTGGTTATTCTGGGGCCCGGCGGAGATCAAGAGCCGGATTCTGCGGTTGTCTGAAAAGGGTTATGAGAATAATGCGGTGACAATTGCTGCCAAGATCCTAATCAGGAGCTAAGCAAGACGGAACTTCAGTTTATTTGAACCAAGGTTGGTTTAGTGGTGCGAAATAAACGTTTCGGAAAAAGGTTCGTTAGGAATTGTCTGGGAATGGCTCAGGCAGGATTGGGCGGTGCAAGGAAACCTGTAGTTTGTTTTGAACTGGTGCTAATATTCTAAACCTCAAGTTTCTTTTGAAATTGGTAATTCAAGCCAAATTTAAGTAAATTTGAAATTATGATACTAACTATAACTATTCGCGATCTAATCGTAGCTATGGGTGGAACTGCTGTTGTAATTATCTCAGCGTTTGCATTTGGTGGTAAAATATTGTTAGGAAAAATAACAGCAAAGTTCCAGCATGAATACAATGAAAAAATTGTAGGATTGACTAATGAATTATCTAAGAGTAACAATCTTTTAAATAATGCACATTCAATTTTCCTAAACAATGTAAAAGCAATCAACGAAAGGAAGATTTTAATCTTAGAACAAATATGGAAAAATACCTTTATTGTTAAAAGAGCAATACCTCCTAATGTACAATTAACATTGTGGATACTTCAAGATTCTGAGTGGTCTATTGAAACACTAAAGAATATGCAGCCATTTGGAAAACCAACAAAGTATGATAGCATTAAAATGGAAGCTAAAAACAATTTGCTAAAAGTGAGTGATGAAGCTTTTCAATTTATTGATGGAGCCCGTTGTTTCATCTCCCAAGAATTATATCAAATGTATTGGGCTTATGATTTGGTAATCCACCGAACAGTAGACGGATTTATTCGAGGAGTCACTTATAACAATCTAGAGCTGTGGAAGAAAGACGAATATACTATTCAAGGCTTAAAAACTGTTTTGACAGATACGGAGCTTCAGCAAATAGATAAAAAAACCATGGGCTCCTTTAGTTTTACTGTTGATCTACTGCAACTTAAAATTCTTGATCGAATAAAACAAGAGTTAATAGGGAAGAACGAAAGTGCAAATAATTTAAAAAATCTTTTAGAAGTTGAGGAATTGAAAAATAAAATTGAAGCAGGAAATGAGAGTGCAACTATTTAATTTAGATCCCGGCTTTTTTGTCAACTCTTTGTTAATCTTGAATATATTTATCTGTTTTCACACCATAGTACTCTCTAGTTCAATTCCAATTATTTTAATCAAATTATAATTCTTTAAATGAGTGAAATAATTTTAAAATATGGTCACTGTATTATTCCGAAAAACACATTTTTATTCCGAGGCCATCTCAGTGAGAAATTTGAAGATGTAATGTTTTTCGCAACAAAGATATGGATGGCGAAAAATGTCGGAAAAGGTATTCAGGTTTGGAAAACAAAAAGCGATATTGAAGTTTTTTTTGTTAACTATTTGAACTCCAGAAGTCATGCCGTTTCTTCAATACCAAAATATATTCAACCTTTTTCCCTGAAGAAAAACAATTTGAATTAAGTGATTTAGATATAAAACTAAATCCGAAAAGGATGGTCAAATTAGTTTCAAGATTGAAATCAGAAAATATACTAGGATGGCTTACCTCTTATGAAAATAGAGAAGAACTTGAAATTTGCTTTATAAATAAAAAGAAAACAGAGTCATCGCTAATTTTTGTAGAATCTTCCAATAAAAATAATGCGTTGTATTTTAAGGACAGCCTCAGTAAAATAAAAATATTTCCGGCAAATAGTTTTTTCGAAATAAGTAAAAGTAAAATCACAGAAAAATCATTTAATTCAGAATACTCAAAAAACATCTATAGAAAATATAAGAAATCAATAAGTACTCAAATTCAAGAGGACGTATTAAACGGAGATGATAAAATCAAAGCAATCCATTTTTATTATAACTTAAGGCAGAAACTAAAAATTTAAACATGTCCATCACTCTTTTCACTAACCATACACATCCATGCACATAGCAGCGCCTAAGCCATTATTGATTCTTGATTATAAATTGTTTTTCGGAGAAGAGCCACCGGAAAATAGAATCTCCTTAATCAGTCATATTTCTAAGGAAAGCATTCTCTATGAAATATCAGGATTAAACTATCGTCTTAAGCCCAAAACGGAAATTCAAATTGATGAGACATTTGAAACACAAGTAAAAGAGCTCAAGTATTTCACTATGACGAAAGAACAATTTGTTAAGTATTCTAATGTTGCAGAAAGATACACAAAAAGTAAGGAGGAATATCCAATCATCTTTAATAGGCAAGCTTGCCTATTTGCAATGGAAGAAATAGTCAACTCCTCAGAGATAAAAAACATTGACAACTTCAAAATGGCAAAGCCTGAAGTTTGGGATAGTATTCTAAGATATTTTTTAGCAGTAAATTATACAATCACACAAATAAGAGAAGAAGACAAAGATACAAGAGTTGATTTCGAATCATTAAACCCAAAACTTCTCCCACTAAATGAAATGTCGATCGAAACTGATCCGGTATTCACTCCTTTTCGAGGATTTCATCTAATTGACTTTTTCTTAAACACGAAGTATTTGGCATTGAAATTTCCAAGTATTTTAAAGTTGTGTATAATATTGAGCCGCAGCAATTCATATTTGAATTATTCAGCATGTACTTGTCAAATAGTAGCGAAAAACCAGAACACAATTTTTTTTATCTAATAAAAGAAGGCCACCAAAACCTATATGATAAACTGAGCCAAGCAACACCTAACAAAGAAACTTACAAATTAATCACTATCCGCAAATCTCCATTTATCAATGTCGGTCCTTGCAAGTATATCTTATCTGACAATTCATTCCTTTTAGAGAAAACGTACTCGCAATTTCTAAATGATTTTTGGTTTGATTGGATAAAAAATGTAAAAGATGAGCAGGGTAAATCAAAATTCAAAATTACCTTGTATCGAAGTGCGTTTGGTTATTTCTTTGAAAATTACATGGGTGAAATACTGAAGGTTTGCTTTGAGAATTACAAGCATTCAATTCTACTTATGTTTAATCAACTGAAATTGCCCACGAAGAACGGAAATATCGAAATCGCAGATGTGTATTTTAGAAGTAATTCTAAGATTATACTTGGTCAGGTAAAATCAAGTAGTATTTATGACGATGATAAATTCGGAGGGACTATTGACACTTTATATAAAAATGACAGGAATTCATTTTTTGAAAAATTCGGCGTAAATCAATTAGTAAAATCGATTGAAATTCTTGAAGAGCACATGATAAATATTGACCTGAAGTTTCCTAAAGGTCATGTCTACACAATCTACCCATGTATCTTTTTAAATGACAAAGCGCTGCAAACTCCTTTAATGGCAGATACCTTTAATGCAAGATTTCAAGAATTAATTGTTGATCTAAAAACAAATAAAGTCAATATTAAGCCACTAACATTAATACACATTAACGATCTTGAAAAGTTAGAAAATTACCTTAATAAAACCCCAAGGAGATCTGGGAACTATTTCGTTTTAATCAAAGAGACAAACATTTTATTCCTCCAATATATGCAACTTTAAATTTTAAACTTAGAGGGTTAAAATACCTGATAAGATTATGAAACTATTTACATCGCTAGTTTCCAAATACAATCCAAACAATGAAGAATCAAGGCAGCCTGAAGAATCTGATAATAACTTAATAAAGCAAGAGGGCGTATAATTTACGCCTCCTTTGCTTATCTTTCATGAAACTCGTCTTGAAAACGCTGTAAGGTAAAGGTCCATCAACATAAATTCTTATAAAGTGTATATTATTAGTAAAGTTGCTATTAGTACATCCACAATCAAATTCCTTGTTTTATCGTTCAGCTGTTCATTCGGAATAAATTCAATTTTTATTCAAATGGGATATAAATTTAAATTATTTCTTTAATTTTCTTGAAATCCTTTTATTTGGGTTAATAAATTATTCAATAGATATGTTTAACTGTTTATTTAATCCAGCTTCAACAATTTTTTTTAAAGTTATTATTTCTATATCTTGTTTATCATTTTCTAATTTTGTTATATAAGTCCGTGATGTTCCAGATAATTCAGCTACTTCTTCTTGTGATTTCTTTGCTGCTAATCTTGCTCTTCTGAATAAAGTACCAATTGAAATATTTAATTTAGAATCAATTTCACTCAGTTTATATAATGAATCAGCTCCCACATCAAATGAAACTTTTTTTCTATTGTTATCAAAATCTGTAATTGCTAAAATGACATTGTTCCAAATCAAAGTGTGATTTTCAACTTTAACTTTCGCAAATTCATTTGGATTAAAAAGTTTATATTCTGGATCTTCTTTATCAATTTTCCAAATATTTTTAAAAATATTATTAAAGTTAAGTATTCTATCTTCACCAGTACTAAACAATACAGATACAATTAATCGATCTTTTTCAATACGATTAATCTTTAATATTTTCGGTAATCTCTTATGAGGTTTACGGTTGATATTTGGTTCCGTACTTTTTATTTTGGGGGTTTTCATTTTGATTTTATTTTTATTCACGACCATTATTTGCCTTTGTTATTTTTTCAATCTCGGGTTTAGTTCGAAAAAAATTCTTTCAGCGTTTTCTCTATTTTTCCCTGCTTTCAGCCACTTGTGTACCAGTTTTAGTTTGTTTGTTGGTATCCACCCTTCATAGGTTTTGCCTGTTCTTATTTCAATCAATATTTCATCTTCAGCGAAAGCTGCATGAAAATGTGGAGGCAGATGCTCTTTAGAAAAGATCGATATTTTAATGCCATTCATTTCGGCTAATAATGGAGCCATTTTAGATTGTTTTACAACAAATGTACCTAATTAGGTGCATAAAATTAAGTATTTTGCTAATTTTTAAATCTATGAATATCAACATGATATGTAAATTTCACAAACTCCTTAATATAAATACCCCGCTCGCCGGAATGTTCAACCGAATTAATAATGCAGATTAAATTACTATGTAAAATTCATAACTTCTCTTCAAGGACTAAGACGTGTAACACCTAACGCTGCATTATTCTCAATCAATGAATAATCTTCCGCATCAACAATGCCATCACCTGTGAGATCATTGACATTGTAACCAATAATGAATCCTGAAGTTTGATTTTCTAACTGAATGAAGTCGTTGAAATTTATAATTCCATCCTTAATTCCAGACGTTATGCCATTCGTAATATCGCCGCTCCAGATTCCAAACTTGCCATTGCTTAAACTTGACTGGTTATTCCCATAAGCTTTGTTTGCAGCAGTAGTGAAGTCATAGCTTACAGACGAAGAATTAAAGTTCACCGGTAAGCTGCTCCATGTTTCAAGTGAATTACGATGTTTGACAACTATATAATACTGTTGTCCGATAATGGAAGGATTGAAAATAAATTGTCCTGAACCTGAGGTGTCAATAATTTCTTTTACTGATTGTATTAAATTAAATGGAGAACTGGTGTGATGCAATTCTACAATAATGGTATCGCAAATTGAGGGATAATTAATTTTATCAACCACTGCACGCATGGTTCCTGATGTTAATAAATACCCCTGAATTAATACCTTTAGATTTAATGTAACTATACAGCCTTCATCAATCTGACCATTGCAATTTTCATCAATTCCATTTCCACAGATCTCAGTTGAAGCCGGATTAATCAATCCATTTCCATCATTACAATCACCGCCTATTAAAGCAGTATATATTCCGGATGGCGTACAAAGCCTTGCTGAATCTGTTGTTGAACCATAATTGTCATTATCTGAATCTGCAAAATAAAATATCCCTGCACCAATTAATTCGTCAGCACCAATATCGGGTGTTGTATTATTTCGTGCCTCACCATCAATATCAGTTGTAATTGATGATGGAGCACCTCGATTAACATGATCACAATTATCATATGTTAAATGCAGATCATTCTCATTATTAACAAAAACTACCGGTGTATTTATCGATTGCATGTCGCCACCAGAAATAGCTTTCCAAGCAGCAAAAGATTTATCTGAGTTCAGCGGCCAAAACGGCCACATACCAAGCGTGCTGGTGTTGGATGTACTCAAATTATTGTAATTGGAAGCTGTAGTGCTCCATGAAGTTCCGGTTAGATTCACAATTGCGTAATGACTTCCGGTACCTGATCTATAATTATGAAACAAATTATTTACTACCTGTACGTTTCCTGTTGTTGAATTTCTCCAAAATGACGATGAATTGGAAACTCCTGAATTGACGCCACCGATATAAACAGAATTATGAAAAAATGAATTGACTGATGAGGAAGTACTATGATCATAAATTCCAAAAATCGATGCCCTATGTGAATAAGGAGAATTAGTAATTGAGATCATATTATTGGAGGCAGTAATACTTCCGCTTCCGCCACGGTATTTAATTCCAAGTAAAACTTGAGAGCCGGAAGTCGTAACCGGAATTGTTTGAAAATTATATATTTTATTTTTCTTCACATTAACAATTCCATTCTTAACAAATATTCCACATACAACAGGATAGAAGCCACGATTAGAAGGTTGCGCGAGCAGACCTGTAATTAAATTGCCTGAAATCAATTGTGGCTGAATAGAACTGGAAGCATTCAAAACAATTCCTATCAGCGCAAAATCTCCGGACTCACCGGTTTCATCAGAAGATTTTATAGATGTTGATTTTATATTATTAATAATATTTTCGGTGATGGAATGAGAATAACTTCCTGTTCCTGAAAAATTAATTCCGGTAAATGATGAAGAACCTGTAGATAATAAATTAGAAATTGTGTTATTTTGAATAGTTGCTGCTCCATCAACAGCAGAGGTCGTGATTAATATAGCTGAACATGTTCCGTTTGAAGCCAATGAAATCGAGTTCGGAATAGTTAAACTCCCAAATCTGTTGCCGGAAACATTTACTGCTGAACCATCACAATAAATTCCGGTAAAGCTTGTTAGCATTGGATTTGTTTGAGTAATATTTTCAAAAATGTTATTAGTAATATGTTGAGTGCTTGGAGAAGTATTGTCAAGACTTATTAGAGCCATTCCACCTATTCGTTCATTGTATATGTTACTGAATTTATTATTAGAAACAAGCATCGAACTTATATCAGAATGAATAAGACGCATTCCCTCAAAACTAGTGGTGGAAGAAGCGTTTAATAATGTCACGTTGGCTATGACATTATTTGTGATAGTATCATATGAACTAATAGAATATAAGGATGCAGATATAGCCTTAAAATCAAAAGTGTTCGCGCCGTCAAATTTCAGACTATTCGTCTGAACAGTATCGCCAATTAGATTATTATTAACGGTTACAATCCCTGACATAGCAATACCTCTAAATGCCGCAAAACCTCCAACTTGATTAAACTCAATATTTGCGATTTTATTATTGTTGACCTTAATTCGTCCTGTCGGCTCTGCATTTTCAACATCTATTCCTACGAAAGAATTATCTGAAATTAACATAGGCAAACCACCGGTTCCGGGAGCTGTACCACCCAGATAATTATTGGTAACATTAAAATCCAAAACACCGCAATTCAAAACAGTAATCCCACCATTAAATACATTTATTCCGTCTCCATAAATATTATTTTGTGTGATGAGCCAGTATCCAATATTTGCTCTAACTTCTATTGCATCACGGCAGCCAACGAAATCATTATTTTGAATAATGACATCATTGGTTTGCATTCCACTAGATCCATCAGCAAAAATTCCATAAGATGGAATACCAATGCTATCTATTCTATGACCAATTTTGCAGTTTTGAATGGTAGTAAAATCATTACCTGAACCACCTGATGATTCCGGGCCAATAGAAATATTACTTGAGCCTAAGCCTCCTTCAATCGCAAGGGCATTCAACAAATTATTAGTTGCGTCATTATAAATATAAAATGCCGCGCGGAAAGGTGTAGCATCTCTGCTTCTAAACCGCAGCCTTCTTGTTGTTCCCAAAGTCCCGCCCGGAGAACCATCAAAAATGATATGGTCAGCACCATCAAGTACGATCATACCACCAAAAGAAGTATTATATGGACCTATAATATTGATTGTAGAAGATGCATCGGATCGTGCCCGGAACACCGCCTTTTTTGTTGCTGTTCCCGAATAAGTAATTGTTATCGGATATGTTTCTGACGTACTGACATAATCACTCTGAAATTCGAAAAATCTTTTTGAATTACCAGGCAAATTATTTAATGCGTTTACAGCGGCCGTAAGTGTTGCGAATTTTGCCACATAATTATCTCCGTTTGGTTGTGTATACGAAGCACCGGGCCCGATCGCATAATAATCACCGGCTACAATATTCTCGCCGATTCCAATATATGCTCCGGTAAAATTCACAGCGCTTGTGAATGAGGATAATGATAAAGTTGTTGTAATTGTGGAACCCCCCACAATACCACCAATACTGCTGTAAGAGAGTTGAGAATTATTTGAGGAAAAACCTACCAGGTTATTTGTTGTAAGTATCGGAACAGGAGTAGTAGGCGTTAATGCAAAACTTCCAATTGATGTTATTGAACTTAATCCGCTAGTATTTACATACCAGTACCTGTTTGTCATTTCACCATGTAAATTCGATGTATTAGGACCGCCTGCAGGAATAGATTCATGTGCTTCAACTTCCAAATCTAGCGCGGAGAAACCAGAAACTGTAACATTATTAAATTTGATTGGCTCGTATAAAAGTTTGCCGACAGGAAAAGTAATTGATGAAGTTGCACCTGTATTTATAACTCGAATTAATGTGCCGTTAACATATGATGAACCGGATCCACCTGTGATGCTTGAAGTTGCTTTAATTTTAACTAAACCACTACTGCATACAAAATTACCATTTGTAAGGATTAGATTTGATACTGTTACAGAAGAAGAAACTGCAACATGATTTGAACCTTTGTTGATCGATAATGTGTTTAGTGTACTCACAGATGTTGGGATGGTTATCCCGGCATCTGACCCACCATAGTTAAGATCTGTAGAAGAGTTGGTTGTAAATCCAGCCGTACTGCCATTCACAAAAGCAATATTTGGTCCGTTTAAAGTAAGTGAAGAATTGGAAGAAACGAATGTAGTTGGATTGATAAAATTTCCGCTACCAACAATGGTAAGAGTGCCATTTACTGTTAAAGCCACACCATTCTGACTGACATTAAATTCATTATCAATCGTCAAATTATTTACAACAGTAAGAGCAGAACCAATATCCTGAGCAGAGGAACCATTGTAGATGTAATTCGCTGCAGGATTGAAATTTCTTCCTCCTGTAGTTCGAATATTTCCGGTGGCATTTCCAGGAAGCGTGATCCCTGCCGATGAACCGACTTCCATCGTAGCTCCGGAAGACAAATTAAATGCGCCGGTTCCTGAAACGATAACAGTACCACAATTAATTCCGCCGTTTACAGTCAATGCACCATCCACTACTACACCAGCTGAACCACTTAATCGCAAAGTATTTTGCACAGAATAGGAGGCGCCGGATGTTATATATAGAGAATCGAAAAAGTTTGTCAATGAAATACCTGACATTATTTTACTAGTTCCCTGTAATTTAAATATCTGCGTTGAGATGCTAATAAATGAACCGTCAATCGTAAGATCACCATTGATAAGAAAGTTTGCGGTATTGTTATTATTTATTGTAACCCCGGTCCCAACATTTAAATTGTTACAAGAGATAGCTGAATTTCCTCCAGGTGTTGTAGACCATGAACCTGAAGTAGAAACAAAAGAGAGATTTCCGAAAGTTCTTCCGGATATTGAAATTGAAGGAGTCAGAGTAGAAGATCCCTGATAAATAAAATTCGAATTAATATCAAAGGTAGTAACATTCAAAATTGAAGAAATTGCGGAAGTGGTATTATGAATGAATGTAGCTCCTGAATTTACTTTCATTGTTCCGGTGGAAATGCTCAACGTGCCGGAATTGAGAAACGTTCCATTGATAGTGAGATCATCTCCGCTTCCGTTGGCTATTGTTAATGTAATTCCGGGATTTGTAGTGATCTGTCCACCCGTATTAATTACTGTTTGATCGGCGGAAACGGCAGCCGAAACAGATACGATATGAGAATTTAAAATGGTAATACTACCTTCAGTATTGGTAGGTGTAAATGGAGCCGGGGTGACCCATGTTGTTCCATCCCATCTCTCCCATGTGGAAGTCTGATTCCAATTTCCACTTTGATGTGATTGGAAATCGTTGATCGATTGAGCGTTTAACTTTAAATAAGAAAAAAAGGAAAATACTATTAGCAGTATAAATTTAGTGCGCATAATGTGTGTTGATTAAGGTGGTAATTAATTGCAAAAATGAGTCAGTTATCAGAATTAGATATATTCAGTTTTAATTACTGACAACTACGAAGATTCATTTAAATCTATAAATCTGCAATCACCTAATTCGGGGATAAAGTCAAATTTCATCTGAACTGAATAGTAGGAACCGGTCTGCTTACTCCGAATTTCGAGCTACCCACCGCTCGGTGATTTCTTTTGCTTTCAATACTTCCGTATTATCCTTTCTCAAGAAGTGGTAAGATTCCCGAGCGGGTAGTATAGATTTATTTATTAACTTTGATTGGAATGATCACTAGGAAACGGCCTTGCCAACTCCCGGCGGAATCTCGCTACTGCATGCGTAAGGGGATTGAGGAAGTAATGACGTTAAAAATTCTGTCGATCGGGTGACCCATGTTGTTCCATCCCATCTCTCACAAGTGGAAGTCTGATTCCAATTTCCACTTTGATGTGATTGGAAATCGTTGATCGCTTGAACGGTTAACTTGAAATTTGAAAAAAAAGAAAATACTATTAGCAGTATAAATTTAGTGCGCATAATGTGTGATCATTAATGTGTGAATTAATTACAATAAAGGAATTGTGAAAAGATGAAATCTAATCAACGTGATAGTATCGAAGATGGCTTGCATTAATGAAGAGTACCTCGAAAGTGTAATTCCTTTGCTAAATATAAGAAAATCGATAATAAAAAACGTTGGAGAAGTTGAAAATGATTTTTTTACAACTATTTAATTGAGATGTGAAATATGGTTTAAATGACTTACAAAAGTTTGTTTAAAATCGTCAGAAACGATTTAATTGGAGTAAAAACGAATTTTCAACCGGAATGATCTATACCCGATATGATGCAATCATGCCTCATTTCGCAAGAAAGAGGCTTTTTTGTTTTCTCCCGATAACTATCGGGAAGGAGCCGTTAGGAGCCGTTAGGACGTGGGATTGATTCGCTCACGTTTCGTGAGGGGGTATGGGTGATTCGCTAAATAATTATCGTCTGCGGAACAGATTTCTAAATGTTTTTAATAGGTGTTAGGTAGCTTATTCGTTATGATTCATTGTAAAATTATTAAAGTTGATTAGTATGAATTAATTTATAATGACGTAATGTAAGTGCGAGTCCAACATCTTTATCAATTAATTAGTTTAGACACACTAAGAAAAGCCCGTTTGACATAATGAAAATGCTCGTCTACCAAATAGTACCTATGCAATCAATCTTATCTCTATATGTTTGTTCTAATCTCCTTGTGTACTATTTAATTAAAATCAAAGCCTTTCATTGAAATGAAAATAATTATTTCTATTCTCTTACTGACAATAAGTTCCGCAACACATGCTCAACAAATTTTTGAAAAAATATTTTTCAATCAACACGGTACAGCCTGCGCCGCGGAAGATTCCGATGGCCATTTTTTGATATCTTTTCCTGAGGACACTACTATAATGAAATGTGATAGCAACTTAAATCCAATCTGGACGAAAGCTTACGATTTTTCAACTTACGTTTTTGAAATTCTGGATGATGGAAAATTAGCATGTGGCGGATACAAATCTGTTAATAATTTTCCGTCTCCTTATTTAGCTATTCTTGATTCAATCGGAGATTCACTAGTGGCAAACTTGCCTTATGGGCCAATCAATTATTCAAATAAAGTAACACAACTCAAAATTAATAGTAGAGGGAAATTATTTTTTGCTTCAAAAACTACTTATAGTTCAAGTTATAGTAGCTATAACCTATATGTAATGGACACAGCAGGAACAGGCTTTCAAGTCAACCTCTATACTAATGGTGGAAATAATTTTCATTTTAATTTTATAGATCCCAATAAAATGGTTGTGGCTTCAGATTTAATTTGGGGCGGAATCATAAACGTTGATGCCTTCGATTCCTCTTTTAATCATTTATGGAATAATACAATAGTCGATACAATGGGCAATCCTCATGTATTTGGAGCAGGTGTTGTTTTACCCAATACTTCAAATGGATCTATTATATTGGGTGCTCGTTATGATTGGTATTCAGGTCTTTTTACTCTTAGTCAAAGTGGAACAGCTTGGCCTACCTGGCCGGTTATTTTCTTAGCAGATCAAGCAAAATATACTGACGCAATCGAGGTTAGACAAGGAGGTTCAATTTGCATAGGAACAGAAGTGAGCGGTTCTGGTTTTGCCGCCAGAATAGATTCAAGTTTGAATATACTTTGGTATGTAACTTTTAACGGAATAAATGGTGTTGATCCATTTTTCGTTAAAGAATGTTCAGATGGTGGATTCATAATCAGTGGTTCCACAAAGGATTTCTGGGGTAACATTTTTCCTTGGATCACAAAAGTGGACCGATTCGGTACAACAACTTCTATAGCTGAACCAAAATCAACCGTTGATTTTGATGTTACTTCCCAAAATCAATCTATAATTGTAAGACAGTCGACAGGAGATAAAATAATTGTTTATGATTTAATAGGAAAAATTATTTCAAAAATAGAAAATGTTGCACACACAACTTACATTCCATTTGAGAATGATGGAATTTATATAGTATCTATTTACAAAGGATCTAATTTAGTAGGAAGTGAAAAACTGTTTGTTCCTGAAAGGAAATAACTCATCATTGGCACTCCACATTCTCCCGATTGGAGAAGATTCCTCCAATCGGGGTGAGAAATCTATTTATAATAAATCGAGTAAAGCAGATTTACCCGGAAGAATTTTTCTTTATAATATTCAAGATTGTTACGACGAAATTCGATTGAGACGATATTTCAAGCACTCAGTAAATACTGCAAATTTTTACAATTTCATTCAAGGATTAAATTATATCCACTAATACTTATACCCAATTGGGTATAATTAGATAAGCTGAATACTTTATTATACCCTTTAAGGTATAATATATGCATTTAATTCAAAAACATACCCTAAAGGGTATTATATTGAAACATTTTACTACATTTATACCTTAAAGGGTATAAAAAATGGTATTATCCGGATTTGTAAAAGAAAAGAGGAAACAAGCCGGCCTTAGTCAGCCTGAATTGGCTGAGAAGGCAGGTGTGGGATTGCGATTTATTCGTGACCTGGAACAAGGCAAACCATCCTTAAGACTTGATAAAGTAAACCAGGTGTTGAAACTATTTGGACATATCATGGAACCGGTCCCAATGGATAGAAATAAAATTGCTGAATGAGAAAAGCTGAAATAAAATATAACAATCAAAAAGCAGGTTTGCTTATTCAGGATGATTCAGGATATCATTTTCAGTACTCGAGTGTTTATCTACAGAGTGAAAAACCGGAAGCAATAAGTTTAACTCTTCCAATGCAAGAAGCACCGTTTGAAAGTAAGACTCTATTCCCATTCTTTGACGGATTGATTCCTGAAGGATGGTTATTAAATGTTGCTGAAAAAAACTGGAAGTTAAATCCACGTGATCGAATGGGATTATTACTTGCATGCTGCGAAGATTGCATAGGAGCAGTGAGCGTTCACCCTTTAATTGAAGAAGAAAAATGAAACGCTGCCTATACTGTTATCAAACACTAAGTGATGATGAAATAAATTTTCATCCTGCATGCAGTAAAAAAATATTTGGGTCAACGCAACAACCTTTGATTGATTTTAATGAATCACAAATGGAAGAGATGGCTGCGAAAATTATTCGAAGTCATAGCGCAGTAACAGGAGTTCAGGCAAAGTTGTCTTTATCAATTTCAAAAGGCGATAACAGAAATGAACCTAAGCGTTTAACTGTAGTCGGAATTTTAGGTGATTTTATTTTGAAGCCGCCAACAGTTGAATACGAACAATTACCGGAAGTAGAAGATCTAACCATGCACCTTGCTCACATAGCCGGAATTAAAACTGTTCCACATAGCCTCATCCGATTATCATCAGGTAACCTTGCTTATATTACAAAACGAATTGACAGGAAAAAGAAGCAAAAGATACACATGGAAGACATGTGCCAGATTACGGAGAGACAAACTGAAGACAAATACCATGGATCACACGAACAAATTTCAAAAGCTATTTTAAAGTACTCAGAAAATCCCGGGTTAGATGTTGTAAATTTTTATGAGCAGGTTTTGTTTTCTTTCCTAACAGGAAACGCTGATATGCACTTAAAGAATTTTTCGCTTATCAATATGCCGGGAATTGGTTACACATTAGCCCCTGCCTACGATATGGTTGCAACAGCCTTGGTTAATTCGGCAGATAATGAAGAATTAGCTTTGACATTGAATGGACGGAAGAGAAAAATCACAAGGAATGATTTTGTAGCTGCTTTTACTGCGGCGAAGATAGATGCAAAGGCACAGGAAAATATTTTCAAGAAGTTTGAGAAGGCTATTCCCATGTGGATGGAGTTTGTTGATTTTAGTTTTTTAAATGAGGAATTGAAAAATCAATTCAAGGAACTAGTAAAACGAAAGATCGAACTACTTCGAAATTAGCAATTCGACTCACTCACGACTCGTTTTTCAAAACCCCTCTCCGAATCATTAAACCTCATTTTCGGAAAAATTACAATTAACTTTAGTGATCCAGATTTGGAATTGTAAAAAATCATTTTACTTTTGAATAGGCAATCTTAGGACAGAGATTGTTTATTTTAGTTTTTATAAATTTTAGAATCAAATCTCTAACGCACCATTATGAAAAAACTAATTACAACCGTGCAAATTTCTGCGATTCTGTTTTTTTTGTCTCTAGCAACTTTTTCATCCTTGTATGCACAAAGTGGTTTGTGGACATGGGTACATGGCGATAGTGCTTATTATACCTCAGCCCAGTATGGAATAAGGGGAATAGCCGATAGCAGCAATGTTCCTCCCGGCTTGTATGCACCCGTATACTGGACAGGTAAAGACGGTAAGTTTTGGATATATGGCGGCAAGGATTACAACGCCGGATATTATTCAGATCTCTGGCAATTTGACCCTGATACCAGGATGTGGACATGGGTAAAAGGGGATAGCGGCATTGTAAATCAGCCGCCGACTTATGGTATCAGAGGCGTTTCTTCTCCAACAAATTCTCCCGGTTGCCGCGGACTTGGTTGTCCTGCCTGGACAGATACCAGTGGAAATCTGTGGCTTTATGGAGGATATGTTAAAAATCGAACCGGTACAATTCAGTACAATGCCATGAATGACCTTTGGAAATACGATATTCAAACTAATGAATGGACATGGATGCAGGGAGATTCAGTAAGAACACCAAGGGTGCTGGGTACAAAATACGTGTCAAGTCCTGCAAATACTCCAGGATGGAAGGATGAGTGTTCCGATAGCTGGGTAGATGCAAATAACAACTTTTGGTTTTACGGTGGAGGTGAAGACTTTTGGCCGGAGCAGTTGTTATGGCGATATAGTCCTTCTACAAATGAGTGGACATGGATGTCAGGTAGTAATGTTTTTACTCAGGGACATTATGGAACAAAGGGAGTTTTGATACTCTTAATTATCCTGGAAAACGTTTTGCCCATACTTCATGGACGGGTGCCGACGGGAAGTTTTGGTTATTCGGAGGAAGCTATACCGGGCTTGTTTACGATAAGTTTCTGAATGATCTCTGGTGTTTTGATCCAATGCAAAACGCCTGGGCTTGGTATGCAGGGGATGATTCAATTTCAGCATATGGACATTACGGTCCGGAGTGCATTCCAGCTGATACTGTGACACCTGCAAATGGAATTGAAGGAAGAGCTGCATGGACAGATCAGGATGGTAATCTATGGAAGTTTGGAGGTAAGTATGAAAACCCTGCCAATGCTTATACTTATAATCAATCGTTACTGTGGTGCTTTTACATGCAAACTAAAAGCTGGATGCTAGTTAATTCGCCGGTTCCTAATCCAAATAATAATCTTGATGTACAAAGACAATTTGGTGTATTAGGTATTCCGGACGTAAACAGTCATCCGGGTTCAAGGTGTGGTACAGCAAGTTTTAAAGACCGTAACGGCGTCTTTTATCTTTTTGGTGGCCTTACCAAAACAGCTCCCGGCCCTTTAGGCGGAGGCCTTGATATTACCGTTAATGATATGTGGAGCTATGAACCGGATCCTGCTTGTTTGATTATTGCTGATGTAAACGAACCCCAGGCAAATGGAGTTGAAGTAACAGTTTTTCCCAATCCGGCAACTTATGAACTTACAATAAAACAATCCGACGGAAATTATTTCGAGAGATTTGACATGTTGAATTTAAACGGACAATTGATTCATAGTGGCAAAATAGGAATTGAAGCCAAACTTTCAGTTGAAACATTCACTTCCGGAGTGTATTTTCTGCGGCTGTATAATGCTACCGATTTTAGATTTTTCAAAGTGCTAATTCAATAGATTAAAAAATGTATTAATATTTTAATTGAATTTAAAATAATTAAAACAGAAAAGGAATACAATAAAGCACTGGCCATGTTTGAAAAATTATTCCTCGCTAAAAAGGGAACGAAAGAAAGCGACATAGCTGATGTTCTGGCTATTTTGATTGAGCGATATGAAAGCGAAAATTTCCATATCAACTCTCCTGATCCAATTGAAGCGATCAAATACAGAATGGAACAACAGAACCTGAAACAAAAAGATCTAGCACAATATTTAGGCGGCAAAGATAAAGTTTCGAAAATTCTTAATCGAAAACGGAAATTAACTCTTGAAATGATTCGCAATCTTAATGAGTTTCTGAATATTCCTTTGAGTGCTCTTGTTAAAGATTATTAAAATGTGTTTATCAAAGAAGTAGCATGAAAAGATCAATTTGTATTTTATTGTTTTTATTTATTGCAAACCAACTCTATGCGCAAAAGCGTTTCGATGTATTTTATTTGGGAGCAAACGAAAATTTTATGCAGCAAGATAGTGTGAAGCGCGCAAAAAACTACGAAGCTTCCTTGTTTGCTAATTTGAGTGTTCCACTTTTTATGAAAGATTCATCAATTTGGATAACAATAGTTGACTATCAATCATTTTCTATAAACAACAATTACCTTCAGACAGATTCCTCACCAATTGACCGGTTTAACTTACATGCATTCATTATTCGTACCGGCTATATTCATAAATTCAGTGAAGGTCGAGCATTGCAAATTCTGGTCATTCCAAGAGTAATGACAGATTTTAATGCAGAGTTTAAAAAGTCATTTCAACTTGGCGGAATGGTGATGTATGAAAAGGTGAAAAGTAAAACGTATACGTATAGAATTGGATTACTTTATAATCAGGAATGTTTTGGGCCATATCTTACACCTATATTTTATCTGGATTGGTCAATCACGCAGAAATTAAAATTTACTGGTATGCTTCCTATCTATGGCAAACTTTACTTAGAACCTTCGAAAAATTTATCTTATGGTTTGCATTTTGTTGGTCTCACCACTTCGTATCGAGTCAATGAAAACAATTTTGAAAATTATTATGTAGAAAGAAACAGCATTGATGTTTCGGTATTTTCAAATCTAAGAATTTGGAAGAATGTGTTCTTTGAAGCTCGCGCCGGTTATTCAATAACAAAAGATTATGCCCTTTATGCCGAGGATCAAAAAGTTGATCTTGGTCTTCCATTAGCATATATCGGAGATGCCAGGGTAAGGTCAAATTACGAATATGAAAATAGTCCATTTGTGCATTTTAGATTGCTGTATAGTGTGCCGATGAATTAATTTTTAACTGAATTTGTTTGAGAAGTCGATTCTGAAATGAAAGGATTTGATTGATATTAGTTTTTAATGTCAAAATAAAAAGTCAATTTAAGGGACTTGTTGAACAAAAGAGTGAGATCATCTAAATTTCTAACACTTCATTAGAATATTAAAATTTTCTCGACACCTCTTTTAGATTTTAAAAAATATATACCGGCTGAGAGGTACTGAAGGTTGACCAAATTATTTCCAACGGAAAGAGATTGAGATGTGATGCATTTGCCTGTCATATCTGTAACCATAACATAGTCATCATAGAAATCAGAAAGAATAGTGAATATTCCATTAGATGGATTTGGAAAAATACTTGTTGGATTATTTTTCGATGGACTATTTTCGCCCAAGGTTATGTGCATACAGTCATCGCCGGGTTGCAAATTAAAAACATAGTTGATACTATTTTCATGAAAACAGTTGAATGTTATTCCGTTTTTAAAGCAGTAGAAATTAGGAAAAAAACCATAAGTGCTACCAATATTTTCGTACCAGAAATAATTTGGGATAAACATGCAACCCAAATTTTCAGCAGTAAAATTGAATCTCCTCACCGACTCGCCTGATAACTGAATTGTATCTATTTGTGTCAAGACAAGTGTTGCACGGCCTTGAATATCGAAATAGGTGGAATCACTTAATGAAAAAGTATCGCCAATTTGAATTCCAAAATCATATAATAAGATTTCCTGGTTTGTATGAAAGTAAAAATAATTATACATGCTGATAACACTATAGGCATATGATGAATCTTGTAGATAAAAAACCTTTTGACCGTCTATTCTGTAATAACCGACAACAGTTGAACTTATAGTATCAGAAGGGTCGAGATTAAATGACTCTTTTAACTTTTTATATGATACCCCATTTATAGAAGTATCTCCATTGCAAAAATATCTGTAGGTATAGATTTGAAATCCGCCTGGAGCTCCACCTCCCGAACTCCATTCGGTAATTACCCAACTAGCAGAGCTATCTGGAAAAGGTTGCGTAATCTGGGAATATGAATAGTGTGATATTAATACACAGTAAAAAATAAAGATTCTTTTCATGAATTAAATTTTCAGGTCATGTAAAATTAATCAAGATCCTTTCGCATGTTAAAACTACCAAAAATTTATTGATTATTTACTATAAGAGCGCACTTTCTTTTTAATCGATTTTTACAAATTTAATTGGTATATCCGTAACCTGAAAAGCGGAATATTGAACGGAATTCAGGCACGCACTTTTGATTTACTAACATTCTAAGCCGTATCCCACTGTGAGATTAGGCGAATAGTCTGGTTGTTGGATATGAATTATGTAATGATTTCAAGTTATTATGTAATTCATTTATTGGAAATCAAATGCAACTTTATACTATAGTAGTGATAGTTAAATTTCGATCAGATGAAAAGACCGCGAATCAAAAAAGTGATAAATAAAATGCCTGAGCAAGTTGCAATTCTTGGGATGGCATTTGCACTTGATGTAGATCGCCATGTAGAAAGGCACAAAGTGGATGAGCCACAGAAAGCGTTTTCGGAAGGGGATGAAAGGAGTGATGAACTTGAAAAATATAAGACAATGGCAGGGTTACTCTATCGGGCTAATCTTTTAACAGAGAATGATATAAATGGATGAAATTTTAAAGTATAATAAAATGACGGAAAATAAAAATATCCTTGGGGCAAATGATAGCCTGAATGATCAGCAGAATGAAAGCAATTTAGCTGGTCTTAATAGTAAAGAAAATGTAGGCTCGGAAACTCTTAAGAAACCAGTAGTGGAAGATGATGAGGAAGAAGGAAACGACCAGGGGCAGGGTTCTGTTTCTCAAGCCAGGGACTCCGGACGTGTAAGAAATTTAATTCAGCGAAGTCGTCCGAGGTGATTTCTTTTTTACTACCGATTCGACAAATATATATCTGCTTCAATTTCGTGAGGCCATAACTTCTGCCAGGGAAATATCGTATACCACTTGACTTCATAATGTCACACAAGGTATACGTCATCGAACTTTCGAAAAAAGTTTTCTCCGAAAACTGGAAATTCCGTTCTGCGAATCCGCAGTTCAACGGTGTGTTGGAATGTTTGTACGTTGGCATGACTTCCAAATCACCGGACGAGCGATTTCAACAGCATAAAACGGCATACAAAAATGCGAAAGGGCACGACCTGTCTTCTTATTATCCGTGGAAATATGGTTTGTACTTGCGGCCTTCGTTGTACAATGAAATCAATCAAATTAAAATGAATCGCGAAGAGGCTTTGAGAATGGAAGCCAAGCTTGCCTGGGATCTGCGGAAGAAAGGGTATGCTGTTTGGTTCAACTGAATGAACTCATTACTTCTTGATCATATTCACAACATCAGGATTACCCATTCTGCCTGATTGATAATCTCTGTAACATTTTTCAATTTCAGATTCTGTGTTCATTACAAATGGGCCGTATGCATATACCGGTTCATTGTGTGGTTGTCCACCAAGCAAAAGTAATTCCGCTCCTTCTGAACTGAATAATTCAATATTGCTTGCCCCACGTTGATATAATACAACCTGATTTTCAGCTATAGATTTTCTACCTTCTACTTCTAGTTTCCCTTTGATCAGGTAAGCGAATGCATTGTGTTGAGGATTTGTTGGGATACTTAAACGGCATCCTGCTTTCATCTTGATATGAAAATAGAAAACAGGAAACAGGGTTTCTATTTTTGACTTAGCATTAAACAATTCGCCCAAAACTATTTTAGCGGTATAATCTTTTGCATTAATTTCAGCCATCTTTTCCGGGCGATGCACGTCTGTTGACGGATCTATCCATTTGTATTTCGAAGGCATGTTCAACCAGATTTGAAAGCCGTGATACAATCCACCATCATCGTACAATTTTTTTCCCGTCTCTTCCATGTGAATTGCCCCACGCCCTGAAGTGAACATCATGAAATCACCTTTGCTGATCTGGAAGTCATAGTTGAGACTATCGCGATGATGGCCACTACCTGCAAGAAAATACGTGACAGGAATTATTCCGGCATGCGGGTGCGCTTCCACACGCAGGGGTTTATCCTTTGGATTAACATGAACAGGACCAAACTCATCAAAGAAAACATATGGAGAAACGTAATCATTATTGTCACCCGCAAATGCCCGAAGTACCGGCAATGTTCCGACCATGGTTTTATTTGCAGTGATTATAGAATATACCTTTCTACCTTTTTCTGATTCCATCATTCCTGAAGCCGCCTTCAGAAATTCCGGAACAACGACAGAAGCTCCTATGATAGCGGAACCTTTAATGAATTCTCTTCTTTTCATGACGCCTAGCTTTTGATTTTATTATTCTTCTTATTTATTTCAAACTCGAAAATACTAAATTTTCCAAAAACACCACGATCTTCTTTTCATCCTTTGAATTTCCAAAATCAGTAAGTGATGGAAGATTATTCATAAAGAAATTCTGAAGATGCGCCATTTCAATTATCGTTGTGGATAAGGAGATCGGATATTTATACTTTGGATTGCATTCAAGAATTATATCTCCAATAGTTGCACATAGATCTTTATACGGTTTAAAGAAATGATGCTTATTGTCTTCGCCAACTTGCTTCGTTAAATATGCTTTTGAGCCTTCTGCAATTATGATCTGATGCAGCAGGTTTTCATCTACGTGAAATGTTTTTTTATCATCTACAACAGTAGTTGCTAGAAGTTTGATCACTTTTTGAAGTCGCTTGAACGGATCCTTGATATTGTTGGTTTGAAAATTAATTCTGTATTCAACCCAATTCCAATACCATGCTGCTATATATATAAGTAGCCGATGTTTGTTTTCAAAGTAGCGATATATACCTGCTTCAGTTGTTCCGATATCTTCAGCTAATTTCTTAAACGTAAATGCTTCCAGCCCGTTTTTGGAAATGAGCTGAATACTATGCTTAATTATTTTCTTTCCTAATTCCGAATCTTCAGGATTTCGAAGAAAAAGAGCATCGTTCATTTTTATTTTTAACTCTAGTTCCATTTTACATTGCAAGCTCGTTCGTTGTTTTAGAAACTTTGGGACGATCTTTTCTTTTTTAAAGTTTTAATTTATGTTAAGGGGTTGTCCGGAAATCATGAAGTTTTCGTGATTTCCGGACAAAAGTAAGAAAAAAAACCTCAAAGAATAAAAGATAGTAATACTATTATTAAAAATATTAATACTATCTTTGCCGAGATCATTAAAAACGCACACTATGGAATCGAAAAACTTATTCAAAGAGATCAAGAATGATTTACCCGCAAGTATTGTGGTGTTCTTCGTGGCAGTACCATTATGCCTAGGTATTGCCTTAGCTTCAGGAGCGCCTTTGTTTTCCGGAATTATTGCCGGTATTGTTGGAGGTATAGTAGTTGGCGCTGCCAGTGGTTCTAGCCTTGGAGTCAGCGGACCGGCAGCAGGATTGGCTGTCATTGTATTAACAGCCATATCTACACTTGGTGGTTCGTACGAGTTGTTTCTTACGGCGGTTGTATTGGCCGGAATAATTCAGTTGATACTTGGTTTTGCAAAGGCCGGTTTTATAGCCTATTTCTTTCCGACTTCAGTGATAAAAGGTATGTTGACCGGTATCGGACTTTTGATAATACTTAAGCAGATCCCACATGCTCTTGGATGGGATAAAGATATAATGGGTGAGGAAGCTTTTCTTCAATTTGATGGAAAGAATACATTCTCTGAAATTCAAGAAGCCTTAAATTTTTTCACGCCCGGTGCAGTAGTGATCTCATTGATCTCAATGGCTATACTTATATTATGGGATACTGTACTGACTAAAAAGCATAAGATCTTTCAGTTATTGCAAGGACCTATTGTCGTTGTAATTTTGGGCATAGTAATGAATAGTATGTACATGTCAGGAGCATTGAATTTTTCTTTAGCAGAAGATCAGGTCGTGCGAATTCCTGTTCCGGAAAATTTGGCCGGTTTCTTTGGCCAATTTACTTTTCCTGATCTTTCAGGATTGGCAAATTTTGAAGTATGGAAGATTGCAATTGTATTGGCAATTGTTGCAAGTCTGGAAACATTGCTGAGTGTTGAGGCAACTGATAAGATGGATCCCTACAAAGGAATAACTCCAACAAACCGCGAACTGAAGGCACAAGGGTTAGGAAATGTTATTTCTGGTCTAATTGGCGGACTACCGATCACTCAGGTAATCGTTCGAAGTTCAGCAAATATTTCTTTTGGAGGTAAAACGAAAATGTCTGCAATTTTGCATGGTTTTTTCCTATTGATAAGTGCTATTACCATAGCCGGATTGTTAAACATGATTCCACTTGCAAGTCTTGCTGCGATTCTTTTAATGGTTGGATATAAATTGGCAAAACCTTCACTGTTTAAGGAGATGTATCGATTAGGTTGGGAGCAATTCATTCCTTTTACAGCAACAGTTATTGCTATCCTGGCCACTGATTTACTAAAGGGAATTACTGTAGGAATATTATTTGGTATTTTCTATACCCTGCGACATAGTTATCGTAATTCACATCATTTAAAAGACATTAAAACTAATGAACAAGGTCGAGAAGTTCATCATATAATATTAGCTGAAGAGGTTTCGTTTTTTAATAAGGCAAGCATATTAAATACGCTGAATACTATTCCTGCAAATGCAAAAGTAGTTATCGATTGTACAAATTCTAAATCAATTGCATTTGATGTTCTGGAATTGATAAAGGATTTCGAAGTCAATGCGAAAACAAAAGGCATTGTTGTCGAGAAAATTAATTTCATCGAGCCGCCTTATTTAAAAATTGCATAACAATTTATACCTGTTAATTGTAGTGTATGTAAGTATAAACAAATAAATAAAGAAAAGTTATGAAAGTTCACACTAAAGAAACACGTGATAAATTGACACCAAGAATTGCCCTGGAAATTTTAAAAGAAGGGAATGAGAGATTTGTCAAAAATTTAAAGGCGAATAGAAATTTACTTGAGCAAGTAAATGCAACCCGCGACGGGCAATGGCCATTTGCAACTATACTTAGTTGTATTGACAGTCGTACAGGAGCGGAATTGGTTTTTGACCAAGGGCTTGGAGATATTTTTTCTGTACGTATCGCCGGAAATATAGTGAACACAGACATTCTAGGCAGTATGGAATTTGCTTGTAAGATCGCCGGGTCTAAATTGATTGTAGTCTTAGGACACACGAAATGCGGTGCCGTTAAAGGTGCATGCGATCATGTGGAGATGGGAAATCTCACAGAGTTACTGGCAAAATTACAACCCGCAGTCTATCAGGAAAAAGAAACAACAAAAGAACGTTCTTCAAAAAACGGAATCTTTGTTGAGAATGTTGCAACCATAAATGTGAAGAGGAATGTACTTAACATTATAGAAAGAAGTTTTATTCTCGAACAAATGGTAGAGAATGGTGAGATCGGAGTGGTAGGAGCGATGTACAATATTGAAACCGGTAAAGTAGATTTTTATGATGATGTGATGTATATCCGCGACGATAAGAATCCGGAGTTTTCAGTAGCAGCATTAAGGCATTAAATTTTTTTAAAAAAAGTATGCATATGAAAAAGGAAGTATTTGACGAGCATCATGTTTTGCATGAGTTAAAGCATTATTTGCCGACTCAAACACCACTTAAAGATTTCATTCATCACAATTCATTGCATGCTTTTCAGCAAATGAAATTTTATGATGCGATTTTTAAAGCGTCAAAAATATTTGGATATCAGGTAACCTTGCCTTTGGTTGATTTTAGAAATCTTTATCAGATCGGCAGGATAGATAATGAAGTATTGGAAAGGGTCATCGAAGAGAAAAAAGGGAAGGGGAATCTTACGATCTGGAAACAACATGTCATCAATAAGAATTATGATGAGCACAATGCTCAACGTGTGGGTTTGCTACGGGCAAATTGGAAGAAAATCTACCAAATTGAATTAGATAATTTAATTCAACCCTTTTTATTCAGAGTGCTGGCCGGTTACCTTGATCAGGGAGTTTCGATCTGGGACTTTCCTGCAGGAAATATGACATTTTTGGAGTCTATTAAATGGATAGAGCGAGAAAGTTTCACCAGCTTTTTTAAAACAGCTAAAGCAAAGAAATTGCTCTTTCAAAATGATTTGACTATCACGGATCTTTTGAAAATTGTTGTCGGAAAGGAAGAGTATTTCGAGCAGTATCTTTTCGACCAGCAATTTAGTCATAGAGGCTGGAGTGGAATGGTAGCAACACTCGAAGCACGTCCTGATGCATTACTAAGTCCGAAAACGATCTCATTGAACGATCTTATAATTTTTGAATTGCTTTTGGAAATCGATCATCTGGAAAATGAATTAGGTCGAAAGTGGAAACCTCTTTGCGAAAGTATAACTCAGGAGCCTATCGACTTATTTAAGGAAGTTGCAAATACTGAATTGCATGAAGTGCTGAAGATTTGGCAAGATGCTTTTGAATGGAGTTATTATGATGAAGTACTGGCCGGTATCCAACAATTAAGCAAGTCAAAGCAGAATCCTGAAACTTCAGAACCTGTTTCTGAAGTTAAAAGTTTTCAGGCAATGTTTTGTATCGATGAACGGGAAGATAGTATCCGGAGACACGTTGAATTCATAGATAAGAAAAGTGAAACATGGGGAAGTCCCGGTTTTTTCGGAGTGGAGTTTTATTTCCAGGCAGAACATGCGAAGTTCTACGATAAACTTTGTCCGGCTCCTGTTACACCGGCTTATTTGATCAAAGAATACGATGTTTCTGAAAAGAGAAATCATGATATTTTATATACCAATAAAACACATCAACTAATATCAGGTTTTATCAGTGCTTTTACATTTGGTTTCTGGGCGGGAATACGGTTGGTTCAAAATTTATTCAAACCGAAAATGAGTCCTGCTATTTCAAATGCCTTTGCGCATATGAATGAACAAGGCAAACTGACCATTGAAAATAAGAATATCAACGATAGAGAGAATGGATTGCAGATCGGGTTCACGATAGAGGAGATGACAACAAGAGTCCGTGGATTGTTGAATGGAATTGGACTGAAGAGTGACTTTGCACCGCTGATCTATGTTGTTGCTCACGGAAGCAGCAGCGCAAACAATCCTCATCATGGAGCTCACGATTGTGGTGCATGCAGCGGAAGACCGGGTTCAGTTAATTCAAGAGTTTTTGCTTTTATGGCTAACCATGTTGAAGTACGCAAGCGATTAACTGAAAGCGGAATTAATATTCCAGATAAGACACAATTCGTAGGAGCATTACACGACACGGCAGCCGATGAAATGGAGTTTTATGATTTAGATGTTTTGAATGAAGTTAATGCAAAAAGTCATTTACTCCATGTAGAAACCTTTGAGCGTGCGTTAGATCTTAATGCAAAAGAGCGTTCGCGACGTTTTGCATCAATCAATACGAAGGAAGAGATCAAGAAGATCAGAAAAGCGATCAAAGCAAGATCAGTTTCATTATTCGAACCACGTCCGGAATTAGGTCATGGAACAAATACGCTATGTGTAGTTGGAAATCGATCAATCACGAAAGGATTATTTCTGGATAGAAGAGCATTTCTAAATTCATATAATTACAAGTTGGATCCGGAAGGTAGCTTTTAACCGGTGTAATGAAACCATTAGGACCTGTATGTGGTGGGATCAATTTAGAGTATTATTTCTCTCGTGTCGACAATTATAAATTGGGAGCAGGAACAAAATTACCACATAATGTTGTCGGACTTATCGGAGTTGCAAATAGCAGCGATGGAGATTTACGACCGGGATTACCTTGGCAGATGATTGAAGTGCATGATCCTTTACGTTTGATGATCATCGTAGAACATTTTCCAAGCGTTGTTTTGAAGACGATAAAGTCAGTGCCGGAGATGTATGAGTGGTTTATTAATGAGTGGGTGCATTTAGTTTCTGTTGACCCTGCTACCAATGAACTATTTTATTTCAAAGAAGGTGAATTTATTCCTTACAAAACATTGGCGAAAGAAATCCATTTCTTTAAAGACGTTCACACTCTTCTTGAAGATGCAAAAGAGATGGAAACAAATCACATTACGCATGCCACTCAGGAAAATTTACCGGTTTATTTACACAACTAAGCACCAATGGAACAATTACTTCAACTCTTTGTATTTATACCCCTTTTAGGATTCGTCCTTAGTTTACTATTTGCTAACAGGCAAGAGAAATTGATTTCAGGTGTTGCTTATACAATCGTTGGATTGCAATTAGCCGGACTTTCTGTTTTCATTGTAAGTTGGTTATTGCATGGAGCATCTATTTTAAATTTGAAACACTTTGTTTTTTATAAGGAAGATACCATAGAAATATTTCTTGATTTTTATTTCGACAAGTCAACAGCAATGTTTGCTTTTGTTGGAGCATTGATCACTTTTCTGGTTTTGATCTTTAGTAAATACTATTTGCATAGAGATGAGGGCTACAAAAGATTCTTCAATACTGTCTTGTTGTTCTTTTTTGGATATAACGTTGCGGTTTTCGCCGGTAACTTTGAAACATTATTTATTGGCTGGGAATTTTTAGGTATCACATCCTTTTTATTGATTGCATTTTACAGAGATAGATATTTGCCTGTTAAGAATGCCTTAAAGACGATTTCCCTTTACAGACTTGGAGACATTTGTCTGTTGCTGTCATTATGGATGAGTCATCATTTATGGCATGAAAATATTACTTTTTTACAGCTGGAAGACGTAGGTCTAGTAAACTCTCATATTAATGAGCATTATGGATTTGCATTGTTTACTATAACAATGCTAGTAATTTCTGCTACCATCAAATCAGCGCAATTTCCATTTTCTTCATGGTTGCCAAGAGCCATGGAAGGTCCGACCACTTCGAGTGCCGTATTTTATGGTTCCCTTTCTGTGCATCTGGGAGTGTTTTTACTATTAAGAACACATTCGTATTGGGAATCAGTAGAAGTGATGAAAGTTGGAATCATTGTAATTGGAGCAGCAACAACTATTATAGCCTCACTTATAGCAAATGTTCAGGCGACAGTTAAGACACAAATTGCCTATGCTTCCATAGCGCAAATTGGATTGATGTTCATTGAAGTTGCGCTTGGTTGGCACAATTTGGTTTTAGTGCATTTCGCAGGTAATGCATTCTTGAGAACATATCAATTATTGGTGTCTCCGTCTGTACTTGGCTATTTGATCCATGATCAAGTCTTCAATTATTCGCCAAAGAAATATGATACAAAACGAACCTTTGCCGGTAAACTAAGAAATACATTTTATTTGCTCGGGATAAAAGAGTGGAACATGGATGCTTTATTGAAGAAAGCGTTGTGGAATCCATTTAAACGTGTCGGAAAGATGTTTTATTTCATGTCAAGTAATGCTGCCTTGATCGTTTTAAGCATCGTTTATATAGCAGGGTTAGTTATTTTTTCCTTTTATGAAACATTGCCGCCACAACTTGACGAGACATTGCATTTGTTGTTCTCGTTAATTAGCATGCTTTTAATTTTAATAGCATTTGTTGAGAGAAAAAATGCGATAAGGGCATGGGGAATAATAATTCTTAGTCAATTCTATTGCGTTTTGGCTATTGCTTTGCTGAATGACACATATGAATATGGTGAAATTGCTCTCTATGCAAGCGGGTTGATCATTGCTGCGATAGTTGGTTCCTATGCTTTGCGTAAATTGTTGATCGCTGAACGCCATGTTTCATTGGATGATTTCTACGGGCACATTTACCATCATCCTAAACTTGCATTCGTGTTTTTACTTGCCTGTTTTGCCTTCGTAAGTTTACCTTTTACACCTTCCTTTATTGGAATTGACCTAATGTTCACTCACATCGATAAGGAGGAGTACTTGCTGATCACCATGACAACCATCAACTTCCTTGTGTTAGAATTGGCAGTGTTACGAATCTATGCAAGATTGTTTTTGGGGCCACATAAAAAGCAAACGCATCCTATTGCGTATCGGTCATCGTAATTGAAGTTCTAAAAATAAGTATTAACAGCAAACTCAAACTGATTAATGAAAAATCTCTTTCATAGGGCTAACGTTGTTTTGCTCATAAAATATCAGCATTGCTTTTTTGTAATCAATACTATTAACAGTTCTAAATGATAATGGGCAATAGTTGTTGTTTATTAAAATTGCATTGCTTACAATACGTGCAGTTCTTTTGTTCCCATCAGAAAAGGGTTGTATATAGGATACTAATACTAAGGTTAATAGACCTTTTTCAAAAACATTTTCGGTTTTATTTATTAAAATGCACATTTGATCCAACGCTTCCCTAATTTGAAATTCATTGTCAAGTGGCTTGTAGTTAGTTCCTGAAATTCCTACAGTGTGTTTTCTTATGTTTCTGTCAACATTCAATTCCTTTATTAGTATGCTGTGTATACTTTCAATTGTTGAAACAGTTAAAGGAGACACAAAAGTTGGATTAGCAATAATAAAATCTAACGCTTCTTTATGATTGAGAAGCATGGATGCTTCATCTTTAGTTTTGCCTGATGCAGTTTCTTTTTCCTTTAACAGTCTTTCAGTCTCCAGCAAAGAGTAGGTATTGCCTTCAATTTGAGAAGACTTCCAGCTTAGATCTATTGCTAATCGTTCAAGTGCGTTATGGTATTCGTTTCCGGAAAGTAGAGAAGATCTTTGTTTAAAATGATTTTGTAATTTTGTTAGATGATTTATTTCCGGTTCAGAGAATATTGGAACGCTTGATAAAGTGTCCCGAATTAGAGAAAAATTAAAACTGTTTTTGATTTTTCTTTCATCAATTTCTTTTTGAAAATAATTTTCAACGGAAATTGGATGTAGCAGATCGTAACTCGTGCTGATATTGTATTTTGTTCCTTTGCCATTTCCGGAAACAACAATCAAATTTTCTAAAAGAAGATTCTGCAGCATTCTTTTTACTGTTGCATATCCTAAGGTTTCAGATATACCTTCATGAATCTCTTTGGATGAACAGTTGGGATTTTCTCTAATGAAACTCAGGATTATTTCTCTTCTATGCTCATGGGATTTTGACATCGTAATTATTTTAAGCTCAGATTTGCACTATTTGTGGCTCAAATATAAACAATAATGAGCCTGAATTCCAAAAATATGAGCTACAAATGAATTTAAAGCTCAAAATTACTCAATTTGTGGCTCAATTGTCTCAAAATTGAGCTTGAAAGTGGAATAGTGTGAGCCGGAACTGAGAAAAGAAGGTTAATTATTTGGCTAGGTTCAGATCATAAAAAAATTTGAAAAAGGAATATTCCTCACCTCAATACTTCATTCTTTCTCGAAATTATCCATGCTTGCACCAATTTCAATTTCCCAAACGAAAATTTGTTATCGCAATTTTTTCTCGCAATAGTTAGATCAGTAGATGAGGCAGAAAAATAAGATCGTATCTTTTCTATTTCATCGATCTCCATAAGAGTTTCAATCTGGATCAGATTATTTTGTACTGCCAAAGCCAGATGACCTTCAATGGTTGACTGTGCGAGTTTTCTTATTTTACAAACATCATTGATACTATTCCCTGATTTTACAAGAGCAATCGTTTCATTTACTGTTGCCGATAAAGTGTCTGATTTTTTGAAAATGGATTTTGGTTTTGGCTTTTTCTTTTCCTTTACAAAGTTCAATTCAATGCTATGTTCCTCACAATAGTTGCGAATTATTTTCAAAACAGCTTCCCCATATTCAGCCGCTTTTGATTTTCCGAATCCTCCAACAGCCGATAAAGATGCCTCATCTCCGGGCAATAGTGTACAACAATTCCTGATTGCAAAGTTGCTGAATATCGTATAGGGTGGAAGATCCACCTCCTCAGCGATTTCATCTCTATATGAAACAAGTAATTTAAAGAGACCCAATTTATTTTCTTCGTATTCTTCTTCAGCTGATGATAAATATGTGGTTTTGATCTTTTCAATCTTTTGCAGGAAGTGCTCTTTTCCATGTTGCAAGTTCGTTCAGTTGAAAATCTGAGATGCATAAGTCTGTTTTTGTTTTACTGAATAATATTTGCTCATTGATCTCTTCAAAGACCTTGTCAATGTATCTGGCTGACTTTTTATTTGTGATCTTCAATTGATGACTTGCAAAAATGCTTTGCCATTCTTGAAGTTGCTCTGAAAAGTATTTTGCAGCTTCATTTACACGTAAAATGAGTTTTTCATTCGATAAATAGTCGGGATTGGAATTCCATACCTCATGTAGTTGCTGCTTAAATTTGATAGACGTAGCAAGAAGGCTCTGGTGCTTGATTGAAAACTCAGAAAGCCATAAACGATCAGCATCTTCAGTAATAAATTCGGCAATTTCTTTGTTCAGTTTATTGAAGTAAAACAAATATTGTTCATATGAAAATACATTGAACAGCATTTGCTTCAAATATTCTTGTCGTGCTTTTTCAAAAAGTTCAGGAAGTGATTTCTCATTGTGTTTTGTTTCTTGCCAGTGTTTCAGGTCGGCATGTGGACCAAGAAAGCGGTCATTTAAAGGACTTGTGAGAATTAGCCCTTCGAGAGAAGTAGCGCGGCTTAAAGCTACATACACTTGTCCGTTTGCAAATGCATTTTCAGCATCGATCACAACTTTGTCGAATGTCAGTCCCTGGCTTTTGTGAATTGTAATTGCCTATGCCAATCGCAAAGGGTATTGAGTAAAAGTGCCGGCTACATTTTCTTTGATGTCTTTCGTTTTCTCATCAACTGAATAAGTCAGATTTTCCCAGACGTGTTTCCCAACAGAAATATCAACTCCATCGCAGGTGACAATAATTTCATCTTCAGAAATATCGGTGATAATTCCAATTTTGCCGTTAAAGAATTTCTTGCCTTCGGAATCATTCTTGATGAACATAACCTGAGCATCTCTTTTTAAGATCAGTTCTTTTTCTGCAGGCAAAATATGTTCCGGGAAAATACCGTCAATTTCCGCTTGAAATTTTAGCTGAGGTGTTTTTAATCGATTTAGTTTTAGTTCGTTTAATCTATTTGCATTGACATTGTGTGTTGTCAGAGTAATATACCCATCACCATCGCGGGAAATAAAATCCCGGTTCAATCGCGAGTTTAGAATAGCTAGATGCTCTTTGGTGAGTTTGTTTTCACGTAGGCCATTCAAAATATCAATGAATTTTTCATCCTTCTGACGAAAAATTGTTTTCAATTCTACCATGATAGGAATGTTATCTCTCAGCACATGACTATCAAAGAAAAAGTTGGAGGAATAATGCGGTTTTAGTGCTAGCCTTTCATCATCTTTGACAACCGGTTGTAATTGATACAAGTCGCCAATGAAAAGAACCTGCACACCACCAAATGGAATTTGTTTATGTCTGACAGATCGGAGAATCGTATCAATTGCATCAACAGTATATGCTGCCACCATGATGGCTTCGTCGATCACAAGTAATTCAAGAGTATTAATGAAATTTATCTTGTCTGAATTATATCTCAATCTTGAAAGCAGAGTTTTTTTGTCAAATCCAAAAGTAGCTCCACTGTGAACAGGAATAAACGGTCCAAACGGTAAATGAAACATTGAATGCAAAGTGATGCCGCCGGCATTAATGGCTGCAACGCCCGTAGGCGCAGCGATTGCCATGTTCTTAATTGGATTCTCCTTAAGGTACTTTAAAAATGTAGTCTTCCCGGTTCCGGCTTTTCCGGTGAGAAATATATTTACGTTTGTTTCATTAATAAATTTCAATGCAAGGTCAAACGCTTCTGTCTTTATTGGTTCCATTCAAAATTAATTGAAGTGTAAAGATAACTGAATCTGGAATCAATTTAAAATTCAATTGTGTGTTTGAATGGAGATTCTTTAATATATGAAGGAAAATGTGAGCCGAGATTTGCATTAATAGCTAATAAAAACCTTTGTGATGTTTCTTCTACTTTCCATATCAGCAATCAAAATATAAAATCCGGGTTTAAGGTTTAAATTAAATTCTATTTGTCCTGAAGTTATTGATAAGTCATTTTTGAATACTATCTCACCAGTACTATTTAATATTTGAATGCTGACGTTGTTATCCAGATACGACGGAAATTTAATCGTGAATTTTCCTGTGGATGGATTTGGGAAAATTGAAGCATGTAAGTAGTTTTCGTTTTTACTCCATTGATTATTCCTGAAAGATCATACTTGGCAACGCCAATATTCGAAGTCTCAAACTGATTTTCAAAATTAAATCTCCCGCAAACGTAAACATTCGAATTGGACACCTCGGATATAGCATTTCCTTTTTCACCTAAAAGGTTTTGAGAGTTATAAATATCGTACCCCAACAAACTTAAAGAGGTATCGAAGGTCGCAATATAAAGATCGGTTTTTGGGAATGACAGAACATAAAGTCCTCCTGTAGCTGCAATGATTCCATTTTCAAGCATACGGAAATCTCCAAGATCAGAAGTGAAGTAAGTCGCTGATTGAAAGCTTGTGCTGTTAATGAAAGTTCCTGAAGAATCAAGTTTTTCTATTGTCAGAACATCAAGTCCATTTTGCGGGACAACTGCTCCATAAATGTTTCCATGATTATCTGTCGTAAGTCTTGAATAGGGAAGTGGGAGGATGGATTTATTCCAAAGTACATTTCCAATTGTATCCAATTTCATAAGAATACCTTCCTGTCCTACGCTGTCCATTATAATTCCTGAGATGTAAATATTCTTATTGATGTCCATTACAATATCATTCATGTCAGCAAATGGCTGAGGAGAATAGTGAGTGACTGACCAATCACGCACTCCGGATGAGGAGTAATGAAATGCAAATATGAAATTCGTTGATGTTGAAGTATCGCGCCCCGATCCTGCTACAAAAAGTCCACCTGATGAGTCGGGGAGCAATTTTACATCATATGAAAATTCAAAAGAGGAATCTATTCTTTCCCATAAAACATTCCCTGCAAAATCCATACACAATAATGATAAGCTTACGATAGGAAACGCATCCCAATGAGAAGCGACAACAATAGTTGAGTTGCTCAAGAGGGTCATATCCAAAACATCGTAACCGGGAAAAGTAGTAATACTATCCGGAACAAAAAATTGTCTATTAGAAAAAGTGGTATCAAAACGTGCAACAACAATTTTATTGATTGGCAGGGAATCATTATTTAGAGTTGCAGCAGCGAAGATATTCCCATTGCCATCATAAATTACTTTGCGGTATCCGAAGCCAGGGTTAGAAGTGTCGACATCCAGAAAATTTCCTGATTTATCGATTAAGAGTAAAGTGTTTCTATTGGTCCCGGTACTACTTTTGTAAATTCCCCCTGTGATTGTTTTTCCGGAAGGCAATACTGTTATACAATTGCCGGAGGCTTCATAGTTATTAGGTGGGTTAAAGGAATAGTCCCATGATCGGTTGATCTGCGAACTGGCAAGATTCGGAATTAGAATTCCTGTTATAATTGTAAAGAAAAAGTAGATTGCAATTGGATGATATATCTTCATGATAGCATTTGTTAAAAATGGAGGGCAAATTCAGTGGACAAGATAATAAAACCAATTACGTAGCTATGCTGACTATTAATAAAAAAAGCCGTATTTTCCCACCGAAATCCAAAGCTACCTTATGAAACGCATTCCATTTGTTATTATCATAACATTTTTGTCATTTAATATATTCGCTCAGTCTCAACAACAAATGAGCTCTTCCGAAATCCTTCAGGGAATGAAGAAGTTAAATGTTGTTGGATCTGTTCTATATATCGCCGCTCATCCTGATGATGAGAACACCAGACTACTTACTTATTTGAGTAAAGAAAAGAAATTGCGTACAGGCTATTTATCAATTACACGTGGAGATGGCGGTCAAAATCTTGTGGGAAAGGAGCAGGCCGAACTTTTAGGACTAATTCGTACTCAGGAATTGTTAGCGGCAAGAAGAGTGGACGGAGCAGAGCAATTTTTTACCCGGGCAAATGACTTTGGTTATTCCAAAAATCCGGAAGAGACGTTTCAGTTTTGGAAAAAGGATACTATTCTTTCTGACATGGTTTGGATCATCAGAAATTTTAGGCCGGATGTAATTATTTGTCGTTTCCCGACTACCGGTGAAGGTGGTCATGGTCATCATACTGCTTCTGCACTTCTTGCTGTTGAAGCATATTCAGCGGCTGCAGATCCAACAAGATTTGAATGGCAATTGAAATTCACTGAACCATGGCAGGTGAAAAGTGTTTTCTGGAATACATTCAACTTCGGAACTACCAATACAACTTCTCCTGATCAGATCAAGATCGATGTAGGTGGATTCAACACTCTGTTGGGAAAAAGTTATGGTGAAATAGCAGCAGAAAGTCGCTCGATGCATAAAAGCCAAGGGTTTGGTTCTGCCAGATCACGCGGAGAACAAATTGAATATTTTAAACAGTTAAAGGGTGATTCAGTAAAGACAGATCTATTTGAAAATGTTGATCACACATGGAATCGTTTAGGAAATCGGAATGACATTATCGAAAAAATAAATTCCTGCATTGCAAATTTTAATTCTGAATCTCCTTCAAATAGTATAGAAGCATTAAAATCAATTCGAAACGCACTTATTGCTTTGCCGGTGAATGATGAAAATATATTGTATTGGAAAAATCAGAAATTAAAGGAAACAGAAAATCTTATCGTCAATTGTGCAGGCTTATGGCTTGAAGTAGCAGCAAGTAATTTTTCCGGCATTCCCGGCAAGAATACAGATATTTCAACTTATGCGATTAATAGAAGTGATGCTTCAGTAAAAATTACGAGTATTGTTTATACTTCAAGTTCAGATACTATTGCTGAAATCCCCTTGAATAAAAACGTGATGAGAACATTCAAGAGAAGCATTTCTCTTGATAAGAATATTGCATATTCAAATCCATATTGGTTAAAGAGTGGTCACGACGAAGGATTCTTTACAGTAAATGATCCAATGATGCTTCTACAGCCGGAGAATAGTGCGGCTGTTTCAGTTCTTTTCAAAGTGAATATTGCTGGGATTGATTTACAAGTTATGCGTCCTCTTGTTTATAAAAGTATAGATCCAACCAAAAGTGAAATTTATAGGCCGTTTGAAGTATTGCCACCCGTAGCAGTTAATTTTTCTGCTCGTGCATTTACTTTCAGAAATGGAAAGTCATCAAAAATTCAGTTGACAGTTACTGCAAATTCCGATAGTGTTCAGGGAAAGGTCCTCGTAAATATTCCCTCAGGATGGAAGGCAGAGCCATCAGTCTTTGATCTGGAATCAACAAATAGAAATAGTAACCGGATATTTGAAACGACAATAACTCCACCTGCATCTAATTCAGATGGATTTGTTTCTGCTATGGTAGTAACTGGAAGTGATTCAGTTTCACAAAGTATTCAACGAATAGAATATGATCACATCCCGTATCAGTTTATGCTCACGGATGCAAGATCAAAAATTGTCAGTGCAGATATTAAGTTGGGAGGATTGAATGTCGGATATATTCCGGGTGCGGGTGATGATGTTGCTGAATGTCTTGTGCAGATTGGTTACAATGTAACTATCCTTTCCGATGAAATGTTATCGAAAACTAATCTGAATAATTTCGATGCAATAGTTACAGGAATACGTGCCTATAACACAAATGACTGGATGCAGAATCACAATGCAAAATTGCTGGAATATGTAAAGCAAGGCGGGAATTTCATTGTGCAGTACAATACTAACAATAGGATCGGGCCATTGATCGCAAAAATTTCTCCTTATCCTTTCAACATTTCTCGTGAACGTGTAACGGACGAAAATGCTGAAGTTCGCTTTGTTGATGCATCTCAATCAGCACTTAATTTCCCAAATAAAATTAATCAGGATGATTTTAAAGGATGGAAGCAAGAAAGAGGAATTTATTTTGCGTCTGATCTTGATCCGGCATATCAAAAAATCCTTTCGATGAATGATCCCGGTGAGAAAGCCAATGATGGAAGTTTGATCGTTGCGAAATACGGCAAAGGAAATTTTGTTTATACAGGTCTTGCTTTCTTCAGAGAATTGCCTGCCGGAATTCCGGGGGCTTACAGACTTTTTGTGAATCTTCTGGGCTTGCCAAAAAATAATTAAGAATTGAATGAAAGAAAACAAAACACATGAAATAAAAAATTGGCGGCGGATCTATATTGTCGTCGTTGTATTTCTTGTGCTTCAGATTTTGTTTTACAACTTATTTACAGAGTATTTTAAATGAGCACTATCGATTGGTTAGTCATGGGCGTGACACTATTCGCAATAGTGTCATATGGCATGTGGAAGAGCCGCGGAACGAAGAATATTCAAGGATTTTTACTGGCAGATAAAAAACTTCCTTGGTATCATGTTGGCTTATCTGTGATGGCCACACAGGCAAGTGCTATTACTTTTCTTTCTGCTCCCGGACAAGCGTATAGCGATGGAATGCGCTTCCTTCAATTTTATTTCGGATTGCCACTAGCTATGATTGTGCTTTGTGTTACGTTCATTCCAATATTTCAGAAGCTGAATGTATACACGGCCTATGAATATTTAGAGAAGCGATTTGATATTAAAACACGAATGCTTACGGCTTTTCTTTTTCTGATACAAAGAGGAATCTCGACAGGGATCACAATTTATGCACCTTCAATCGTATTATCATCAATTTTAGGGGTCAACATTACCTATACAACTTTGTTCATCGGAAGTATAGTGATCATGTACACTGTATATGGCGGGACAAAAGCAGTTTCGTTTACTCAACTGTTTCAGATGATCATTATTTTCGGCGGATTGTTTTGCGCTGCATTTATGGTCATCAACATGCTACCTGCCGATATCGGATTTGTTGATGCATTACATATAGCCGGTAAGATGGAGAAACTAAATCTTATCGACACATCATTTGATTGGAATAATCGATATAATATCTGGTCAGGAATTATCGGAGGATTTTTTCTACAGCTGTCCTATTTTGGAACAGATCAGTCACAGGTGGGCCGTTATCTCACAGGAAGTTCAATTACACAGAGCCGACTTGGTCTGATCATGAATGGCCTTGTAAAAATACCTATGCAGTTTTTTATTTTGTTGATTGGTACCTTGGTATTTGTTTTTTATCAATTTCATCAACCGCCTGTTTTCTTTAATGAGGTAGAGGTAAACAGTATTAAGAACAGCATCTACAAGAATGATTATAATACGCTGGAGACGAATTACAGGCAATTGCACAGTGGAAAATTGGTGCACTTAAACGATCTTAAGACCGGAATTGATAATAAGGATGAGGAATTGATAAATTCTGCTCGAACTCAGTTGCAAATTGCTGAATCGAAGGAGAAGGAAATAAAAAAATCAGTTACAGATCTGATGGTTAAAAACAATTCTCTTGCAGATATAAACGACACTAACTATGTTTTTTTGAATTTTGTCACAAAAAATTTACCTGTAGGCATGATTGGTTTGCTGATTGCTATAATTTTTCTTGCTTCGATGGGTTCAACTGCCAGCGGATTAAATGCACTTGCGTCAACAACAGTTGTTGATGTTTACAAGCGATTGATCAATAACGATGAGAGTAACCATTTTTATCTGGCTTTCTCACGTTGGGCAACAGTTGGCTGGGGAATATTTTGTGTGATCATTGCAGTATATGCTGGAAAAATGGGAAATCTATTGGAAGCGGTTAATATTCTCGGCTCACTTTTTTATGGAACCATTCTCGGAATTTTCGTAGTCGCTTTCTATATGAAAAATGTAGGAGGGAAGGCGGTATTTTATGCAGCGCTGATCACAGAGGTTTTTGTGTTTACATCTTGGATGCTTGAACTTACCGCATTTCTTTGGTTGAATGTTATCGGTTGTCTGCTTGTGATGTTTTTCTCTTATTTATTGCAGATTCTTGTTTTTCGTGATTCGAAGATTGAGATTCGTAATTAGCGAATTGTAATTCGAAGTTTTAACAACATTGTGTTTTTCTCCCGCAGATTTCGCTGATCACGCAGAATAACCGCAGATTTGTTAAGAGTTCTTGTGCTGAATTTTAATGAACTCGTATGTTTGTTTTTCAAGACTGAGCCACGAATTCAGAAATAAAAAGAATTCATTCGTGAATTCGTGGCTAAAAACTTAGAACACTAATATTTTAGCCACGAATTCACGAATAGAAAAATAATTCATTCGTGAATTCGGGGCTAAAAACTTAGAACACTAATATTTTAGCCACGAATTCACGAATAGAAAAATAATTCATTCGTGAATTCGGGGCTAAAAACTTAGTGATCTTAGTGTTTGAATATTTCGGATTTATGAAAACAGAATAGATATTAAAAAGGGTCAAAGGTTTAGGGCTTTACCCTTGACCTTTGACCCTTGACCTAAAATAAAGTTAGTGTCGTATTTTATTTCCCGCCTTTAGCGTCTTTGATCAGTTTTTCATTTAGTTTAACATAATCATCATTGCCATCTTCTTTCGCCAATGCCATTGATTTTTCTGCAGACTCAATAGCGCCTTTTGAATCTTTCATCTTCACCTGAATTTTTGCTTTCAAGTGTGACATCCAGTACGCTTTTGGATTTTGTTCGATTGCAGTATTTACCCAAGCTAGAGCTTTAGTAAGGTCTTTGTTATTTTCATAGTAGTAATTTGCTGCCTGAAAATATGGACGAGAATCTTTTTCAAGAGCCGCATCTATGTTTTTCATTACTTTCTCATCAATTTCGGTTGTTACATTGAATGATACTTTTGTCATGTCCCATGCAAATTCAACATTAGCAGAAATAGCTGACATGTCAGTAATATTGATTGTAAACGTTTCAACTTTTGAAGAAGATGCAGCTACTTTTCCTTTCACGCGGAGCACTTCGTCTGCAGCTTTGTAGTCAGCAACATTTCCACCTAAAGTAAGATCTTTGTAGAATAAAATTTCCCAGCTGTCTTTGTTAGGGATCGTGTACATTGCGTAGGTTCCGGCTTTAAGTGCAAGGCCTTCAACTTTTACATCATCACCGAAAGTGATCTTAGTTGCAGAGTTAGCACCGGTACGCCAGATCTTTCCGAAAGGTACAAGGTCGCCGAATATAACACGACCTTTCACACTTGGTCTGGAATATTCAATTTTCATATTTGATAAAGCAAAAGCCTGATCAATTGTTTGCAACGGACTTGGAGCCGGTGTCTTTAGAGCCTGCGCATTCATTTGAAGCGAAGAGGTAAACTGCACTATTAATAATAATGCAAGTGTGCGTGTGAGAGATTTAATTTTCATGTTTATTCATTTGAATTTGTTAGGAGGCAAAAATAGCAATATTTCCGGATTAAATTTTGATTTATCAATATAAAAAGTACGATTATAGGCATTAAAAAACTTGATTTTACCCTTCAATTTTTAGTACCTTGTAATAATTCTAAGACCATACTTCTAACTCATGAAAATTCATCCTGACTATTTGATGTTTAATAATTTCATTAATACATATATTGATCAGGGATTTGAAAGAATAGATCGGCTCGATCCTATTATAATTGAAATGGAAAAAAGCTTGATCGCAATAAGCAGTTTTTTATGTGGGTGATATAATAAAATTGAAAATACTTTTTACAAGTAATGGAAGTGAAACAATTTTAGGAGTGAAGCCTGAAGCGATGGATTTGTCAACCTTTATTCAAAGAACACTTCCAAAAGATCAGGCAAGATATAGTTTGGTGAAAACAAAATATATCAAAGTGGGTCATGATCTTTTGCTAAAAGGGAAAGGGCGTTCACTTATATCAACACATTTCATGATAAAGAATGGTGAGGGAACATTTTTGAATTTGCTTTTTCAAGGATATATTTTTTACAGTGATATTCCTGTCAAAACAGTGTATACAATTTTGGTATTAACAGATTTGTCGGATTTCAATCTCGTCAAACATGGTAATCATTTTTACAATGGGGAAGATTTAAGTTGTTTCCGTTATCCGGATGCTTCGCTTCTTCAAATCGGGCATGTATTTTCTGATCGCGAACTTGAGATTTTAAAACTCATTGCTTCCGGATTTGACAGTGATCAGATATCGGAGAAACTATTTGTAAGTATTCATACCGTGAATACACATCGTCGGAATATTTTGAAAAAAACCAACAAGTCAACAACACATGAAGTTGTTATTGAACTTCTAGAAAACGGTGTACTTTAGTTTTCAAATTTTCCGTTAATTTCCATTATAACAATTCCAATAAGTTCTTTTGAGACATCCATTAATTTATTAGACTTGGATACCTATCAATGAGTATTTAATATAAATCGCAATTTTTAATGATTTAAGTCATCCGTAAATTTTTTAAATGCAGGAACTTTACCTATGTATTGGAGAAGGTCCTGACAGTTTTTACTTTACTGGGTGGACTTTAGCAGACATCCGGGTCTGTCATTTTAACAGAGCATATTTTCCACCGGTTTTTGGAATATGCGATTAAACTCATAACTCAATGGAAACGATGGAAAAAAAAGAAGTAAAAGTTACAACTTTTGCAAACACAAAATTAAATGTCGTCCCGCTAAATTGGAAAGAAGTATACTACACCAACTGTCCATTAGTGTCAGCTAGTAATGTTGATCAGGAATTAGGATGGACCCAAGAAGAATACAAAAAGCTTGGTGTTACGTACGATTATTTCCGCAACAAACGTGAGAACGATTGGTACCCCATTACATACATAACCTAGATAACCTTATTCGCTTTGGTGGGTTGTTTCTCCTATTCACGTTCATGCTGACATTCGCAGAACAAAACTGCTTGGTGTCACACATGTGGCGCATGAAGGGGGTGTAATGATTGTGCGTGCCAAAGATGACATTTTTAGGATGAGTGACTTGAAAGGCAAAAAATTGGCATTTCAAAAAGTATGAACCAAATCAAAAATGACTGGTGGCGCATACAGGAACATCAAGGTATTGAGTTGATGTTACGAATGAATGGCATGACCATGAAAGATATTGAATTGGTAGAATTCCCTTATGCTGATGATTGGTACAATGATGCAAAAATGCTGGAACCTATGTATAATCCATCTGATCTTTGGCTTCAGCGGGATCACAAACATGACTTAGCTTTCCGTCCTTTGGAAACCGCACTTGAAAAAGGAGTAATTGATGCGATGTACAGCCAAAGTAAAGTTTTGAGTGTACTAACTGAAGCAACAGGAAAGTTCGCTATCATAGAAGATTTATCTAAGTATCCTGATTGGCGCCTGCAAATAGCTAATATTCCTGCTGCAATTACATGCGGTGATGTGATGTATAATGAGCATCCTGAGTTAGCTGTTGCTTTTATGAAAGGGATGATCAGAGTAGGTCGTTGGGCCAACGAAAACAAACATGCAGCTGCCGGAATACTTGACCGTCAAACTTATTATTTGGATGTTGAAGATACTTACCGTGGAATCAAAGATGTAGATATGGTTCCTAATCTGTCGCCACTAAATTTAGCATCAGTTGAAAGGGGTAAAAACTTCATGCTTAAAAAAGGTTATATTAAAAACGATTTCGATGTAAATGAATGGGCTGCACCTGATATTTTAGAACAAGCTGCAAGAGAATTACTGGAAGCTGAATGGAAAAAAAGAACAACCTCAAAGCTTCCACATACAGCCGGAACTCTTCAATCAGGGGGCAGAGTTGGATAAGTGATTTTGCTTATCAAGAAAACTCATTTAAAATTAACCGGTGGCATTAGTGGATGACATCGGTTAATTTTTATCAATCGTCAACTATCATTTTTGACTTTTTCGGCATTTGAGAATGGACTTTACTTATAAAAATCATATGGAAAACGATTCAAATATTCCGAAAGGAAAACGGACTGATCCCGGTCTTTATGCAAAAGCGAAAGAAGCATATGAAATGTGGAAGGCAGAGCCTCATAATGTAAAGATTATTGATGTGCGGACGGTTGAAGAATTTATATTCGTTGGGAATCCGCCCATGGCTTGGAAAATTCCGGTTGCTATCCAGTCTTATAAATGGAATTCGGAAAAAAGAAAGTACCCTATGGTTCCTCTGGCAGACTTTGTAACACGTGTAAAAACAGTCGCAAAACCGGATGACACCTTGATGCTAATGTGTCGGTCGGGTGGCCGTAGTGCAATTGCTATAAACATGCTTGCAAAAGAGGGGTACAGTAACGTGTACCAAATTATAGATGGCTTTGAAGGAGATATTATTGAAGATCAGGAAAACGTTTTTATCGGGAAACGAATGATGAATGGATGGAAAAACGCCGGTTGTCCATGGTCATATGAATTAGACCGGGAGAAATTACTCGTTTCGGATAGTCAGCAATACTTCACTTTGAAGTGCAAATATGAATTTGAGAAAAAGTGTTCCAATTTTTACTGGCGTTATTACGATAATCTTGACTTTGTCTGCAATAACTTTATATTCTCTCAGGATCAGGGCTCCAAATATTATCCCAAAGGTAATCCCGATAAATGGAATTGTTCACTTACTCCTTTCTTGCTGGCACCAATAATCGATGGACATGTTCAATCTAAAAACCTCTCAGAGGATTTTGGAATCGGGACAGCCGATTTTCTGAAAACACTGCATGGAACATTTATGATGGCGGCCGAAGTCTCCAAGGGGAAATTTTTTGCAGCACCTTTGTACATCTATACTTACAATGAAATTGAAAAGTCAATTTGGACAACTGACAATGGTTTCAGTAGCGTATCAGCCAACCCTTCAATGAAAAAAAGTATATTTGAATTGAAGTCAGGTATGCGCTTGAGGCTGAATGAAAACTTGATCGTCGATCCTTATGTAGGGTTCAGGTATACTTATTATTATATATTCGGATCAGTGAATGGGATAAAAAATTATTCTGAAATAAATGAGAAGGAATATTTTTTTGATCCTATATTTGGTATTCAAGCACATTATTATTTCAATCCAAGATTTCCGATAGAGTTCAGGGCAGATTGTGGAGGATTCGGAGTAGGCTCAAAGTTCACTTGGTCAGTAAACCTTAATGGCGGTTATACAGTTTCTCCAACAACTGACCTTTTAATAGGATTTGCAGCATTGGAAAACCAATATGAAAATGAAACAAGCTCGGGCAATGCTTACGGGATGACCTCTCTAATCTATGGAATTAATTTCGGGGCTCGGTTTTACCTACCTCAGAGGTTCAAAGACCCATTGATATTTAAAAAGTAAAAAAGTTAAATAAATAATTATTACATTTAGTTGAAAATTACAATTTTTAAATAGCAGAAGAGGTTGTCCCAAAGTTAGTTGAAAAAACTTAGCAGCAAACTAAATTGCTGCTAAGCAAGTGGTTTGAAATTGAGTATTTTTGGTTTGTACACTAAAAATCCAAAATCAAACTACCATGAGCAAAACTACAAAAGTTCAGCGAGAAAACATCAACTGGTTTTACGAACAACCAGTTGACATCAAATTTGAAATGGTCATGAACCATTTTGAAATGAGCCGAATCATGATTAACCAGATTTTCGAAGAAATTATTCGAGAAAAGACAGGAGATCGGTACGAACATGCCTTGACAGGTCAAAAAAAGTATTATCGCCATGGTTTTAATCCGGGAAGCGTCAAACTTGGAGATCACAAATTGCCGGTTGAAATCCCTCGGATTCGGGAGGCATCCAGTGGAAAATGTATTCCATTACCAGGGATCGAAAAATTCAAACAAATCGAAGAACCTAACGAGGAGGTTCTGAAAAAAGTACTACATGGCATTAGTACCCGCGATTATAAGAAAGTAACAGAGCATCTGGCAGAAAGTTTTGGATTAAGTTCTAGTCAAGTTAGCCGAGAATTTAAAGAACAAAGCGAAGAAGCCTTCAAACATTTTTGTGAACGAACTTATGAGGATCATAATTTTGTTGCGCTTTTGATTGATGGAAAATATTTGGCAAGTGAACAAATGGTTGTAGCTCTAGGAATAACAGATAAAGGGATAAAAATACCTGTCGGTTTTATTCAAACCTCGAGTGAAAACAGCAGAGCCATCAGTCAGTTGTTAAAGCAAATAATCAACAAAAAGTTCACGTTTACACACGGATTGTTAGTAATAATAGATGGCAGTAAAGGTCTGCACAAAGCAGTAACAGATGTGTTCGGAAAGAAGGTCGTAATTCAACGCTGTCAGTGGCATAAACGAGAAAATGTTTTGAGTTATTTAAGTGATCGTGACAAATCAAATTTTAAAACAAAAATTCAGAATGCTTATCGAGAGCCTGATTATCAAAAAGCAAAATCAATCCTGATGAGCATTCACAAGGAGCTTCTGAAAATTAACCAAAATGCGGCCAATTCACTACTGGAAGGTATAGAAGAAACCCTAACACTTCATAAGTTGAAAGTGGCGCAAATATTTTCTCGAAGCCTGGGAACAACAAATTGTATTGAAAGTTTAAACTCACAGATGGCGAAATATGTGCGAAATGTGAAACGTTGGTCCAACAGTAATCAGCGACAAAGATGGGTTGCATCTGCTTTATTAGAATTAGAAAACAATCTCAATAAAATTCATAACTTTAAACACTTAAATAAATTACAAGAAGCTATCAAAAATCAACTCAGTAAAAAATCACTTGAGAAAATTCCAACTAGGAAATAGACAACATCCAAAATGAATTGAATAATATTGAAAATGTTGAAATTTTTTAATTATTTAAACAATTAATAGTCGTCAAAAGGCCCTATTTACGGGATGAAGACTGAAAAATAACAATAATTAAATTTTTTTTTGAAATCAGAAAATAGAATAATTTTTATTTTAATTCGACAAAATAAATTCCTTCTCAATAATTGAATCAAGCTTCTTATAACCTTCAGCGCCTTTAACGATGTAATCGTAAGCACCTTTTTCTTGCCAGTTCAATGATGCGTTGGTTCTCAACACCGGTATGCATGATGATCGCTGTATTAGGACAGATCTCTTTTAATTTGACAAGGATTTCCAGGCCATCTTTTGAGTGTGCAATTTCCGAATCCAAAAAATAATCCATCAGGATCATGTCAGGAAAAATACTTGACATTACAATATGCTTTACGCACTCATCGCCATTGGCAAATCCAACAACTTCAATTCCCGGATATTTGTCAAAATAATCCATGAGCATACCAAGTTCTAAAGGATTATCGTCAACTACGAATATTGTTCCTAGTTTTCTTGGTGCTGTCGGTGTAAATGTCAGTTTAATTGAACTCATAATGGAAGCGTATTTTGGTTTGCAAAAGTAAATTATTTATCGGAATTCGCAGACAAATTTCCATGAATTTCCCTTAAAATCGTTTAAATGAGCGATTTTGCAGGAAAATAGGTGAATCCTGGTTGCACAAGCCAAAAACTTTCACATATTCGCTTTACTAATAATGAACAACCTCTCTCCCTAATCCTAAAAACAACATGAACAAAAAACTACTCACAACATTTCTGCTATCATCGCTTGGATGCATTTTTTCACTGAAATCTTTTGGACAAGTAGCAGCTATTCCCTTCACTTCATCGCTTGATACATTCTCTGTAATCACCGGGACAACTGTTGATGCACCCGGTGTTGACGATGTGCAATATCAAGGAATACCAATCGGCTTTACATTTAATTATGGTGGAACTAATCATGATTACATGACTTTGAATACGAATGGATACATTCAATTAGATTCTGTAGGAATTGGTTCTTTTTTTACAATTCTTTCCGGTTCTCAAAACAATGTTATTGCTCCTTTTGGTGCTGACTTGATCCACTTTAACGCAAATGCAAGTTTAGAATATACTACTATTGGAACAGCCCCCAACAGAATATGTATTGTGCAATGGCTGCATTATTCATACTTCGGCAATAGTGGTGATGTTAATTTTCAATTGTGGATGTATGAAGGGTCTAATTGTATGAAGTTTATTTATGGAAACAATATTTTGACTTCAATGCCACTTTCAACACAGATTGGTTTAAGAGGAAGTTCTAATTTGGATTTTCAGGTTCTTGGCGATACTGCATGCAATTGGGCCAATGCATATCCTTACCCTTCGATTTCAACAATGTTTCCTGTTAGTTTGCAATGCAGTATGCCATCAGGATTTGCATTCCACTTCGGGGCTTGCAATGGTAATAGTGTTAACTTCTCCTATCTGACCGGTTCTGTTTTCAATGACCTGAATGGCGATGGAATAAGAGATACAAATGAAACAGGAATCGCAAATCGAGTTGTTAATCTTCTTCCCGGAAATTATTATGTCTCAACAAATGCTGCAGGTAATTATACTTTCTTTTACACCGATTCAACACAAAACTATTCACTTACGACAGGCGGAATTACATATTGGAATCAGACCACTCCTGCAACTTTGAATTGTACTCCGCAATCACAACCAACTACTGATTTGAATTTCGGATTTCAGTTGATACCCAATGTACACGAGGTTGCAGTAACTTGTCCAAACTGGGGTGCTAAACCCGGACAAGTTGAACCGATGCCGATCAGTTATCAGAACAATGGTACTGCAACAGAAAGTGACACGATAACATTTGAGATGGATTCACTTTATTCATTTGTTAGTTCTGTTCCTGCTCCTGATGTTCAATCCGGACAAACTCTTCAATGGGCTTATTCAAATCTTGCTCCAGGACAACATGGTTCAATTATGCTTTATCTGATGCCATCCATGGCTGCTGTATTGGGAGATACTCTATACTCAACACTCACAATAGCTCCATTGAATGATACAATTGTAGCTAATAATGTAGTCAACCTACATCAGTTAGTTACATTGGCATGGGATCCGAATGAAAAGCTTGCCGAACCTTCAGGAGACATACTTGCAGGTACTGAGATCCAATACTCGATCCATTTTCAGAATACAGGAAATGCACCTGCAGATAACGTAATTATAAAAGATACAATCGACAGTGGGTTAGATTTGCTTTCATTCCGATTACTTGGTACATCACATACGATGAATATGACAATTGATGGAGCAGGTATTATAACCTTCACATTCTATAACATCCAGCTACCTGATAGTGGAAGTGATATGGCAGGAAGTAATGGTTATATTGACTATGCAATCACATCGAGAACAAGTTTAACTCCGGGAATGGTAATCAACAATACAGCAGGTATCATCTTCGACAGCAATATACCTATCATTACAAATACTACAGTAAACACCATTCGATTGGAAACAGGAATTGCGCAACATGCATCATCGTATTATATTTCAGCTTCGCCAAATCCTGCATCAACAAATATTGCCTTCGATTTTTCTAAAGATCAGTTCGAGTATGCAAGTCTTATTATCAGAACAGTGGATGGCAGAACCGTGTTGGTGAATAACAAAATAACTTCTACAGAAAATATCAATATCGGATTTTTACCGGCAGGAATTTATCTTTGTTCTATTAAGACTAAGGCGAATTCTTACATCGTTAAAATAGTGAAGAATTGATCTATTGAAAATGAAAGGAAAAAGGAGTTCAAGCCTAAAAGTTTGAACTCCTTTTTTTTTAATAAGCTTTTATCCGTTCTATGAAACCACTCATTTATTTAAAACAAAAAAAGTAATAGAATGACTAGTTTATTTGCTTAAGAAACTGGCTTGCACTTTGAGAATATGGATTCTGAGTTTCATTGTAGATTTTGAGAAAAATCTTCTTTGCTTCGTTTTCATTTTCCAATAGGAAATGTGGAAACAGCTAATCGGTACTCAAAATCTTCATGAAAAACAGAATTGCCTTGTTGAATCCCCTTATTAAAAAAATTTTCTGCATTCTTGGCATTATTCATTTTTAATGAAAGTACTCCACTAAAGTAAAGTAGAGTGTCATTTGCAGAATCGTTTTTATAAATCTCATTGATTAATTTATACGCCTCCGGAAAATAGGCTGTCTTGTAATAATTCATAACTTTGTCAAGTTGAAGATTTTTATTTTCTCCCATCAGGACAGGAAGGCCGAGCTCTTCAACATAATACTTCTTAACAATAGCTTTTTTGCTGAAGGTGTTATTATATGTAATTATAGAAAAGCAAAATATAAAAATGATGATAGCAGCAGCAGCCCAGAAATATTTCTTTGGTGAATTTGTTTTTGACTTGTCGGTAGGGGTTGAAGGATTTGTATTTTTTAATTCCCGTTGAAACTCAATAATTCTTAATTGAGTTCTTATATTGACTTCGGCTGTGCTTTTAATCCCTTCAACAAGTTTTATATATAATTCATATTCGTCTTTAAAAATCGGGTCAGTTTGCAATAGGATTTCAATTCGTTTTCTCTCGGACTCATTTAAAAGTCCTTCGTGATACGATTCGATTATTTCAATATTAGCAAGGGGGTCTTTCACTGCAGATTCTGTTAAACAAAAATAAACATTCTTAATTTATCTTTGACCAGAGAAGCGAGCTTTTTCATAACCTCGTATTTCTTTTTTTTGGCGACATCAGCATTTTTATAACCGATTTCCTCTGCTATTGTTTTCATGTCTTTCCCTTCTAGATAATACAACTCCAGTATTCTTCGGCTTTTTTCGTCTAATAGTGATAAATGTTGACGTACCATTTCTTTATTGTGGTTTTCTTCTTCTTTGTTACTCATAGAGTCTTCGGCTGCTTCTGTTGTGTTAATCAACTTGTCAGTGCTATAAGTAACTGTTCGTTGTTTAATTTTTGTCAGGTTTAGTAATTGGTATTTGCCGATTGCCCACAAGTATGTTTTAATATCGCATGTGAGGTATTGAAGTGAGTTATTTGTGATATTCCTGTAAAAACGAATAATACATTCCTGAAACACATCCTTTGCTTCTTCTTCATTGCAAGGAAAAGTGTTAAGTGCCCATCGGATAAAATCATCGCGAAATTCGTTATATAAATCATATAACGGTTGATTATCCCCGCTTTTTATTTTTTCAATAATATTCAAAGTGTCAAATATGTGGGACAATTTAATAATAATTTGGATAATTCAAATATAACTCGGTTACTTTTGTTAATTAAACTTTATAAAGAGGGAACTAGCATTATTTTTTTACAAATAATTAGTTTTTTAATCAGATCACACACACACAGCCACATAAGTTAAAACTTGAAAATTAGATTGGATCAAAAAAGGGTTGACATGTTATTAACCACACTTGATAATATGTTTCCGCTGGACGAAATTGCCAAAATCAAAAGCCATTTGTCTGAGTCGGGAGAAGAAAAATTTCATCAGATTAAAAGAATTCGGTTTTTAGACCCAATGAATTTATTTATTTCATCGATATTTCTTGGAATATTAGGAATAGATAGGTTTTTACTTGGTGATAGAATTTTGGGATTAATTAAACTATTCACTCTTGGGGGGATCGGTATTTGGTTAGTGATTGATTGTTGCACAGTAATAAAAAGGACGAAATCTGTAAATTCTAAATTACTTTTTAATGTTCTGAAAAAATAGTCGAAAGTTCAAAACTCGGAAATAAGGTCTTTAAGGGGAGCATCACCAATTCAATTTGGTAGGGTAATTTTATTCATGTTATAAATTTGCTTTGAAAATCAGTTATGTTGTTAGCTTCGGTGCTCTCCTTTATTAAAATACCAAATTACAATTACTAACACTAACACAAAAAAACCATATAGCCATGGTTGATTTTTTTCTTTTTTGAATAGGGTAACTGTTCCGTCACTACCGGTAAAAATAAGGCCTGCCCAAAAATTTGGATTGGCTTCAATACTACTCTTGGTTTTATTTATGTGAATTAGTTGTGCCATATTCAAGGCGGCACTCTTGTTTTTCCCATCTAACAAACTTTGGTAGACATCAAGCAGGACGTTATTTGTCATTTTATCGTCAACGCTCCATAAAGTAGAAATTGTACTATGGCTCCCAACCGTTAAAAATGCACGCGTAAAATTTATTGCTCCTTCTCCGTATTCATACTTTCCATTATTTGTATTGCATGCGGCAATAATTGTCAGATTTGAATTCTTTTTTAAATGAAAAACAGAGTCGACAGTGAGGTGTGAGTCTTGATCATTGTTTCCATTGAAGAATAGTTTACTGTCGATTGATTCATTTTCGCCGAATTCACCATGTGTTCCGATATGCAGGATTGAGTAATTGTCGGTATTATTTATAAATTGATCTAATGTTGCACCAGTTCCCACATAAAAGCTTCCTTGAATGTCATTTTTTAGTTGATGTAATAAATTTTCCGTGAATGGCAGTGCTGATTTGTCTTTAAATTCCGGAGCGAAGGCAATTATTTTTCCATTGAAATTTTCAGAACATTCTGCTTCATTAACAAAATCGGTTGCTGAAGTTTGATATCGTACAGACATTTTTCGTATCAAATAGTCTATTTTTCTGAAGTCTGAAGGAAAAACACTATCGGTATTTAAGGCAGCAAAGGAAATTTTTCTAAGGTTTTCGTCAGGAATAATAATCAGTTCTGTGAATTTGTTTTTGAATGATTCCAGAAGAGGCGATAAATAAGTTTTATATATAAGATTTGAAGTTCCGGAATAATTTTTTGCATCATTTAGGTTGAGCTGAATTTTTATACAATTTACTAGGCTATCGGTATTTATATTTTCTTTGATCCGGATAAAAATACTGGTGTCTTTAGAAATTCCAATGAGAGTGTTTTTTCCAAAATACTCAATTAGTAAGGTGCTTTTGTCTTTTAATTTGTTTTGAACTTCATTAATTGTGGTTTTTCTAACTTTAAGTTTTACTTGATCGATGTTATTGGTTTCAATGAGTGGCTTATCTCGCAAGGATTTTTTTGAAAGTTCAGAAATTCGGAAAATATCGTTGAGGTATTTTTGGTCATTTGAATTCTCATACAATAACCATGATGCATTGCAGGCGTTTAAACATAAATTCCCATTGTAGATTGCTATCAGTCTGTTAGCATATGGAGATCGAAATTCTTCGTTTATTTTTTTCCAAAGAAATAGTTGCTTCTGGTAATTTGAATAGGCCCTAAGTAAATGATCCAAGATGTTGTTTTCGTTATAACTGCCAATTAAGCTTGCGGACTCTACAGTTAATAAATTCATCAGATCATATTTGAATGTGCAATTGGCAAGTTCTGTTTCCGAGAGGTTTACAACGTCAACTTTGTATGGAAATAGAGCCTGGATCGCTGCATCATAAAATGGAATACATTTTAGGTGATGGCCTTTGTCGCCATTGTATTCACGCAGTAGTCCTTTTACAAAGTAAATGGTGCTTAACTGGAGGTTGCCGGCAGGTAATTTGCTTTGAACTACCTTAAGGCTTTGGTTATAGTACTTTTCAGCTTCATTAAAAACAAAGTCATTGTCTTTCCGAAGCATTTGATGATTTAATGTCTGGTCTGTATATGTGTTTCCGATGCTCTTAAGTAATTCTGCATATTCAATACAATCAGTCCCTGACCATTTTTGACATACGGCAAGTGCATCGAAATACAGTTTTCTGGCTTTTTCAACGCCTATGTCTAAATTTTCTTTTCCTCTACCATAGTAAATCTTGCTTGCATACGCATATTCATCTATAATTTCAATAGTAACTGGATCACATTGCTTTGGATAATTTGTTTTGTAAATAGAATATGCTTGACTTGAATATAGAATAGCAGAATCAACATTTATCTTAAAATTATGGTAACCTGCAATCTTTGAAAGCGAAATAGCTGTTCGGATATCCTTCATGCCAAATTTATTCTTGCGGATGGTAAAACTTTTAAAATAATATTTGGCGGCCTCCTCTGCATCAGATAATAACATGTAGTAATCTCCCAAAAGGTCGTAACACTCGCAAATTAAATCTATTTCGTTTTTGAGATTACGTAGAATAAATGCTTCATTTTTCATTAATACGAACACGGCCACGTCTTCACGAGAAAGTTTTATTTCAACAGCAGCAATTCTGTTTTGTGTATTTGCGAATGAGCTATCCAGATGCTCTCTCTGAAAAATCATTGCGGCCTGATTGAATCTGACCAAAGCAGGAGTAAATCTAGAGTGGCGGATGTCTTCTTCTGCAAAATGAAATAATTTCTCGCCGTTCAAGTTTGCTTTCAAAGATGAAAATGTGAAAATAAAATAAAGAATGAAAATGAATTTCGCCATTAGATTGGATAATGAAAAGAGGTAAAATAATTTACACCAAAGTACAGAATAATTTTTGTTTTATAGAGAAAAAAATATTTATTTTGAAATTAAAATTGATTAAACTCCTATTAATAATTTTGAATAAACTCTATATCGTTTATAAATTACAGCATTAAGTCTCTCCATAACAGCACGCATAGGCTTATTCGATTCTAATATTAAATGACTGTCAATATATTTTAATCCACGCTTATTAGCTGAATTAAAAATTGATACGCCAAGTAAGGCTGTTAGTCCGGTGTTCATATACTTTTCTTTCACGGCCCCAAGGAAAAGATCCAGTTGATCAGTATGTTTTGCTGAAGAAAGAATATGGATAAATCCAAGTGGAAATAATTTTCCTTTTGCTTTACGGATACCTTTGCTGATATTGGGAGAAGCGACAACGAATGCAATTGGATTGTTATCCTGATCGGTAATTACTTTTGTGAATTCCGGATCCAGCATTGGCAAATATTTTCTTGCCAGTTCATGCATTTCATCTTCATTCATTTCATCGAAGCCAAAGAGTGAGCGATAGGTTTCATTAACGAGGCGAAATACCGGAACAATGTAGGGTTTCAACTGACGACGGCTGGTAAATTCGCGAAGCCGGATATGCTTATTTCTTGTGACTCGATCAAAGACTCTTTGGTAAATGTCAGGAATTTGGGATGGGATCGGTAATTTGTAAACAAGGCAATCGGTCTCTTTTTTATATCCTGAATTCTCTATCAGTCGGGGTAAATAAGGTAGGTTAGTTGCCGTCGCAATTACAGGTATATTTTCGAATCCTTCGACTTGTGCCCCTTGCGGGTCTTTGTCTGAAAAACCAAATGGTCCAATGATTTTATTCATTCCTTTTTTAACAGCCCAGTTTTCAGCTGCATCCAGGAGTGAATATGAAACTTCGGGATCATTGTAGCAATCGAAATTGAAAAAACGAGCCGTCTTTTCATTGTGAAGCGAATTGTATTTTCTATTAATGATGCCCATGATTCGGCCCACGGGTTTGCCATTTTTATATGCAAGAAATAAAACGGTATCGGATGAGAGCAGCGATTTATTGTACTTCGGGTCATAAAATTTTCGCTCATCGCTGTAAATGGGTGGTACCCAGTTTTCGTGATGTTCGTGAATTTTTTCGGGTAAATAAATGAATATTCTTTGCTCTTTTAGTGTGTCGACAATTTTAATTTTAATCTTTTGCATGGTCCTGCTATTCAGCTTCTACAATTTCACGAACCTTGTTTTCAGGCACGTAAATTGACTTTTCAACACAATGTAGTAAATACCCTTGGCTAGGTCAGCAATTGAAAGCTCATGGCGGTTAAGTCCTTTTTCAGAACGAATCAATTCATTACTTACCGGGTTTCCTTGCATATTATAAATGGTAAGTTGTAAATTTTCTTTCCCTGAAGAACTATAGACTAATTCTAATTTGTCTATAGCAGGATTAGGCGTAACATAAAAGACATTCGATGAATTTATTTCTACTGCGACAATAGGTGAGTAGGCAATAGTCCCATCAAAATCAACTTGCTTTAACCTGTAGTAATTAATCCCTGGAGAAGGCGATTCATCAACTGTAGAGTAATCATTTTGGATTGTACTATTTCCGGCACCGGATACAAACTGAAATGTTTTAAATTCTTTTCCATCATTACTTTTTTCGACTTCGAAGTAATTATTATTGATTTCACTTGCGGTGCTCCAATTCAAAATTACATTGTCATCAACCGGCTTTGCATCAAAACTTAATAATTCAACCGGTAAGACAATACAATTTAAAGATGCACCTGCAGTAAGGTTCCAATTAAGTGAGAAACCACTTCCGCCTGCCGACCATTTATTTACTAGTAAATAATAAGACTGACCGGCTATCACCGGCAATTCATCAACCCAACCATTCCCGCAAACATCTTCAGAAACATCAGAGCCATTATTTGCCACCCCACAAGTGAGAGTGTTTGTGGTGAGGTTTGTTGCACTATTCAATCCGGTATTGCCGATATTTGCTGCATAAGAACAACGGACAGGTGAACCTAGGGCGCCACAAGATGATGCAGCGTAAAGAGCAAAATCGTAATCGTCGGCTGTAACAATAGGAGTTATCGTAAGTCCAAGTGTTCCCGAAGAAGCGATGATGATCTTATACCAATTTGAAAAATTCTCAGCTAAGACACATCCGCCACCACCATCGGAAACAATTCCGGGACCGGTACTGGCATCATTAATAGTAGCATTGCCACAGACCGCTGTCGGCATTCTACAGTCACTGTTGTCTGTTCCATTTGGACCAATTGCGCATGGCAAGCAATCTAATGTGATTGTCCATCCTGCTTTCGTCGTAGTAGCGTCAGAGTTGAAAACAAAAGTTAAGCAGCCACTTTGATCGGTCGAAGTATAAGGTCCTAATCCTGCTGCTAAACAAGCCTGATACGTTGATGCAGTTCCAAACCAAGTTGAACCTGTTCCAAATTCAGGACTACCTTGAGTTGGGCCATTTAAAATCATCATGTATTCGGTCAAGAAAGGACCAGAGAGCCCTTGCAGATCAAAAGACCCAAATGTAGCACGCAAACAATTTCCGGCTTGATCCGGACAGAAAGTTCTGTAAACACTATTTATATTATTTGAGTATTGACCACCTAATCCACCATTGTCAGTATAGGTTCCACCACAAGTTGAAACCATATTGGTCCCAACATAAGTATTTTGAAGTCCAATTGTTGGATGAGTATAAGTTGCAACACCAGCGGGTGGAGTTGGGCATTTCTCACATGAAATGGCAGCTTGCCATCCTGTAGCATTAGACGATCCATTACTCGTAAAATTAACCGTTAAACAACCTGATGATGCGAGAAGAATTGGTGGAATTGTACTTCCGGTAATTGTTGAGAGCAAAGGAGAGGCAACGTTTGGTCCATCATAAATTGTTAATATATCATTAGCTCTTAAATCAAGAGTGGTGAATTGCATCTGGATGCAAGTACCAGCATTGGAGCAAAATGTTTTTGTAAAATTTTGATTGTTTCCATAATTACCTGCAGCCCCACCACTATCATAGAAAAGTCCTGAACAGGTAGATACAGCAGTATTATTATTCATCAGAAAGGTAGTCCCGCATGAAACACAAGAAATGTTTGCAATCCACCCGGCTCTCTGTGTTGACCCATTTGTTCTAAACTGAAAAGTCAAACATCCGGATGTTGAAGTGATTGTGCCCGGTGAAGTATTTCCGGAAAATGAGCCAATTACCGGTGATGAAGTATTTGGTCCATCGTAAATTGTGAGGACATCATTTCCTGCTTGTGTATTGAAAGAAGAAAATGTTACCTGCAAACAATTGGAAGAATTCGAACAAAAAGTTTCTGTAATGTTCAAGTTGTTTCCATAATTTGCTCCTCCACCCGGATCATAAAATGTTCCGCTGCAAGTATTGATCGTACCCGATGTCATATTATATGTTTGCCCAAATATTGACTGATCAAAAATCAGAATAAATAAAAAAAGGGAATAAACAAATAATTTGTGGGTGCCGGTTTTCATCTCATAATAAATTCAAATAGTGCTTTTTAATGTTGAGAGTTTAAGAACGAATTTAGTGATTTATTTATTTAGATGACTATTTTGTTATGTGTATCTATGAAATTACTTGGTAAGAATGCATTTAATAGCTATTCACTTTTCCTCATTGGCAATGTAGTTGTATTCTGAAAATTTAAGCGGGACTTTTTTAATGACCGCATTTCATACCTAACCTTAAATCCAGATTAAAATGAAAAACTTCATTCTTCCGGCAATGCTATTTATTGCCCTTTCTGCCAGTGCAGTCAATGAAAAAATTGTTAAATCAGCCGTAAAAAACGTTACCGTATTTACCCAAGGCGCCCAGGTCTTTCGATCATCTTCAGTCTCTCTTTCAACCGGGGTCACTGATCTTGTATTTCAGGGAATTTCACCTTTTATAAATCCAACGAGCGTTCAGGCAGGAGGGAAAGGCGATTTTGTAGTGCTGGAAGTTAGGCATCAGATAAAATATCCGGAGCCGACTAAACCGGCTGATGGTACGTTGCCAAAAGAAGTAGTAAAAGAAATAAAGTTTCTTGAAGACTCATTGATTGAAATTGGTTTTGATCGCGACGAACTTGCAGATAGGAAGGTCGCTCTTCAAATGGAAAAGGACATGATCTTGAAGAATAAATTATCCAACGGAGAAGGAAAGAGTGATTCACTTCCAATATTGAAGCAAGCTATGGAATTTTTCAGACTAAAATTGACAGACATTAATATACAATTGAATAAGATCAAACGAGACGAACAAAGAAATGCGAATGCAACTAACCTTGTGAATGCACGCTTGAGTGATTTAAGGAAGTACAAGAATAGTGAAGAACCACAAAAAGTTTATGCTCCAATTCATCAGGTTATAGTTACAGTTAGCGCCGATGCACCTGTTACCTGTACTGTTGATGTCAGCTATATGATAGCAAATGCAGGTTGGGTTCCTTCTTACGATTTACGTTCTACGACTGCAGCAGCACCTGTGCAACTCACCTATAAAGCGAATGTTTTTCAAACTTCAGGCGAAGACTGGGATAACGTAAAATTGAAACTCAGTACTTCTAATCCAAACCGGAGTAATATTAAGCCTGCTTTGCCACCATGGTATATCAATTATTATACAGCACAAAGAGAGACTAAAATTCCTACAGGAGCAAGATCTACATCGACCGGCAATACCTCAATTTCTGATGTTGAATTGGATGCCATAAAAAGGATATGAATGAAATGACACCGGCGCAATCTGCTGCTAATTATTCTCAACTTGTAGAAACAATGGCAAATGTGATGTTTGAAATTAGTTTGCCGTACAGCATTCCTTCCGATGGTGCTACTCATATTGTTTCTGTTAAAACAAGTAATTTACCGGCGACTTATTATCATTATCTGGTTCCAAAAATTGAAAGTGAAGCTTTTTTATTAGCTAAAGTTACCGGTTGGGAAGAATTGAATCTGCTTCCGGGAAGTGCGAATGTTTTTTACGAAGGAACATTTGTTGGCGAGACAGTTTTAAATCCTGCTGTGATAAATGACACCCTCGATCTTGCATTTGGTCGTGATAATGGTATTACAGTGACACGTACTAAGCTCCCTGTTAAGGAAAGCAACAAATTAATTGGTAATGATATCACCAAAACCATAACCTATGAATTGAGAATGAAAAATAATAAATCAAAAGCCCTTAACCTCGTTGTTGAAGACCAGATTCCGCTTTCACAAAATCAAGGAATTAAAGTTGAAATGAAGGATGCCGGTAAAGCAGATTACAACACACAAACCGGACTTTTAAAATGGAATTTGAGTGTTAATTCGAAAGAGTACAAGACGTTGAAGTTTTCTTATGAAGTAACGTACAATAAGGATATGCCTTTGAGTATGTATTGATTTTTTTGTCGTTTGTCGTTTATCGTCTTTCGTTTTTCGAAAAACGATAAACGACAAACGATTTACTTTTCAATCCGAATCCCCATCACAAGTATATCATCGATCTGATCCCCTTTGCCCTTATATTCATTATGGAATTTTAGAAGATTGACTTGTTGCTCCTGGAGAGATTTCCCTCTTTGCATCATCAATATTTCCTTGAATTTTTTGCGGGTCAATTTTTTGCCATACTCGCCGCCAAACTGATCAGCAAAACCATCGCTGGCCATATAAAGTATATCGTCTTTTTGGATTTCAATTTTTTGTGTTGTAAAAGGCAATCTGTTTTCAGTCAATCCAATTGCTTGTTTGTCGGGTTTGAACTCTAGTAATTCATAAATTGCCCCTGTTCTTGCAATCCACAGTGGAATATTTGCTCCTGCCCAAAAGAGTTCTCTTGTCACTTTGTTGAAAGAACAAATGCTTGCATCCATGCCGTCTCTTACTTCACCATCGAGTCCTATACTTTCTACGATCAACTCGGCAACTTTATCAAGTATTTTCGCAGGATCGGTAATTCCATATTCTTTGATGGCTCTGTTTAGTGCATTATTACAAACGATATTTATCAGCGCACCCGGAACTCCATGTCCTGTGCAATCGCATGCAGCGAAAAATATCCAGTCGCCTGCTGTTTCAACCCAGTAAAAATCTCCGGATACAATGTCCTTAGGAATGTACAATATAAAATTCTCTCCGATACGTTCTTTTATGATCGACGAAGAAGGTAGTAATGCTGTTTGAATTCGTTTAGCATAGTTGATCGAGTCGACTAGTTCACTTTTTTCTCGCTGGATAACTTCTTTTTCTTTTTTGAGTATTCCCATGCTGTTAATGACTAACCTGGTCCATCATCAAAAAACGTTTTATAGAGAAACCGGCAAGAACTCCGAACACACAAGCCAATGCTCCATTTATAGAAATACTATACATCTTTACGAAAAAAGAAAGATCAGGATCTACAACGTATTCATATACATTCTTGCAAAAGTCGAAAGTCAGATATAAAGAAAGAATGAGTATAAAAGTGATCATTCTCTTTTTTGATTTGACTACGAGATCTTTTTGGGGGTTCATTAATTTGGTTTATTTTAAAGAAATGAAGGAACAGGAGCCAATTTTCCGATCGTCATTTTGCCAAACTTACAAATATTTATCATTAAAAAGCTAACCTGATCTGGAGCTGGAATCTCTTATTAAAAGTATATTGAAACGAACATTATTCAAGCTATTTGTTACGTTCACCAAGCATTTTCAATTGTCCGCCATATTGTTCATTTTCAAGTTTTTAATTCAGTTTAAAAAGGTTAAATTCGCTGTTCTCATTTAAATGATTAAAAAATCACAAGTACCACAAAATTTCCATGTCCAAACAAATTTTAAAGGGGGCTTTTCTATGCCTTTTGGCTTCAGTATTCAATTTAGCAATTGTTGCCGGCCAGATAGTGATCAATGAAGTTTGTCCTTCAAATATATCGACGATTCAAAATTCGAACGGAATGTATTCGGATTGGATTGAGTTGTATAATGCAGGAAGTAGTGATGTTGATCTGTCGGGTTACGGCCTGACCGATGATTCCGGAGTTCCTTTTAGGTTCAAATTCCTTTCAGAAGTTCTTACACCTGGAAACAGTGTCCTTATTTTCGCATCTGATTCAACCAGTAATGTTCTTGTCGATCATTATGAAATGGCTGTCGATGCAAATGGTTCTTGGAATTACATGCCGGGTTCTTCCTCGCTTGATACAAACTGGAGAAATCTTTCATTCAACGATAATTCATGGTACACCGGAAATGGTGGAATTGGCTTTAGCGATGGAGATGATGGGACTATAATTTCGCCTGGTGTTTCAGTCATGATGCGACAATCGTTTCTAGCTGATACATCAGAGATCATCAATGCAATATTTTTCATGGATTATGATGATGGATTTGTGGCCTATCTAAATGGAGTTGAGATTGCACGCTCAAATATTGGCGGAGCAGGAAGTCGTCCGCAATGGGATGCTCTTGCGAAAAGTCCACATGAAGCAGCAATGTATCTAGGACTTTCACCCGATTCGTTTTATATCAATCCTGTTTTTCTAAAGTCAATATTGAAGAATGGACAAAATGTTTTATCTGTTGAAACGCACGATGCATTTACATTTCAGACAGACATGTCATCGAATCCGTTTTTGATTTTTGGAATGAAAAACGAAGGACTAATCTATAGTGCTACACCCTCTTGGTTCATAACAACGCCTTCTACGTATTACAATGCGAAATTCAAATTAAGCAGAGCAGGAGAAACAGTTTACCTGTACAATTCATCAGGACTTCTTGAAGACCAGGTTTCTTATCCGGCAATGGAAAATGATAATTCCTTTGGCAGAATTCCGGATGGAAGTTCAACATGGTGTTTTTCTGATGAACCAACTCCATTAGCATCGAACAATTCATCAATATGTTATGCTGGTTACGCTTCTGCGCCATTGTTTTCAATTGCCGCAGGGTATTACAATTCTGCACAAAACATTTCATTTATTACAACTACTCCGGGTTCATCAATTAAGTATACAATTAATGGTGATGAGCCGGGTCCAACAAGTCTTGTTTATTCTTTGCCGTTGAACTTATCTGCAACAACTACAATAAGAGCATCGGTTTTTGCACCAGGATATATTCAAAGTCCGACGGTTACCAACACCTATTTCATTGATCAGGAATTTCATCTTCCTGCATTTTGCATAACCACAGATTCATTGAATCTTTGGGATTACAATACCGGTATTTATGTATTAGGCCCAAATGCTGACACTGCGAGTCCATACTTGGGAGCCAACTTTTGGCAAGACTGGCAAAAGCCTGCATCGATTGAGTATTTCGATAAGGACAAGAATCGGATCTTTTCAACGAATGCAGAAATTGAGATCTATGGAAATTATTCCCGTTACAAACCCCAAAAAAGTTTTGAGATCAAATTGAGTGATCGGTTTGGAACAGGGGAATTGATCTATCCGTTTATTCAAGATAAACCATTTATAACAGAATACGACAGATTTGTTCTTCGTAATGCAGGTACAGATTGGAATGTAGTGCATTTCAGAGATGGACTAATGCAACGATTGATGAAGAATACCTACAGCGGTTATGTTGGTTCCGAGCCTGTAGTGATGTTTCTGAATGGTGCCTTCTGGGGAGTTTATCAGTTCAATGAAAAGCACAATCAGAATTGGATCAAATCAAATTTTGGATTTGAAGAAGATGAGATCAATTATATTGAGCAGATTGGGCCAAGCATTGTTGTGAATGAAGGAAGCGATGATTCTTTTATTGAGCTTTATAATTATGCAACCACTACTTCACCAACTTCATCAGAGTTTTATGAAGAGATCTGTGAAGACCTGGATATTCCAAGCTATGTAGATTATTTTATTGCTCAAACATATTATAATAACGGAGACTGGCTTGGTGAATGGTCGAATAATCTTAAGATGTGGAAGCCAAAAACGGAAGAAGGAAAGTGGAGATACATTTTGATTGATACGGACTATGGATTTGGCTTGAAAGGAAGTGTGAACGACAACAGATTGCACATGGCCAGGTATCCAATTGCAGTGAATCCAACTTCTGATATTTTCGCCGCAGTACTTGAGAATCCGAAATTCAAAAACTATTTCATCAATCGTTATGCTGATCTGATCAATACTATTTACCTGCCTGCAAATGTAGATAATGTGATGAAGCAGTTCAGAGATTCAATGGCTTTCGATATGGTCGCTCATTTTGCAAAATGGGGTAGTGATACAATTGGTTGGAATGCTAGAATTGCAAGTATGATGACCTTTGTGAATCAACGTCCTGCAATTTCTCGAAACTACATTAAAGATGAATTCAATTTAACTTCTGAAGTTGTTTTGACTTTGGATGCATTTCCTGCAGGTTCCGGGCGAATTGAGATCAGTACCATAACACCTGATATTTATCCATGGTCAGGAGTATATTTCAATGGAAATCCGGTAACTATTACTGCTATCCCTAATCCCGGTTTCACATTTGATCATTGGGGATCTTCTGTTATTCCATCAAGTGATCTAAACCAAAGAGTCACTTATAATTTTTCATCTGACGATATAGTCACTGCATATTTTACAGGAAGCGCCTTGCCCGCACAACTTACGATCAATGAGATCAACTACAATTCACCGGAAGAAGTAGACGCGCATGATTGGATTGAATTATATAATTACGGATCTTTCTCATTGGATGTTTCCGGCTGGAAGATTATGGATGAACAACAGAATCACAAATTTACTTTACCGACAGGAACAGTGATTCCTGTCGGTGGGTTTATTGTAATTCCGGAAAATGCACATGAATTCAGTGAAGTCTTTCCGAACGTTTCAAATGTCGTTGGGCAATTAGGTTTTAATTTGAGTAATGGAGGCGAAGAAATTCGTATTTACGATTATAAGGATTCGTTGTATCAATTTGTTATTTATGGTGACCAATCACCATGGCCTGTTGAAGCGGATGGACTAGGTTATACATGCGAATTATTAGATCCAAACGGTGACATGAACAATGGTGGAAATTGGTATCGTGGGTGTTATGGAGGCTCACCGGGAGCGGCATATAGCAGTGTCCTGTTAACGCCTGTTTCTATTTCCGGTGATTCAGTATTGTGTTCAGGAAACAGTTCGCAATTGGTGGCATCAATTAATTCCGCATACAATTATCAATGGAGTATGGATCAGAATCCAATTGCGAATGCAACGCTCGAATCATTATCCGTTCTGCAATCCGGTGAATATAAAGTAATGATAAGTGTTGATGGCTGCTCTGCTGAATCGAATGAAATAACTGTCACGGAAAAACTACAAGTTGCCAAACCTGAAGTTTTTTCTTCTCAAAGATGTGGACCGGGAGAGGTCATGCTTACTGCTTCTTCAGCAGATTCAATTCTCTGGTTTGCATCTCAATCAGGTAGTGTGATTGCAAATGGAAGTTCTTTCGTTACTCCGGTATTAACGCAGACAACAACTTTTTATGTTCAGGCAGGCATTACTTGTCCTAGCAAAACAGTCGAAGTTGTTGCAATGATAAATGACGAGCCATGTGATAACCAACTCTCAATTTTTCCGAACCCTTCCTTAGGTTCAGACATTATTCTATCATCTCCGAAAATGATATCGGGGATTGCAACGCTTATTGTTTCTAATGCTGAAGGTCAAATTGTTTTAGAAAATACACTTACAATTTCACCGGAAGGAAAGTCGAATTCGATCAATTTGTCATCGCTTAGTTCCGGTATATACTTTCTGACGGCCTATCAGGGCGAAGAAATTTTAAATGCTAAGTATGTAAGTTTGAAGTAGGTGATCTCAGGAGGATTAAATTATAGGATTTATATTAATTCAATAGTTTCATTATCTTTGAGGTTAGCGACTTGGTTATACCTTCCGTATAATTTTACCACAACTAAAATCCATTAAAATGAAAAAAGTATTTTTGATTGCAGGCATAGCAGGATTTATTTTAATTCAAGGCTGTGATAATGATAAAAAGAAAGAAGAATCTTCGGAAACTGTTGGTGTAGAACAGAGCGCCATTCAACCTGAAATTATTACAACGGATAGTGTTTCACAAGTTGCTCCGATTATTCAGGATGCAGCAGTAACACAACCCGCAATCAATGCAGCACCAACTAATGTTCAGGCAACAGCAGCCGGAATGAATCCTGCTCATGGACAACCCGGACATCGTTGCGATATTGCTGTAGGGGCTCCATTGAGTTCGCCTCCGGGAAAACCGACAACGGTAACTACGCCAACTTCAGGTACTCAGGCGCCTGCAGCGACTCCTGTAGTTACTACGCCAACTGTTAATCAAGTTACTTCTCCTGCTGTACAAGCTCCGGCAGGTCCTACTCCGGCCGGTATGAATCCACCACATGGACAGCCTGGACATGATTGTACAATTGCCGTTGGCGCACCACTTAAGAAATAAAAAAATATTTTATAAAAGAAAAAGAGCAAGTGATAAATCGCTTGCTCTTTTTTCTTTTGAATAAATGAAGTAAACCGTTATTTGTTTTTACTTCCGGGTGGACGACCTCTTCCGCGGCGACTTTTTTGATAACTGCAGAAGGACGGCCCGGTCCTCTTTTCCTGGGCCAACCGGTTTAACTGTAGTTACTTTAAATGAGCCAACGGGTCTTCCACGGCCTCTTTTCGGTCCGAAAAGAGTTTTGTTCTTTAGTAGGGTATTAAGTTTCGATTCGATACTACGCAGTGAATCTACTAATTCGGTCATCCCGTCTACTAAAGCACTTTTTGTTTTTGGTCTAGCCATGAAATAAATTAATTTTAATTATTCTACAAAAGTAACTACAATTTTTGGACTACAACATGAATGATGCTTAATAACAGCGCCCGAAAATGTCGTTTTTTTATTGAATTATCAATTTATAAGTGGAGCTTTGATTTTTTGAATTGATAGTTACCATATAAATGCCGGGTGAGATATTCATTTCAGTAAGATTTATTTGCATGGAGTATTGTCCCGGATTCAGATTGTGCTTTGTTGTCGACCAAATCAATCTGCCGGAAATTGAATTTATCTTAATTTGTATGTCTTCAATTTGAGGTAAGTAAAATTCGATATTAGTAATTCCGTTGGTAATTGTTGGATACACTTGTGCAGTGAAATTATTTTGTTCAAGTACTGGAATACTTACCGTATGTTGAATAAAATGTGCGATCACTGAATCGCTACCCGTGATATTCATTTGAACGATCGGTGAAGTTAGCCCGGGTAAAATTGTTGACCCTTGAGTTGTTTCCCACGAGTCAAAAGAGAAGTCATTAAAAATATCAGGGTTTGCCTGAAGATTAATATCAATACCACTATAGTAATTTCCTGTCCATGGAAATTCTGTTACTGTTAATGAGTTGATAGTTACTGTTCCTGTGCCAATTGGGTAGGCGTCTAGTGTAAGTGGATAAGGCCCACTCAAAGAATAACAACTGTTTAAACCTGCAGGCATTGCCTGGCATCGACGTTCGATAAAACTTCTAAGTCGTGCGACATTCGCTCTCCAACCTGCATATGTTCCTGTCCAACGTGCCGCATGTTCTGTCATTTCAGGATCAATGACAGCGACGGTACTATCAAGAGTTCTTAACATATAATCGCAAGAAAAAATAGTGTTCATCAGATCTATGTAACGTCATTTATAAAAATGATCATACGCCGGATTCTCTCTCAATTTCATTAGTAAGTCGAGGTGTTCTTCAGGATCACTCAAATTACCAACTCCCGGTTCGACATTACAAACAGGAGCATATGCGCTTGTATCCGGAATGCCGGTGTAATTGACATAGAACCCAAAAGTTGCATCATTATCCCACAGTATATAGCCCCATTTTTTATGAGTGCCGCTTGAATCCAATCCTCGCCACCATCCGGTATTATAATTCAACCAATCCGAACAAACTGTAACGGAATTGACGATAATATAATCTGCGAGACTGTTTACATCCAATTGAGAAGTGACATTATCCCATATTGCAGGGTCAGTCATGTCGTTTGCCATTACATAATTATGGAAATTGTTCCAATCTGTGAGCGCCTGATTACCGCCATATTCTGCCCATGTTCCGCCCCAGGTTTCTATATACTGAAGATTGAATTTATCCTGACCGTAATAATAGTTTGTGAAATCATGGTCGTCCGGAATTTCCCGTAGATCGTAAACTCCCCAGTATTCTCCATTCATATAAACAATCGCTTTGGTTCCAACTCTTACATCAAGATTTAGATTGCCTGCCTTTGCTAAATTGTGGACATAAGCATCACGGAGATGAGCACTACCGGCATTGGAAGTATGATGAGCCGCAGGATAGTTATCATCCCCTGCAGCACGCAAGATCACACGTTGAAATTCATCACGATGTGTTAAGCTGAAAATTTGATTCTGTAATGCATAATTATACCCAAGCTCGTCATACATCACAAAGTCAATACTTCTTTGATCATTTGCCCACGAGTCTTGTCCATGTCGATTAAATTCTCCGTAGCCCGTTGTTTTTCTTACTTTGTTAATGTCAAAATATTCAATGGAACCAAATGGAACAAGATTTCCATTTCCGTTAGCGAGATTTGTCAATTGGTTTGCGGCAACAGAAACAACAGGGATCGTATGATTTATATTAATGAAATAAGTTCCGAAATTCACAAAACCTGTTGCTATGTTAGGGTCATTGGAGAATGTTGCAGCTTTAATTACTGTTACCGCAGTAATTGAAATTGGTCCGATGTATGGCGAAGAAGAAATGGTGGGTTCAGTCCCGTCAAGTGTAAAACGAATGATTGAATTCGGTTCTGTTGTTGATAATTGAATTTGTTGATTACCGGTATAAAAGCCGGGGAGAAGGTTAAAAGTTGGAGTGGCAGAATATCTAATGAAGGTATTGCCGGCAATATTGGAAGCATTTGGAGTTGGTGATGCACAAACTTTCCAGACATTCGAACCATCGGGAATTCTCGCATTTGAGTGATTTTGTTTTGTTCTCTCAACACTAATGAAATCAATTATTGTTCCTGTGTTGTCAGATAGTACAATTGTCTCTGACGGAACTTTAGTTTGCGAGATTCTGAAATTTGTATGTAAGGTGCCGGTCGTGATATTTCTTCCGGATGCATAAAAGATAATTCTCGCATTGGCATTGAGAGTTGTCCCGGTGGGGATCATCCATTTGGTTGGCTGATTAAGTTTGTCACTTAAAGAATAGCCACCGATATTTACAGGACTTGTACCTGTATTGAACAGTTCGAACCAATCCTCGTATTTTGAAAAGTTGTCAGCGTAATTAGTTACGTTTGCACATGAGTATTCATTGATTACAATTTGTGCTTCTGAGTTGGTATTGATCGCTAAGAAAGTGATCACAAGAATTGAGTAGATTTTTTAAACATGACAACTGGGTTAGGGACATCTAAAGTGAGGAAAATCGGGGACAAATCAAATTATTTGTTACCTATAAAGTGATGAAATCCAATGAAATTCAAATGCCCTTGCAGAATTTAAAAAAAACCAATACTTTCAACTGAATTAAACTCCTCAAACTAAAAAGTCATGAATAAAAAAATTACATTCATTCTCCTGGTATGTATTTCATTTAGCGGGTTACTACGAGCCCAGTTAAGCGGAAACTATACAATTGGGGGTACAACTCCTGATTATGCAACAATAACAGATGCATTGACAGCGACGCAAGCCGGGATAACCGGACCGGTCGTTTTCAATATCAGACCCGGCACTTATTCGGGTAAATTATTTTTCAATGACATTCAAGGCAGTTCGTCCACGAATACTGTTACTTTTCAATCTGAATCAGGAGACAGTACAAGTGTGATCATTACCGATTTGTCATCAACGACTTCGAGCAGTGATTTTACGATTTTTGTAAATGGCTGCGATTATTTACGATTGAATCAACTTACAATTGAAAGATCAGGGACAGATAGCTACCGAACTGTTATATACATGGGTTCGAATTCTATCAATTTTTCAGTGACCAATTGTATTGTTCATGCGGAGCCATACACATTTACTAGCCTTAACAGCAGTCTGGTTCGCCAACCTGTAGCGCAGGCGCTTGACTCACTAACTACATTCAGGAATAATATCTTTTCCGGTGGTTCTTATGGAATTAATCTCACCGGTATTTCTGCCAATGTCAAATTGAAGAATGCTGTCATTGAAAATAATCAATTCATTGATCAAGGTGGTCAGTCAATCATCCTTACCAATACAATTTATGCAGCCGTTCGGAACAATAGCATTATTACTACAACAACCAATACTCAGTATGAAGGGATCCATTTGGCAACTTCAGTTGGAGCAGAAATTTCCGGCAATAAAATTGTCGCTGAAACAGGTGCTGAGTACGGAGTGTTCATCGAAAATTGTGCTAATCTTGTAACCGGTCCAACGCATATCTTCAATAACTTCATTGTATGTGCCGGGCAGTTTTTCCTTGCAGGGATTGCAATCGATAAATCTGCTTATGTAAATGTCTATCATAATACTGTCAATATTTACTCACCTACTCAAGGTTCGTATTGTCTTGAAATAGCAGGAACAGGATCATCAAATGTTGAGATCTTGAATAATATTTTCACCAATAACGGAATAGGTTATGCTTTCAATGTTTCTCCTTCACCTATTGGTGCCGTTTCTGCATTTGATTACAATGATCTGTATACATCAGTTGGTGGAATGATTGGTATTTATGATAACGATACCATTGTTGATGTTCTTGATTTGCAGACTACGCACTCAATTGGGTTGAACAGTGTAACAGCTGACCCGCAATATATTTCTTCTACTGATCTTCATGTCGGAAGTGCCGGTGTAAATGATCTTGGAATTCCATTGGTTGCAGTAACAGAAGATTTTGATGGTGAATCAAGAAGTGGTTCTTCTCCTGATCTTGGAGCAGATGAATTTACTCCACTTTCTGATAACGTTGCCATTATCGATTTGATTTCTCCTGCAAGTGGTTGTGGTGATTCTGCGACGGTAATAGGAGTGGTTTTAAAAAATCTAGGTCTTAGCAGTCAGTCACCATTTGATATTGTTGCAGACATAATATACTCTACAGGTAATCAGGTAATCACTGAGACAACGATCAATAATCTACCGTCTAATGCAACAGATACATTTTATTTTGCACAAACATTGAATACGTATGATGGTGGAATATTGGATCTGACAGTTTACATTGATCTTGCAGCCGATCAGTATCACTTCAATGATACTATTCATGGATCATATACTTTTCTTGGCCATCCAAATGCACCAACTGTTGTATCTCCACAAGATCAATGCGACAATAATTTAGCGCTCACGGCAGTTTGTGATTCAGGAGATGTATTGATGTGGTATGCAGACGCAACCAGTACAGATTTACTTTATTCAGGGCCTGTTTTCTCTCCAACTGTAAGTACTGATACGACTTTTTATGTAGAGACAAGAAATGGAAGTGGTAGTTCAGGATGTTTGAGAATTGTTGAGATGGAAGGAAATGGTTTAGGTGATTATATCGAGTTGCAAAATGTTTCAGGCGTCGCATTTGATGCCACGGGTTATAAAGTTATAGCGAGTGATAGTTATACAGATATCAATTTCATCAATACTACTACATGGGACTTAGACGTATTTGCTCCGGGGGAGATCAAATACAGAACTGATGACGCATCTGATAATTATTGGGGGTCTAATTTGCTTTGGGAGCCGGGACAAACTGGTTGGGCAATGATCATTGATCCATTGGGAAACATCGTTGACTTCGTAGCATTACAATGGGATAGCGTTACACTGCAATCGTTATTGATCAATGTTAATGGAGTAGACATTTCTTTAGGTTCTGAATGGACAGGTGATGGAACTCCATCAACGTGTGCTAATCCAGGTTCAACGCCAAACAGGATAGGTAATGCAGATAATAATTCTGCAGTTGATTGGTCGTGTGATGTGTCATCTAAGGGAACACAAAATCCATTATTAGCTACGAGCTTTATTTCTTGTGGAGTAGGAGCATGTGCAAGTCCGCGTTTTGCTATCGACGTACATTTAATTCCGGGAATTACTGCAAGTCTAGGTGCTGACACAGCAGCTGAACTTCCATTTACAATTCCGTTAAGTCCGGGCCAGGGTTATACAAGCTACTTATGGTCAACAGGTGAAACTACAGATACGATCAATGTAACTGCAGCTGATACTTATTGGGTAACAGTATCCGGAGCGAATGGATGTACGATCACAGATAGTATTACAGTTGGTATTGCAGTTGGATTGAACGGGCAATTGTCGAAAGATGTTTTGTCATTCTATCCAAATCCTGCAACAGATCAACTTACGATAAAGAGCGGAATGATCGATCTTAATAAAGCGCAGATCAGATTATTCGATTCTCATGGCGCCATGATCAAAGATCTTATTCTTACTCAGGAAAACAACAGAAGTTATGTCGTGGACCTGAGAGGATTTGAATCAGGGATCTACTTTGTTCAAGTGATAACTGATAAAGGGATGCGTGTTGAGAGGCTTAGCGTCGTGAAGTAAGTTTTTTCTAACACAAGATCACAAGTCCACAATGAGACCACGGAAATTTCGTGTGATCATTGTGGATTTGTTTTTAATACTATTATTTTAGCCACGAATACACGAATAAATTATTTTTTATTCGTGTATTCGTGGCTAAAATATTAGTGCTCTTAGTGTTATAATTTTTCAGTCAGTCTTGGCTTCTCCGGAATCAATTCTAGAAATGCAAACGTAGAAATAAGATAGGTCCCGTATAAATAAATCGGTACAGGAGCCAAATAAAGAATATACGAACAAGATGAGATTAAAATAATAATAACATATGAATATTTTTTCTAACTAATAGTAATACAAAAAATCCTAGTCCGACCAAAGCAGAAAAATAGGTGAGAGTTAAAGAGGATGTCAAGTAGCCAAATGAAAACGATTCCATCAAATTCAGTCCTGCATTTCTGATTACAATTAATGGTTTGTCTTTTGCAAATGAAATAAATTCATTCATTCCCCATTTCGCTTCACCCATGATCACTTCAGCATCGTACATCGACGGATTGCTTTCGTAACTGTAAATTTTTCCGGTTGCTTTCGAATAATTTTCAAATGAGACATTATCAGAGAATCCTTTGACAGGTGAGCCCGGATAAGCACCGAGTGAACTGTACATCACATGTCCCGGATGTTTCGCAAGATATGCCGGTTCCATCAGATAAACGCTGAATACAAAAACAAGAAATGCCAGTGACCTTCTCATGAGAGGCAGTTTGTAGAATCCAAACAGAATAATGAAAGCACTTAATGGAAGCGTTGAGATTCGGATGTGGTAAATGCAAGCAAGAAGCAGTGTTGTCAGAAGAAGTGTCAATACACTCTGATAGTTTGGATTGAGCAAGATCAGAACAAGAATATATGATCCGATGACCTGCCAATAATAGTAGAAAGGGAAAATGGTAAGATAAATTATTGCCGGATTAATGAAATAGAGGAGGAAGAAGAGGATCTGTTTCTTTCTCGATTTGAAACTCATCAGGATTAAAAAACAAAAAAAGGTGTGAATGAACAATTGCAATGATTTCAGGGCGCCAATATCGCCTTGAGAAAAGAAAATACGTTTCGCAAGAATAATTACATAGACTAGTCCGGGTTGATTAAGCTGATAAATATGTGTTGAATCTTGTTTGTCGGAAAATCGATAGTTGTCAATTGAATTTCTTCTTGTTACAGGATCAGCAATGAGAGAAATTTTTTTCAATGAATCGACCTCATTCAAATTAAAGATCCATTTGTCTGAAGAATTGTGCAATGCGGCACCGGAAAAATACGGGACAGTAATTTCCGGCGTCATGATTTTGCCTCTGTCGACAAAGTGTGAAACACTTTTTACGCTCAAAAAGCAAGCAATAAATAAAAGGATCCGTTGAAATATCATGGGTTGCAAATTAAGGAAAAATCAAGGAATAGAATTCAAAAAGCAAAATTCAGAATTCCAAACTAGAGAAGGCTGCGAGAGTCAATTTATCGCACAATGAATGTCAATTTGTAATTAACACGACCCCAGCGGGGTCACATGTAGGTAGAAAAACGAAAATCAAATCCCCCGACCCCAGCGGGGTCGCATGTAGGAAAAATGAAATTCAAATTCCCCCGACCCCGGAGGGGTCCCATGTAGGTAGAAAAATCGTTTAAACAACGAATCGACCCCGGAGGGGTCGAATGTGATTTAGTAAAATATTTCATTCATTCATTCGCGCAAATTAGATTGATGATTCACATATAGATTAATTTGTAAATTCTGTGAGAAATATTTAAAACAGAATTATTTATCATAAAACAAACAAATTTCATATTTTTCAATAATTTTTTCAACTTTTTCTTTTTTATTTCAAACCGAATTTTACCTTTGGTAAAGAATTACAAGTTTTAGGAAGTTTTCTCAAGAGTGCAAGTAGTGTTTTTGAAGCATAAAATTGCATAAAGTTGAATAATCATTTTCATAGGAAGAATTGCAATTTTTAGTAGTATAATTATTTAGAGATTACTTCTTTTTGTTGCCATTGGATACGAAATAGTTTAATTTTTTTAAATCATATCTTCATGAAAAAACACCAGCTTGCCAGCTTAACAGCTTGTTTATTAGTAGTGTTAATCTGTCTGACCTCGCTTAAAACCAAAGCAGGGGAAACGCCTGTGGTACTTCGCGAATGGGCAGCCTTTGCAGGAAATACGGATTCAGCTTTTGTGGTTCCTGTTTTAAGTGACGGCGATTACACGTATTCTGCTACTTATAAAGCAGGATTGCCAAATGGCGTAGATATCGTATTGACCAAATACGATAAAGACGGACACAGCGTTTGGCAGATCTTCTGGACAGGAAGCGGAGTTGGGCGAGATCAGCCCAGCGATATGGTAATGGATGAAGATTTTATTTACCTTAGTGGTATTACTTATTCATCAGCGAATAATTATGATTTTCTGACCATGCAAATTTCAAAAACTAACGGAAGTATTGGTTGGGAGAAAACATTCAATAGTAGTTTTTCGAATTATGATGTGGCCACTTCCATTGGTATTTTTAACAATGCACTTTACGTTACGGGCGTTTCTTATCAGCAAGCTACGTTGGCAGATTATCATACGATAAAATATAATTTGTCCGGTGATCTGATCTGGCAACAGGATTTTGATTACGGAAGTTTAATGGATATTCCATTTGATCTTTCGATTAGTGAAGAGGATTCAACGATCGTAATCACAGGCGCAAGTCAGAGTAGTGTTACCGATTGGGATTATCAAACTGTGATCTATGATTCCACAGGAGCAATTGTAAGTCAGCCACGGACCAGTGGATCAACGGCTGGCTTTGACAGAGCGTCTGCTGTGAAGACCGATGAAAACGGATTCATTTATATTACAGGAGCAACCAGAGGCGGAAATGGAGATTTTGATATTAAGACCGTAAAATTGCATCCCAACGGAAATCTCGTATGGGCTGACACATATGACAGCGGCGGAGATGATATCGGAAATGATTTGTTAGTCGATAAATCAGGAAATGTTTACATCTGCGGCGAAAGCCATGGTAACGACAAAGATTTTTTTGTGCGGAAATATGATTCAGCAAGAAATACCCTCTGGACTGTTTCAATTGACGGCGACAATTACGAAGACATTGCTTACAAAATGTGTTTTGATTCGGACAGCAACATCATTGTAACAGGAAAAGGCTTCAATCCGCAGACCTACAATTACGATTTCCTTACTGTAGCATTTAAGCCGAATGGAACAGAAATGTGGCGCGATTATTTCGATGGTCCTGATCATGGCGTCGATGAAGCAAGAAACATAGTAGCCGATACTTCCGGAAATATTTTTGTAACCGGACAAGTTGAATATTCAGGCGAATTTCCGACGGTGACGATCAAGTATAGAACAGATTTTTTCAATCCACCACCAACTGTAGATTCACCGGCTGTGGCGTATTTGTTTTATCCGAATGAAGGGCAGATACTGGATTCGCAAGACAGTTCGATAACAGATAGTACACATTATTATTCAATTCACCACTATCCTCAATTGTATTTTGGATATGGAGTTATGAACATGGTCTTTTCTACAACTGATTTAGATACAGCTACGGCTGATACAACACATAGAGTTGATGTTTCTTTTTTAAATAGCACAAATCCTACAGAAGCATTTCCAGTGAATGAAAATGATACTTCTGCTTTTTTAAATTACTACCTGTCACAATGTTCGAATGGAATTGCGCATGTTAATGGAAATGAGAAACTATTGTATGCAGATGTTTATAGTGGAATTGATGCAATGTATACGTGTAATACTAGTGGATTAAAATTTTATTTTATTATTAATCCATATTCAAGTGATCCATCAGAAATAGGTTTGAAATTTGATGGGCAAACGGGATTAACGATTTTAAATAATTGGCAATTGAAATTGACTACTTCTCTTGGTAGTTTTGAATTCGAGAAACCTAGAATTTATCAATTAGATACGAGTAACAATAAAATATCGCTCTCTTGGAATTTAGATTGGACAATTCAAAATGGAAATGAAGCGAAATTTTCAGGATGGGGAAGTTATGATGTTAATCAACCTTTAATAGTCGAGGTTAGCAGGTCAAGATCAGCATATTCTCCAATGCCAGATAATGCAGACTGGGGCACATATTTAGCTGGAAGCAATAGTGAGGTAATAATCGACAATACTGTTGATCAAGATCATAATTATTATGTGTGCGGAGTCACTTCGAGTCTAAGTTTTCCTGGAATCAACATAAATGTTGCACAGAATACGTATGGAGGTGGGCAAACTGATGCATTCGTTTCAATGTTTGATGTCTCTCAAAATTTGATTTGGAGTACATTTTATGGAGGAAGTGGAAATACACAATCAGCTTGGTGGAATACTGGAGAGGATTACGCACTTGGAATTACAGCAACGGGAAATGGAACAACTTTAACTGTAGGAGCTACAACATGCAATGATTTTCCATTACCAACTACTAATCCATTTCCTACATCTGGATTTTTTGAGAATTATTATGCAGGAGACGCGGATGGTTTTATTCTCGAATTAAATGATGTTGGAGCGAGAGTATGGGCTACAAGATATGGTGGAAACACTAACGATAACTTACATGCGATTATACAACCGCAAAGCACTGATTATTTTATTATTGTTGGCACAACAGATCAACATGTAGAAGATCCGCTTGTTGTTTTTCCCAATCCTGAACATTATATTGATAGAACAACGTGTGATGCGTTCTCTGGAGGAGCACCCGGAATTTTTGATGTTGGCCTACCATTATGTAATTCTGGAACTGGTTATTTTAATAGTAGCTCTGGTACAAGTTATAATTGGGTTCAAAAAGGAGTAATAGCTAAATTTGATTTAAATACAAAAGAACTTCTGCATGCAACACTTTTTGGAGGAACCGGAGAAGCATGGATTCAGGATGTTGGATCTTTTACAGTTAATGCTGCAAGCGCTTTAAATGATAACATGACAGGCGAAGCAATTGTTGTTTTGGGAAGAACAACAAATACATATATTTCCCAAACATGCACAACTACTGTAAATTCCGAATTCCCGCTTTGTGACAATGGCGGTTTTTATCAAAACACAATTCCTAATAATTCGAATGAATTAGGATTTATTTCGCAATTTGATGGAGACCTTAATTTGAATTGGTCTACTTTATTTGGAGGATGTGATGAAATAACTCCAACTCATTTAGCTTTCAATAGCGAAGGAGATTTGTATATAACAGGGTATGTTGAATCAGCCGATAATATTTTATATACTCCACAATGTGAAGCTACAAATAACTGCGCTTTCCCCTTATGTCATACATCACCAATGTACTTTAGAGATCATTATGATCAAAGTGGTGGTGTGAATATTGACGTAAAGAAGGAGGTCTTTCTTTCTCGCTTTGATAATGCGCGAAATATGACATGGTCAACATTTTATGGAGGTAGTGATGATGACTACAATGATTATCAACTTTTTTTTATTACCGATGTGAATGTTGATATTACTGTTGATGCTTCAGATAGGGTTTATTTGTTTGGGACATCCTATAATTCGTCTTCAAGCGCAAGTGGAGATGTCGATTTGGTCACTCCTCCAGCAGGAATTTATATGGACGACATTAACACAAGTACAATATACTCCAAAAATGAAGATGCATTAATTCTATCTTTTGATTTGGATAATGTTCTTCAATGGACAACATACATTGGTGGAGAAGGAAAGGAAATAGGATCGTGTATCGTTGCTGACGGAAACGATTATTTATATGTTGCAGGCCTTGGTCAAAGCCCAATAGTAAACCCTAATCATATGACTACTGGTAGTGATTTAGTTGGGAGTCCGTATGTCCAATCAGTTCCTGGAAACGCATACCTTCATGGAATTATTTGGCGATTTGACTTATTAAATTTTACAATTGATGTTGATTCTCCTAATGAAGTGCTGTCAGAAATTAAGTTATATCCTAACCCTTCCAATGGTTTAGTGTGGTTGGACTTTGGAAAAATTGTTTACGATAAATTGAATATTGAAATATTTGATCTGTTAGGGAAAAATGTATTTTCAAAAGTGGTTTTTGGTGACAGCCGTTTTGAGTTGAATTTAAATCAACTTGCAGATGCTGTATACACAGTAAGAATTAGCAATGATAAGCGTTTCAATAATTTAAAATTTGTTTTGCAAAGATGAAACTTAAACTCAAGATTATATTATTCGCCTTGTGCCCAATTTTTTCATTCTCTCAAAATTGGGAACAATTGGGGTCCGGATTGCCATATGGAGCTAATAAATTTTATCTTGACAGTTCTCAAAATAAATTATATGCTGTCGGGAGGTTTATTGACCAGAGTAATGATACATTGTATGGGCCAATAGTTTGGGATGGTTTTGACTGGAATTTTATAGGGACAACTGATTTCGATACTCTAGGTCAGATATTATCTATAATTCGATATCAGGACAGTCTTTACATTACAGGTGTTTTTCAAACTTATTTTGGGGCTCCAGGGGATTATATACTAAATTATAATAATGGTAATTGGGATTCCCTTCAGTTCTCAGCAAACGGTGCAGTACATTGTTCAGGTGAATATATAGGAGCACTTTACTTTGGAGGAGAATTTTCAGAGTTTTATCCTTTATTGAGCTATGGTATTATTTGTTATAGCTACCCTTATTGGCAGACTATGCCTTTACTTAATCTAGCAGGAATATTAAAAATGAAAAAATTCAACAGCATTTTTGTATTTGCTGGATATTTGGGCTATGGTTCTAGCTATGAAGGAAACATCATTGGGTGGGATAACTTTAATTACGTTTTATTAGGAAATGGATTATCTTTTTCGGGTGCATCAGTTCCAAAGATTACCGACATGGAAGTTTATCAAAATCAACTATACGTTTCAAGCAATTGTAGATTTAATAATGTTACTAATGCAAGAAATATTGTGAAATTTGATGGGACAGATTGGAGTGAAGTAAATGGTGGAGTAGATCGTGAAATTACAAGTCTACAAGTTTACAATGGAGAATTATTTGCAGCAGGTTTTTTTAATCAAGCTGGTGGTGTTGCTACTGATGGAATAGCTAAATGGGACGGACATAAATGGTGCGGCTTAGGCTCAAATTTTAACGGACTTATTGTCGATATGGCTGTGTACAATAATGAATTAATTGTTTCGGGAGACTTTACAAGTATAGATGGTGTTCCGGTTAATCACATTGCAAAATGGGTAGGAGGGAGTTATGTTGATTCTTGTCAATCTACCGTTGGAATTGATGAATTTAGTTTTTCAAGCATCAAACTATTCCCAAACCCCGCGTCTGATAAACTGTTGATTGAAATCAATTCCGGAATTCTTCAAAAAATTACAGTTTATGACCTCACTGGAAAACTAGTTCAAACATTTTCCTGCAACACCTCCAGCCAAGAACTCGACATCTCAACCCTCTCTCCAGGATTATATTTCCTCGACGTCATCAGCGACCAACGAACTTTTAGGAAGCGGTTTGTGAAAAATTGAATGCTGTTGAAAATTTAATAAAATTTATAAAGGGACGACATTAAATAACAATCTGCATTTTTTCTGCTCAAATCTGCGCAATCTGCGGGAGAATATTTTAACTTGCCTCCAAATTAATTAAACACACAAGCCATGAGTTCTACATTGATCATCGCAATAATTGCCATTGCATTTTTATTCTTATGTTTTGTAACGGTTCAACAGGGAACAGTTGCAGTAATTACAGTCTTTGGAAAATACAGAAGAGTGATGCATCCCGGACTAAATTTTAAAATTCCGCTTATTGAAGCGGTATTCAAAAAGATCTCCGTCCAAAATCGTTCCGTTGAATTGGAATTTCAGGCTATTACAATCGATCAGGCCAATGTATACTTCAAAGCCATGTTGCTTTATTCTGTTATCAATACCGATGAAAAGAACATCATGAGTGTTGCCTTTAAATTTGTTGATGAAAGAAATTTCATGCAAGCATTGATCCGCACAATTGAAGGTTCCATTCGTGGATTCGTAGCTACAAAAAAGCAAGCTGATGTATTGGGTCTAAGAAAGGACATTACAGAGCACGTTAAAGAGCAGATCGATATCGGTTTGGAAGAATGGGGATATCATTTACAGGAGCTTCAGCTGAACGATATTACATTCGACGATGTCATCATGAAATCAATGAGTCAGGTCGTAGCATCTAATAACCTGAAAGCTGCTGCTGAGAATGAAGGACAAGCATTGTTGATCACGAAAACAAAAGCTGCGGAAGCAGAAGGAAATGCGATCAAGATCTCTGCCGGCGCAGAAAGAGAAGCTGCACAACTTCGTGGACAAGGAGTCGCATTATTCCGTCAGGAAGTAGCAAAAGGTATGACAGAAGCTGCCCGTGAAATGCAACAGGCAAATCTGGATACCTCCGTAATTCTATTCAGCATGTGGATGGAGTCAGTGAAAAATTTCGCCGAAAACGGCAAAGGAAATATGATCTTCCTCGATGGCTCTGTGGATGGTATGCAAAAGACCATGAAGCAGATGATGGGGATGAATAAGATGATGGGTGATAAGGCCGCTGATGCTCAGTAGGACTTAAACTAAATAGCCCCCGTTTTGAAAGGTCTTCAGACTTCAAACATACATTACCAACTTACTTCGAACTAGTATGACCCGACAGTCTTGAAGTTTAGTTAAGTATTAAAGAAAAGCTCCAAATTTTCATATTGTTTTTAGTAATTTAAAAGTTGTTAAGAGGCTGATTTTACTTACAACCGAACCCCAATCACCAACACATCATCCACCTGCCCCAAATTCCCTTTCCAATCATTGAAAGCTTTCAGTAAATATTTCTCCTGTTCATTCATCGGTAAATTCTGGATCTCTCTCAACATTTCCCGAAAACGTTTACTCAGCATTTTCTTTCCTTCCGGGCCGCCGAATTGATCGGCATAGCCATCGGTAAAAAGATAAATTGTATCGCCTTTTGATAATTGAATTTCATGTTGAGTGAACTCTTCTGTTCTGGACGATTGATAACCTCCAATAGCAGATTTGGTAGGTTTTACCAATGACATTTCGCCATTTTTGAAGAACCACAATGGGCGATTAGCTCCTGCATAAACTAGTCTGGTATTCGCAAGATCAATTGAACAAAGTGCGATATCCATTCCGTCGTGGACTTCATTTTCACCTTCGCTTTGTTTGAGTGCTTCAACAATTCCTGTATTCAAGTCTGTCAGGATTTCAGCAGGTTGTGTTACGCCATTTTCATTGATGATCTGATTCAGTAATGATGTTCCAATCATACTCATGAATGCTCCCGTTACTCCGTGACCTGTGCAATCCGAGGCTGCGATAATTACTCTGTCGTTTTTCTGCGCAAAGGAATAAAAGTCTCCGCTGACAATATCTTTTGGGATGTAGATGATAAATGAATCCTGCAGAGTCCGGTAGATAAGTTTGATTTCAGGAAGGATTGCTTCCTGGATTCTCTTAGCATACTGTAGATTGTCGAGAATGTCACGATTCTTGAGTTCAATTTCAGATTTTTGGCGGAGGACTTCGTCAGTCCTGATAACGACCATCTGTTCCAGTTTCTCATTTTGATTCTCAAGGATTTTTTTACGTTCATTGTCTTGTTCAACCGTTTTGTTGAAGAGTTGCCGGATCTCATTGATCTGCGTAAGAAGTTTTTTATTCATTCTGGCAAAGTCACGGGCCAGATAAAAAGTCATGGATAGCGAAACACTCAGTAAAAACGAATAGCCGAAAAACGGGCCAATATTTTTGTCGATAAGATCACTGGATTTAGCAAATCCAATGCTTTCTAAAAAAGAGGAAAGAAGTGAAAGTACAATGATGCCAATAATTGGAAAGAAAAGTCCGAAAAGAAAAATTCGTGCGCCGTCTTTTTTATTTACGATCGCTTTGATAAACACTCTGATTGTTTCAACAATAGCTATAATAAAAAATAACACAATGATGATTATTCCTATAGCTTTCTGATCAAGACTATAGAAGCAGATCAATGCAGTGAAAATCAATGCTGCCAGAATCCAGAACAATTTCAACAGCCGCTTGTAGAAAATCTCATAAAGGATACTTAGAAAAAACAGAGGTACAGTATAAACAGCAATCGTTTCCAGAAATAGGATTTTCGATGTCTCATCATGATCTTTTCCGGAAAAAAGTAAATACATTCCAAAAAAGACACTAAACAACATGAACGAAAATAAACTGTAATATAAATTAGCGCGGTTTTTATAATAGTATATGAAAAGTACCATGTGAAAAAAACCAAGTACTCCAAAGATTGTCGAGAAAACAAGCATGATTGATTTCTGATGAAAATCTGACTCTTCCTCTAAAGCCAGTTCGGAATCATACAGACTGGACCCAAATGACTTTTCATGATTGGTTCCGTTAAATACTATTGTCCCTTTCTCCTCCTCCTTGAATTTCGCAAGTCGAATAGCGATCAGATGTTCAGTTTGGCCATTGAGTGCGACCGGGATCATTGTTGTATTGAATGAAAATCCGGATTTGTAATCTTCTTTTTTCGCTGCAACTTTTCCGATCTTCTTCACCAGTTTCCCGTCAAAATAGACATCTACTGCACCATATGCCAGAATCTCAATCGTAAATGGATTTTTTGCAAGAGAAGAGTCAACTTTGAATTTACCTCTGAACCACACAATGCCTTCATGCTTTTGTAGCAAGGTGTCATTGTCTGTAGAGTCTGCTTCAGTAGGTCGCCAGGAGCTGTCGTCAAAATCTACAGAAGCCCATTTGGGGTCGTCACCGATCTTGTATTTATAAAGTGTGTCAAGGTCAATTTCTTTTTTGAAATTCTCCGGCGTTACAAGAATGCCAGGGGCCGATTGGGCAATTAAATGATTGTTATTTGTCGCAAATAGAACAAATAACAAAAAGAATGATATTTTAAAAGAGGTTTTCTTATTCATAATTGTTTAACGTACTGGCAGAAATAGTGAGATAACTCCTGTCATCAGGCACCGACAAATTTAATCGAATCTTCTTCTTTTGAAAGTAGGTTCGTGTAGTTTTATCGGCATCGTTCTTACTTTCACTGATAAGCAGGAATCCTGACTTTAAAAGTACCAGTTGAATATTCTCAAATTCACCGGGTTTGGGATTGATCATAAAGACATCGATGCTTTTTAGATTCTTCTTGGTATCAATGTAGCAATGGATCTTGGTTGGCTGTGCTTTGGAATCATAAACTTTCGCCGATAAGTTGATCTGATAAACTGAACCCATCGTTGCAGCCTTACGTTCTGCTATGTTATCATATTTTGATGTAGGCTGATAGCCATTGTTTTTCAGCCAAGCTTCGTAATTACTGAAGTTTTGGTCCAGTCCAGTCTCAATGGAATTAATGTAAGTCCATTGAGAATACGACTGCTTTGAAAGAAGAAGCAGTAGAAAGGTAAAGAAGAGGAATGCAACTTTTTTCAATTCGATGATTTTTCAATGCCCTTTAATAATTCATTCACTTCTTTCTCCGTTCCTTCTAGTTTTTTTCTGCAAAGTTGAATCAGGACAGATGCCCGCTTTACTTTTTCGCTTAGCTCGTCGACACTTATACTGCCATTTTCGATTTCGCTGACAATGTCTTGTAGTTCATTAAATGCTTCTTCGTATTTCATGTATTACTATTTTAATATTTCATTAATAGTTCCTGTAAATTTACCTTCCGCCACTGTCGTCTCAACAGAATCACCAATATTAATTTCAGTGACAGAGGTGATAGCTTTTCCGTTTTTCGTGTAATGGAATATCCACGTGCAAGAGTATTAATTGGGTCAAGCAAGTTGATCTTGGATTCTAAAAGCGATAAGGTCTGATTTTGATTTTTGAATTGATGGCCGCCTGTTTTCATGGATCTTCCTTTTTCTACTAACATGCCTTTTTCCAGTTGAATCAGACTGGTAACATTCCGGTGTAATTGTTTTACGGAAATTTCAACAAGGTTTCTTTGTTGAGAGATCAGCTGACGTCCGGGAATATTTTTTATTACATTGATGTTATTCTGCAAATATAATTTTTCATCAACTAATGCTCTTCGACTGAATTTAACGAGAAGTTCAGTGGTATTATTTACTAGTGCATGACTTTTTTCCATTACAGAAATGCAAAGAGCTTGAAAATCATTTATCGTATCAAAAAAATATTCTTTAGTATCATTCAATGACTGCGAAACGGAGTTAATTAGCTTTTCTGAAAGTTGGTTGATCAGAATGTCCTGAGCATAGAATTTTTCAAGAAAGAAATCAGCTGCTGCTGTCGGAGTAATACAGTTTTTGAATGCCACCATTTCTGTCACAGTTTCATTGGTAGCATGTCCGATTCCCGTCACAATTGGAATAGGAAAGCAAGCGACCTCCTTGGCAAGAGCGTATTCATCATAGCAGGCAAGTCCAGTATCGCCCGCACCTCCTCTGATGATAGTGACGACATCGAAATCATCAATTCGCGAAGCAATTTTTTGCAAGGCTCTTACAATGGTTGTAATGGCATTGTCGCCTTGTAACGTCGCTTCGAACAATGATAATTCAAGAGCGAATTTCTTATGGTAATTATTTATTGTGATAATAAAATCCTGATAGCCCCTGCTGGTCTCGACTGAAATGACAGCGATTCTTTTTGGAAGTAGTGGTAATTTTTTCTGCTTATTCAGGTCGAAAACTTTTTCACTTTTCAATTTCAGGATTGAATCGTTTTTCATTTTCGCCATTTCGCCAAGAGTAAAGGCAGGCTCTACGTCTGTTACATAGAGTGAAAATCCGTGAATAGGATGAAAAGTTACATTGCATTGAAAAAGAACCTTCATTCCGGAAGCCAATTCCGAATTGATCGTAGAACGAAATTTTTGCTGAATTACCTGGTAGGAATCAGCCCAAATGATTCCTTTACATTGGGCAACCATCGTTGATTCATTGCGATCGGCAAGTTCAAGGTAACAGTGTCCACTCGATTGGTGCAAATTCAGTTTTACTAATTCGCATTTCACCCAAAACTTTTTAGAATCGTAATTCTTTTTCACAACAGACTGGACACTATTCATCACTTCCAGTAAGGAAAAGGACTTTTGAATAGCACTGGAAGTTGTATCAATCATAGGTGGACCGAATAGGTAAGTTGATTGTCACAAGATGCAAAAAACGAGGATTGAATGATCCATTAAAGTGCAGAGATGTTTAACAAAATGCGAAAAATGCCGTGTTGGCCTATTTTAATTCATTTCTACCCCACAAAACATGCTTTTTGCAACATTTTGAATAATTTTCATCTTTTAAACAGCATCTTTTAAACCGCATCAACGTATATTTGTTAGTTATCTATCACTTAATCAAATTAATGCGGTTTTCATCGGGTCACAAATGCGGTAATTATTTTTTCAGCGCTATTTATTTTTTATTGCTACTTATTACAGCAAATGGCTCAGCGCAGTCTGTTTTATTGGATGATTTCAATCGTGCAAATAATAATGTTGTTGGATTAAGTTGGGGTGAAACAGAAACGGTTTCGCCGACCTCTGCAACCGTCAATACGAACATGTTACGGATGGGAAGTACAACGGCGGGAAGAGATTTTATTTCATACGATGTATCGGCAATGTACAATACCGTGTTCTCTACAAATACAGGTTTGTTGACATGGGCATTTAACATGCGCCAAACAAGAGCGGATCCATCAGGTTTTGATGCAAATAATTATGGGATCGGATTTGTGCTTGGCGCAACATCAAATAATTTTATGACTGCAAGTGGATATGCTGTTGTATTGGGAAATTCAGGTTCGGGAGACAATGTCAGACTTGTAAGTTTTGCAAGTGGAATGGCAACCAGTCTTGGGCTTTCTGCCGTTATCAATCCTGGAAACGATTTTGGTTCAGAATATCTGACAATTCGGGTTACTTATAATCCTGTTGGTGATGTCTGGACATTAGATCTTGGAACTGTAACCGCAAATTTTGTTGACCCTGCTTTAGCGACATATAACACAATCGGTTCGGCAAGTAATTCATTGTATACCTCGCAAGATCTGCTTTTTCTGGGTTGTCTTTGGAATCATGCAACCGGTGGATCAGATAATGGTTATTTCGATAACATCAGAATACCCACAGCTTGTATAATTGATGTTGAGCCAACCATACAATCATCAGCATTAAGTTTCTCGTCGATAGGTGCGAGTTCAGTTACTTTGAATTGGACTAGAGGAAATGGGACAGAGTGCATCATCGTTGCACGAAGTGGCAGTGCAGTAAGTGCAGTTCCTGTCGATGGTTCTGTTTATAGTGCAAATACAACTTTCGGAAGCGGTACGCAGATCTCTCCCGGCGAGTATGTTGTATATAGTGGCAGTGCAAATACAATTTCGATAACCGGACTAAATGCAACAACAACTTATTACTTTGCTATTTATGAATTCAATGGTAATGGGTGTACGGCCAATTTTCTTTCCGGCCCTGCAGCAGGAAATACAACAACAATTGGTTGCGTCTTAGCTGCACAACCAACTATTGCATCCAGTGCTTTTTCTGTTTCTTCAGCGATGTCAAATAGTATGAGTTTGTCATGGACACGTGGTAATGGTGCTTTTTGCATTGTCATTTGTCGGGGTGCAAGTGCAGTTACTTCTGCTCCGGTCGACGGAATAGCATATACTGCCAATGCAACTTATGGTCTAGGAAGTACAACAGCACCTGGAGATTACATCGTATATTCAGGAACCGGAAATACGGTCAATGTTCTTGGTCTGATGCCGGGAACTTCCTATTACTTTTCAGTCTATGAAATGAATGGGACAGGGTGTAACACAAATTATCTCATCGCAACAACCAATGCAACAGCAGCAACAAATCCTGTAGTTGCATACACAACGTATTTCGGAAATTTACATTCGCATTCTGATTATTCCGATGGCGATATGGATAATGTTTGTAATGGAGCAGGTAGTCCCGATTGCTGCTATACCATTGGAAATACTGCAAGCTATTTTGATTTCATGGGAATCAGCGACCATAATCATAATGAAGGTCCGATCATGACACCTGCACTTTATGCAAGTGGAATTTCTGAAGCGTCAACTTATTCAGGAGCCAATCCGGGATTCGCTGCCTTGTATGGTATGGAATGGGGAACCATTTCTACAGGAGGACACGTTGCAATTTACGGAGTGAATCAATTGTTAGGTTGGAATTCCGGAAACTATAACGTCTTTGTAGCAAAGGGAGATTATAATGGAGTTTTCAATATCATCAATAGTACTTCCGGTGCATTTGCAACGTTATGTCATCCGAACAATACAGATTATGGCAACTTACTTGGAGCAGCGTATAATGTAGCATATGACAATGCAATTGTTGGCGTTGCTATTAAGAATGGTCCATATAGTTCTTCAAACACTACATATTCCGACCCTGCAAACACCACAAATATTACGTATTGGAATTCACTCCTTGGAAAAGGTTATCACCTTGGACCAACAATGGATCTTGATAACCATAATTCAATTACAATGGGTAAGTCGAGTCAGGCAAGAACGGCTATACTTGCGCCATCGATGAGTGTTGCAAATGTAATGGAAGCAATGTTGAACATGCGTTTTTATGCTACAGAAGATTACAACCTTGGGCTTAACTATAACATCAATGGAATATTTCCATTAGGGAGCATCGTTACCCAAACAGTAAATCCTACGTTGAATGTAACTACAGCAGATGGAAATGGTGAGACCATAACGCAGATCAGAATTTTTTATGGAGTTCCCGGAAGTAATACTGCCCCCACGGTTTTAACAACAGTTGCCGCTTCATCACTGATCTATACGCATGTTTTTGCATCAGGAACATATTACTATTATGCTGAGATCACTCAGGCGGATGGACAAAAAGCATGGACTTCACCGATTTGGTATACAAAGATTGTAACGCCATTACCAATTGAGTTACTTTCTTTTACCGGGGAGTATACATCAAAAGGAAATCAGCTTAAATGGATAACTGCATCTGAAATAAACAACGATTTTTTCAATCTGGAGAGAAGCAGTGATGGAAAAAATTTCGAGTCAATAGTGATCATAAAAGGTTCAGGTAACAGTTCTCAAGAGTTGAACTACGGATTTCTCGACATTTGGGCTCCTGAAGGAATTAATTATTATCGTTTGAAGCAGACCGATTTTGACGGTAAATTTTCTTATTCGAATAGTATTGCATTACGTTCACTGAAAAAAGATGAATTGTTTCTGGTCTATCCAAATCCCGGTTCCGGAAGTTTTGTTGTTTCAGTGAAGGATTTCAGTACAGAAGGATATGACATCAGAATAACAAATTCTATTGGTCAAATTGTATTTTCCTTGGAAGGAAGGAGTGAGGAACAATTGCGTTTATCGCCTGAACTGTCACCGGGAATTTATACCATCAGCATTGTCATAAACAGAATAGTTTATAATAAAATGCTGGTTATTAAAAGAGACTAGAATGACAGTTTATTCGAAAAACTGCTTTTATTGATTAAAAATAGACCCATTTTGATTTTCAGATAAAAGAGGATGTTACATAATTCTAGTATTTTTTTGCCATCCGCTCACTTTTTTTTAACTTGAACACTTAGAACAAATAAATTCGCAGTTCAAAACTAATATTCGATGATTGGTAACATTGGTTTTGAAATTACTGTTAAATAACAAATTATGCCGAAGTAAGTCGGTGACCTAAAAGTTAAAGAGTACGCAAATGAAAACTAATTTCTTCTCAGCCATCCGGAATCTATTCTTTACGGCAGTTTTTTTTCTTCCCTTTTTGGCGTCTTCCGCTGCGCAAGAGCCGAACTTTCCTACATTCTCTATTTCTGCAACTGCCGGTGCGTGTAATGAAATAGAGTTGAGTTTTTTCCCGGGTGATGGAAGTCGCAGATTAATTATCGCATGTGCAGGCTCACCAATTTCAGAATTCCCTGTAGACGGAACAAACTATACTGGAGGCTCAATTTTTGGAACCGGAACGAATTTAGGAAACGGCAATTATGTGGTCTATAGCGGAAGCGGAAATAATACAACGATCAGCGGACTTGATGGAGGAACAGAATATTACTTTGCGAGTTTTGAATTTAATGGTGTCGGAAACAATTCAAATTATCTGATCACCGGTTATCCTGAAGATAATGATATTGCTCCCGGTATTTCAATGACAGTGCTTTCTTCTTCCGGTGATATCTGTGTTGGAGATAGCGTACAACTTCAGGCAAGTGGTGCCTTGACTTATCTATGGTCGCCATCCTCCGGTTTGTCAAGTGCAACCGATCCAATTGTTTCGGCAATTCCTGCATCGACAACAACATATACAGTAACAGGTACAGATGCAGGTGGATGTCAGGATTCGAAGACACTTACAGTGATCGTAAATCAACTGCCACTTGTAACTCTGGGTTCGTTTCAATCGATTTGTATAAACGAAGGTGTATTTGTTTTGTCCGGTGGTAATCCGGTTGGAGGAACTTATTTTGGCACCGGTGTTTCATCAGGCATTCTTGACCCAACAATTCCGGGCCCGGGAGGAAACGATATCTTTTACACATATACAGATATTCATGGATGTATTGATACTGCTTCAAGAACCATTCAAATTAAAAATTCACCGAATGTAACACTGAGCACTTTTGCGGGTGTTTGTATTGATGAACCGGCGTATGGACTTACAGAGGGATCTCCTAGCGGCGGAAATTATACCGGAACAGGTGTGAATGCAAATGACATTTTTAATCCGGCAAATGCGGGAGTAGGAAGTCATACGATTACATATATTTATTCTTCACTTGGTTGTTCAGATACAGCAACCGGTACCTTAACGGTACATGCTTTGCCTGTAGTTTCTTTTTCAACTCTTCCCGCAACTTGTTTGAATACTCCTGCATATTTACTTAGCGGAGGAAGTCCATCAGGTGGAACCTATACAGGAACAGCAGTGAGTGGAAATGAATTTACACCTTCAACTGCAGGTGTAGGCAATTTCATTCTCACGTATGGTTACACAAATTCAAATGGCTGCAGTGCATCAGATACTTCTATGGTTCATGTAAATGGATTGCCAACTGTATCTTTTTCAACTTTGCCCACGGTCTGTCAAAATACAGGTCCTGTTGCATTAAGTCAGGGAAGTCCTGCAGGAGGAACCTATTCCGGACCGGGAGTTGGGGGTACAACTTTTTATACAGGAATAGCAGGTGCCGGAACTCATAGTCTGGTTTACACTTATCACGATGCCAATAATTGTTCGAACACTGCAACACAGGATATTATTGTTAACCCAATTCCTGTTGTTTCCCTTGGTGCTGATGTAACAATTTGTTCCGATGCATCTGTTGTTTTAAACGGAGGAAGCTTTACAACTTACGCATGGTCTAATGGGGCGAATACTCCATCTATAACAATTGACAGTACAGGAAGAGGATTAGGAGTATTCCGATTTATATTGATTGCTACAAATTCGTTTACGTGTGCAAACAGAGATACTATATTTGTAACGATCGATCCATGCAATAGTGTAAAAGAAAATGATCGTATTTCATTTGCCGCATTCCCAAATCCTTTTAGTTCCAATATTGTCGTGAAAATGAATTCCGGATTTGAAATTTATGTTTATGATATTTCAGGTCGACTGATTATTCATGAAAAAGATCATTTTTCTGAAGCGCAATTTGGTGATGATTTGAGTGCGGGAACCTATCTTTTAAGAGTGAAAACTGCACAAGGAGAAGGTTCGTCGATAGTGGTGAAAGAATAAAATGCAAACTTTTTTCAAAAAGTTTTCCCGCTTTCCGTTAATAATTCAATTTGTTAAGAGAAAAAAAATACTTGTAGAATAGAAATGTGCTTATATCTTTGCGTCAAGTCGAAAAGATATACATGGTAAAACTAAATCTTACTCAACAGGAAGAACTGCTTATGAAAAGAGTTTGCGAATTGCAACTGGATTCATTTGAAAGAATATTAAGCGGTCAGGGAGAATTTGATATTAATGATAAGTTGAAAGAACATAGAGTGTCAGAACCGGAATTAAAGGAAATGATCACTCAGGTAGTCCGACAGTACATGGACATCAATCATAAGCCGGATTCATTATTTCATCTCCATGCAGATCTGCTTGTGAATTTCAGAGATGCTCTTGATTTTAACATAGACTCACTGTCAGAGCACTCAACTCATATACCGACACTTTTAAGCAAACTTGACTATGCGATGTTTATTTCGCAGCACAAGAATTAATCCTTTGTGCCACCGATAGGCCGTCCCTATGGGACTCGTGGGGTACGTACTTCAGGGGTGATTCTATTGATTTGCGTTTTTTGCTGTATTCTAGTGTATAAGCCCCAATTTTCATCCCGATAGCTATCGGGTCATTCTTAATAATGTATATTCGTTATTCACTATTCGTTATTCACTATTTTCCACTATTGTGACTTTCCGAGCATCAAAAACGAGTACTTTTGTTATATGAAAAAAAGACTATTTTCTTTATTGGTATTGATGTCATTTGTCGGTATTGTAAATGCTCAGATGTATTTTAATCGCACTACCAATATTCCGGTAGAGAATGGAACAACATTAACGGTTCCTTGGGCAGGAGGACTGAACTATCCGATATTTTCAAATATTGATTTGAATGATGATGGTCGTCAGGATCTATTTTGTTTTGACAGGAGTGATAATCGTGTTACAACATATTTGAATAATGGAAATGCCGGACCTGATTGCTGGGAGTATGCTCCTGAATATGAAAACATTTTTCCTGCAATGACCGGGTGGGCGTTTTTATATGATTACAATTGCGATGAGAAGCCGGATCTGATGACAGTTGGTTTTAGAAACAACAGCATTTCACAATACATCAATGACTCGCCACCGGGAGGGTTGCATTTTACATTGGTTGATTCAACAATGCTGGTAAATGGTGGTGCCGGCGGACCTGCGAATATTTTTGCAAGCGCATTGTTGATGCCGAATTTCAATGACATCGATAACGATGGCGACATGGATATCATCGGTCAGCAATTTCAGTGTGTTGGTGCATTTGCATATTACAAGAATATGACCATGGAGCACTATGGCGTTTGCGACTCACTAAATGATTATGTGCTGGAAACATATTCATGGGGGAAATTTGCTTTACGATCCGGTGCATATAGTAATGTAGTTATTGGTTTTTTTAACATCAATTGTTTTGCAAACCCATTTGATCAGTTTGATATGTCAACGGCTGCACCTATGGATGACACCTATGCAAATATTTACACGATCGATATTGATGGTGATGGCGATAAGGATGCACTCATAGGCGATTCACAGACGCACAATAGTTTGTTGGCAATAAATACACCTTCATCAGGCGTTGATATAATGACATCTCAGGATACTGCTTTTCCGTCGTATAATGTGCCGGTTGATATTCAATCGTTTGCAATGCACTCCTATGTTGATGTTGATAACGATCAAATTCGTGATCTGATCGTATCTAGTTACGAATATGAAAACAATCAGGGCACTTATTACTATAAGAATAACGGTACGGACAGTATACCGGTCTTTTCGTTTATCAGAAAAGATTTTTTATCAGATCAGATGATTGATGTCGGAGAGGCTGCCTCACCAACATTATATGATTATGATAACGACGGCTTGCTTGATCTGGTGATTGCAAATAAAAAGAAAACCATTACCCCTTCAATATTTACCTGTGGATTGGAACTATATCGAAATACAGGCACATCGACTACTCCGTCTTTTGAATTTGTTACCGATGATTTTGCTAATCTGATCGCACAAAATTATCAGGGGAAATTGTCGCCTGACTTTGCAGATATGGATAACGATGGAGACTCTGACTTGCTTATTGGTTATGAAACGGGGCAAATAATCTATTACCGTAATGATGCCGGTACCTTTGTTTTTGTAAGTGCATTTTATATGTCAATTGATGTCGGCAACAGTTCTTCGGTACAGATCTTCGATATTAATAAGGATGGGAAATTGGATCTGTTATTGGGAGAGAAAAATGGTACTCTGAATTACTTCCAGAATTTAGGATCAACGACTGTTCCTTTCTTTGCGACAACGCCTACAGTAAGTCAGTTCGGTGGATTCTCATTGAATGTTCCACCGACAACGGATTCCTATTCTACGACATATATTTTCCGTCAAAGTAATGATACAAAACTATTGGTCACAGCTATGAATGGTGATATTTACTTGTATGGAAATATCGATGGAAATCTAGCAGGTGTGTTTACATTGCTGGATACTGTTGCATCTAAATATTTGGGTAATCGCTATGGTCCACTTACATCAATTGCAGGTGGAGATTTAAATGGAGATTCAAAGGATGATTTCGTTTTAGGGCTCTACGGTGGTGGAGTGCAAGTATTTTATCAGGACATCGTGAATTCTACGAATACAATTGATCAGGAATCTGATATTAGAGTTTTTCCAAATCCTGCTAATGATCAGTTTGTGGTTAGAATGAAAACAGGATCAAAGAATGTGAAATGTGCTATTTATGATTCGCAATCTAGATTGATTTCTGAGCAATTGCTGATCGATGGATATTCGGTTTTTAATACGTCGAAATTACCTGCCGGAATTTACTATCTCCATATCCGCTCTACTGAAATGGATGAAGTGAAAAAGATCATCGTCACTCATTCGAAATAAATTTTAATGCCGCAGATCAATTACGATGAGTTTGCAGAAAGCTTTAGTTTGCAACTTGCCAATCATTTGGTAAGGGTTTCTCGAATCAAAGACATAGATAAATTGTTTGATAGGCTTCTTTCGAAACCTGCAGCTGATGTTAATGTGTTGGATGAGCGAATGCCCTATTGGGCTGACCTTTGGCCATCTGCCATTGGACTTTCAAAGTATATTGATGAGAATCCATCATTGGTTCATGGAAAGATTGTAATTGAAATCGGCTGTGGTTTAGGATTGCCTGGAATTGTTGCTGCTCTTAATGGGGCAGAAGTTACGATGACCGATTATTTGCAAGAGGCACTTGATTTCTCACAGAACAATTGGAATAAAAATCTTTCAGTTGAATTTAACGGGCAGCTACTTGATTGGCGAGATGTAAGCAAGATTGAAAAGGCAGATGTCATTCTCGCCTCTGATGTTGCCTATGAAAGCCGTTCGTTTGAGCCAATATTGGCAGCTCTCAAACATATCTTAAAATCGGATGGCGTTTTATTATTGAGTGAACCCAATCGAAAATTCGCCTCTCCTTTTATAAAAATTTTAGAGAATGAATTTAATCTAAAAAAATCTGATCGTAAAGTGACACTCGATGGAATTGACTACCTCATTTCAATTTACGAAGGCGAAAAAATAGTTTGACATAAATCCATTCCATACTTTTCAAAATCTTCATTCGCATTCACCCAAATCCCGCTAGGGACGGCATTCCGGTACCCCACCAGTCCCGTCAGGGACGCCCTATCGGTGGCCCAATTTAATTCATCAATTAAATTCAGCATCAATTTTCCGCATTTATGCGGTAACGATTCCCGTTTTTCTTTTCGAATTTTGAAAGAAAAAATGAAAAACAGAATCAAAAAAATGTCCGACGATTTACTATGGATTTTCTATCCTACACTATGTGCTGCTTGCGATCGCCCTTTGTTAATGGGCGAAGAGTGTTTGTGTACTTTCTGTAAGTACTATTTACCCCGAACACATTTTCATTTGCAATCGATAAATCCGGTAGCCAAACACTTCTGGGGGAAAGTTCCCATTCAGGCTGCGACCAGTTATTATTATTTCAGTAAGGGTGAAAAGGTCCAGCGCCTTATTCACAAATTGAAGTACAAAGACAGAAAAGATGTGGGGATGTATATCGGACAGTTGATGGGATCAGACATCAAAGATTCTCCATTTCCAAAACCGGATATTGTTGTACCTGTTCCATTGCATGAGAAGAAATTAAAGTTGCGAGGGTATAATCAAAGCGATTTTATAGCAGAAGGATTTGCAAAAAGCATGAATGCAGTGTTTGAACCTCAGATGATCTATCGGAATAGGGAAACAGAAACACAAACCCGAAAGCATCGTTTTGATCGGTACATGAATATGGATAATGTTTTTAGTATAAATAAAGAATTAGCTGCTTCTGATAAAAATATTCTTTTGATCGATGATGTGATCACGACAGGCTCAACATTGATTTCCTGTGCAGAAGCGCTTTTGGAAATTCCGGGAACAAAGCTGTCGATTGCTTCAATTGCCTGTGCCTGATTTGAATTCCGGAAAAGTTGTTTTTTCTATGAAATACGTAGTGGTAATGCTCGATAATTCTGCCAATATCGACGGTGTTTCCATGAAAATTTCCATCTTTGCAGTCAATTTATGGCTGAGAATATTCATATCGATCTTCATGCAAGTAAAGCGGAGCAATATGCTTCACTTTTACCGCAATTGAAAGCTCTGACCGAAGGCGAAGAGGATGCAATTGCCAATATCTCTAACGTGATTGCAGGATTAAAAGAGACATTTTCTTTTTTCTGGATCGGTATTTACTTTGTAAAATCTTCCGGAAATAGAGAAGAATTAGTACTAGGCCCTTTTCAAGGTCCGGTTGCTTGCACCCGAATTCAAAAAGGAAAAGGCGTTTGCGGAACGGCGTGGGACAAAGCGCAATCAATAATAGTTCCTGATGTCGATCTTTTTCCCGGACACATTGCATGTAGTTCTCTTTCTCGATCAGAGATCGTTTTGCCAGTGATGAAGAATGAAAAAGTAGTTGCAGTAATCGACGTTGACAGCGAATTTGTTTCTCATTTCGATGAAACAGACCAAAAGTATTTGGAAGAAGTTTGTAAAATGATTTCAGCTTTTATATGAGAAAATATACACTTCTGTTTTTTGTGATTGCCATCTTAAGCTCATGTGCTATAAGAGTGAATCCCACTGGTGGGGATAAAGACATTGTTCCACCAAAAGTATTGAATACTGTTCCCGAGAATTTTTCCGTGAATGTGAAAACGAATGACATCGTAATAACATTCGATGAATTTATTCAGCTCAATGACATCAATACTCAACTGGTAGTTTCGCCGTTGTTGAAATATACACCGGAAACAGTTGTGCGTAAAAAATCATTGCATATCCATTTTACGGATACTTTAGAAGCCAATACGACCTATACAATGAATTTTGGTAATTCCATTACCGATAATAATGAAGGCAATGCATTGGAGAATTACCAGTTCGTTTTTTCTACCGGTAATGTTGTTGATTCATTAAAGATAAGTGGTCGAATAGAAAATGGATTTGACCAAAAGAAAGAAAAGGGAATTTTGGCAATGATCTATAGAGAGAATGACGATTCTTTGCCATTCAATAAACGGCCAATGTATTTTGCAAAAACAAATGATGCAGGCGAATTTACCATCAATAACATTGCACCGGGTGATTACAAACTGGTTGCATTGGATGACAAAGACAAAAATTACCTTTATACAAATGGTGAAGAAAGCATTGGATTTTCAGAGGAAAGAATATCTGCCGGCAATGTCAATGTCTTTGTCCGCTTGTTCAAAGAACCTGCGCCATTACATCTTATAAAATCCGCTTCCATTTCACCTGGAAAAGTTTATCTGGTATTCTCAGCTCCGGCAGATACTGTGAAATTAAATTTTCTGACAGACTTAAAAAAAATGGATATTTTTTCGCAGGAGTTTTCAAAAGACAAAGACACCTTGACGATCTTATATAAAAATGCTGATCTGGATTCATTAAGCTTCACTTATTTCAATGGGAAAAAAATGGATACAGTTGATGTGCGTTTGTTTAAAAAATCCAATAAGGTAGCATCCCGTGCAAATTTTGAATTCGTATTAACAGCAGTAGATCGTAATGCAAGTCATCATTTTTATATGCCTTACAAAATCAACAGTAACCACCCTTTAGTCAGTATAGATCCAAGTGGAATTGTTTTAATGAAAGATTCAATAGAAGAAAAGGATTTTAAAGTTGTTTTCGCCGACAGTATGAAAAACTCTTTTGAAGTAGCTGCAAAATGGTCAGATAAATATTTATATAAACTATTTATTCCGCCTGGATCTATTGAAGATATTTCCGGATTGAAGAATGATACGTTAAAATTCGAGTGGACAGTAAAGCCGGAGTCATTTTATGGTACTATGCTTCTAAAGTTGACTTCTGTCACAGAAAATATTATTGTTCAACTTCTCGATAACACTGACAATTTGTACAGAGAAACAAATGTCAGCAGTGATACTTCAATTCAATATTCATATCTCGATCCGATGTTGTACAAGATAAAAATTGTACATGATAAGAATGGAAATAAGAAGTGGGATTCAGGAGATTTGCTCAAACATATTCAACCGGAGATCGTAGAATTTAATCCGGAGTTAATTACCGTTCGTGCCAATTGGGATGTGGATGTGAAGTGGGATCTTAATTACAAAAGCCCGTATTAAAATAATATTTAGCTATGAGAAAAAGTGCATTTGGTTTGATGTTCATTGCGATTATGCTGTTATTTGGCAGTTGCAAAGTTGGTCGATATTTTTGGTACAATTTTTCTGACATTACCGATCACAAGATTTTCCCTTCGAGACCTTTGCATGGTTCAGCGGAACCTTTTCGTTTTATAGATTCACAGAACAATGCAGCTATTGACGGCAAAGTAAAAATTACAAATTACGCCGGAGTGACAACAGATTTCAAAACGTTTATCGAAAAATCTCCTACGGTTGCATTCTTGATAATACGCAATGACAGTCTATTGTATGAAAAATATCAGGATGACTATGATACCGCTTCAATTGTCGCTTCTTTTTCAGTAGCTAAATCGTATGTGTCTGCATTGATTGGAATTGCAATAGGTGAAGGCAAGATAAAAAGCGAAGACGATCCCATTGTGAATTACCTTCCTGAATTAAAAGACAAATACAATTGGAACAATGTGACCATTCATCATTTATTGCATATGGCATCCGGTGTAAAATTTTCTGAAGGATACAATTCGCCCTTCAGTGGAGCGGCATCTTTTTATTATGGAAGAACATTGCGGAAGAGTCTGTCTAAATTGAAAACTGAAAAAGGTCCCATGGAGGGCTTTGATTATAAAAGTGTGAATACTGAATTGCTTGGATTGATCTTAGAAAGAGCGACAGGTAAATCAATGACAGAATACCTCGATGAAAAGATCTGGCGGCCATTACAAATGGAATACGATGCAAGCTGGAGTATCGACAAAAAGAAAGATGGTTTAGAAAAAGCATTTTGTTGTATCAATGCCCGCGCGCGTGACTTTGCAAAGTTTGGTCGTTTGTATTTGAATGGAGGAGATTGGAATGGAAAAACGATCGTTCCGAACGATTGGGTAAAGAAAAGTCTCGCTCCGAACACTGAAAAAGGCGCAGCAGATTATTATAATCGTCAGTGGTGGATAGGACCTAAAGATGGTGACTTTTCTGCAATTGGCCATCTTGGACAATACATCTATGTTCAACCAAAAAAGAATTTAATTATAGTTCGTCTTGGAACCAGCAGAGCGAAAGAAGAGTGGATTGATATTTTAAGACAGGTCGCTACGCAGATGTAATTTTTGAACGACCCCGTAGGGGTCAAATATCGGTAGATATTGGTATTCCCCCCAGCGAACCGACCCCGGAGGGGTCGTATGTGATTTACGGTCAACCAAAATCGAAATTCACGTTGGCATCAATCTTTTGTTTTATTTTCGCAAAGAAATCAATTACCCTTTATTTCAGAGTAGAATAAAATGAAAAAACAAATAGTATTATTGTTAATGATTGCAGCCACATTTGTAGCCTGCGAAAAAAGCCCATTTGATTACAGAAACAAATACGTTGGCAACTATAATTTTACGAATGTCTATACTAATGTAGATTCAGCAGGAACCATTTCAAATGCTACAACAGCTTACCTCGGAAGGGCAAAAACCGATGGTGAGAACAAAATGATCATTCAATTTGAAGCAAATAAATCTCAATCATTAAGAATCGACGAAGAAGGTAATGTGTACAATTCATGCGATACCTACATCGGTCGTTTTGAAAGCGAAAGTAGATTTCAGGCTGTACTGAGTGGACAAAGTTGTCCGATGGAGGGTATTGATGAAAATAGTTCAATTGCAATAGTTGGAGATAGGAAGTTTTAATTCTTCACTATTCACTATTCACTATTCGTTATTCACTACAAACCCATCCGCATCCTGCTCAAATGCAAAGTGCTTGCGGTGTTCCTGCAACTCTTCCAAATTCAACTCAATCGTTTCAATTGATTCTACATGTGCTTGTGTCTTAGAAATCGGTTCGCCGGTGAAAGTATAAATAGCACTATCGCCAGAATGGTAGACATCATTCCCATCATTTCCAATTCTGTTTACTCCAACTACGTACGACTGGTTTTCAATCGCACGTGCAGGAAGCAATGTTTTCCATGCAGTGTTTCTTCTATCAGGCCAATTAGCGACATAGAGTAGGAGGTCGTAGTCTTCTTTTTTTGTACGGCGACTCCACACAGGAAAGCGGAGGTCGTAGCAGACCAGCGGGCAGATTTTCCAACCCTTGTATTCAACGATTAGTTTTTTATTTCCGGCTGTGTATATATTTTCTTCTTTTGCATAGGAGAAAAGATGGCGCTTGTCGTACGTTTTAATTTCTTCAGGTGTCATCCAGATCAGTCGATTAAAATACTTTCCGTTTTCTTCGATGATGATACTTCCTGTAATTGCGCAATTTTTTTCCGTAGCAATTTTTTGCAACCATTGAATTGTATTCCCTGACATAGGTTCAGCCAATGATTTCGCATTCATCGAAAAACCGGTTGAGAACATTTCCGGTAAAACAATCAGATCAGTATCTTCGTTGAGGTTTGAGATTTTGTCCCGAAGCAAAGAAAGATTTTTTGTCTTATTTTCCCAGACTAAGTTTGTTTGAATGATGGTGACCTTCATGGAGAAAAAATTTACAAGTTAAATTGTGGTGATCTTTCCGATAGTTTTGTCTGCCTTTATCGAACACAGTTTTTCAGCTGCTTGCTCTAAGGTTTCATTTGTTTTTGCAAAACAGAAACGAAGCATCTTGTAATCGTTCTTCTTATTATAAAAAGCAGAAACAGGGACGGAAGCAATTCCATTTTCTTTCGTTAACCGCACAGCGAAATCAAAATCTTTTTCTTTGGTGATGTCGCTGTAATCCAATGATTGGAAGTAAGAACCTTTCGAAGGGATGAATTTGAATTTTGATCCGGAAATCAGTTTAAGAAAGTAATCTCTTTTCTCCTGATAAAATGCCGGCAGTTCCAGGTAATTTTTATTCTTCATAAAATCTGCCAATGCATATTGTGCAAAGGTTGTCGATGAAAAAACAACAAATTGATGAACACGTCTGAATTCTGTCATCAGATTTTCCGGCGCCAGACAATATCCCATTTTCCAACCTGTAGTATGGTATGTTTTTCCGAATGAGAAAACAACAAAACTGCGTTCAGCTAATTTCGGATAACGCATTACGCTTTCATGTCTTAATCCATCGAACAAAATATGTTCGTACACTTCGTCGCTTATGATAGTGATCTCTGAATTGGAAGTGATTTTCTCTAACTCTTTCATATCTGCAGCTGTCATTATTGTTCCTGCAGGATTATGAGGAGTGTTGATGATGATCATCTTCGTCTTCTGTGTGATGAGTTTTTTAACTTTCGTCCAGTCGATTGAATAATCAGGAGCCGTCAATTGTATGTACACAGGAATTCCACCTGCTAACTGAATAGCCGGCGCATAGCAATCATATGCTGGTTCGAATATAACAACTTCATCACCTTCTCTGATCATCGCTGTTATTGCAGTGTAAATTGCCTGCGTCCCTCCACTGGTAATATTGATCTCAGTTTCCGGATTGTAAACAGCACCATAGAGATCCTGAACTTTTTCTGCAATTCGCTCACGTAAAGAAATGATCCCTTGCATGGGTGCATATTGGTTCATTCCCTTTTTCATGTAGTGATTCATCAATGAAACAAGTTCTTCCGATACTTCGAAGTTTGGAAATCCCTGAGAAAGATTGATGGCCTTGTATTCATTTGCAAGAGCAGACATCACCGAAAAAATTGTGGTGCCAACCTGGGCAATTTGGATTTAATGATTCGGAAAGTGAGGCATAGCCGGAAAGCCGCTTCAGTGGGCTAATGTGAAGATATGTAAAAAAACATCAAGCTGTTCAAAGGAAAAATCAAAAAAAGTGTCAGTAGCAGTGCCAGAGTCAAGCTGCAATAAAAACCGATCCCTGACTCGTGCACCACTACTGTCCGATATAAATCAAACTGTGTAATTTAAGCTTTAAATTATAACTTAAATCAACTGTTCGCAGGATAAATTCATAGTAAGCCCCCACAATTTCTTGACACACATCTTTCTAAATCAAAGATAGGACAGTTATTGTGGAGTCAACGTGCTGCGCGAAATCATTTGAAACGTTAATCAAGGTTGTGTCTAATAATCGAAGTTTCAAATGATTTGGTGCACGTTGGGACCTTTTTTTGTTTTTGGGCAAACAAAAAAAGAAAAATTGAAATCAAGAACTTGAAGCTAGCATTTACTGCCCTATGAAATTAGTTTTATCGGACAGTATGTTCGTGCACCCACACTCCACACTTCAAACTTAACATTGATTTTAGATCCATCCCGGACTTTTCGCAATATACCCCATTTGATAAAGGATAACGACAAGCAAAATGAATCCCAAAAGACATACTCCGAAAAGCAAAGTCAGTTTTTTATACAAACGAGCTTCACCTTGAAGCTTCATTCGTTTTATAATATTGAAAATAACATTCTCCGAACGATGGAAAGCGCTTTCGCTTTTTACGATATAATCGAAGGCGCCATACTTGATCGTATTCACGGCAACTTCAATTCTGTCCTGACCACTGATCATAACGACTTCTGTTAGTGGCTTCGCTTTCTTGATCTCTTTCAAGATCTCAATACCATCCATGGCATTTCGTCCGGCTTTATCGAAATTGTAATCAAGGAAAACGATGTCCGGCGATTTGTCAAGATTTTTCAGGCATTCTTCGCCACTGTTGAATACTGTGAGTGTGAAAGTTGAATATTTACTGAGATAATCCTGAAGCATCATTGCCTGCATTGGATCGTCATCGACAATAAATATGGTTTTTACTGTTTTCATGGGGTGTGTTGGGAGTCCAAAAATAGAAAAATTTAATTGGATTGAAGCGGGGAAATCAAAACAAAATCAAGCTTTGTAAGTTCTGATCAGCGCTGTAATCCGGATAAAATTCTTCGAAATTTTAATTATTTGGGGGTTTGTGTGGTTTGAAACGGATTATGCGATTTCTTGTTTCAATTCTTCCATTGCAGAAGTACAGATTGTCTGGAAGTTTCCAAGCATTTCAGGTAACTTTTCAACATTGGATTTTGTGCCGGCCAGATTTTCAATTCCTTTGATCAGGTCTTCTCCACCTTTGATTCCCATGTAGGTGATCTGTGGTTTCAAAGCATGAGCTGTTCCGCGGAGTCCATCGTAATTTTGCGCCTCCAGTTGGTCTTTCATGGTTTGAATTTGGCCGGGGCAATAAGATAAAAACATGGAGATGTATTTTTTCATCTTGTCCGGATTTCCTCCTGTGAAGGATTTCAAAAATGTCATGTCAGTTGTGCGTTCCATAATAGTTTTTTTTGTCTATGTAAATATCAGTTTTTTGTATTAAGTATAGTTAGTTTTCCAAGCTTATTCAATAAGTCCTGAGTTTCAAAAGGCTTAGAAATATATGCATCCATGCCGGCTTCAAAACACTTGCTCACCTCTTCCGGAGTAACATTTGCAGTCATTGCCATGATAGGCGTAGCTCTTTTTATAGCATCCATTTCCCGGATCTTCTTTGTTGCTTCAAATCCATCCATCTCCGGCATTTGAATATCCATAAGTACGACATCATAATTTGAGTCTGACAACATTTGTAATGCGATCAGTCCATTCTCAGCAATATCGATAACAAGATCAGGTATCAAGTCGTTAAGTGTATCTGTCGCTACCATTTGATTGAACGGATTGTCCTCAACTAAAAGAATTCTAATGCCTTTTAGCTCAACACCATTTACATCCCCATGTTTTGGCCCTTCCTGGCCGGTCTTTTTCTCTCCAATCGTATAAGGAATTGTAAAAATGAAAGAGGTTCCTTTTCCGAGTTCTGATTTTACTTGAATAGTACCACCTTGTAGTTCGATCAATTGTTTCGAAATTGTAAGTCCTAATCCTGTTCCGCCGAACTTTCTGGTTGTATCACTGCTGGCTTGAGAAAAACTGTCAAAGATCTTGCTTATACTTTCTTCCGATATGCCAATTCCTGTATCGATGATTGAAAACTGAAGCATACTCATATTGCCTTGTCGGTTGATCTCGTTAATATCGATCGTGACTCCACCGTTAGCTGTAAATTTAATTGCATTTCCTGCAAGATTAATTAGAATCTGATTTAGTCGAGTTGGATCTCCTTCAATAATACCCGGAACGTTCGGTCCTATGTTGATCTTGAACGAAAGCTTCTTTTCGTCAGCCTTGAATAGCATGGCATGATAAACAGTTTCAAGAGCATCTTCAACGGAGAATGGAATTTTCTCGAAATCCATTTTCCCAACTTCTATTTTCGAAAGATCCAGAATGTCATTGATGATTACTAATAAATTCTCCGACGATTTTTTAATTACATTCAGGTATTTATGCTGATGATCGTCGAGGTTGGTTTTTATAAGTAAATTCGTAAGACCAATGATTGAATTCATAGGAGTACGAATCTCATGACTCATATTAGCCAGAAACTGCTGTTTGAATTTTTCACTTTGCTCAGCCTTTTCTTTGTCACGAATAGTGTCGATTAGTTTTTCCTGTGCATGCTGCCCTGCCCTGATAAAACGCATTTCATCTACAGTTTTGTTAATAGTAGTGTCAAGGTCAGTAAAGTCGATTGGCTTGGTAATAAAATCGAATGCGCCACGATTCATTGCTGTGCGGATATTCTCCATATCACCGTAAGCACTAACGACAACAGCTTTGTAATGGCGAAATCGTTCTTTGATATTGTTTAATAACGTCAGTCCATCCATCTCCGGCATATTGATGTCGGTAAGGATCATGTCGAAATCATTTCCGTCTTCGCCCAATTTCTCAAGCGCAATTCTTCCATTAGAAGCAAATTCAAAGGTTACTTCATTGTTTTTTATACGATGACGGAAGCGCTGCTTGATCAACAACTCCAGATCCGGCTCATCGTCTACCACAAGTATTTTGGCAGGTCTTTCCATTTTGTTTAGAGTTATTATTTGACAGCTAAAGTTAAAATTTTCTCCTTAAGAATATTGAAGTCTACAGGCTTTGTAACAAAATCATCGGCTCCAAAGTCCATAGCGTTCTTATAATTATTGTCATCACCATAAGCAGTGACCATCATTACTTTTAAAGTCGGAAAGTCCTTCTTTATTGCTTTGAGTAATTCAAGTCCGGTCATTCCCGGCATATTGATGTCACTCAAAACTAAAACAACATCAAACGGGTCGAGTTTTTTTAGGTAACTCAATGCATCTTCGCCATTGAATGCGAAGTTAATCATCACTTCGTTGTTCTTTACTTCTTTACGGAATCGTTGAGTGAACAACATTTCTACATCCTGTTCGTCGTCGACAATTAGTATTTTGATCATGGTCTCTTGTGTGAAAATAATTTTAATCAGACAGGCAAAGTTATTAAGAACTCTGTAAATTCTCCTGCCTTTGAATTTACAACTAATGTTCCATTATGTCCTTTTACAATAATATCGTAGCTAATTGAAAGGCCAAGTCCTGTTCCTTGTCCTGTTGGTTTGGTAGTGAAGAATGGATTGAAGATCTTATCTTTGATATCATCAGAAATTCCTTTTCCATTATCACGAATATTGATCGCTATCTTTCCATCAGATTGTGCTGTAGTGATAGATACTTTTGGTTGATAATCTTTTCCGCTCATCTTACTCTTTTCTGCAACTGCATAGAATGCATTGTTGAAAATATTCAGTATTACGCGACTGATATCCTGAGAAATGACTTTGATCTGCGGTAAATCTTTCGCAAGATTTTTTTCCATCGTGCAATTGAATCCGGGATCCTGAGCGCGCATTCCGTGATATGCAAGATTGAAAAACTCTTCCACCATCTTATTGATATCAGTCGGTTGCTTTTCTGCTACTGACGAGCGACTATGCTGAAGCATTCCTTTTACAATACTATCAGCACGTTTACCATGAAAATGTATTTTCTCCAGATTCTGTTTCAGGTCATCAGTAATATCTTTTTGTTCTTCAGGAGAAACACCTTCTTCCATTTCATTAATGAGTTCCACTGAGAGTTCAGAAAAATTATTGACGAAGTTCAATGGATTCTGAATTTCATGTGCAATACCGGCTGTGAGCTGCCCGAGGGAAGCCATCTTTTCGGATTGGATAAGTTGCGTTTGTGTCGACTTCAGATTCTCCATCGTCTTTGTGAGCTCGACATTTTTTTCCTGTAATTCAGATGTCCGAAGATTAACCTTGTCTTCCAACAATACATTTTGTTTTACGAGAGAATTTGTTCTGAATCGGATGTACACAAAAATAAGTCCGGTAACAGTAAGTGCAAACAGCGCCGTAAACCACTTTGTTTTCCAGATAGGAGGGGTGATTGTGATCTTTATGGCAATTCCTGTATCATTCCATACACCATCGTTATTGCAGGCTTTCACTCTGAAAGTATATTCACCTGGGTCGATATTCGTATACGTTGCATAACGACGGTTACCTGAATATGTCCAATCCTCATTCAGATTCTCCATCATATATGCATACCTGTTTTTATCAGGGAATAGATAATTTAAGGCTGCAAATTCGAATGAGAAGAAGTTCTGGCGATAATTCAGGTTCAATGTGTGAGCATCTGAAATGAGCGTGTCCATTCTCGCCGGTTTTTCGAACAAATAGAAACGGGTGATGACTACAGGCGGAACAACGGTATTGTCGTTGATACTATCCGGATGAAATGCATTCAATCCATTATTTCCGCCAAAGAATAACCAGCCACTTTGACCACGGAAGCAAGCATTTTCATTGAATTTATTCTGCAGACCATCTTGTACATTGTATGTCCTGCTATTGGCCGTTAAAGAAGCTTGTCCATTTACAATATTGAGTTTACAAACTCCATTGTTTGTACTCAGCCAGATATTATTTTTTGCATCCGAAAGAATTCCATTAATGATGTTATTAGGAAGTCCGTCGCGTTCTGTATAATGCTTGAAAGTGTTGTTGCTTTGATCCAATATATTCAATCCTCCGCCATACGTTCCGATCCAGAGTTTTCCTGTATTGTCTTCGAAGAGGGAGTGGATGAAATTACTACTGATGGTTTTGCTGTCCAATGGATCGTTTTTATACGCTGTGAATTTACCGGTCGAACGATCAAAATAGCATAGTCCACCACCATAGGTCGCCACCCATAATTTACCTTTTGAATCTTCAAAAACACTCATTACAACATCGCTGCTCAACGAACCGGCATCGCCGCTTTTTGATCGGTAAACTTTTGATTTTCCTGAGATGCGATCAAAAGCATTTAGTCCTCCGCCATGAGTTCCGAGCCATAGCACTCCGTTTTTATCTTCATAGATGCAACGGATGTAATTATTACTGATTGCGCCTGTAGCTGCTCTGTATTCATTAATCTGACCGGTTGATTTTGAAAAGGAGATCAGTCCATCTGAAGTTCCTACCCAAAGAACTCCGGCTTTATCTTCAGCAAGGCTGAATACATTGCAAAAGCGAAGAGAAGGATTGCTTAACGCCGGAAATTTTTCATTTACAAAACGGTTCTCTGTTCTGCTGAAAACGTTCAGTCCGCTGCCAAGAGTTCCTGTCCAGATATTTCCTGATCGGTCTTCGCAAATTGCAAACACACTATTATTACTTGCTGCATCACCGGCTTCATTGACTTTATGCGTTACGAATTTGGCAATTGTTCTGTTGTAAAAGCTCAATCCATTTGCAGTCGAAAACCAGATCGTGCCGGCATTATCTTCGAAGATGTTATAGATCTTATTGCTGGAAATGGATTCCAGGTTTTGCAGCTCTTTGTGGTAGTTTATAATTTTACCGGTACGTACATTTAATGCATCCAGTCCACCACCGAAAGTTCCTATCCACATAATTCCTTTTGCATCCTGAGCAAGTGAAAAAATGCTGTTAGAGGCTAGTCCTTGCGCTGTTGTAAAATGAGTTATTTTCCCGGCAGGTGAAATGATATTTGCTCCATTATTCAAAGTACCCACCCATAGATTGTTCTGATTGTCAGAAGTAATTGCAGTGATCTCATTTTCACTTATCGAATTATTGTCACCGGCTATATTCAAAAATCTTTTAGCTGATCCTGAAGTAATATCAAATTTATTCAATCCGTGAGATGAAGTTCCTACCCATAAGTTATTTGTTTTGTCAAAAAAGAGGCAGGAAATGATATTACTTGATAGTGTATTCGGGTTGTTGTTATCAGATTTGTAAACAGAAAATTTGCCGGTATTGATATCATATGAATTCAAACCATTTCCGGTTCCGATCCACACAATACCTTTATTATCCTCTGTGATAGAGCTAATAAGATTGTTACTAATAGTGGAAGTGTTTCCGGGAATATTTTGGTATCTCTGAAATGACCCATTTTTACGGATAAGCATATTTAAACCGTTGTCTGTACCAATCCACAGATTATTTTTTTTGTCTTCAAAGATGCAACGGATGATGTTATTACTGACGGTTGTAGTATCTGTTGGGTCGAATTTGAATACATCGAATGAGTAGCCGTCGTATTTATTCAATCCGTCTTCAGTTCCTACCCAGATAAATCCCTGGCTGTCTTGATATGTACAGTAAACGGTCGATTGAGAAAGGCCTTTGTCAACGGAAATTCTTCCAAACCGCAAACTGGTTTGAGCGCCAGTGAAGTTGCTAAGTAGAATAAGTAGGACAAAAAGGCTATATATTTTTTTCATAGATAATTTTCTATGGTTTAGTCGTTAGATGATTTTCCTGTTCCCTGACATTTTCCGCAGAGCACATTTCCGGCAGGGCGAACGATTTCGTTGACGGAATAAGTAACAAAATTTCTTGGTCCAAGTCCATTGCTGATGTCTTTGGTCACCATTTTATTCTTTCTTATTTCAGCTTGATAGATTTTACCTTTTCCACTGCAAGAAGAGCAGGTATGACCGATCACGCTATTGATACTACTTGGTTTTGGAGCAGTGACAATAGCTATGGCATTGTTTTCTTTTGTCGGCTCAGGTTTAGTTGTGATCGTCGGTTCCGTTTTAGTCGGTTCAATTTCGACCGGTACTTCTTTAGGAGTTTCTTTCTGTACCTCCGTTTTGACCTGTTGATTTTCGATTTTCGGATTTTCGGCAGGAGGTTCTTTTTTAAACAAGTCCGCAAGGTTTTGCTCGACGGCGAAATTATATAATTGTATTCCTTCGCCGATGATCTCGCCGTTTAAATAGTGGTAAGTCGTGCCCTCGCCATTTGCTTCAATGAACATCCCTGTACCGTGGCTTTGATTATTCAGGTAGTCTCCTGTATATCGATCTCCATTCGCATAATAATAGGTTCCGCATCCATTATATTTTCCATTTACCATAGTACCAACATAGACATCGCCATTCGCATAGTAAAAGATCCCATTGCCTTCCATGTTATCATTGATGAAATCTCCTTCATAGCTACTTCCGTCGATCAAAGTAAGTTTACCTGTGCCTGAAAAATTCCCATTAACGAAATCACCTGAATACACATTGCCATCATGATATCGATATTCCCCCTTGCCAGTCTGTTTTCCTTTTGAAAAGTATCCTGAATAGGAATCGCCATTTGGATAACGGAGTTTTCCTTGACCGCACAGTTTATCCATAAAGAAATTCCCTTCATAGCGGCTACTGTCATTAAATATGTAACTGCCATGTCCGGATTTCATATTGTTGGAGAAGAGTCCTTCATAGCGGTTTCCACTGACATAGGTCATAATTCCACTACCTTCCATTTTACCATTTTCGAAACGTCCTTCGTAAACTGTTCCGTCTCTATATGTATAGATGCCTGATCCATGCATTTTACCTTGTGAAAATTCGCCTACGTATACAGCACCATCTTTATAGGACATTTTACCTTGACCGCTGAATTTGCTTTGGCTAAAGTTCCCTTCATATATATTTCCACCTGAGGTGCGGAAGGAGCCAATACCATTTTCGCAGTTCCCTGAAAAGCATCCGATACGCGAACGGGTGGAGGTAGAGTCTTGCGCAAAAGTAAATAATGGCAAGCTGCAAAGAAATAAAAGCCGAAAGACGATGTTGTTCACGATGTAAATTTTCTCTTTGTTAACAAGTGGGCATTGTGGATAAGTGTAAACCCGGCCGTACTCTTTACAATAATATCAATATTCTGTCGAATAGGCAAATCGCATTTTTAACAGTTATTTTTCATAGGTGAAAGCAGATTTTGCATTCCTTTTTACCAATGAAAAAGTCTGAAAAGCCACTGTTTATAGGCTTTTCAGGGGTTTTCCGAAAATTTCACGAATGAAGAATGATAAAAGTGTTGTGTTATTCGCTATGAGAAATAATTCATGATTTATATGCCTCTGAAGCATACTATTTTTATGCGACTTTTACCTATGAAAATCGGAAAATGGATTGTGGAAAACTTCTTGAGGGGTATGTGTTTTCCCTATGAAAATCTTCGTTGATTTGTATCTATAGAAAACCTTAAATCGTTTTAAAAATCATGGCAACTAAAAAAGCTAAGAAAAAAGCTCCGGCAAAGAAAGCTGCTGCTAAAGCAAAACCAAAAGCACCTGCTAAGAAAAAAGTAGCTGCTAAAAAAGCTCCTGCAAAGAAAGCTCCAGCTAAAAAAGCTCCGGCTAAAGCTAAAGTAAAGCGTAAACCAAATGCTGCATTCATGAAGCCGATGAACATCTCTGATGCTCTTCAGCCAGTTGTTGGTAGCAAACCACTTCCGCGTACAGAAGTTACTAAACGTCTTTGGGCTTACATCAAGAAGAACAATCTTCAAGATCCTAAAGAAAGAAGAAACATCAACGCTGATGACAATTTGAAAAAAGTGTTCAATGGCAAAAAACAAGTTTCTATGTTCGAAATGACAAAACTTGTAAGCAAGCACCTTTCTTAATTGTAAAGAAAAGTTTTATAAAAAAGGCGACCAAGTTGGTCGCCTTTTTTTTTGACTGTTTCTGGCTCTAAATTATAGAAACAGAGAAAGAGACAGAAGCACAGTCAGACAACAGAATCAGCCAACAGTAAATATCAATTTAAAGGTTGTCCCAATACCTTCTTCACTTTCCATTTCCATTCGTGCTCCGTGGGCTTTAATGATCTCAAAACTTAGCGAAAGTCCTAAGCCAGTTCCTTGTCCGGTTGGCTTGGTAGTAAAAAATGGTTCGAAGATCTTCTCTTTTAGTTCTTTTGGGACTCCATCGCCATTGTCGCTGATAGTGAGAAATGCGAAATTGCCATAGACTTGAGTAGCGAGTTTGACAGTGGGAACAAAACCCGGATTATTCTTTAGCGATTTCTGATTCACCGCATAAAAAGCGTTGTTGAACAAGTTCAGAAGAACCCTGCTTATATCTTGCTGGATCAAATTTAATGTTGGGAAATTTGGATCAAGTTCTCTTTCAAGGTTGCATTGGAAAGAAAGGTCCTTTGCTCGTAGTCCATGATAAGCAAGTTGAAAATACTCTTCTGCCAGTTTATTTAAATCAGTTGGTGAACGTTCAGATTTGTTTAATCTACTGTGCTGAAGCATATTTTTTACAATAGCATCTGCTCTTTTACTATGTTCACTGATCTTCTTCAAATTCATTTCAAGGCTTTCTGTGATCTCTTGTCGGTCGTCTTCGTCTTTTGTTTCACGAAGTTCTTTCAAGAGCTCTGTTGAGCCTTCTGCGAAGTTTAAAACAAAGTTGAGTGGATTCTGGATCTCGTGTGCTATTCCGGCTGTCATTTGACCTAAAGACGCCATTTTTTCAGAACGGATCAATTGATCCTGTGTTTCCTTTAATTTCCTGTGAGCATATTTCAGTTCACCGTAGGCATTGTCAATTTCGTGATGGGACTTTTTTTTCAGCCGATAACGATTATATAGGAAAACTAAGATGGTAGTGACAAGTAAAACTCCACTGAAGAGTATAACGATCAATCTCTGTTGTTTCTCTCTGGCAAGTTCTGTCTTCGATAATGCCAGCTGCTGTGTAGCCTTTTCTTGTTCAAGTTCTTTTAAACGCTCTTCCTGTTCCTGACTGGCACTTTGTTCAGACAATCGTTCTTCATGAAATTGATCCAGCGCTTCTTCAGCTTTTAATCGTTCGAGTTCAGCTTCTGTAAGCCTTTGATTGAATTCTAAGCTGTTTCTATTTGTCTCGTTGCTCATGCTTTTTGTGCGGGTGAGGAGCTTGTTCACATAGACCTTTTCTTTTAGCTCCAAAAGGAAGGAGTCAGGGCTGAGCATTCTGCTATTCAATACGGTTTCAACAGAATCTTTTAGAGTTTTATATTTCTCGGAAAACAAATTTTCTTTCTTGGAGTCACCACTGATTTTCCCCGAGGCGTATTGCTTGAGATAAGTATCACGCAAAAGTCGTAATGCCGGCAAACGGAAATTTGCATCCAGACTTTTTTCAAAACAAGTTGAAGCATTAGTATAATCGCCTTTATTGAAATTCACAATGCCGATATTCCGTAAAATAATTGCCTTTTGATTTTTGTCTTGCGCTGAAAAAAGTAATGCTTTATCTAAATACGGAATAGCGTCACTTCCTTTTCCGCTATGAATCATTTCTTCAGCATAACTGTTGTAAAAATAGGCTTGTAAAGAGGAATCAGCGGATCTTGGGAGAATATCCAATGCTTCTTTGAAATTCTGCAGTGCTGAAGTATGATCGTCTTTCTCTTCCAAGACTTTTGAAAGCATGACCCTAACTTTTGTTTCGCCGACAAAGTTATTCGCAGCATGGTTCAGGTTGATCGATTTTTTGTAGTTTTCAATGGCGGAATCAAGGTCGTTGTTGTGTTGAAAGACCAGGGCAATTCCGCAATATGCAAGTGCCTGTCCTTCTTTTGAATTCGATTTACTAAAACCCATTACAGCATTTCTGAAAAAGTCGATAGCTACCGGACTTTGATTAAAACGATAATTTAATGAAGCAAGGACCAAGGCTTGATGTGCATAGGTCGACCAGTCTTGTTTTGCCAATGCAAGATTAAAATTATTAGTTGCTGTCTTTTCGTTCTGCGAATTGATGATCACATTGTGGGTAAGTTCATCTAAAGACATTGCGCCTGTCTTTTCATTGAAAACGGTGATTGGTTTTTCGGCAAATGAAGTAAGAAAAGTGATGACAATTAGGATTGCCAACAGGGGTATTTTCTTTGCCATGCGGGAATTTAAATTTTATGGTAAGTAACGAATTTTATTTTGTTGAATGGTTAGGAGTTTAAAATTTTCACTTCCCAAAATACTTTTTTTCAACTAATTTTTAATTATTAAGCTTGAAGACTTTTCCGGGCAATGGAATTAGGATTCCGGCAAATTCAAGTTTTAGTAGAATTGATGAGACTTTACTCACAGGCATGAGCGATGTTAATGCAATTTCGTCAATTGAAAGTAAATTTTTTTGATTCAAAGCCTTAATAATAATTTGCTCTTCCGGTAAATAATCTTCAAATAACATCATCTGTTTATTGAGGGTCGGCTTTTCTTTTTGATTCCAGTTCATTGCATCGGCAATATCGGCGGCACTTTCAAAGATCATTGCCTTGTTTTGTTTAATAAGCGCATGACAGCCTTTTGAGTAAAGATCATTTATTCGGCCGGGCAAGGCAAAGACATCGCGATTATAGCTGTTGGCGATTTCCGCTGTAATTAAGGCGCCGCCTCGGGTAGCAGATTCAATTACAATCACTGCATCTGTTAGGCCGGCCACAATCCTGTTTCGAGCCGGAAAATTATCGCGCTCGGGTTTTGTGCCGTGGATGTACTCAGTCAACAATCCACCATTCAACAACATCTTTTCTGCAGTAGCTGCATTGTCAGCAGGATACATTTTATCCAGTCCATGTGCAACCACACCAACAGTCGGAAGATCATTTTTAAGCGCAGATTTGTGCGCCTGAATATCTACGCCATAAGCTAAGCCGCTGACAATCAAAGGCCGGTATTCGCTGATTTCTTTTACAAATTTTTCAGTGAACTCTCTGCCATAGGATGTAATATGTCTAGTCCCTACTATTGATATAATTTTTCTGAATTCAGATCAGCATTCCCTTTGTAAAAGAGTAGAATAGGAGCATCGTCACAATTCCTGAGGCGCTGCGGATAATTTTTATCGAGGTAAAAAAGTGTTTCGATCTTATTCTTCTTGATTTGATCTAGTTCTTCCTGAATTTTGTTGAAATTTTTATACTTCAGAATTTCCTTTGCTCTTTCTGTCCCGATAAACGGAATTCTTTGCAATTCACTCTTCTTTGTATGGAAAATTTCTTTTACTCCGCCGCAATAGCTTACCAGATTTCTGGCGCTAACCGGCCCTATGCCTGGAAGTAAGTGTAATGCAAGTTTGTATATCAATTGTTCATCATCCGTCTGATCCATCTATTTTGTGTTTCTATTATTTCAGTAATATTGTTAAATCTAATTCCTTACAAGAAAAAGCACCCAATATTACGACATCGCCGCTTTTTTTACATTTAATATACTATGAGAAATTCAATATATGTTCTATTAATGCTGCTTATTTCAAATTTTGTCTTTGGGCAGAATGCTGAACTGACAGGAAAAGTAACAGATGCAATTTCGAATGAGCCATTGATTGGAGTTTCAGTCTACGTCGATTCTCTTGTAAAAGCGAATACAAATGTCAATGGAGAGTTTAGCGTTTCAATGACACCGGGCACTCATCAGATTAGTTTCCGATTGTTGTCCTATGAATTGAGCAAGCAAACTATTTTGTTAACTGATGGCGAGAAAAAATCACTGAACATAAAATTAAAAGGGACAAGTACTGATCTCAATACAGTGGTTATCAGTGCCGGTAAGTTTGAACAGCGGCTGGAAGATGTCACCGTTTCAATGGAAGTCTTAAAACCGAAACTAATTGAGAGCAGGAATGTCACGAATATGGAAGAAGCTATGGAGTTTATTCCTGGCCTCACAGTCATCGATGGACAAGCAAATATCCGCGGAGGTAGTGGCTGGAGTTATGGCGCCGGAAGTCGGGTACAGATCCTTGTCGACGATCTTCCTCAACTGACTGCTGATGCCAATGATGCAAAATGGAATTTTCTTCCTGTTGAAAATCTGGAGCAAGTGGAAGTCATCAAAGGCGCATCGAGTGTACTTTTTGGGTCATCAGCTTTAAATGGCGTGATTAATATCAGAACAGCATATCCTACATTGAAACCCATTACAAAGTTTTCATTGTTCACAGGGATTTATGATCGTCCGGTTTTTAAAATTGATGGAAAAGAGTATGATCTGAAATGGTGGGGCGATAATATGTTGCGGACAACAGGCTTCAGCTTTTTTCACAGTCAGCAATTAGGAAATCTTGACTTAGTTGTCGGTGAAAATGTTTTCGATGATCAAGGATATCGTGATGGAGAGAGCGAAAGACGCGGGCGTTTCAATTTCAATACTCGTTATCGTTTCAAGAAGATCGAAGGGCTTAGTGCCGGTGTAAATTTCAATACAATGGTAACGAATAGTACAATATTTTTCCTTTTTCAGAATGATACAACAGGTGGATATACGCCGGCAACAAATACATTGAGTGACTCAAGAGCATACCGAACAAATATTGATCCGTTTGTTACGTATTCGAATAAGAAACTTGGTACATTCCGATTCAGAAATCGTTGGTTTAATACCACGAATGAGAATAACACTAATCAGAATTCGACAGCCATTCTTTTTTATTCTGAATTGCAATATCAGAAGTCGCTCACTGAAAAGATAAATCTGATTGCAGGGATTGTCAGGACGCATTCGAAAGTTGAAAGTGAATTATATGGAAATCACACAGGATTACAGCAAGCAGCTTATGTACAGGGTGATTTTAAGTATAAGAAATTCTCCATCTCTGCAGGCGCAAGAGCAGAGAGAAATAATGTTGACAGTTTAAGTGAAAAATGGACACCGGTTTTCAGGACAGGTGTAAATTATAATGCTTTCAAAGGAACTTATTTCAGAGCGTCTGTTGGACAAGGCTATCGTTTTCCTTCTATAGCAGAAATGTTCATCAAGACCAATGTTGGAAGTCTTGTCATTTATCCGAATCCTGATCTTCAATCTGAGACCGGAGTGTGTTATGAGATCGGTGTAAAGCAATTATTCAACGTGAAAAAGTGGTCAGGATATGTTGATGTAGCCATTTTTAGGAATGAGTATAAGGATATGATGGAATTTGCATTCGCGCAATGGGGAGCATTTACTGAGCCACTGATCGGCAATGGATTCAAATCACTTAATATCGGAGATACAAGAATTGATGGTCTGGAAGCATCTTTATTTTTATCGGGACAGCTAGGAAAAGATTGGAAAGTGAATTTTATGGCAAGCTATACGTTCCTTGATCCAAGACAACTTACATACGACAGTGCATATGTGTTAAAAGTTGGTGGCATGTCGACGGCTATGGGAAGTGATTCAACAGACTTCCTGAAATACCGTTCAGAGCATATGCTAAAGGGAGATCTTGCTATTGAATGGAAAAAGTTTGAACTTGGAATGAGTTTACGTTATGCCAGCAGGATGGAGAACATTGACAAGATCTTTGTAAGTGGATTACTTGATCTGGCATTCCCTCCGGGTTTAGGAATAGATCACTATCGTAAATATCATCGCCATGGAGATGCAGTTTATGATCTGCGGTCGTCATGGACGATATCAGAACATGTAAAGTTGTCGTTCATCGTCAAGAATCTGACCAATTACGTATATATGCAACGTCCTGCCGACATGCAGCCGCCGCGGCAATTCGTAGGTCAAGTGAATTTTACTTTCTAGAATTCATGGGTACAATGAATAGTTTTTAATAATTTCACAGCGTTAAAAAAATAACATGAAAATTATCGGCATCATACCGGCACGTTATGCTTCAACTCGATTTCCGGGAAAACCATTGGTAGATATTCAAGGGAAGAGTATGATCCAACGAGTGTACGAGCAATGTATAAAAGCAGACAAGTTGAGTTCAGTATTGATTGCAACGGATGATCAACGAATTTATGATCACGTCATCAGTTTCGGTGGCAAAGCATGGATGACATCACACGAACATCAGAGTGGAACCGATCGTTGCGCTGAGATCATTGAATCAGGTAAAGCCGGTGATTGGGATGCAGTGATCAACATACAAGGCGATGAGCCCTACATTCATCCTGAGCAGATCAATCTGCTATGTGAAGTTATGCAAGAGAAAAGTGTTGCAATTGGCACCCTAGTAAAAAAGATAGATGCTCAATCAGAACTTTTCAATCACAACAATGTGAAAGTTGTTTTGAATAATAAATTGGATGCGATTTATTTCAGTCGTTCGCCAATTCCTTTCAACAGAAATTTTCCTGAAGACGAATGGTTGAAACATTCAACCTACTATAAGCACATCGGAATTTACGGATACAAAACAAAAACTTTGCTGGAGATCTCAAAGCTTGCGAAGACAAATTTAGAGATCACGGAGTCGTTGGAGCAATTGCGTTGGATTGAAAATGGATATCAGATAAAGGCAGCGGTGACACATTTGGAGAGTGTTTCGATTGATACACCCGATGACCTACTTAAAATTAACGAATAACTAATAGTGAATAACGAATGGTTATCATAGGAAACAAGTCGGCTACTACAGCCGCTCGATATTCACTATTAGTTATTCGTTATTATATATTAAAGGTCTGGTGCAATAATAAAATCAATCTGCAACGAATAAAGTCCCGGACGATAGTTGTATCCCGGAACGATTCGGAGGTCGACACGGAATTGATAACATTGCGGATCGGCAAGGTAACTTCCGGGAGTATTCGTTCCTGTTGGCGATGGGTCAGAACAATTGATCGGAGCATCGATAGCATTATGATTTCCGATAATATCTAAGGTAGATGTTGTGATGTCTTGTAAAGGAACAAATCCTGATATTAAAGGGGTGCCACTTAGATTGTGTACTCTCGTTTGAACGATACCTACACTAGGCGCTCCGTTTCCACTGGAGCCATAGTATTGAACATTATCCCAAACTCCGGGGATCGTTGTCGACGAGCCCATATAGAGGTCCCATTGCGTACCGACAGCTTCTACGTTGAACATAATAGCATTTGCTATAAAGATTCCATTAGTAAGTTTGTAGAAGGAGTCGAATCTAAAATCGACATTGTTTGCACTTACCAGATCAATATTGACTGTTTGCGCATTCGACAGATGAGGAATCTGGCAAAGGAAAAGTAAGAGTATTAACTTTCTGATCGTGTGCATTAGTGAAAAGGCGGAATGCCTACGGGGAGATTTACTGTAAATACTTGCGAAAGTTTCAGTTTGTATAATAAAAAAATGCCCGGCTCTTGAGACCGGGCATTTTTTTATTGAGTTTCTATAACTATTATAGATCTTCAGTAAGTGTATATACTACTTCAAGATCATAGTAACCCGGTTGAGCATACGGAGTCACAGCAGTGAACGTTGTAGCTGCAAGAGCAGGGTACTGAGTTGTCAAATCAGGGAAGTTCGCTGGAACACCCGGTTTGATACGGTAGTGAATAAGGAATTTGTTTGTCAACGGACTTGAAGTCGAAGTTGATGGAGCGTAGCTTGAAGAAACACCTTGAGCAAATTCACCCGCAAGGAATTGCGTGTTTGCTGTTGGAGTTAAAGAAGCTGTGTTCGCACCTGCATCACTTGACAAGCCGATAAAGCTGTTGAATGTTAAAGGAGCTGCAACAGAGTTCGATTGAATTGCTTGCATTTCCAATACTTCAGATGGAAGTGTTCCTTGACCGTTAGTACCTGCACCATAAGCAATTTGTTGCGTAAAGTACTGAGTACTTGGTTGAGCATAAAGATCCCAAGGTACAGTAGATTCTACTTAAAGACGAGTAGCATTGTACTTTGTAATACCAACCTGGTATTTTTGAATCGTGTTGAACACGAAGTCAACTTGAGGTTCTGTAGTCATGTTAAGTTCCAGGATACCTTGAAGGTCCATAGTAACTGCTACATACTCTTGATCTGAAAGCTGAGCTTTCGAAGTGTTAACTGCAAATACAGAAGTAATTGCGGCAACTGTTAACACACGTGAAATGACTTTCCTTTTCATTGGGGGGTGTGGTTTTAATTAATTGTTTAAATGATTAATTGTTTTGGACACTACAAATATGTGCCGTTTGGATACTAAGAGTTTGTTAAAAAGAAGTGCGTTCTTACAGTTCTAACATTCTCTTCACTTTTAATACAGGAATGGATAATTTACTTAATTTCCCTGTTCACTTATTAATAGAGCGTCTTCATCTTTAGCTAGCATTCTTGACAAAGTCACTTTTTCAATCTTTTTATTTCTGAAAGCACTTTTCGGATAAAAGTTATTTCAGTTCAACTTCCATTTCGGCGGCCAGTACATTTTCCCTGCTTCCGAAGTCAACTACTCCCAGCACGGAATACTTTCCTTTCGATAGATTTGACGGAATAGCAAACTTTACTTCTCTTGAAGCTCCCGGAAGTAATGTGAAAGCAAATGGTTTTTGGCGATCATCACTTCCGCTTTGCAAGTGTGTAAATTCTAAGTATGAAGCACAATCAAGGATTGATTCACCATTGTTCTTTACTTTCAGTGCAAGCACACGTGTTGAATCTGTCGGTGTACTTATTTCACGGAAGCTGATCAATTCAGCACTCTTATCTACAACAGTGGGCGGTGATTGGAATACATGCACAACAAACTGGAATGTTTCAGTAATACCGAGACCGATTGCGTTTTTATCGCTGCCATCAGCACCTTTTTTCTCTTTTGCAAGTTTGATCTGCATTGCAGCCCATTTTACTTTGTTGGCTTCTGGAGATGCAGGAACTTGTAGAAGTACCTGAACTTTCTGAGTAGCACCCGGATCAAGTTCAAAGAACGATGGTGTTGCACTTAGCCACTGCGAACAAGAGTTTTCACTTTCTCATGCTTTCATGAATCTTGATTTTCCTTCAATACCTGCCGGTTCGAAGTCAGAAAAAGAAACTACAAAAGCCTGTTTGTTAGGTGAGCTGTTTGTGATATTGATCTCCTGTGTTTTGTATTCACCAATCGGTGTTTTGTAATATAACCGGCTCGGTGAAATACTTACATTCTGCCCATTTATTACTCCTGTTGTCAGCAGGATTAATGCGAATAGAATTCTACTAATAATCTTCATTGGTTGGTTTTTGGTTGGTTTTATGGTTATTTACGATTTAGCTTCTCTTAGGTTTAGTTATTTTTGCTCTTCACCTTGCAGATTGAACTTTTTAATGTTCATTTTTCGCTTTTTTTCGACTGCATTGAACGTTATGCTGAAATTATCCGTGAAATAGCTTAGATCAATACTTATTTTGTTCTGAAGTAGCATATAATTGTTTCCCAAAGCCGATTCATTAACAGTTAAAGTATATATGCCGGTCGGAACATACATCATGAAATTTCCGTTTCTGTCTGTCAATGCTGAATAGGTTTTACCTGATGAATCGATAGCAGTAACTCTGATGCGAGCAATGTCCATTTTAGCATCAACATTCGAATATTTATCCTGATCAACAAGTAAGGTTCCCGTAAGTCGAACCCCTTTCGTTAATGCGATGTAGATCGTTTGTCGTTTGTCCATCAGGTATTCGCCATTATTAGCATCAAACCATTCGCCTTGGGTTGTAAGAGAGTTGCATTTTACATTATAAGTGCCGGCAGGAATGTTTTCGTAAACAATTTCTCCTTTTGAATTAGTGATGAAATCTTCGCCATGCGTTCTGTTGACAGAAGTTGTGTCAGCACCATCACTTTTGAAGCTAATCGGACGAATGTTAACAAGCATATCTGTAACACCTTCTTCGTTTTGATCCAGTTTATGATTTCCGTTTAGATCTTTGAATACAACAACAGTGGTTGAAATGTATTTTTTACCCGGGACAGGAATACCCAATTGTTTTCTTACTCCGAAGCCAATACTAATTTCACTGTTTGAAACGGTTTCAAATTCTTCTCTTCCCGGTCTGTCTTCCAATAAAGGATTCGCGCCTTGTTTTGAACTCATATAAGATGCATAGAATGAAAGTCTCATTCCTGATTTTGTGTAGTAGAACAATTCAGGTCTTAATCTGAAGTTTACTTTTTTGAAATAGGATTCATACATGAGGTTACTTGTGGTGGTCAATAGTAATTTACCGCCTGCCATCCAGTAGTCATATGATCCTACAATATGAACAGACTGTGGATTTATATTATCTTCAAGGAAACGTTTTTGTTCTGTGAGCTGATTTGGCCCGTAGTAATAACGTAAACTGAGGAACATTTTTTGCCAACGGGCAAAAATGCTCATTCGAGCCATGAAGAAATTAGGGATGTTGTAATCAATTGCTTTGGCATATCCAAAAAAACCGTTCGTTGATATTCTTACCCGCTCCAGATTTCTTATATTATATTCTACACCAAGACCTTTTGTACGCGAACGCAGTGAAATATTTTCTTCATAGATATACGTCGGCTTGAGGTAAACAAATGCATTCGGCGATTGAAGTCCATAACGTAATTCATAGCGATCAGAACGTGTTGGTAATCCTTGAGTGAGAATACCGTTGAAAAAATATTCCGGACGCTGTCTGAAGTTTTGAAATGTAAATGAAATAAGTTTTTTTACATTCAGATTGTAATTCATTCGACCCGACAATAGTGTAGTACCATGTGCAATGGCATAATTTCCTGTTCCGGTAGAATACGAAATGGAACCATTGGCCTTGTTAAAACTTCCTGAATAAGTGATATCATATCCATATCCCGGAGCTACTGAAGTAACCGCTCCTTTTTTATAAGTCTGCACACTACCACCGCCACCAAGTAGAATCTGGTGATGAGGATTTATTTTATAGTTCAAAGAAGTGTTTAGGAGGTTGGTAGTAGTTGATAGGGACAAATAATTTTGTGTAGAATAGTAATTGTTCCACGTCAGTTTGCGATTTTTGAAACTATGGTACAGACCAATGCCATCGAAATTGTATGCTCTGAAGAATCCCGGACCTCTTGCATACATAGCGCCAATTGTATTTTTTCCATATGTATAAGAAGCCTTGACACCTTTGCCGCTCAACAAACTTCTACCCCAACCATTTACTTCTCCAACTTCCAGCGTTGCTTTTGGTGAGAAATAACCGATGTAGTGATTGTTTCCTAGGAAAGATGTTTGCTCCAGGTAATTCGTAATGAAGACCGTTTGAAAGCGGTAGTTCAAAAGAGTATTTTCTTTTGGATAGGTAGTTCCATATGCATCAAGAGCCATGGTAGTACCATCAGAAAGAACATCATAAACATTGGCTTCAAGCACAAGCGGTATAGCAGAATGGCCAAACTCATTTTGTTTAACAGTATTTCCTAGCTTGAAGAACTGGACAGTGCCACTCCAGCTGGTATTACTTGTAAGCGCTTTGGCAAGGACCTGAATTGAGTAAATTTCTTTCGAAGGAGAGGAATGAAGATCTGCGTCCTTTTTTCCGATATTTTTTACTTGTGCTCTTTTATTAACGGGAAAAGTCAGCACAGTATCTGCGCCGACCGGCAAGTTAAGTGTAAACGTAAGTTGAGCAGCTCCACCATCACTCGATCGTAATACTTCTAATCGATGATCAGGAACAAGGGAAATGCGAAGTTGTTCATCGGCATTTCCCATATTTCGGAACCGGACTCTGAATCCGGATGAATCGTTACCCGTTATAAAATATTGTTGTTTGACCGGTATCAATGCATTCCATTCAGAATGTATCGGTATGGTCACATACCAGTTTTGAGAAGAAAACTGAACTCCTTTTTCTGATGACAACCAGGCGGTCACGATGTAACTCGTTCCACCTTTAGAATCTCGATTTACGATCAATCGAACCGGTAGGAAAATTGAGTCATTTCCTGCCAATTCAATGTCTTTTTCCGGATTTCCAAGATATTCCCAACCTGAAGGCAATGAAAAATTTACATGAAATCTTACAGTTGTACTTCCATTGTTCACAACACGAAGAGTGTTATTAGCGACCTGATCAACGCTCTGTTTTGTGTTATTATGTACAAACGAAGCCTGTATGCCGTACGAGCCGGCATATGCTGTTCTTACGCATGATAGGAGCGCAAGTACAACAACAAAAAATAGGCAAATTAGACGTTGGTACATTTGATGGTTTAGTGGTATTATTTACGCTAAACCATAGCTCAGGTTGGAGGCATATGGATGGCAATCTATGGGAATACCTTACAGTTTTAGTTGTAGGTCGTAAGTCGAGAATTGTAAATCAAGGCGGATTAAAAATCCGAAGCACTTGAGTTCCGGATTAAAAATCCGGAACAGCTGCAATCCGAAATCCTCCGTGATATACTATTCACTATTATTTATCACTACTTTCCGAAATATATTTTCTAAAGAAACAAAAGGGCAAGGCCTACCCCCCCCCCCTTTTTTTTTTGGGGCTGCCCCCCCGGGGGGGGGGCCCGCCTTTTTTCCCCGCGGGCGGTTTTTCTCCCCCCCGCTTTTTTTGGGGTAGTTCTTTTGTTCGTTCTAAAAAGTTTTATATATTAGCCTAGCTGCTGAATATTGCCCTCGGCCATTAAACTGCGTATGCGTCTGAAATTTGTTTTAGCAACTGTATTTCTAATTCCACTTTTTCTTTCAGGACAATCAGGTTCTTTACGGTTCAATCATTACAGTGTCAACGAAGGACTCTCGCAAGGCAATGTCACTTCAATAATGCAGGATCATCTTGGATTGATGTGGTTTGGAACATGGGATGGATTAAATGTATATGACGGCTTTAAAAATGTCACTTTTAAAGAACGGGCTTTTAAAAGCGAAAAAATTCGTGGTGTACTAATCAATAATATTATGGAAATTGATTCCAAGCGTGTTGCGATTGGCACCTATTCGGGAATGAGCATTTACAACCGCGATAAGAGAGAGTTTGAATACTTTCTCTCCGGAAAAGAGGATAATAATGTTCGTTTGATTAAGCAAGTTGATGGCAAACTTTTAATAACTTCCAATAATCGTTTAATGCAATTTGATCTTCAGACCCATCTGATCTCTTCAATAGATTCCGGTATGAATAATAAATGGAATTCGATTAATCAAAATAGGAAAAATGGAGTTAATCGTTCTGAGTATTTGTATTCAAAGTTGTTTGAGTTAACAGAAAAGTTTCCGGAAGAAATTTCTTTGTTTGCTGAGTTGCTGTCAAAGTTGACGGTTAATGATTTGATAATTGATTTGGATAACGAAAAGGTTTTTTTTGGATGTGATGAAGGATTATTCAGCTATGATCTTTCACAACACAAATTGAGTGATCCTTTGCTGTCAGCCACTGTAAAATCACTTCAGTATCTAAATGAACAATTGTATGTCGGTACTCAGAGAATTGGCTTAATCGTGTTTAATGCAAAGGAAAATCGGGTGACTGCAAATTACACTTACGATGAACTTAGCAAACGAAGTGTAACAGGGAATTTCATACGAACGATGTACATTGACAGACAACAGAACCTATGGTTGTCTGTTCTGGGAAGTGGGGTGAATTATTGCAACCTAAAACCTAAACTTGCACATACGATCCTTACCTATTCCGATCTTCCGCTGGATTTAAAGCAAAATAATTACATCAAAGCCGTAGCGGAAGATCGCGATAGTATGCTTTGGGTTGCAACTGTAACAGGGACTGTTTGGTTATTGGATAATGAAAATAGAATTTCACGGACCATCATACCCAAAGAAATTGATCCGCAATTACAGCCAAATTCTATTCAAAGTATTTATGTAAATACTTTCAATCGTAAATTTTTACTGACTGAAAAAGGATTGTTTGTTTCAGATGGAACAGGAGTTTTTAAGAAGGCGCTAACAGATTCCTTAAATGAAAGCCAACAGTACCTTCAGACCATGATTTCGCTTAACGACAGCTTGAATATGATTGGCAGTCGCAGTGGATTGATGCTTTACAATGAAAAAACGAATCGCTTAATGCCGCTTGGAGATAGTATTGTAAAGTCGAGCACGATCCATTATTTATATAAAGATAATTCAGGACAGGTTTATGTGAATCGCCTTTTTGATGGAATAGAGATTTTCAAATTTGACAAAGATCACCTTGTTTCACTTCATGCGATCGATGTCAAATTGAATTTGAAATCCTGTTATGAAACTAATGACACTTTATACTTCGCAACTACAAAGGGAATCATGGTCGTAAGTAAAAGATCGCATGAGTTTTACATGATAGATGAGTCTGATGGTTTGCCGAATCAGAATATTTACTGCTTGTTGCCGGATAAAAACAATGCTGCCACTTTTTGGTGCTCAAGTAACAGAGGTGTTTTTAGATACAATGTTGTGACGGGTAAGTTATTTACTTTGGGATTAAATGATGGATTGAGTAGTCTGGAATTCAATACAGGTGCTTATGCGATAAGAAAGAACGGGCAATATGTTTTTGGAAGCACCGATGGACTCACGATTTTACAACCGGAATATCTGCCGCAAAATATTGAAGAGAATAAACTGATTGCCGTTAATCTAAATTTCGACAAAGCCAGTGCATCAGAAGTGATGAGTTATATTAAAGGCTTTGTTTATACCGTCCCTTATGAGAACAATGGATTTTCTTGCAGACTTCTTCAAGTCAACTTTCCTAATTTTGAAGCGCCAATCAGATATCAATTAGTCGGGCATGACAGGACCTGGAACTCCGGAGTTAATCCTATAGAAGTTAGGTACAGTAATCTCCATGAAGGCAAATATGATTTTGTTGCACAGTATTATGATCGTGAGAAAGGATGGTTGAGTATCCAACTGTTCAAGATCGAATTATTGCCACCATGGTATAGAAGTTGGTGGGCTTATGTAATGTATTTGGTTTTCATTAGTGGCATTGTAATTATTTTAAATAGAATTTATATCAATAAAAAACTTCAGCGTCAAAGGGAAATTTTGGTCAGAAAAGAAGTTTTAATGATGGAGCGCGATCGGATTAGTGCTGATCTGCACGATGATCTTGGAAGTACTCTGAGTAGTATCAGTATCTACAGTGAAGCGATAAAAAACAAGTTAAAGCAAAAAGACTCTGAGAAAGTAGTTGAACTTATAGACAAGATCGGTGACAATGCCCGTGAATCAATCACAAATTTAAGTGACATTGTCTGGAGCATTAATCCGATGAATGACAGCGGGGAGTTAGTATTTAGTCGTATGGAGTCCTTCGCAACGTCTATATTGCCATCAAAGAACATTGGACTTGATTTTAAATACGAAGAAGTTTTTCTGAAAAAGGAATTTAGCATGGAGTTCAGGCAAAATCTGTTTCTGATCTTTAAAGAAGCCATTAATAATATTGCTAAATATTCAGAAGCAAAATTGGTCACTGTAACAATTTCGCACAGAAATTCAGAACTTGAGTTAAAGATTCATGATAATGGACATGGTTTTCGAATAGAAGAATCTACTACCAATGGAGGGAATGGAAAGCCCGGTGGCAATGGTCTCCGGAATATGAAATTAAGAGCAACTCAGCTGCATGGCCAGCTTTTAATAAATAGCAGTCCTTCAGGTACCACTATTGAGTTAATTGTGCCATTGGCTTAGAATATTGGCCGGTCATAATCCCCTAATTAGGGGATAGCACTATAACTGCTATAATTATATATTTGTATTAGTTAATTTCAATCTGGTTAGGTTGATAATTTAAAAGTAATCAATTAAAATACATGGCAATTCGAATTTCAATTTTTGAGGACAATGTCAGACTTCTGGATTCACTGGTAGTATTATTGGAAGGCAGTCCGGGCTTTCAGATGGTTGGGGCATTTCCTGATTGTTCTGATTTAGAACGGAAAATTGAAGAAAGTCAGCCTGATGTTATTTTAATGGACATTGAATTGCCCGGAATGACAGGTATTGAAGCAGTGAAGATCGTGAAGCAGCATTTTCCAAAAATCAATGTAATGATGCAGACTGCATTCGATAATGATGAAAATATTTTTGAAGCCATTTGTGCAGGTGCTTCAGGTTATATTTTAAAAAACACTCCGCCTTCGAAAATACTGGAAAGTATAGTTGAAGTTAATCAGGGAGGAAGTCCAATGAGTCCGAGTGTTGCGCGGAAAGTTTTAGGCTTTATGCAAAAATCGGTTGAGGGAGAAAAGAAATCAGAGCCTGTAGAAGATTACAATTTATCTGTCCGCGAAAAAGACGTTCTTTCATGTCTCGTGAAGGGAATGAGTTATAAAATGATCGCAGACCATTGCAATATCTCCTATGAAACCGTTCGTTCGCATATGAAGAATATCTATGAAAAACTTCATGTTGCCAGTATGACTGAAGCGGTAGCAAAAGCGATCAATCAGAAAT
>JADJFC010000010.1 GCA_016708785.1 Bacteroidota bacterium | reverse complement strand
GACATGCATTATAATAAACGATATTTTAAGAGTAGAAAAAAAGCTGATTATGATGACATCTTTTATTTTTTGTATGATGACTTGATGGTGTACTTTGATACCAATCTGTCTACTGTTCGGTTTTTGTTTCGCAAAACAGATATAAAGTTGGTTGAGGATATCATTGAGGGAATCAAAAAATTCAAAGGCCGAAAGAGCAGACGCAAACCAAGGATCTCGCTTATAGTGAATACCCGGTTTGGGGTGGACATTAATACTATGGAAGTCACGAAACAGAAATTCAATATTCATGAGAATTATAATGACGATTTCGAAGAGGTACATCAGACAATCATCAAAAGGTTGTCGAAAAAAAATGAGAAAGGATTGTCTTGCTGCACGGTAAACCGGGAACGGGAAAACTTCATACATCCGTTACTCATGTGCAACCTTTGAAGAAAGACATTATTTTTCTTCCACCTAATATGGCAAAAGTGATTACCAATCCGGATCTGATTTCAATATTAATCGATAATCCGAATTCGATTTTCGTTATCGAAGATGCGGAGAACATTGTAGCAGATAGAGAACAAGACGGTAAATCGCCGGTGTCTGCCCTGCTCAATATTTCTGATGGACTGCTTTCTGATTGTCTGAATATACAGATCATCTGTTCGTTCAATACGCCATTATCAAAAGTCGATAGTGCGCTTTTGCGAAAGGGCAGACTGATTGCTAAATATGAGTTCAATGAATTGATGTTGAAAAAGGCGCAGCATCTCTAATAAACTAGGTTTCGTTAAAACATTCAACTCGCCAATGACTCCTTGCGGCAATTTATAATCAGGAAGAGAAAGATTTTGTAGTGGAGAAAGCAAATGCAAAATTGGATTTAGAACGATGGACATTAATTAGAATGGCGAACTCAACAAATAAAAAGCACCTATAATAGCAACAAAAAAACAAAAAAATGGACGCAGAAGAATTACTAACATCAGCAACTGATATTTTAAGTGGGATTTCAAAAATAAATTCAGAGCAATACAAGCAACGAATTGATAAAAAGGAGAACTTCAACTTTTTCTCAGCAATTGTCTCCTAAAATGATAGACAGCATATTGAGAAATATCATTCAAACTTTATCGGATACTCTTAGACCCAAAATCGTCACATGATTTTGGAGGATTATTCTTGAAATTATTTTTGAAGAGTTGAGGAAGGCCCCGTTCAATATTGATAATTTTCCTGATGAGAACTCGCTTACTTTCGAGAGAGAGAAACTAACTTCGGAAGGACGATTAATTGACATTGCATTAGAAGAGAAAGGCGAATGGCTTGTTTTCATTGAAAATAAAATTAGGTCAGGAGAACTAAAGGGTCAAATTAAAGATTATTGTTCTTTTGCGGAAAACAATTACAAAAACAGCATTGGCATATACTTAACATTGGATGGATCAATTCCCTTAAGTATTGACCCGATCAAAAATACAAGCACAAAGATAATCTGCATGTCTTATTTAAGGATCATTCAATGGTTAAAAATTTGTAGTCAACACCATGAAGTTGCCAAACACCCTCACGTAGTAAATGCGTTGAATCAATATATAGCCGTTATAAATCAAATTTTAAAAAACATGGAAGTGGACAAGAATAACATAATTGAATATTTAAAATCAATAAGGATAAAACTGCAAAAGTTGATTGCCGGTAGATTTGAATTAGTTGAGGCTCTTGATGATTTAACGATAATTGTCAGGGACAAATTTCGTGCAGATTTAAGTAGAAGGCTGAATGAACGAAAAGTTACCGAAATGATTCCGGCGGAGTTAAAAATTGAAATTAGTCAAGGCGCTTATTTTGTTTCGAAAGGCGAATGTTATGGTCTGGGCTTCGAAATAAAAAAGGGCGAAGAAAAGTTTCATTATGGCGGTAAAGGTTTTCAAGGATACGGAAACGGAATTCACATTAATGGCATTGATGCACACAACGAAATAGATCTCGCGAATGAAGTGTTGTTCAGAGTATATGATAATTCGGAGGAATGGAATAAACTGATAGATTCAACTTCCGATCAAATAATGGAAGAAATTAAATTTAAAGTTCTGCCGAAGTTTAATTCATAAGAGTAAATTTACTATTGATTACCCGATAAATTAGTTAACAGAAATGTCAAAACGAGGCTACATCTCCCGCTACCTGCTGATTCTAAAAAAGCTGAAAGCAAATCCTAATTCATCTTTTGTAGAGTTGAAAATATATTGAAAATAATTTTGAATATATGCAGATGCAGGATGAAACACTCAGGTTGCTTTTGGACCCGTACTTTTCAAAGAGATGTTCGTGAAATACGAAACAACTTTTGGGATAGATATTGAATATTCAAGAGAGAATAAAGGGTACTTTATTAGTAACAGCGAATCTGAGAATATGAATTTTCAGCGGCGGATGGATGCATTCGACATGTTCAATTCGTTGAATCTGGCTCAGAATCTTAACCAATATATTCATCTGGAAAGGCGGAGGCCACAAGGAACAGAACACATATATGGAATTTTGCATGCAATTAAGAATAAAGTGCAAGTAGCGTTTTCATATCAGAAATTCTGGGAAGGAGACCACGCAACGTATATTAGAACCTTATGGGTTAAAAGAGTTTCGGCAACGCTGGTATGTAATGGGAAAAGAAAAGAAAAACGGAGAAGTGCGAACATTTGGTCTCGACCGTATAACGAATCTTGATGTTACGAATAGAAAGTTTGAATTCCCGGCTAATTTTAACATCGAAGAGTATTTCAAATATTCCTTCGGAATCATAGGGCCAAACGGCAAGAAACCGGAAGAAATAATTTTATCGTTTGATGCTGTTCAAGGAAAATACATTAAGACATTACCGCTTCATGTCGACCAGGAAATACTGTTTGAAAACAAGGATGAGTTGCGATTAAAACTATTCCTGTTTATTACAGACGATTTGATCATGGAATTGCTTTCATTTGGCGAGAACATGATGGTCATAAAGCCGAAATCCCTAGCGAAGTTAATGAAGGACGAACATAAGAAAGCCTATCAACAATATTGATTCTAAAATACTTCAAAATGCCCAACGAAAAATCAACCTCACCTGGAACGGCTACTGCCCAGAAAGCCACCTCAAAGGCAAACAAGTCCGAATGCGCCTAAACCAATGGGACTTCTACGAAAGCGAAGAAACGCGATTGCAGATTTGCGTGTTGACAGGTACTCAAGCCGTGATCCTGAATTTTCGTGGCGAGGGCAAGTTTCGTTCAACGCCAAATTATGCAGACGATATTGAGAGTGGAGAAAGGTTGAGTCCGCAGAATACGGGTAAGGCTCCGTTTAATAGTCCGACGGAGGTTTTTGGAAGCGGGGAGGCGGTTGAAAAATATATTGCATCAATAAAGTGAATCATTTTCAAACTATTGTTATTTTCACGGTTACTTTGCTCGTGCTTAATGTATCAAACTTATTGTATTTGTAATTTAAAATAAAACACTAACTATAAACTACACACCATGAAAAACAAAATTTTACTTACTATCTCACTTACAGTTTTCGGATTAACATCTTCTATAGCGCAACTCCCGAACTACGTTCCTGCAAATGGACTTGTTGGGTGGTGGCCATTTGATGGAAATGCGAATGATCAAACCATCAATGCAAATAATGGTACCATTAGTGGAGCAATACTAACTGTCGACAGATTTGGTAATTCAAATGCAGCTTATTCTTTTAATGGAGTTGGTGATTATATTGAGATTCCAAGTACATCAAATTATAATGGAAACAGAATTGACCGTTGGCTTTGCGAAAAGGGAATATTGCACCAAGTTCTACTGGCGGTGGATCAGGGGTTAATCCAGGCATCTTGACAAAACTTGATCCTAGCGGAAGTTACCCACCACCTAACGGGTTTTATTTTTATGAAATTGGAGGACTCGCAAATGTTTCATTCGGATCAATTGGAGGCACGGTTACGTATACCGGTACTATAGTTCCATTTACTGATTCGTTGTATCATTTTTTATTGTTTACTTATAAAGAAAACGATACAATTAAATTTTATGTAGATAACGAATTGTATTATTATTCTGTTGGATCTAATATAATATCTAACAACGAACCAATCAGACTTGGCACAAGCAATTCGCCATTTTGGAAATCTTTCGAAGGAATTATCGATGACATTGCTATTTATGATAGAGTTCTTGATTCAATAGAAATTACTTTTGTACACTGGATCAATTAATCAACAACCATGTATATTAGGCAACTTGCCAATTTCATTAATGGACAGTTTAGTTGCATGGTACCCATTCTGTGGAGATGCTCATGATGAAACAGGAAACGGACATAATGGTATTATTAATGGTGCCACACTTACGACTGATCGATTTGGAAATTCTAATTCTGCATTTTCCTTCAATGGATTAAATGACAGCATTGCTGTTCAGGATGCGCTGGGATTAAACATTCAAAATGGCGAATCTTTTTCTGCAGCACTCTGGCTAAAATCGGACACTTTAAATAGTGGAAAATATTTTTATCGAAGTATGCGGGCGTAATGGGACAAGGAGATGCATATGCTTTCGGTACACAGGACGTAAATAATCCAGGTGGTCCATATTCGTATTTCGAATATCCAGGTGGATATACAGAAACACGAGGGTTAACACAAATTGCAGATACAAACTGGCATCATTTTGCTTGTGTATTCAATTCTGGTTCAAGCTTTACTGTATATCTTGACGGTCAAATTGATACAAGTATACAAACTTCATTTGCCGGAAGTATTATAAATACTTTAAATCTTTCAATTGGCACTGGTGGGTTAGCACAATTTTTCAAAGGTAAACTGGATGATATTAGAATATATAATCGAGCACTTGATTCTTCATCGATTGTTTCCTTGTATAATGAAAATATTTGCTTCCAAACGATAACAGTAACCGACACTTTAATCATCAACGCTAACTTAACAGGCTTCAATCCTGTTGTATACCAAAACTCAATTAAAGTGTATCCTAACCCTTCAAACGATCACATAACAATTGATTGTGGTTCTAACTATAGTACGTTAAGCGGTTATTCAATGCGAATTGACAATGCAATTGGTCAAACAGTATTTACTACTCCGATCACACAACAATCTTACTACATTGATTTAAATACATGGACGGGAAATGGGTTGTATTTAATTTATTTGCTGAATGCAGGTAGGCAGGTTGATGTGAGGAAGATTGTTATACAACAATTAATTTATATTCATAGAAAAGGCAGTCAAACGTGGCTGCCTTTTTTGTTTTCATTTGTATGGAATTTTGATTAAGAACAAGATATTTAAGTGAACAACCCGACTAAACAAATTAGTATCTTGATCACTCATTTAAGTAACTTACAATAGCTTGTCCACTGATACAAAACTCCACATCAACCTCTCAGGCACCGGCTACGAACTCAACTGCGCCATGGTGCAGAAAGAGCCGAACATACCGCAATACAAATTGCAAAACATTCTGGAAAAGCAGAAGAAGCAAGCAAAGCATTAATTGCAGCACCCTATTTCGAAGCATTGAAATCATACCGCGGCCCTAATCTTTTCGAGCCTGGCCAAATAGAATTCTGGAAAGACAGAAAGCGATTGAAGACGTATAAGTTTCAGGAGATCGTGCAGTCGATGGTGTTGTTTCCGATCTTGAATATCGAAGAAGTGAGATTGTCAGCGGGCGATGAGAGGAAGAAAGCAATTGCATTCGGTTATCAGGAAAAAGGGTTTCTTGCAAAGTATAGCATCCAGGCAGAAAAGTTTTTGATGGATGATTTGCGGTTTTATGTGATAGAGATTCCGACTGTACCGGTAAAGATGAAAGTGTTGTATAAGGTTGTTTACAAGGGGAAGGAGTTGAAGTCGGTGAAGGAGGATACGGTGTTGACGGGGGCGATGTTGGGGGTGGTTTGAGTTTCATGTTTTAAAATCTCATAGAGAGAGTTGTATGTTGTTTTCTATATTTGATTCTCACAATCGCCTTCCAAAATCATATTTTTAAATCGAATATTTTCTAAAATTATTCGAATGTTGATAAATATATTATGGGATTAATTCTGAGAAAATTTGAATTAATCCCATTTTATTATTCCAATAAAGGCATAATTGAAGAGGCTATTTGGAATGCCATCATTATTTCAAATGAAAATTGAAGGATAGTTTTTACATTGCATTATATTGGAGTTTTTATTTTTTTTCGGGAACTTCAATTATCCAATTATAGTAATCACATACTTTTAGAATTTGCGGTGGTTTCTATTTACTTATTTAATATTAATAAATAAAAACTCTTTACATGAATTCAAGTTTTACAAAATTCTTTGCAAATCTTAGTTTGCATATATGTTTTATGCATTTTGCATTCAAACGGGCAGGCCGGAATTGGACTTCCATATGGTTTTGGTGTTGTTTCGACAGCTACAAATATTACAGGTGCAACAACTATAAATCTAACCATACGTCCGGCTGCTATCCAGGATGAAATGGATACCCTGATCAACATTCCGTCAGCAGGTGCAATCACATTTGGTGGAATTGTTTATAATCAGTTTGTGGTATCTACTAATGGATGGCTGGCACTTACACCTTCTTCTGCAGGTTTACCGGCATCGAATCCGTTGCCACCAAATCCAAACAATTCTTTGAGCACTAGCTCTATCGGTTATCCGGTGATTGCTCCTCTTTGGGATGATATGGCAATGGCTTCTATCCAGTACAATTGGACGGCTCCTGTGCTCACTGGAAAATGGACAGGAAGATGGGATAAAACGAATGCTTCATTCACCAATGCCTTCGGTGTAAAGATCGATGGCACAACAGGCATCTGCACCTTCTTCTACAACAACGTCGCTTATACTCCTTCGTCACCAAGTGCAAGCATTGGTATTGCAGGAATCTGTACAGGTGATTTTACTTCTGTGAATGTACTTTCTGCAACCACCGCCCTGCAGCGACAGTGTTACAGAATGGAATGTGACTATTCGTCCAAATAACGTTAATTATATTTTTACTCCATACAATCCGCACAACAATTGTTCAGGAACTTACATTGCAAAAATCTTGGAACCATCGGATAGCACCTGTACGCTTTCCGGAAATTATTCTACTGTACATGCAACCACTTCCGGTAGTGGAATGGCTTGTGCCGCAGGTGAGGTGAAGGATGTTTGGTTCAGCGTGATCAAACCACTTGGTGTCACTAATGTAAGAGTCACTACGGCTCCCGGCACCTGTCAGGTATTAGGTGGTACCACTGTAGAAGTACGTGCTTCTTGTGCAGGTGCTTCGTTAGGATGTTCTACTACAGGCTCTACTTATCCTACTTTCGGAGAGGTGGATATTGCAAGGCCATGTGCAGCTGAAACATTGTACGTTCGTGTAACCGGTGACGGTGAGGCGGCCGGTAAATTCAGAATCTGTGTGATTGACAATGGTGGAGGTTCCTTCAATGGAAATACATGCAGTGCGCCGACTTACATTTGTTCATTTACCTTATAATCAAACCGGTCTAACAACCTTAGGGCCGGTAATGATTACGATTCAACTAATACAGTTTGTCACTCGCTATATGCAAGAGGGGAAGACTATATTTTCGCTTATACTCCAACTGTAAGTCAATGTGCGAGTTTCGGTAACTTCCACCGGAACAAACCCGGGTGTGTTTATCTATAACAACTGTCCGGATTCATCAGGAACAGGCCCAACTTATTGTTTAGGTAGTGCAGAAGGAATCACAGGAACTGTGACAATTAATTCTGTTACACTTTAGCCGGCACTACTTATTACATCATGGTTGATAACCAAATTGCCGGCGGAAATATTCCATTTGACATCAGTGTTACTTCATTGGGTACAGCCAATACTTACGATAATTGCGCAACACCGATCAATCTGGGTTCGATCTCAAATGGTCAGTAGTGTGTTTTCCAGACGTATTCTACAAGAATGTTCTACTCCTTCGGCAGTCGGTACGGTTCCGATCCAAGTTGTATCAATGCCAGTGCGGTGCCACGCACCTTTATTGATGGAGTCACGGGCGATGTGTGGCTGACATTTACCTCTGCTTTTTCAGGTCATTGTGCAGATCTCTACTCAACAGGGATCTTTGAATTCAACTGCTAATGCGGCCATGGCCGTTTATACTGGCAATTGTGGTGCTTTAACTCAATATGCATGTGACTACAATTCCGGTCCGAACGGAATGCCAAGTCTTTCTATTCCTATTACCAATGGTGTAACTTATTACATCCGTGTGTGGTCAGAGAATCCGGAAAGTCAGGGTACGTTCGACATTTGTTTACAGAGTGCCTGTGCTCCACCCAATGATCTTCCTTGTGGAGCTGTTTACTTTCATTAGGTGTAATCACATCAGGATTCAAACACCTGTACAGGAGCTATCGGAACCGCCAAACACAGCCCAATGTAGTGCAGGTGGAACGATAAATACCGTTTGGTATATGACAGTTGTTCCGGCAAGCGGACAGGTTCATATTCGTACACACCCTTTAACATTAACTGATACTCAGATTCAGGCATTCACTTTTGCGAGCGGTTGTACAAAGCTGCAACGACTTTTGTTAACAGAGGCTGTAATGATGATGGTCCAGGTTGCAGTGGTGGATTCAGTGACTTCTCCGATTTGAATGTAACCGGCTTAACACCTGGTGAAACTTTATATGTTGCAGTTGATGGATTCAATTCTCAAACAGGTTCCTTTGAAATTACAGTGATAGATGGAACAAGTCTGTCATTCCCTCCGGTTTACCAACAGGATTGTCAGGGTGCTCAGGTATTGTGCAGCACAAGCAGTGTAACGGTTGCCAACCCGGTTTTCGTAACTATGGTAATATTGTGACCGAGCAGGCGCAACAGGATGTTGGGAGTAGGTGAAAGAAATTCAATCTGGTATCAATTTACTGTTGATCCTGCATTATCAGGTGGAACAGCCAATCTGACTTTTGACATACTTCCAGCGAGCAGTGCAGATATCGATTTCTTAGTTTGGGATATCACCGGACAATCAACTCCTTGCCCATCTATTACATCCGGGGCACTTGCACCCGCAGCATGTAACACTATTGCATCGAGTTCTTCTACTGGTCTTACCACTGCTTCTCCTTTACCTTATGCTTACTCCAATGCTATTACCTTCACCGGGGCTCCAAGAACATATATTGTTCTTTTGAATAACATTTATAGTGCAGCTAATGCGGGTTATACATTGAATTGGGGTTCAACACCTATCTCTACCGCTGCAAGTACTGCGATCTGGACTGGACTTACGGATGTCTTGTTTTCGACATCTACAAACTGGGGAGATTGCGGTGGTACACCTGCTTGTGGTATTGATGCTATTGTTAATCCAACTGCAAACGGCAGACAGCCAAATGTTATCGGTAGTCAAGGCGTGAAAATATAACAATCAATGCTGGCGCAACACTTACATTGGCTCCTGGCGCAACACTTACTGTTTGCGGTAACTTTACCAATTTCGGAAATCTGGTTTGCGGTGCCGGTTCAACCATCATTTTTGTTGGAACCACTGCACAAACGATTACCGGAAATTTTACAGGAGCAAATGGATTCGCAAATCTATCTGTACTTAAAACAGCTAACTCTGTCACCCTTGCCAGTAACATAGATGTGAAAGAAAATTTCACCACATTGAGTGCTACGAGTATCTTTAACATTGGTGGCAAATACATGAAAGTTGGAGGTAATTTCACTAACAATACTTCGAATACTACATTCACAGGAATTGGCGGAAGTACAGTGGAATTCAATGGGGCCGACAATCAGTTTTTGAATAATATTAACGTTGCCGGAATCACAATGAACCGTGTTATAATGAATAAAGCGGGTGGCAAGCTATATCTTAATAGCGCCAATTCTTCATTGAATATTGACTCTGTCCTTACTATGACTTCAGGAAATATTGTGACAAGAAGCAATGCAGCATTACAGGTTTTTGTGAAGTATGGTGTTTCAGCTGCTATAACAGGACATAATGCATTAAGCTTTATTGATGGCAAACTAAGAAGAGCAGTCTATACAGGAACTGCACTTACACTTCCATTCTCACTTGATTACCCTGTTGGAGATTCTTTATCACCTGGTGGATATGAGCTCGCAAATGTGACATTCGCAAGTGGTACTGTAATTCCGGATATTCAAGGCTTCTTCAGTCCTTGGCCAACAAGTCCACCTTTTGGACCGGTAGCTATTGAATGCAATGGCGCAACGTATAACAATCATCAATTACTTGATCATGGTTATTGGACATTTTCGAAAACTAATCCTACACCTTTCAATGGTATTTATCGATTGACAATGAACAACGTTGGTTATACGAACAATGCCGGTTCAGGATGGACAGTGGCCAAAGCCGATATTGCTGCTAATCCAAGTTTGGCAGCATCTTGGTCACTGATTGGCCAATGTTCACCTAGTAGCACTGCCAATGTAACGCAAAGAGTAAATATTAATGGAACAAACCCCTATTCAATTACTACCACTTTGGGGTCTAATATAATTTCTACTGCTAATACAACTTCACTTTCTGTTGGTGCGGCTATAACAGGAGTAGGAATTCCGGTAGGTAGTGTGATTACTACAATACCAAATGCTACCACATTTACCATTTCAAATCAGGCTACTGCTAGTGGAACAGTAACAGGTAGTATTGGGTCAACTGCAAACTCTTCTACTTCATTCAATCATTTATATGCTATAGCGGTCAATTCACCGCCTTTTTTGCAAGCTAATTCAATTCAAACATCATCAATTCTATGTAATGGCGGACAAGGGGTGGTACAAATTTCAGCCACCGGAGGATTAGGACCTTACACTGGAACCGAACATTCAATGTTCCCGCAGGAGCACATAACTTTACAGTGACCGATAGTAATGGCTCCTCTTCCACAACAAGTATTGTAATAACAGAACCTGCAGAGTTGATAGCAACAGCTACAGCAACACCAATTCTTTGTAACGGAGATTTGTCAACAGTTGCAATCACAGCGAATGGTGGCACCGCACCATACAACGGTATTGGTTCTTTTTCTGTTGGTGCGGGTACATATTCATATGTGATAAGCGATGCAAATGGATGTTCAGATACGGTATCGGTAATTATTACAGAGCCGAATACACTCATTGCTTCTGCAACAGCAACTCCAATATTTTGTATTGGCGGTACATCAACAATTACTGTTTCTGCATCAGGTGGAATTGCGCCCTACACAGGAACGGGTTCTTATTCTGTTGTGGCAGGTACATATTCATATACTGTAGTTGATGCAAATGGATGCTCTGTTTCAACTGCTCCTGTTACAATTTCTGCTCCGGCATATGGCAGTTATACTTCTGCTTCAATAAATCTTGGAGGAACATAACAATTTCGCCTTCATCTGCACCGGTCAATTATTCTTTATTGTCTATAAGTGTTTCATCAGGATTTACGGGAATCGTAACCATTGATTCTACTACCGGAATTGTAAATATAACAAATGCAGCGCCTGCTGGAATTTATACTATAACCGTTGGTGGATGTCTATCGCAAACATTTACATTAACTGTAAATACTCCGCTTGCGGAGGCCAAGGAAGTTTTGTTAGTGCACCTAATGTGAATGTAGGTTCTGATCCACGAGGTTTGACCATCGGTGATTTTAATAATGATGGTAAACAGGATCTGCAATAGTAAACTATGGTTCTGCAACTGTATCTATTCGATTAGGTGATGGATTAGGAAATTTTGTAAGTGCAACAGATGTGAATGTTGGAATTATTCCTACCTCAGTATCTGTAAGCGACTTCAATAGCGACGGCAAACAAGATCTTGCAATTACTAAAAACGGTTCTGCAACGGTGGCAATACGATTAGAAATGGGTCCGGTGGATTTAGTGCAGGAACAGATGAATGTGGAAACAAATCCGTGGTCTGTTGCAATAGCCGATTTCAATGGTGATGGCAAGCAAGATCTTGCTGTTGCAAACAACGGTTCAGCATCTGTTTCGATTCGATTGGGAGATGGTCTTGGAAGTTTTAGTGGAACAAACAAATGTTAGTATTGGGAGCAATCCAACTTCAGTAGTAGTTGCTGATTTTAATGGTGATGGAATGAAAGATCTGGCGGTTACGAATTATACGACCAATATGGTATCAATTCGACTGGGGGATGGCTTAGGTAATTTCAGTGGCTCAACAACAGTGAGTGTAGGTTCATCCCCACGTTGGGTAACGTCAGGAGATTTTAATAGTGATGGTAAAGCGGATCTGGCTGTGGCTAACTATGGTTCAAGTTCAGTTTCTATTCGCCAGGGCGATGGATTAGGTGGTTTTAGTGGCACCACTAATGTTAGTGTAGGTAACAATCCGTTTTCTGTTGCTACCGGTGATTTTAATAGTGACAACAAACAAGATCTTGCCGTTGCAAATCAAGGTTAAAATACTGTATCAATCCGATTAGGTGATGGAATCGGAAACTTTAGCGGCAGCAACAATATGAGTATAGGAAGCGTTCCAACTTCTGTCGCTGTTGGCGATTATGATGCAGATGGTAAACAAGATCTTGCTATAGCAAATTAAAATCAGCTAATGTTTCCAATTTACCTCGGTGCTTCTAATGAGATCAATATTTTGAGTAATGGAAATATAATTGCTTATGGAAGTTCTTCAGTATCTATTATGAACAACACTGATTTCGGATCTATTGGTACATGCAACCAGGTTAGTAAAATATATACAATTCAAAATACAGGAAATGGACCATTAGTTTGCTCCGGAATTAATATTAGCGGAAGCAACGCTGCTGAATTTACAGTATCAGGTATTTCTTTTCCGGCCACTATTTTAGCGGGAAACTCAACTACTTTCACGATCAGCTTTTCACCTTTGACAAATGGAACGAGATCAGCAATAGTTCATGTTATGAATGACGATTGTGATGAAGCCGATTATAATTTTTCGGTTCAAGGAACAGCACTTACATCTGTTATTGGAAATTATCCTTCTGCTTCAATAAATGCCGGCGGAAGTATTGCGATTACTCCAACTTCAGTTCCGACAAATACTGCTGTGTTAAATGTTTCTGCATCTGCAGGTTTTGCAGGCAGCCTTAGTGCTGATCCATTGACAGGAATTGTTCAGGTAACAAATGCTCAGCCTGCTGGAATTTATACAATAACAATTTTTGTAGGACAATGTGCAATTAAAAATTTTGTACTGACTGTTGAGCCTCCTTCATGTATGGTCGTTTCAATTCTCGCTTCACCGATTCAATGTTATGGAGGAGCATCTACCGACCGTTACAGCAACTGGAGGAACACCGCCATATGGCGGAACCGGAAGCTTCTCATCTGTGTCAGGAACATTTTTATTCACTGTTTCAGATGGCGGAGGTTGCACAGTATCAAATAATATAACGATTCCACAATCAGAAGCACTTCCGCTTTCAGCAACATCGACCGCAACCCCGATTCTTTGTTATGGTAATACTTCTCAGGTTACAGTTATTAAGCCTGGTGGTACACCGCCTATGCAGGCACCGGCATTTTACTGCAAATGCGGAACGAGTTCATATACAATTACAGATTCAATAGGATGTACTGAAACGACAGTTCAAACGATTAATCAGCCATTGGAATTAATTGCAAGTACAACCCAAGGAGAAATAAGTTGTAATGGCGGTACAACTATTATAAATGTATCGGCCAGCGGAGGAATAGCACCATATTCGGGAACAGGCTCTTTCACCGTTTACTCCGGAGCTTTTACATATACAGTTACAGATGCGAATGGATGTTCGTCGACAATTTCAGGTGCTGTAACTGAACCACCAATGCTCACAACAAATTCTTCTGCAGGATTAATTTTATGTATTGGTGGAACAATGATGGTTAACGTAACTGCCTCAGGAGGGACACTTCCATATACAGGAACCGGATCATATACAGTTTCAGCAGGACCTTTTTCATATACAGTAACAGACGCAAACGGATGTTCGTCATCTACATCAGGAAATATCTCAGAGCCAGCGACACTTGTAACATCAGCTTCCACAGGAGTTATATTATGTAACGGAGGATCAACGTCTATAGTAGTTTCTGCCACAGGAGGAATACCACCCTACTCAGGAACAGGTTCCTTTACAGCCACTGCAGGTCATATTCCTATACAGTAAGTGATGCAAATGGTTGTTCATCGAACATAGCAGGAACAATAACAGAACCAACAACCTTAACAGCATTTTCATCAGCAGACCTTGTGTCTTGCAATACTTCTTCGACAACTGTTACGGTTACTGCTACCGGAGGAACTTTGCCATATTCCGGAACAGGTTTATTCAGTGCAACTATTGGCACGCATACCTACTCAGTAACAGACGCAAATGGATGCATTTCTTCAACAGCTGTTACGGTAGAATCAAATAATTCACCGACGATAAATTCTATTTCAGTTTCATCAGGATGTGTTGGCGATGAAATTATTTTGACAGGTATAGGTTTTACAGGAGCGACCGCTGTTGTCTTTAATGGTACTTCAGCAACATCGTACACTATATTAAATAGCAACACACTTGCAGTTACTATTCCTGTAGGCGCTTCGTCAGGGCCAATAACAGTAGTTAGTGCAAGCGGATGTATAGGTTCAAGTAATGCGTTTGTCGTTTTTTGTCAAACCCAATTCACAATAAATCTGACAGTATTTATACAGGGGTATTACATAGGTTCAGGAATGATGCAGCCTGTTTTATTGAATCAATTAATTCCCGGAGCAACATCAGCAGAAACAGATACTATTCAGGTTGAAATTTATGATGCTACAACGTTTCTACTCTCAGGTTATGCAAAAGCACTTCTCATGACAGATGGAACCTGTACAGCGATGATTACAGGTACGAACGGGAACTATTATATTGCTGTTCGTCAGCGAAACAGTATTTGTACCTGGAGTTCAGCACCAGTAGCATTATCATTGTCTGTCCCGGCAAGCTATAATTTTTCAACGTCGCTTAATCAGTCGTTCGGATATTGGATGGCAGATAATTATTCAGAAGGTATTTATTCGTTATTTTCAGGAGATATTAATCAAGATGAATTTATTGATGCAAATGACTACGTCATTTGATCAGGATAATGCGAATGGACTTTGTTGTGGTTATTTTGCAACCGACTTAAATGGCGATGGATTTGTTGATGGAAGCGATTATCCGTTGTTTGATACAAATAATAGTATGGGGTTTTATCGATACATCCATAATTTGATGCTTAACTCAAAGACTCAATTCGGAAATTTATTGTTGAATGGGAAAATGGTGTTCAAGTATGATTACAGTTGGCAGAGTTGTATGGTTCAGTAAGTTGTTAATGACATAGTCTCTCCTGAATGGATAGAAGTAAGTGTGCTCACAATAATGTGTGATTAAATATTTCTATTCGTAATTTCGTATTGAGTGCCCGAATCAACTTCAACATTATTACAAACCAAACAATATGATTCCACTTTCTCACATCCAATCATCTGAAGAATTAAACAACCTCTCCCACGACGAACTAAAGAACGTTTATTCAAGCATCCATAGTGACAGCAAAGACGAATGGTTCCCAATCATGTTTGTCACAGACGAATGTCCGCATTGCGGAGGCGAGGCGCATCAATTTGAAAATTATAAGCAAGACTATTTGCAGATTCGATGTTTTAATGCTTCTTGTGAGATGGCGGGGAAAGTTGTTGATCAGTTTTTGAAGGGGGATGATTTTTATAGGATGGCGATTGGGTTGCATTTGGGAATTGAAATATAGTTTCATTATTATTACACCATGAAATTCGGATTCCGCACACCATCTTTCAAAAAACGAGTAGCTGCACGCACGTCATGGAAACGTGTTGTTCGTCACAATCTGGGTTTCAAGGCGCCGAGAGGAATGGGATGGCTGACGAATCCGAAGAAGTACATGTATAATAAAGTGTACAATAAAACAACGACTGGGTGTATGGTGGTGTTGATGTATTTGGTGGGGGGATTGTTTGTTTTGGTTGTGTTCTTTTTATAATTCAGATTCCGCCGTAATCGAGGGCAATACTAAACGATAGTGCGGACGGAATGACGCTTGATGGGTTACGTAAATGAAACTGTGTCGGTAATTCCGCTTAACATTCCTCCGAGCAGCGAGAAGGTTAGGCCCAATAATTATTTTACATAATTCATTTGCCAATTAAAATTTAATTACATTTGCATCATAATTCATCAAGATTCTGTGCGAGCAGAAACCAACCGAGCGAGGAAAGCTACGGTGGTAAAGTGATGAGGGTTTTAAGCCAAAAAAGTCTGAATGAAAAAACATCCTTCTTCTTATTGGTTTGAACGGTTCCTTTCCAGGGCATTTATTTGCTTTTGGCTAACATTCTATTTTTAATTCTAACCATAAAACCAAATCATAATGAACTATCGATTCACATCTGAATCGGTGTCAGACGGACACCCGGACAAATTAGCGGATCAAATATCGGACGCTATACTCGACAATTATCTTGCTTTTGATCAGGAGTCAAAAGTTGCTTGCGAAACGGTTGTCACTACGGGACAAGTGATCATTGCAGGTGAAGTGTTTTCGTCGGGAATTCCTGACCATCATAAGATCATCCGCGATACGATTCGCAAAGTTGGTTATACGAAGGAAGCATATATGTTTTCTGCTGACTCATGCGGTATTCTTTCTGCATTGCATTCACAAAGTGAACACATCAGACAAGGGATTGTGAAGACAAATGCCGAAGAACAAGGCGCCGGCGATCAGGGAATGATGTTTGGCTATGCGACAAATGAAACGGAGAACCTGATTCCTTTAACATTAGATATTGCACATAAATTGGTGTACGAACTTTCCGAACTTCGTAAAAATACTAACCTGATGAGTTACTTACGACCGGATTCAAAAAGCCAGGTAACGATTGAGTATTCAGAAGATCATAAACCGGTGCGAATTGATTCTATTGTGGTATCAACACAACATGATGAATTTATTTCAGGCGGAGGAAATGCCGATGTAGAAATGCAGGCAAAAATAAAATCGGATATCGAAAAATATTTGATCCCTGCTGTGAAGAATAAATTTTCGAAGCAGATTCAGAATTTGTTTGACAGCAATTATACTCTGCATGTGAATCCGACGGGTTCGTTTATCATCGGCGGTCCGCATGGCGATACAGGATTAACAGGCAGGAAGATCATCGTTGATACCTATGGCGGAAGAGGCGCACATGGTGGCGGAGCGTTTTCGGGAAAAGATCCATCGAAAGTTGACCGCAGCGCTGCGTATGCCGCACGACATGTTGTAGTGAATCTTGTAGCAGTTGGAATATGTGATGAAGTATTTGTACAAATTTCATATGCTATCGGCATTACTGAACCTTATAGTGTATATGTGAATACAAATAATTCTGCTAAAGTAAAATTAAGTGACGGAGAGATTTCCAATATCGTAAAGAAGATCTTTAAGCTGACACCGTTTGCAATTAACCAGAGATTGAAACTAAAGAATCCGATCTATAGTGAAACATCTTCCTTTGGTCATGTGGGCAGAGAGCCGAAAGTTGTCACCAAAACGTTTGAGTCCTCTATAGGAGAAAAGAAAACGGTAGATGTGGAATTGTTTACCTGGGAGAAGAGGGATTTTGTGGAGGTGTTGAAGAAGGAATTCTTTTCGAATTAAAACAAGCAATAACAATTATTCAACAGATAAAATGAAAATTATTGACATCAATAAAAAAATCGACCTTCCGATACTGATTCCTTCAGTGAATATAGATTATGATCGATATGATGAAATGATAGACAGCATAGTTTCTTTAATTCATGAAGAAATTGATAAATGGGCAGAACAGAACAGGGACGAGGAAGTGTCAGTGCCCATTAAAGCAGCAATACGAAACTTTGAAAACAGTTTATGGGGCAAGCAACTTGGAAACAGATGCATGTTGATAAATATTTTTTTAAGTTTTTAGAAGAATATTTTATTTCATGCGTGATGTGAGAAGTTTAATTTTGAAGGGGTTTTTGGTTGAGTTGGTTTTTTACTTCAACATAGAAAAATTAACACGGAGAAAAAGGAGAAAAAAGGGAGGGCATGGAGATTGCGTACTGAGAAAATTAAAAACCATAGCGCTTAAAAAATATAGCACAAGAGCACTAAGCACCACAGAAATTAGAGGTGTGTTCTGATACTATAATTGTGTATTATTGTATTAAACAAAATCACACAAACATGAGCAAAATTCTTCAGCTTAAAATTACTTTGAAGCACACCGATCCGGCGGTTTTTCGAACGATTCAAGTTTCATCGAAGATTAATTTTCTCAAGCTTCATGATGTCATTCAACTTGTGATGCTGTGGGAGAATTCTCATTTGCACGAATTCAAATTTAACGAGTACCGGATTTCGCAATTGTTTGAGGAGAGTGACGCTGATTGGTCAGAAGGTGTGATTGATTCAAAAGAAGTAGTTGTTGGTAAGGTGCTCACTAAAGGCGACAAGCTTACTTATGAATATGATTTCGGTGATAGTTGGATTCATGATATAATAGTTGAAAAAGAGTTCCCTTCTGAACCGGGCGTATTTTATCCGCGTTGCATCGATGGAGCAATGCAACGTCCACCGGAAGATTGCGGAGGTATTCCAGGTTACTTCGGTATAATTGAACTAATGAAAGGCGAGAAGAATGATGAATATGAAGAGATGGTGGAATGGCTGGGCGAACCGTTTGATCCGACGGAATTTGATTTAGTTATGGTTAATGAATTGTTGGTTGATGTGTTTAGTGTAAAGAAGAAAAAGAAATAGCGATGGTAGTATATATCGCCCTATCAGCGCTCGCATATGAAACGACAAGCCCTGAAGGGGCGATATTCTCCAGCGACGGGCAACGCCCATCGAAAAAAGAAGGTTAATCATAAACGAAAACGATCATCACCCCCAACAGAAAATTTATTTTTTGAAATTGGAGTTGTAAGGGTCAGTCGTTTATCAAAAATTTTGTAATGTTTAATAAATGCGTGAACTTTTGAATGGCTCATTTATAAATGTTGTGATGAAATAGTTTTCGGTAAATTTGCAGTAAGTTGATTTGGTAAAAGTATATACTTGCCATTTCAAAGTTATTCTATGAAAATCCAATACTGCTCCGACCTACATTTAGAATTCAAAGAGAACAAAAACTATCTCCGCGAAAATCCGATCATTCCTTCGGGCGAAATATTATTGCTAGGAGGAGATATCGTTCCGTTTGCGGTAATGGATAGTCACAATGACTTCTTCGATTTTGTAGCTGATAATTTTGAAAAGGTGTATTGGGTGCCGGGAAATCATGAGTATTATTATTTTGATGTTGCGAATAAGAATTCATCGTTTCATGAAAAGATCAGAAGTAATGTTTCATTGGTAAATAATGTTTCAGTAAATGAATCAAACGTAAAATTTATTTTTTCAACGTTGTGGTCGAAGATCAGTCCGGTGAACATGAGGTCGATTCAACAAGGCATGTCAGATTTTAAAGTGATCAAACGCAATGGACAACTTTTTAATCCGCATGATTTCAATGAGCTTCATGAACAGAGTTTGAATTTCATTAAGAAGGAAATTCAAAATGCTACTTCGGACAAAATGATCGTTGTGACGCATCACGTTCCGACTTTTTTGAATTATCCGGCGGAATACAAAGGCTCGGATCTGAATGAAGCATTTGCAGTCGAGTTGTTCGATTTGATTGAAGAATCGGCTGTGGATTATTGGCTTTATGGACATAATCATCGAAATCAGCCGGATTTTGACATAAACAGGACTAAAATGATCACGAATCAGCTGGGCTATGTGAAACACGGTGAGAATCAGCATTTTGATTCAAAAAAGTGCATAAACACATAACTTTATTGTTAAATATCAGTATATTAGCATTAAATATGCATGATAGCATTAGTAATGATATCGTGCAAAAAGTATGATATTATTACTAGTCAAGATCAGAAATGGAGCAATTAGCAGAGTATTTCAATGAGACACTTGGGACTGAAGTAAAAATAAGTCAGGTGAGGGAGGAGGAACTTTCTTCTTTACCATTGGCCTATACCAATCTGTATAAATTATATGCAACAAAAATTTTCAATCGAAACGTGTTGCTTGTTTATGTTAACGAAGAATTTACAACAGAAAATCTTCGTAAACAGTTAGAGATAATTGAGCAGAACATGCACTTGCCATGTATTGCTGTGTTCGATACTTTGGAATCATTTACACGGGCGCGATTGATCGAAAAGAAAATTCAATTTATTGTTCCGGGAAAACAAATGTACTTGCCGGAATTTTTAATTGACTTAAAGGAGTTTAGGACAAAACCAAAAGTGATTGCTCCAAACATGCAACCGTCAGCACAATTACTCTTGCTGTATCATTTGCAAATAGAATCATTGGAAGGAATCAACTTCAAGGAAATTGCAGACAAGCTACTCTATAATGGAATGACGATTACAAGGGCAGCGTACTATCTTCACAATGTTGGCCTTTGTGAAATTCAGGGGACAAAGGAAAAATACTTGCATTTCAAATCGAGTAAAAGAAAACTATGGGAAGAGGCAGAGCCATTGATGTCAACTCCGGTTAAAGAGATTAACTACTACAATGGGTTTTCACCTATTGAATACTTCAGTGGTGTGTGTTATGCAAACATTACAGCTTTGTCAAATTACACGGACATCAACCCCGATGTAGTTGAATATTTTGCTGTAAGAACTGGTTATGTGGAGCAACAACTACTTGGCCCCAATTTCAAGAAATCAAATCACCTTGAAGGAAACATTTGCATAGAAGATTGGAAATACAATCCGGCAATCTTAAAAACAGACCGTAATGTTGACCCATTATCTTTGTACCTGTGTTTCCGTGAAAGTAAAAACGAGCGTATAGAAATGGCTCGGGAGCAATTAATAGAAAAAGTTGAATGGTAAAAGGGCTGGATGTATTTAAAAAATACTTTGAAGAGTATCCGGATAACTATGTGATTATCGGCGGCACTGCCTGTGATATAATTTTGGAAGAAGCCGGCTTCACGGCAAGAGCAACAAAAGACATCGATATTATTTTAGTAGTTGAAGCATTAAAACCGGATTTTGTAAAACAGTTTTGGCAATTTATTAAAGATGGAAAGTATGAACAAAAGGAGGTAGTAAAAGAACGGAATTGCTATCGTTTTTCAAAACCGGAAAACGGTGAGTACCCATCTCAGATTGAATTGTTTTCCAAGAAACCCGATATGATTACTTTGGATAAAGATGTTCACTTAACTCCGATACCTGTTGAAGAAGGACTCAGTAGTTTGTCTGCAATTCTAATGAATGAAGATTATTATAAATATGTAATCGATAACAGTATTTTGGAAAATGGTATTCATCGTGCAAAAACAGAAGCATTGATCTGTCTTAAAGCGAAAGCGTATCTGGAGATAGCCGCACGTATATCGAAAGGAAGTGGTGAAGACAGCAAGCAACTTCGCAAACACAAAGGCGATGTATTTCGATTAGGGGCTATGTTAGCTGCAAATGATGTTTTCGAATTACCGAAAAATATTCACGGCGATTTGAAAGCATTTACAGATTCAATTGCAAATGAATTGCCGGGGAAAGAAATATTTAAAGAAGCGGGGCTTGGAAATCTTGAACCCGAAAAGGTGTTTCGACAAATTTTAAAATGTTTTCAATTGGATTCAGATAATAAAGAGTATTGATCACAAAAAATAAACACGGAGAAAAAGGAGAAAATAAAACATAGAGAGCATGGAGCTCACTATGAGAACGTAATTCAATATTAGAGCTTCGAGATGAAGCAACAAGCCCTGAAAGGGCGATATTCTCCAGCGACGGGCAACGCCCATCGAAAAAAGAAGGGGAATCATAGACGAAAACCATCATCGCGCCCAACAAAAAATTTATATTTTAAAATAAGAATTGTAGAGGTTAATCGTTTATCAAAAGTTATTTGTGGTCAATCCGTGCCTTTAACGCCGACAATATTTTCGATATCGTCCCATCCTCCAAAGCACCTACCAAAGTCCCATCAGAAAATCGATCCGCGCGAACGATTACAGTCATTAATTTGCACAAGGTGATTTCATCAAGATCCTGAAAGGTTTGTTTGTGATCTCTTAATAGTTTGCTACCTTCTTCCCAGTCAGGCCAATCGAAGCTCACAATTAATTTCATGTCGTGAACGGTCTTATTGAATTCGGTTGTGATATCGGACCATTTCCAATACGGGAACGTGCTTACATTCTCTTCTATTTTTTCACCGCCTGCCATTTCGCCAAACGATTTGGAGTTGAGGATGCGATCGTTTAACTCAAATAGTTTGGACCATTCGGTTGGTGTGATTGATTTGAGGTGGGTGGGGAAGGTTTCGAGGTCGTGCATAGGTGTGATGATTCGAATTTACAAGGTAGAGAAAAATTGATATTTAGTCAAGTCGTGAAGGGTGAGATGGAAATTATTCTATATTTGAGATCCAACAATAAACACAGAGAAAAATAGAATTAAAACAAACCTAAACAAAGATATTACAACCAATCCCATGCTCCCCCAAACCCTCTACCAAACCGCAATAAAATTTGCCACCCTAAAACACGTAGCAATAAATCAAAAAGTCCCGGGAACAGACTTGCCCTATGTTGTGCATCTAAGCAATGTAGCAATGGAAGTTTTAATGGCGAATGCTAATACGGAAAACTTTAATGTTGCATTGGGAATACAAGCTGCCTTGTTACACGACACAATCGAAGACACCGACACAACATTTTCTGAAGTAGAAGAAAATTTCGGACTTGATGTTGCCAATGCAGTAATGGCATTGACAAAAAACGAATCACTTCCGAAAGAAGAGCAAATGATGGACAGTCTTCAGCGAATAAAGAAAATGCCTCACGAAGTTTGGGCAGTGAAGTTGGCGGATAGAATAACGAATCTACAGGCACCTCCTTCGCATTGGGATAATGCTAAAAAGAAGAAATATCGTGCGGAGGCGCAGATAATTTTAGATGAGTTAGCAAGTGGGAATGTTTTTCTTGCTGACCGCTTACAAATGTTAATTGAGGATTATCGAAAGTATATCAGCAATGATTAAGTGATATCGAGGGGTTCTAATTTTCCGGAATATTATGAAGCGGAATTTGTCCAATGTGTTGTTCGGCCAGTTGTTTTAGTTCTTCACGAGTCACTCCATAAAATTTCAAAGCCTTGTATGCTTCTTCAATTTTAGTTGTTAATTTTAATTCAGCAGCATCAATTAGTCTTTTCGCGTTTACGATTTCTAAATGTGCATCCTTGGTTTTTCTTCGCAACTTGAGAACATCAATATCTGTATAGTTTAAAGGCAGATCGAGAGTCGCTTTGTTTTCGGGATGTGTGCCTTGAATCTTGAAACCAATACCTGTTGTAATTAAACCCCCGACTCGCATTTCGCCATTGTTAAAAACAGGTGAGAATTCAACACTACTATGATCCATGAGAATCTGATAGAAGTATTCAAGTGATAAGGTAAAACTCGCCCAACCTTTCGTTGTGCATTCAAGTTTTTCGGAAGCCCCGGGAATATTAAAAGAAACAAATGAGGGCTGAATTCGGATCTCAAGTGTAGTGACTTTTCTTGCCTTTTCGGATTTAGGCTGTATGAAAGAGCGAATTCGTTTTAGCTTTTTGAGTAATTCGGCCTTAGTACATGTGAAGGTTATTTCGTCCATGGTAGAAAGTGTTATTAAGGAAACACAAATTATTTATTCAACTACTTTAATAACAGATTTTGTTATTAACTCCTTACCATCATTATAAATTATACAATGATATATTCCAGCCGGAAATTCACTCATAGAAACCTCGACAAGTGGATCTTCTGAATATGTTGACGAAACTAGTTTGCCCATGTTGTTTATGACATTGATCGATTTTTTAGATTTATCCATGGCATCAATTCGAATATTTAAAAGCGATGTAAAGGGGTTTGGATAAATATCTATATTGATTTTGGAATCCGAAAGAATTTCGACATTGTTACCAATACACAATAGCGTTTCAATAATTGGAACATTACTTACAATAGTATTTGGATGCCAAAGTGAATCTAATGGAGTTCTCCAAGTAATTCCACTATCAACTATAAGAGTTATTAGAGTATCAGCAATAAAAATTTCACTGCGGTTACAATTACTACTACCGGCAAGGCCACTTTTAATAAAGTAGCTTCCGTTTGAACCGAAACCTGCACCATTGCCAAGGAGAATAAAAGTACTATCAATAAGTTGATTGAATGATCCCGCATATTCATTTTCATTAACCGGACCTCCAAAGGTATTTGTCCAAATTACATTTCCCAATGAGTCAATTTTTGACAAAATAATTTTTGATTCAAATGTGGTTGTATCATAAGCATTACCTCCGATTAAAATATAATTATCATTTGACAACAGAATATTTTCGGAATTAATGGTACTATTATTATATGAGAGAATTTTTGCCCAAATAGGATTCCCATTTTTATCTGTTTTAAAAAGTGTTGCATCATCACCATCCATTGTTTTTGCGATAGTCACAAAACCGGAATCCTGTGTTTGTATTATGTCATATGCCCAGTCTTCCACTCTACCATGGTAATTCCTATCCCATTGTGGAAACCCAAGCGAATCAGTTTTTACAATTAAAATATTATAAGGAGAACTTAAATGACCGGCAAGAACAAAACCACCATCAAACGTTGTTTTAATTGATTTAACCTGGCTGCCTGTACCATTTCCTATAACACGGGACCAAAGTTTATTGCCATTTATATCTAACTTTATTAAATAAATTTCTTCAGTCATTATACCAAAACTCCAAGAGTTTCCTGCAATCACATAACCACTGTCATGTGTTTCAACTATAGAAACTGCAATGTCAGAACTATTGCCACCAACCGCTACAGACCATAACAAATTACCTGACAGATCCGTTTTAATTATATAATAATCTTCTAAGGCACCGATTCCGAAATACGAAAAAGACCCCGCCATTAAAACACAGCTATCAGATGTTAAATAAAAGTCATTTGCATATTCTTCATCGGAGGTTCCATATCCTTTGCACCATTGGGGAATACCTAAAGAATCAGTTTTTAAAAGGGTCATATTGCGCCAAGAAAAGGCCGAAGAATCATATTCGTTCCCACACAGAAAGTACCCAGAACCCAAGGCAGAAAAAGGTTTTTCTAATTCTAAATTGATTGTTGTTTCGTACAATTTTTGAAAAATCGTAGTGGCAGAGAGGTTAATCTGGAACACTACGGTTAAAGTAGCTGTAAGGAAAAATAACCGGATATATAGAAGCGATTTTTTCATAATGTATAAATTTATTATTTAGTTGTTATTGAGATAACCTGTAAGAAAACCCAAGACCAAGATTTAAACAATTCACACTAATCTTATCTTGGCGATACAAAAAACTGTTGTATTCATTTGGGTCAGAAGTGATAAATTTATCACTACGTTCGTTTATTAAAATATTTGTAAAGCCAATCTCATAGCTCAAACCAAGGTTGAAATACCAATTTTTATAAATATGATATGACGCATTTACAGGTAAATATAACGAAACATTTACATCTTTCATTTGCAGATGGTTTAATGAAGTATTTACAAGAGTTTCGCCATTAAACACGGTATCTACTCCCCCTTGTATATATCTCCCCCCATATGTTAGATATCCTTTGTTAGCAGAGTAATTTGCTGATAAAACCGTGGCAAATTTTATTCCGGGACAGATATAGATTTCTAAACCAGGATGGAGCTGTTTTATTTTATAAACTATTTGAGGTGCAAAACATATTGTTTGTAATTCTATCTTTTCCTCAACTTTATTAGCAATTATTGTTTCTTGATATTCATTTCCTAAAGAATCCGAATTAGTACTACTTGTGTAATCAATAATGTTTACATTGTTCTTTAGTTGAATAGTAGTTTTGTTAAACTGTAAATTGATTTTGAAGCCAATTTTTTTAGCAACCGGAATGGATAAGTAAGTGAATGATAAAGAAAAGTTATTCAAAATTGTTTTCTCAATTTCTGAATCGCTCATTCCGGATAATGAATCTACAATTGGAATAGAATATTGTATTCCTAAATAACGTTCATTTTTTAAGATTGTGCTTTTGTTAGCGAGAAAAAGAGAATCGGTTATTACTTTGCTTTCCAGAATCGATATACGACTTTGTAATAAACTATCATTTTGGCTAATAATGCTGGATCGAATTAAATTTGTTAAAACTCTATCGTCTGCGAAGTTCACAAATTGAGTTTTCCCACTCTGTTTATTAGTAACATATGAAATTGACTGTGATTTATTTATTTCCGGTTTCGAAGATATATATTCAGTATATGTATTATTGGTTTTGAGGATTATATAATAGGGATCATAATTAAAGCTAGGTAACAATTCATCGCCATCTAAAGTTAAATTTTTAATTACACAGACTTCATTTGTATCATTACTCACGATTGAGAAGTTATAAATTGTGAATCTTTCAAAGTCAATTAAGTTTAGCGCTTCAAGCGCATTTAAATTGTTTTGTAATCTCAACAATTCTGGTTTTTTATTTCCTGCTTTTGAGAAAATAAAGATTTTTATTTTTTCATCGTCAATTTTTGGAATTGTAATCGATTCCATATAATCATTTTCCAAATTAACTATTTGCGAAAATGCGTTATCACAATAGAATGAAGAATATAAAATACCCAATAAAAGGATAAATAAGCGGTTACTCACAATTGCATGGTTCATGTTGGTCGGATTCGGTGTTAAATGAGGAAAAATGGACTTTAATCCTTTCAGGGAGCTTTACTTTCTCTTCACCATTATATATAATTCTGAAATAGTAATCGTCTTCAACATTAATTAAACAGACATTGTGCGATCCGGTTATAGAATAAGCTGTAAAAAAGCAATAATTATTAAAACCTGAAATTTTTAATATAGCATCAAGTGGTAATGTACTAATGCCCACACGGGTTATTTCTATTGTATCTTTATCTTCTACAACGATAGAAAGATTCTTTACATCAATTAATGAATCGACAGAAAGTTTAAAATTATAACAATATCCATTAGATCTTATGCATTTAGCTACAACATTTTTGCTTTTATTCGGCGATATATATGAAACTTCAGCTGGAGTTTTTTCTTTGTAAACGACTCCGGTAATTGATTTTGTAATAGATGTATCATTATAAATATCTATAGAAATTGCTTCAATTGTATTTAATGAAGTTTCAAGGGGAAGTTCAACTTTCCAATTGTTAGTTCCTGTCGCTTTAAACCAATTGTTTTTGTTAACCCTGACAAAAACTTGCGTGACTGAATCAATGCTATTGGAAACTCCCTCAACTATTTTTGAAGATACAATTTGATTATCTTCCGGATAATTAATTTTCACTTCCGGTTTTTCTTTTGCTAAAACCAACAAGACAACAATCTTATGGTTAATGTAATCTCGGTTAGCTAAATCATTTTGAAGGGTATTAAAATCATTATGAATACCCGGAGACTTTGGCAAATCACTTTTATCATATGTCCACAAGGACCTACCGGAATTTTTTGATAATATTCGTTCCTTTTCAATTTGAATTTCTTTTGCACTTGGAGTGAATAGTGGATTTGTAGAATGTAAAATTGTCAAATAGTTTAGAGCACTATCGAGTCCTCCATTAGTCAATATATTATCCTCGTTATTTTTATAGGTGTAAAACAATGTTGAATTACTATACAGTTGAATTTTTCTGGGTTCAAAATTTCCACTTATTGCAGACATAAGGAATTTAACTTTGATTACATCTGTTTTTCTGAGATTTCCAATCATATAGATGTTTTGAGCATTTCCCAGTGTTGATTTCAGCAGAAATAGAATCAACAAATATTTAAGCTTCAAAAGCAGGATTTTTATTTGCATGTGGGGTCAATTTTAGTACCATTTCCAACCAAGCTAAACGATTTAGATTTTACGGGCCCTAGAGTAGTATCATTTATAGATTCAATTTTAATTGTATATAATCGACTGTCAATTAGGTTTTTTATCGGCAATTCAAGACGGCTACTTTCTGTATTTGAAAAGTAAACTTCAGAGTTTCCTGCATCTTTCTCTAGAATAGTTACTCCGTATTCCCATCCAAAACCTAAATTTGTCCATGAAATAGCCGTTCTTTCTTGAAAGGAAATTACTATATCTTTTGGAATTTCAATAGCAACAATCTTGGACTTCGATTCATTTGTTGAAGTTAGTATTGGGGCTTTGACTTTTAAAGCTAATCGCTCATTAACTTTGGATAATTTATTAAGTGCGATAGCATCATTTGGTTTAAAGGTTAAAGCTCTTTCATATAGTATTTTTGCCAAGCTATCATTATTTTCTTTGAAAGAACTATCAGCCTTATGTAAATCAGAGAAGAACAATGCTGTATTTGTCGGTGGCAAAGGCAACTTGGATCTAGTTTGGAGTCCCATTTGTTTAATTGATGGATCATTTGGATTCTTCAGTAGAGAAAAAAGGGAATCCAAATTTATTGAATTAAGCCCTACATATACATATGGTACATTTGACAAGGAATAAACAACATTTGACTCTGATATAAATTTATTGATTGAAAGTAGAATTAATGAATCGTGTGCATTAAGTAAAGAAACTAAAGCCATTCGTTTGTTGATATCAAACTTTGATTCTAAGATACCTTGTTTACTAATATTGTTTTCCATTTCAATAACAGAAGCGTAAATATATTCTATTGGTTTATCTGGTAAATTTTGAATTTCAGAGAGGATTATTTGGTGTTGTTGTAATATTGATTCTGAAGCAATTTGAATATAGTTTAGTTTTTCCTTTTCATCCTCAGATAATGTAAGTTTCCCATTTTGTTGGTCAAAATTTGCAACCAGTGAAAGAGCTAATGCTTCATTTATTTTTCCTTCTTTAAATGATGTGATTGCCTTTTCATAGGACGAGGGCAAGAAGTAATTGTATGTTAAATAACCACCAATAATTGAAAGGAATAATGTTAACAAAATTAAAACAAATCCTTTTAAGCGGTTTCTATTTAGTAACCGGTCATTTTTAGTTTTTTCATTAGTGGAAAATGGTTTTTTAGCATTTGATTTTTTCGATGAATTCTGACTAGATTCCTCACTAAATTGGGAGTTAAATGTTGAATTATTTGAGAATTTATTATTAGATGTACCACAGTTAGAACAAAAATTTTGATCAGAAGAAATATTGTTACCACAGTTACTACAGTAGTTGTTGGCACTTGAATTAGATTTATCATCTACAACATTATTTATGTTTTCAAAACCCGAATTTGACTGGTTTGAACTTTCCTGATTAGCTGTCTCAAAATGGCTTTCTTTATCATTACCATTTTGATTTGAAGATTGATTTCCTTGAGCATTAGAGCGATAATTGTTTATATTGAATTCAAGAAATTCATGATACAAATGTGTTAAGTGCCCTAGCTCTTCAAGGGTCATTTCAAATACATCTTTTATTATCAAGTCTTCAATGTGCCATTCAGCTATGTCTGCGTAATAATTCACTTTTTGTTTTACTACGCCAATAACCTTGTCACCAATAAGTGCTTTAGCAATTTCATAGAGTGGGAATAAAATCACATATTTTATTAGTTTGGCAAATAGTAACGGGAGGTTAACCAAAAGAATTAGAAGTATATTAGCTTTTTGTCGTGATTGTTCAGATGCCCAATCATAAATACCCAATCCAAAATTTATAAATCGGATCATTACATCATTTATACTTTGAGGCAACCAAAATCTAGAAAGAGGTAAAAACCCAAAAACGCATGAAAGAGCTTGAATAAAAAGAATGATTGCTGCAATATTGCCTAATATAGGATTGATTAATGCTGCAATTACAGCGATTAAACCTAATGTTGTAATTCCATAATAAAAGGAAATTATAGAATATATTGCTATGTCTTCCTTGAAATCTTCATTTAATAGATCCTTAAGCTTTTGGCCATCACTAATCGTATATTCCTCTGTTGACCATTTATATTTTGCTTCTTTTATTGAAGCCCAAACATCTTTAATTAATTGTTGATATAACTTGGCACTATTCCTGTCGATGTTTTCAGGTTGGTTAGTTTCATATTGACCGCTACCCGAAAACTGCTCACCGGCATGATATGATCCTGTAATGAATTCAAAAACCAATTTGCAGGCAAATTCAATTTGCTGAAATTTTTGAGTATATTCTTTGGATATTAACGGATCGTTGAGATGAGCAACCTTATCGGGATGCCAACGTTTTTTACTTTTTTTTTCTAGGCTTATTAAATCTTCTTTTTTTAGTTTGGATATATTAGTAATCTCTAAAAGTTCAATTGCTTGGTCAAATGTTAATTGTTCCATCGAATTTGAATTTGAAAATACTGAAAAGTAGAATATTTGATCTCACGATCAATAGTTATATATGCATAAATCTGTACACTAAACGAAATTTATTTGTCTTTAACTTTTCCTGAACCACTACACTTATTACAAGTTTTACCATTTTTATCTTTTCCAGAACCGGCACATAAAGGACAAGTCCATATTTGAGGGTTTTCAGGTGTTCCTGGTGGTTTTTCAAAGGAGTTTGCCATAAAGGCGGGATAGTTTTGGACTAATCTAGTTGTCATTTTGTCTTCTTTTATAAATTATTAAAAAATTGTAATACCGAATTCTTGTATGTTGGATTAGTCGAGATTAATCCTGTTTTTTATCTAATGTTAATATATTTTGAACGAATCAGACATTTAATCAATATCTGTCTTCAAAACACTTCCATATTTAGTTGCATGGGATTTTATAATTAAAAGGGCGTCTTCAAAATGTTTGGCTTTCCCAATTTCAGTCCAAGTCTCAAAAAAAACTTCTCCGTTGTTAATTGAACATTTATAAGACCCACTAATTTCAGAAATTTTATAATATTTATTCCCTGAAGAAGTTTTAACAGTAATTTTTTTGCTCATTTTAATTTGTTTTTATAATTTATAATTGAGAATTAAAATTTTACTATTTGTACTTTATTAAAATCTAATTTAAGTTTCTTGATTAAAAATTCAATTTGTGCTTAAAGACCCTTCCTTTTACATATTTTTATCAATTGTGCTCAACTTATTAAATACAATTTTTAGAATAATTAAATACTTATTTTTATATTATGATAACACAATTGAAAGAGAATATAAATTTATTTTTAAAATACTTTATTGAATAATCTGAGAAGAAGTTTACAAATTAATTTTAGGAATGCAATATCGATTTAATGTTTTTTGGAAGAAACTAAAAAAAACGCATTAGAAGCAAGAAAAAGCCAAACGTGATTAAAATTCAGCAGTAAATTAAATTAATATTTCAAATAATTGCTGGAATATCGTTTTTTTAAATAATTTCATAAAATAATTGTTAAAACGCTAAACTGAAAACTAAGCAATGAAATCTATACTACTTCATTTGGCTACCCTGACGTGTAGTCTCAGTCTCTATGGCCAAGTTACCTTCGAAAGAACTTATCCATTAAACTCTTTTAGTGCAATCGAAGAAGCTAACAACGGAAATTTTATCGGTTGTGGAGATTCATTACAAGAGGGGTTCATTTTCAAGATCGATCGCCATGGAAATCTTATTTCTACTTTTTTTCCTAAACTTAGGGATAATAAGGTGGCTGTGCAAGACATCACAATAGACGATATAAATGGAGGATATGCAATTTGCGGAACTTCTGATGATACAACTGGAAATAATTTTACTGCATACTATTTATTATTAGACTCTAATTTTCAAAGTGTGGATAGTATTTATTATGGTGGTGGGAGCAACGGCCCAAGTTCAGATATAATATTAAAGAATAGTGTAGGCGATTTCATAATATCAATTGGAACTTTTTTTGGAGGAGGTGGAAATAGCACAGAGGGACAAAAAATAAGCTATCCCGCAACTAACAGTTGGCTTGCAACCGGTGGCGGAAACCATGCTCCTAACGGAATGGCGATAGATAGAAATAATAAATTGTTTCTTGCAAGTTTTAATTGGGTTGCGGCTGCTTCTGCTAGTTTATTACTATTTGATACATCAGGTCAGAATACACACACATTTAGAATTACAGATACAGCTTATGGTGGTTCATTGGTTTTTCAATCGGTTACTTGTGCATCAAATGATGACAATTATATTTTTGGAGTTGAATTATCTCCAAATTCCGGAACTTATGGCGTTGCATACCTAACCAAATTGGATTCAACTTTGAATATTATCTGGGATAAGTACTTGGATTGGGGTTATAGTGTAAATATTGTTGCAATGACTCCTACGCATGATAGTTGTACCGTACTATTGCTTTCCACGGCAAATGGAATGGCTCTTCATAAAATCTCTCCGTCCGGTGATTCATTATGGACACAATTTCATAATCGACCAACAACAGGATCTGGATCTCGATTTGAAGAATGCGATGATAGAGGTTTTATAATAGTGGGTCAATTTACTGATACCATTTCTTATGGTTACATTTTAAAAACAGATTCTCTTGGCAGATTATTACCGAACCAGACTGTTGATATTATCGGCGCGCTTGAATTTTGTTATGGCGATACCACCGTACTTGCTGCTGCAAGTGGATATAATTATTTGTGGTCCACCGGTGATACAACACAAGCTATTTCAATAACAACAACCGGGGATTATTTTGTAACTGTTACTGATTCCTCGGGACTCCAATCGATATCTGATACAATTTCAATCTTGGTTCATACTCCAAACCAGCCAACAATTACACACAATTCGGATACACTTTATTCAAGTTTTGCATCAACATATCAATGGTATGTCGATACTACTTTAATTACAGGAGCAGTTAACCAATCGTATATAGCATTAATTAATGGCGCATATACGGTTGAAACAACTGACTCAAATGGGTGTCATTCATTCTCTGCTGATTATCCTTTAACAACGGTAGGTCTCCAAAATTTAGCATTTAAAACGATTGACGCAACCTTCACACCAAACCCAATTTCTGATCATGGAATTTTAGTTGTTCACGGAATTCACTCCGAAGATTTAGAAGTTTCGTTGTTGAATCAAATGGGTCAAAACATAGAAGCCCTATTTAAGGGAAACTTCTCAGCAAACGAAGCAAGTTTTTTAATAGACTTCGGCAAGAATTATTCGGGGGTTTATATTATTCGAATTATTTCCGGTGAAGTTTCAACGAATTTGCGGGTTTTGTTGATAAAGTAGATTAAAACTACCGCTAACAATTGTATCGATTTAAAACAGAGAAGGGAAAAGATCCACGACTATATAATGTATGTTGGTAAGAAAACATCGTAGCAGATTTTTTTCCGGAATATTTTTTTCGACCGTAAAAAGAAAATCCCGCGGCATAGCCACACGCAAAAAAACAAAACCTCATTTCCACGCTATTTCACGAAGAAAAAATTCCGCAAATTCCGCAAATAAAAAAACAGCGATTTATCGATCAGAAAATAGTAGCAGCCATTTCCCCTCGTAAAAAAAGCATTTTCAAAGGATTAATGTCGATTAAAAGCGTTTGCTGACGTTTACTAACGTTTTTTTTCACGGCCCAATTCCAAAAGCCCTGCTGAAATAATTTTCTTTTTTACGTAAAAGAAAATTCCGTAATTCCCGTAAAATGGAAAAACACATTCTTTCGAAATCTACCTTTCTTAAGGGCTGTCAGTGTACGAAGGCTTTGTATTTGAGTAAGCACAATCGTGCGCTCAGGGAAGAACCGGATGCGGCAGTGCAGGCGATATTTACGCAGGGGAAGAAAGTTGGGGAGTTGGCGCAGCAGTTGTTTCCGGGTGGAGTGGATTGTACGCCGGTGAGTGTTTTCGATTTTCAGGAAGCTGTGGTGAGGACGAGGGAGGAGATTGCGAAGGGAACGAAAGTGATCTACGAAGCGGCGTTTCAATTTGATGGCGTGTTGGCGGCATTGGATATTTTGGTGAAGGACAAGAGCGGGTGGAAGGGGTATGAAGTGAAAAGTTCGACGAGTGTGACGGAGACGTATGAGTTGGATGCGACGATACAATATTTTGCGATCACGAATTCGGGGATTGCGTTGAAAGATATTTCAATCGTTCATATTAATAATCAGTATGAGAAGAACGGCGCAATTGATGTGCATGAACTTTTTACAATTACATCGGTGAAAGATAGAGTGCTGGAGTTATTGCCCGGCATTCCTTCGAAAGTTGCTGAATTGAAAGCGGTGTTGTATGCGAAGAAGATTCCGATGTAGATATCGGTCCGCATTGCAGCAGTCCGTATGCCTGCGATTTCGTCGGACATTGCTGGCAACATATCCCCGACTATTCTGTTTTCAATATTGCACGTTTAACGGATACAAAAAAGTTTGAGCTCTACAAAAAGAACATCATCAACTTCATCGACATCCCGGACGATTATCCGCTGAACGAAAACCAGTGGATGCAAGTGAACAGTGAATTGAACACTACAACCACGATCGACAAGAAGAAGATCAAAGAGTTTGTAAATGATTTAAAATATCCGTTGTACTTCATGGATTTTGAAACATTCGCAACAGCAATTCCCGTGTTCAACAAAAGCAAACCGTATCAGCAATTAGTATTTCAGTATTCGCTGCACATTTTACCGGCGGCAAAAGGAGTGTTACAACACAAAGAATTCCTCGCCGAAGCAAACGGCACCGATCCACGAATTCCATTCATTGAAAAGTTGATCACCGATTGCGGCACAACGGGCGACATACTCGTCTACAACATCGGTTTCGAAAGAGGAAAGTTGTCGGAACTTGCATTGTCATTCCCGAAATACAAGACCGCAATCAATAACATCATTTCCCGCCTTAAAGATCTGATGATTCCATTTCAGCAGCGGTGGTATTATACTCCTTCCATGCAAGGATCTTACTCTATCAAAAAAGTTTTACCGGCACTGGTGCCGGAGTTGTCGTATTCGAATCTCAACATCCAGGAAGGCGGGACGGCGAGTGGTGTGTTTGCGGCTATGGTGATGGGGGAGTTTGTGGGGGATGTGGAACAAACGCGGAGGGATTTGAGGGAGTATTGTGGGATGGATACTTTGGGGATGGTGGAGATTTTGGGGAAATTGCGGGGTTGATGATCCTTAGCGCTTTTTCACTGGAAAATTATTTTGTTCGAATGAGGGGAGTTGGAGATTTTTATTATACTTGTGATGTGTTTAATGATTTGAGAGGTTTAGTGGAAGTAAGAATTGGTTCAGTTTTTAATTGTTTTATGTTTGGTGATTAAAAATCGTGGATCAGAATAAGAAAATTTAGTATGATACCTTGTGATAGTTTTACTACTTATGAGTAGATTTTAACTAGAATTTTCTTCGGCATGGAGGACAATTGTTTGGTTTTGAGAATAGGGGTAATTAAAAGGAACCGTGTCCAGTAATTCTAAAACGAAAAAATAAAACGACAATTATTAAATATGAAACAAATACAAGATATATATTCTGTTGTATCTCAAATTTCTGAAACAATAAATGCTCAGACTATACAAGCAGAAGTTCAAACTCTGACAAAAATCAGGCAGGCATTTCAAGCCAACCAACAAAACGCTTTACCGCAAGCGATTGCAGCCATTGATAAAATTATATCATTTGTTACAAAAATTAATTCCGCTATATGGACAGCAGACCACGAATATGTTGCTGACAAACTTGAAATAGGACACCTACTTGGTGAAAAAGGAAGACGCTATTTTGAAGACATAAAATTACAATTACAAACCACTCCGACAGCAGAACAAGTGTTTTACAGACTGTAATAACTGAAATCAATAAGTTGCGAACAAAGCCAACTCAATTCTTGACTTTACTTAAGCCATTTGAACTCAGTTCAAACATTAACTTAATAAACGAAACCGAGGGTATTATTGAAATTACGTTTGACGGCAATGTAGCTATTAGCGACTTTAAAGAAGCTAAGGTCCAAATGAATGATTGGTTTTTAATCATTGAGGGGTATGCCAGACTATTAGATGTAAGAAGAGAAGATTTATGAAATAATCAGTATTACAAAGAGTTCTCCTGCCAAATTTAAAATTAAGACCAATATTAAAAATGCAGCTCTTGTTTTAGGTATTGTTACTTCGCTTTTGCTAATTGAAAAAACTGTTCTTGAAAATAGACTAATGATTGAGAAGTTAAAACAAAACAATCTCGTTCCTGACCCAGAGATACAAAAGCGATTTATTGAAGATGCTGAAAAGCATATTGATGAAAAAATTAAGGACGGAATTAATAAATTAGTAGATCAAAAACTAAAAGAACATAATGTTCAACAAGGCAACGGAGGGCATTAAAAACAATCTTTCTAAGAGCATTGAAAACCAATACAACTTTGTCATCAATGGAGGTAATGTAACTATCAAGTTATAGATGGACAAATAAGAAAACAAGTAGACGTCTTAGAGAAACCAAAGAGGAGTTAAAACAAATTAAAGAGGCCTAGAAGATCAGAAGGTAATCACCACTGGTGAAACAAAGGGACAGCACTAAAAATGAATAGAAGAACAATTGTTAACATCACATTTGCAATCGCTTGGACTGTGCTCCGCACACAGTTTTCGTGGTTACTGGAAAATCAGTTCTTGCATCAACATTTATGCTAAAAATTCCGCCCATGGTGAATCTGCAGAACGTTTGCTTTAAAACATAGACGACACTTCAAACTTTACTCGATAGCATTTCAAATTAGAGTAAGCATAGATAAAAGCCTTGGGATTTCGAATAAGAAAATTAAAATGATTAATTGTGGCAATTTTACAGCTTCTGATTATAAAATAAGTGCAATTTGGTTCTTTAAGCCAAATATTAAGAGCCAGGCTAAAAAAACCACGTATCGACAACTATTATAGGGAAAAGTTGCAACTTGTGATTTTATCACTACATTTGCACAGATTTAAATATAAAACAATGCTAATTAGATTCACAGTTGAGAATTTTTTGTCATTCAGGGACAAAGTAGTATTTTCATTAATTCCTGGCAAAGGGACTTTAAAACCGCAACATAAATCAAAGCCAATCAAAGGCACATCTGTTTTAAAAACCGCGGTAGTTTTTGGAGCGAATGCTTCTGGGAAATCAAACCTAATCAAGCCATTGAGTTTGGTAAAAAAACTCGTCCTAAAAGGCTCTAAAACTGAACAACCGATTACTTTGACATTTTTAAGCTAGATAAAAAATCTGTTAAAGACAATTCTAGAATCGAATACGAAATTCAACATAAAAACAAAAATTATGCTTATGGATTTGTGTTTAATTCAAAAGAAATAATTGAGGAATGGCTTTTTGAAATAAATAAAAAATCCGAAACAAAAAATATTTGAGAGGAAAAACTCCAATAATTTTGATTTGTCTTTTTGAGTAAAAAAATAAAAAAGGAAGAAACTCAATTTATTGAATTTACTGCCAAAGGCACACCGAGAAATCAGTTGTTTTTAACTCAAATCAGAAATACTAATGTAACAGAAAACGTAAGTGATATTTCTGATATTTTAAATATTATTGACTGGTTTCAAAATGCTTTAACTGTTATTTATCCTAACTCAAAAAACATAGGAAAAGTTTGAATTATTTGAAAATACAGATTTACAGAAATTGTTTACTGAAATGCTTGATTATTTTGATACAGTATTGATGGTATTGATTTTAAAGAAATCGATTTTAATAAAGTAGATGTGCCAAACGAGATAAAAGAAGACATTAAAAACGATTTATTGAGTGAAAAGTCAGAAAAGAAAGGAGCTTTTTTGTCTAATCCACAAGATGATAAACATTATATCATTTCCAAAAACAAAGAAAATGAATTAGAAGCAAAACTTCTTAAGACGAAACATAAAGTAATTGGAGGAACATTTGAACTATTTGATTTGAAAGACGAATCAGACGGAACTAGAAGAATAATGGATTTAATCCCTTTAATTATTGACTTTTTCAAGGGTGGAAACGTATTTATTGTTGATGAAATGGAACGAAGTTTACACCCTAATTTGATTTATGACTTATTTGATTTCTTTTTATCGAAATGCGATAATATCAATAGCCAATTTATTGTTGCAAGTCACGAGTCAACGCTATTAACTCAAAAGCTTTTTTACGTAAAAGATGAAATATGGTTTGCAGTTAAAGACAAGCAGGAGTAAGTCATTTACATTCTTTGGAAGATTACAATATTAGATTTGATAAAGAAGTAAGAAGGGACTATTTGTTAGGTCGTTATAAAGGTATTCCAAAACTTGGCAATAGAAATAAACTAACTGTTTTACCAATTAATAATGATTAGTTATGCCAAGAGAGCCAATTCCATTAATTAGACAAGGAGGGCATGTTGATGCTGAAAAATTGTTTGTCCTTTCTTACGAAGGAACTGTTACCGAGAAAAAATATTTTCAAGACTTTAGGGCTTCAGAATATTTTAATAACAACGGACTAATTGAAATTGTTCCACTAAAAAGACCTAATGGAAAGGGTTCAGACCCATTTAGTGTGAAAAAATTACTCAATTGGGCAAAGAAAGAATACGGGTTCAAAATTTCGAGATGAATTTTGGCTTATTGTCGATAGGGATGATTGGGAAAGTATTCATAAACTTAGTTTTGATGATTTAGTAGCTGAATGTAAAAAGGAAGAGAACTTTTATCTGGCAATGAGCAATCCTTGTTTTGAAATATGGTTAGTATTGCACTTGAAAAACTTGAGTGAATTCACACAAGCAGAACAAGATTTACTTTTGGAGAATGCGAAAGTAAGTAGCTCAAAAAATCATATTGACATTGTTGTTGGAGAACTACAAGGCGGTGACAGAGGTTACAACAAAAGACCCAATCCAAATATATATTTACCCCTTACTAACACAGCAATTCAAAGAGCTAAATCAATCGACACTTTAGAAGAGGACTATCCAAAATCAATTGGAACGCATTTATACAAATTGATTGAAAAACTAATCAACAATGAAAGCCCGAGCGCCTAACAGCTCTAAAAGAAATTAGCAGTTTAGCTGTTAAATGAAGCTTAGTGGTTCAAATCAATACTCTGTTTACAGACAGTTTTCGTCTCATAATCGCATGCCTCCTATAACTGCTACACGTTATATGTAATTTTTAAACAGACATAATTCATTGAAAACAATCTTTCTAATTTTTATTTTTTTGACTTTCGTGAGCATAGCAAACTCGCAAAATGAAGCCGATATGTTGGTCAAATGTATAACCACAAACAAATATTTAAAAAGCAGTTCTACCAGTGATGGACAAACAATTTATAGCCCCGCTTCATTGTGTTATAATGAACACTATTTCGTTTTTTACACCAAGGAAACAGGTGAAGTTGGATTTAAAATTCAACAACCTGTTTTTCCACAAAGCCAAGAAACAGAGGGAGAGCTAAAAGGTTATTTGTACACGACATATATTAGCGAAGAATCAGCTACCACTCCTATAGGATATTACTCTGCACAGATTTATATCGGAGAGAAAAAAATAGCTGTAATAACTTATACAAGACGAGATGTTACTTACATAATCCAAGCTGCTAATTTTGTTGGAAGTTCGGAAAACATACAAATAAGTAAAAAACTCTAACAAGTCCTTTGGCAAAAATTAATTCACCCAGTACATTAACTAAATCAAATGGAGAAGTTAAAAACAATTCAGGTTTTTCGTTTAATCTAGTAAATCGAGAACTTATAATTGTTCCAAGCGCGTTTGATACAATGGGGAATACTGGGAAAGTTGTTGTCGACATTATTGTTGATAAGAGCGGGAACGTTGTCGATGCAATTCCAGGATCACGAGGAAGCACAACTACCCTTATTCATCTCTTTAAGTTGGCAAAGGAGGCTGCATTAAAATCAAAGTTCAGTGCAAATCCTAAATTGGAACAACAAAAAGGCACAATGTCGTTTATCTTTAAACCAAAGTAGGCAACATAAACCCAAAGCTTTTTTCCCAAAGCGTTAATTTCGTTCTAAACTTAACAGGCTCAAATCTTGCGATGACTCAAACATGTAACGAAAGTCAACCATAATACCCATAATAATCCCCCTCATCCCACCCCCTCTTCCGATTTTTCCCTCCTTTTTTATTCAGCCCACCTTTCACAGGCGTCCGATCCGGAAATTCCCAAGCTTCATTATTGGTAGCTTCTCTTTCCGGAACGTCTTTTAGTTTTTCCAATGATTTATTATGGTCGTCGGCTAGTTCTTCTAGGATGTCTTTCATGGTTGTATTAGTGTCAAATGGTATTTCATATGATAGCATAATAAATCCTTCGTGGCGGACTGTAATAGGACCTTAACACAATTGAGAGAGAAATGCTTTGAGTTTCAGAGGGTAAAATTTTCTTTCATTTAGTGATGTTTAGGTCAGCCGTATTTATTTACAAATGATAGTTGTTATTTGATTTCTACTATATTTGTTTTTAAATGAATTCAATCAAATTAATTTCCGCATAACATTCCGAGCAGGGTACTGCAGAGCAGAAAACCGACTTCAAAAAATTAATTTTGACACAATGCATAACAATATTCGTAAAAATATTGAAGCCAAATTAAATCAAAGACTGACGGCGGCGGAATTTGAAAAACTAAGCGGATGGTTTGTTCCCATTCAATTAGAAAACAAAGTGCAATTTGTAAACGAAAATCAAATTTCTCGTAATTTGTACTTTGTTGACAGTGGTGCGACACATACTTTTATTATTGACAAAAAGGGTGAGTTGCATACTGTACAATTTGGTTTTGAAGGATACTGGATCGGAGATATGTATAGTTTTTTTAGTGGCAAGCCGGCAATATTTAATGTAGAAACATTGGAACCTACTACTCTTTTTGCAATGAATTATGTTGACTTTGAAAAAGCGTGTAAGCAAATTACAAAATTTGAAATGTTTTTTAGAATACTCGTTCAAAATGGTTATTTGAATTCTCTACAAAGAATTGCCTCTACTTTCAGTGAAGATGCTGAGCAACGATATTTATCTCTCATTAAAAAACAACCTGACCTTCTCCAAAGAGTTCCTCAATATTTAGTTGCATCGTATTTAGGCATCAAGCCTCAATCATTAAGTCGGATCCGCCAAAAACTTGTAAAGAAAAAATAGAATAAATACGTTCTTAACCTATGTGAACGAAAAATCATTGCATAAGCTCCAACTTTGTGTAACCAATTAATTGTGATGGTATACAAAATCGATACAGACAATGAAACGACTACACTTCTTAAAAATAATTGCATCGCTCCCACTCATAGGAGCAAGCATAAAACTTGAAGCTTTCGAAAAAATTAGCAACAATTTTTCAAATACTCAAAAGACACCATTATTATTTATTGGACATGGTCACCCAATCAATGCACTACTTGACAATGACTTTACTCAACATCTAAGTAAAATTGGGACAAGTATTGAAAAGCCCAATGCCATTATGATAATTTCAGCGCATTGGACAACCAAAGGAACTTTAATTTCTGTTAATTCATTACCTAAGGCGCTTTATGATTTTGGAAATATAGATGACCGTTTGTTTCAAATTAAATACGAACCAAAAGGGCATCCGCAACTTGCAAAACAAGCACTTGAAACGGCAGCAAATTATCATATTCAAGAAGACCCATCAATGGATCTCGACCACGGTGCCTGGACTGTTTTAAAACATTTATATTCTAAGGCCGATGTTCCGGTTTTTGAAATGAGTATTGATGAATCACAACCATCAAGCTACCATTTTGAATTGGCAAATGCACTAAAAAAAATGAGAGAAAAAGGGGTGTTGATCATTGCCAGTGGAAACATAGTTCATAATCTTAAGATGATAGATTGGAATAATATTAATGCTAAACCTTTAGATTGGGCAATTGAATTTGATGAACTAGTGAAATCAAAACTAAATAGTCAGGATTTTAAAGCACTTGTAAATTATAATCAACTAGGAAGTATATTTCAATTAGCTCACCCCACAAACGAGCATTATTTGCCGATGCTTTATACACTTGGTTTAGCTGACAAAACAGAAGAAGTAAAATACCTCTTTGAAGGTTTTCAATTCGGTAGTGCAAGTATGAGGTGCTTTCAAATATCGTAACATTCCTCCGAGCGGGGGTATTTCCGCCGAGCAGGGGTATTTTCCATTTTTGATCATAATACCAACAATGGGAAAAAACATTATATTTGTTAGAGCCAAATTTTTTTAAAATAGAATATCATGAAGACCCTACTTAAAATCACTTTGCTGTGGATAGTTCTTGTAGCTATTGTTTCTTGTCAAAGTATACTACATCAGAAAGTGCTAATCTCAAAACTTTAACTGCTGCTATCACGACTTCAGAAACTGCGACTACAGATGTACCAATCGCCAATGGAGGATATTTGGTGCAAGGTAGATGGAGTTTTGGTTGGAGGCAGCATACCTGGGCATTATGATATTGTATGTGCTCAACAAAAAAGAAGCAAATATTTGGGGTAAAACTCCAACTGGCATCATTTCAATAATCATAGATAAAGTTGAATCAACTGGCACATTTACCATCAAAGGAAATTCTAAAAATGGTGCTGGAATTACGAATGCTACAACTATGTATGAAGTTAAGAAAACCGGAACTCCTTTTACAGTAACCATTTCATCTATGGAAGACCTTACTGCTGTTAACTCTACTAGTGGAAAAGCGATTAAAGGAACTTTCCAAGGAAATTAATGGGTTTGAACCCTGCTCTAATCAATCAATATTAGTGCGGACGGAATGACGCTTGATGGGTTACGGAATTGAAAGAGTGTCGGTAAATCCGCTTAACATTCTGCCGAGCAGGGGGCGTTTCCGCTTCTATAAAAAATGAAACAATTCTGGTATTATCGAATACACACCTTAAACAAATACTCTTTTCCAAGCGAAGTCGCCCTTAATAAATATATACCACTCCTCAGCCCTTCCATTTTCAATTTCCGACCATCCAAAGCATATAGCTCGCCGTTTACATTTTCATTCATAATAATTGATGAAGCTGAAATTGTGTAGAATGAATTGTGGTTAAGTTCAGGTTTGTCGATCCCGGTTAATTTTGAATCCATGTACGTTGCAAAGACTGCATCCATATTGAAAGGATAAGTGCCGCTTGGATCTATGAGGAATAATTCACCGCCCGGATAACTGTTAGAGAAATCTGCCTGCACGCCGAATGGGTCGGGTATTCCTGCTCCCGGAGTGAAATGAAATGTGTAAGTGTTTCCTGCGACCAGGTTGCAGCTTACGGGAATTGCAGCATACATCCTCCAGATGGACAGAACAGCGTTTCTTGTCCGGAGTAAAGTAAGTTCCCATTTACGCCTGCGTTTTCATATACTTCAATAGTTCCTGTACCGGAAATGTAATTGAAAAAGCCGATATCGATTCGACTTAAGTTACCTGTCATGCCAGCTGTGAATGTCTGGTAGAAACTGTAACCGGATAATGTCCTTGCACTAATGCCGGCAGTGTATGTTGAATCGTATTGGTCGATTATGGTTTGTGATGATGCTGCAATGGAAGTTGAAAGCAGAAACGCAAAAGCAACAATGGTGCGGAGGTATTTTGGTAGTGGCATTTTATTTAAGAGGATATGTCAGAGATATTGAACAACATTACGGAAATAAATTCAAATTGTAAAATCCAAAATTCATTTGTATAATTACTATATGAAAATGTAATTAGTGATATTTACTTTCAAAAATCAAAAGCTACATGTATCTATTTTTTGACACCGAAACTACAGGGCTTCCTAAAAACTGGAAGGCACCAGTGACCGATTTGACTAATTGGCCACGCATGGTTCAACTGGCATATTTGCTATACGATAAGAACGGGAATAAAATTTCTGAAGGTGATCATATAATAAAACCGGAGGGCTTTTCTATTCCGACTAGCTCTTCACAAATTCATGGAATTTCAAATGAGATCGCAAAGCGTGATGGCAAAGCAGTTCTCGCTGTACTTGAGGAGTTTCAATCACTAATTGATCAATCAAAATATCTTGTTGCACACAATATGAGTTTTGATGAAAAGATTGTGGGAGCAGAATTTTTACGGAGCAAGATGAAGAACAGTGTTACGACTAAAAGTAAAATTTGTACGATGCTAAGTAGCATAGACTATTGTGCAATCAAAGGTCCGTTTGGCAATAAATGGCCTAAATTGTCTGAACTGCATTTCAAATTATTCGGAACCGGTTTTGAAGAAGCTCATAATGCAGCAGTGGATATAAACGCAACGGCAAAATGTTTTTGGGAGTTGAAGAGACTTGGGAAGATATAGGTAGAACGAATATCCCTGCTCGGAATGATGCTTTATGGGTTACGTAATTGATTGTGTGTCGGTAAATCGGCTTAACATTCCCGAGCAGGGGGATTGTTATCGGCAACTTTAAAAAACGAAAGTGCAAATATCAAGTAGACAAAAAAGGAGACTAAAACTAAAATGAATTCCAAGACAATTAAACGCTAACTTTGACGTTAAATAAAAAAAGTGATTAAAGCTATCAACATATTTCTTTTGGCATTTTACTCCTTTGGGATTTTGTGTTTACCAATGGGCGACTTTTCTGCACTTCAAGACCTTCCAGAAATGTATCAACATTGTCAAGCTACTGAAGACAAGGACATGACACCGCTTGACTTCGTAACTGACCACTTAATAAATATAGACGGTTTATTTGATAAACATAGCAATGGTGACGAGCAAAAACCACATTCGCCAATTCAAAACAGACATATTTCTCAAATACTAGCATTTCAATTTCCAACGGCTTTTAATTTTAAAGCAGCTAATATCTTTTTTGAAAAGAAATTACACCTATTTCATTCCGAGAACTTTATTAAGTCGGAATACATCTCTAAAATTTTCCGCCCTCCAATTGTTGCTTAATTTGTTCTGACGTCGCTTGTGTGACAAGCGACAACTCACATTTTTAATTGACAATTTAATTAAGCAATAAAATGAAAAAAATAATTTTCGTTGCTGTGGCATTTATTTGTGCCTATGCGACAAGTTTTGCACAAAGCAAAACACCAAATGCTGTTACGATAACATTTAATCAAAAATTTCCAAACGCTTCAAACGTAAAATGGGACAAAGAAAATGCTCACGAATATGAAGGATCCTTTGTATGGAAGGGCGAAAAACATTCTGCAAATTTTAACGACACTGGCGAATGGTTGGAGACAGAAAGTCCAATAACGTTCAATCAGCTTCCTGAAAAAGTGCAGACAGCGTTTAACGCATCTCATAAAGTAACAACTATCAAAGCCGTTGCAAAAATTGAGACTTCAAAGGGTCAGACCCAATATGAAGTTGAAATTAAACAAGGTTTAAAAACAGTTGAGTTTTTCTATGAAGCTAACGGAAGTGTAATAAAATAATAATTAACCAAAGCGGAACGCCAGAGGCGTTCCGCTTTTAATACTATTTCAAATGACAAACAAAAAATTAAACATACATATACCAAACATCGGTATTCATTATTGGACGCTTATGATTTTGGCTACGACAATTGGAGAAATTGTTGGAAACCTAATTTCAAGAAATTTAGGTTTGGGTTATAGCACAGGTTCAATACTTCTGCTCAGCACCTATGCTTTTTCAATCATTGCAATTGCTTTAAGTGGTAAAGAAAATCCTTCGGTTTATTGGCTTCTGATTGTTTTAGGAAACATAGCAGGAACAAATTGTGCTGACTTCATCACTATTGAACCATTAAAACTTGGGACAATGTGGGGATCTGTTTTGGTTATGGGAATTTTGACACTAATTCTTATTGTTTGGAAATTCGTTTCTCCAAAATCAACAGTTGAAACGGGCTTGAATAGCAAGACATTTTTTCTTTATTGGTTTGCAATTTTAGTTTCAAAACACCCATTACCACCCCGCCGGGCGGATTTTTCACGCCCCCCCCCGGGGGTGGGGGGGGGGAGAAATTTTAATTTAAAAATATTAACAATTTTTAAATAAAAAAAAAAAACACCAAGGTGTCTAAAGAAATTTTAGATTGGTTTGCTTTAGTAGTAATGCATCCTATTGGTGCGACAATTGGCAATTACATTTCAAAACCGGCTGGACTAAATTTTGGAAATATCCGGGGAAAGGGGGTTTTTTTTTTTTGGGTTTTCCGGCTTTTTTTTGGGGAACAAACGTACGACAGACAAGAGAAAGGCAGCCAATAAAAACACCTAGAAGAAATTAGTTGATCAGGCACCGCAACGTAACGACTTGAGGTGAATGCCACCCTAAGGACACTTTTAGCTTTGTTCCTCAATTTTTGGTGTTTGCATTACTATACAAAACTTTACACCATAGGTTTCTGACAGAGGCGACCCAACGATTCCCCCTGTTCCGGACCTCTGTCAGTTTAATTGAATAAGCCTTCAAATAGAAATTCGGGTGACCCAATATAAAGGACTTGAGAGTATTCAATTTAGTTAACTAGTTATTTACTTCTAAACATAAAGCTATGAAATTTAAAAACATCATCGGCATTGACACTGGAAAAAATTCAATTGACTTTTCGTTCTTAGAAAATGGTGAAAAGAAATTAATCAGTCAAGTTGAAAATTCTGTCAAAAAACTAGAATTATTTTATAACGGCTTAAAAATTGACGTCAAGGAAACGTTGTTTTGTATGGAGCACACCGGGATTTACAATTATCATTTGTTAAGTGTACTCCAACGTCATGGTGCAAATATTTGGTTGGAGAATCCAATTCAAATTAAAAGATCAATGGGAATGACACGTGGCAAGAATGATAAAATTGATGCGATACGTATTTCAAAATATGCTTACTTACATCAAGAAAAAGCTAAGCTTTGGCAGCCAACACGTCTTGTTATTCAGAATTTAAAGCTTCTGATGGGACAACGTTCCAGACTGAACAAAGCCAAAAAACTAATTGAGATTCCTGTTGTTGAATCAAAAGAATTTATCGGAAAGGAACAGTACAAATTATTAAAACAAAATTGCAAATCAACTTTAACAGGAATTAAAAAAGACTTAGAGTTGGTTACTGCTCAGATCAAAGAAATAATTGATTCAGACGAAACATTGAAAGAGTTGTTCAAATACGTTGCATCAGTTCCAAATGTTGGTTTAATTACGGCTACTGCTATCATTGTATCGACGAATGAATTTCAAAAAAATAGATACTGCAAGAAAGTTTGTAGTCAGCCGGCGTTGCTCCATTCGAATACACTTCCGGAAGTAGTGTCAGAGGAAAAACAAGGATCTCCCATTTGGCAGACAAAGAGTTAAAAACTGTTTTGCACCTGGCGACACTGAGCGCAATAAGTAGGCCCGGAGAACTCAGAGATTATTTTGTAAAAAACAATTGGATCGAAAGAAATAAGCTAATCCACCGAGTATTTGCTTGTGTCAGGGATCAAAGAAAATATTTCAAAAATGACTTTCGCATAGAAATCGCCGAGCAGGGAAATTTGTTACATTTGAAAACTCCGCTTAGCTGGGCATCTAGACAATAATTACAAATTCCACCATGGACAATGACTGGCTACAAATTATGAAAGAGTCCAAAAGGCTGAAGTTGACAACCATTCAGACATTAACTCATTTTGGAGTAGTCCTATTTTCATTATTCATTGCTTTGATGATGGGATGGATTATGATACAAGGTGAGACGGTTGATGAACTAACTAAAGTACCATTGTTTTTTTTATTGCTTTCAATTTTCTTTTTCTTTGTCCAGTACAGGCGATTGAAGTTTAGAGAATTTCATTTGAGATATACAGAACACCAATTCCAGGAAGCAGTAAAGCGGACAACTAATGAGTTGGAATGGAGTATTGATAGTAAATCTGAAACTTTTTTTAGAGCATACAGATCTTCGAATTGGACAGGAAGTTGGGGAGAAATGATAACGATTATAAAGGAAAAGATCGCCTATTTATTAACAGTATTTGCGACCCCAATAAAGCGAGCTCTATAGCTTCATATGGCTGGAACAGAACAAACATTAAGACATTTACGAAAAACTTGACCGACGTTTTAAACAATAAACCTGCTGAACTAAAAATTGAGGTTCCTACAGATGAATGGAGCATAAAGAAAATTGCAATTCGGCTTTTCCTTTATCCATTTTGTATTTTTTTAATTGTGTTTGGTGTTTATATGATTATGAATCCACTATCAATTATAACAATAATTGCCGCATTAGGAGTAATGTCGCTAGCAAGTGTTTATCTATTTTTAGATATCAAGATATTGCTTACAAAAAAAGGCAACCGAATATCATGAATAATTAACCCTGCTCGGCGGAATGTTAAGCGGAAATTAGCTCTACACTCTCAAATTAGTCGCGCCATCAAGCGTCATTCCGTCCGGGAATTAGTAACGTCTTCTGAGGTGAATGTTAGTGCGGACGGAATGACGCTTGAGGGGTTACGGAATTGAAAGAGTGTTGGGAAATCCGCTTAACATTCCGCCGAGCAGTAGAGATAAATATGTACTTTGTAGAAAATTTAATTTGATTTATGAAAAAGATTATTTTATTTTTCTTATTGGTGTTTACTCAGAAATTTTGTTTTTCTCAAAACAAATTTATGGATTCCCTTAAAACGGAATTACAAAACGCTAAGCACGATACAACACGTTTACTATTATACCTTGCTCTTGGTGACTCATGCGAAAGAAAAGATAATATGCTTTATGCAGAACCCGCAGTGAAACTTGCTGATAAACTTCTTTCAAAGAATATTGATAAGAAGCAGAGAGAAAAACTCCTTGAACAAAAATCAGCCGCCTATAATTTAATAATTGTTTATTATACAGAAACCAATAACACGGATTGGAATAAAGTAATTGAGTTCATACAGGAACGATTAGCCGGCTATGAAAAAGAAGGAAATAAAAAAAGGATTGGCGAAGCGCTTTCTGATATTGCCAATATTTATTTATATAAAAATGATACCGCCGCATTTCATGAGTACATGAATAAAAGTCTCGCTATTTATTTTGAAATAAAAGACACCGTTTTCATTGTCAATGGCTACAGGAGATTGAATATTTATTATTTGTCAATAGGAAATTTTCAGCAAGCGTTAAGATCTATTCAGTCGGCTATTGAAGTTTCAAAAGAGATGAATTACAAAAAAGGAGAAGCGCTCTCTTTAGCGCAATTAGGAGACATGTACAGGGATAATGGCGAAAATGTACAGGCATTGGAAAACTATCAGAATTCACTTTCAATTTTAAATGAAACAAAAGACACGAATGATTTATTTAACGTACTTGCTGCTGTAGGCGGATTTTACTATACACTTCATAATACTGACAAGGCGCTTGAATATTACAACAAACTCATTGCAATATGCAATTCAAAACAAGACATAGACCACAATGTTGGCTCTGTATATAAATGGATCGGCTTAGTTTATAGAGATAATAATGATTTCAGAAACTCCCTTTTATATTTTGAAAAGAGTTTGGCAGTGTTTGACTCAACAAAAAACCAATGGCAACCTAAAGATGTTCTTGATGAAATGGGTATAGTATATAATAGGCAAGGTGATTTTGTAAAAGCGATTGAATGTCATTTGAAATCATTAAAAATTGCGGAGGAATTAAATTCGGAGAACGGAATAGCATGGTCTCATCATTTACTCGCTCAGGATTATTTTGGACAGAAAAATTACAAGTCGGCTAAAGATTATAGCAGCCGCGCCATTACTGTTCTGAAAAAACAAATTGATATAAAACAATTAAGTGAAGCGGAATTACTGGCTTCTCAAATTGATTCGGCAAGCGGTAATGGTACGGGTGCCTATGAACATTACAAACAATATGTTTTGCTCAGCAATAAATTGAAAGGTGATGAAATAAATAAAGCAGCGCAAAAAGAAAAATTTCAAAATGAATCTGACAAACTAAAAGCGGAACAGGAAAAAAAGGATGCTATTGCAAAAGCAGAATTGCAAAAACAAAAATTAGTTCGCAATGGATTTATTGGCGGCTTTGCGGCAATGGTTTTGTTTGCAGGGATATTTTTTGCTCAGCGAAATAAAATCAAGAAAGGTAAAAAGCTAAGTGATGAATTACTTTTAAATATTCTTCCATCAGAAGTTGCAGAAGAGTTAAAAGTGAAAGGCAGCGCTGAAGCAAAGCAGTTTGAGTCAGTAACTGTAATGTTTACCGACTTCAAAGGATTTACTCAAATTTCGGAAAAACTTTCTGCAACAGAATTGGTCGCTGAAATACACACTTGCTTTAAAGCATTTGATAACATTATCGCCAAACACAATATTGAAAAAATAAAAATCATCGGCGACAGCTACATGTGTGCGGGCGGTTTGCCTGTTGTCAACACAACCAATGCAACCGATGTAGTAAATGCTGCAATGGAAATACAACAATTTATGCAGCAGCATTTGCAGCAAAGAAAAAACGAAGGCAAAGAGATCTTTGAAATAAGAATTGGCATAAATACCGGACCCGTTGTTGCAGGAATTGTTGGCGTTAAAAAATTCGCTTATGATATATGGGGCGATACAGTGAACATCGCTTCACGGCTGGAATCAAGTGGCGAAACAGGAAAAGTAAACATCAGCGGAAGCACGTATGCATTAGTAAAAGATAAATTTAATTGCACTCACCGCGGTAAAATTCAGGCGAAGAATAAGGGGGAGATTGATATGTATTTTGTGGAGGGGAGAATTTGAGAATAGCACATCCGCCATGCAGGAGAGTGCGAAAGTATTGACGCTAAAGATTCCGGCGAGCGGGAATTAGTGAGAACAGAATATCAAACAGCGCACGAAAGAAAAACTTGAAAAGAGAAAATAAAAAAACCCATAGGCGAAATCTAATCAACAAAATAGAAGGATTAGTTGAACAAAGAGAAGCAACTATTGGAACAATTAAAACGACTTATTTGTTATGTGGCAATGGTGAACCTGTAATTTTCCTTCACGGGGCAGGTGCAGGTGCTGTTACCTGGTATCCATCAATTCATACTATCTCTAAAAATTTTCAAGTATTAGCACCGGATATAGTTGGATATGGAGAATCTGATAAACCTGATGCGCCTTATAATAGACCCTATTTTTCAAAGTGGCTCAAAGATTTCCTAAAAGAATTGAAAATATCAAAGGCTCATATTGTCGGATTATCTCAAGGTGGCGCCATTGCTTTACAGTTTGCCATAGACAATCCCGAAATGGTTGATAAACTTGTTTTAGTTGATGCTGCTGGTTTAGGTGCAAAAGTTTCTTTTTGGCCTTTACTTGGAATGATATGGATGAATAGTTTTCCATCATCAATGGCAAGTCGTTTTAATTCACCTTATATACTCCATAAACCCACAAACAGAGACCCGAACCATATTGGCTACTCAATAGATGTTCTCAAATCTAAAGGAGGGAAAAAAGCATTTAAGCAAGGACGTGGAACAGCAGTATCTAAAATACCGGAAGAATTATTAAAGCAAATAGAAAATGAAACGCTTATCATTTGGGGGAAAGATGATAAATTATTTTCAGTTGAATATGGTGAAGCAGCAGCGAAAATTATTCCAAATGCAAAGCTTCGGTTAATTCAAGATGCCGGACATTTACCGTTAATGGATCAACCGGAAATTTTCAATAAAATTCTTGGTGACTTTTTAAAAGGCACATAAAAACGGCGTACAATTGACATTTGGAAATATGGCGGGAATAGGCTTAATTTCAAGTTGATTTTGTAAGTGAAAATTAGTCATTAACCGAAAGTTTAGGCTTCCTTAATCCGCTACATCGCCAAGCGTCAAACGTTAACTGTTATGCTAATAGGCACACTCAAAAATTAAAAGATATGACAAAAAGAAATTCATTCCTTTTTATACTACTTATTTGTGGGCATATTGCAACAGCTCAATATAATTACCCCTCTACAGAAGCCGTTGACAGCAGCGACACTTATTTTGGAGTAACTTACAAAGACCCATATCGTTGGTTAGAAAATTTAAAGGACAGCAATGTGGTAACCTGGTTCCAGCGGCAAAAAGATTTTGCAGATAACTCAATGAAAAATATGGAAGGGGTTGATAGCCTGCTTAGTCAACTGCAAACATATATGGAGGCAAAAACATGGCGCCGTGACCCTGTTTACAAATCTGCCAACTGTTATTACTACAGTAAATGGGACCCCGGAAAACTATCGGACAATTTATATAATACTACAGAGCATTTCATTTTTGATACCTGGAATATTCATCCAGGAATGCGGTACAGTTGCTCTGCCTTTCAAATTTCGCCAGATGGAAAATATTTTTTTGCAGCCTTTGATAAAAATGGGGAAGAATATCCTTTTATAAAAGTATATGATATTGCCAATAAAATATGGTTGAATGACAGCATCCCGCACTGCGAGGCCGGTAGCATAAATTGGACAAGCAACAGCAAAGGTTTTTTTTATAAATACACGATCGGCGACCGAAATGCACCCAATGCATCAGAAAACGATGTGATTAATTACCATGCACTTTTTACAAGCTTCAGCACCGATAAGACCATTATGGATGATAAATCAAGAAACTTAGTAGAGAAAAAAATAAGCAACACTTATCAAGCATGGATCTATACAAATAATAGTTTAAAAAGAATTTACTGTCAGCCTAACATGGGATTTAATTTTTATGGCAATCTGTATTACATCAACAATAGCGAATTACTCTCTGCCTCCAAAAAATGGAGTATGCTTTACACGGGTCAAGACTCTGTAGTGGATATTAAAGAAACTTCCAACGGTTATTATTTTATTTCTGCCAAAGGTAGCGGCTTTAAAAGCCTTCGATATACTTCTTACAACAATCCGGATTTTGCGCATGCCAAAATCATTTTTACTGAAGACAGTATCTGGCAATTGGAAAATATGGATGAAACAAAATCATACCTACTGGTAAATTATTCCAAATATGGTTTCATTTATAAAACAGTTTTTATTGATAAAAACACGGGTAAAGAAATTAATGTATCGGCTATTAAAGATTTTGACAGGTATAGTATTACAACAATGGGTACACAAACCGATGAATGTATTTTTTATAAACTATCTGTAAATAAACCACGACGGGGATTTTTGTTCAACATTGCAAACAACAAATTAAGCAATGACGATTTTTGGGCACCGCATGGGCAAACATTTATAAAGGTAGCGATGATATTGTAAGCGAATTGATTGAAGTGCCATCGTACGATGGCACATTGGTACCAATGAGTATCATGAGAAATAAAAATACGAAGCTGGATGGTAACAATGTTTGTATATTATATGGATATGGTGCCTACGGAACTTTAGTTAGAGAAATTATTTCAATGAATACGAGCCTTCTAATAATCTGCTGGTTCAGCGTGGTGTTGTGTTGGTTCATGCATATGTACGTGGCGGTGGCGAAAAAGGAGAAGCATGGCACCTGGCCGGTATGAAGGAAACCAAACCCAATAGCTGGAAAGATTTTATTGCCTGTGCCGAATATCTTATTAAAAATAAGTACACACAACCTTCTGCCCTTGCCTGCTTTGGCGGAAGTGCCGGTGGCACATTAATTGGCAGAACCATTACCGAACGGCCTGAACTATTTGCTGCAGCTGCTATTCAATCTGGGACAGTAAATCTGATCAGAAGCAAAGCCTGGCGAAATCTAGTTAGCAACTACCCCGAATTTGGCAATCCTGAAATAGAAAGCGAAATGAAAGGGCTGATAGAAGCGGATGCTGTACTTAATGTAAAGTCAAATATAAAATATCCTGCAGTCTATCTTACCACTGGCATTAACGACCCAAGAGTACCACCATGGATGCCGGGTAAACTGGCGGCCACATTGCAAGCCAACAGCACATCAGGCAAACCCGTTTTGCTCTATACCAATTTTGAAGGCGGCCATAACGGAGATGCCAATGCTACCTCTATGATAGACATGTATAGATCCTACCTGAAACATTTGTTCTTTTTAGTATGGCAATGTGGGCATAAAGATTTTCAAATAAAATAAAAGACAACTAGAAATCAGCATTACACTCTGAAATTAGTCGCGCCATCAAGCGTCATTCCGTCCGGGAATTAGTAACGACTTCTGCGGTGAATGTTAGTGCAGACGGAATGACGCTTGATGGGTTACGGAATTGAAAGAGTGTCGGGAAATCCGCTTAACACCGAGCCGAGCGGAGGCACATACTACTCTATAAAATAAATGGCAATAGAGCTGAGAAATTGGGAATTTTAATTATACTTGTAATGAATATGTTGATTTCGGAGTTTTAATAAAAGTATGTATTGGTTCATTTTAATTTCTTAAAGTTATTTTGTTGAATATAGGTGGACTCCAAATTATAAAATCTAAGTTGATTGATTGTTTATAACACCAAACTGATTCCAAGAAATAAACAGGACATGAAAAAAATACTTTCTCTGCTTACAATATTGTTCTTCATTCATAACTATACATTTTCGCAAGACCGATATCTTATTGACTCTTTAGTAACCGAACTTAAAAACCATAACAAAAGTAAAACGGAGTCAAAAATAAATTCCCCATCGCTGTACGATACGACAGCGGCAAACATTTTAAATGACCTCTCAGCTGCATATTGGAACAGTAACCCCGATTCAGCCACGTATTACTCCAATCAGTGTCTTACTTTATCGGAGCAAATAGGTTATAAAAAAGGAATAGGCAAAGCTTATAACAGTATGGGGGTGATTCATTTTAATAAATCAGATTATTTATCTGCTTTAGATTTTTATAAAAAATCAATGGAGTATGGAGAAGAATCCGGGGATACAAAAACTATTGCAAGGAATCTTAATAACATGGGAGTTGTTTATCAATACATGGGCAACTACACCGAGGCACTGAAAAATTATTTTACCGCTTTAAAAATATTTGAAGAAATCGGGAATAAAAAGGGCATTGGAAGTGCTTATACTAATATCGGACTCGTTTATACTAAACAACGCAATTACACTGCAGCGCTGGAAAATCATTTTGCCGCTTTAAAAATATTTGAAGAAACCGGGAATAAAAATGGAATTACAGTTGCCCATAACAACATTGGAATGGCTTATTTTGATGAAGGCACTTACTTTGACAAAGCGCTGGATAATTTTTTTGCCTCTATAAAATTAAGCGAAGAACTTGGGGATAAAAGTAACCTTGCAAATACGTATGGCAACATCGGCCTTGTTTATACTCAACAAGGCAATTATCCCGAAGCACTAAAAAATCATTTAGCCTCTCTAAAAATAAGGGAAGAAATTGGAAATAAAGAAGGCATTGCTACTTGCTGTAGAAATATTGGAATGGTCAAATTAAAAATGCATGCGGCAAAGGAAGCGAAGGACTGGCTGCTCAAAGGATTGGCGATAGCCAAAGAGATTGAAGCGATACCGCATATGAAAGATCTTTATTCATTTTTGTCAAAAACCGACAGCGCTCTTGGAAATTTCAAAGGCGCTTATGAGAATCATAAATTATATATCGCGTGCCGCGACAGTCTTGGGAATATTGAAAATACTAAGAAAACAGTTGCGCTGCAAATGAATTACGATTTCAGCAAGAAGCAGGATTCGCTCAATTTGGTTCAGGTAAAAAAGGATCTTGTTGCGCAAAAAGAATTGAGTAAACAAAAACTCATTCGCAACGGATTTATTGGTGGCACTATTATATTTCTGCTGCTTGCAGGTGCTGTAATCATATTCTTTATTGACAGGATGCAGCGAAACAGAAAGAAGCAGATGGAAGCCGTAAGAGCACGGATCAGCCGTGATTTGCATGATGATATGGGTAGCACACTGCAGAGCATTTCAGTAATGAGCGAGATTGCACGTATGAAATCAACTTCAGGCAGCAATCAAGAATCACTTCCGTTTCTCGAAAAAATCGGAAGCGCTTCGCGTGACATGATAGATAAAATGACTGATATCGTATGGGCAGTGAGTCCGCAGAACGATAATTTCGAAAACATCATCCTTCACATGCGCGCCTTTGGCGGTGAGCTGTTGGCCGGAAAAGATATTGCGCTGCACTTTAAATCGGATAGTGAATTAAACAGCATCATTCTTTCTATGGAAAACGGAAATCATTTTTCCTCGTCTATAAAGAAGCATTGAATAATGCCTTTAAATATTCCGGAGCAAAAAATGTGAACGTTGAAATCTCCAGAACCAATCATACATTAAAATTAGTTGTAGAAGATGATGGTGTAGGATTCAACATGAATGAAGACCGTTTAAAAACAGGAGGCAACGGATTGAAAAACATGAACACAAGAGCCGCAGAACTGAACGGTAACTTCTCAATTACATCAGAGCCCGGGCACGGAACAACGGTTAGCCTCACAGTAAATCTTAAGTAAAAAAATGAGGACTACCCAAAACAGGTAGTAGCTTCCCCATAAAGTAGTTTACCTTTACACAGTCCTTACATACTATGAATATTAAAGTCGCAATTTTTGAAGATAATCCGCTGTTGCGTGACAGCCTGTTCCAGCTGATAAACGGTAGCGAGGGCTTTGTATGCACTGGTGCTTTTCCTGATTGCACCGACCTAATGCGAAAAGTTGAATCTGCTGACCCCGATGTAATCCTCATGGATATTGACCTTCCCGGTGGAATGAACGGCATTGAGGCAGTTGGAAAAATCAACCAAACGCATCCCGAAATAATGGTCATCATGCAAACGGTTTTCAATGACAATGAAAGAATATTTCAATCTATTACTGCCGGTGCTTCGGGTTACATATTAAAAAACACTTCGCCTGTGCGCATCCTTGAATCCATACGCGAAGCAGCTACAGGCGGAGCGCCCATGACTCCCAGCATTGCTCATAAAATACTTGAGGTGTTCCGCAGCAAAAAGACTGCTATGCCGGTTAACGAGCAATCGCAGCTCAACGACAGGCAGAAAGAAATTCTCGAGTGTATTTTCAATGGCATGAGCTATAAGTTGATTGCCGAAAAACTTTTCATCTCCGTTGAGACTGTACGCTACCATGTCAAAAACATTTATGAAATCCTTCATGTTCATTCACGTGATGAATTGATTTCAAAAGTTAAGGGGAAATCTTTTTTGAGTTTTTAGGAGGCGGGTTAAATTTCTCGGCTCTAGAATGGGATGCAACCAATGTATGCTGGAGCTTTTATGCGGTTTAATTAATGGACACACGCATTGTGTTTAAAGAGTACGCCCCTAACGGGGCTTGGCTTTCCTGTGTTGTCTCGTGTTACCAAGAGTACGGCCCTAACGGGCCTGTCATTACTCATTGCATTTACTTAGTGTTTAAAGAGTACGCCCCTAACGGGGCTTGGCTTTCCTGTGTTGTCTCGTGTTACCAAAAGGATGGCCCTAACGGGCCTGTCACTTGCCCATGTAGTCTAGGATTGTCAAAAATACGACCCTAGCATTCGGTTAAGGATTCGACCCCAAAAGGTAATGTCATTTAGTCAAGGCGAATGATGTATTCGTTATCAACTTGGAGATTACTAGGCCCGTTAGGGCCATACTCTTGGTATCTTCGGGACCCTACAAGATCGCAAAGCCCCTTTAGGGGCGAACTCTTTAAACACACAGCTTTTTTTCACAACGAAAGTAAACTGCAATCACCTTCCAAAAAACTTGTCATCAAAAATGGTCCGTAGGACTGTGGGAACTCGGTTATTTAAAATATATCGTTCGTCAAAATCGACCTCAAAGAGTTGAAGAAACTTTTGGCACTCATCCACGAAGGAGAAAATCACATGTCCCGTTTTTTCGGAAAATTTTCGTGCACCCACCATCACTCGTGCTGAGCCTGTCGAAGTAAAACTACCCATTTCAGGTAGCGAGATAAATTTCGGTTAGTTCTACTTTTGAATAAGCAATTAAATCGAAAGTAAATTCAATAGACACACACTAAAAAAATAACCAAATGAAAAACAACTACTAAAAAAGATTTCTGCTTTCATCTTTATCGCTATGCTATTTTCAGCAAGTGCAAATGCTCAAATTGTTTATACGGATATCAATCCTGATACTACAATTATCCGGACTAGACTTAATCAAAGAGGTATCGTTAGCATTGCACAAAATATGGATTTAAACAATGATGGCATACCCGATTTGAAGTTTACTTTGATTTCAAGTATTATCACAGGATTTCCCCCACAATGGTATGGTTATACAGCCGGAACAATTTTGGCAACCCCTCTAAATGGCAGTGCTATCCTAATGGATAGTTCAGGATATCCAGCTAAGATGAATCTTAATGACATTATAAGTGCTAATGCCAATTGGGATACAATAGCCAACCAAATAATTTTTAAAAAATTATTATCTAATGGTACTACTACTAACACGGGAAACTGGAATACTGCCACAGGTGGATTTTTAGGTCTTAGAGTTATTGCAGGAGGGCAAACCCACTATTGCTGGATTCAAATGAACGCTGCAGCTTTTGTTAGCGGATCAATTGCTGCAACTCTTACACTAATGGATTATGCTTACAACTCCATTCCAAACCAAGCTATCCTTGCCGGAGAAACAATTGCCACAGGAATAAATGAGAATTCTTTTGCTTCATCGATAAATCTCTTTCCAAATCCTGCCAACGACTATTTCACCATCGCTTTAGGTAGCAGTAAAAAAAATGTTGAAGTTGCCATCGCTGACATCACAGGAAAAATAATCCCGATAGTCCCGATAGCTATCGGGATCGGGAATACAACAACTGCAAATGAAACAAACAAGATAGAAGTGAATACAGGCGAATTTGCAGAGGGAATATATATTGTTAAAATTCAATCGGGAGAATCTATAGCAACTAAAAAACTTATCATTAAAAAATAAAACTATGTGTAATTGAGCAACACATTTTAAACCATTAAATAACTTACCAAATGAAAAAACAACTACTAAAAAAGCTTTCAGCTTTCATCGTAACAGCAATGCTGTTTTCTGCAAGTACAAATGCACAGATTGTTTACACGGATGTAAATCCGGATACGACTATCAACACCAATGGAGGAGTTTATGCATTGGATCTGAACAATGATGGAATCACCGACTTTAATATTACTTATAATACAACGACAATTCCTCAAGGAACAAATAAATATATCAGGATTACTCCGCTTGGAGCCAATAAAGTTGGTAATGACCTTAGCTATCCTTATCCAAGCGCTCTTTCGATAAACACTCTCATTGACAGCAGTTCTTCTTCATGGTTAGGTAATGCGAATCAATCCCTGATTTCAAGAATATGGTTTATACCATGGCCGAGAGGTGGCTCACCACTTTGGCAAAACAGAGGTAATTGGAATGGAGCATCAGATAAATATATCCCCTTGCAATTAGATCTGAGTTCGCAAAAATTTTACGGATGGGCGCGATTAGATGTAGCAACAATTGCAGCGAGTTTTACTGTAAAAGATTATGCTTACAACAGTATTCCCAACCAATCTATCCTTGCCGGAGATAATGGAACAGTACCGACAGGAATATTTGAAAATTCTTTTGCTGCATCAATAAATCTCTTTCCAAATCCTGCAAACAATCATCTCTCCATCGCTTTGGGTAGCAACAACAAAAATGTTGAAGTAGCCATTGCTGATATTACAGGGAAAATAGTTTACACAACAAGTGTATATGAAACAAATATGATAGGAGTTAATACCAGTGAATTTGCAGAGGGGATTTATATTGTTCAAATTCAATCTGGAGAATTTATATCAACGAAAAAAATTATCATTAAAAATAAAACTGTGTGTAATTGAGCAACACATTTTAAACCATTAAATAACTTATCCAATGAAAAACAACTACTAATAAATATTTCAGCTTTCATCGTAACAGCAATGCTGATTTCCGCAAGTGCAGATGCACAGATAGTTTATACGGATGTGATTCCGGATGTTGTGCGTGGTTGCAACTATCCCAGTCCTTGCGGAGCCGATTTTTTAATTGACTTGAATAATGATGGGATTAATGATTTTACCTTCGCACCAAGAGCGCATGGCTTTTCTTGCGGAAATTGTTCCCCAAACCCGGTTAGCAATGGAAGTCATAAGGTCAACGAAAGGCATAACCGGAAACTGGCAAAATGTTTCCGGAAAATTCATGGGTCTAAAAATAAAAGTGGGGCCTGATTTTATTATGGCTGGATTAAACTTGGGGTATCTATAGCCAGTTATTCAGTTTCCATTACGATTATGGAATATGCCTACAATTCTACCCTTAACCAACCCGTCCTTGCCGGACAAACAACTACCACAGGAATATTTGAAAATTCTTTGCTGCATCAGTAAATCTTTTCCAAATCCTGCCGACGATCATCTCACCATCAATTTGGGTAGCAACAACAAAAAGTTGATGTAACCATCGCTGATATTGCCGGAAAATAGTTTATACGACAACTGCGTAGAAACAAATAAGATAGAGGTGAATACTAATGAATTTGCAGAGGGAGTTTATTTTGTTCAAACCAATCTGGAGAATTAATATCAACGAAAAACTTATCATTAAAAAATAAAGCTGTGTTAATTGAGCAATACACTTTAAAATCCATTACAAAACTTGTCAAATGAAAAACAACTACTAAAAAAAGCTTTCCTTTCATTTTTACAGCAATGCTATTTTCTGCAAGCGCAAATGCACAAATTGTTTATACGGACGTAACTCCCGATCAGGTAATTTCGGCTACTACTATTCCAAGTACGGAAGATTATAACATTGATCTGAACAATGATGGTATCAACGACTATAAAATTTCGTGCAGTCGTAGTGGTGGTATCTGTCCTTTGGCCTGAGTAGTCGTTTATACATAAATTTTATTTCGGATTCTGCTCTTCAACTCAAATGCTGTAGTTACGGGTACAAGTATAACTTATCCGCTTGCAAATGAATTTAAATGATAGCATTTCATCAGGGCTTAGTTTTTCCTCCTTCGGATATTTACGTCGTAACACAAGTGGAGGACCTTGCACTGGTACATTCGGAGTTTGGTCTTATTCAATTGACCGTTACCTGGGGCTAAAATTAATTGTCGGAGGAAATACCTATTACGGATGGGCGCGAATGCAAATAGATGTAGTAACTGGAATCCCATCTTGCACGATTAAAGATTACGCTTACAATTCCATTCCCAACCAACCCATCCTTGCCGGAGATACTGGAACAGTACCGACAGGAATATTTGAAAATTCTTTTTCTTCATCAATAAATCTTTTTCCCAATCCTGCCAACAATCATCTCACCATCGCTTTGGGAAGCAACAACAAAAATGTTGAAGTAGCCATTGCTGATATGACCGGAAAAATAATTTATACAACAATTGCGTATGAAACAAATAGGATTGAGGTGAATACCAGTGAATTTGCAGAGGGGATTTATATTGTTCAAATTGGTACAGAAAAATATATTGAAACGAAAAAATTTATCGTAAAAAAATGACCCCTCTTTCGTTATCAATGAGAATTAAGCACCGAATTACAAATCAACCATAATACCCATAATAATTCCCATCATCCGAAGTTCTCTTTCGGTTTTTGCCTTCTTTTCTATTTAGTCCACCTTTTACAGGCGTCCGGTCAGGAAATTCCCAAGCTTCATTATTGGTAGCTTCCCTTTCCGGAACGTCTTTTAGTTTTTCCAGTGATTTATTATGGTCGTCGGCTAATTCTTCTAGGATATCTTTCATGGTTGTATTAGTGTCAAATGGTATTTTATATAATAGCATAATAAAACCTTCGTGGCGGACTGCATTATGACCTTAACACAATTGAGCGGGAAATAAACTGAGGCTCAGAATCTAAAATTTTCACAGCTGTTTTAAGCCGTGGATTGGTAATTAATTATTTGAGAATATTGGATATTTCCTCATCGTAACTTTAATTACTAAAGAGTGGAGAAATTGCATATTTTTATTATACTTGTGATGTATTTGATGGTTTTAAAATAAAGAATCATTAGTTCAGATTTTAATTTAAGTGTAACTTGTTTCGGCAAGTCGGCAAATTTTAGGGATTGTTAAAGCTGGTTTTTGAAAGGGAATTATAATACGTCATGCTTGGCCACATCGCAAATTCAATCACGTAATGCAAGAAATTAACTTTGACATACTGAATATATACGGGGATGCCAAAAAGCGAATAGAGTAAGCAAAATTAAAAACTAAATAAAATGAAGCAAGTTTCAATTTATTTTCTGGCAATCATATGTGCCGGATTAATTACTGGTTGTGGTAACGATAACAATGCTTCCAAAGACACTAATAAAAATAGTGGAGTTATATTTGATTCAATAGCAATGAAAAAAATTATTGATGAAAAAACTAACAAGTTTACATACAAGCATATATTACAAAAGACACTGCGTATCTGAATAACATCTTCACACAGGATGCAAAAACGTATCCACCTAATTCCGATGTTGTGACTGGACGTGTTGCTATTTCAGCGGTTAATTCAGAATGGGTTAATTACGGTATAAAAGAATTTAGCGAAGAATCTACTTCTTTTTATGGTAATGAAGATTACCTCATCGATGAAGGCAAATATTATTTACGATATGGCGAAAATGATATAATTGACAAAGGGAAATACATAAATATTTGGAAAAAGGAAAATGGCGATTGGAAAATATATAGCAATATATGGAATACCAGTTTGCCGGCAGCTCCTACAAAATAAATATTTTTGTTAACATTCGCCGAGCAAGGGTTGATTGATTGCGGAAGTCATGCTACTTCTGATTTTAATATAAGTGCAAATAGTTTCGGAATTCAAATTAACAAAACCTATGGTAGAACAATACTTGACTTTTCAAAAATTCAGTGATCAGGCAATGGCGACAGAGCTTGCCGAACTCTTAAAGGCAAACAACATTGACTATATTATAGAGAACACTTCGGGTTTTGACACAACCTTTATCAATTCAGAAGCGAATAAAGAGTATCGGGTAAAACTGAAGAAGGAGGACTTTGAGAAAGCAAACACCTTGCTTTTACAAATCACCATGAAACAACTTGACAATGTTGAGAAGGACTACTATCTATTTGACTTCACAGACGAAGAACTAATTGAGATTGTAACCAGATCAGACGAGTGGGGCCAGTTTGATTATTTGCTAGCACAGCGACTATTGAAAGAGCGAGGCAAGGAAATAAATCCCGAACTTGCTGAGACATTGCGAAAGCAACGCATTAAAGAGTTAGCAAAACCGGAAGAAAGTCAAATGACCTGGATATATGCCGGCTATGCAATGGCAATTGTAGGTGGGTTACTTTCAGTTTTTATTGGTTGGCATTTAATGACTCATAAAAAAACTTTGCCAACCGGAGATCGTGTTTATGGTTATTCTGCTTCTGATAGAAAGCACGGGAATAGAATTTTTATTCTTGGAATTATTTTCTTCGTAATTTGGGTTGTTGGAAGAGCAATTGTTTCATCAAACGACTAATACAAACTACTCGCTTGTCGGAGTCTCGCTACTGCATGAGTATGGAAAGTGTTGAAGCTAAAGAAATCGACGAGCGGGGCTTCCGCAAGCCAAATGATATAGGGCATTTTAGAACAGACAATGAGACAGACAACATACATATTGACATTTGCATTAGGACTATTGAGTTGTAACAATCAGACTACAAACAAATATGGTGACAATACAAACATTAACTCTTTACAAACAGTGGTTTCGGCAGACAAACAAAAGCAAGACATTTATATTAAAGACAAATCACAATACGACCAAACATTTATTGACGGACTTTCAGACTATGACGAGCCAATAAAATTAATTGACAACTATATTCTTGTAGGTAAAGACACAACATATTTTCCTGAAGACCTTAGTATAAATATAGCAACAACTTTTAAAGCAACTAAGGACAATAATAAATTTGTGCTGACAGTTACAAGGACCAACTTGACCAATTTAACTTACAACTTTCAACTTACTGACAAAGACAATATAAGTATTGACACCAAATCAGGAAAAGCAATTTTAGGTTCAACGTTTTTCTTAGGACCAGAAGGAGATAATGACATTGAAGGTGATTACGGAAGTCAAGAATATAGAGACAATGGAAAGGACAGTTGGTTATCAATTAGAATTGAAATTGGCAAAGCAGACGATAGCAAGCAACGAGCAAAAATTCAATATGGGTTTAGCGACAAGACTAAGAAATCATTAGATTTAAATGAATGCCCAACACTCCGTTCAGAATAAAACGCCCGATAACATCGCATTTACAAAACATTATTTTATTACTCCCCTGCTCGGCGGAATGTTAAGCGGAAATTAGCTTTGCATTCTGAAATTAGTTGCGACCTCAAGCGTCATTCCGTCCGGGAATTAGTAACGACTTCTGAGGTGAATGTTAGTGCGGACGGAATGACGCTTCATGGGTTACGTAATTGAATGCGTGTCGGTAAATCCGCTTAACATTCCGCCGAGCAGGGGTAGGAGGGGCAAAGACATAATGGAATAACGGACAATCCGGATTATATAAATGAAATCCGAAAGGTGTTAAACTGATTGCAAGAATTAAACAATGGACAGAACAGTACTAACATACGGAACACTTTGGCGGCTAGTTAAGCTTGATACGAAAGTCCATAAGACTAGAGAACTTGCTGAATTGTTTTTAAACGCAATGAACGATTACCCAACATTCAATCAAAATGTGATCACTGACTTTGTTGTGGATTTGAAAAAGTATTTCGGTTCACCTTTGACAGTAAATGCAATTGACAATAAGAATCAAGATTTGAAAAAGGAAAACAATTTTTGGCAACATGTATCTGGTAGTTCAATCGCAGAGATGATAGAGCTGTCGACTCAATTCTGTAACGAAAGCGACTTTGATAAAATTGTACGGAACATTTTGACTTATTATGAAGAAGAATTTAGCAAGGTTGATTTTATAGCCGAATTGAAATATCGAACTACAGCAGAAGGCGGCAGAAGAACACCTGCGAATTCAGGCTACAGACCACAAGTGAAATTTGACTTTGCCGAAATGGAAACTTCAGGACAACAAACGTTCATCGATAAAGATTTTGTTCTCCCGGGCGAAACGGTTATAGCAAAAATTAAAATTCTTTCACCCGACTACTTCGCAAACCAATTGACAGAAGGTATGATATATGAATTTAGAGAAGGAGCAACAGTAATTGGGACAGGAAAAATATTGGTCATCGTAAATGACAAGTTAGAAAAGCAGAACGTATAATAATGACAAGAAACTATAACGGGCATATATGAAATGACGCTTGATGGGATGCGTGATTGGAATTGTGTCCTAGTTTCCACTTAACATTTGAAGATTTTGCCAATTAAACTCAAGTGATCCCAATGAGAAATTTCTATATTGTGACAAATTAATTTAAAATTAAAACTACCTTTTGCCTTAAAATTATTCACCGCATGAGATCTCTTTTTGTTTTACTTTTTCTTTTCTTAATGATTTCTGATGTTTCAGGGATTGACAGTCGATTACAAAATGATAGCCTTGCTCGGTTAAAAGCAATAGCAGATGCAAAAGTGAATAAAGACGAAAGAGTTGCAATTGAAATTTTTGAATGTGATAGCTGCTCGTATGGTTATAACTTTAGAGGAAGAACCGAGACAAGAAAATTTTATGATTCGGATGGTTTCCTGATCGCTATGCATTTTGTTATGGAGATGGCACTTTTGATCGTATCGAAAAATTTTATTTCGATGAATTTAGAAATGAGATCAGGCACGAATATTTGGATCAAAAAACCGGACACAGCGAAGCCAATGGAAAAATTAGGAAAGGTAAAAGCTGGATCTTTTGGCGCTCTAGAAATGCCGACACGAGTTATTTTGAATTGGATGACTCAATTAATAAACTAGAACCTGATGAATATACTAATTCGAAACTAAAGAAGTCGGTAAGAAATAAAGTTGATGCAAATGGAAGAGTAACAGAAAGAATTGAAACTACGTATTTAGAATCTGATACTGTTATGTCGCGCAGTCAATCATATAATAAGTTTGATCCAAATCGCAAAGCATACGATGTTGATTCGATATTTAAACATACAGATAAGGATGAGCTGATCATTAAATATTCCTATGATGGAAACGGAAATTTAGTTAAGGAGTCGAAAGTCAAGCAAAATAAATTGATTACGAAAAAAGTAAATTACATTATTGACGGGGCTACGATGACTGTTATCTCAGAGAAGATTGAATCGGAGATAATTGATACAACTAAGTTTGTCAACATAAAAGACCTCTCATACAGAGATGAAGGTGTTGTAATTCAACGTGATTCAGCAGGAAGTAATTTTAGAGGGTTGTTTTCTTGGCAAGTATCTGAAACGAGAAAGCAATTTAGAAAACACAAAATTGTGAAAGAGGAGTCTCGGACAATTTATCCTGATTCGAATTCAATTCAAGGACAAACAACTTATCGTTATGATCGATTTGGAAATATGATATGTTCAAAGAGCAGAAGAATCGGAAAAAACAATGTTTATGAAATTAGAAGATGGAAATATACGCGAGACACTCTACTTATAAAGGCAATGGCCTTTCATAAATATTTTAACGAGAAAACCCAAAAAAACACTTCGTGTAAAGAGTTTCATTTAGTGAATAAATATTCGAGCTCCGGAAAATTAATTTATTCCATGAATGTAAACCACATGGTTTTAGATAGAATTGGAATGAATGGGAGCGGTTCAAGACTACCATTGAAGGAAAGGGCGAGGATCAGGGAAACAGAAAGATTTTATTATCCTGATTCTATTGTTGAGATCAAAAAAGATTATGGCGTAAAGAAAAAATATATCGGCAAAACGGAGACAATCTTTTCAGAAAAAACGGGATTGATTAAGAGCGAAGAAGTAGATGTGATCCATAACGATCGATATGTAGAAGAGAAAATAGTTGTGAATGAAAATAAATATATGATTACAGGGAAATTAAATGGTGTGCTTTTGAATAGGAATACTTGTGAGGTTTTGAGATATCCTTGATGATATTGGTGTAATACCTAAGGCTTAAAAGTTCGAAATCGATGTCCCTTTAAGTAACTTGTTTTTAGGCGAAGTAAGTTCTATCTTCGATTCGCGAGTTCAAAGTTTCAGGAAACGGGCTGAAAGTATTTTACAACTCTCGAAAGCATAACCCCAGAAGCTAATATGAGATACATATTTTATTTTTTAATACTTGCGACACTTTCTGCCAGTGCACAGAATTTAAAACAGGGAGGTAATCTTAAAGCGGAATTCGAAAAAATTAATAATCCATATTATTTTAAAGCACCAGAATTTTCAGGTTGGGTGGAAAGCAGAAATATGATTTTGATCGGAGACAAACCAAATCCTAATGATTGCGACTTTGTTTTTCTTGCATTACAAGACACGACTGTAATAGGAGCATTTATAAATAAAGAGGCAAAATATTTTCTGTTGGATATGGAAGGTAATTCAACGCTCAGCGTTACTTCAAATTATTTTCTACTTCCTATGTGGACAGTAAAGAGAAACGCAAAGGTAATTTCAAGTGATACTACAATTCTTTTGCTTCTAGATAAAATTTACGAAAAAACTTTACAAGCAAACCAATTAGAACTTGACGAAAAGACCATAAAGGAATATGGGGAATATAAAAGCAATACAACTTTGGCAAACAGGCACATTGCATTACTGTTTGATAATTATCAGACAATAATAAATGAGACATCTGCAAAGGGCGAAAAGGCTCCTGCGGAAATCTGTATTCCACTTATGAAATCGTTGTCAGCTGAATGCCTTTCGCTTTACAATCGAATTCCTGTCATCGTTTGTATTTATATGGGCGAAGCTCTGCAAAGTGCAGGGATGATAGATGAAGCGAGGGAGCATTTTAAATTGTCATTGCAATTTTATCCTAATTCAATTCCATTGTTGGTTAATGAATATAGACTTGAGAAAGATCCGATAAAGCAGAAAGAAAAGTTAGCGAAGTTGAAATCAAAGTATCCGGAGCATTGGATGGTTATGGAATTGTAGGATTTTGGAGGTAGATAAAACCGGTTTGCGAAAAGGCAAAGAAAGATCTATCTTCGATTCAAAAGTACTGCATGCCTGACAGCAAACCTAGCTTTATGCAAAACCAATATGCACACTACTAACTTTTAACTTTCGGAATTCAAATTAAGAAAAAAATACATACATTGACAAGACAACTACTTTATATTTATTTCCTGATTGCAATAAGTGTGAATTGCATTGCACAAAACTGCTCTTGCATTTCCGGAACAAAGAAGAAGAAAGACAGCACCAAAACATGGGGAGGGATTACAAGTTCAAAGGATTTTTATAGTTTGCTTATTAATAGGGTTGTAAATTACGAGGACACAACCATTGCTTCGAAATATTATTTATCACTTAGCGCTGCATCAAGAGTTTTACTTTCGGATAGCATAACAAAGTCAAAAGGGAGTTTTGAACTTCTTCTTGCGGACAGCAGCAAGGTGACATTTGAAGGAGCAGAATGTCTTAATAATCCCGCTGGTTTTGCCGGAGCAATTGGTTTCCAAATTCTTTTGACAGAAGAGCAAATAAAAATTATTTCCACGAATCCAATCGTGACATTAACTGCATTCGGAATCTTACGGACTTCCTTCGATCCCCAAAAGCAAAACGAACAAAAAAGAATTGTAACCTGCCTACTTAAAGCAAAATGATTTTAACTGGCCGATTGGAATGTTAACGGGCAATTAGCCTTACACTCTGAAATTAGTTGTGCCATCAAGCCTCATTCCGTCCGGGAATTAGTAATTCTCTAATCAATCAATGTTAGTGCGGACGGAATGACGCTTGATGGGTTACGGAATTGAAAGGGTGTCGGTAAATTCGCTTAACATTCCACCGAGCTGGGGTGGTTTTTTTGGATATAAACTCCAAAATCAGATTAATCAACAAATCAGCTAAATCAAGGTTCAGACATTTTAGTTGGTATGCTGTAAATTAACCTTCTTTTTATACCTTCGAAAGATGAAACAACTTATAATATTTTTATTCGCCATAATTTATTCTAATATTTCCTCTGCAGATTCAACAACTGTGAAAATCTGTTACAACGGAGAATTTGGTTTTCCGGATTACAGAACAATCGATAAGGAAATAAATCGATTTGATTCAACAGGTAAATTAGTGCAAAACGAAACCTATCTTTTTGAATACCAATCGTGGGGTCAAGTCGATACTACTTTCCATTTGGTCACACGAACGGATTATGGTTATAATGTTTCCGGACCGATCGACACCATGTTGCAAACACAAGTGGATTTCAATGGCACTAATTATTATCGATATAATTATGTGTACGATGTTTCCGGGAATTTGATTATGAAACTTCGATTTTATGGAAACACATTTCCTCTCGACTCGAATTTAAGAACCATAAAGCAATATGATTCGAATAATAATCTCATATCAGAAAGTGAAGAGCAATATGGATTAAGTCAAAATTTTTCGCCATATACTTTACTTACGTGGTCATATGATTCACTGGATCGTAATATCGAATATCGTAAAATAAATTATTATAGCACACCGGATGATTCTTTGATTACTACATATACATATTCTGCATCCGACAAAATTCTATCAAAAATGGAACTGGGAAATACTACTAGTTTAGATTCTGTATATTACGTTTATGTATATGACTCGAATGACAGCCTTATTAAATATACAAATTATCGAAATTCAATTGGTGCAAGCTGGATACCATATGAAACACATGAATATAGCTATACGGGGAATACAACTTTCGAAATGATATCCAATTGTCCGGATACATCTTGTAGCGACACATCGCTCAGATATACGATTATAAATGATTCTTCCGGACATATAATCGACAATCTTTTAGAGTATTATAATTTTGGAAGTTGGCTTTTCAGATGGAGAGAAACTCATGCTTACAATGTTTTAGGGAACATTGTTGACTACTATTCTCGCTCAACCGGATTAGGTTGTTCCACGGAAATTCACACTACCTATGATTATAATACCTCCGAAGATCTGATTCATACTTACACTTATAGATATCATTGCAATGAATTTTATTCCGATTGTTATTATTATAATGTGGATTCCGATTCAATTCTTGTACTGATCAATCATATCGACACAACGTGTAGTAATTCATTTGTGCCTTTTGCTATCACTGTTGAAGGCGGTGTTCCACCTTATCAGTATGATTGGACACCCGGAAATTATTTATCGGATTCTACTGTTCTCTATCCAACCATTACAAATTTTGACACAACATTAACTTATCGATTGGTAGTTACAGATGCGATGGGTAGAACTGCAAGCGATACATTGAAATTATTTGGTTATCCGGATTTATCTGTTCCGCTAAATATTATTTCCTTTGGCCTTCCTTGCGAAAACAATTCATTTCAACTGACAATGGATACGATCCCTCTCAATTATACTATCTATTGGACAGCACCAAATATTTTTCGTATTTATAACGACACAATTGTAGCAGCTACTTCAGGAAATTATAATTTATTTTTAATTGATACTAATGGTTGTCAATATTCTTATCAAACTAACGTAAACCTCTTTTCTCAGCCTGTTGTCTCACTTGGTGCTGATACAACGATTTGTTTAAATGATACGGTGGTTCTCGATGCAGGAAATTTCAATCAATATCTCTGGAATACAGGTGATGTGAGTCAGACGATTGAAGTTAATTCGCAAAGTCCGATGAGCGATACTTTTTTCGTTTACGTAACCGATACAAATGGATGTATCAATAGCGATACAATTTCTGTAAACTATGTTGTTTGTCTTGGTCAAGATGAAATTAATACATCAGGAATAAATGTAACCGCATTCCCAAAACAAATTCTGATTGAATTGCCGTCTGCTATTCCAGCTACTGAATTTACATTGATTGATATTACAGGAAGAGTTGTCATCAATTCGGTTATTCACGATCACCAATTAATTGATATTTCCGATTTGCCGACAGGGGTTTATGTTTATCGCTTGGAAAATTATTCGGGGAAAATTGTGAAAGAATAATTTTTGAAAATTTCTTCTAAGAATATCTCACAACATTCATTTCCTTTCACCCCCTTTCAAATTTCATTTCTCAAAAATAATTTATTACATTTATTCTTTCATTCCGCTTCAAATATTTTCATTTTGTTTCACCAAATAAAAAAATTCTTCGCGCATCAACTTCGCATCATCAGAAAATATTTTCATAGCTAAATATTTTACAAAGAAATAGTTATTTCCCCTATGGTAATCCCACTCTGCCTGTGGGGCTGAGGGGAAGTTTTGCGGTGTTTTGGAAAGATAATTTGAGGAATTAATTTAAATCGCGAGAAAATTCACATGGAGGATGCTTTTTATCGCCTATTATACACAGGGCTTCACCCTGTGGTGGTGGATATCGCCCTTTCAGGGCTACCGAAATGACATCCTTTTTCACAGGGCTTCACCCTGTGCAGACATATCATCGCCCTTTCAGGGCTCAAATGCCAAACTGCTAGCCCTGAAGGGCAATGTCATTAAGTTAAGGGATAACTTTCTAAATATCATAGGGATAAAGAACCAATTTCTTGGTTCTTTATGGTAACCAAACCAATACCCTATGACAGATTCAAATTTAGTAATTCTAAATTTAATTCGAGATTTTATTGAAAATGTTCATCTGAAAAAGATGTTCATCGAAAACAAGAACCATTTTACAGTAGACGATAGCAAACTGAACTTTTCACGTCTTGTTGCATTCATTTTGAATCTCCCAAAGAAGAGTGTTGCATTAGAACTAGAGGAGTTTTTTTCTTCCATTGGTAAAGCAGATTTGGTGTGCTCGAAATCTGCTTTTACCCAACAACGTTCAAAGCTGTCTTATCAATTTTTCAGCACTCTTTGTGCCAACCTGGTGGATGAAAATTATGTGAATAATAAACGCAATATCAAGCGATGGAAAAAGATGATTTTGGCAGCGGTAGATGGCTCTACAATGGCCATGATCAATCGGCCCGATGTCATAAATTATTTTGGCACACAAGTAAATCAACATGGCGCTGTTGCTATGGCTCGCATTATGGGTGTCTATGATGTTCTGAATAATGTTTCGATTGCCTGCCATTTGTTTCCAATTGATATAGGAGAACAAACAATCATTAAAAATTGGTTAGATGTTTCACAATCGGATCACCTTTATTTATATGATCGGGTGTATCCCGGTTTTACAACCATTTTTCTGCACCATCAACAAGAAAGAACAATCCCCTATGTAATGCGGACTAAACATGGATTGAATCCAAAGGTGCGGGAGTTTGTTGACTCAAAGGCAAAAGATACATTTATTTACTTAGAAGCAGATGGAAATCATGTTGCTGAATTATTCAAGCTAGGATGTAAAATCAAGAAGGGAACTACAATAAAAGTACGAGCAATAAAGGTTAAGCTAAAGGGTGGAGAGATTGAGATTCTTTTGACAAATTTATTCGACAGAAATGAATATCCTCATAAAGTATTTAAGGGTTTATATTTTATGAGATGGGGAATTGAAACCAACTATAATGCACAAAAAAATTATTTACAAATCGAATGTTTTAGTGGAACAAAGGTCAATTCAATACTACAGGATTTTTATGCCGCTGTATTCATTGGCAACCTTCAATCAATATTAGCAAATAGTTGCCAGTCTAAAATCGAAAAAAAGACCTGTCGGAGAAAATTCAAGTATAAAATGAATAGAAATATGGCTATAGGAATAATGAAAAATCGCATTCCGAACTTAATTTTAAATCGTTTTCCTGAAAAAACGCTGAAAGAAATCACTCAATTACAAATGAAATTTTACGAACCAATAAGGCCAGGAAGAAGCTTTCCTAGAATTCGAAAGTCAAAAAAGCTGTCTGGTAAATATCAAACAGAACTGAACTATAAAAGAGCTTTATGAGACACAACTTAATGACATTGCCCTGAAGGGGCGACATCCGTCAGCGATGGGCATCGCCCATCGAAAAAAGATGATGAATCAACGACGAAAACCATCATCAATAAAAAAGATATTTTATATTTGAAATAAGAAATAAAAAAAAGTATGGTCCAATCATTAGTAAAAAATTATATGCACATTGTTTTTAGCACAAAGCATCGCCAAAAAATTATTTTGCCGGAGATCGAAAATGAGTTGCACGCATATATGGCGGGCATTTGTAATAATTTGGAATGCCAGACGATAAAGATAGGCGGGTATACAGATCATATTCACATTTTATGTATGCTGTCGAAAAAGATTCCGTTGATGAAATTGTTGGAAGAAGTGAAATCTCATTCGTCAAAATGGGTAAAGACAAAAGGCGATGCATACAAAAAACTTTTATTGGCAAGATGGCTATGGAGCGTTTTCTGTAAGTGAGACCAGAGTGGAATCGATTATTTCCTATATTTCAAATCAGCATCGTAATCACGATATAAAGAATTTTCAGGATGAGTACCGTGAACTTCTTAAAGAAAATAATGTGGAATATGATGAACGGTATGTGTGGGATTGAAAATGCCTTTTCAGTAATTCTATCTTAATCTACCCGACTCTGATTATTGCAATAAAATCCAAGCTTTTTCGGTTTATCTGAGAACATTCAATAATTTTGGTATAATGAAGCAGCATTTCAGCTATAAAAGTTGTCATGTAAATAATACGCAATTGCTTGAATGAATCGGAACTTGTAAAAAGAATGCTTGAAGGGCAAACAGGATTCACAAAGCATCTTTATGAGCTGTATGCTCCGAAGATGCTTGGTGTGTGTTATCGCTATGCCAATTCGCATGAGGAGGCAGAAGATTTTTTACAGGAAGCATTTATTACCATTTTTAGAAAATTAGATCAATGGAAAGGCGATGGGGAGCTCGGCCATGGATAAGGAAGATTGTCGTCAATACATCGCTCAATTGTATTAAAGCACGACATCGTTTTACGGATCATGTAAATGCAATTCCAATTGAAGAAGTTCCTGATCAGACTATACTTGAGAAAGAATCACATCCGGATGAACTCATGGAATTGATACATCAATTGCCGGAGGGTTGTAAAGCTGTTTTCAACCTATATGCCATTGAAGGTTATTCACACGAAGAGATCGGGAAGATGCTGAATATAAAACCAAGTACGTCACGATCTCAATATATGAAAGCAAGAAAATGTTAATGCAAAAACTTGATCCTGCATTAAAGAATTTACAAAATGATGAATCATATGGATGATCTGAATAATAAATTCAAGACTTCTGCTGAAAACTTTTCGCTGACACCAAACGCTACTGTCTGGACTAAGGTTGAGAGCGCTATTCAGAAAAGAAAGCGAAGAAGACGATTCATTATTTTCTTCTTGATTGCATCATTTATCGGTGGCAGTCCTTTCTTATTTAGAAAAAAAGAAGATCTGAGTAAAAACGAAAATAATTTAAAGGAAACGATAAGCTCAACAACCGTCTAATGCAATTATTAATAAACCAAATTCAACTGACATTGTAACTAATACACTTGTTGAAAATGGAAGTATGTCAAGCCAGGTTCAAAATTCAAATGAAGAACGACAATTCGAAAATAAAAAAAGCAACAATTCTATCAATGAGTCGGTAAAGTCCAATACAAAAACCCGTTCGTCTTTATCCGCTCTAGCAAAAGAGCCGAGGAAAGAACCAATTGAGCCGGAAGTAGCTGTAGCTGCTATTGAAACACTCGCAACTCCTCCTACTCAATCAATACAAAATAGCGAAGAGCCAAATGCGCAAAAGGAAATTGCATTCTATAATGAGCCAATTAAAACGGATTCAGGATCAGAAATGAAAGCAGAAATCATACAAGAGATATCGAGAGCAGACACTTCTCAATTGGCCGTCGTCGATACAACTAAAAGGAAAGTGTGGTGGATAAAAAGATAGCCTATCAATCACCGCTAAAAAAAAGTCTGGAGTATTTCACTTGGAATTGCACCAACAATTTCGCATTCGAAGTACAAAGAGTCGGGCGATTATCAGATCATCTCTAACTATCGTGACTCATCCGACAAGAATATTCTAAACATTCAATTATCATTTGCAACTACATTGTAACATTTCCAAAAAAGCTGAATTGTTCACCGGAATTGGGATAAGAACAATAGAACAAGAATTATTGTCTCATCAGGCCGTTTATAAATACGATACTAATTATGTAATTTCTCAGCCTGATCCGGTAGTTGCAATTGGCAGAGGCTATTCAAATATTAATGGCGATTCAACTGGTGTGGTGACAAATAAAATTTCTTATCTGGAATTTCCGCTTGGGATCCGTTACAATTTATTGCCTGCGGGCAAATTCAACATTAGCATTGACGGTCAGGTTGGATTGAATAAGCTCATCGGAAGTGAAGGGTACATTTATGACGCAGTCAATTTAACATATGAAAAATAAATTCGGCGGATTTAAATTCATGGATGTACTCGTATGGCGTCGGGTTATCCTTTACAATATTCGATAATCAGAGGCGTGAACATAGAACTTTCTCCTTCCTATGCTCATTTTCCAAATTCTATTTATAAAAGGGAAGATCCGCTACAGCAATATTTCGATCAAACGGAAATTCTATTCTCCATTCGGTATTTAATAAAATAATTTTACGGCAAAGCAGCATATTCTCTGAAATAGTTGTCATGTAGAATATAGACCCAACGTTCAAAGGGTAATCATTAACCAATAAAACCGAACTCAAATGAAAACGAAACTTTTACTTCTCTCTCTACTTATTTCTTCACAGAGTTTTTCCCAATTATTTAATGGAAATTTCGAAACGTGGTCAGCTCCCGATCTTTCTTATTGGGAATGGACTTGTAACGCTTATTCATTCAACGATGCACCAACCGGCGGTGGGGACTGGTGTATTGAAGTTGAAGGAGGAAATCTTCAGGGATGCTTTCCGGATTTGCCTATCAAAAATTACCGACTGTAGTCAGTGGTCAGCCTTACATACTTTGGTTGGGCAAAAACGGTTTCACCTGCCGGAATATATTTTGGTTCCATCAACAATGGAATTATAGATATACAAGCGGGAGATACTACATCTTCAACAAACTGGACGTACCTAAGCAGCAGTTCGCAATTTACACTTGGTCCGGGTGATACAGCTGTTGTGTTACTTCACGGCGGAACAAGTACGGGTCCGATATTAGTGAATAGTTATTTCGATCTGATCACGCTTGTGGAAGATATAAGTGCAGTGCCTAGGCTTGACCATCCTAATCCAATCACAATTTCGCCATCACCGTTCACTACAGAAGCAATTATTACGACAGAAACAAATTTGATTGATGCTAATTTAGCGGTGTACAATTTACTCGGTGAAATTGTGATGACACAACATCACCTTTTTGGAAAAAGTATTACGTTGCACCGAGACAATTTACCTGAAGGTATTTATGTCGTTGAATTATTTGAAAGCGGGAAAGTTTTTTCGATTGGGAGAATGATGGTTGCGGGCGAGTGATGTTTTTTAAAGAATACAAAAATTTAACACAGAGAAAAAGGAGAAAAACACAAAGATCACAATCTCGCTCGGCGGAATGACGCTTGATGGGTTACGTAATTGAAAGAGAGTCGAAATCCGCAACATTCAGCCGAGCAAGGGGGAACACAATTAACTTATAAAGATATTTCTGTATCTTCATGGCAAATTCTCCCCATGAAAAACGCACTCATACTTCTTTTATTTCTTTCATATTTCACTAGCAATGCCCAGGTCGAACCGATGCAATGGCAATCGCAATTGCCCACTAGTTATGACTACAACGACATGGAAGTGCTTACAAGCAACACAATCGTCGCTGTTGGATTAACAGGAAGTTTTATTCGTTCAGATGATGCAGGTGTCAATTGGAAATTTGTGTGGACAGGATCCTTGTCGCAATTGACCGGTGTTGATTTTACGGATAACAATATTGGATATGCATGTGGCAATGGAAATAAATACTATTACGAACAGGGCTTCCTTGCGAAGACTGTCGACGGCGGTGATTCATGGACTTCGATCACAATACCTTTCGCAGCGAATTTTTCTGATGTAGATTTTTTGAGTGCGGATTCGGGATGGGTTTGTGGTGATAGCGGAAAAGTATTTCGTACTTATAATGGTGGCGTTACATGGGACAGTCTGCATTTTAACACAACGGAAATGTCGCGAGCAATCGTAATGGTGAATGCAGATACGGGTTTTATTGCAGGCGAAGCGGGAATGATCTTCCGAACATTTGATGGTGGTAACACGTGGACAAGTTGTCCACCGGCTACTTCCGACAACATCAATTCACTTTTCTTTCTTAATGGCCGCACCGGATGGTGTACTGCTGATTTCGAACAGATCTATCGCACGGACAACAGCGGTGATACGTGGACACGGCAATTGAATGGTGGCGGAACGTCGCCGGTGAACGATGTTTATTTTGTGGACTCATTGCGAGGACATGCATTATCGACAGCGTTTTATTATCACACTTCGAATGGTGGACAAACTTGGCAGACGGAAAATCAAACGTATCATTACAATTATAATATAGCATTTTCAGATTCGTTACACGGATTTATTTCAGGATCGGTAGGTAATATTCAAAAGACAGTTGACGGCGGAAACACCTGGGTAGATATTGCGGCTGAAAATAATTTTTATCATTTCAACAATATTCAATTTACGGATGCTGTCACAGGATTTACAGTTGGCGAACACGGAAAAGTTCTGAAGACAATGAATGGCGGTCAGACATGGACATATCTTCCAACTTCTTCTTTGTATGATTTCAACGATTTGTTTTTTCTGAACAACAATCTGGGTTACATTGTCGGTGAAGGTGGTGCTGTGAAAAAGACCATAGATGGTGGAATGTCATTTACCAATGTCAATACCGGAACTACTAAGGCACTGTATTCAGTATTTTTTCTTGATGCAAATACCGGTTGGGTTTGCGGCGATGAAGGAGTTGTATTTAAAACCATAAATGGCGGCACTAACTGGACGCAGCAAACTCTTCCGACATTTACATATACCGCTTTTGACATTGTTTTCACAGATGCACTAACCGGATATATTGGAAGTTGGGCAAATAGAATTTACAAAACAATCGACGGTGGAACGACATGGAATACCATTCCAAATCTTCCATCAGTAAATAGTATTGTCAAACTTCAGTTTTTAAATGCGGACACAGGTTGGGCAACTTCCGGTTATGGCAACATTATGAAAACAACAGATGCAGGTGTTACTTGGACGGTGCAGAATAGTTTTTGCTTATCACCGGCAAATGCATTTCATTTTATTGATGAACAGAATGGTTTTGTTGGCGGAGGCACTGTCAATTACAATTGCAAATTATATCGCACCAGAGATGGCGGTGCTACATGGGAAAACACCGATCTCCCGTATGGTTATAGCATCAAAGGGTTGTGGATGACAGATACGAATCGTATATACATTTCCGGAGAGTGGGGGACGATACTTTTATATGGCGACACAAGCAATTTGAGTACAGGAATTTCTGCGTTAGTGGTCAGCGAAAATAAAATTGAGTGTTATCCGAATCCGGCTTCAGATTTTGTGGAAGTAAAATTACCGGAGCAAAATCGGAATGATGATTTGTTGGTTTACAACTCTACGGGGCAATTGATCAGGCGGATCACAGCAGGGAAAACGCGTATTGATATTTCGAGGCTGGCGAAGGGGATTTATTTTGTGAGAGTGGGGGAGATGCGTGGGAGATTTGTGAAAGGGGAATGATAATTTTTTAACACAGAGTTCATAGAGGAAAAAAGGGAGAAAAAGGAGAAGAGGTAGACACAATCCCTATAACTATCGGGACACGAGGAGACACCGGATTTTTGATGAATGGCAAAAGATAAATTTCAAGTATCAAATAAAAAAAGAGAGAAACAATGAAACCAATTTTTACAATCACCCTGATTCTTCTGTTGAAGACTTCCTTTGGACAGATTTTGTTTAATAAATCATACAGTAAGCAGCACGACGATTTAATTAATGCTGTCATAGAACGATACGATGGGAAATATCTAATTGCAGGTTCGTCATATAGTCAGTTTACTACGGATTTTGATGTCAATATAATGTTGGTTGACTCTGTTGGCAATCTCATTTGGGATAAGTATATCGGACAAAGTCCAAGGATGGAATTTGCGTATTCTTTAATTGAAACAAAGGATAGCAATTATGTTATTTCCGGAAAGGTTGCTTCCAACGATCCATATTTATTGAAATTTGATTCAGCGGGGAATTTTCTATGGGCGAAAGAATACCCGACTCAGTTATATTCGTATGGAGGAAGGTCTGTAGGACAGACATTCGATAGCAATTATTATTTTATCAGTCATGATACATTGTCTACACTGTATTTGACAAATACTTTGGGAGACACTATCTGGACCAGGAAATATGAATCTGTCATATTGGAGTCAGTTGTACAAACTTCGGACAGTGGTTTTATCATGACCGGTAACAGTGATCCGACATTGACAAACCAAGATATATGTCTTGTTAAAACAAATTCCAATGGCAACACACTTTGGACGAAGACATTTGGCGGCGGAGGTTTTGATCGAGCAACATGTGTTCAACAGCTTTCAGATAATGGCTTTATAATCGTAGGTAATTATGATGCTCAAATAATAGATGGAGATTGGCAAACATATATCATTCGAACTAATTCAGTTGGCGATACTATTTGGACGCAAAACCATTATTTAGGAGAGTCGAATTATATCGCAGAATGTAAAAATAATACCGGATATATTCTTTCTTCAAAAGAATATATCCCCATGATGTTTCCATATCCGGAACGATATTCTCTAGTTATTACAAAGTTAGACACAGCAGGAGTCAGAGAGTGGAGCAAGCGGTTTGATGGATACTATTATGAATTTGGAAATGATATTGCACAGACTTCCGATGGTGGCTATTTGTTAACAGGCTATGTCGACTATGGAATTTCATTTGCTGATGCTGTTTTAATTAAACTTGACAGTGCCGGAAATTTTGTTTTGTCAGTCATTGATGTTTCAAATTCAAAGACCTCTCATGTTTTAGTTTTTCCAAATCCTGCCATTAATGAAATTAATTTTGAAATTGGAGATAGTAAAAGCAATATAAAACAATTGAAAGTTTTAAATTCGCTTGGACAGGAAATGTTGTTGATTGGTAATATTAATGAACGCCAATTTAAATTAGATATAAAATCTCTTAGTGTCGGACTTTATTTTTATCAGCTAATAACTTCCGGCAATCAGATTGAAACCGGAAAGTTTATTGTGGAAGAGTAATTTTGTCTATTATGATTTCAGAGAACAATAATATTTACATTCAAAATCGGGCATAGATGAACACGACTTCCAATGTACAAATCCGCAACGCGGAAATTCCTGCCGACATTGAATACATCCGACAACTTTGGACAGATTATCTGACATGGGGAAACGATAATATGCAAGCATTGTATGGTGTTCATCCACATAATCCGAAGGAGGCTGTGGAGAATGACATTAAATTGATCAGCAAGTTTCTTCCGCCACATGGACGATTGATGTTTGCATTCATTGATGACAAAGCGTGTGGTATTGGATGCTTGAAAAGTATCAACAGTGAAATAGGAGAGATCAAACGAATGTATGTTGATCCCAATTTCAGAAAAGTCGGAGCTGGTCGAGCGATTTTACAATCTTTGTTGAATGCTGCAAAAGATACCGGTTACAAAAAGGTTCGATTAGATAGTCCGAAGTTTATGGAAGCTGCACATTCACTTTACAGGAGTTTTGGTTTTAAGGATATTCCTGTATATTCGGAGGTAGAAATACCGGAAGAGTTCCGTCAGTATTTGCTCTTTATGGAGTTGGATTTTTCAGTAGCTTAGATTATTTTTGCATAAAATTATTTCTCATATAAATTCACACAATTAAGTTATTATACAATGGCAACAGTAAATGTTTATCTCACATTCAATGGCAATTGCCTTGAAGCATTTAATTTCTACAAATCAGTATTTGGCGGCGATTTCCCTTACTTGGGTTTCTTTAAAGACATGCCACCACAAGAAGGAATGCCTCCAATGAGTAAAGAAGACGGAGAAAAAATCATGCACATTTCTCTTCCGATCAGCAAAGAGACCAGTTTGATGGGAAGTGATACCGGCGGTGAGTGGGCGCCAAATTTTTACAAGGGAATAATTTTTCCATCTCTGTGGATGCGAGTAGCAAAGAAGAGGCAGATAAGTTGTTTAGTGGATTATCAGCAGGAGGCAAGGCATTTATGCCTATGAATAAAACATTTTGGGGATCTTACTTTGGAATGCTGACGGATAAGTTTGGGATTAATTGGATGGTAAGTTATGACGGGAATCCGGAAAATAAGTAGAAAAGTTTCAGATAAATATTTATTTATTTACTTTGGGGCACTGACGAGTGTCAATCAATTTGTAATTATATGCAAACAACAAACAAACATCTTATTTTAATATTACTATTATTCCTAGTAGTAAATATCGGTTGCAATCAGCAACAAAAAAAAGGAAACAGCTGAAAGCAAAAATGTAGCAGGTGATTTAGATCGCACAGTTCTTCCGATCAAAGAACCCATTTATCCGGCGCAAACAGAATTGGACGCTCGCAATGCGAAGAAACCGGAACGTTTCGAAGTTACAGCTCCGAAAGGTGCACCAAATGTATTGGTTGTATTAATTGATGATCAAGGTTTCGGTGTGTCGAATGCATTTGGTGGTCCGGTGCAGGAACCTGTACTTGATAAAATGGCCAGTGAAGGGTTGCGTTATAATAATTTCAACACAACTGCATTGTGCTCGCCAACCCGTACAGCTATTCTTACCGGTTACAATCATCATAGCAATAATGCAGGTGCCATCATGGAAATGGCAACGGGCTTTCAAGGGAACACCGGTATTCGTCCGCAAACAATTACACCTATGGCAGAAGTGTTACGTCAGAATGGGTATAGCACGGCGATGTTTGGAAAGTATCATGAAACTCCACCATGGGAAGTTTCCGCTTCTGGTCCGTATGATCGTTGGCCAACACATTCAGGCTTCGATAAGTTTTACGGATTTCTTGGAGGAGAAACAAATCAATGGGCTCCGAAAATTTATGATGGTGTAGCAGAAATTGAAACGCCTCGTACGCCGAATTATCATTTTACTACTGACATGGCTGACCATGCAATCAATTGGATCCAGGCACAACAAGCATTAACTCCGGACAAACCATTCTTTACATATTTTGCTACGGGAGCAACGCATGCTCCGCATCATGCTCCTAAAGAATATATCGCAAAATACAAAGGTAAGTTTGACATGGGTTGGGATAAACTTCGTGAACAAACACTGGCTCGTCAAATTGAAATGGGTATTGTTCCAAAAGGAACGAAGCTGGCTCCTAAGCCTGCAGGATTACCGGATTGGGATACTTTATCTGCAAAACACAAAGAGTTGTTTGCACGTCAAATGGAAACGTTTGCAGGTTTTGCAGAGCACACAGATCATGAAGTAGGAAGATTAATTGACGCACTTAGAGAAATGGGTGAATTGGATAATACACTGGTGTTTTATATTGTTGGCGATAATGGTGCAAGCGCAGAAGGTGGTATGAGCGGATCTTTTAATGAACTGGTTGGATTGAACGGACTGCAAGAAAATTTTGAAGATGTTTATAAACATAAAGAAGAATGGGGCGATCCATCTACTTATCCACACTTTGCAATTGCATGGGCAGTTGGCAGCAATGCACCGTTTGCATGGACAAAACAAGTTGCATCCGATTTTGGTGGCACAAGAAATGGTGTAGTTGTTCATTGGCCAAACGGGATCAAAGCAAAAAATGAGATCCGTAGCCAGTTTACTCATGCGATTGACATTGCACCTACTGTATATGAAGCTTGCAAAATACCTTCTCCTAAAGTTGTAAATGGAATTGAGCAGCGACCAATAGAAGGAACGAGTATGATGTATACCTTTGATGATGCCAAAGCACCTGGACGACATACGACTCAGTATTTTGAAATGTTTGGTAACCGCGCCATTTATCATGAAGGATGGGTAGCAAGAACAATTCATAAAACACCATGGAATCAGGCACTCAATCCACTTGATAAAGATGTATGGCAATTGTTTAATGTAAACGAAGATTTCAGTGAGTCGAATGATTTGGCTGCATCTAATCCGGAAAAATTAAAAGAGTTACAAGCGTTGTTTTTGAAGGAAGCTGCGAAGTATAACGTCTTACCAATTGATGACAGAAACTACGAGCGTTTCGATGCTGCACTTGCAGGAAGACCGGATCTAATGGGTAAGCGTACAAAATTAAATTTGTATGATGGCATGAGCGTTTCTGAATTTGCTGCTATAAATGTGAAGTCCAAAAACTATACTATTACAGCAGATGTTGAATTACCAAATGCAAATGCAAATGGAGTTGTTATCGCTGAAGCCGGACGTTTTGGGGGTTGGTCCCTTTATTTTAAAAATGGAAAGCTACATCATGAGTACAATTATTTTGGGTTGAAAAGAACGAATATTTCATCTGCCAAAACATTGACAGCCGGGCATCATATTTTGAAATATGAATTTATCATTGATGAATACAAACCCGGTTCAGGAGGTAAATGTAATTTATATGTAGACGATCAGAAAGTTGCAGAAAGCTATATTCCAAAAACACAACCATTCGGGTATTCTGCTGATGAGGGGTGGAATGTAGGTGCTGATCATGAAACACCGGTATCAGAAGATTATAAAGAAGCAGATAATAAATTTACGGGAAAGATCAAGGTCGTAACAGTTGAGATATTTCCGCCAATGAAAATGTAAGTTTAATTAATAATTAATAATGAAGGTCGCTTTCCGAATATAGTTTGGGAAAGCGACCTTTTATTTTGAGGAAGGATTAGCGGAGTTTTGCCAAGGCAAATTCTAAAAGGGTTTGAAAGTTTAGTGGGGATCATTATATTTGAGTTTTATCAGGCTTCGTATAGTGCAAAAGTTGAACAAAATGAAACCTTGTTACTTTTTCTTTTGTTGATTTTTAAATTGACTTCTGTTTCGTTGTATGGACAATATAATGAACAGGGGAGCATTGATTCTTTGAAAAACCTTCTGGCAAATGAATCCAGAGATACTGTGAAAGTAGCTCTGATGATAGAATTAATGCATGCCCATACTTATTATAAATCAGAAGAAGGATTAAAGTACGAAAAAGCTTTACTTCAGTATTTGGAAAAATCGGACAGGCCCCGTGATTTATATATGGTGAAATTTGTTACCGGTAAACTATATTGGCGTTTAAAAAAGTATGAAGAAGCTTTAAGTAATCATTTAGCCGCTCTTTCCATTGCTGAAAAATTGAATTTACCCCAATGTATATTGAGTAGTACGATAGCAATTGGACAGGATCATGCGGATCATTCTAATTATCCTGAGGCACTAAAATACTTCAATAAAGCACTAAGTATTTCCATTGAGTCAAAAGATAAATTGACGACAGCGACTTTATATAATTTGATTTCGTGGGTGTATGGGCAGCAAGGAAATTATCCTGAAAGAACAAAAAATGATTTTATTGCTTTGAGGCTTTCTCAGGAGATTGGCGATCAAGAAGGGATAGCGATAAATTATTCCAATATAGCCGGAGATTATAGAGCACTTGGCAATGATTCATTGGCACTTCAATATTTGGATAGTTCTATTAATTTGAAGAATGGTTTCCGTGACTTGATCAATTTAAGTGAGTCTTATTTTTCGATTGGTGAGATATATCAAGATCGAAAAAAGTATAGCAAGGCATTGGAATATTATATGAAGGCCTTAAAAAATGGCAATGATATAAATGACATTCCGTTACTGGTAAAAGCGTACTACCAAATTGCAAAACTATATGTTGTACAGGGTAATGACAAAGAAGCATTAAAGAATTATTTATCTGCACTTAATGTGTCGAATTCCACCGAAGACTATAAAACACTTTCTGAAATATACATTGAAATTGGAGCTTGTCTTACACGCATGAAAAAGTATGTTGATGCAAAGAAATATTTCGATAAAGCAGAAGTATTCGCTAATAGAATACAGAGTGAATCATTGAATGGTAAATATTATGAGAATATAGAATTGTTAGATAGCGCTACCGGAAACTGGAAAGAAGCATATAGAAATTATAAATCAGCCGTAAGATTAAACAATAAACTGCACAATGATGAAAACACAAAAAAAATAATGCAAACTACAATGCAGTATGAGTTTGATAAGAAAGAAGCAGCTGCAAAAGCAGAACAGGAAAAGAAAGAAATCCGACAACGACTATTCAGGAATTCTATATCGGGAATATTACTTGCATCATTGATATTTTTAGTGATTGTTTATCGACAGCGTAATAAAATTTCAAAAGCCCGGAAAAGAAGTGATGAATTGTTGCTAAACATCCTTCCCGAAGAAGTTGCGGATGAGTTAAAGCAAAAGGGAAATGCAGATGCAAAACTATTTGAAAATGTAACTGTCATGTTCACGGACTTTAAAGGGTTCACCCGAATTTCCGAAAAACTTTCACCGGCTGAACTTGTTGCTGAAATACACACCTGTTTCAAAGCCTTTGACAATATTATTGATAAACACCACATTGAAAAGATCAAAACCATAGGTGATGCATACATGTGTGCAGGAGGTTTGCCGATAACAAATAAAACACATGCTGAAGATGTCGTGAACGCTGCGATTGAAATTCAAAAGTATATGACAGAACACATACAAAAAAGGATAAAAGAAGGAAAGGAAGTATTTGAAATGCGAATAGGTATTCACACCGGACCTGTCGTAGCTGGTATTGTTGGCGTAAAAAAATTCGCCTATGATATTTGGGGTGACACAGTCAATATCGCATCTAGAATGGAAAGCAGTGGAGAGGCAGGAAGAATTAATGTTAGCGGTAGCACCTATGAATTTGTAAAGAATAAATTCCAATTTGAATACAGAGGAAAAGTGGAGGCAAAGAATAAAGGCGAGATTGATATGTATTTTGTTAAGAGTCACTAAACATTTATTTAGGATTTATCTCTAAAAATTCGTTTCTTGGTGTTATTATAACTTAGATATTGAAATGAAAAATCATTACATGGTTGCAGTGATATTGCATTTACTTTTTGCTTTTTCGCAAATTGGATGTGCACAAACGGTATCACAAAAGAAATCAGGACAGCGCGCTATAGCAATCGTTCTAAAGATCACAGGGAAAGATGGAAAGCCTGAGCAAATGGAACTTTACAGCAAGACAGTATTTGAGGGGAAAGTTAAAGTCTTGAAATCAAATACTGCATCGCAGTTCAGCGAACCTGTTCATGTGAAATTTTTTAAGGAGTCTGGCGAACTGATTTACGAAGAATATATGCAGAATCCGCTTAAGCGTCATATTGAAAGTTTTGAGCCGGATGGAGTCATTAAAAATAATGAAGTGGCAAACGATAGTAATGGATATATAAATATCCGTTTTGGAATCGAAGAAAATGTAAGTAGTATGAAAGTGGAAGGGTATGTTATCGTCAACGGAAAAGAAGCACTTTTGTCAACCATTAATATTTCCATTCCATGAAAATAAAATCGCACTTGCTTTTACTGACCATTTTGTTTTTTGGCACTGTACAAATAAAGGCTCAGGTCTTTAAAGTTGATACCCTTCTGTATAGTGGAGATCCGGATAACAGAATAAATTTAGTGATCATGGGAGATGGTTATACCATTTCTGATACTACTCTGTTCAGGACAAATGCTATGAGTGTTGTGAATTATTTTTTAAGCACACCTCCATTTAACATGTACAGTAATTTTTTTAATTTTATTGGCATAGAAGTTATTTCTAATGAATCCGGAACAGATCATCCGGGGAATGCTCCGGATGAAACAATTCCGTTAAATCAGCCCATTAATGTTGCAGACACATATCTGGAAACATCGTTTGATTATGGTTTACATCGTGTTGTTAGTTCCAATAATTTAGGCTTGATCTATTCTGTTGCCAATACTAACTTCCCTCAATATGACATGATAAACGTAATTGTAAATTCTCCCTATTATGGTGGCAGTGGTGGAGGAATAGCATTTACATCAATGGATGTTGCAGCCTTTGAAGTTTTCATGCATGAATTAGGGCACTCTTTTGCAGAGCTATCTGATGAATACGAATATGGTTCTAGCAACTGTAATCCGGGAAATAGCCAGCTAATTAATGTAAGTCAGGAAACGGATACGAGTCTTTTGGTTTGGAAAAACTGGCTGACAACAGCAGCTATACCAACACAACCGGGAACAGATTGTAATTTGATCGGACTTTATCCGGGAGCGTATTATTGTCCTGTAAATTGGTATCGTCCGAAGTGTAATTGCAAAATGAAATTTTTGAACCAACCGTATTGCGAAGTATGTGCAGAGCAGATCATTTATAAAATAAATTCTTTAGTTAATTTGAATGACGATTTTTCACCGCAGGATACAACCTTGACAATTTGCAATAGCGACGTGCAGTTATTTACTGTTACACAAGTTAAATCCAATCCAAAATACGATACAAACACAATGGTTTGTTGATGGAATTCCTGTAGTGAATAATGATACTGCCTATACATTTGATGCTTCGCTTTTTACTATAGGAATGCACCAGGTAATTGCAGAAAGTTACGACTCTACTTATGAAGTTAAAAAAGCATTGACGACCTATCGGAAAATTTGGGATGTGAATGTTGTCAGCCCATTAAATGATATAGCATTTACGATCAATGGCAATAATCTTATTTCACCCTATACACAAAGTCAATGGTATGTAGTTGGAGACACAATTCCTGTAGGATCAACGGATGTGTTAAATTGCAATCAGGCAGGAAATTATTTCGTAACAGGTCTTGATACCAATGGTTGTTTTGCAACTAGTGATACGATTTCAACGGCGTGCACGACAGGCATAAATAATATTCAAGGAACTAATGCCGAGATACAAATTGTGCCCAATCCTTTTCGAGATGTTGTGAATATTTATGCTACAGGACTGAAACCATCATCTTACCATATTTCTGTGACCAATGTATTGGGGCAGATTTTGGAAAGAAAAGAAATGAAAATAACACAAGATCCATTCCATCTTGAATTAACTACCGGTGAGCTACAAAGTGGAATTTATTTTCTGATTATTAAGAATGAAGATTCAAGTTATTGCAAAAAATAATCAGAGAGTAGATTTCAATTCATTTAAAATTGAGATTATGACAACAACCGTTTCCATCAAAACAATATATGATTGTTCTTTGGAAAGAGCATTTAAGACACCCATACTTTGTGACGTTTCTAAAGTTCACTCTGGCTATGGTATTATGCCAAAGGTAACTCATTGTATTGATGCTGAAAATTGGGGGAAACCGGGCTTTAGCAAGAAAGTTTTTGTTGCTAAATCGGCCACTCAGAAAGGTGGATGGGCATCTGTTGACAAAGTAATTGAACGCAAAGAAAATAGTTACTGGAAAATTGAAGTAAGTGAATTTCAATCATGGATGTTAGGCTTTTCTAGCTTTGTTGGAGAATGGAAAACAACAGAAATCGAAAAGTGTAAAGTTTTAGTTGAATATACATACACCTTACACTCCGGCATCACATTGCTTTATCCATTAAATTGGATATTTGCAAAAACATTTTGGAAGGTTTATATGAAACGAGTGTTGGAAAATGTGAGGCAAATGGCTTATTGTAATGAACCATATCTCTTTGAATAGAAACTTTTGGAGTAGAACAAAAAGAACACAAGATCGCCTACCTTAACCATCCTTAGGTTTTTAATTTTTATTTATTATATTTATACCTTATACGCAAAAATGTGAAATTCAACTTTCTCTCTTTCGTCCTATTTTTTTTAGTGTATAACACTTCGGCCCAAAATGTGATCCGATTTTATAAAGATTCACGCGTTGGATATAAAAATAAATTAAACGGTGAAATTGTTGTTACTCCTCACTACCAATCGGGGAGTGAAATGATTGATCATTATGCATTGGTAATTGAAGGAACAAAGCGTGGTTTTATTAATGATAGCGGAAGAATAATTATCCCAATTATCTATGATGATGCATCTTTATTTTATCATGGCATATCATGTGTTAAACACAACGGAAAATATGGAGGAATAAATTTTTATGGTGCGACAGTAATACCATTTGAATATGATTTTGCTTCAAACTTTAAAAGTGGCTTAGCACGAGTAAAGAAAGCCGAGAAGTGGGGATTTATTGATTCAAGCGGTACTATTATAATTCCACTGCAATACAATGATGCCGGTGAGTTTTCGGAAGGTATGGCAGTTGTAAAGACAGATAAAAATAAATGGGGCTATATCAACCCGTCAGGAAAATTTATTATTGAAGCAAAATATGAGCAGGCTCAAAATTTTGTGAATGGTGAGGCAGTCGTTGTGTACAAAGATGAAACTATTTTGATCAACAATCGTGGTAAAAAACTGAAAGAAGTTGAAAATCGTGAAGAGGATGAACGGGAGAGACAAGAACAAAAATTTCATAAATAAATTTTAGAATGAAAAGATTAACTTTTCTGTTATTTATTTTTTATTCATTGAATTGCTTTTCTCAAGCCGGAGAATGGGTTTGGGTGAAAGGAGATACAGTAACAAATAATATGGGCACTTATGGTGTGCAGGGTGTTTCGAATATTAATAATACTCCACCGTCTTTATATGAAGCATGTGAGTGGACAGATACATCAGGGAATTTTTGGTTGTATGGTGGGCTAAGTCCTGCCCATGTTTTCGCAGACTTGTGGCGATACGAGGTGGGGAAGAATGAATGGACATGGATGAAAGGATTGCATATTCCAAATCACTTAGGGAGTTACGGTGTAAAAGGAGTTCCTTCACCAAACAATTATCCGCCCGCTTCTTCCTTTGGAGTGAATTCGTGGGTAGATTTGAATGGCAATTTCTGGATGTTTGGTGGATCAAATCAGCCCTACAAAGTCTATTCAGATTTATGGAAGTATGAAATTGCAACAAATGAATGGACCTGGATGAATGGACCAGGAGTTCCGAATACACAGGGGGTTTATGGGGTACAAGGAATCTCGTCACCGTCTAATTATCCCGCAGCGCGAACAGAAACCGCCGCGTCGTGGACTGATAATAATGGAGATTTGTGGTTGTTTGGTGGTTCTGTTTATGGAACAGCAAATAGTAGTATTAATGATATGTGGAAGTATACTATTGCAACCAATGAATGGACATGGGTGAAGGGCGATTCGATTCCTAATCAGCGTGGTGTTTATGGAACAAGGGGAGTAGAAGGGGCGAATAATACACCTGGAGGTAGATGGGTATATCCAAACTGGAAAGATGACAATGGAAATCTCTGGTGTTTTGGAGGGTATGAAAGTTGGAATTCAATGCGCTCAAATAAAATTGATTTCTGGAAATTTAATGTTCAGTCCATGAATTGGACATGGATGGATGGCGATACTATGGGGAATACATTTGGAGTAAATGGTCCAATGTGTATGATGAATGATTTAAATATTCCAAGTATGGCCACGGAATGCAGAGCTTCATGGAAAGATTCAAAAGGCAATTTTTGGGGAGTCATTGTTGGAGATGGATATTATAATTCATTATGGAAATATTGTCCGAAAGCAGAACAGTGGGCGATGATCAGTGCAGATTCATCTCTTCAAGGTTGTCCACGTTGGGGTGTTAGAGGAGTGTCATCGCCAACGAATTCTCCACCCGCACTTCAGGGTCCAATTGGATGGACAGATGGATCAGATCGCCTTTACATGTTTGGTGGATTGTCAGGATGTGGTTTATGGTCCAATGCAATTTGGGTGTATACAATTGACAGCACATGTGGTGTATGTGCTTTAACAACAGAAGTTCAAACAATTTCAGAAATTGAATCCGGCTTTAGTGTATTTCCAAACCCCACTAAAGGCACATTTGAATTAAGTTTAGATTTTAAAACACAAGTTGAAATATCGGATGTGGAAGTTTATAATTTAATAGGAGAAAAGGTGTACACTGTGAGAATTACCGGAAGCAGAGAGACGATCGATTGCAATTTGAGCAAAGGGATTTATTCTATTAGACTTATTAATGGTAACAGACAATTTACTAAAAAAATAATTATAGAATAAACTCAAATGAGAAATTACTACCTTTTATTTTTTCTGTTGCTGATTTTTCAAAGCACTGTCAATGCTCAAAACGGGAAAATAATTGAGCAGATACCATACACCATTGCTGATACATCAATGGCGCAGATCGAAAAAAGATTGCCCAATGCAAAAGCATTAATAAATGCCGTTGACTTTTTCAAAATAACTTATTTGTCTGACGGACTAAAAGTAAATGGCTTTATGTCTGTTCCGAAAAAGTCCGGGAAGTTTCCCTGCATTATTTTTAACCGAGGTGGCAACAGAGATTACGGCGGCACAACTGATTTCACACTTGTCAGATTTTTTGCAGAGATGTCGAGTTGGGATTATGTAGTTGTTGGAAGTCATTATCGCGGAAATAAAGGCAGTGAAGGAAAAGAAGAATTTGGTGGGAGTGATGTGAATGATGTTATTAATCTTATTCCATTTTTTTCTCATGTAGAGAAAGCCGACACCTCAAGAATTGGAATGTATGGATGGAGTCGCGGAGGAATGATGACGTATCGTGCATTGACAATGACGAATCAAATTAAAGCTGCAGTTGTTGGATCAGGAATGGCCGAAGCTTTTATTCAAACAAAGAAGCGTCCTGAAATGGATTCAGTATTTTCTGAATTGGCGTTGGGCTATTTTATAAACAGGGATTCGGTTTTAAAGACAAGATCTGCAGTTTATTGGGCTGAAAAAATTTCTCCTTCAACACCATTGCTACTTTTAACAGGAAGTGCAGACTGGCGTGTATCTCCCGAGGAGCAACTTACTATGTTAAACAAACTCTATGAAATTAAACATCCCGTACGGTTTCAATTTTTTGAAGGCGGGCAACATAGTTTGATTGAATATGTCGATGAAGTGAATCATGTTTCAAGAAATTTCTTGGATGCTTATGTTCGTGATGGGAAAACGTTTCCGAGTTTGGAGCCGCATGGGAAATAATATTCAGGAAAATTTTGTTTTTGGGATGGAAGCTAAAAAACAAATAGAGAATAAATGAGCGATAGATAAATTGAGACAGGTCATCTGTTGCTGTGACAAAAATCACGATGCTTGATTGGAAATATATATAATTTTAATTCAAACTGTGGAATGATATGACAAAATTTGAAGCACTCTGTGAAACTTATAAAAATGCGCGTAGTGAATTTAAAAATTACCGCGACGATTGCCATCATTTTGCATATGATCTGTGGAAAGGTGTAATAGAGTATTTTCAGATTCCTTTTTCGCAATTATCCTATTTTAAGTTGAATGAAGAAGGAGAATATGAATCTATTCCGGCTCCTCTTTTCAACACCATGTTTTTGAGACCGGATTCTTATTGGGAATGTGCTTTCGGTATCAATGTTTATGAAGGCAAGGACGTTTTTCCGCAAGAAACGATAATACTTGGTATGTTATTTAAGAAGAATAAAGACAACAAGTTTCTGGTAAAACTGATCGAATACGAAGAAGAGTTTGAAATAGTGGAAGGAAATCAGGCCGACTACCAGAAGTTCTATGATTATCTTTTCAATCAGATGTCGAAAAGTTATACGAGCGGTTTGCAAACATTTTTAGATCAGGATGTGACACAGAGGAATATAGGATTTCGATTGGGGCAGAATAAATGATAATCCTAATTAGAGATCCAAGGTGAAGAATTGCAATTTCATCGCAGTGGGAAACTCATATGAGTTTAACCGAACTCCGGACGTAATAAGTAAAGTTGCGCCATCCTGAAATAAAAGGGCCAGACTCAACGTTTGATATCAAAAATAAAATGAAAAACCTGCTGTTATTGATACTTTTTACTAACGCATCGTATACGTATTCTCAAACTTCTGAACAAGCACCGGAAGGGAAAGCAATCATAAACGTTATTGTGGTTAGTAATTTAAAAACTCCAATCGAAAATCAAGAAGTGAGTTTTATTTCCGTAAAAAACAAGAAAGTCTATTCAGGCATCAGTAAAAAAGACGGAAAGATTCAACTTTTTATTCCCATTGGCGACAAATATACAGTACAATACCAATCAGTGACGTCAAAAAAAGAATATACTGTAATGGAAATTCCGGATGCTGAAGGTGTCGTTGCAGAGTGCGAACTTACCATTACACCCGGCACTACTTTCACATTAGATAATGTGTTTTTTGATACGGGTAAATCAACTTTAAAACCGGAATCATTTACAGAATTGGATGAATTATTAAATTACATGTCGCAGAAAAAAACCACAGTAATTGAGATTTCAGGGCATACAGATAATGTAGGTGGCACAGAGGCAAATCAAAAACTCTCTCAGGACAGGGCTAACTCGGTAAAAAACTATTTAGTAAAAAAAGGGATTAGCACTAGTCGCGTGGAAGCAAAAGGATATGGAGATACTTTACCAATTGCAGAGAATACAGATGAGGCAGGGAGAAAACAAAACAGAAGAACAGAAGTGAAAATACTTAAACAATAGACCCTCAATTAGAACCCTTTTTTCTCTAATTCAAATAAAACATTCTTGTCCAATACCGGAGTTACACTACTATCAAAAGAGAAACGCACACCCGCTTTCACCTGATCAATTTTTTCATCGGGAAACTTTTCTACAAGATGAATGAGTTTGTTGATTGAAGAACTGTCACCGGTATGTTCAAATAATGTAGCTGAAAGACCCCAGCCGTAACCAAACAAAATATCCTTCCTGTATTTTTCTTCGGCCATTGAATTGATGGGTAGCATATGATCTACATCGTGTCCGAATTTCTTTGCCAATATCCATCCGGCCGGCTTATATAATGGTTGTTTATATAATGGCTGCTGTATGGTAAAAATAAATGTTCCGGCAATACAAAGAATCATCCAGGATGCAAAAATCATTTTTCCGGTTTTCCCCGAAATACTAATTCCATAGATCATTATTGCAATCAAGAAAGGGACTATGTAAGTGAGATGTCGATATGAAACATAGGACCTTCCCGGCAAATAGTTTGAGTAGAAGGGGCTGAAGGCATAGAACAAAAAGAATGTGACTACAAGGCCTGCCGAGCAGATTTTAATAACAGATGAAAGACCTTTTTCTTTATAGAAAGATTTTAATCCGAATGCTATTAGTGTAATTAGTATCACACCAATTATTGCAGTGAAAAGTAATGAGAGTCCGGGCATTAAGAGCGAAAGAGGAAGTGTTGTAATCCATACAGCAATAAATTTTCCGAAATGCTTTACTGTAAATGGATTTCCGAATTCAACTCCACGTAATGAGAGCACTGATTCAGATTCCAGTTGAAATCCGGTATTCAAAAATTTCCTTGCAAGAAGAAATGGCAAGAATGCAATGAAAAAAATCAACAGAAAAGAAAAGAGCGCTGCGATTTTATTCATCGTTGTTTTTTCACTCCAAAGGATTACAAGCATTGCAACAGGTGCGAGTACCAGATTGTCAAATGAAAACGACATTGATAGTCCACAGAATAGTCCAAGATAAATTGGTGCCAATTTCTTTCCATGAATTTTTGTGATGATAAATAAAAACAAGAATGGAATAAAGGCAGACAAAGAATGCAATCCGCAATTTACAGTTGACCAAGGTAAGATCAAGGGGATAGAGAATATTGTCCACCAGCCAAACCAAATAGCAGATTTATTTCCCAATACATTTTGAACGATTTTGATCTGAATGGTTCTGGACAATAGATCTATTAACAATGCAGACCATGAGAGTGCGGGTAAGATATTTGCAATTGATCTAAATGGAATCGACAATAAACCCGTCACCCAACTACCGCTTTCAAATGCATTATGCATCAATTGTGTGTAATTAAAGTTTCCACTTGCAACCATTTCATCAATACTCAATCCCCATGCAAGTTGATCAGGCGCTTCGAGCCAGGGTTTGAGCAGATATCCAAATAAAAAGCGAATAAGCGTACCCGCGAATAAAATAAAAACCAATCTTGAAGTAGACAATGAATGTATGTCGCTTTGGTTTTTTAACATGCGGCAATTTAAGATAATTTCTGATTTCTGGCTTAAATCAAACAGACAGTAAAATACCTATATCCTTTAGAATTTGCAAAGAAAGAAATGCTTCATCCCTTCCTTTGCATAAAATTTAACAACTATTCTCTTTCTAGCATTTTTTAAAGGCTGTAACGTAGGATAATCAAACCGCTACGCCTGTACATTAGCCATTTTTTAACCGAAATAGTTATCTACATTTGAATTTCAGAGTCTAACCCTAGAAAAAATATCATGTTAAAAAAATTACTTTTCGTCATTCTCGTAATGACAGGTTTGAGTGTCAGTGCTCAAAATCAAAATTGGATTGCAACAGGAATTGATGGAAACTCTTACAACATCGATTCTATTGTAAACACAGGCAAGACAGTACTTGTAGATGTCAGCGCAAATTGGTGTTCACCTTGCTGGGATTTTCACATCACAGGAATTATGGAGAAACTTTATCATGAGTTTGGTCCCGAAGGAACAAATGACCTCTTCATCATTTTTGTCGATGGCGACCCTGCAAGTACCATGGCCAATTTATCCGGTGTTGGTCAGCAAGCAATGGGAAACTGGATCCAGACAACACCGTATCCCATCATTGGACCTTATGGACAAGGAGCAGCAGTGCAGAGTAATTATGTGATGAATGGTTATCCTTCTTTGTTTATTCATTGTCCGGGATCTACAAATGGAGTGCGGGTTCCAATGGGAACAACATTTGAAGGATTTCTGCAACAATGGAAAACGCAATGTCCGGCACCATTTGATAATGGATCGATTGATGCGACATTGTTTGATACCGGCGACCGCGAATTTTGTGATGGCGAACATCCTGTTACCCGACTATACAATCAAGGTTCAACACCGATGACATCTGCAACAGTTGAAGTGAGCGCTAATGGAACAGTGCTTCAAAGTAAAAACTGGACAGGCAATCTTGCACAAGATACTTACGAAGATGTAACATTTGAAAATGTGAATCTGATCGAAGGAATAAATTATGAATTTAATGTTACCACCGGTTCAGAAATTTATACAGTCGGAAATATCCAGGAAGCAACTTTGACTCTTGCACCCGAAGCACCCGATTTTAATTTGACACTCGACCTTCAGCTTACGGGAACTTATTCGCGGACATCATGGAAATTACTCGATGCCAATGAAGACACTGTTGCATCCAGTCCGCCAGGCGTATACTTGAATAACAATTTTTATACTTACACGTGGAATTTAAATCCAAATTCATGTTATACTTTTGTGATCAATACAGATGCCGGCGGTGGAATTTGTTGTGAATTTGGAAATGGGTATTACAACATCAGAAGCACAACAGATTCTTTAAATTCATTTTTGTTTGGTGGGGCATTCTATGGTTACGAAGAGTCCAGATCATTTCATACTCCTTTGAATGCAGGACTTGAAGAAGCAAATTCGATTTCCAATATTCAGGTATTCCCAAATCCGACAACTGGAAAGATCACACTAAAATCAATCGATAGTCCGATTTTAAATTTCATGGTTTATAATTTGTTAGGTGAAGAGATTCCCGCAGAAATTACAAACAACGAACTCGATCTTTCAGCACAACCTTCCGGTATTTATTTTCTGAAGTTGAACACGGCAAAAAGTACAATTGTGAAGAAAGTCAATCTTAGTAAATAGTTTAACAACACAATCTAAATTCAATTTCTAAACATTAAATCAAAATGAAAAGAATATTATATATATTTCTGTTTTGCATTTCAACTTCTCCGGCATTTAGTCAGGTCACGATAATCTGTCCTGATGTTGTAGATGCAGTAAGTATGAAGGCAGTAAACGGAAAAGTTATTTACGGTCATGAGGGAGCGTTACAATGGGAGTATGAACTTTGGGCCACTGATGGTACAGCTGCAGGAACGGGTTTAGTGAAAGACATTAATCCAAACTACGCCGGCGACCTTTTCTGCTGGGCAACTTCTTCACGAACAGATGGACTTCAGTATGAAAATTATGTTTTTAAAGACAGACTTTATTTTTTTGCAGACGACGGTGTACACGGTAAAGAATTATGGAAAAGTGATGCAACGAATGCCGGAACAAATATGTTCTACGAATTTAATTCGGGAATGATGGGCTGGGATTTTACAAATAACAAAGTGCCGACATTTTGTGAAATGAATAATCTTCTTTATATGAATGCAGGTAATCTTGCCAATGGAAACGAGCTTTGGCTTACTGATGGTAGTACCGCAGGAACATCGCAAGTAATAGATCTTTATCCGGGAACAGAATCGTCGAACCCATCTTTTCTTACAGTGTACAATGGCAAGTTGTATTTTGCAGCGACAGATGGAACTCACGGATGGGAACTTTTCTGTTCTGATGGAACAGCGGGCGGAACGCAATTAGTAAAAGACATGATACCCGGAGCCAGAGGAATATTTGATGATGGCACAGGATTTACTTGTATCAATCCGCATTTTACGAATAGCGGAGGTTATCTTTATTTTCATGGCGATGATGCAGGAGGAATTGGCCCTGCTCAAAAACACTGGTGGAGAACGGATGGTACAGATGCAGGAACATTTAGAATAGAAACAACTTTGTATCCTTGGGATGAAGATAATGTTGCAACAGATATGAATGGAGTATTTTATTTTGCATCATACGATGCCGGATTTGGCGCTGAGCTATGGAAGAGTGATGGATCAGTAGCAGGAACGACTCAGATTATTATGAACAACGGATTAACAGTAAGACCGGCGATGATGAGTCTGGGCAATTATGTTTATTTCAATGGTGCAGATAATGATTCAACAGGATTGGCAATATCAGATGGGACAACAGCAGGTTCAAGTATGGCATGGGGAATGCAGGATGTGGCACCGTTTTTTGTGAATCGTCCGCAAATTATTAATGATAATATGTTTTTTGCAATGTCGTGGTATCCGGATGGCGGAATGGACATGATCAATCGATTGGTGCAGACAAATGGAACCCGAAGTGGAACTATTATTTATCCGTTGGCGCAGCCTCGAAGTAAATTGATACCATTAGGAAATGATTTCATTTTTTTTGGTGCGGATACGATAGAAGTCTTTCAGGACCCATATGCAACGTTTCTTTTCAAACTTCATCCGGATTCTTTACCGGGAGGAATTGGAGTTGGAATAAATGAAACAAAAAACATCAAAACGATTTCATGTTATCCAAATCCTGCTTCAGATAGAATAACAATTTCATCGAACGGATTTGATCTTCGTGGCTCCACAATGAATATATATGATGTGACAGGGAAAAACATTTATTCAAAGAAGATCGGAGTTGATAATTATTCAAATGTAGACATTGAAATACCGGCTTCCATTTCAAATGGAATTTATGTGGTAGAAGTTAGTAATTCTAATCAGTGCTTAAATGATAGGTTGGTGATTCAGCGGAATTGAGTCGAAGGCATTTAGAATTGAGAGCCGGGATAGTGTCCCGGCTTTTTTATGTAGAAATCAACTGCAAATCAGAAAAGGAGTGATTGGATTTTAGAATGATTTGTTTTTTAAATTAACTTGTAGCCGAATGGAATTGTGTGATCTAATAGATTATGATTAAAAGAGGACTATTTTATTTATTGTTTTTGATGATCTGTAATTCTGCGTACTCGCTGGAGATAGAGCAGAGTGATAGCTTACGCCAACTAATTGCCATAGGCAATGCAGATACTTTATCAGTTGAAGAAAATGTTAAACTAGGAAAGTTCTTTCTATCAAAAGACGTAAAGAAGTCTTTGAAGTATTTTACCAATGTGATCTATTCTGACAGTTCAGTCGAGCCGCAATATTTAGCGACGGCTTATGAGAATATCGGTATTATTTTCATAAAGCAAGGTGAACATACGAAGGCAACAGTGATGCTGGATAGTGCAATGAAGCGTTACGAGCAATTAGGTAATAAAATTGGAATAGCTTCAGTGATCTCGAATAGAGGAAATGCACAATTCGCTCTTGGGAATTATGAAAAGGCACTTGTCTATTTTCTTGAAAGCTATAAAATGAGAGAGGAATTAGACGATTCAATTGGGCTGGCAAAAATCTCTAATAATCTTGGCATCATTTACATGTCTCAGCACGAAGACGACAAGGCATTGGAATGGTATATGAAAGGCATTGCTATTCTCAATGCATTAGGAAATAAAGGCGCTCAGGTTTCTGCTCTGAATAATATCGGCCATGTGTTTACAAGAAAGAATCAGTATAATGAAGCGATCAAATATTATCAGCAGTCAATAATGATTTCGCTTTCAAATGAGAATCCGGATGGTGCAATAACTGCCTACTTGGGATTGGCAGATATTTATACGACTAAAAACAACTTGAATACTGCTCTTGTTTATTTCAAGAAAGCAGAGAGTCTTCTCAATGAGATCGGCAATATTTTTAAGTTGAATCATATGTACATAATCGGAGGGTCTATCTATGAAAAGATGGAAAATTATGAAACAGCTATACAATATAATAAGAAAGCACTTGTAAGTTCAGAGGAATTGGGAATGAAGCAATTTCAGGCCAATGCATTAGTGGCTTTAGCAAGTTGTTATAAGAAACTGGGAAAATTTGAGGAAGCATTCAAATTTATGGAGGAGTATTCAAATTTAAATGATTCCATGCATTCTGATGAAAAAGTGAAACAAATTGCAGAAATGCATGCAAAGTTCGAAACAGAAAATAAGCAAAAGGAAAATGTGATTCTTGAAAGTCAGTTGAAAGTGAAATCACTTGAGTTGAGGACAAATCAACTTTTGTTATTTGGTCTCGGAGGCATTCTTTTGTTTTCTATTATTCTCGGGGGATTGATTTTCAGAAATAACAAAATGAAACTGGAGCATCGATCGTTGCAGTTGGAACAAAAGCTACTTCGTACGCAGATGAATCCACATTTCATTTTCAATGCACTAATTACGATTGAAAGTTATATTTATGAGAATGAACCAAAGCTTGCCGGAAAATATTTATCAGATTTTTCACGATTGATGCGTTTGATCCTGGATTCGTCGGTTCAGGAATTTATTCCGCTGAAGAAAGAACTCGAGACATTGAGATTTTATTTGGAATTGCAGAAATTAAGAATGGATGATAACTTCACATATACAATTGACACCACTTTGATCGATGATCTGGATGAAGTAAATATTCCACCGATGTTAACGCAACCATTTATCGAAAATGCAATTGAGCATGGTTTCAGAGGAAAGACAACTCATGGACATATTAGTATTGATTACAAGTTAGTTGGTGAGAATGAACTTCAGATCACTGTAAAAGATAACGGAACCGGAATAAATCATAATCAGCAGGTAAATACTGACACTAATATTTTTCATCGTCTTTCAGCGATTCAGATCACGAAAGAAAGACTTGTTGTATTGAATAAATCGAAGCACAAAAAGGTCCAGTTTCATATTTCTGACTTAGCTGATGAGGGTGGTGTTGGTACGGGAACCAGGGTGGTGTTTACGGTACCGCTTGGGATGTTTTAAAAAATAAAACATATAGAACATAATCCCGATAGCTATCCGGACACAAAGAGAACATGGAAGTTTCTGTCTTAAAAAATCAGCGCTAAAATTCCCATAAATCTGATTAATCCAGATACAATGTGTGAATTCTGTAAGTTACCCTAAATATTTTGTAACACTTATTACTTCATAATATTGAACCTTTGTTAGAATAGTAAAACGATATTAAATTTAATAGAATGGAAACAATAGAAGGGCAAGTTGTCAGAAAAACAAATGATGATGTAATTGGTGTTTCAAGAGGAGGAATTAATAAGAATCAAAATCCCGGACTAAAGGCATTATTATCGATTAAGAATTTTAATGCTACTCTGGAAAAAGATTTTCTGGAGTTATTAGATATTGAATCAAGGTTAGATGAATTAAATGGAAGTGGTACTGCGATCATTGATGCCAATACAACCCCTGAAGTAACAAATCAGTGGAAACCGATATTACATGAAGGTAGCAGAGTGATTGCAATAATTAATAATATTCTTGTTTCCGGTAAATTAAAAATAATACAGAAAGAGACAGAAGGCTATAGTGAATTATGGACGAGTCTGGCTGAACAAGTGTCTGCTTTAAGGGTTAATTCAAAGGAGGCGGTAAATACAGGAAGAGAGTTATTGCCTGAAGCAATTCATCCACAGTGGGAAAACGAATTTGTTAAACCGGGGACGATTCTATTAGAGTCCATTGTTTCAAATGTTGAGTCATGCAGAGTGTTGCTGCAAATGATTGAGCGATACTCGACGGATGAATTAAATGTTATTACCAAATTGATAGTTGACCAGGTTCCTGCAAACTTTACATATGAAGAAGCAGTAGAATATCAAAATGATTATTACAAAGCCTTGTTAAATTTTAAAAAGGAATTTAAAGAAGAGAAAAATCTGTGGGATAAGTTTCTTGATATTTTAGCAGGAGGCACACACCAATCACCATCAGAGAGAGTAATGCTGGAGAGGTGGATTGAAGGAGAAAAAGGAGATCTATAAGAGGCTAAACCGCGAATGGAAAAAAATGCATGCTTAATATATAAAAATGTAATTGAAGTATATCAAAATCTGATTTTGTTTTGTACTTCTAAAGGCTTTAAAGTAGAAGATAGTAAAGAGAAGTTTTATTTTTTAAGAGCGAAAAAATATTCGCTTTTATTTTGGCGGAATTTGCGCATCGAACTTGATGTTCAAACAGTAAAAAAGGACCAGGTGATTGTGACAGTTGTGATTTATAAATTTGGGAAAAGACAGTCTGAATTGGAAGTTGAATATATTGGTGACATTGAAAAGTTTCTTAATAATTAATTTGTGTGAAGTCTACTATTACCTTGCTGCGAAGGATTTATTATCCTTCGCTACCGAGCTGCGTATTTTGAATCCGCCTTTGTCACTAATCGTCTTTCATAATATCGATTAATCCCATTTCCCCCAATCCCCGCTATTTCTTAATTGAACTTAAACCTTTTCAAAGTATTTGATGTATAAAAGCTAATATGAAAAAACTATCAATATCTCTTTTATTTGTTTATTTCTGTTTTGCGAATGCTTTTTCACAAAACGCACTTGAGTTTGGAGATCTGGCAGCAATGCCTACAGCGCGTGGAGCCATTACCAGTGTCTCTGATGGCACATGCTTTTATGTTTCAAATGGTTTTGCCATTGACAAATATTCCGGTCATGTAGAGAAGTATGATGTTGCAACAAGTACGTGGTCTGTCCTTACGACAAAACTATCACCGAAATTATTTGCTTCGTCTGCTATTGTAGCAGACAAACTCTATGTCTTTAATGGAGATCTATTCGACCAAAAGCTAAACAAGAAAATGGAAGTCGTTGATTTGAAAACAGGTGAAGTGACATTTGCAACAGACAACCCGCAGCCTGCGCATGCTGCAGGAGTGGCAATGTGGAATGATATTATCTATTCCTTCGGTGGTAAAATCGATGGCTCGGAACCTACCTATTCAGCTAGACTATATTGTTTTGATGTAGCTTCAAATCGATGGATCAAACTAGCAAGTATGCCGGAAGCCAAGGAGGCCAAAGGCGTCATGGTCGAAGGGAAGCTTTATGTAATTGGTGGTTATTCGGGTAAAGTTTCTACGAGAATTGATATGTATGATACAGAAACCAATACCTGGACTCAACTGGCAGATCTTCCGGTTGGAATTTCTGCGAATTCAGTGACGGCTCATGGATCGAAGATCTATACATTGTTTGATTACACGAACCAGACTTATATTGGTTGTTATGATATTCCTTCGAATCAATTTTCTGTTGTTAAATCTAAAAAGATGATACCAAGGCGACATGCAGGCGCACACATTATTAACGATATGCTTTACATAGTAGGTGGGAATACTGATAGCACTGCAAAAAGTTGTCTTTCGAGTTTGCAGGTGGCGGATTTGAAGTAGGTAATAATCTCGCAGCTGGGCGGAATTTTAAAATTCCGCCCAGCTGCGAGAGAAGGATTGTCTATAAATCCAATTAGACGACATTACGGCTTTTTAAGTTTTAGTTCTGCAAAGACCGAATCAAAGATCTTTACATCGTAATTGTGATCTCTGAAGTAAGTGTAATCGCTTTTTAACACATCCTCCCAGGTTTTTCCAGGACTTATTGTTGCGTTTTGATTTGCTTTATAAATAGCAATGGCACTTTTATAATCATTGTTAAATAAATACAAGTGTGCAAGATTTATTTTCATGTTGAAGTCTTCCGGATATAATTGAATCCCTCTTTTGAAATAAGAAATTGCTTCGGTATAATTTTTATTTTCGAATAAATACCATCCAATCTCATCGACCATTTGTTTTGTTAACTTGAGTGTGTCTGTAATAGTAACTTTTATTGCAGGCGGATACTTTTTGTCATTCACAGTTCGTGTATAACCGGTTATAATTCCATCATTATCTTTCACAAATTCTTTTGTCGCTTGAAATTCTTCATTGAAAAAACATGTGGGTGATGTGAAGTACATTTTCACAGGCATTTGATTTGCATAGAAGTGATACTCATTATCTTTTTTCCCTATAGCTGCCCATGCATCATCATACAAATAAATTCCTTCATATGTTTTTATTATGCTGTCAGGAACATGTACTGCTTTTTTACGTTGTGGTTCATGATAAAAATTCTTCCAATTGTAGGCTTTGGCGACGCTATTTATGACTTCGAAAAGAAGTTTGCCATCATCAGTATTCATGAATATGACAACTCCGTAACCATCTTCCAGGCTCGAATAAAATTGTCCACAGAAACCATCATTTCCTGCTCCATGTTGAAAGTACTTCGCTCCATCATGATCTTCAATAAAAGTACCCATGGCTGTCGGGCCATTATTATAAGGCGTAAGGTGGAGTTTCACCATTTCAGGATTCAAGACTTTGGAAGGAATTCCTTTGTATGCCAATTGCATATCAATAATGTAATTGCAAAGATCGCTCGGCGTCATCCATAAACCTGCAGCAGCTTGTTCAGGATAGACATGAAATTTATTGGGAATCGGTGTGCCATCACGATTATAAGCAGAAGAACAAATTTTTTGTTTGTCCTTTGAAGGTGGTTGTGCATACGTACTATTAACCATTCCAATCGGCTTCAAAACATTTTCATACATCCATACATCGTACGATTGCTTAGTGATATCAGTAAGTATCACTTGAGAAATTGTTGTCCCTCCTCCTGAATACTGAAATTTCAGATCCGGTTCGAATTCACTTCTTACCGCAGGAGTAAAAGTCGGTTTAATTCCATCTAAGACTTCGTAGACAGTTGGTATCGGCCCTTTGATATCGTGTCCCGGAAAACCATGTACAGTTAAGCCTGCATTGTGACTTAGTATTTGTGCAAGTGTTATTTTTTTGCCTTTGGAAATCGAATCATATGGAAATTTCCATGAAGTTAAATAAGTATTGATGTCAGTATACAGATCAACTTTTTTGTCTTGGGCTAATTTTAGTATGCCAACAGCATTCAATGATTTACTTATCGACCCAGGTTCAAACAATGTTTCTGTTGTCATTGGTTTTTTCTCACCTTCATCTGCCCAACCATAACCTTTTGCCCAAGCGATTTTGTTATTCTCAATGACTGCAATACTTAGTCCTTTGACTTTGTATTTAGCCATTCGTTCTAAAATTGTGCTTGGCCTTTCATCATTCACCAGTATATTCCCGGTAATATTAGTTTCAACTTCATTTATTTTTCAAGGGTTTGTGGAGAGTAAGTTGTTTGCGAGAAAACGGATGAGCTGTAAAGTAGAATTGTGATGATTGAAGTTAGGGTTTTCATTATGATGAGATTGGTGGTTCAATATAATATTTTAATTTATAAATGCACTTAAGGCTTAATACAAGATCGCAATCCCGATAGCTATCGGGACACAATGTACCCGGTAATTTTACTGTGTATATTTTGGTCGATTTTGTATGATAATTCATACATTATCTGATAAATATACTGTTAGTGACTGGTTTATCATACAAAATAATCTTCTTAACAAGCCAATAACAACTTAAGGACTATTGATTAGCAAAATTTGTATTAATTGATATTTGCTTTATTGTATTTTGCAGGAAATTTAAAGTATGGATTATATGGACCAAATTAATGGAGTAAATAAGTGTACTTTAGTTTTGTTCTTTTATTCATGATGTCATGTAACGATATTAAATCAACCAAAGAGAGTTCAGGAGAAACAGAGATACATTCTAATCCTGTATTATTATCTGATTCTGTCGATGGTGATCCTACATTCGATAAAAAACTTGATACCATTTCAAATCAGGGTCCTCATAGCATCACAAGAAATGTACTTGAAGACAGAAGCGGAAATATTTGGATCGCAAGTTGGGACGGTATCATCCAATATGATGGCAAACAATTTACAAACTACACATTGAAATTCGGATTAAGACAGTTTCATGTTTTTTCAATGTTAGAAGATAGCAAAGGAAATCTTTGGTTTGGAACGATAGGCGCAGGTGTTTATAAATATGACGGGAAATATTTTTCAAATTTTACAACAGAACATCAACTTGGTGGAAATAAAGTATTTTGTATTGCTGAAGACAAAACCGGAAACATTTGGCTTGGTACAGACAACGGAGCAAGTTGTTTTAACGGAAATACATTTATCAATTACACGACGCAACACGGACTAAGTAATAATTTTGTAAGTGCTATAGCAGAAGACAAATCCGGAAAACTTTGGTTGGGTACAAACGGAGGTGTTGATTGTTATGATGGAAAGGAATTCACCAAATTTAAGATTGGAGCAGATTTTTCATTTACAAATGTCCGGAGTATTATTGAAGATAGAAATGAAAACATTTGGATCAGTTGTCAAAATGGAGTATTTCGTTTTGATGGAAAGTCTATTGCTAAAATAAGTCCTGAATTTGCCGTTTGTATTTTAGAAGACAAGATCGGTAACATATGGTTTAGCGGAGGAGAAGTAACCGGACGCGAAATGATTTTGTTGAAGTATAATGGAAAGTCATTAACAGAGATTACAAGATCAAAACAGATTTTTGGTATCATAGAAGATAGAACTGGAAACATTTGGTATGGCACGGCGAATGGTGTGATTCGCTATGATGGAAAGGTGTTTGAAGATTTTAAGGACTGAATTCAGTTGGGAAAAGAATAGTGCCGGCGTTGATTATTTACTTGCAGGAAAGAAATAAAATAGCTTTCTTGAACATTCACACGCCATTATGAAATCCACAGTTAGTATTCCATCACTTTCAGACAATACATTTTTCCGATACTTTAATTTTATTGCCTTGTATTTTGCACAAGGAATTCCTGAAGGTATGCTATCATTTGGAATACCGGCATGGATGGCAATGAATGGAAATACGCCGGGAGAAATAGCAAGCTTTGCAATAGTTTGCGGGATTCCGTGGAGTTTTAAATTTATAGTAGCTCCAATGATGGATCGCTATACTTATTTGCCAATGGGACGAAAAAGACCCTGGGTGCTTTTTGGTCAATTAGGTTTAATAGCAAGTTGTGTTGCTATGGCATATGTACCGGATCCTTTGAACAATCTGACTCAATTTATGATTGCCGGTTTTGTAGTGTCTTTCTTTGGCGCATTTCAGGATGTAGCTACTGATGGAATGGCTGTTGATATTATTCCTGTCAATCAGCAAGCTCGTGCAAATGGTTTCATGTGGGGTTCAAAAATTATCGGTGTTTCTACTTCGTTGGCGTTAGGGACTTGGCTATTGAACGCGTATAATTTTACAACTGCTATTCTAATGTTGGCAGTAATGATAGGTGTGATTATGTTAGTGCCGCTTTTTTTACGAGAGCGCAAGGGTGAGAAGATTCTGCCATGGAGTCCTGGAACATCTTCACCGGAAACAAAGAAGTTACAATTAACAAGTTGGTCAACCATCTTTAAGTCGTTATACAGCGTTTTTCGGTTACGTAATTCGGTGTTGCTTGCAATTATATTGTTCATCTGTCAAGGGTCGTTTAATTTTATGGGAACACTGCTGCCAATTTTTACAGTAAAGGAACTTGGGTGGACAAATGTTTCCTATTCACAATTCTATGCAGTTGCTAAATTGGTTGGCGGCATTGGCGGGATGCTTATTGGCGGTATTTTGATTGACAAATTCGGCAAGAAGAGAATGATGAATGTTTATTTTTTGCTTTTAATACTTATAAATGCTGCACTTGCATTTTTAAAAATGTATTGGGAAAGCAAAACATTTATTCACGGATTTATGATCATGTTTAATGTGATAAATGTCTTTGCTTCGATTGGAATTTTTGCAATGGCTATGCAATGTTGCTGGAAAAAAGTTTCAGCGAGTCAATTTACTCTATACATGACTATTGGAAATCTTGGACGTATTGCTTTTGTAGCTATGATAGGTCCAATTAAGGCATATTTTAACTGGGAGTTTACGATCTTTGCATTTGCGATAATGATTGCATCGGCGTGGTTGCTTATTCAATTTTTAGATATAGATCATCATGTATCACGTGTGGGTGATTTGGAGAATAAGGATCTTGAACAAATATAAGTTTGTCAATTATGAAAACTTTGATTTATAATTTTGCGATTTTAGCCGCCATAGTTTTAATGGGAAAGTTTGTCAATGGACAAGGATGTAGCGATGCAGGGTTTTGCACATTGAATAGTTTTAAACCAAATTCTTCAGACAGTGTTTCTGTAATAAAGAATCAATTTAAAGTTGGATTTACCTATGGTAGTGCAGACTATTCTATTTCAATTTTTGGGAATTACCTTGAGTATAATAGACAACTAAATGACAAGTTTACCTTTGATGCTAAGATAACCTCATTGGCACAAAGCGGAAACGATATTTCAGAGATAGGATTGTCAGACATCTATCTAAATGTAAATTACAAGATTTTTGAGAAGGCAAAAATTTCTATCGGAACAAAAATCCCTTTAGCCGATGGCAACAAAACTTTAAGTGATCTTTCGTTGCCTATGGATTATCAATCGAGTTTAGGAACATTTGATATAATCATAGGGGTAGGTTTTGAAGTAAAAAAACTTCAATGTGTTGCAGCCATTCAACAACCTGTTACGCAGAACAAAAACGAATTTTTATCTGAGAAATATCCGGCTGATTCAGAATTGAGGAATTTTCAGTCGACAAATAAATATAAGCGTAGCGGAGATGTTTTATTTCGAGTGTCCTATCCTATTATGCTCGGAGATAAATTTAAAATCACACCAAGTATTTTACCCATTTATCACTTACAAGACGATAAATATACAGATGTATCAGGAGTAGAAAGAATGATCGATGGTTCGCAAGGACTAACATTGAATGGGAATGCTTTTTTTGATTACGAAATAAATAAGAAAAATGCTTTGCAATTAAATGTTGGAGCGCCATTTGTTGTAAGAGATGCACGACCGGATGGATTGACAAGAGGTCTTGTTATAAATTTTGAGTATAGAATAAAATTTTAACTTTTGAACACTAAGATCACGAAAATTTAGCCACGAATTCACGAATAAAATAATTCATTCGTGAATTCGTGGCTAAATTTCAGTGATCTTAGTGTTAAGATTTTTGACACCAAAAGTTCAAGCCCCAACCCCAATATAATTTTTGTACATTTACGGTCCCCAAAACATGCTCCCCAAAGTGCATTTTTGAACAAAATGAGAGGCCAACTACTTTTCGTCCTTAGCTTTTTAATTCCATCTTTTGGGTATGCTCAGCTTTCAATTTCAAATAACGGTTCAGCCACAGCATTAGCTCAGGCAATTGTTGGAAATGGAATCACTGTTACCAATGCGACAATTGACTGCGGAGTAAATTCTACTGGGACATTTGTTTATACTGGTGGCAATCTCGGAATTCCGAATGGTGTTTTATTGACCAGCGGACTAGCAGCTGATGTTGCAAATCCGGGAACGAGTTTTAACAGTGTTCAGAATGGAAATAATTTAAGTGATCCGGATGTAGTAGCAATCAGTTCGCAAGCCAGATATGATGCATGCTTATTGGAATTTGATTTTATTCCTGTGTGTGATACGCTTCATATCACTTATGTTTTCGGATCAGAAGAATATCCGCAATACATCATGCAATACAATGATGTGTTTGCAATGTTCCTCACGGGCCCCGATCCGGCCGGAGGAAATTATACATCACACAATATTGCAACACTTCCAAATGGAACCACACCGGTTTCAATTTTTACTGTAAATGGCGGATGGCCACTTGGTTCCGGGGGAGCGAATACTGCATACTATGTAGACAATTTCACAAATCCGAATAATGATATTGCTTACAATGGCTATACTGTGCCGATAACTTCTGTCATCGCAGTCGTGCCTTGTCAGACGTATCATTTGAAAATCGCTGTAGTAGATGCATTAAACGGAAGATATGATTCCGGTGTTTTCATTCAGGGAAATACTTTCACATGTAATGTCGCACCTAGTCCTACTATATCAGCAACACCGGCATGTGGCAATACAGGAACAGCCACTGTAGTGGTTACAAATTATACAGGCACGCCGAGTTATTCGTGGTTGCAGATGGGGCAAACAACAGCAACAATTTCTAATTTGGTTCCCGATGATTATACTTGTGTTATTTCATATCCGGGATTGTGTTCAACAGATAGTTTAACAGTAACAGTAGTTGATGGACAACCAACTGTTGTTCCAATGTCATCAACAACTATCTGCAACGGACAATCTGTTTCGTTAACGGCAACCGGTTCCGGTGGCCCATCCGGTTTTACATATTCATGGACAAGCGGAGGAACACCTGTAAGTGCAAATGTGAGTCCGGTGGTAACAACAACTTACTCTGTAATTGCAACAGATGCGACAGGATGTAGTTCAACACCAAGTACAGTAACCATCGATGTGAATCCATTGTTGTCAGTTGTAACAACGAATGCGACGGCTATATGTGAATCTTCATCAGCACCGCTTTCATCAACAGCAAGCGGAGGGAATGGAAATTTCACTTACTCATGGTCACCCGCAACAGGTTTGAGTAGTTCAACAATATCTAATCCTGTTGCATCGCCTGTGTCAACAACTTCATATACCGTAACAGTGACAGATAATTGTGGAACACCATCTGCAAATTCTGTTGTAACAGTTTCAGTAGAGCCGCAACCTGTGCCACTTATTTCTGCAAATATTTTATCGGGCTGTGCTCCGCTGTGTGTTTCGTTTACAGACACATCATTGACAACATGTTTGAGTGCAACTTGGAACTTTGGTGATGGATCCGATACAACTTCTTGTTTCAATGCCACACATTGTTTCAATACTGCCGGAACTTTCACAGTTACAAATGTTGTGACGAGTGCAGCAGGATGTATTGGTTCAGGTACACAAACAAATTACATCACCGTTCTTCCGCAGCCTAAACCTGCATTTTCTTATTGGCCTAATCCAGTTGTGATCGTTGATCCTGCTGTGGCATTTACGAATGAGTCTACTGATGCTGTATCATGGTTTTGGACATTCAGTGATGATGCAAACGATACATCAACGCAAAAGAATCCGCAATATGTTTATCAGGACACAGGATGTTATCCGTTACAGCTAATTGTAGTAAGTCGTTACGGCTGTACAGACACATTAAATTCTGAAATATGTGTCGAGATGGAATTCGAATTTTATGCACCGAATGCATTTACTCCGAATGGAGATGGCATGAATGAAGTTTTTGCACCCTTTGGAACAGGAGTGAGTGAAAGCGACTATGAATTTTTTATTTTTGACAGATGGGGAAGTGAAATTTTTAAAAGTTCAAAGTGGGGCGATGGATGGGATGGAAAAGTGAATGGAGGAAAATACATTGCACAGGAAGGAACGTATGTGTGGATGGTAAGAGTTTATGATGTGCGGAGGGATTTGCATGAATATACGGGGAGAGTTACGCTGATCAGGTAAAAATATATCACTGAGATTCACAAAGTTTTTGCCAGGAATTCACAAATGAATTATTTTTTTATTCGTGAATTCGTGGCATAACATACGAGAACACAAAATTTTGCGATTATTCTACGAAAATCAGCGACTCTCTGCGGGAACTATTTTCGCTGTGTTTTTTCCGAAAATAGTTGTAGTTTTAAATACTAATCCTAACCCTAATCCTATGAAAAACAAATTAAAATTCCAATTAGCATTTTCCCTTTTCTTGTTATTTAATACTATCAATTTTGCACAGACTCCATTCTGGCAATGGTCAAATATTGGTAGTGGAAATGGACAAGACAGAGCGTACTGTACGACGATTGATAAAAGCGGCAACGTTTATGTTGCAGGACAGTTTTCAGATTCAACGATTACTTTTGGTTTTATTGCATTGACTAATAGTGGGCACGAAGATATTTTCATTGTGAAATTTGATCCTGCCGGAAATTATCTTTGGGCAACTTCCGCCGGCGATACAGGAATTGATATCGCTTCAGGAATTGCATGTGACACAAGTGGAAATGTATATGTTACCGGAAATTTTACCAGTTCTCAAATGGTCATTGGAAACTCTACATTGACAAATGAAGGGATGAATGATCTCTTCATAGCAAAGTTTGATCAAAACGGCGCACCATTATGGGCACAATCAAACGGAGGAACAGGAATAGATTTCGGAAATGAAATAAAGTCTGATGGTAATGGTTTTATATATCTTACCGGAAATTTCGCGAGTCCATCCATTACCTTTGGATCAACAACATTGACAGCATTCGGAACTAGTAAATCGTTCACAGTAAAATACGATTTAAATGGAAATGCTGTTTGGGCAAAAGGAACAGACTATACTAGTTATGATCAAGCAAGAAGTATTGCAATTGATGGCAATGGAAATGTTTTTTCTGCGGGTACATACTACGATTATTCTGTGATCATAGGTAGTGATACTTTTCCGAATCAGGGAAACAAGGACATCTATCTTTCAAAGTATGATCAGTCAGGAAATTTTCTTTGGGCAATTTCTGCCGGAGGATTCAATGCAGATGAAGTAACATGTGTTGCAACTGATGCAATCGGAAATGTATATATCACCGGACATTTTTACAGTCCATTTATTTCATTTGAATCGACTGTATTAAATAATGCCGCATTTCCCGGTTGGGATATGTACATCGCAAAATATTCTTCAACAGGAAATCTTATTTGGGTTCATTCAGCAACTGCAAATACTTTCGATGATGTATGTACAGGAATTGCAATCGATGAATGGGGAAATATTTTAGTTTCCGGATGGTTTAATGGCTCTTTCACACTGGGAATAACAACACTTCAAAGTGAAGGTGGCTATGATCTGTTTGTAGCAAGTTTTGATACAGCAGGTAATGCATTGTGGGCGAAATCTGCAGGCGGTGCTGATGACGATTTCGCTATGGCTATGACCTATGAAGCAGGTGGAGCTTATACGACAGGGTTTTTCGCAAGTCCTACTTGTAATTTCGATGCAATTGCTATCAGTGATGCCAATGCAGGTTTTGATATGTTTGTTGCAAAACTGATTTACCTCATCTCCTCTGTGCCAGAAACAGAAAGTGGAATTGATATTTTGTTATTTCCAAATCCTGCAAATAGTCACATTAAAATTTCCACATCACTCGCCGGAAAAATTTCCGTGAAGTTGTTTTCTCAAATTGGGCAATGTGTTTATCAATCCAATGTAGATGCAGGAGATGGTATTGATGTATGTGGACTTGCTAAAGGAGTTTATATTTGCGAAATAAAGCAAAACCAAATATTGGTTAATAAAAAAGTTATTGTTAATTGATCTGAATTTATGCAATTATATAGGGGTGTATCCCTGTGGAAACACCCTTATATTATTGAATAAGTTATTCGTTGCTAAGCGAAATCTCAAGATTCCCTGCGATAAGGGATGCTTTTAATTTTTATCTTCAACTATATTAGGTGGTACCTGATTTTAAACTATTTTTGAGTTAACAAAAATGTCCACATTTTTAAACCATTATCATGAAAAAAGTTCTTGCCATTATTTTATTTTTTATCACTGAAATTTGTTCAGCACAACAGACATTTATAAAGACCTTCGGTCGAGACACACTGAATGTGGATCCAATGGGTTCATGTATGAGTTCGAATGGAAATTATTTTTCATATGGGTTTTGCGAATCCAATAATTCTGCAGCTTATATAGTAAAGTTCAATTCAATGAATGATACGATATGGTCGGAAACAATAGACTCGATACAATATTTCTATTATGATGGAAGTTCTAGTGAGTTTTTAACACCGACTTATGACGGTGGATGTGCGCTTCTTGCAACATATGGACGAGAAATCTTTTTGTTAAAATTGGATTCTTCTGGAAATTTGACTTTCAGGAAAGCATATGGAACATCTCAAATTCGATCGATTTCGAGAATTATTCAAACAACAGATTCGGGGTTCATATTGTTATATGTTGACGATCAGATAGGAAACCCTAGCTTCTCATTTAATCAACTTGTTAGGGTGAATAGTGTTGGTGATACTTTGTGGACAAGAAGATTTATTGATTATGTGAACTCAAGCGACCTTGCTATTTACCTAAATGGCGATATCTATTTATTATATAATAGTAACAGCTTATTGAGCCTTGATTCTTCCGGGACAACTATCTGGGATCTGACATTCCAATCAAACGGATATGATATTAATCTCATGGAAATTGTAGGATTTAAGAATGGGAACATTGTATTGAAAGACTTAATGCAAGTCTCAAATGTACTTGATACCTCATCAATTTACATAATAGATACGAGTGGTACATTTATAGAAGGAATACGTTTCGATAATCAGAAAATTGCAGACGTTGATATTTCCCCAGATGGCAAATTGCTATTAATTCTGGAATCGAGACAGAATAACATTTTATCAATTGTTGCACTAGATAGTATTTTGCAGATTGATTTTTGCAGGAATTATTTTGATCCGGTATTATTTTCAACAATGCATACTAGAGGGCGAACAACAATACTTGAATTAAGCGATAGCTCTTTTTTTATTAGCGGAGTAACGAGTGATTCCCTTTTTAATTATCGTAACGGTTATATATTATTGACAGATAGAAGGGGCGGAAGCTCTTGTTTAGGAGATTCCGGTACTGTGGAAATGACAGGCATAACAAAAAGTACAATTTTTTCGCCTTGGTTGGATTTCGGTGAACCCTTTAATTTTATTTCTTGGATTGATTCAGATATAAATTATGAAGCAGTTCGCGGGATGGATTTATCTTCTTTGTGCATTTCTGCTTCAGTAGATGAGTTAACAAAAGGGGATTTCATAGCAGTACCTAATCCAACCAATGATAGAGTGCAAATTTCAGGAAGCACAAATGAGAAAATATCATTAACTGTTTTCAATATGATGGGGCAATATTTATTCAAGGAAGAAGAGGTTGCTTTACCTCATTCAATTGACTTGAAAAATTATGGTGTAGGAATTTATTTGGTTAAAATATCGGATAGGAATAAAAATATTACTTTAAAGGTGATAAAAAATTGAAGAAAGTAGTTGTTTTGATTACTGATTCATCTGCAACTTCAAATTATTCTCATCATCAATTTTCTGTTGCAAATAGCGAACATAACTTCGCCCTTCTTTGTTTCCGTATTTCGTATATGAATCCTGTGCCCATTGCAATGCAGTACCGTATTCACCGAGAACTTCATAGCCCACAGCAATGTTATATGCAAGCCGGCCTTTGTCTTTTTCTTTCTCAGCTTTTTGTAGCCCGGTCTTCCATGTATCGATCGCTTCTGTCCATTTGTTGACATCAGCAAGTCGTGAACCTGCAGCTACTTCATCGACACGTTTAGATTTACCATAGAACGATCGAGAAATTCTAACCGGCATCGGTGAGATCTTGTAAGCATAATTTTCACCAATACTATTCGCAAGATATTTATTTGCATTTGACTTTGAGATCAAAGCGCCAACTGCGTCAATAGGAGAATTTCCAACTCCTTCCCAGGTATGTTTGTCGGTTAACATTTGCTGATCAACGATGGAACGATCTTTTGCATAATATGCTCTTATCCCAAAATCTATTCCTCCGACACCTTGTGCATAGTATTCATTGTATTCTTCTTCACGTTTGTTATTTCCTTCACCAACGGTTCGTTTTTTTACTCTTATTCCATTTGTAACAATGAAATCAGTATCGAAGACTTCCATCGCTACAACTATGTCTGCATGCTCGGAAGCACAAAGACTATCGATCTTTTCCCATGGCAATGGATCCGGAAAAACTGATGTCATACTATTTCCATATAGACGTTCAGGATATACTTTCACATTGAATCGAGGTGAATTGAGAAGATTGTTTTTTAGAGTGTTCATTGCTTCTTGAACAGCAACTCTATCGTCGGTTGGAAGTTCGCCTGTTAAGATTCCTTCGATCGTATTCCATGCAGCGCTTTTGAATTTCGTTCGGTCGACCAATAAAATAGTTTGTGCATCGGCCGGTAAAGTGATTTGCGCCGGCTGAATTATATTGAAGCTAACTTTTTTTGTAGGGCCGCAGGCGGCAAAGAAGAGTAGTGAAATTAACAGAAGGTAAAATTTTGGTGATTTCATATTGGTTTTTGTGTGAAATAAAGATACGAGGTACGCACTTAAAAAGTTTCGCAAAAAATAAACACGGAGGGCATTAAGAAAAAAGGGAGAAAAAAAGAGAAAATGAAACACAAAGAACATAATCCAGATTGATATCTAGATGCAATGAGACCACGGATGAACTAAAATGTATTGTTTAGATATTATGAATTTGTTATCTTCGATGAATAAACACAAGTCAAACTATGGTAAAATATTTATCAATATTTTACCATAGTTTCAGTATCTTTTAAAAGTAATGTGTATTCAAAAAAGTTGATAATTGATTAATCAAAATTTCCAAAAAAACATTTTTAATAAGTCATCATGAAATATAAATCATTATCCTTAATTAATAACGAATTTAATTATCGAAGGAGTTTTTGCAATACTATTATCATTGCATTTTTAATTTCGCTATCAACTTTTTGGGTTCAAAGAGTTTCAGGATCGGGATTAACAAATTGGGTACATGCTTATGATTCTACCCAAAGTGGATTTAATGATATTTGCTCTGATAGCGAGAATAACCTGTATATGGTTGGGGTCATTCGTCCAAATGGTAACACATTCGGTGGATTTCCGGTGACAGGGTATGGTTATGAAGATGCTCTACTTTGTAAAACAGATAGCAATGGAAATGTAAATTGGATCAAGACAATGGGAAGCTATTATGGGGAAAGTGCAAAATATATTGTATTTCATCAAAACAAATTAATTGTTGGTTCTGAAGTGAATGGTGGTTTCAATAGCGACCTTTATATTGATTCTTTTCAAATTTCAATACCAGCTTATCCAACACCATGGAATGGCTTCGTAGCTCAATTTGATACTTCCGGAATATTTCAATGGGCCAATTTCTTACCCGGAAGTCCGATGGATTTGAAAGTTGATAATTCAGGAAATAGTTATGCGCTCTCATCAGATCAGGACACATTGTATCTTTCTGTTTTTTCAGGTACTGGTGCAACGAATTTTATTAAGGGGCTTTCCGCCACTTATTCTCCATCATTTGTGGCCACAGATTTTAATGGCGGAATTGCAGTAGCTGAAACGTTCAGGGACTCGATAAACTTTATGGGAAATATGTATTATGCCAATGGATATACTGATATTTTACTGGCCCAACTTTCTTATACGGGTAATTTTATCAGTGCATCAGTTATTGGTGGAATTGGAAGAGATGAAGTATCTGGAATCACTACTGATTTAAACGGAAATCTTATTATGTCAGGAGTATGGAGTGGCAGTGTAAATTGTCTTGGGACGACTTTGCCGGGAGTAAATCTTCGCTATTTCTTTTTATCAATTGATCCGACAATGAATATCCGTTCATATGATGATAATGATTTCCGGTTTCTTCAGGACTGGAGATTAGCAGGCAAATATAATTGTGTAGAAAATTCAAATCACGAATTTCTTACTACTTTGAATTTTTTGGATAGTGTAATTGCCGGAAATGATACCCTGACGACTCGTTATTTTGGCGGATATTATGGAGCGAGTTTGGTATTAAAATATGATGTCAATGGACAATTGTTATGGTACCGAAAATTTGCAGAAAGCACAACGAACAGAAATACCGGGCATGCCTCTTTATTTCTAGGCAAGTGTGATCAAAACAAAAATTACGTCTGCGGACAAATGCTCGAGCACGTAATTGTTGATTCAACTGATTACAACATCTCAAATCGTTATCTAGCATTTTCCGGACAGATCGTGGATACAACCTTCGATTTTACTTTAGCAACTAATGAATTTATTGATCCGGTAAATTCAAGCGACATTTTAATTTTCCCAAATCCAACCGATGGATCTTTTACCATAAACTTTAATGCAGCTGCTACTGATTGGAATCTTGAAATAATTGACATCAATGGAAGGTTGTTGTTCGAGCGAAAAATATCTGGACAGCAAAAAAGAAATACCTGTAAAGTAGATGAACTAGATCTTGCTTCCGGAATGTATTTTGTGAAAGTCGTTTCCGAAGGGAACCCGGTAGTGAAAAAGTTATTGGTGGAATAGTTGTTTTGTTCCCTTAATACAAAAAGTGTAAAATTTAAACGCGAAGGGCACTAAAATTTTAGCCACGAATTCACGAATTATTTATTTTTTTATTCGTGAATTCGTGGCTAAAATTTTAGTGGTCTTCGTCTTTTATTTTCAATAATTATTTAGACTGCTTGTCCTTAAAATAACCACGGAACAAAAAGTTGTGCTGTAAAGCTTCAAGATCCTCGTCAAGTTTCTTTGAGCCTGATTCCAGATTTTTAATGGTTTCTTGCAAACGAGCAGCAGATTCTTTATCATTCATTAAAACTCCTGCAGGTGAATTATTGGATGTGATTGCTTTGTTCAGATTATTTACAAAGGCACTTGCAGAATCACTCATCAACTGCAGACTGGTTGCTGAATTGCGTAGGGAATTAAAAATAGTTGTATCAGTTGTAAGTTGATCTACCAATCCGCCTTTTGTATTAAGTTTTTCACTGAATGCTGAAAGTGAATTTGTGATCTGTTGAGCATGACTTGATGTTGCCTGTAATGAAATCGCTGCTTGATTGAGGTGATTATACAATTCCTCATCGTTCAGTAATTTCCCTACAGTTCCTTCGCCCTTTGAAAGTTTAGCACTGATGTCTTTGATGTCATTTGTGATGGCAAGAAAGTTTTTATTGTTCTGTTGTAGAGTATTAATGACATCTTCCGAAGAAAGACTTTTTTCAACAGCAAGAGAATCTAAATCGCTGATTTGAGCAACCTGAGGACTCCCTCCATAAATGATCAGGATTTTGTTTCCAATTAATCCATCAGTGCTTACTTTTACAAAAGCATCTTTGCGAATAAAAGGTTGTGCCTTTTCTTCAATATTCATTGTGACTTTTACTGTGTGCTGTGAATAAAATTGGAGATCGCTTACACTCCCTATTTTCACACCTGAGAACCAGACATTGTTCCCTGATTGAAGTCCACTTACATCGTCGAACATAGCAACAAGGGTAATTTTCTTTTTGAAAGTTTCGTGCAAGTTCCCAATCATTAGGATACCTCCAATCAGAAATAAAACTCCAATGAGTACAAATACTCCAACTGCTACTTTCCTTTTATTAGAAGATTCGTCCATGATTTATTGAATAAAATTATAATTGTAGAATTCTTTTATTAGTTCATTGTTTGAATTGAAGACCTCATCGAATTTACCTGCTTTTGCAAATTGTCCGTCGATAAGAATTGCTACTTTATCTCCAGTTGCTTTAGCACAAGTAAGATCGTGAGTGATGATGATAGAACTCGTATTGTATTTTTCCTGAACCTCATTGATCAATTGGTTTATTTCCGTACAAGTAATCGGGTCAAGTCCTGCTGTAGGTTCATCATATAACATGATCTTCGGTTTTAAGATCAATGTACGGGCAATTCCAATTCGTTTACGTTGTCCACCGGAAAGACTGGCCGGCATTTCTTTCAATTTATTTTTTAATCCGACAGCTTCAATTACTTCTTCAACTGCCGCATCGACTTCTTTTTTTGTGAGTTTCGGGTAATTCATCATCAATGGAAATTCAAGATTTCGTCGGACGTTCATGCTGTCATACAGCGCACTATTTTGGAAAGAGAAACCAATGTGCAATCGTAATTCATTCAGCTCTTTCCTTTTCAACTCGTCTACTTTTTTCCCGAGAACGATCACTTCCCCTTTATCAGGCTTAAGCAATCCGGAAATAATTTTTATAAGGACAGACTTCCCTGTTCCTGATTTTCCAAGTACGACTATATTTTCACCTTTATGCAAATCAAGTGAGACACCTTTTAAAACATGTAGGTCGCCGAATGATTTATAGAGATCTTTTATAGAGATCACAGTTTCATTATAGTCTATGACGTGTAGTGTTTCCATTGTCGTTTAAAAAGTTCTGATCCAGTTAGAAATTTGTACGATGACGATCTCTTCCACGAAAATGATAAACATTGACATGACCACTGCTTCATTCGCAGCTTTACCTACACCACTTGTTCCTTGCGTTGCGTTGAACCCTTTGTAGCATCCGATGATTCCAATCGTGAATCCGAAGACGACTGCTTTAGCGACTGCTGTCCAAAGGTCCAGGAAATTTATAGTAGAGAATGCATTTTTGAAGAAGATAACGAAACTTGTGTTTTCTTCAGAATGCACATTAATGTATGAACCGATCAATGCAACAACACTGCAATAAAATGAAAGAATCGGAATTGTAATGGTAGTTGCAAGCACTCTAGTCACAACAAGATATTTGAACGGATTGATTGCAGAGACTTCCATTGCATCGATCTGTTCAGTCACTTTCATAGAACCAAGTTCGGCGCCGATTCCTGATCCAACTTTTCCGGAGCAAATCAATGCAGTTACTAAAGGGCCAAGTGCTTTTACGATTGCAATACCTAATAGCGAAGGCAACCACGACGTTGCACCGAAATCTTCCAGTGATGGTCTTGATTGTTTTGTAAATACAATTCCAATAATAAATCCGGTGAGTGTAATGAGCGGTAAGGCCCGCAGACCGATCTCATAACATTGGTTTACCAATTCTTTAAAGTGAAAAGGTCGTCTAAGAGCTTGTTTGAAAAAATCGGCCGTAAACAGATACGCATTATTGACACCGTAGAAATAGTTGTCTAATCTTTTGGTTAAAACGTATTTTCTTGAGGTCGTTCTTTTCACAGAATGAGATTTTCTTAAAATGGTTTTTGGTGCCTAAATATCAAATAGATTTCAGCAAATTTATCACAGTTTACTAACTCCTGCAGATTTTGGAATAAAGCGCAGATAAGACGCAGTTTTTTATGAAATGCACTTCCTTAAATTTGACTAATCAAATCTGTTATTTAGGATTGGTTTGCAAATAATTCAAAGAAACAATTTGCACAAAGTTAATACGGAATCTGTTTTTATTTTCTTTTGTGTTTTCTTTCCGAAACCGTTTGTGCCAAAGGCCGCCCTTTTTATATAAAACATTTTAGAGCGGGAATTAACATTATGCCTGAGATAATATTGAAACCGGATTATTATAAGTATCATGAATTTCAGCTTAGTTATTCAACCGGTTTATTGATACAACTAAAGACGAATCGAAAAACGGATTTTACAATTGGGCTGCAGTTTACGAATATCAGGAGTAAAGGGAAAGTACACACGTATGAGCCATATGCTCTGACTCCAAGTAAAAATTATACTAACCGTGATTCGCTCATTTCAAAGTCCCAGTGGGGTAATGCAAGTCGATATATTGAAATGCCACTGCTGTTAAACTTCAGGCTTACAAAGAAGAAAATTAAGTTAACTATAAATACAGGATTGACTTTAAGTTATTGGGTTAATTATCGGAATACAAATAAGACATTTTTTAAAGATGGTCACATTGAAAATTGGTCGAAAGTCGAATCAGAAGTGCATTATTGGAGATTTTGTTTTTTTCCACAGTTAAGTCTGGGTATTGAAAAGGAAGTTTTAGATGACTGGTTTTTAAAGATCGAACCAACAATTAAGCCGGAGAGGTCGTGGGATTTTTATGATTCTGATTATTTGGAAAATTTAATTTTTGGAATTAATTTTTCATTGGTGAAGCAATTGTTTTAGGATTTTATTTATTTCCCACAGATTGGCACAGATTTACACAGACTATTCACAGAAAAATAATTTAATTTAAGAAGCATCTGTGTATTTTATGTATAAATATGTGCACTATACAGCAAATAAAAGAGCCTCAGAACAACTTAAATAAATTAATTATTATCTTTATTCGCAATATTATTAGTGAATAACCATTTAAATCTCCCTAACTCAACCGTTATGAAAAAAAACTACTTTTCTGATTTAATCAGATCATTGCAACTTGTCATTCTGCTTCTTTGCTTTAGTGGAGCAAATGCGCAAGTTGAATTTCGTTACCTCACCGGATTCGGTACTGCGCTTTACGACATCAACGATTCAGGTTATGCAATTCAAGGCGGAGGAGTATATTCTTTTCTGCTGAATTCAACTACACCTATGGATACCGATGCAACATCATTGGTGGGAATAAATAACAATGGAGATCTGATCGGTACGATGCCAATTGTAATTGCAGGAACAACTTTGAATCAACCGGGTTACAAGAAAAATGGTGTGTGGCATCCGATGGGTTATTTTCCCGGAGCAACTGTAGATGCTAATGCCTATCAGGGACAAATTTCCGAAAACGGAAATTATATCACCGGACAAATGTCAATTGACTGTTGCAATAGTCAGGCTTACTTGTATGATGTTGATGCAGGAGTTATAGAAGAAATTTCAGATCCTGCGAATGAGTATAGTGCAGGATATTGCGTGAATGACAGTGGAATTCTTGGTGGATGGTACGACCCATTCCTTCGGGAACAATGAGAGTTCCTGCATACATGAGAACCGGATCGGTCATCACTTCAGTTCCGGCGGCATTGCCAACATTGTCAACTGTAAATCAGGTGAGCGCAATTAATAATTCGAATGTGATGGTTGGAGATCGCGATGGTGTTCCATTTATTTATGATCTGACAACAGATACCTATACAACGTTTCAGGTTCCGGCCGGATATGAGAATGCAACGTTTACAAGCATTAGTGATAATGGAATTGCTGTTGGATATGGTCAGATTACTTTTCCGAACATTGTAAGAGATGCAATCGTTTATCATCCTTCATTGGGCGCTCAACCTGTACTCTTAAGAACAGTTCTTGCTGCACATGGCATTGACACAGTATCAACATTCGATGGACTTCTTGGAACTGCGATTGCAATTTCACCGGATGGAAATTTTATTTGCGGATGGGAAAATGCTTTTGTTGCTTTTGCTTCAGGCTGGGTCATCAACTTCAGTGATTCATTGATCAGCGATTGTTATGCAACTTGTCCGCAAGATATATTTGACGTAAGTCTTACCGGACCGAAAGTGATCAATTACACAGTTCCTCCAATTACTTGCAGTGGCAATCCATCAGCATCAGTAGTTCTTGCTTCCGGATTACCATCAGGATCACTTTTCCCAATTGGTACAACACTGGTTGAGTACAATTTGGTTGACACAAATGGAACGATTCTAAATTCATGTAGTTTTTCAGTTGTGTTGACAGATAACTATTGTGATCCATCAAGCATTAACAATGTTGCAGAGCCAATAACATTGGTTAATGTTGCCGATTTAAATAATACTTCTTCAGAAAGCTCAGTACTGGACTATGAAGATTTCACTAGTATCATTGGAAATGTCGAAATCGATTCAAGTTATACTGCAACATTCAAAGGCTTAACAAATGGCAACTATGAAAACTTTTTCAGAGTTTATGTTGATTGGAATCAGGACGGATATTTTAATGATGGCGATGAAAAGTATGATATGGGAAGTGTTACCAATTCTACGGGAATAGACACTATTCAAACTACAGGAACATTATCAGTTCCTTCTTCAGCTCTAGTAGGATTAACGACAATGAGAGTAATAAAAAATTACTTCGAATATACACTTTCTCCTTGCGGCATTAGTTCAGGCTATGGTCAGACAGAAGATTACAAGTTGAATGTTTCCAGCAATCCAACGGGAATAGATCATATAAATTCAACAAGTATCAGAATTTATCCAAATCCTGTGAATGATGTATTGAATATTAGTAATTCTGAAAACATTAGTTCAGTTTCGATTTACAATATGTTAGGTCAGGAAGTATTATTCAGCAAGATGAATACTTCGTCAGGTCAAATAAATGTATCAGCATTGCCAAAAGGAATTTATCTGGTAAAAGCATTGGTTGGAACAACAATCAATTCATTTAAGATCAGTAAGCAGTAGAAGAGAATAATCTTTCATCCAAAATAAAAAATGCCCGGTTTAATTTGGACCGGGCATTTTTTTGGTTAATAAATATTTAGATTTTACCACTGTCCCATAAAAATCAAACTTTATAATTTAAGCTTTAAATTATAACTTAAATCAACTGTTCGCAGAATAAATTCATAGGAAGCCCCCACAATTTCTTGACACACATCTTTCTTAATCAAAGATAGAACAGTTATTGTGTGGGGAGTCAACGCGCTGCGCGAAATCATTTGAAAAGTTGATCAAGGTTGTGTCTAATAATCGAAGTTTCAAATGATTTGGTGCGCGTTGGGCCCTTTTTTTGTTTCTTTTTTTGGGCAAACAAAAAAAGAAAAATTGAAATCAAGGGCTGAATTAAGGATTACTGCCCTTTGAAATAATTTTATCGGAAAGTAATATTTAGATTTATTCGATCACAAGTTTTTAAGTTCACTTGATCTGCCATTCGTTACACGCACATTATAAATTCCTTGTGCAAGTGTAGTCAGATCGATAGCTCTGCGATCGCCATTCCAGTTAAATTGTCTTTGTGGAACACCAATCATATTATAGATCGATACGATATAGTTTTGATTTGTTTTTCCATTGGTGTTGATAGTAACAAAACCCGCAGTCGGATTTGGATAAATAGCAAATCCGATGTAGTCCATTTCTTTTACGGATAGTGAGATCGCTGAATCATAGTAAATGATCAGGTTGCTGTTTACATCAAGGATAGGATTGAATCCATCGCTACAATCAGTACAAGTGGTACCAGTCACGCAGCCCGGATTATTTGGGTGACACTGATCAGTATATCCTGTGAAAAACTGATATTGAAGACTTAGGTTTTGGTTAGATACATAGGAAGTCATATCGTAATCAAAATAAGGTGCAATAGATCCGGGGCACCAGCCTGCACGAGCATACGTCCAAGTACCGCTCTGTGGAGAACAACCATCAGGATTCGGGTTACAAGTTTTCCAATTGTCTTGTGAAAATGTATTTACTCCGTTTACAAAGATATCGTGAGTAGCATGATAAAATTCTGCTGCATTTCCGGTATTCAACGATCCCCATCCATGACCTGTGCTAACTAGTTTTAGTTTTGATGCAATTGCATGATCAGGGTATGTATAGTTGAATACAGGAACCGGTTGAAAATCGGCGTAGTCTCCGAACGGATAAACGTCTTTCCACACTTGTTGTACGCTGCTGTATTTATATTGAGGCGCACCGGCTTTGAAGTCGAATTTCAATTGGAAGACAAATCCGTTGTCAAGTGTTGTACAATTTGCTCTGAATGTAACCTTGCCTTGTAATAAAGACATGTAATCAGCAACATTGATCTGATGTGTACAAGCAACTCCAAAAGGTGTGATGTAACGAATGATCTCAAACCATTTTCCATCGTGACCTTTTGCATCAATACTTGCTACTCTGTCATAAGGACCACAACCACCACTCGGACAAGTAACAACAAGTGTAGCGATGATGGTGTCAAATGCGCCAACGTATGAAGGGAGAACGCCGTCACGTGTTGTTGAAGATGTATCGGTGTTTAGCCAGATTCCACTGAATGCGCTGAGGTTATTAATGTCATTTACTGTTTGAACAACATTAATATTTACATCAACAGTATTTGTTGCTCCAAAATTACTTGTAGAAATAATTTGTATTGTATAAGCACCATAAGCAGGAGGAGTCCATAGAGCGGTATAGTGACCATTTCCGTATGTGTCAATTGGAACATTCGAACCATTTATCATAAATGCAACACTTTGAACTGTGAATAGTCCCGGATAATCGATATCAACTAAAGCAGCAAGTTGCATTGTAGAAAGTGTAGGCATGTATACATCAGCACCATCAACAGGATTTCGTGCTTCGATGTTTGGAGAATTTAATGCAGGGTCAACGACCATAAAAGTATTTACAACTGATACGGCAGAGTCATAAGTTCCATTTCCAAGCTGACTTGCTCTGATGCTTACACTACCTGCACCGGTAAGAGTAATGATGTCACCGGCAAGTGTTGCAGGACCTGACTCAACAGAGAACGTTACAGGTAAACCGGAAGATGCAGTAGCAATTAATTGGAATGGAGGAGTAGTAGTTAATTGTGGAGTGATCTGTGGAAAAGAGATCGCTTGAAAACTTGTATCCAAAACGCCATTGAAGTTAGATGTAGCACCTGTAAGTGCAAAGTTCAATAGTGATCCATCGTATGTAGGAGAATTTATTGCAGAGATCAGACTTGAAATACTAGTGTTGTTTCCTCCCGGGATTCCCTGATTAAATTTGTAATACAATTTCAAATTAGGTTCTGTTCCTAATAATTCATTTGCCATCATATCTTGAATTTCTGTTGGAGTTAATGCTTTATTCCATACAGAAACCTCGTCAATTCTTCCATCATAAATAAAATTGAATCCACTTAACAAACTTTTTCCAATAGCAAACGGAACTGCAGTGCTAGTGATCGTTCCTGATGCGGCACTACTGCCAACTAAATTACCATTAAGGTATAATGCAATCGTTGATCCATTATAAACCCAGGCATAGTGTTGCCATACCTGAGGAATAATGGTAAAGTTTGGTGCATTGTATGTATAAAGAGTTCCGGCAGAATTTAGTAACCGGCATTCGATAGAACCATTATTCAATTCTATCATGTAGAATCCACCTGCAGTAGCACGGAATCCCATCATCCCTTGTCCATATGACAATTGATTTTCGTAGAACCAACCGGTAATTGATATTGCATTAGATCCGGCAATATGCGTTGAGGCATTTGGAATGTTGACATAGTCATCGACGCCGTCGAAATCAAGGTACTGGTTGGATTGTGCATTCACTTTTCCTGCCTGTATAGCAAGAAAAAAAGCGAAGAACAATCGGAGAGTGATGTAGAATTGCTTCATGGTTGTTGGGATTTATTTTTTTGGGATTTTATTTCAATTATATATATAGCAGAAATGCAAGGCTAATATAGCCATTATTTAATTTCCAGATAATTTTGCCAATTTCTATTTATTTCAATTCATCCACCAAAGCTTATTCATCAGATTGTCGCCGGAAGTGCCATAGGTGCTTTGCCAGTTTCCCGGATTATATGAAACTTCTGTAGGTGGAATTGGGAAGCGATAAACCTGAAGTCCTGCACCTTCACGCGGAGTTGAATATGTTCTTCTTGCTAATGCAAATGCCTGTTGTGGCTGCATAAAGAAATCGACCCAGCTTTGTGCATAGATCATTTCTAATTGCTCGGCCTGACCCAGTGCAAAATAATTCAGATTTGATTGAAGTGAAATATAATTTACATTGGAAGGAACAGTGATATTTGTTGCGAAAGGAATTCCTGTAGGAAGTTTTGAATTATTCATGATGTATTGCCAGAAGTCGAGCGAGAATTGAACAGCACCCAGAAATTCCGTCCCTGCTTGTCCCGGGTCAGCAGGAACTCCGATCCCACGCATGTATGCTTCTGCACGGAGAAATAAAATTTCTGCTCCTGTGAAAAGTACATCCGGTACATAATCCATATCGCGAACCAGATAATAGTTCACGGGCGAATACAAACATCCGGATCCTTTGATAGCATATGCAACATCACGTTGATACTCGTATGGTATTCCACCATCAGGTTGCAAACCTGTTGCCGGATCATTCGGATATGCGACCCATTGATTATTATTGTTTGTTTCGAAGAAGTAAAAAGCTCTTGGGTCAAAGATGCCACTACCATCCATGTTATTGTTTGCAGAGATCAAATTCCAGATTGTTGTTCCGAGGCGCAGATCTTTCGATTGATTGAATGACCAACCTTTGCTTTCGTTTCTGTATCCCAATTGATAAGGATAAAGTAATGCACTCTCATTTGGATTTGAATTCAGTTGACCGAATTCGTTTACACCAAATACAGGTTTGAAATTAAGAATGATGTCTTCAACTATAGAACCTGCAAGCAGCGGTTCTTTGTTAACCATTCTCATCGCATAACGTAGGCGAAGTGAATTCGCGAATTTTTGCCATTTGACCAGATCGCCGAAAAACAAATTATCAAAACTCTTAAATGTTAGGTAAGGTTCTTGAGTAGTAGCCGCCGGGTCGATATGATTTGCTGCCCATTCTAATTCACTCAATAGATTTTTGTAAATATTTTCCTGTGTATCGAAGGCAGGATGAAGTTTGCTTGCATCCAGATAGCCATAGCCGGCTTCAGAAAATGGAATGTCGCCAAACAAATCTGTTACCTTGAAAGTTTTGTATGCTAAAACAATCTTCTCCATTGCCATCATATTTTGTATAGCATGAGAAGATGTGTCCAACGATTTCCAACGGTATTCAAGTTCTCTTAAATTAGGAAGTGTTGTATAATAATTCGACCAGATTTCCTCCGTGCCTAATGTATAATTATTCCACCTTACTTGAGAGAGAGAAGCTTGTTGTGTTTCTTTGTAAAGGACAGAATTGTTCACATACAGTTGCTCATTCCAACCTGATTTCATTGAAGAGATCACAGCATTGAATAATGATCCATCACTGGCAGAAGTAAATCCGTTCGGGTTCTTGTTAATTTCTTCAAAATCCTTTTCGCAAGAAGAAAGAACTAGCAAGCAGGTAATACAAGTGAGAAATATATTTATTTTTTTCATCGTCTTTCTCTGATTAAAATTTAGCATTGATACCAAATGCAAATGAGCGAACTCCCGGAAGTGAGGCCCATTCAAAACCTTGCGCGTCACCCGCTCCCATCAAACCTTCGGGATTAATTCTATCAGGTACGCTGCTGTATATATAGAATAGATCTCTCGCAGTAAAAGTGAAAGAGAGTTCCTGGAATATTTTTAATTTGCTTAATGCGCTCTTCTGTAAATTGTATGTTAGATTTATTTCACGCATTTTTACCCATGTGTCTTCAACAATTCCGGGCTTCGAAAGGAAGTGCCCCCAGCCTCCGGCATTCGGCATGTATTTATTGTAGTAGTGAACAACAGTTGTATTTGGTGACCCATCCTGATGAACACCTTCAAGTATTACTCCTGAGTTTGATGTGACTCCCGAAGGATTGGTATAAGGCAAACCGCCACCATCACGTTCACTTAATGTTTCAGGACTTTGTCCGGATTGAAGTCCTGTTACATATGATCCGGAATACATGTCGCCGCCCCATTTAGTATCTATCAAAGTATGTAATGTGAAATTTTTATATCGGAATTCAGTAGTCCATCCTGCTAAAAAATGTGGAGAAGAGTTTCCAATTGGTACTCGCTCATCAGACATCAGATATTTTGTTCCGTCGTCACTCACAACTCGTTGTCCATCTTTGTAGACATAATCCCAACCGATAATAGTTCCGAAATCATCCCCTTCATGTAATGCCATCTGCGGACCGTTTTCACCCCAGATGTCGGCAAGGATATATGTATTTCCATAGTCGCCCAGACTTTCAACTGTATTTCGGTTTCTGGTAATGTTTATTCCGCTTTTGATCAATAGTTTTTTACCATTGTAAACAGTAGCATTGATCAATAATTCAAATCCTCTGTTGGAGATTGCTCCTTCATTGATCAAAGCAGCGGAAGAGCCGGCAGATAAAGGAAGCGGAGTTTTAATGATCTGATCAAAAGAATATTTGTAGTAATAAGTAAAATCAAGTACGATTCGATCTTCGAAGAAGCCCAGATTGGTTCCAATTTCATAGGTGTTCACTCGCTGTGGTTTCAAAGCGATCGGTGGAATCACAGCAGGGAATGACGATGATTGATCACCGCCAAAGAGTGAAGTTGCATAATAAAATTCAGTCTGATATGGTTCAGTGTCAGTTGCTGTTTGTGCAGCACCACCTCTGATTTTGCAATAGCTTAACCATTTGTTTTTAAACTTCAATGCTTCGGATGCAATGTAGCTAACAGAAATTCCCGGATAGAAATAAGAGTTTGCATCTGCAGGAAGCGTAGACGACCAGTCATTTCTCCCTGTTAATTCGACGAACAAATAATTTTTATAATCAAGATGGATAAATGAATAGATAGAGTTTATTTTTTTTCTGTAAAAAGAATTTACAGGAACGAGTTCACTTGGATCGTCACCTTGTTTAACAATGATCACATTTCCGTTGGAGTCTTGTCCATAAACGGTAGGAGTATAATTTGACAAACTGTACCAGTTGGGATAATACCATGTTCCTGAATGTGCACTGATACTATGCATGTCCCGATCCCAACTAGAACCCCCGACGTTTACATCGATGTTGAAATTAGATTTAAAAATATTTTTCTTGGAAGCAGTAAAAAGAAATTCGCTATTCAAACTTTTATCATTTTGCTGAGATTCGGAATAGTAACCATCAAGCAATCCGATCAAGTCTGCAGGTTTATTCTTTTGTTGAAATTCATCGAGTGTATAATCAATTCCTGTTCGTCCCATGAAACTTAACCATGGCATGATTTTATAATTCAGAGTTAGTCCGCCAAGAAATTTTGATCTGTCAAGTGTAGTGTTGTTGTTATAATAATTCCACCACAAATAATTATTGATGTAGAGATAAGGATAGCCGGTCTGCGGATTACGTGTACCATCAGGAAGAGCATAGTTCTGCAGATCTTCACCTTGATAGCTTCTAGGCCAAGAGTACAATTGTCCTTTGCTGAATGATTCAGGATCTTCACCTAACATTGGACTATTTAGTCTATGAAAATCGACGTAAGAAGCAGCGAGATTTACACTTACCTTCTCTGAAACTTTTAATGTTGAATTTGTGTTGATAGTTGTTTGATCTAAATTGCTGTTGTCAACAATAGGTGTCGTATTGCTTTTCGAAATTGAAACACGCATTGTTCCGGCTTCGCCACCACCTTCTGCGGAAATATTATGAGTGGTGGTATGTCCATTTTGAAAAGGAAGTTTGAGGTTGTCAGGTTGAGGAGACCATGAACGGAGACTCCCATCCCACCAACGAATAGTTTGTCCTGTCATTTCCGGCCCCCAAGACACAGATGAGCCGGGATACCCAAATTGTGGGTCCGTTGCTAATGAAGGAAAGAGAGGAATATTGTCTGCGCCCAATTCAAAAGCAGGAGCAGAAAAATTTGTTGAAGGAGCGCCACCACCATATTTATTTTGTACATCACGATAGCGATAGGGGGTTGTTGTCTTGTAAAAGAAATTATAAGAAACACCTAACCCTTTTTGTTTACTTCCTTTTTTCGTGGTGATTAGAACAACACCATTTGCACCTCTTGCTCCATAGAGAGCGGAGGCAGCACCACCTTTTAAAATGTTCATTGACTCAATATCCGCTGCATTGATATTATTGATCGCAGAACCCCAGTCTTTTCCTCTGCCTACATCCGTTAATCCCGGATCATTATTCATAGGAATTCCATCGACAACGATCAATGGTTGATTGTTTCCTGAAATGTTATTGTTACCACGAATCGTGATACGAGTTGTACCGCCATCTACGCCGTCGGGATTTGCAATTTGCACACCGGAAGTTTTTCCTGTTAAGGCATTCAAAACATTCGGAGCATTAGATTTAAGAATTTCATCACCGCCCACTTTTTCAGTAGAATATCCTAACTCTCTTTTTTGTCGGTTGACACCAAGAGCGGTCACAACTACTTCGTTTAGCTCTTGAGTTTTCACCAATAGTTTTACATTGATGACGGTCTGATCTCCGACTTTAACAGACTGACTGATGTATCCGATAAAACTAAAATTGAGCGTATCAGTTGAAGAAATATTTTCGATAGCGTAATTACCATTTACATCTGTTAAAGTTGCATTGGTAGTTCCGGCCACTGCAACAGTGAGAAAAGGCATTGCCTCTCCATCGGAATTCAGCACTGTGCCGGTAACCTTTATGTTCTGCCCAAATGTAGAAGTTAGTGATATGACAAGTAGTAGAATTGTAAGCGATAAGATGGTCCGCATAAGGGCTGGTTTGGTTGACGAATATAGAAAATTCGGGAAATAAAAAGGCTTGTTTTTATTACTGAAAAACTATATTTCCAATTAAGAATGTTATTAACTATGTTTGAAACACACTAAAAACTACTTTTTTGAAAAACGCGCTTCTAGTTGTTCTTTTGATTTTCACTTTTAGTAAATCAAATGCCGGACCTGAATTTGGATTGACATTGGGGATGGGCATTGATAATCTACATAATAGCTCGTATACAACTCAGGTGGAAAATGATTTGCATCTCGGAATTTCTGCAGGAATTATCGGAAGATTTGTGACTGGGAAGAGTTCAAAATTTATCCCTGCTTTGACATTTAATCAAAAGGGTCATGGTTACGACAATTCGAATGTAAAACTAAATTTAAATTATCTCTGTGCAGATTTATTTTTTGAATGGCAACCTCGCAATAAGCTTTTCTTTGAACTTGGGCCGCAATTTGCATATTTACTTTCAGCGAAGAAAGTTTTTGGCAACTACTATGGTACAGTTGTCAGCATCACGAGCAGGTACTGTAAATTGGATGTATTAGGCTGTGCCGGATTGGGCCTTAATTTTTCTTCTAAAACATCTGTTGCAATAAGATATCTTTATGGATTTTTGAATATTGAAAAGCAATTTGATCCCGGTTATAGTAGTTACTATATTAGTGATTATGGGACCTACAATAGACAAATAACATTTTCATTTAGATATTTTTTAGAACAAAAAAAATGATTTTTATTTAAATCAATATTGCTATTCTTCATAAAGAATAAAATTCTTCAAGCCTTCTTTCGTACTGGCAACTTCAATTTTATGTCCGGAGTATACTACATCATCGATCTTCCAGCCATTTTCATTTACCAAAAGTTGTCCTTCAAAGAAACTTGAAAAAATATCGCCTTCTATCATAAGTGGCTTGTCTGTCGGAAACTCACTTACTTTTACTTTTTCGGCCTCTAGTTCTTCTTTTGAAACAGATTTTGAAATCAGATCTGCCAGGTCAGTCGACATTAAATTTTTATCTGCTGTGTGAAAGTCACCTTTATAGGTTTTTAAAAAAGTATTAATTGTCGAAGTGACTTCTGTTTTAGAATCATCGGAACAACTCAAAATTGTCGACAGCAAAAAGCAGACAATCAAAAACATGTTCAGTTTAATTTTTTTCATATGACTGAATTTTTTATTTGTAAAAAGTGATCACATTTTCTCCGACGATATACGTCCCGCTTCCCGACATTTGGTCTTTTATGATCTGTTCGGCAATAAATATAATAACTTTTTTGCGGTCTTCAAGAGAAATGTTAGTCCTTGCAACCCATTGTTTTTCGGTTGGAATGTCCAGAATAACAAGAGCGTCGCCTCCTGCAAATTCCCACCATAGGTTGAATCGTGTTTTGTCGTTCTGAAAACACACATTTCCACCACGACCTTTGTTTTCGTAAGTAACTTTTGGATTTCCTTCCATTTCCAGTGCTTCTGCATTTTTGGATCGGATCATTGCGACTCTTTCCAGAATAGTTTTTATATCAATAATAAATGACTCATTTACCTTCAGCCAGTTTTTTATTTCGTCAATTGATTTCCCGTCTTCAAGATGATTTCGTGTCAGATTTCGAAGCAATTCTGTAAGTGCTGCTGCCATGAACTGTTCTTGACGTAAATTGAAGTATTCGTGAACCATTTTTTCTGCTTCAAGTTCAGCATTCATCCGGATTTTTTTAGCTTCTGACAATTCAGCTTCAGTCGCTAGCTTTAACTGTTCCGCATTCGCAACGATGAGGTCAGCTTGCTTCAAAGCCTCTTTATATGCATTCTCAAGTTGATTAGAAAATTCTTCTTGATTCATTATTCATTTGGTATTAATTAATATTCAGCGGGCAATGAAACGTTGAAAATTATTTATGCTCTTTTATCCAATGATCAAGTCTTGAAATGCAATTGAATCGTGGCTTTTCAAATTCATTCGGTTCGTCGAGAGCAGCTCTTATTTCTTTCATCTCATTAAGATAACTTACATCTTTGTTTTGAAATTTGTCGACGGTGCGTATTACTCTTTCTACTTCCCATGAAAACTGATCTGCGTAGAAATGAGATGGGTGTGAACATCTCCGAATGTTTTCGCGGATTTGCTTTGCTTGAATGAGAATACCTTTTTGAATAGGAGTATAAAATAATTCAGGATTGTCAACTTCGTTTGATGCAAGAAAGGTAAAGACCTCAGGAGCTTGATTGGTTTCAATTAAACGAATTAATTCATTTTGCCAATCAGAATTCGTTTTCATTTTTGCAACAGCTCTTTCTGTCACTACTTTGTCTTTGTAGCCATCTGTGAATATTAGTATGCCGCCCAGATTATTGATCACATCACACGAATCGACCTCCCCCATCATTCTGATGTTGTTTTCATTTTCGTCATTGATGGATTGTTGTATGCGTGCAGTTTCGTTTTTAATATTTCCTTCAATAAATGAAAATAGTCCGGAAGCAAGACCAATTAATCCAAGCAGAGAAACTCCGGCGAGGGGCCATTTATAATAAGGTAATGGAACATTATTTCTTAAATTGGGATTCAATAAAATTGTTGCTGTAATGATCAGTGTGAGCGGTATGAGGATTGGAACGAAAGTTGAAAAGGTTCTGTATAAAGGGGGAATCGGACCATTTTCATATTTAAAAAGCCCTGTCAAAGTTGAAGTCGCGCATGCTGCAAGTAGCCCTGCCATTACAATAAAAAAAGTTCCGGTCTTACTATATTGAATCCAACTAAAGCCATGATTTGTTCCAATGGCAATAGCGGCAATGACCATGCACACTAAAAAGACGATGTTGAAGATGATTACGCCCCAAACATGACCGATAACTCCATCGCCCCCGCGTGGAGGTTCTTTGCCGAAAAGAGCAGAAACAAGAACAAAGAAAATTATTGTGGCTATTACAATAGCGATATTTCCAATGACGATCAAAATGCTTTTCAAGTTTATAGTTTTGATTACGAACGGTTCAAATTTAGCAACATTTATAAATAAAAAGTTCTATATTTCACTATAAATTTGGGGCTAAGAAAATGATATTACCAGAGCAACTAAGAAACAAGATCTATAAGATAATCTTTGAATCGGAAACCCGTGCCGGAAAGATCTTTGATATCTTTCTAATGGGCTTCATCCTTCTAAGTGTTTTGCTTGTCATGCTGGAAAGTGTGGACAGATACATGGTCGCTTACGGCCAAACTTTTTATGTTTTAAATATCATCATTACAATTGTATTCGGACTGGAATATCTGCTACGTTGTCTTTCTGTGCCGAAGCCGATAAAGTACATGACTAGTTTTTACGGCGTCATCGATCTAGTTGCAGTACTTCCTTTTTTGCTGGAGCTTTTGTTTCCTCAGATGCACTTTCTCTCAGTCATCAGAATCCTTCGTTTATTAAGAATTTTCCGGATCTTCAAAATGGTGAGTTTCCTCGAAGAGAGCAATGTCATGCTCCTATCACTATGGGGAAGCCGTAGAAAGATCTACATTTTCTTGTTTTTTGTTTTGTTGTTAACGGTTATTCTTGGATCAATGATGTATGTGATCGAAGGCGGAGCCAACGAAAAGTTTACCAGCATACCAACAAGCATATACTGGGCAATTGTTACGCTTACTACAGTTGGGTATGGCGACATTTCTCCTGTTACACCACTTGGGAAAGCATTTGCATCTGTCATTATGATACTTGGTTATGCTATCATTGCCGTACCAACAGGAATTGTTACAGCAAAGTTTATCAATGCAAATCGTTCAGAGTCGGGTCGCACATGTAAACATTGTTTCAAGCAAGGGCACGACTCAGATGCGGTTCATTGCAAATTTTGCGGTAATGTATTGTAAAAAGAATGGGATGAAGATTATATTCTTCATCCCATTTAAAACATTCGATTGTTTTTTACACTACAGCAAACCCAGGAGTTGAAATATTGTATTCGCCTTCCGCATGTTTAAAACTCAACACCGGAACATCAGAATGATTTACGATTTGTTGTGAGAATGTACCAAGGAACATTCCTGTTGTTTTTGATTCATGACCTGTATTTATGACGATCAGGTCACACTTATTTTTAACCGCATAGTTTAAAGCTGCTTCAGCGATGTTTTTACCTTGAACATTTTTTGTAGAGTAAGACAGGCCTTCTTTGTAAATGATCTTCTCGACAGATTTCATTTTCGTGTTGAATTTGGCAAGCTCTTTACTGTCCTTTGTATTCGGAAGTCCGATAAGATGAATGTTCGCATCATACTGATCTGCAATTACCATAGCAATATTCACTTTAGCACGACTATGTATTGAGTTGTCAATTGGTATAAGAATGTTTTTGAAACTTGTATTTTTTGATTTCAATGGGATAGTGAGAACCGGAACATCAGAAACAGTGACAAGTCTCTGAGCATTACTTCCGATAAAAAATTCTTTATAACCTGATGCGCCGTGAGTTCCCATTACGATCAGGTCAACTTTCTTCTTTGTAGAAAATTTATAGATTTCACTATGAATATGGCCCGATAAAACAACTACAGAACATTTGAGATTGTATTTTTTGATCATGTGTTCTTTTAGATCTTCCATTTTTGCACCAATACTTTTTTTAATTTCAACAAAAGATGGGAGCAATGCTTCCGTTTTTGCAAAGACAGAATAACTGTAATTGCTGGACTCAAAAACGTGTACCAGATAAATATCAGATTTCATGAGTACAGCTAAAGAAGCTGCAGCAGCGATAGCATTATCGGAAGCGGCTGTAAAATCCACAGGGACCAGGATTTTTTTAATTTTTGTGTTTTTCATTTTCTTTGGTTTAAACTAATTTAAAGTTAGAACGAATTAAATTGACTAACGATAGAATAAGGACAATTATAAATTTAGGGTATTTGTCTTATTCAATTCAATGTCAAAAGTCATAAATAATGAACTTAAATTATGATGTAAGTATGAAATTTCGGTAAATTGTGAAAAGGATAAATTGTCGTAAATTACATTTCTAAATGTTGGAAGCAGAAAAAAATGTTGATATTCAGGTCAGGAAAACTAAAAATTGGTGGCATTGCTTTATTTCCTTTCATACTAATTAATTCAAAGTTGAGTAGTGAGCGCCAAAGGACCTTGGTCAATCATGAGCGAATTCACATTCGTCAGCAAATTGAATTGTTGGTTATTCCTTTCTATGTCTGGTATTTGATAAATTATTTGGTCAATAGATTCAAATATAATTCACATGATAAAGCGTATCGGAATATTATTTTTGAGAAGGAAGCATTCGAGCAAGAATCTAATTTTGATTATTTAGGGAACAGAAAATTGTGGCAGTTTTTAAAATATAAACAACACAATAAATAAAGTTAGCTTCTGTGCGAGCTCCGTATTAAGTTCTCCAAACCTCTGCGCTTTTTCTGCGAAATCTGCGAGATCTGCGGGAAATATTTAAGCGCAATTTATTTCCCGCAGATCTCGCAGATTTCGCAGAAAAACCGCAGAAAATTGTGGCAGTTTTTAAAATATAAGCAACACAATAAATAAAGTTAGCTTCTGTGCGAGCTCCGTATTAAGTTCTCCAAACCTCTGCGCTTTTTCTGCGAAATCTGCGAGATCTGCGGGAAATATTTAAGCGCAATTTATTTCCCGCAGATCTCGCAGATTTCGCAGAAAAACCGCAGAAAATTGTGTCAGTTTTTAAAATATAAACAACACAATAAATAAAGTTAGCTTCTGTGCGAGCCCCGTATTAAGTTCTCCAAACCTCTGCGGTTTTTCTGCGAAATCTGCGCAACTCTGCGGGAAATATAAAGCGCAATTTATTTCCCGCAGATCTCGCAGATTTCGCAGAAAACTGCAGAAAATTGTGGCAGTTTTTAAAATATAAACAACACAATAAATAAAGTTAGCTTCTGTGCGAGCCCCGTATTAAGTTCTCCAAACCTCTGCGGTTTTTCTGCGAAATCTGCGAGATCTGCGGGAAAAATTTAAGCGCAATTGTCCCCCAAAGCTCTCTAATTTTTCTGTGAAAATCTGTGCAACTCTGTGGGAAATATTTTGAGAAGGCTTATAAAATAGTTAATTCAAAAAAATATCTATCGACCAATTTTAAATGACTCACTTTTCAAAATCAACTTTCATATCATCAACATACATCAACAAATTCGTCGGATTAAAAACATATATTTTAATAACACTCGCATTATAAAAATCATCCGGAAGAGGAAAGTTTAGTTTAACTTCTTCCCATTTGTTCAACGACTTTGCAATGTCATTAACAATAAATCCATTCCATTGATATTTGAATCGACTACCGGAAATCTGTATTACTATTTTGGCGTCATTGTTTATTTCACGCTGGAATTTTTGAAAGCTGATAGAAATGCTTTTTAGTGAATCCGGTAAATTTCTGATAGAATAATCAAGCGAAATACTGTAGTCTTGTTTCTGCCCGGTCTTTGACGACATTTTGCCCGAATAAGCAATTTCATCTGTTAAGGTTTGCATCTGACCCCATACAATTTCACCTTCACAGTCATTATAGAATGAAGAGATTTTTTTATTCGCAGAAACATAATCTTTGTAGTCCTTCGGATAAAATTTCTTCAATGAATCAGAAACATTTTTTGCTATGAGCCTTCTTCCAAATTCCGAATAATGTTCTGTCGTCCAGTTCTGATCGACAAATTCATCGTTGCCGATCAATGTAAGATTATCAACAATTGTAACGCCCTTTTTTGAGTAACGACTCACAAGGAGATCTCGGTTTTGTTTGATAAATGATACCAATTCATTTCCAACCAAAGATTCAGCTTTGTCTATATTCTCAGCCATCAAATTAAAAACCAGATTCCAATTACGTTTCTTTGCAAGCGCAACAATGTTATCGAAATCTTTTATCCGTGGATTTTGAATAGTATCGATCTGGAAAGCATACGTTTTAATGTAATGGCAAGCTAATACAGTAGCCTCACTATTCTTTGATCCATCCTCATTCAAGATTCCTTTCTCCGCCATAGCAAAATCCCAGTCGGTGACATTGTCATATGGAAATGGATGTTCGAACGTAAGTTTACTTTCAGTCCATGATTTTTTGAATTGCACTTCTCTTTCCGCATCCGATTTAATATCGTAGCCTTTGAATGAAAGCATTAGTCTGTTGAACAAAGGAGGGTGATCTTTGATCAGAACCAGACTTTTTTGCAATGCTGTTTCCAGATCAGAATAGATCCAGCTTGCATCGAATGATCTTAGGTTAAGAGTCACTATGACGGTTTTGACGTTGGAGTTTTCCGGAATTGCTTCAAGGAATGTATAATAGATTCCGGCATGACTGGCTTCTTTGTTGATGTTCCCGAATTTCCGGGATGGATAATAATCAGAGATCATGTCACTGATCGAACGTTTGTCTACATCATCTTCGCGGAAAGTTGTATTTGAAGATTCGCCGAGATAAATTATTTCATTCTTTTCATCCGTTACTTTACGTATGCTGTTGATGATTGGTGAATGTTTTTGCAGATCCTTTTCGAAGAAGAATTTTGTATAAATGAAATTGAAACAGAAAATGATTCCTGCCAGGAGAAGAAATTTGTAAATAAGTGTTTTATATTTTTCCATGGCCTAGAATTGAAAATAGATGAATGGAAAATTATTGACGCTAGAAAACACGATGATCAGGAATAATAAAAGGGAGTACAATGACCAACGGACGACAACAGGTTTTGCATTGGCCCAGCTATCGAATCGGGTATTGAATAGGAACGAGTCAAGAATAATAAATAGAAGTAGAAAGAGCCACGTTTTTGGTTCTACATGAAAATCATCTTTGACGTGGATGTTTCTGACAATTGCCTTCAGGATAAGTTTCACCTGATGCATATCAGATGCACGAAAAAGTATCCAGATGAAACTTACTATGATAAATGTCTTTACAACATTAAATGCATCGACAATTTTTGCAATTGTTTCATTAGCTGATCGACGCAATTTAAGCATTCGTATGATCATGGTTTCAACGATATAAAAGAATCCATGTGCAAATCCCCAGATGACGAATGTCCAATTCGCTCCATGCCACAACCCGCTTAGAACAAAAATGATCATGATGTTGATCATCCATCGATGAATTTTAACTCGATTTCCACCCAATGAAAAATAAACGTAATCACGGAACCATGTCGAAAGAGAAATATGCCACCGTTGCCAGAATTCACCAATGCTCTTTGACAGGTATGGATTCTTGAAATTGTCCATCAGATTGTAACCCATAACTTTTGCACAACCAACAGCGATGGTTGAATAGCCAAAGAAATCGCAGTAGATCTGAAATGAATAGAAGAATAGTCCTTTTAAAACACTAATAGAATTATAAGCCATCGGATCACCGTAGATCTGATCGGCATAGATGGCAATATTATCGGCAATGACCATTTTGGTAAAAAGTCCGAATAAGATGAGTCGTAGTCCGGCTGCGAAATTCGCATATTCAAAATGTTTCTCCTGACGAAGCTGCACCAGTAAATTTTGTGGGCGCTCGATAGGTCCGGTCACCAACTGCGGATAAAACATCACATAGAGCGAATAGATTCCGAAATGTTTCTCCGCCTTTTGATTTCCTTTATACACTTCGATCACATAGCTAAGACTTTGAAAGGTGTGAAATGAAAGTCCGATAGGAAGAATGAACTTGATCGTATGTTCAGGATAATAAAATCCAAAGCGATGACTCAAAGCCAGCATATTCTGGTTGAAGAAATCGAAGTACTTGAAGATAAAGAGAACGAGACAGGTTGATATAATGCTTACGACCAGATAGATCTTCTTTTTCGATCATCAGACTTTTCTATCCAGATTCCGGCTACATAATCGATAATAATAGTTGCAAAAAGAATTAGAATGTATTGCGGAATGAAATACATGTAAAAGATACAACTTGCAATAAGTAAATGAAACCACCGGAATTTGTGTGGTAACACATAAAAAAGCAGCGTTACAATCGGGAAAAACAGTAAAAATTCGTACGAATTAAATAACATATAATCGGCGGTTTCTGCTGTTTTTTTGCTTTTTTTTCGGAGCGACGAATATACAGCAATTTAACGGTATGTTCAAAGACAGAAAGGGCTAGAATCAGCGATCCAAAAAACAAACTTTGTTCAACCTTTTAAAAATATTCTTGAATTCGTTTAGTTAAAATTTCCGATTACTGATTACTTGAGCTATAATATTGAACTAGTTTCGCATTAAGCTTTTTTACCGCATTATCAAGTCCTTTTTGTGTTGGGTCTTCTTTGCCAACTTTTACATAATATGGAAAGGGATCGCACAACTGAATGAATTGATCGCTCATAATTATTATTGCAATGAGTTTTGTATCGGTACTTCCGTAATAGCTTTCTTCTCTTTTTAATCCATTTTCTGACTGAGCCAGATACGAACCGGAAAAATAGCTTGCCGTGTCAGGAAGTACGTTTCCAAATTCTGCAGTTAAAAAGCGAGAAGAGCCGGGTTTGATAGTTGGATCAGCAACGAGGTCTTCATTAAGAAAACTTACATTATTGAACTTGTGATTTCGAATAGTGTCTGAATAGTCGCTGAAAAAGAAATATACAGGACTAAATGTAAAATTGTTTTTAAATGCAGAAATTATTTTTTTGTTTAAGTTGTTTTGATTTTCATTTACGAGATTGGCCTTAACAGTGTCACCAATTTCTTTGAGAGCTTTGATAGTATTTGATTTAGTTTTCAATCGAACGAGAAGGGAGCCATTTTTTAGAATAGAAATTTGCTCCTTCATAATTACGTTTTTTCTTTCTTTATAAGTTGCCCCATCTTTTTTCTCCTGTGCTTTGGAGGTGAAATTTGAGCAAAGGAAAATCATTGAAAGTAAAGTATAGGCAGTGAAATTTCGAAGAATATTAATTAGTGATTGTTTGAGTGCGGAGGACGAAATCATAGCAGGTAATTTAAATTTAATTTAAATCCAATTACCGCTAAGTTATAGAACTTTTAGAGGAACGCAAACAAACTTTTATGACTCAAAACATATTTTAGCCGAAAATAGCGGCCTTCATCTAAAACCACAGCACTCCATCAATGACTTCTCTCATAAAATTGATATTATCTAAGTCATATCGTTAACGGGAATCATTCATTTTATTTGTAGTGCTTTGTTCAGATCGATTTTTAAATTCTGATAAGTTCAATTTAGTGAATAATTTACAATTCCATAAACATGTGAAATGAAAAAGGGTTTTGTGTTCCTTTTTTTGTTTTCATCATTTCTGGTGTACTCGATTTTAGTTTATACAAAGGGTACAAAGGCAAATGGTAAAACAATGAGCGCCGAAGCGGTTCGTGGGAAATTTCTTTATCAGAAACACAACTGTACTGCTTGTCATCAGATCTATGGACTTGGTGGATATCTTGGTCCTGATCTTACAAATGCTATTTCCGCAAAGGAGAATAGCGAAATAGTTGCAAAAGCCTTATTAAAAACAGGAACGCAACGGATGCCTGATTTTCATTTGAATGAAAATGAGATAGAGGAAATAATAACATACCTGAAATATATTGATGAAACAACAGTGATAAATACAATAACAGAATGAAAGATAAAAAGTCGTGGGCAGAACCATATAAAATTAAAATGGTTGAGTTGTTGAAAATGACAACTAAAGAAGAAAGAGAAAAGGCGCTTGTAGAAGCAGGTTACAACACATTCCTATTGCGATCAAAAGATGTGTACATCGATCTTTTAACAGACAGTGGCACATCTGCAATGAGCGATAGACAATGGGCAGGAATGATGCTCGGTGATGAGGCCTATGCCGGAAGCGAAAACTTTTATCATCTCGAAGAAGTTATTAGAAAATATTACGGTTACAAATATGTAGTTCCAACTCATCAAGGAAGAGGGGCGGAGAATATTATTTCGAAGATCATGATCAAGCCGGGAGATGTTATTCCCGGAAACATGTATTTCACTACAACTCGCTTACATCAGGAACTTGCAGGCGGCACATTCGAAGATATCATCATCGACGAAGCACACGACTCGCAAAGTCTGCACCCGTTTAAAGGAAACATCGACCTGAAAAAACTCGAGCAGATCATTAAGAAATATGGCGCCGATAAAATTCCATATGTATCGATGGCAACATCAGTAAACATGGCCGGCGGACAACCGATATCAATGCAGAATCTTCGTGATCTTCGTAAGCTTACCAATAAATATAAGATCAAGATCATTCACGACATGACTCGTGTTGCAGAAAACGCATATTTCATTCAGGTGCGTGAGAAAGGATATAAAAATATTCCTATCAAAGCGATCGTGAAAGAAATTTGTTCACTGACCGATGGTGCAACAATGAGTGCAAAGAAAGATGCTCTTGTGAACATCGGCGGATTTCTTGCACTCAATGACAAGTCATTGTATGAAGAAGCAAGTAACATGGTCGTGATCTATGCAGGGCTTCATACTTACGGTGGACTTGCAGGGCGCGACATGGAAGCTATGGCTATAGGAATTACAGAGTCTGTGGATGACAATCACATCCGCGCCAGGGTCGGACAAGTAGAATATTTGGGAAATAAATTAGTGGAAGCAGGTATTCCAATAGTATTGCCAATAGGCGGACATGGAATATTTCTCGATGCAAAAAAATTTCTTCCACACTTGAAACAAATTCAATTTCCTGCACAAGCATTAGCGGCCGAAATTTATCTCGATAGCGGTGTCAGAACAATGGAAAGAGGTATTGTTTCTGCCGGCAGAAATAAAGAAACCGGCGAGAATTATTTTCCGGAACTGGAGCTGGTCAGGTTGACGATTCCCCGCCGTGTTTACACACAGGCGCACATGGATGTGATCGCAGAATCAGTGATATCAGTTTACAAAAACAGAAAAAAAATAAAGGGGTTAGAAATGACCTATGAACCAAAATACTTACGCTTCTTTCAGGCAAAATTTAATAAGAGTTAATCATGCAATTTAAGACAATCATAGAACCGTTCAGAATAAAAACAGTTGAGCCCATTACGATGAGCACTGAACAGGAAAGAGAACAATTTTTAACGAACGCACATTACAATCCGTTCTTATTGAAATCGGAGCAAGTGATCATTGACCTTTTAACAGATAGTGGTACATCAGCAATGAGCAGCAATCAGTGGGCAGGAATGATGCGCGGAGATGAATCGTACGCAGGAGCAAGAAGCTGGGATCGATTTGAAAAGGAAGTTCATGATCTGACCGGGATGCCGCATATACTTCCAACTCATCAAGGTCGTGCTGCTGAGCGAATTTTGTATAGTCACATTGGTGGTAAAGGGAAATATTTTATCAGCAATACACATTTCGATACAACTCGAGCAAACATTGAATACAGCGGAGCAACTGCAATTGATATTCCTGCGCTTGAAGGAAAAGATTACAATTCCGATTTTCCTTTCAAAGGAAATATGGACGTTGCAAAGCTCGAAGAGCTTATAAAGCAATACGGCGAACGACATGTTGCTGCTGTTATCCTTACTGTTACAAATAACAGCGGTGGAGGCCAGCCTGTAAGTATGCAAAATGCAAAAGAGATAAGTAAGATCTGTAAAAAGCACGATATTCTTTTCGTACTGGATTGTTGCCGTATTGCTGAGAACAGTTATTTCATTCATGAAAAGGAAAAAGAGTACAAAGGTGTTCCTTTCCGTGAAATTGCTCAGGAAATGTTTTCACTTGCAGATGCTGCCATCATGAGCGCGAAGAAAGATGCCTTGGTAAACATGGGTGGATTTCTTGCATTACGAAGTAAGAGTCTTTCTGAAGCGTGTACTCAAATGTTGATCATCACAGAAGGATTTACAACCTATGGTGGATTGTCAGGACGCGATATGGAAGCCATTGCAATAGGACTTCAGGAAGTATTTGAACCTGATTATTTAAAATACAGGATCATCAGCACACAATATCTTGGCGAAAAAATAAGAAGCAAAGGAGTGCAAATTATTTATCCGGTCGGTGGACACGCTGTATATGTCGATGCAAAAAAGTTGTATGACCATATGCCCGTAGAACACTATCCCGGACAAGCACTTGTTTGTGAACTTTATCGTATCGGTGGCATTCGCACGGTTGAGATCGGATCAGTTATGTTTGGCACTTATGACGGACACGGAGAATTGATTGCCGCGCCAATGGAACTTGTCAGACTTGCAATTCCAAGGAGAGTTTATACTCAATCGCACATAGATTATGTGATCGAAGTTTTTGACGAGATCAATAGAACAAAAAAAAATGTAAAAGGATTGCGAATAACGAAAGAGCCTAAATTTCTAAGGCACTTTACTTCGCACTTCGAAAGATTGTAATGGAACATAAAAGGATTTCTCTTTTGTTTATTGCAACAGCATTGATCACATTGGTCATCGGGGTTTTATTTGGAATGATAGGTGGCTTGCAATACGTCTTGCCGGAATTTCTAAAGGAGTATTTGTCATTTGAGAAATCGCGCCCACTTCATGTTACATTGGTAATAACATGGATTTTCACAGGAGCTATTGGCGGAGTTTATTATTATCTGCCCGAAATTGCCGGACAAAAATTATTTTCCGTAAATCTGGCACGTACTCATTACGCACTTTTTGTCACAACAGGAATTACAATACTGATTTGTTATTTCACCGGCAATTTTGGCGGAAGAGAATATCTGGAATTTCCGCCAATACTTGCAATCCCAATGTTGTTCAGCTGGATTCTTTTCGCTATCAATTTTATTATGACGATCAGAAAAAAAGTGAGTGATTGGCCAATCTATTTATGGATGTGGTCTACCGGTGTTCTTTTTTTCTGATCACTTTCGGTGAATCCTATTTATGGACGCTGCCATATTTTCGTGATAACATCATTCGTGATGTAACTGTTCAATGGAAAGCAAATGGTTCAATGGTGGGATCATGGAACATGCTCGTATATGGAACCGGTTTTTACATTATGGAGCAAATCAGCGGCGACAAAAAAACTGCAACAGCGCCAATCACCTACTTCTTTTATTTTCTCGGACTCACCAATCTGATGTTCAATTGGGGTCATCATACATATATAGTACCGGCAGCGCCTTGGATAAAAAATGTTGCATATATAATTAGTATGACAGAGTTGTTGATTCTTGGAAGTATAATATTGAACTGGCGAAAGTCGCTGAGCGCTGCAAAGAAAAATCTACATAGTGTTCCCTATCGTTTTATTGCTGCTGCTGATATCTGGATCTTTCTAAATCTGACATTAGCTATTCTGATGTCAATCCCTGCAATTAACAAATACACACATGGTACGCATATTACTGTTGCTCATGCTATGGGTTCTACAATAGGAATTAATACGATGATTCTTTTTGCCTCATTGTATTATATTTTTGAACGGAATGATGGCGCAGTCAAAAACAGAAAAACAAGAATCGGATTTTTCGTAGTTAATCTTTCATTAATTCTTTTTTGGGTGACGTTAATCATGTCCGGAATTGTTAAAGCAATGGAGGTTGAAAACGGAATGGCATTCCAGAAAATGATGTTACAACTGCAACCATTGTTTAAAATGTTAAATTCAGCAGGTTTAGGAATTTTTGCAGGGTTATTTTTGCTTTCCATTCCATTATTGACGAAATTTAGTAAGATAATTTTATCAACAGATAAATTGTTATCTAAATAGATAGAAGTATGATTAGCCTCATCTGATGACGGGCTGCTGATGATGAATATTGCATCACAAAAATAATTTATGAAAACACAATCCACCAAAGATAATAGTGCCGGAAAAACCGGTTTGAAATTCTCCAGATATTTTACAGAGAACAACCTAAGTCCTTTTGAGCAATTTACCTATGAGAAACGATCGAGTGTAATTCGAAATCCGAATGGCGACACCGTTTTTGAAATGAAGAATGTTGAAGTTCCTATTACTTGGTCGCAAGTAGCAACAGATATTTTAGCACAAAAATATTTTAGAAAAACCGGAGTCCCTCAGTCAGATGGAAGTATAGGAGGAGAGAACTCTATTAAACAAGTTGTGCATCGAATGGCTGAATGTTGGATGGAGTGGGGCATGAAGTACAATTATTTTGCGAGTCCGCAAGATGCGCAGATATTCTATGACGAAATAGTTTTCATGCTAATAGCGCAATACGCTGCACCAAATTCTCCACAGTGGTTCAACACAGGTTTGTATTCAGCATATGGAATAAAAGGAAGTGGTCAGGGTCATTGGTATGTAGATCATGAGACGGGAAAAATGCACGAATCGAAATCCGCTTATGAGCGTCCGCAACCGCATGCATGTTTTATTCTTTCTGTCAGCGATGATCTTGTGAATCCGGGAGGCATCATGGATCTATGGACACGTGAGGCGAGAATTTTTAAATATGGCAGTGGTGTTGGAACAAATTTCTCTGACATACGAGGAGAACATGAAAAGCTAGCAGGTGGAGGTTATTCATCAGGACTCATGTCATTCCTTAAAATTGGTGATCGGGCAGCGGGTGCAATTAAATCAGGTGGTACCACTAGGAGAGCAGCGAAAATGGTTTGTCTCGACCTTGACCATCCGGAAATTGAAGAATTCATTAATTGGAAATTAGAGGAAGAGAAGAAAGTTGCAGCGTTGATTGCAGCCGGTTATTCATCGGATTACGAAGGAGAAGCATACAAAACTGTTTCAGGACAGAACTCGAACAATTCAGTTCGTATACCGAATACATTTTTCAAATCACTTTCTGAAAATGGAAACTGGAACTTAACAGCTCGAACAGATGGAAGCACCATCAGATCTATTCCCGCTAAAAAATTGTGGGATGAAATTGCTCATGCCGCATGGAGCTGTGCTGATCCGGGAGTACAATATGATACAACGATCAACGAATGGCACACTTGTCCCGAAGGCGGACGCATTCGCGCTTCTAATCCTTGCAGTGAATATATGTTTTTGGATAACACTGCATGTAATTTGGCTTCACTGAATTTACGCAAGTTCATTGATGAAGACACCTTGCAATTCAATGTGAATTCTTTTCAACATGCTTGTCGTTTGTGGACAGTTGTGTTGGAGATCTCAATACTCATGGCACAATTTCCATCGAAGGAAGTTGCTCAGCAAACATTCGACTATCGCACACTTGGATTAGGATATGCAAATCTTGGCTCATTGCTCATGATTTCCGGAATTGCTTATGACAGCGATAAGGCGCAAGCATTAGCAGCAGCTATCTCAGCAATTATGACAGGAACAGCTTACAAGACTTCTGCAGAGATGGCTAAGGAACTTGGCACTTTTCATCATTATGAAAAGAACAGGGATCATATGTTGCGTGTGATACGCAATCATCGATATGCTGCTTATCATGCCGATGATGCATTTGAAAAACTTGAGGTTAGTCCGGTTGGTATTGATGCAAAGAATTGTCCCGATTATTTACTTCGGGCTGCATGCGAGTCATGGGATGAAGCATTAGGGCTGGGAGAAATTCACGGCTTTAGAAATGCACAGGTAAGTGCAATTGCACCAACGGGTACTATCGGGTTGTTAATGGATTGCGATACAACAGGAGTCGAACCGGATTTTGCTTTGGTAAAGTTTAAGAAACTTTCGGGCGGCGGATATTTTAGAATAGTAAATGAAGGAATTCCTGCGGCTTTGAAAAGTCTCGGTTATACAAAACATGCAATCAAAGAGATCGTTGAATATGTAAATGGAAAAGCAAGTTTCAATGGTGCTCCATACATAAATCATGAAACACTTGTTGCGAAAGGATTTTTAAAAGAAGAGATAGAAAAACTCAATGCAGCTGCAGCATCTGCATTTGACATAGCCTATATTTTTAATGTCTGGACATTGGGTGAAGAGTGCCTGCAACGCTTAGGCTTCAAAAAATCTCAGTATGCAAATTTTGATTTCAGTCTGCTGAAAGAATTAGGTTTTACAAACGAACAGATCGAAGAAGCGAATCTTTATGTTTGCGGCACAATGACAGTTGAAGGCGCACCACTCTTGAAGCCGGAACATCTTTCTGTTTTTGATTGTGCAAATAAGTGCGGAAAATCCGGAACAAGATTTATTCACCCTTCCGGTCATATACGAATGATGGCTGCAGTTCAGCCATTTATTTCCGGCGCAATTTCAAAGACAATCAATCTGCCACATGAGTCATCGGAAAAAGATGTAGAAGATTGCTACATGCAAGGATGGAAATCCGGTTTGAAAGCAGTTGCTATTTACCGCGATGGCAGTAAGCATTCACAACCGCTTTCGGCGAAGAGCGAGAAAAAAGATTCGACAGATGAAACTATAAAATCGAATGAAGTCGACAGAGACAAGTTAACCGCTGATGATGTTCTTGAAGCAGCACGAAGAATTATCCATCAGACATCCGATACAAAATTCAAAAGACAATTGTCAAATATCGTTCATCGTAAGAAGCTACCGGAGAAGCGTGGCGGATTTACGCAGAAAGCAAAAATTGGCGGCCATACTATTTTTGTCCGAACCGGGGAGTATTCTGATGGCACACTTGGTGAAATTTTCATTGATATGCATAAAGAAGGTGCTTCATTCAGATCGTTGTTGAATTGTTTTGCAATCTCGATTTCAATTGGTTTGCAGTATGGTGTTCCGCTCGATGAGTTTGTAGAGAAATTCATATTCACACGTTTTGAGCCATCAGGAATGGTCGATCATGCGAACATAAGAAATTCTACCTCTGTTGTTGACTATGTATTTCGTTTGCTCGCTCTTGAATATCTTGGAAGAGAAGATCTTGTTCAGGTAAAACCGTCGGAGAATATTGATGAGACGAAACCAAAAATATCCAGACAAAAACCACCGGTTAAAAACGATGAATTAAAACCCGAATTACAAAGCGACCAGACTCAATATTACTTAAGCAGTATGATGGGTGATGCGCCTGTGTGTAGCACATGTGGTCACATTACAATTCGAAGTGGCTCGTGTTATAAGTGTTTGAATTGCGGGACGAGTGTGGGGTGCAGTTAGATTTTAACGTATAGTGAATAACGAATATCGAATAGTGTGTAGGTCAATGAGTATTATCATAGGAATATGAAGCGCAATGTCATAACTTCAATGTGTTGTTAGAATCATAGGCATGAAGAAAGTCATATTTTCCATCATCATGATTATTTTCTTTTTTGCATGCAAAAAAGAAGAGGTTGCTGTACCGGACAAAACCGGCAACATAAGTTTCTCGCTTGGATATGAAGCAGACGGACAGGCAATAATTACCGATACTATCAAGTATCCTATCGATGCAGGTTATCTTATCAGTGTAGTGACATTGAATTATTATTTATCTGAAGTAAAACTGATTCGATCGGATGGAGTTGAAGTATTGGTAAAAGATTTTCATTATGCAAGTCTTAATGATACTGCTACCAATGTGGTTTCCTGCAGTTCTGCTTTACAGGGCACATATAATGGAATCAGTTTTAATATAGGAATTGACTCCGCCCATAATGTTCCTGACGGTTTACCGAATACAACAGACAACAACAATATGATCTGGCCAATTCCTATGGGTGGTGGTTATCACTTCATGAAGTTCGAAGGATATTTTTCTGATTCAACAGGAACATTCGGATATGCAATGCATATTGGTAAAAACGAAAACCTTGTTAAAATAAATCTCGACAAAATTTTTACGATAGGTGATAATGCTATAAACATTCCCTTGATCATGAATGTAAACGAATGGTTCCGTAATCCGTATATCTATGATTTCAATGTAGACGGGAATTATTCAATGAGTAGCGGACCTGCAATGGACAAGCTGAAATCAAATGGTTCTGATGTATTTCACTTTTAAGAAAATGAAAAAACTACTGACCATATCAATACTTTTTCTAGCAATTGCATTTTCATGTAAGAAGGAGAAAGTGGAAGAAACAACATACAAGCCAACACCGTATTCGATCAGGGTGCCGGCACATTTTCCTATTCCGGAAATTCCGGCAGTAAATCCAATGACAGTCGAAGGAGTCACACTTGGCAAGAAGTTTTATTATGATCCAATATTATCCAGCAATGGTCTTACGTGTTCGTCTTGTCATATTGCGAATAAATCATATTCTACACCATTATTTATTAACTCGACAGGTGACTATATTAGTGTACCACCACATGTGAATCTGGCTTGGAATCCGGATTACAACTGGAATGGTTCGGAACCAAAACTCGATCACTTGTGCATAGCAGATTTTGGCCCGGATTTTTTTGATACTGATATGGACAAATTGGTTCTGGATCTGAAAGCCCATGCTGATTATCCTGATATGATCTATAAAGCATTTGGAGTTACTGATGTTGCTCAGCTAACTCATGATGAATTAAAACAAACAATAGTATATTCAATCAGTCAGTTCATGAGAAGTATGGTATCAGCAGATTCAAAATTCGATAAATATTTTGATCACCAGGTAGGCTTCACTGCATCAGAGCAAAGTGGTTATATGATCTTCATGACGGAAAGAGGCGATTGTTTTCATTGTCATGGTAATCCATTGTTCACTTCGAATGATTTCAGAAATAATGGACTTGATTGTACGCCACAAGGTCAGAACATGGGTCGGTATCTAGTTACAGGAAATGCAAATGACATTGGAAAGTTCAGCGTGCCCACATTGCGGAATGTTGAATTAACGGCGCCGTATATGCACGATGGCAGATATTCAACATTAGAAGAGGTTGTCGAGTATTATAATTCCGGAGTGTGTATGACCTCACCAAATATAGATCCGATCATGACGAAGCCGGCAAAAGAATATGGCTTGAATTTATGGCCTTGGGAAAAAGAAGACTTGGTGAATTTTTTAAAAACACTTACTGATACAACTTTTATCAATAATCCCGATTATAGGAATCAATAGTACTTTGTGATAAATATCATTAATTATTTCGCCTGTTAACTTCAAAACATTTTCAATTGAATCAATTCAATTTTGGCAGGTGGTCACGAAATAGTACAAACAGTTTTTAATTAATCCAATTCGTTTCCATTTACTTATGATATGAGTCATAAAGGTATCGCACTAACAAGGCGACCTTTGTGAAAATATTTTATAAAAAAGTTCATGAGTAATTTAAGCAAACATACTTTTCACATACCTGTAATGGGTATTGCATTTACTATTGATACACCCATAAAACTTGCGCACTTTGGGATCTCTTCTGTTGTGTCAATTATTGAAGATCAAGTGATCGAAGATATGAGGAAGCTTTATTCAAGTTATGAGGATGAAGAGTTTCAACCCATTCCGGATACAGTTGAAGATTATCGCTCAAAAAGAATCACAGCCTATTTGAATTTACTGGATAAAATTGTACTACGGAAAACGGAGGACTTACGAAAAGAATCATTTGAAAGTGGTTATTCGATTCAAAAATATTTCGAAATGCTCCCCGGCGATTCTGAAGTTAAATCACTTTATTATGAGATGCGAAATTCTGAGGGAAAAAGGAAGTCTGAGTTACAGGATATGCTTAGAGCAAGTATTACATCAGGGGCAATTGATGTAAATATTATGACTAAGCTCGATAAAACTAATTACACAAAAGAAGGGGAACAATTGTCCGCTGAATATAGCGATGCTGTTGCAGCATTGAGAGGATTTGCCAATAGCAAACTTTCTTCGTCTGTAGTTTTTTCAGCAGGAATGAATCCTCGATTGTATGGGTATTGTGAAACTGTATCCGACTTTTATCCCGATGATTCAGGATTGCAAAGAAAAAAAATTATTCTGAAAGTGAGCGATTTTCGTTCTGCAATGATTCAAGGAAAATTTCTTGCTAAGAAAGGATTATGGATCTCTGAGTTTAGAATAGAGTCAGGATTGAATTGTGGGGGACATGCTTTTGCAACAGATGGATTATTACTTGGTCCCATCTTGGAAGAGTTCAAAATGAAGAGAACTCAACTGACAGAAGAATTATTCGCCATTTGCAATTCTGCACTTGCTGAAAGAGGAAAAACATTATTTGAACATATTCCTGAAGTGCGAATTACAGTACAAGGCGGAATTGGAACTTATCAGGAAGATAAATTCTTGCGAGACTTTTATTCCTTGGATGGAACAGGTTGGGGAAGTCCGTTCTTACTTGTACCGGAAGCTACCAATGTTGACGAAGCCACACTTCATCAATTGGCACGTGCAAAGCAGGAAGATTTTTATTTGAGTAATGCTTCACCATTGGGAGTGCCTTTCAACAACTTCAGTAAAAGTACATCCGAAATTCAAAGAAGGAATAGGATTCAACAAGGTCGCCCGGGTAGCCCATGCTATAAAAAGTTTTTATCAGGCAATACAGAATTTACAACTCAGCCAATATGTACAGCATCACGTCAGTATCAGGATTTGAAGATCAAACAGATCAATGAGAAAACGATTACATTGTTGGAAAAGGAAAACGAGGTTCGTATGGTAGTTGAAAAAGAGTGTTTGTGCGAAGGATTAACTTCTCCGGCATATATTAAGAACAGTGTTGAATTGCCTCATAAATTGAAAGCAGTTGCAATTTGTCCGGGACCCAATCTTGCTTTTTTTTCGGGAGTATTTTCGCTTGAGGAAATGGTTGGACATATTTACGGTCGCAAGGATGTGTTGAATGCTGTTTCTCGTCCCAATATGTTTGTGAACGAATTGAATTTATATGTCGATTATTTGAAGAACGAAATCTCTAAAAATATTGCATCATGGACAATTCGTCAAGAGAAGCAATATAATACATTCAAAGAAAATTTAATTAAAGGAATTTCATATTACAAATCAATTCTGACTGAAATGAAATCGGAAAAGAATCTTATGATTGAAAGAATGAAGTCAGAGCTAGAGCAAGCCGAGTTGAAATTGAAGAATATTTATTTTCCGGAACTTGTTTAAATTCAAATTTCCATTTCCATTTCATCTTGCTTCGCGAATAAGTTTAATCCTGATGAGAGAAAAAAGGAATTCGTTTCAATAGAATTGTCATCAACATTTAGAATAGAAACGGTTTTGCTTTTATTCAGTGCAAAATAATTCAGAAGCTGTTTCCCAAATCCATTTTTCCTTTGTGATTTGTCAATGCTGAATTGAAGTATCCGATTGATCTTTGGATTGAATACGATATAGCCAACCAATTTATCATTGGCGAAAAGTCCAATAGTATCAAGCTGTGACCACGAATTATTTACTGCAGAAATTGAATTTTGCCAGGAAGGAGTCCAGTCCCAGAATGATTGCAGTAATTTCCAATCCGGCTGATAGAGATACTGGACGGAAGAATCTGCATCAGATTTTAATTCAGCCAACGATCCTTTGTAACAATTCAGGATTCTCTTCTTTTGAAATCCAATAGAAGTGTAGGTGTTAATTGCAGGAGAATTTTCTGAAAGTACTTCAAGCCGAACTTTATTTATCTGGTTGTTTTTTAGAATTGGAAGAATAAATTCATACAGTTGTGAAGTTATTTTATTTCCGCGTTTAGATGGGATCACACCGGTTCCTGCATTGTAAGCAATTTTGTTTCTGTCGAAAACACCTATGCCATGTAAAATAAACCCAACAAGTTTATCCCCTTCAAATGCTCCTGCTGAATATTCTTTTTTTATACTTTCCGCAACAAATTTATTGATCAATTGCTCTTTTGTAAGATGCATTGGTATCGGATAGTCAGAAAAGGCTTCATTAAAGACATGAAGCAGCTCAGCAATCGAAGTATTCTCTAGAGTTTTGAATTGCATGACTACTAAAGTAGCTAAAATAAAATCGAATGCAAGAAAAAAAGATCAAGTTCCGGCATTTTGTATAATCTAATTCCAGTATTCAATTGGTTAGCGAAATAATTTGCATATTTTCGTTTCCGAAAAAATGACACGCTTCGACCGAATAACAGCAATACTTATACAGTTGCAAAGTAAAAAAATTGTAACTGCTCAGGAAATTGCTGACCGTTTTGAGATCAGTCTACGAACTGTTTATCGGGACATTCGTTCATTAGAAGAAGCAGGGGTGCCGATAGTAAGCGAAGCCGGAGTTGGTTATTCGATGATGGAAGGGTATCGCCTTCCACCGGTTGTTTTTTCAAAGGAAGAAGCCTTGTCATTTATCACCGCTGAAAAATTGATGGATCGCTTTTCAGATTATTCAATTAACAAAGATTATCAATCGGCACTTTTCAAAGTAAAAGCTGTACTTCGTAATTCAGAAAAGGAATCTATTGAACGAGTTGGTGGCAGAATTACAGTATTGCCGAATTCTTATGTACCCGATGTAAACAGTACGCCATTAGGAAAAATTATGGCCGGCATTGAAAGCCGGACTGCTTTATCGATTAAGTATCTTGCTAATCATTCTTTGGAATTATCATCACGAATAGTTGAACCCGTTGGTGTATTTCATCAAGGGCAGCATTGGCATATGATTGCCTATTGTAGACTCAGAAAAGACTATCGTGACTTTAGATTGGATCGAATACAAAAGATCGAAAATAAGGAAGAGAAGATCGGAAAAACGCATCCGGAATTAAAACATTCTTGAATAAGTTCAGCAGTGAGCAACAACTTACAGAAGTTATCATTGAAGTGAAAAGGGATAAGTATCGACATATTGGCGATCAGAAATATTACAACGGTTTTATTTCGCAAGAGGTTTTGAGTGATGTAGTGAGAATGACATTTCTAACGGAATCCATCGAAGGATTTGCACGCTGGTATTTGATGATAGGCGATGTTACAAAAATCATTAAACCGCCGCTATTGGTGAAGCGAGTAAAAGAACTTGCGTCTGAAATTCTTAAAAAAGTGCAGCAATGAAAAAGGCGTTGGTAGATAAAAAGTATCTGATGCAAAGAATGTCAGGAAAAGGAGGATGGTCCTATATAGAGATCAAAGAGATCAGTCCTGATCACAAGGCACATTTTGGTATGGTTCGAGTCAAAGGCTACATCGACAGTTATGAAATAAAGCAATACAACCTGATGCCAATGGGAAACGGTAATCTATTCTTGCCGGTAAAAGCGGAGATTCGGAAGAAAATTAAAAAGGAGGCCGGTGACCTTGTTCATGTCAAACTCTATTTAGATGCAAGTCTATTAGTGATACCTCAGGAATTGATCGACTGCCTCAATGAATACCCGGAAGCGATGGAATTTTATGAAAGTCTGACTCAGAGCGAAAAAAGACTTTACCTGAATTGGGTTTATTCCGCAAAACAGGAAGACACGAAAGCAAATAGAATTGTAAAGATGATAGATAAACTTTTGCTTGGCAAGAAGATGCACGAGATTTAGAAGAAATTGCTTTTTATTTTTTCCTGCTGACATACCGTTGTCACTACCGTACATTTTCTTTACCGAAAATAAAAACACATAATCTATGATCACTTTTATCGAATCATTCAAAAAAGAACTGGAATCAGAAGCGGTTGGAACTCGTAAAATGCTTGCCCTTGTTCCGTCAGACAAACTGGCATGGAAGCCACATCCAAGGAGTATGAAAATGCAGGACCTTGCCATTCATATTGCAGATTTACCAACCTGGATCTCACTTGGGCTCACTACAGACGAATTGGATTTTGCCACAAGTCCATACAATCCTAAAGATTGCACTACCGGTGATGAACTTGTCGCATATTTTAATAAGAATGTAGAAAAGGCAATGAAGGACTTTGACAATGCCAATGAAAAAATATTGGAAGAGTTCTGGACATTGCGAAATGGATCTGTTATTTATGTTAGACACACTAAACTTGAAACAATTCGTCATGCATTTTGCCAAATGGTTCATCACCGTGCTCAACTAGGAGTATATTTACGGTTACTTGACATTCCGATTCCCGGAGTTTATGGCCCAAGTGCTGATGATCAACAAATGATGTAATAAAAAAATAGTCATTGATTTAAGGCGCAGAATTAATTTCTGCGCCGTTTTTTATTAAAATTTAAGAACATTTTTGAGAATAGAAACTCCACTTTAAAAGATTTCCATATTTATTTAGCCGGTTAATGAAATTTTATTAATTTGCAATATGTCAATGTAGTCAACTTTGATTAGGTGGAAATTAAATAGATTTTATTTATGAAGTGGACGGGTATATATTTGTATTTGTTTTTGTCTGCTCTTATTATTGCAGCAGCGAACATAGTTTTTGGAAGTGAAAATGAAATTCAAATTGTTACTATTGCATTGTCATCCTTTGCTCTTGCATTTATATTAACTGATTTTTTACAGAAAAAAGGAGCAAAGTCTGCTGAATTTAAATCGGGACAAGAAGAAAGAATCGACGACCCCTATTTTCAAATGATAGAGCAGATCGAAGAATATGCTGTGATCAGACTCGGTATCGATGGAAATATCAAAAGCTGGAATAAAGGCGCAGAATTGTTGCATAAGTATTCAGTGGAAGAAGTGTTAGAAAAGAATGCTTCAATTTTTCATTCTTCCGACGACAGAGCATCTGATCTGTTTAACAAAATTTTGAAAGATGCTTTAAAGAATGGAGAGGCATCAAAAGAATGTTGGCGGGTTCGAAAAAATGGTGATGAGTTCTGGTCAAGGGTTGTAGTCAATATCCTTAGAAATAAAAATAAAATCCCTGTCGGATTTATTTTAGTCGCGTACGATTATACAGAAGAAAAAAGAAGAGATGAAAGAATTAAATTTCTTGCATCATTAGCAAGTAATATTCAGGATCCGATTATAAGTTCCGACGTGAATTATTTAATAAATGATTGGAACGATGCTGCAGAAAGGGTATTTGGATGGACTCGAGAAGAGGTTATCGGAAAGCATGTCGATAGCTTACTTAAAATTGATTTTGGGTCAGCTAGTCGCGAGGAGTCCATAATCTCCTATGAGCAAAAGGGGTATTGGCATGGAGAAATAACCTATCATACAAAAACCGGAGAACCATTGAATGTAATGGCTTCAGGGTCTATGATCAAAACCGATGAAGGAAAAGTTATCGGCAACTTAGTTCTTGTGAAAGATATTACTCCAATTAAAAAAACAGAAGCGGAATTATTGAGATTGAATACTGAATTAGAAAAACTTGTTCAAGACCGAACCAAAGAAGTTTATCAAAGAGAGCAACGATTTAAATTTTTGATTGAAAACAATGACAGTATCATTGCAATTGTCGATAAGCAAAGTAAGACCATTTACAGAAGTCCATCAGCAGAAAGGATCACAGGATGGTCCTTTGAAGATGTGGAGAATATTTCTGCATTTGAACGTATTCATCCTGATGATAGAGAAAAAGCGCTCAAGGTTTTTAATTTTGCTATGGCAAATCCGGGAGCACCATTTAAGATTTCATTAAGAACACAACACAAAGATGGAAGATACATCTGGTTGGATGGTATAGTTACTAATTTGTTCCATGAACCAAATATTGGCGGCTTGCTTACTAACTTCAAAGACATTTCAGAGATCAAAGATGCAGAAAGAGAACTTGAAAAAAACGAAAAGCGATTCAGGACATTAGTTGATAAGGCGGAAGATATTATTTCTCTTGTGGATGAAAAGGGAAAAGTTATTTATGTGAGTCCTGCATTTGAGAGAGCAACAGGATTTCCTGTTGACTATATGATTGGCCGGACAAATACAGAGATCATGCATCCCGACCAAGTTGAGGAATCGAAGTTGGTTTTTCAAGAACTCTTGGCTAACCCGGGAAAAGTATTACATCGCTTAAACAGATTCAGGCATGTAGATGGGCATTATATCTGGGTAGAAGGCGATGTTGTGAATTTATTGAATGATGAAAATGTAAAGGCGATAGTAGCGAACCACAGGGACATATCAGATAAAAAGAGATCGCGTGACACTGCTATTGAAATGAATGAACGGTTTTCAATAGTTTCAAAAGCAACACATGATGTAGTATGGGATTGGAATCTTGTAACAAATGAAATTTGGTGGAATGATAATTTTTATTCTTTGTTTGAATTAGATAGTGAACTGCCACAAACTATAGAGACATGGATTAACGGATTGCATGATGCAGACAGGGGCCGAGTAATCGCTAAATTAGATAAAGCGGTAGAAGACGGCGAGAAGTTTTGGTCTGACGAATACCGCTATAAAGGATCTGAAGGAAAAGTGTTTTTTATTTTAGATCGAGGATCAATTATTAGAGATTCAGAAGGAAAAGCAATACGAATGATTGGCTCCATGATTAATATGACAGACCTAAAGCACGCCGAGGAAAAGGAGAAGAAGTATGTAGCAGAATTAGAACGGTCAAATAGGGAGCTGGAACAATTTGCTTATATCGCCTCACACGATTTACAAGAGCCATTGCGAATGGTTGGAAGTTATGTGCAATTGCTTTCACAACGATATAAGGGTAAGCTCGATAGCGATGCAGATGAGTTCATTGATTTTGCAGTTGATGGCGCTACTAGAATGAAACAGTTGATCAACGACCTGCTCAATTATTCCAAGTTGAATAAAGCAACCCCGATTTCTCAGGTGAATATAAGTTCTTTGATCACTGAGGTATTGGTTAACTTGAAAACAAACATAGAAGAAAAGAATGCAAAGATCGTAATGGGAGAAATGCCGACAATTGCTGCCGATAAAACGCAAATGATTCAAGTATTTCAGAATCTGATTGCAAATGCTTTAAAATTTCAAGCTAACGGAAGTACTCCTGAAATAAAAATTTCTTCGGTAAAGAAAGAAGGCGAATGGCTTTTTTCAGTCGAAGACAATGGAATTGGAATCGATAAGATGTATCATGACAAAGTATTTATTATCTTCAGACAATTGAATAGTAAATCAAAGTTTAATGGTACCGGAATAGGATTGGCAATAGTTAAAAAGATCGTTGAGCGACATGGCGGCTCAATTTGGTTTGAATCCGAACCGGGAAAAGGGACAATATTTTATTTCACTATTAAAAACAAAAACGAATGAAAGCAGTCGACATTCTTTTAGTAGAAGATAATCCTGGCGATGTTCGTCTAACTCAGGAAGCTTTGAATGAAGGAAGGATTAGTAACACCCTCCACGTTGCATCGGATGGTTTCGAGGCTATGGATTTTCTTAATAAGAAAGGAAAATTTAAGGATGCATCAACACCTGATCTGGTTTTGCTTGACTTGAATTTACCAAAGATGAATGGCTTTGAAGTCCTTGAAAAAATCAAGAGTGACGAGCATTTGAAATTGATCCCGGTCATCGTTTTGACTACATCTCAAGCTGAACATGATATCATAACAAGTTATTCTATGCATGTAAATTGTTTTGTTTCAAAACCGGTAGAGTATGATTCATTTATGAATGTTGTAAAATGCATAGAAGATTTTTGGTTTACTATAGTAAAGTTGCCATCAAGAGTATAATAGAAGCATGATCTAAAAAAGTGTAATTGAGGGATTTCAAATGGAGAAGGTTATTAAAATTTTATTGATCGAGGATAATGCAGGCGATGTGAGATTGATCTTGGAGATGTTGAAAGAAATCGATATTCCTATGGAATCATTATTGGTTTTGTCCAATTTAAAGGAGGCATTTGAAATTGATGTTCCGGGAACGGACATATCACTGGTATTGCTTGATCTTACATTACCTGATAGTGACGGAGTCGAAACGGTTAGTGAAGTAAGAAAAAAATTTCCAAATAGTGTTATCGTGATCCTGACAGGAATGTCAGATGAACATATTGCTTTAAGTGCATTGAGAGAAGGGGCGCAGGATTATTTAATAAAGGGCGAAAGCACAAGTAAGGAACTTGATAAAGTAATTCGATTCTCAACTGAAAGACAATCAATCATAACACGACTGAATAAGAGTAATGCTGAATTAATTGCCACAAAACAAGAGTTAAGGGAATTGGCTTCTCATCTACAGAAGATCAGAGAAGAAGAACGCACAACAATTTCTCGTGAAATTCACGATGAATTGGGACAGCTTCTCACAGGATTAAAAATGGATGTGTCGTGGATCAGGAAAAAGATTGACCCGCAGGAAGAAGAGATAGTCAATAAATTTAAGGATGTAAATCAGATGATCGATGATACGGTCAAATCAGTAAGAAAGATTGCATATGAACTGCGGCCGGGAATTCTTGACGACCTTGGATTGAATGCAGCACTTGAATGGCAAAGTATGGAATTTCAAAAGCGGTCAGGAATCAGATGTTCTTTTTATTCTGAAATTGATGACGCAATATTAAATAAGGAAATTGTTACAAATATTTTCAGGATTTATCAGGAAACGCTTACAAATGTTATTCGTCATTCGGAAGCGACAAGAGTGACGACAGGACTTTTTTCCGATGGAAATAGTTATATATTGAATATTCATGATAATGGAAAAGGTTTTGATCAGGCCGATGTAAATACTAAGCATACACTTGGACTAGTAGGAATGCGTGAGCGATCAACAATGATATCAGGGTCATTGAAAATAGAAAGTATTCCAATGAAAGGAACGACTGTTGTTTTGAAGGTTCCGGTTGTAAAATGATATCTGCGCCAAATCTGCGAGATCTGCGGAAGAAAGAACATAAGGAAATATTTCCCGCAGATCTCGCAGATCTCGCAGATTTGGCGCAGATCTTTTTATTACCGTTAGCTTTAGCTGAAAGTAATAAAACAAACATGACTTTCCGCAGTTTATCACTTGTCATTTGTTAGTATGAAATTTGAAAAAATATGAATGAAATCACTTATGATTGCAATCATAAACGGTTCGTGAAGGGTCGTTTACTTTTATATTTATAATCATAATTGATAATCATAAACCACTATGCAAAAGATCACAAAATTTGTTTTAGGAGCATTCGTATTATTTGCTTCTTTTTCCTGTAGTAATTCAGGCCAGGAGAATTCAGGAACTACAACACCGGCTGAAACAGATCAAAATGTAGTAGGACAATCGGGTGTACAAGACGATGTTTCTGCAAAGAATGTTGTTCAAGTAGCTATAGGCAGCCCAGATCATACTACTCTTGTTGCTGCTGTAAAAGCGGCGGAGTTAGTAGATGTTTTGAGTAATGCCGGACCATTTACGGTCTTCGCACCAACGAATGCGGCATTTGATAAACTTCCTCCGGGAACAGTGGAGGGTTTAGTTAAGCCTGAACAAAAGGAAACGCTTCAGGACATTCTTCAGTATCATGTTTCAGTTGGTGTATATCAGCCGGAAGCTTTTACTGACGGTCAAACGATTGGCCAGGTAAATGGAGGAAATATTAAGATCACGAAAAAAGATGGAAAGATCATGATCAATGATAAAGCAACCATAGTAGCATCAATTCAAGCAACCAATGGAATCATTCATGTGATCGACGAAGTATTATTGCCATCAAAATAATATTGTTTATTTAGTAAATCGATTGCCTACTTACATAAAGTGTAATTTGAGATAGATCTTGTTAGCCTATTTCAAATTGCACTTTTTTATTTTATCTAATGTTCGGCAAGTTTCATTTGCATCACTGTTGCAATGCTCAATGCCCGTTGTTTTGCCCGCTCTGCATTTTCACCTGAAAAAAGTTCGTCAATCGTTGCATTAAAAAGAGTTGTCCATTGTTTGAAATGATCAGCTTTCAATGGGAACATTTTATTAAGATGACGATGAACATTCATCGGGTCACCATTATATTTTCCTGTATAGAAGATCACATTTTCCCAGAAGTCATACATTATTGGCAGATGTTTTCCCAATTGACATTGGCGATATCAGTAAAAATAAATCCGATGGTGTCGTCTTTTACAACTTTATCATAAAATGCTTTGATCGCATTTTCAATGTCATCTCGGTTGAGAATGTCTTTTTTCATGGTAAAGTAGGTTAGAGATCTTTTGTTTGAAATTTTTTGGTTGAAATAATGAGTGGTATGATCACCCATAATGCAAGTACAAATAGTGAAATGATAAATCCAAATGTAGTTCCGAAGAAATCTTTAAAAACTGCACCGGTATAACCCATTAAAGCAGATACATCCAGTCGTAACAGAACTGTAATTCTGCTTAGATCAATTGGATTGAATCCACTGATGACCATCATGAGTTTTTCTAAAGGATATTCGGAAAATTGAAACAAAAGGAATAGAACAAGTCCATCGAAGATCAATGCAAAATACAGCCATAACAAAATTGCTTTTCCGATCCCTTTTGCTTTGTCGCGTGTAGAAACTGTACCCAGCATTGAAATGGCAACAAAAATAACGGACAATAAACATCCGGTTAGGATCATGATCATGCCGGTTGCTGTTGGCTCATAGATCAGAATGGTAATTCCGCAACCGATTAAAAATGCAAATGAAAGAGAGACAGCTAGCCCATTGAATAAACTCAGCCATATGTATTTTCTTTTCAAAGGCTGACAAATTAGGAGCTCAATGAATTCCGAACAATTGTAAATGTAGATCGTTGAAAATATGATGGAGATCAATGGTACAATGAACAAAATGATATTCAGCAGGCTTAGTAGTCCTTTTGCCGTATTTTCTTCGAAACTAAAAAGTGTAAACGAAACAACAAACAAGAAAAGTGTATAGAAGAGCACAGTCTTGTTTCGAAGTATATCGATCACTATATATTTGAATACTTTATTCATATCAGTTAGAAATCATTATTGACGAAATGGCTTTGGAGAGTTTTTCTTGTCCGCTTTCGGATTTTAATTCAGAGATGCTTTTATGCAAACGAATCTTTCCGTCTTGCATATATATTAGGTGGCTGATAAGATCATCGAGTTCGCTAAGTATGTGAAGTGATCAATACCAGTTTGCCGGATTTATTTTCTTTAATGATCTTTTCTTTGAGAATTTCTGATGACAATGGATCAAGTCCTGCCGTTGGTTCATCGAGAATAAGCACACTAGCGTTGAAAAGAAATGCAAGTGCAGCACTTACTTTTTGTCGGGTGCCACCTGAAAGTGTACGCATTCGTTTATCATAGATCTTATCAAGGCCGAAATTTTGAATCAACTCTTCATCGAGCGATACCACTTTTGCTTTCCGGATATCTTTCATCATATCGAACACTTGTCCAATGGTCATGTTATCCGGATATCTTCCGATCTGCGGCATATAACCGATCTCGGCGCGATAATGAAAATCCTTTTTGATAGTATTTCCTTTAAAGAGAATATCACCCGAATCAGGAACAACCATTCCAAGAATCGATTTGATCAATGTTGTTTTACCACTGCCATTTGGTCCGATCAAAGCAATTGACTGTCCTTTTTCGCAGTGGATATTTATACTATCGAGAGCTTTGAACTTACTAAAGCTCTTTGAAATGTTATTTACCCGAATCATAGAGCAATTGGTTTCATAAATGGGTGTTCATCTTTCAGATTTTCAGGGATCAAGGTAGGCACAATTCTTTCTGTTTTGTCGAGAAGTGAAACCATGATGCTTCTGAAGAGGATCATCGTTTGTGGATTATTTGCAATTATCATTGAGAACATACTGATAGGTCGGAATGGAACATCGCCATAGGAATCTTTATTCAGGTCATAACCTTCATATTTATCCCAGTAGTTATTGTTGAAAGTATTCATTACTAAAGTACCATTGGTCGCCACATCAAAAGTGTTCCCTAAAAAATTGTTGTGACTTACATTTACATCCATGCAACTCGATTGAATTTGTATTGCCCAACCATTGTTCTTAAAAATGTTTTTGCCAAGTTGAATCCTGCTAGCACCTTCCATATGGATTCCGCTGGTATTTTTCACGAAGATATTCCCTTCAATATAACTATCGGAAATATCTTTCAAGAGCAATCCATAAGCAGCATCTCCCCAATTTTGTTCGAATATATTGTTGTACATTTTTACGCCATGCGTGTACATTACAGCAACACCTGCTCCATTACCACTGAAAATATTATTAATATAAGAATCATTATGGGAAAACATAAAATGCAGACCATAACGTATATTTTTTATCGATTGATTTCTCCAGATAATGGAGTTGGTTACAAACTCAAAGTATATCCCGTCTCTATGACCTGATATTTTATTTCCAATGATCTGCATGCTGTCACTTTTCCAGCAATGAATTCCATTTCCAATTTCTTGTTCTTCTTTTCCGTGGGCTGTTAGTGTATTGTTTTTAATGAGACAGTTTTTTGCATACTGTGCATATATTCCGAAGAAAGTGTCATCTATAATGTTGTTAAGTATTGTCACATTGTTCGAATCGTATATTTTAATTCCTGCAGGATCTTCCAATGTTGCGTAGCCGGAGTGTTGAATTTTGAATCCGGTGAAAACGACATTGCTAACTTTAATAGATACGATCTCATATTTTCCTTCGCCATCTATTATCGGATAATTGATGCCGGAAAGGGTAATGGATTTGTCTATGATCAGATTCTTTTCATAATATGTACCTGCGTCAACAATAACAGAGTCGCCATGTGAGGAGGATTTTACCGCATCTTTAATGGTCTTAATACTTTTGTTTTTTCCGACGTAAATAGTTTTGGCTTGAACAAAAGAGTACAAAAACTGAGTGCAAATAAAAAGAATCAAAAAGGGAATTTTCATAATAAATTTTATTTTGTAATATCATCCCAGACAATTTCTTCGCCTGAGAATGAATTTTTGTAGAAGTTCATGCTGTCTTTGTTGGAGAAGGCAGCAATGTTTCCGGCCATTGGACTTCTCAGGTTTTCACTTTTGAAGAAGAATGAACTCTTAACATCTATCAGGTCGTGGTTGCCGCAAAAATCGGCAGAATAGATTGAATGGATGTCATTTTCAGCAATTTTTTTTGTCGTCATATCAGTCACAAGACAAGAAATGTCGTCATATTTTAAAACTTTACCTTTTGCAGTCAGAATTTCTGCTCCAAAGCGGGGATTACTTATTGTCATTTGGCAAAAAGAACAGTTATCGGCACCGATTTTCAACGGTTGTGGAGAAACTGAACAAGAGGAAAGTGTTGTAGTGGCCAGAATAATTACTGCAACAACTTTAAGCTTGCTTTCTTTTTTAACCATTATCCGATCCAATACGATACTCACTAATGCTAACACTCCGGCTATGATAAATAACCATCCGCCAATATCGGGAATTGAATAGGCTCCGAAATTTAAAAGCTGTTTAAAACCGATAAGCGGCGGCTGATAAGCCATTCCGGGAACAATGATAGCAGCTTCAGGATTGAGATTGTGCCCATAGTCGTATTCCCATTTCCAGAAATCTGCCATAGCAACAATTCTAAATAACACGAACAATGTGAAAAGAGTGTAGAGCATTTTTCGTTTTCTGGTAATTCCTGTTACGATAAAAAACAGACCAAAGAAGGCGACGATATATGGGAGTATTTTGAATTCAACAAAATCATCAGTATGCAAAGTTTTCATTCCTATGTAATGGTTGAGTCCATTTATAATATCAACATTACCTCCAAGTTTATCCACATAGATCAGTAATCTTAATCCTTCCGGATATTGTGGTGCATCCAGATCGATCCTCCACATTGGTACAAACATAATTGCGAAAAGCATTATCCCTGAAAGGATGAGTATGAAACCTATCGCTTTGGAAAATTTATTGGTTTTCATTTAGTTTTTAATTTAATGAGTATAAAAAAGGTGAGTTGAAATTCATATTCATCCGTGATACATTCTTTAATCTCTCATTCAAGAATGCTGAAGATAAATCTGTTCAACTCACCTGTAAAGGCAAAATTAATTGGTAATCAGATTTTAATTATTTTGCTGCTTCTTCAGCGGCAGGTTGATTTTTTCCTACACTAAAAGTCAAAGGGACATTACTTCCGGCAGGAGAAACACGAATGTATCCTTGCATTTCCTGATGTAGTGCACTGCAGAAATCTGTGCAATACATTGGATAAATACCAACCTTAGTTGGAATCCATTTCAATGTTTGAGTTTCACCCGGCATGATTAGTAATTCAGCATTTGCAGCACCTTTAACAGCAAAACCATGCGGTACATCCCAATCCTGTTCAAGATTCGTAACGTGGAAGTAAACTTCATCGCCTATTCTTACGCCTTCAATATTATCAGGAGCAAAATGTGATCTGATTGCAGTAGCATAAACGTGAACTTTGTTTCCTTCTCTTTCAACTTTCGTTGTTCCTTCACCTTTCGATACATATGGATTCTTGTTGTCTTCGATCTTGAAGATCTTCACAGAATTATTTTTAACTTTTTCTGCAGCAATTCCCTGAGCATAATGCGGCTCGCCAATTGTCGGGAAGTCAAGGATCATCTGCATTTTATCGCCACTGATATCGTAGATCTGTGCACTTTGTGCTAATTCAGGTCCTGTAGGTAAGAAACGGTCTTTCGTGATCTTGTTATATGCGATCAGATATTTAGCATCCGGTTTTTTACTGTCGCCGCCCGGAATACAAAGGTGACCAACAGAATAGAATGTACTTGCTCTATCAAGAACTTTCAGGTCTTTGATATTCCATTTAACAACTTCAGAAGAAACGAAGAATGAAGTATACGCATTTCCTTTTCCGTCAAACTCTGTGTGAAGAGGCCCTAGTCCCGGTTTTTTAACTTCACCATAAAGTGCAGATTCATATTTAACAACAGGAATGCCTTCAAAGTCACCTGCAAAATCTTTCGCTGCAATAGCTGCCTGTAATTTATCGAAACTGAATACAGGAATTAAGGCTGCAAGTTTTCCACTACCTACAATGTATTCACCAGTTGGATCAACATCGCATCCATGTGGAGATTTAGGACAAGGGATAAAATAGCAAATATCCTGAAGTTCCTTTGAGTCAAGAACGATCACTTCAGTTTTAATTTCTGATGTAGCAGAGTGAGTAATATCGCTATAAGTATTGTGAGCATATTTTACAGATTGTTTTCTTCCTTTACCGGCTTTAAGATATTCTTCAGCTTTCTTCCAGTTTACTGCCATGATAAAATCTTTATCACGTTGAGACGCGTTCACTTCAAGAAGTGTATTCGCTTGCTCAGTATTATAGCAAGAGAAGAAGAACCATCCATGTGATTTTCCTTTACCTGCGTGGCTAAGATCGAAGTTTACACCCGGACACTGGATTTGAAATGCGATATCCATTTTCCCATCAGTTTTATCAACGCTGATGAAACTAAGTGTGCCTTTGAAATTTTTCTTGTAAGTATTGATAGGAACGTCACCATTCGAATCATCCATTGGAACACTGAATCGGGTTCCTGCAACTACATACTCAGTGTTCTCGGTAATGAAAGGAGAAGAGTGGTTACCACCTGAATTTGGAAGTTCAATGATCTCCTGTGTTCTGAACGTAGTTAAATCGATACGTGCAACACGTGGAGTGTTGTTTCCGTTGATAAAGCACCAACGACCATCTGTTTCACCATTTGTCTGTGAAAGTTCAGTATGATGTGAATCATCCCAGGGAATAATACCATGTGAAGTATTCAGCATTGGTTTTGTTTCTTCAGAATAACCATATCCTTTTTCAGGGTCAACTGAAAACACCGGAATCACACGAAGTAAACGGCCTGAAGGCAATCCATAAACAGAAACCTGTCCGCTGAATCCACCGCTCACGAAGTTATAGAATTGATCATATTTGCCCGGGGCAACATAGGCTTTAGCTGCAGCATCACCGGAAATTGCATTACCTGCATTTTTCGGTTTACAACTAAAGAGCGTACTGACAGCAATTAGAACTGCCATTGAAACTACTTTATTGTTTTTCATAATCTATATATTGATTAGTTGTTTTTATTTTACTCCATCATTTTCACGCATGAATTCAAGAAGTGCTCTTGCATCTGCATCACTAAGACTTTGATTTGGCATACGAACCAAACAAATTTCCAATTGAGCTTGAGCTGCGGGATCTTTGTTTAACATTTCGTCTGTATTCGTAATAAAGTTCATGATCCATGGCGCTTGACGACGTTTTGTAACATCTTTCCAGCCCGGACCTACTAGCTTTTCTTCTGTTAATTTGTGACATGAAGAACATTTAATGTCAAAGGCTTTTTTACCATCAGCAGCCAATGCTACATCAAGTTTTTCGCCTACTTCAACTGTTGTAAATTTCCCTTCTCCACGATTCGGATCGTATGAAGGGTTACCATTAGCAGTAGCAGTTTCTGCGACTGTTGCATCAGATGCATTTTCATTCTGTTTGTTTTGATCGCTACCGCCGCAGGCAGATAGAATTGCAATCATTGCGAAAACAGTGCAAAGAGAGATTATTTTTTTCATATTGTTTGTTTTTGATGAATAACTTGTACAATATTACTTTGATACGTTTACGGTATTTTATGAGGTGAATCATAATGATGTAAAGCATAAAAAATGACATTGGTAAAAGAGCAATTGAAGAGTGGCAAGTACTTAAAAAAGTGCGTATTTTTATTAAATTGAAGCTTTTGAAAAATAATGTTGTCGTAAATATGATGCAAGTCACATCAACAACTGTTTAAATTCATACTTTGGTATTTAGTTGTAAACTAATTTTCCAAAAATTTTCAGAACATGATGGTTGACCTAGATTTGTTGTTGGCTTGGGGTGGTACTTACAAGAAGTATAATGCCGGGGAATTTGTATTTGATGAAGGGTCAAATTGCACTTGTTATAACCAGTTAGTGGAAGGACAAGTGAAATGGGTTAATTATAATGATGAGGGGAAAGAGTTTATTCAGACACTTATTGATCCGGGTGAGTGTTTTGGTGAAATTCCGTTGTTTGATGACGAACCATATGTTGCCAGCGCTGTTGCTTTAGAAGAAAGCATGGTAATTAAACTCCCAAGGAATCTTTTTCTGCAATTGGTAAAGGAAAATTCCGATATCAGTTTTAAGTTTTGCCAATTACTTGCAAATAGGTTGAGATATAAATTCATGCTTTTGAAGACAAATGCTTTTGAAAATCCTGAGAACAGGATAACTGCATTGCTGACTTATTACAAAAAAAAGAAGTGCCTTCAGACTAGTGATTCTTTTAAAGTTAATCTGACGCGACAACAAATTGCAAATATGACCGGGCTCCGAGTAGAAACGGTTATCAGAACGATTCGTCATTTAAATGAAATTGGAAGTCTGGATATAGTAAACGGCAAAGTTTTTATCTGATTATGATTGAGGTCATATTAGGCGATGCCTCCTTGTAGAGAAATTTGCACTTTCATTTCTAAAAATATAGTATGCCTTCAGAGGTTCAAAAGTGGTTTCGTCTCACACTCCTTAATTTATTGATAGTAGCTTTTATCGGAGTTTTGTTGCGTTACAAGATTGCGTTCTCGCTTCCGTTTATAGATCAGAAATTTTTATTGCATGGTCATTCTCACTTTGCTTTTGCAGGCTGGATAACTCAGGCATTGATGACCTTGATGGTAGCCTATTTAGTTGCAAACGGACAAGCAGAGGCATTTAAGAAGTATAAAACACTTTTAATTTTTAATTTGATCACAGCTTATGGAATGCTGTGTTCGTTTCCTGTTCAAGGATATGGATTTTTTTCAATTACGTTTTCTATGCTCTCTATATTTGTGTCCTACACCTTCGCCATCGAATTCTGGCAGGACTTGAAAAAGATCAGCGAGAATAAAGTAAGTATGTTGTGGTTCAAGGCAGCATTGGTGTTTAGCGTCTTCTCTTCAATTGGTCCATTTTCGCTGTCCTATATGATGGCAACACACAACTTACATGAGAAGTGGTATTTGTCGTCTGTATATTTCTTTCTCCATTTTCAATACAATGGTTGGTTCTTTTTTGCATGTATGGGTTTACTAATGCATAAGCTAGAAGAATTTGGAGTCAAATCAAATGCACTGAAGCGTGTGTTCTGGTATTTTTTCTTAGCTTGTATTCCGGCATACTTTTTATCGGTGTTATGGATTCCGATACATTTGTCAATTTATATGCTTGTTGTTATTTCTTCCATCATACAATTGGTTGGTTGGTTTATCTTTCTTAATACTATTAAACCATACAGGGAAACTCTGATGAGTGGTATAAACAGAACAGGACGAATACTGATGTTACTTGCTGGTGTTGCATTAACAATAAAATTATTTTTACAAATTGGCTCAACGCATCCTCAATTGAGTCAGATCGCATTTGGATTCAGGCCGATTGTAATTGGCTACCTACATTTGGTATTATTAGGAATGATTTCAATTTTCATATTGGGATATGCATTTTCGCAGAAAGTAATTTTATCGGGCAAATCAGCAGGAATAGGTTTGTTTATTTTTGTTGGCGGTATAATTATAAATGAAATTGCATTGATGTATCAAGGTGTTGAGGCTATGGAAGGCGAAAGCATTAATGCTATTCATAAATATTTATTTGCAATTGCGATTGTGATGTTTGGGGGGATTTTGGTTTTGGTGAGGAGTCAGTTTATTAAAACGAAGAATGAATCCCGATAGCTATCAGGATGAAAAGTCGTTGGAAGTTCATTTGACGGTTAAAGCAAATACCTCACCTTGGCTTTAGCCAAATTCACAGGGTCTGTTTAGAAAGAAGAAAAATTACTACCTTGTACGTAGTAAAAGCTAATTCAATTATTATGACAACCCCAATAAAAAGACACCAATCCCTTCAATCGCTCAGTCGACCACCATGAAGGATTACTATTTCCTTCAAGATCGAAAAGGAATGGCAGAAAATGTGGAAGCGAGTGTCATGCAAAAACATATTGATTGGTTTTTGAAAAGAAGCTGCTGCCACACTTCAAAATTGAAGAAGAATTTGTTTTTCCGGTTTTGGGTAACGAGCACGAACTTATTCGAGCAGCACTTGATCAACATGCAGAACTTGTTCGTTTGTTTGGAATCGCTGATAAGAATTACGATACATTAAAATTAATCGGTGAATTGCTGGATGCTCACATTCGATTTGAAGAACGAATTTTATTTAATGAAATTCAAGCTGTAGCAACACCGGAGCAATTGCAATTGATTGAAGCAAGTCATATTAATGCTCCGAATCCTGCACATAAGGAGAGTAAATAAATAAAATATTTCTGCGGTTATTCTGCGTATTCTGCGAAAATCTGCGGGAGAAAAATTTACGGATGATTTTTTTCTTGACCGGTCATCCAGCTCTACATTCATTGAAACGTTGCCGTTTTTTATTAGTCCATCGTCAGCTCCAATTGTTCGTCTGGAAGATGCAGAAATTGTAAACGAAATTATTGATATCATTAAACGGATTCAGAAAGAATATTCTTCAGACCATTCAGATAAAATTCAAGTGATTGCTTCGTGGATGTCGTTATTTTTAATTTCCTGCAGAAGATTGTATTTGAATAAGGTTCCTTCCGGTGAAAAGCAAGCTGTTAAGAGTGAAACAACGAGAAAATTCAGGAAACTGGTAGAAGAAAAGTTTACGGAGAATAAATCTGTCAGTGAGTATGCTGTTTTACTAAACATCACCCCCGGGCATTTGAATGATACGATGCAGAAAGAACTTGGAAAAACGGCAAGTGAATTGATACATGAACGGATCATTCTTGAGGCAAAAAGGTTGCTCTATCATTCTGAAACAAGCATTAAAGAAATTGCTGTCCCTGAACTACGATGATCCTAGTTATTTTACGAAATTTTTTAAAGCTAACACCGACCTGACTCCGGAGCAATTCCGTAAATCCATCCGCGAAAAGTACCATTGATGCCGCAATATAGACATTGTTGGAATTAAAAGATTAGGATAATATTGTATAGAAATTCACACAAGTAAAAATTTAAATCAAATGAAAAATAAATTGCTTCTAACCCTATTGAGTATTTTTATTCATGTCAGTACAAATGCTCAGAGTACGCCGCTATGGACACAAACAATGAATACCTTGCCTGATAGCAGCTATCTTTTTCCGGTAAAGACGGAAGTTGATATTTTTGGAAATGTTGTAACGTTGTGTGTACAATCCGTTTCATCTGTTCTTGACCAAAAAATATATTTGCGCAAATTCGATACTAACGGTAGTATTATTTGGACACAGATCTTTGACAATTCTGGAAGTGGAAATCCGAGAGGGTATGATCTCGCCGTGGATTCTTCTGCAAATATTTACGTTGCCGGTGGATTAATGACAAATGACGAACCGCTATTGATGAAATTCAACAGCGCAGGAAATGTTGTTTGGCAAAGAGATTCAACAACAGCATTTTCTTTTGGAGCATTCCATCAAATGGTAATGAAAAATCGTTTGTTGTATTTGAATTCATCTTCAGGTATTGCTGTTTTTGATTTTTTTGGAAATGAACAATGGTCAGTTGGCATTGCACCAAACTTTATTGCAGTTGATAATGCAGGACGTGTTGTAGCTTCTCTATTTGCCGGCGCAACAAATCTTATGAGATTTAATACAGATGGATCTCTTGATTTTAGTGCAGTCACAATTGATGCTTCGCATATTGCAATCGATTACCTTAACAATATTTATCTGATAAATAATTATGGAGCATACGATCTGGTTCGTTTTGATAGTTTGGGTGTTTTCAGTTGGGTAAAAGAAGATATTGCTATCTGTCCGCCTTTTGGCGATATCAGTGTTGAATTGGTTGTTGATTGGGATCAGGATGTGATCGCAATTGGCCTGAATGATTCTATGTATAAGTATAATTACGATGGAGACTTTGTTTGGCATCGCTCGATGAACGGCCTTGATAATTACAGGATCTCTACCTCTTTGTTTAGTCAGAATTATATTTTGATTGCCGGCACATTACAGGGACCGACTGACAATAATGTAAGAGTAGCGACTTTTGATGTGATGGGAAGTCAGAATTGGTTTGGAGATTACAATTCGAATTCTATTCAGGAATTTTCCAGAGATATGGCTTTCGATGATTCAGGAATTTATTTACTTGAAGACAGTATGTCAAGTTCAAGCCTTATCAAGTTTGATTATCCATTTACAGCAGGACAAGCAATTGATTATTCATTGTTGTGTGTAGATAGTATTTGGTACGATACATTGAATCCAGTCTATATAAACATCAGATTATTCAATGGTAATTTTGCGCATTTGAATTATCCTTCGATTCAAATGGTTTCACCGCTAGGCGATACTATTTCTAACCGATATAATCTGGTTAACTTCTTCGCTCATTTGGGAAATACATTATTGACCTATCAAGACACGATTACTGAATTCGGTATTCAGGATTTTTCTGACTATCATTTTTTATGAGTGAAGGATTTGGTGATACGACTGTTGAAATTAGTTTGTGTCTTACCAATGGAATGGCAGATCCGAATTCTACACATTTTAGTGTTTATCCGAATCCGACGACAGGCAATGTTCAGATCATAGATCTTCCTTTAGGAGAAAAGTATGTCATCCAGGTTTTTGACGCACATGGAAAAATTTGTTACACATCAAAATTGGAGGACAGTAACTCTGTTGTCGATCTCAATAATTTGTCATCGGGATTGTACATACTCAAACTCAGTGGTAAGTCAGGCGTACGGTATGGGAAAGTGATCAAGCAATAAAAATTCAGCGGATATTCTGCGTATTCTGCGTAATTCTGCGGGACAAAATATCTGATGATATTTCCCGCAGAATTACGCAGAATACGCAGAATAACCGCAGAGAATTGTGTACTTTACGCAATGCAATTCATCCTACGCCCCTGGAGACCCGACGATATCAACAGTCTGATAAAATTTGCCGACAATTATAAGATCGCGAAATTTATGACAGATAAATTTCCTCATCCTTATACAAGGGAAGACGGACTTGCTTTTATTTCCTTTGCTACCAAAGACGATCCCATTCATATTTTCGCAATAGAAGTGAATGGAGAAGCAGTAGGAGGAATTGGTTTACATCCGAAGGAAGACATAGAAAAAAAGAACGCCGAGCTGGGTTACTGGTTAGAGAGCCTCGTTGGGGAAAGGAATTGTTACCGGCGCTATTAAGCAAATTGTTGATTTTGGTTTTAAGACGTACGACATCGATCGCATCTTTGCTAGACCGTTTGGAACTAACGTCGCTTCGCAACGTGTACTTGAAAAAGCAGGTTTTACTTTCGAAACAAAGTTCGAGAAGACATTGGTTAAGAATGGTGAAGTTTTGGATGAATTGTTTTATTCGATCCGACGAGGTTAACGAATCCCCGCCGCTAGGCTGAATCTTTAAGATTCCGCTCGCAAGAAGATGCATTCAACAATTTTTTACTTCGATCAAGTGGCTTACAAAGATAGGTCGACATATTATTTCGTTGTTTTACTTCCCAACTGTATTCCGAGTTTTTCATATTCCACATCATTCGCTTCCCCAAAGTTCAATTTTGTTTCCTTCTATATCCATAATGTGAATGAACTTTCCATAATCGTATGTTTCAAGAGTGTCGGTTATTGTAACACCTTCTTTTTTCAGTTCAGCAACAAGAGCCTCAAGATTTTCAAATCTGTAGTTGATCATGAAATCTTTGGTAGAGGGCTCAAAGTAATTTGTTGTTTCCTAAACGGACTCCATTGGAAAAACCTTTTTAGTGGAGTCAGAAGCTTGTCGCCATTCGAAAACTGTTCCGTATTGGTTAGTGATCAAACCCAAATGCCTACTATACCATTCTTTTATTTTCTTAGGGTCTTTGCATTTAAAAAAAATGCCGCCGATACCGGTTACGCGTTTTAGTTTCTTTGTTGTGTTAATATTCTTTTTTGTGTCGTTTAAAGTTGAAAATTGACGAGTTTATTAATTTCAAAATTAGGCAATCCATTATTAATGCTGCCAGTAAAAACAATATTGGATATTGTGTGACTATTCTATCTCCAAGTTTTCAGTTCGATTTAAAAATCTTCCAGAATCATTCTCTTGCTGATGGTCATTCCGGCTTGCGTTCCCATGGCAACGGCATTTGCGACAGTTCTTATTTTCGTAGCATTATCTCCAATAGCAAAGACACCTTTATAGTTGTTTCAAATGATTGATCGATTTTGATATAGCCTTCATCTGTTATTTCGCATCCCATTATTTCGGGAATTTTGCAGTGTTGTTCGAATGGAGATGGTGCATAAATTGCCTCGATGCGAATGTTAGTTCCATCTTCGAATAAAATATTCTTTACATGGCCATTGTATTGTTCCAGTTGCTCAATTTTATTCTCTATTATTTTAATATGATGTTTGTGTAGTTTCTTTTTTTGATCGAATGTGAATGAAGAATCACCATTGGTAAAAATGTTAAAATCTTTTGTCCAGTTCGAAATTAGTTTCACGAATTCGAAGCCGGTATCCCCATTTCCTAAAATTCCTGTTTTTACATTTCGAATTTCGTAGCCATGGCAATAAGGGCAGTGCAGAACAGAAATACCCCAACATTCAGAAACACCTTTATTGGTGGAAGCAGATCTTTAATTCCTGTCGCAAAGATCAAATTCGTTGTTTCAAATGATTCGCCATCGGTAACCCGGACATTAAATCCATTCATGCTTTTTACGACATCAATTGCAGTCTCATTTAGAAAATGTACTGTATCGTAATTGCTCACTTGATGATTAGCTATCGAGGTAATTTCAGAGGGCGATTTTCCGTCATTTGTAAGGAAATTATGAGAGTAGGGTGTTTGTTTATTGCATGGATTACCATTATCGATGATCAATGTTTTTTTCGAAGCCCTTCCAAGGGCCATGCCTGCAGCTAAACCAGCGTAACTTCCGCCTATAATTATTACATCAAAAGTTTTGTTGTCAATCATTGAATTGTTTTTTAAAATATGTATGGGTGAATAAGGTAGTAAGCAAAATACAAATGCCTTTCCACTAAACCGGACGAACTCACGCCTCGACAGTAATGTCATGAGAGTATATATCTGCTTAGTTTGAAATTTTATTTTTGGCATTGAACATTCTAATGAATGAATCAACTAAAGGAACACCAACAAACATTACCCATGGAACTAATGTGATCGTAAGTAAAAACGTTCTTTGGTATAAGTGTAGTGCTGATAGTGCCCGCCAAACAGAAAAGAAATAATGTGATAGAAGGATAGATTACAACCCAAATTTTGAGGGAAGCGATTAATTTCATTTTGTTTTCATTGTTGTTATTTTAAATCTTTTAATGCTGTTTGTTTTACAGCAAAAGTAGTTTCTGACGGGTGTTTTTAAGTAGGACAAATGTGCAGTAGTATAGCACATCATAAAAAAAACGATTCGGGATTAAATTCCGGTTGTTTATAATATATATATGCATAATTGAGATAATAGTTGATATAAACAATGATATAAAACTTCAATTTTTTACAATTCAACTTTACAATTGTCCTGTCGCAAGGTTGATCCTGCAAATACTTTTGCATCATAAATAACCCCTAAAAAACAAAAACAAATGAAAACAATTAAAACAATGAAAGCAGCACTGGTACTAGGAATGATTTTCCTTTTCACAACAGCATTTGGGCAATCAAACGAAATGATGACCGGAAAAATTCAAAACAAAAAAGTCGGTGCAAACACATTTTGACATCATGGTCAACATGGCGACAACGAATTTGAATTATGGCGAAGCAGAAAACAATCTGACCGACTACAAGAAATCATTACGAGGTCTTCAAGCCAGCTTTTCATTTCAAGCCAGCGTGACGCCATCTTTCTCGCTCGTCTCTGAATTATATTATATGCGGAAAGGAGGAACATTAAAACAAACAATCCATTGACTGGGCAGAATCAACGATCCAGTTGAATTCAATTGAATTACCGGTGTTGGCGCGTTTCCACATCGGAAGAATTTACCTGAATGCCGGACCTTCAATGGCATACAATTTTAGCGGGAATAGAAAATTCAGTGATGAAACATCAAGCTCGACTTCTCCGGATTCAATTGACGGTTTAAAGATGAGATGCAAGTGTTCAAGTAGGAGGTGGATTTGCAATTCCGTCAAAGAAAAAAAGTGTTACAGTTGATATAAGATACGTTCACGGTTTGTCGGACATCACAAATGGGCGAAATTAAAACCAGATCATTATTGGTCAGCCTATATTTTTCTAAACTTTGGAAAACAAATCCATTTGCGAAGAAACAATATCAGCAAACCGGTTTTTAATCGTAATATATTCTAACACATAAAACATACAAGCACATGTATACAACAAGAACTATCGCCGGAGACCAAGCTGTCATGCGAAAATGACCTATGAGTTCATTGAGAAAAACATCTTTCTTTGCAGGATTAGTTTATATTCTCACATTTATTTCTGTACCCACGTTAAGTTTGTATCAGCCAATTCATGATCAGAACTATGTTCTTGGGTCGGGACCGGACACCCCCGTTATCATCGGCGGGCTCCTTGAAATTATTGTTGCACTTTCCGGAATTACTACTGCTATAATATTGTATCCTGTTTTGAAAACGCAGAGCGAGAGAATTGCACTAGGCCTTGTCGCAGCGCGCGTTCTTGGAAGCGAGTACAATCTTTGTAGGGTTCGCTTTACTCTCGGCCGTAACCTTGAGGCAAGAAGGTGCCGGTGCGGATGCATTGGTTATCAGTCATGCACTCGTAATATTGTATGATCGCATCTTCTTACTCGGACAATCGTTCATTCCTGCAATTGACGATATGCTCTGGGAATTTTGCTTTATAAATCTCGTTTGGTGCCACGTGCACTTTCCTTGATCGGAATTATTGGCGCATTCCCACTTATAGCCGGTTTCTTAGGTGTACTGTTCGGTTATATTGAGTTCCGTTCAGATTTGTCCGTGATATCGGCAATAATGGTTGCCTATCTTGAATTTTCTTTGGGCATTTACCTGGTGGTTCGTGGCTTTAAGCCATCAGCAATCACAGCCGGGATGTAAATTAAAAAGGATCATTCCGCAACATTCAATGAAAAAAATATTTCTTAATAAATCAGGCAAGATAAGAAGTAGTTGGTGGGTACCATTCTTCTTTTGCTTGCTTGCTTTATTTTTTCCGATAATTTTAGTTGCAGATAGGCAATCTGTTCCTGTTCCAATATTTATACAAGCATTACTTATTTTACTTGTAACAGTTATCTGTCAGTTTTTAAGAAATGAAGAGGTAACTGAAATTACCGGAAAGATCAATTTCACTTTATTAAATCAATTTCACAATGGAATCATGGCAGGTGCGATTTTAATGATCGCACCTGCTTTGTTATTGACAGTTTCAGGAATGGTGCATTGGGAGATAAATGGATTTTCATTTTCAACCATTGTTTATGGAATTTCTGCGGCATTTGTAATGCAATAACAGAAGAGTTTTTATTTCGGGGATTTATTTTTAAGAGGCTTATAGAATCCTTAGGTGAATGGCCGGCGCAAATTATTATTTCCGGGTTGTTTCTTTTAACTCATCTTAATAATCCGGGCATGGCTGAATCAGTTAAGTGAATCGCTTCCCTGAATATATTTTAGCATCGATGTTGTTTGGTTTGACGTATATTCGTACAAAGAGTCTTGCTTTACCGATTGGCATGCATTTTATGGCGAACTGGACTCAGGGATCTTTACTTGGATTTGGTGTCAGCGGAAATCATGAAGAGAGTTTATTGACTCCGGAATTTTTAAATACTTCAGATCTATTTACAGGCGGGATGTTTGGATTGAAGCAAGTCTTTTGGACTGGCATCTTTAGTTATTATGATTGCCCTATTTTATTTATATTTCCCTAACAAAATTGATTTCAATTAAACGTAGGTAAATAATTAAGCCCGGATCAGTTATGATTCGGGCTTAATTATTGAAGCAAAAGAAAGCGATTCTTTAATAAGGTTTAATGATCTGCCCTGTATTAGCGCCAAAAAAAGATTTGCGGAAACCGTATTCCAGTTGAAGCATTGTAACAGGAATATCGTCGGGAAGAATGGAAAATACTGAGGGGAGTTTTCAATTACAGTAGGACTTACTGCATTGATTCGCACCCCATTTCCCAATTCAATTGCTGCAGCTCTTACAAATCCTTCAACTGCGCCATTGGCAGCGGCTGCATTGGCAAAATTCTTTTGTGGCTCATGTGTTAATGCACCTGTGATCAATGTAAATGAACCTTTGGGCTTAATGTATTTTTGCCCGATCAAAACAAGATTGATTTGCCCCATCATTTTCCCTTCTACGCCTTTGCGAAATTCCTTATCAGTAAGTTTTTCCCATGGACCAACAAAAGTAGGACCGGCTGTTGAAATAAGAGCATCAAATTCACCAATCTGTTTGTACATGTTGAGAATTGATTCAGGGGAAGTGATATCTACCTTCATGTCACAGCCTTCTGTTGCTGCCGTAATGACTTCGTGTTCTTTGGCAAATGCATTAGTCAAATGCTTGCCCATGGTGCCTGATGCACCAACGATGATAATTTTCATTTGTGTAAATTTTATTTTTAATTACACAAAAGTAAATGCAGCAAGCGGAAAATATAGGACGAAGGTGTAGATTAACAGGACTTATTTAAAATTAGTTCTGAACTCCTGAGGTGACTGTCCGGTGTGTTTCTTAAAGAATCGGATAAAGTAAGAAGGGTCTTCAAAACCGAGTTGATCAGCTATATCTTTTATCTGATTGGGAGTTGCTAAAAGATATCTTTTCGTTTCAAGTAAAATATGTTCATTGATCATTTCAGAAGCAGTTTTCCAATTGACGATTTGGTTATTTCATTCAATTGATAAGGAGACAATTCATCATGTCGGTGTAGTTAGCAACTTGTTTGTTAGTTGCAATGTGCTTCTCAAGTAATTCCAGGAACTCCTCAAACCGTTCCTGAGAATATAAATTTGCAACTGATGTAATTCTTTTGGGGTTGAACTTTCCGTAGAATTCAATAAAAAGATATCAGACTTGATTTAATGATGTATTCGAATCCTTCTTCCCTTGCATTAAATTCATCAAGCATTGATGTCAGAAGAGTTTGAAGTTTTTTAAATCGGCCTGCTTCAAGTTTGCAATAACTTCTATTACTGACTTTCCTTAACCTTAAACGTGACGACTTTTCTTTAGGGTGATAAAATTCAGAATTAAATTCCACAAGAAATCCCTTACTACCGGCATTTAATTCAAGTTGGTGTACTTGTCCGGGTCGTAAAAAAAAGGCAGTGTTATCCGCCACCTTATAAGGTGTGAAATCA
>JADJFC010000009.1 GCA_016708785.1 Bacteroidota bacterium | reverse complement strand
CGGCTCAGTAGTTCGCCTCCTTGTTGAGATGATCGAGCCATTACGCGGACGTATTGTTGATCTGGCAAGCGGTAGCGGCGGTATGTTTGTTCAATCGTTGAAATTTGTGAAGGCTCATGGTGGTGACAGTTCTCAACTGGCCATTTACGGACAGAAGGCTTTGAAGGTACATTGAGACTATGCAAAAATGAATTTGCTTATGCGTAATCTTCCTTTTGATTTAAGACTCGGTGATTCTCTTCTCAAATAAACTGCCCGATCTACGTGCCGATTATACCACTGCAGATCCTCCTTTTAACATCAGCAAATGGCATCCCGAAATATTACCGGAAAAAGATCCGCGACTTTTTGGAGAAAGAGATTTATTTACTACTGATGAAAACGCGAACTACATGTGGTTTCAGACGATCTGGTATCATCTAAAGTAATAAAGGTACGCCGGAGTTGTAATGTCAAACGGCGCAATGACAACCGGCAACAGGGGAGAAAAGAATGTGCGCGAACACATGATACAAAACGGAATGGTAGATTGCATCGTTCAAATGCCGGATAAATTATTTCTCACCACGGGAATTCCTGCTTGTCTTTTTATACTTAGCAAAAATCGTGATGGCAAGGATGGTGGACACAGACAGCGTAAGAAAGAGATTCTCTTTATAGATGCAAGAAAACTGGGCGAAGATGGCTTCCGCAAGTTGCGCGTGCTGGAGGGAGTGCTGATGTACTTAGATTGCAGAGGCCTATCATCAGTGGAGAAATGCTAAAGGCAAATACAAGGATGTAGAAGGTTTTGCGAAAGCGCCTCAGTTGAAGAAGTTGTTGAAATAACTATGTTCTTTACTCCCGGCAGGTATGTAGGGCACTGAAGCGGAAGAAGATGATGGGATTTTGTTTGAGGATAAGATGAAAGAGTTAGTCGAAAAATTAAATTCACCAATTTAAAGAAAGCGCATCTCTTGAAAGAAAATAGCTGAAAACTTAAAGAGCATTGGTTATGGCAACTAAAGTCACAAAGAATTACGAAAGGAGTAATTTGAGAAACTGACTGAAATGGGAAAAAGAAGAAGAAAACTGAGAAATATCAGGAAGAATAAAAAGATAGAAAATGTATTTATAATTTTAAATTATTATGTTTTTCAAATTCAAAAAACCTTCGAAAGATCTTAGTTCTATAGCTGATCAATTATTAAAGTCGTTATCTGTGCTCAGATTAACTTTTTGTACAACTTTACCAATTTCATTAAAGTTAAAGCAAGAAGGGCAGTTCCAAAATTTGGAAATTAATAACAACTCTAATTTTCAAGATAACATAGAAATTGACTTGTATATTATTAGGATTTCAACTAACGTGCACAATTGGATTCATTTTAAACAAGGTTATCATAAAAATGTAGGTGAAGTGATGGATTTTGAAAATCGAATTCTTGTCGAATCATTTGCAAACAATAACGCCGCTATCAATAGATGTAAATTATACAAAGAAAATATTTAGACTGCCAGGGCAATATTATTGTATCGAATCAATTGTTACAGAAGATATTTTAAAATCCCTGAATCTGGCTAATAAACCTGACTACATTAATGATATAAAGGGAATGATTCATCCGTTCGGAATATGGAGTCAGGCAGCGTTAGCAGAATGTTTTGGTGACCTTAAGACTTCGATAAAACTAAAAAAGTTGACAATCAACTAATCTATTATTAGAAAATATTTTTAAAATGCCAGAAATCATCCGGAACCGTACCATCCGCCCTTCCTCAAGGCAGAATCATCTAAAAGTTATAAAATAGAAACTTCAAGTGTAACAGCGAAGGATACACTAATTGTAAACCTTAATCATGAAAGCAAAACCTATAAACAAACCTATAAATTTTCCGGGAGAAGCATAGAAAACAAAGACAGCATCAGCTTTCGGGTAAACGATTTTGGAACACGTATCGAAATTAACTGGAGTGGGGCACAACCTTTGAGCACTATTCATTCATCCGCTTCACCAAAAGCAGCTCCAAAAACTAATCGAAATACTGGGAAAGGAGAGAAAGCAAAAGTCCTCTAACCTTAAACAAAGCCTTCCTCCAATATCTGACTCAAAAAGTAAAATATTAATTCTGGGAACAATGCCCGGCGAAGAATCAATATCAAAACAAGAATATTATACACATCCCCGCAATTTCTTCTGGAAAATAATAGCTGAGATCACCGGAAATGAATTACCAATCAACTACTCTCAAAAAAAGGAATTATTACTCAAAGAGAATATTGCCATTTGGGATGTATGTGAAATTTGCCAGCGTAAAGGGAGCTTGGATTCTGAAATAATCGATGAAACTCCCAATGACTTGGGAAGATTTTTGAAAGATCGTCCTTTAATAAAACCATAGGATTTAATGGAAACAAGGCTGCTAATTTATTTGACAAATATTTTAACCGGAAAAACAGATTTTAAATATTTTGTTCTGCCTTCAACGAGTCCTGCAAATGCAAGTATTAGCTGGGAAAAAGTTGGATCGATGGAAGAGGAATATTTAATGGTTCTATAAACGGATCCTTAAACTAAATATAATATTGATTATAATTTATGAGTAATAAAATTTGGAATAAAGTTAAACTAGGTGAAATTGCCGAAATCATTGATTCTTTGCATCAAGCACCTACCTATTCTGTAGTCGGTTATCCAATGGTTCGGGTAACTGATATAAACGGCAGATACCTTAATTTAAATAATACATTTAAGGTATCTAAAGATGTATATGAATTATTCTCTAAAAGCACAAGACAAAGAAGGGTGATTTGGTAATGTCTCGAGTAGGTACTTATGGTATTGTAAGTTATATAAATTCTAATCAAGAGTTTTGCCTTGCAAAACACGCTTTCATTATCCCAAAACAAAATTCAAAGTATCTTTATTATTTTTTAAGTTCCCCAATTGCAAAAATTCAGATTGAATCTTTTGCAACAGGATCAACACAAAAAACAATTAGTTTAAGAAGCATAAAAGAAATTGTGCTTTCTCTCCCCGACCTCCCCACCCAAACCCGCATTGCCTCCATCCTCTCCGCCATCGATGACAAGAATCGAACTCAACCGCCAGATAAACCAAACCCTCGAACAAATGGCTAAGGCGCTTTTTAAGAAGTATTTTGTGGATGATGTGGATGCGGAGAATTTGCCCGAGGGTTGGCGTATGGGAAAACTAGGGAGATATCAGAAATGTTAAAACAACAATTATTCCGAAAGAAGAAATTAATATTTCGAATTATATTGGACTTGAACATATGCCAAGAAACTCATGGTCATTAAATGGCTGGAGCGTTGATGAACAACCTCAAAGTCAAAAATTTCAATTTTAAGAATATGATAACTTTTGGTAAACTAAGACCATATTTTCATAAAGTTGTGATTGCTCAATAAATGGAATTTGTTCAACTGATATTTTAGTATTGAATCCTAATAGCTCAAAATACTTATCTTATTGTCTAATGCATTATAGTAGCAGGAAATTATAGAATACTCTAATCAACATTCAGCTGGAACAAGAATGCCACGAGTTTCCTGGCAATCACTTAAAGAATTTGAAATTATGATACCTGATGATAAAACAATTATTGAGTTTGAAAAAATTACATTCCCAATATTGAAATCCATTATTCAAAGAATACATGAAAATAAAACATTAACTCAACTCCGCGATATCCTACTACCGAAACTAATGTCTGGCGAAGTAAATGTCGAACAAATCACAGCCGTAGCCTAAATGAAAAACTATCTCGTAGAAAGCGATATTGAACTGGCTGCCATCGAATGGTTGCAACAGGCCGGTTGGCGGTATATGGAAGGTCCGGAAGTTCATCGTTCGCTGAAAAAGGTTGTGCTGGAAAATTTGTTTGAGAATTTTCTACGAAAAAAATACTCGTACCTGTCTGAGAAAACATTGCACGAAGTATTGCAGCAATTTCTTTACAATGTCGGTGGCGATCTCGATCACCGCAACAGGGATTTCCATCTCAAGCTTAGCAAAGGAATAGACATTGCCTGGAAAGATGATCAGGGAAAAGAACATTTCGATCATATCTATTGTGTGGATTTTGAAAATCCATTGAACAATGATTTTCTGGCTGTGAACCAATTCAGCATAGAAGGTAAAATAATCGCCGGCCGGATTTAATTCTATTCGTCAATGGATTACCGCTCGTTTTGTTTGAATTTAAAACCTCTTTGATGCAGATGCTACTGTTGAGAATGCCTTCAACCAGATTCAGCATTACATAGAAGATATTCCGCAAGTGTTTGAGAATAATGCCATCACTGTAATCAGCGACGGACAATCTACTTTGCACGGAATGTCTAGCAGCAGCTGGAATGGTTTGCTGCGTGGAAGAGCTTAGATGGCAAAACAATTGTTGAGCATGACTTTGAATTGGAAACCCTTATTCATGGCTTGTTAACACCAGAAAATTGTTGCAATACATTCGGTTTTATATTTACCATGCCCAGTCTGGAAGTAAGCTCATAAAAAAGCAGCTAAGTATCATCAGTTTTTTGGCGTTCAAAATGCTTTGGCCCATACACTCCCGGCAATAAAGCCATTCGGAGATGGAAGAATAGGCGTCATTTGGCACACAACGCGATCGGGTAAAAGCTTCACGATGGCCATCTACAGCGCCATCCTCGGGCAGATGCCTGAATTAAAAAATCCGACTATCGTTGTACAGGTAGACCGTTATGACCTAGACAGGCAATTGTTTACAATTTCGTGGAAGCAAAAGATCTGGTCGGCATACCGCAACGAGCTGATAACACGGAAGAGCTTCGTCAATTATTGGGTGGCGATGGTGGGGGAATTATCTTTTCCACGATTGAGAAATTTCGACTTAGAGATACTGAAGAAGGCAAGGAAGAAACTCATCCTGTTTTGTCGACTCGCGAAAATGTTGTGCTCATTGCAGATGAATGCCACCGTACCCAATACGGATTAATGGAAGGATTTGCCCATAATCTAAGACGAGCATTGCCTAATGCAAGTTTCATCGGCTTCACCGGAACTCCGGTTGATTCAAAGAATGCAGATACTGTTCAGGTGTTTGGAGAAATCATTCACACGTACGATATTAAGCAAGCGACGGAAGATAAGGCAGTCGTTCCCATTTACTATGAGCCGCGATTGGCAAAGCTTCACCTGGCAAATGAAAATATTGAGGATGAAGCTGAAGAAATCCTGACAGGGACTTCGTCCAATGAACGCAATAAAGTATTGTGGGCAGCTGTTGAAGACGCAGCCGGTTCAGATGACAGAGTTGCCGAAATCGCTAAGGATATTTTGCAACACTACATTAAGCGTACAACAGAAGGTGCCAGCATTGAAGGAAAAGCTATGGTCGTTTGCATGAGCAGGAGGAATTGTGTTAAGATGTATGATGCACTAACCAAATTGGAAGGTTGTCCGGAAGTGGCTGTTATTATGACCAGCAATATTTCCAAAGATCCGCCGGCATGGAATAAACATGTACGAACGAAAGAAGCGATGGAAGCCGTGAAGGAAAGGTTTAAAAATCCAGAAGATCCGTTAATGATCGTTATCGTCCGAGATATGTGGTTGACGGGATTTGATAACCCATGCTTACATACCCTGTATGTAGATAAGATAATGACAGGACATAATCTGATCCAAAGTATCAATAGGGTATCAACAATTTTCAAGGACAAACCAAGCGGATTAATCGTTGATTACATCGGAATAGGCGATCGGCTAAGAGATGCTACAAAGAAATATACTGGAAGTGGCGGCAAAGGAGAAGTTACGATTGATATTGAAGCCGCTTTTGAAATGACGAAGGAAGCAATTGATGTTATTAAAAATCAGTTTCCCAACGACGTCGATTATTCAAGATGGCGAGCCACCAAAGAAGGCGACAAATTAAAATTGGTAATGCGTGCTGTGAATTTCATTGTTAAGGATGATGAACCCTGCAAAGTGTTTCTTCTCAATGAACGAAAATTGTCCGGCCTGGCACCTATTGTAAAAAGCCATGACGATATTCAAATCATTGCACTCGATATTATTTTCTGGCAGCATGTAGGAGCTGCGGTTCGTAAAATCAAATACCCCGTAACATCAATCAGAAAGGAGAACAGATTAAAGGGCTTATACATCGCAGTATTGAAAGTGAGGCAGTGGTAGATGTTTTGAAATGGCAGGAATACCAAAGTTCGATATTTCAATCATTAACGATGACTTCTTAGAGTCAGCGAAAATTAAAAAGAGCGGAACCGAAATAAAACTGGAATTGATCCGACAAATAATAAACAATGAGATAAAAGTCCGCCAATACACGAACCTGATCAAATATAAAAAGCTAAAGAGGAAGTTGAGCGGATTATCAATGATTATCACACACATTTCTTTGACAGCCTTATAGCCTTAGATAAATTAAGGGAAGTAGCTCGTGATATGCAGGAAGAAGATTCTCGAAGACAGACACTTGGCTTGACCGATGAAGAAGAAGCTTTTTATGAAATACTTGCCAGTCATAAACTGCTTTAACCGATTTCGCACTGATCAAAGAGATCGTAAAGGAAGTAACCGCAGCCATCAAGAAAAATTTACAGATAGACTGGTTCAAGAAACCGGATGCCAGGGCCCAGATAATACTTGCAGTTAAGAGAGTATTAAAAAATAAGATAGTGGGAGATGAACTACAGGTAATATTGAATGAGATCATGGATCAGGCGGATGCGAGGTATCGGGAGGTGGTGGCGTGAATGAATACTTAATAAATTAAAAATATTTATGACTTTTCTACCTGATAAAATAACAAAACAGCATGTACTTGAAGCAATAGAGAATATTGAGAAAGAAAATCTACCGCTTAAGCCATCATCAAAGTATGATGTGATTATTAATGGAAAGGCCTATCCTCCTAAGGAAGTAATGCGTCATGCGCACAGGATAGCAAATGGAAATAGAGAATGGCTATTGAGTGGTGGAGAACCCACAAATAAGTATTTATCAAATTTCGGGTTCGATATTCGGTTAAAGGAGGAGAGTGCTGATGAATTGAAGTCAGTTGAGAAGTTTGTCTCGTTATTAAAAAAATGGGAGAACAAGTTGCTAAGGATTATTTTTCTTATGCAATCCGTTTAGTAAAAGACCTATCTGTCGAAGAAGATGATGACAGGATTACGTTTGGTACTACCGGCAATAGTCGAATAACAATTACCTGCGGTCAGCGATATACATTATTATATGTTCTAAACGACGATAAACCATGGCACTTTATTTCAACTAAAGACATTTTCTCAAATCCTGAAATTACCGTAGTTCCATTTGGTGGTTCGCCTGGAGCATTTTATTGTAATTCTGCGAATTCAAGTGAAATTGTAAATAACTGGGAAGAAATCATAGATGCAGCCAGGATTGAGTTAAAGCGTGTTGAAAGTTCAGGGTATAAATCACATAGCAATATAACTTTTGAGAAAGCGGTGTTTGATGATAATTATAGAGAAGAATTGTTCGATAAAGCATTTGGCAGCGCATCAACTAACTATTGGATTTTTCAATGTAATCCTACAGAGTTTGATTTTGAGAAGGCTGTATTAAACAATCTGCTCCATTCCTGGACTGTTACTGCTCATAAAGACAAAATAAAAAAAGGAGACAAGGTAATTCTCTGGCTTGCAGGAAAGAATTCAGGTTGTTATGCCTTAGCAAGGGTTACTTCAGAGCCAGCACAAAACTCTTCAAATCCTGATGATCACTTATGGAAGACCAATCCTAAAATCTCCCTTAAAGCAGGAATTGAGATAACCCATAATCTACTAGATAATCCTCTTCTTTTAAAAAATATAAAATCTATTAAGGGATTGGAAGGATTAAAGGCTGGCAATCGGGGAACAAATTTTACATCTACTAAAAAAGAGTATGATACCCTTCTTAGTTTAATTCAAACAAATAATCCAGAAATGAAATCCGAAATCGACTTACATATAAATACTATTCTTTACGGTCCACCAGGTACTGGAAAGACCTACAAACTCAATCAATATAAAGAGCAGTATTTTACAGATAAAGGAATAACCAAATCTTCTGCTGAAGTATTGGAAGATAAAATTTCTTCTTATCCAATGTGGAAAGTTATAGGTGCGGTATTAGGGACGTCAAATAAACCTTTGACTGTTGGTGAAATAATAGAGCATCCGGTTTTAAAAGCAAAAATAAACAAGAGGATTAAAACGAAGCCAAGAAATTTAGTCTGGGGTGATTTGCAATCTTATGCCGATGATGAATCTACCAAATTGGTTGACAAATATCGTAGGTCAATTAAATTATTTCACAAACTGGAAGACAGCAAGTGGGTAATTGCTGAAAGTAAAAAGGAAGAATTGGCAGATATTATCGAACAAGAACTTTTAGACATAGCTGCAAACCCATTTGTAAAACCAATTGAAAATTCATCATTAAAATTCAGATATAATTTTATAACCTTTCATCAAAAATACAGCTATGAAGATTTTATTGAAGGTATAAAACCGCTTCTAAAGAATGATGATATTGAGGAACAAGTAAGCGATTTGCAATTTGAACTTAAAAAAGGAATATTCTATACTAGTTGTCTTGAGGCATTGAAATTGGCGGGATACGAATCATTTGACGAATGTTGTAATGACACAATAGAAAATCGTAAGGATAAGTTTGATAAGGTAAAAAGAATACAACCAAACAATACGCATTGTTAATTGACGAGATTAATCGCGCAAATATCTCGGCAGTATTTGGAGAGTTGATTACATTATTAGAAGATGATAAACGGATTGGTGCTGAAAATGAAATGTGGCTTGAATTGCCATATTCAAATGAGAAGTTCAGCGTACCGCCTAATTTATACGTTATCGGAACAATGAATACTGCTGACCGTTCCATTGCTTTACTCGACATTGCCCTAAGACGGAGATTTGAATTTAGATCACTGTATCCCTTTATCCCGGTACAGAATGGTGGTCCCAATTACTCGAGAAAATTAATTCAGCAATATACAACTGGAAAAAGAATCCGGATTTCTTTATCGGACATGCCTTTTCATGAATAAAGATGAAACTGAGAAGACGAGAATACTGAATACCAAAATAATACCGCTTCTTTATGAATACTGTCAGAACAATAGCGAAACCGTCAAGAGAATTTTATCAGAGGCGGGTATCAAACTCAAGCAAACCGGAATTAAGGAAAACTTCCAAGTCATTGCCGAATGAGGTTGTTCGAATGGCATAGCGAATCATTTAGCGAGTATAAAAATAAACTCCCTGATTTTGTCAACTACCTTTCCGGAGTATGGCAGAATAGGAATCGCTACGTTGAATTAATAGAGGAGGTTAGTCAAGAGGAAAAACACGAACAGAATATTCAGAGACAGCGCTTTTGATTTCACTATTGATGGAAATATTTCTGCCCGTAATTATGTTGGCGTTGTCCAGTTCGAGGGAATTAGAATAGAGGTATTCCCAAAGATATTTGCAGGTGAGACCCTACATGACATCAAGAAGTGGCAGGTCAATTTATTATATTGGTTGACCTATTGCCGGAAAATCAAGTTCCCCTTTTCATTGGCCAGTATATCAAAATTAGAATTTGATAGTTACCTCGAACTTCTCATTTATGTATTTGCCAATTATACGGAAGAAATTCTCTCTCAACAGCCCTTTCAAGCCTACCAAAAAGTAGAAGAAGAAACTACTTTTCTAAAAGGTCGCCTGTCGTTTGAAAATTATACAAAAATAATCTAATAACTGGTAAGTGGCAAAATTTCTATTGCATTCACGAGCCCTTTGTATATGACAACCTATTTAACAGGATTATAAAGTATGTTACACGAAGACTTTCCTCAGTAAGTGACAATTTCCTCAACAAGGAAAAACTCAATGAAATTTTATTTCTGCTTCACGATGTATCCGATGACATGATTTCCGCCGCAGATTGTGATAAAGTTCAGCTCAACCCATTATATGAGGATCATAAGCAGATTCTGGAATTATGCAAAATGTTTTTATCTAATCAGGTAATTGATATGGAATCTGATGATAGTAGGAACTTCTGTTTTATGGTGCCGATGGAATATATTTTTGAAGATTTTATTTTTGGATTTATTTCTGACAAATGGCCCGAGTTGCGCATTCGAAATCAGAGCACCGATTATTTAGCTCTTAATGAAGGCGAAGAAGTTTTCAAATCAGAAATGATATTTACATCGATGAACTGTTAATAATTGATACTAAATATAAAATAAGATCTAATGATGATGGCCTGAAAGCAGGAGTGAGTCAAAGCGATTTGTACCAAATGGTAAGTTATGCTATCAGAAGAAACTGTAAAAATGTCTTGCTGCTTTATCCATATATGGAATCCTCACAAAATGCACCGCATTATTCAAAGTTCCATCTGAAATGCTGTCGGAAGATTTAAATATTCACGTTAAAAGCATTGATATTTCATTTGATGATATTCAATCGGCTGATGATTTAATTATGCGTAGGGTAAAAGGATTAAATTCTATTTTTAGTTAGCTTATCTTTGATATTATATGAACACAATTAATATCCATCGTTACTTGTCAGAATTACATTTATTTAATTTTTGCCTTAAAAAAAATTTTTTTCGCATGTTTTCGGAAAACCGTTACCGGAAGCACTAAAATGGCAGAAACAAAAGCTGGATATTATAGAATGTTAAGGCAAATTCTAACAGCCGCCTGTAAACAATTGTTTACAGGTGAAATCACCTGTAAACGGCCGTAAATGTCCGTTAACGGGTGTTTTTAAAGACGTTTTCTCAATTACTTCCGGATAATAAAAGAACAAAAAGATAAATATGACGAAACCAGATTTGACTTGATCGATTTAGCTATTTGCTATTGATAATTGCAACTTTTCCGAATCTCCGTAAAAAAAGTAATTTCCGTAAAATGCTGACCGGAACTGGTTTGCTTTTGTTTTTAAAATGAGCTTTACTTTTTCCGTGAAAGCTTTTTTTCTGGGTTTGAGTCTGTTTGAAAGGAAGCAATTATTAAGAAGACAATAGACGCGACAATTACAGCATTTCAATCCTTACTAGTGCCTATACTATAATTGCTTTTTGCAAAACGGAAACTATGCAATACGTGTAAGCACATTTTTTTCTTTTTGCTTTAAAAAAAAGTTTTTTTCGCATTTTTCGGAAAAATTTCGAAAAAATTTTTTAAAATTGAGCTCTGAAAAATTGAAAATGGCGTTGCAAAGCAGATTATTTGCATCAATTAAAAGACCCTTCTGTAAACGACCTTTTACTAATGTAATCATCCGTTCACACCCCAATTGTCAGTTTACGTGTGTTTTTAAAGACATTTTCCATGATAATTTCAGCAGAGATTGAAATAAAAGATGGTCAATGATCTAGAAATTGCTTTAATTAAATTGACACACAATAAACTTGACTTGCGTGAGTTTTTACCTGAATTCCGAAAAAAAAGTAAATTCCGAAAATTTAAAAATACAAATAGCGCTATTTTAATTTCAAAAACGATGTTTTACTTTTTTGCGGGAAAAATTTTACGGGTTTTGTATTGATAATTATACGCGTTCAAGACGTAGAATTTTTTCCTTTTTAAAGAACGCTACTTTAAACACAACACGTTCCTACCCGGAATGTGCTTCGACCGCCTGTCATCTGGCAAATCAACCATCGTGAAGAAAGTAGTTTCTAACAAGTCTTAGATGAGCTTGCAAGAATTCTTTATTTTAGCATCTAATTCTCGCAAGCATCTTGGATTCCAATAATCCGATGCTTCTTATGATTATTGCAACTCGCACAAGCAATAACGAGATTGTCAATGTGATTTGATCCAAAACTCTGAGTTGCTACTTTTTTGCCTTTCACTGGTGCTAATTTGCGTAAGGACTTATTAAGTTGATTGGTGGAAAGCGGAATCAAATGATCAATTACTATTCCACTGCTAATATCACACATGCTAAGGTTCAGCATGCACTCTTCACCGAATTTAGAATTAGTTCCTTACGAATTTTATGTCTGATGTTGCTAAACTCTCTGCGCTTTTCGGAAACGGGTCGGAAATCGAAAAGGTGCATGAAGTGTGAGATCGATTGCGATTACTACAAAGTACTTTTTCGAAATATTCTTGGTCTTCTGCAAATTCGAATTCCATTTTAGCAATTTATTTTTTAATCTTCTAATTTAGTAGTAGTATGCCTACTCAATTGCAACCCACAGTATCTAGCCCAAAGTAACATCGTCCATTCTCGCTGCTCCCATGTTAAATCGAGTCGCTGGATGTTTTCGATATATTCTTTATATGTGATCGCCTTGAAATTGTCTTTCTCGGTAAGCATCGATTTAAAGTCATTTGAAATCGCTTTGCACTTTCATCATCTTGATAATAAACAACCCAGTTCTGACAAAGTCGAATTTATTATTAAGCAAAATAGATTCGGCAATTAGTTGATTGCGGAATAACTGATTGAAGTCTTTACTCTTTACGTAATCTTCGTAAGGCTTTATAAACTTTGCTTTCGATCTGGAATAGATGTCGAAATATGTTGCATAGTTTTTATTGCCTTGCTCGCCATAGAATGTATCAGATTTAGATGGCTTAAATGAAAAGGTATCAGTGTACTTACATTCCCAGCCTATAAGTCCTTTCTTATCACCAGCTTCTACCTCAAATGCAATATCAAACGCTGAACTGTCGTTGGTGTAATTTTCTTCAGGAGAATATTCAAATCTGACCCTGTTTAATTTTGTAAGATCGCTATAAAAAGTCTTTAATACTGCTAGACCAAATATTTCATCAGAAAATAACTCACCAAAGAAATTAAAACTCAAAGGTTGGCTTGACAGTAAGTTATTGCATGCAACCTGACTTCTTCGATTATACCTGAATTTTCTTTAGTTCTGTTTTCAACTGTTTCTTTTTTTGCTCTGAATGAATTCGAGTTAGAAAATTTCTGCCTGTTTCTTTCCTTGAGCAATCACGTTGCAGACTTTTTGATCAGTAGTAATTGGATGAGGTCCGGGTTCTTCATCCAGCACATTCATTCTCCACCACCCTTGGTGAACTCTCATTTTTCTAGTCAAACCTGATTCTTTTGGTATAGGTCCGAATCTTTCCTTAATTATTTTTGAATAGTCAGTCATTTATCTTTCGTGTATGTGGTTTAATTATTTTATTTGAATTAGTTTAGATTCGTTTTTATTTAAAGTATAAATTTTAAGTACATAAAATCCTGGTGCCAGATCGTCCATTTCCAATCGTTGACCATTCATAGAATATAACTCACCTTTAAAATTCTCGGCAAGTACAACAGAGTTTCCACGTATATAGTATAAAGGATTGTGAGTTGACATTGCAACTTCCAATCCTGTAGATTTGTCATTTACGTAAGTTGCAAAAACCAAATCCATATTAAACGGATAAGTGCCGCTAGGATCAATCGAATACATCTCTCCACCGAGATAGCTATTTGAGAAATCCGCTTGCACACCGAAAGGATCTGGTACTCCTATTCCCGGAATAAAATGAAAAGTATATCTATAGCCAGCTACTATATTGCAATTCACTTGAAATGGTATCATACAGGCATTGCCCGGACAGAAGACATTCACCTGACCAGTATAAATCAAATTGCCAGTTATTCCTGTATCCTCATATGCCTCCAACGTGCCGATCCCGGAAATATAGTTGAAAAATCCGATGTCAATCCTCGTTAGATTCCCTGTGATGCCAGCTGTAAATGTCTGGTACCAACTGTATCCCGGAAGAGTTCTAGCGCTAACTCCGGCAGTATAAATGGTATCGAATTGATCGATAATTTGCGATTTTGCATTTGTAGCGATTAAAATGGCCAATGCAAAAATTCCGGCTTTAAAGATGGCTTTTAGTTCTTTCATATATTACATAACGAGGCAAGGGTTCAAAACTAAACAAGTTTAAGAAAATAAATTTCAAAATCTTCTAAAAGAACTAGAAAGGCAGTTTCATCCTTTAATATTCTAACGATGGAAACTCGAATTTATAAAAGAGCCCTACTCAGAATAATTTTTCTGAATTAGAAAGTTCAATAATACTAATTCCAGTCAAATAGATTCCATTACAACCAAAAGTTACATAAAAATCCTAATTGATCGGTAATTTAAGGTAAAGATTTTCTTACTCTCTGATTTTCCTTATTTATTTCATTATTTTGCAGGGAATTCATTTGTGGAGTGAAATGCTCTCCCAGAATCCTTATTGAATAATTTTATGGCCAAGAAAAAAACAGAATATAAACCCAAGCCTAAAGCTGACATCGATTTCGAAAATGAATTGTGGGAAGCCGCAAATGAATTACGCGGAGCTGTTGCCGAAAATCAGTAATAACTAATTCTATCTAAAGTTTTCAGCAGAAATCAGCAACGGATTATCAAAAAGTGTTTTATAAAAAATGACCTTGCACGAAATTAGCCTCAAGAAGGCTCTCAATAAAGCTTATCGCTTAGTAAAACCAAAACGCCCGGACATTGAATCGTTCAAAGGCAACTTGATGAAGTTACTTGGACAAATTGACGAAAAGGAAAGCGAAGAGAATGTGAAAATTCATTTGATGGATTTTCTAAAAGAGACTTGGTACAAGCAAGAATATCTTGTTGCTACGAAAGGCAGGACTGATTTTGTTATTCATACGGGCAAAGATGCAAAAGCACCAAGTGGTGTTTTGTTTGAAGTTAAGCGACCAACTAATAAGACAGACATGGTGTCAAGGCAAAGTCTCAATGCCAAAGCCATGCATGAACTGATCCTTTACTATTTGCGTGAAAGGATCACCGGAAAGAATATTGACATTCGACATCTTGTAATTACCAATATTTATGAGTGGTTTATTTTTGATGCTTCAGTTTTTGAACGATTGTTTGCAAAAAATGCTAGGCTTGTCAAAGCCTTCACAGATTGGGAAAGCGGTCAAAAAGTAAGTACAAATACCGATTTGTTTTACAAGGAAATCGCCAAACCATTTTTAGATGAATTAAAAGAAGATGTTTCATTTACATGGTTTGACATTCGCGATTATGAAAAACCGTTGAAGAATAACGATAAAGCAGACGATACCAAACTCATAGCGCTATACAAGATCTTCAGCCCAATACATCTATTAAAAATTCAATTTGCTAACGATAGTAATTCACTCGATAAAGGTTTCTATTCTGAATTGTTACACATAATAGGGTTAGAAGAAGTAAAAGAAGGTAGCAAGAAGTTAATTCGCAGAAAGCAAGAAGGAAAAAGAGATGGTGGATCGTTACTTGAAAATGCGATTACTATTCTTGATTTAGAGGATAGTCTACACAAAGTGCCGGACTTGAATAGTTACGGTGAAACAAGACAAGATCGTTTGTTCAATCTGTCATTAGAACTTTGCATAACGTGGATCAACAGGATCTTGTTTTTAAAATTACTGGAAGCGCAATTGATCAAATACCACAAAGGCGATCAATCGTATAAGTTTTTAAATTACACAAAGATTCCGCAATACGATGAGTTGTATAAACTCTTCTTTCAAGTATTGGCCAAACGGCAGACTGACCGAAATGAAATAATAAATTTAAAATTCGGCAACATCCATATCTGAATAGTTCGCTATTTGAAATCAGCGAACTTGAAGATCAAACGATCAAAATAAATAGTCTTGATGATTCTCAGCAATTGGATCTATATAGTGGAACTGTTTTACGTGACGCAAAGAATAGACCAATCGCAAAGAGCTTAAATAGCTTGCAATACCTTTTCGATTTTCTTGAAGCTTATGATTTTGCTTCTGAAGGTGCGGAGGAAATTCAAGAGGACAGTAAGACATTAATAAATGCTTCTGTCTTAGGTTTGATCTTTGAAAAAATAAATGGCTACAAAGATGGCTCAATCTTTACACCGGGATTTATTACCATGTACATGTGCCGTGAAGCTATTCGCTTAGCGGTTATACAAAAATTTAAAGATGCATATAGTTGGAATTGTGAAACCTTCGAAGATTTAAAGAATTACATGGCAGACCGAAGAACAGCAAAGGATGTACTTGAGTTCAATGGTATAATAAACGGTATGCACATTTGCGATCCCGCCGTCGGTTCCGGTCACTTTTTAGTTTCTTCTTTGAACGAGATCATTTCAGTAAAAGCAGAGTTGGGAATACTAGCAGATAACAAAGGTGTTCGATTATCAGGCTATGAAATAGAAATCGAAAACGATGAATTAATTGTCACCTACAATGAAGGGCAAGATATTTTTGAATATCAAATCAACAATGGCAACATAAACAAGGAAACTCAACGAGTGCAGAAATCACTTTTTCACGAAAAGCAAACCATCATTGAAAATTGTTTATTCGGAGTTGACATCAATCAAAATTCAGTAAAGATATGTCGTTTGCGTTTGTGGATCGAACTTCTTAAAAATGCCTATTACACAGAAGAAAGCAAATTCAAAGAATTGGAAACTCTTCCAAACATTGACATCAACATCAAATGCGGCAATTCACTAATCAGCCGTTTTGCACTAGATTCCGATCTTAGTAAAGCATTAAAGAGCATAAAATACAATATTGATAAGTACAAAGGATTTGTTCATGATTATAAGAATGCTCATGATAAAGAAGTTAAAAGAGGCTTAGAGCTAATTATAAATTCAATTAAAAATGATTTTAGAATAGAGATAAATAACAATAGCAAAGAATTTAAAGATCTTTCAAAATGGAAAGGCGAGCTTATCAACTTAACTAAACAAACTGGCTTGTTTGAAAAAACGGCAAAAGAAAAAAAAGAGTTTGAAGAAGACGTTAGAAAACTTACTGAGAAAATAAGTAAACAAGAAAACTTAATTGAAGATATTAAAAGCAATGCGATATATCGGAATGCATTTGAATGGAGGTTTGAGTTTCCTGAAGTTTTAGATATAGATGGCAACTTTAAAGGTTTTGATATTATAGTTGGCAATCCTCCATATGTATTTGGTGGAAATGAAGGAATTTTAGATTCTCATAAAAAATACTTTAAAAACACATTTGCAACTGGAAACGGAAAAATCAATTTATTTACTCTATTTATTGAGCAATCTCATAAAATACTAAAAACGAATGGAGAATTTACTTTCATAATACCTAACACATTTCTGAGGGTTACATCATATCACGAATCAAGAAAATATTTCGTAGACAATTTTTCAATTAATGCAATCGCAGATTTTGGATCTAATGTTTTTGATGAAGCAGTTACAACTGCAATTGTACTGAGTGCCAAAAAAGAAATACCTGATAGTAACAACACTTTTAAAGTTTTAAAGAATTTAGAAATTACGAACACTATTAAACAAAGTCAGGTAGTTAAATCAAATTATGTTTTGAGCCTAAATACTGATTTAAAAAGGCTGAAACTGTTAGATAAATTGGATTCTAAATCAACCTTGCTTGGCAATATATGTGAAGAACTTATTTTCGGAGTTGTAATTACTAAGAATAAAGACGAGGTGGTAAGTGCGCAGAAAAAAAGCGGATGGAAACCATTTTTGGAAGGTAAAGATATTGGAGCATACAAGATAGAAGAGATTCATCAATATTTAAATTATGAACCTAAACTTCTGCATCGTGCAAGAACAAAAGAAATATTTGAAGCAAAAGAAAAACTGTTAATTCAAAGAATTACTGGAGGGAATAAACCAATCAAGGTTGCATACGACAATAATCAATTATACAATAAGGAATCAATTAATAACCTCATTTTAAAGAAAGACACATCGTTTAAAATTAAATACATTTTAGGATTATTAAATTCTACTCTGGTCAATTGGTTTTACACTAATCAATTTACGAATCAGTCCACTTTAACCGTAAATCTTTCAAAGGAGTATTTAGCTCAAATCCCAATTGCTAACGGAAATGATAAACAACAGGATAAAATAATTCAAATTGTGGATAAAGTGTTAGATGCAAAAAAATCAAATAAAGACTCATCATCACTTGAAAAGCAAATCAATGAATTGGTCTTTAAGTTATATGATTTAACAGAAGATGAAATAAAAATTGTGGAAGAGAATTAATATATAGGACAATGAGAATAAATAACATTTCATTAAAGAATTATAGACTTTTAGGTGATATCAGTGTTAATCTTGAGGACGACATTACTTTAATTGTCGGAAAAAACAATACCGGAAAAACCTCCTTATTAGAAGTGGTCAAAACACTTACTTCAATCGATGGTAAGTTAACATTTGAAGATTTTTCTCAAACAAGTTACATTGTTTTCAAAGAGTGTTACAAAAATATTTGGAAAGCATAGGATGGTATTGCAGATGACAAAAGAAGAACTCGAATTACTTATTCAAAATACTGTTCCAAAGTTGAGTTGTTTATAGAATTTGAATACATAAAAAAGAAACAGACCTTCTTATTGAATTAAGTGAATTTATTACAGATTTAGACGATTCAAGAACTGATGCGACTGTTTTGATTTCTTTGAATCAAAGAATTCGCTTTCATTATTTAGTGCGTTTCACAATAGACAGGATACTGAAATCGGATTGATGAAGTATCTCAAAGAAAATGTAAGCACTATTATCGACTGGCTTGTTATGCTTATGACAAAAAGAGTGATTTCAAAAGAGAAATTGAAGGGAATTACAAAGCTAAAATAAAAAGAATTGTAACGTTCGAAGATATTAAAGCATTAAGAATTCTTGACGATAAAAAGGGAGATCGAAATAACACATTGGCTTTAGGGTTTTCTAAGTATTACAACGAAAGAGACAAAACAGATGAAAATGTTGAGGCTATCGAAAAATCATTAAAGGATATAGCTAAAGATTTGAAAACGAAATATAATGTTGTCTTGAGTAAAATTTTAGATGACCTAAAAAAGTTTGGCGCATCAACGCCTATTGTAATTCCTGATATAACAATTGCTTCGGAGTTTAATTCTGAATCTGTAATTAAGAACAATATAAAATATTACTACAAACAAGATGAGATAGATCTTCCGGAAAGTTATAATGGATTAGGTTATAGTAATTTAATATATATGATTCTTGAACTTGCAAGTTTTATAGAAAGTTTTAGAAACTCGAAAGAAGTAAAAATATCAGAGTTCCTAACTGTTTTATTGAAGAGCCTGAGCGCATATGCATCCACAAATGCAACAAGTATTTATTAGCCAAGTAAAAGGATTGCTAAGTGATGCAAAGAAAGAAAATATCAATATTCAGTTAGTAATTACCTCCCATTCGTCACACATATTATCCGAAGCAGGCATTGATGAAGAGAAGGGTTTCAATAGGATAAGGTTCTTTAATAAAATTGGATCTAAATTAGAAGCACAAGATTTCAATTTCCTAAAAATAAAAGACGATAAAAAAACTTTCAGATTCCTTAAGCAATATTTAACTCTTCATAAATCTGATTTATTTTTTTCTGATAAAGTAATTTTAGTTGAAGGAACTACAGAAAGAATGCTATTACCCCAAATGATAAAGAAGGTTGCGCCAAGTCTTCAGAATGAATATGTAACCATTCTTGAAGTAGGTGGCGCCTTTACGCATAAGTTTAAAGAGCTTTTGGATTTCATTAAAGTAAAAACATTAATAATTACTGATATTGATTCAGTTAACGCAGCAAATGGCGAAAAATGTGAAGTTGGCGATGGGACAAAAGGTGAACTTACGTCCAATGAAACATTAAAACAATGGCTTCCTGCTAAAGAAAAAATATCAGAGTTAATTGTAATTACAGAAAATGATAAAATTGAAAACGACTTGATTCGAATTGCTTATCAAACAATTGAAAATGGTATTATTGGAAGAAGTTTTGAAGAGGCTTTTATTATCTGTAACAAAGCTTTAATATTGTCCACTAAAGATGCAGGTGGTGAAACTAAATCTGCAAAGAACAATTTGGCTTGATGAGAAATAAATCCTATTTCTATTGCAGCCTGCTCCCCTTTCCCTTTAGCACCTGAAGATTCAAAAGCGAAACAAATTTTGCATTTGATACAATGTCTTTTCAAGAAGACTTGTTCGGAGAATGGGCTGTTCCGCCATATATAAAAGATGGGTTAGAATGGTTGGCAGGAATGTGTGTTGTTCCAAAAAATAATTGAGCTATGACCGCATTTGAAAACATTAGTAATTTAATTGAACAAAATAAAAGTTTTGTATTGGAAGCTGGTGCAGGCTAAGGGAAAGACATATACGCTGATCCAAAATATAAATTATTTAATAGAAAAAAAGGGGCGGCTCTGAAACTGAAAAACCAGAAAGTTGTTTGTATTACATATACCAATGTGAAAAGAATGAAATCGTTGAGAGACTAGAGCATAATCCAATAGTTTTAGTTTCCACTATTCATGAATTTTGTGGGAATGTATAAAGCCGTATAATAAACAACTGATAATTGAATTTGATGCCCTTAATGCAATAATGCATCAAGAGAAACCGGAAAAGTATCAGTTAAATTTGAAAGACGAATTACCCGTGTTGAATACAATGATAGATCATATAGCGATTTTGAGGATGGTAAAATTGGGCATGATGACTTAATTGTAGTTTCAAAAATATGTTCCAAAATTATAAATTACTTACTACTATTCTTGCGGATAAATTTCCTTATATTCTTGTTGATGAGTATCAAGATACTGCTGTTGAAACTACTGACGCTTTAATAAACAGTTTACTCTCGAGACAAAAACCGAAAGTTCAATTGGGTTTTTATGGTGATTCGTATCAAAAAATTTATGATACTGGAGTTGGGTCACTTGAAACTTTTATCCAAGAAGAAAAAATTACTCTTGTGACAAAGCAAGAAAATTACAGATCTTCTATAAACGTTATTAATTTGCTTAATAAAGTAAGAACTAATATTAAACAGATAATCCCTGATTCTGCCGAAAAATAGATGGCAGTGTAACATTCTCAACTGCGATAATTACCCTGCACCACCAAAAAAGGAGTTGTGGAGTTTGGAGAAATCAATTGTGCCTCAGAAAATTTGAACTACGAAAAGTAAAAGCTAAATTAGAGGCAGAAGGATGGGTTTTCGGAGATAAAAGTGAAGATAAAATATTAATAATCGCAAATAGCCGTGTTGCCGAAAGAGCAGGATTTTCTAATCTGTACAGAGTATATACTACTAGATTTGGAGAAGGGGCGAAACGAGGCACTTATAAAAAGAGAAAATCAATTTGCATCATTTTTTCTTTGGCTCACTTGACAAAAACCTCTAAAGAACGTGAATCAGGTGTAGAGCACTTAATTGCTTTTATTTATCTGAAGACTATAATAGTGTCATGAGATTTTTGCGGAAAGGTAATTCAGATCAAGGTGCTTCTGGTATTTTAATTAGACACGAAGATAAAGTGGCAATAACAAATAAACTAATTGAATTAATTGAAATTAGAAAAACAAAAACAGTTGGAGAGGTTTTTAATTATGTTATTGAAAACGGCCTAATGACGATGCCTAAAAAGTATAATTAAATATTTAGAAAAATTGCGGTTAATCCAAGTACTATAGAAGATCCAGAAAAGAAATCAAAACTCGAAAGAGATATTTCTTACTATAAGGATTTAATGATATTGCCTTATATAGAATTCGCCAGATTATTTAAGCACACTCAAAACCAAACGGTTTTTTCAACTAAGCATGGCACCAAAAGGTGAAGAATATAGAAATGTACTTGTAATAATTGATGATACAAGTTGGAAGGCGATATAATTTTCAAAAATTTATAGATAATTCTGACGACAGCACGGATAGATTGTTAAGAACGAAAAATTTATTTTATGTTTCCTGTTCAAGAGCTAAAGAAAATCTTGTCGTATTGTCACTTTCGACTATGCAACCAAGTGCAATGTCGGTAATTAGTAATTGGTTTAGTAGTGGGGCTATTGTATCAATTGGTTCTATCTAAATCATAACATTTGCAATACAAGTTAATCCTTCACCTTTGATCGGCCATTCAGAATATTATCAAGTTCAAAAATCATGTCCTTGAATTCGTTAGGGACATGATTTTTTGAAAATATTGATTTGTAGAAATTGAAAATTTGATTAAAAGATTATTTACCATTCTGAAACAAAGGATGTATTTTAAAAACGCTTTAAACCTAAGTTTTATAGAATATGCTCATAGGCCGCCCTACCCCAACGGAACCGGAATAGAAATCTTCGGTGATTACTGGGACTTAGATAGTCTTTACTACACTCTTCACGCAATTACTACCGAAGGCACAGCAAGCAATTATGTATTATTAGGATTCGCATACGATGTTAGAAAAGCAAATGCTAATCTTCGCGAAACAGATGCAACTGAATTCACTGAAGAGTTGATTATATATCGAGGCTTCAAGTATTTTTGGTTTGATTTTTTTGTGACCGTTCAGTTTATGCGAAAATGTGCGAATGCTTTTCCGTCTTTCTCATCTATTCAAGCCGATACTTACCGACTTGAATCAATTCTCGAAAGCAGTCTCAAAGCGTTTGATCCAATATTAGGCTCGGAAATATTTGAATGGCTTTCCCTAAACTTGATACCGGAAAACGAATACATAGGATTATTCATCCGTGATCTCACATATAGGGCTCTTACAGCAATAGATGGCCCTGAACGGTTTAAACAGATTCGGGAAGAAGTGGAAACTCTTTCAATTCGCAACCCCATCTACAAGGCCTTTAAAAAGGATATGGAGGCGCAAGCAAAGTTAAATAACTGTGAGCCGGGCCAACTTGACATAGATTATGATTTTGAGGAACGGGGTTTCAATGGTAATTAATCGACCTTAGATGACGAAACTAAAGAAGGAGCGGTAAACTTTGGATGGTAGTGTGGTGCACTATTACAGGCATTGGCACCAATAGTAATCAGCGCCAAAGATTGGTTGCGACAGCATTATAAGAAATGGAAAACAATCCGAATAAAATTCATACCTTAAAACACTTAAAATAAATTACAATAAGCTATCAAAATTCAACTTAGCAAAAAAATTACTGGGGGATATTTCAACTTGGAAATAGAAATATTTCAAATGGTGTTTATAAAAATAAAATAATTTCAGATTTTATTTTTAAATAATAAATTGTTTTAAAATAAATTCCTATAATGAAAGAATCTAAATTATACACAAAAAAAGGCTATTACAATCCATCTTTTTTCAAATGAAGATTGATGCAAATTGCGACTTAACTAATTTGAACAATATTGCGCCAGCTCCTTTTTCAACCTTCATTCATGAATATATACACTTTATTCAAGACACAACTTCAACCTTTGGCCTAGTCAATGCGAACATTATTGGAAACCGTTTAAAACATTATGTAAAGGAAGTTGAAATTAATTATGGACCTTCTTTTCCAGTTTCTGTTCCAATTGCCAAAGACCATGTTACTCAAATCAATAGAAATTTGCAACAAGTTTATATGGGCCAAGGTCAGTTAATACCTGATGCAATGAATCCATCTGATGTAAAATAGAATCTGTTAATCTGGTTGAAACATCTTTATACTTACCTTCTCCATTAGCGAAATTTCTTGATGAGTTGGAAGTAAATTTTTATTTTCTGGAAATAGTTATAAGTATAAATTTGGCGCTATAGGCATAATGGAGACTATGGCAAATTTTATTCAAAAAAACATTTCCTGCAACCTCAGCACCTGCAATTCCTTACAACTCTGCTGAACTTGTTGCGCAATATCTGTATCCTGAAATTGGGAACAATGCAGAATTTGTTTTTGCGTTATGTGATGTTTGTTTATTGGATTATCATCCAGGAAGGGCATTTTTTCGGACACTTGATTTAATGAATAAAAAATGTTTTAAACCAACTACAGCGGAAGAAATTTATGAATTTGCCAAAACCGAAATAAAAGGAGAAAAAGGTGAAAGCTTATGTGCTGTTCGAAAAGGTAAGCATTGAAGCTGAAAGTTTATATAGTGAAATATTTATTTCGCCAATCTTTGTAAACGAACAAAAATGGTTGAGTGTATTACTAAGTTCTGCTCGCAATTTAAGACTTACTAACCCCACTTTTATGCTGAATCTATATCGCCAACCTTCTGCTAAGAGTATCAATTTAGCAAATTTATTAGAATCATTGGGTACTCCACTAATGTTTAATAGAAATGAACAAGCGTTTTTTATACCTCCCAATTCCTTAATTGATATTCTGATTATGCCGGATCGTTTATCAGCACTCTTAGAAATGTTTCGTTTATTTGATGACGCTCAGAAAAATTGCAGATTAAGCGATTATTGTTCACAAGCAATTACTATAGATGAAAGATGTAAATCTGAACCATGGTTGCGCTCCACTGATAAAAACCTTTTGCGCATATGCACAATTTTGGAGAACTTGGAACCTTACTGGAAAAAGTCCAGAAAAATGAAATATTCTTGAATTGATTTCATATTTAACTATTGGGATATTCAATTTCATCTATTTCTTCTGACTCAATATTCTGAAACCAATTGAGAGCTTTTAATTGGATGTCTAGACTTGCTGCTTCCTCCTTTGAAATTGGTTCAATTTTATCTATGAAAGAAAATTTTGTTTGTGTCATTCTGAAATTAAATCCTATCATTACAAACTTTTTGAATTAAAATTAATATATTTTAGATAACCAGCCGATGCTAATTGCATTAATTTTAATGCGCTTTCTAAATCAATTCCTTCTCCATGAATGAAGAATGCAATAGATAAATCACCAAATTTACAATATCTCCTTGCAATAAAACCATCATTTTTATTTGCGTTTTTAAAAAAGCTAATCATTTGTTTGCTTACAATTCTCCTTTCAAACCTATTCAATGACAACAGTTCAACTGCAATTGAAATCCTTTGCGGAGTACTATAATATAATACTTCTTTATCAATAAATTTGTCAATAAAGTAACTATACTGATCTGCTTCTTTCTATTTCCACAACCTCCTATTTCTTTAATGGTTCAATTTCTCAATAATTTGTAATTTAAAAGGTCATTCTTCTTTCCAATTTACAAATTGACCCAAGAAGATAATTTTTAAAAAGCATGAAAGCTTAGGAAAAGTCGTACTTTTAAACACAAATTAAATTAAACAAAGTTTTAATTATTCCAGCTCTCATTGTATTATTCAATCAGCTAACTATTGTATATTTACCTGGAAGGCAGCGAATTAAATATCTGTGATTTTTACCCGAAAATATGAATGAATTACAAAAAAGTAAGGAACGATTTGAAATGCTAAAGGTTTGCATAATCATTCCTACCTACAATAATTCATCTACTCTATCAGAAGTGATTTGTTCAACGCAGAATACACCAAGAACATCATTGTAGTTAATGATGGCTCAAAAGATAATTCAGCAGACGTTCTTAAAAATTTTAAGTCGATAGAAGTTTTGAATTACCCGGAAAATGTTGGTAAAGGTTGGGCTCTACGAAAAGGCTTCGAGTTGGCGAGAAAAAAAGGCTACAGATATGCCATTTCAATCGATTCCGATGGGCAGCACTTTGCGAAGGACCTCCCTAGTTTTCTCGATAAACTGGATTCAGTCGGAGATGCTATCATTATTGGTGCTCGAAATATGACAAATTCAGATGTACCGGGAAAAAGTAGTTTTGCACATAAGTTCTCGAATTTTTGGTTTAAAGTTGAAACAGGCATCAATGTTCCGGATACACAATCAGGCTATCGATTGTACCCGTTATATTTACTTAAAAATATTTCCTTTTATACAACAAAATACGAATTTGAAATCGAAGTTTTGGTGCGCGCATCTTGGAAAGGGATCAAAATTGAATCAACTGAAGTATCCGTTTTCTATCCGCCGAAAGAAGAACGTATAACACACTTCAGGCCCTTTGCAGATTTTTCGAGAATAAGTGTCCTAAATACTATACTGGTCATTATAACATTCTTATACATAAAACCACGTTCATTTATAAAATCACTTTTCAACAAAGAAAAATGGGAAAGAATATACACCGACCATTTTCTCAACAACCATGAATCTAACTTACGTAAATCAACTTCAGTTGCTTTTGGCATCTTCATGGGAATAATTCCCATTTGGGGGTTTCAGTTGATAACTGCAATATTTTTAGCTGTTTTACTGCGATTAAACAAAACACTTGTTATTATTGCTGCAAATATCAGTATCACACCGATGATTCCATTGATCGTTTACCTAAGCTTCAAAATGGGTGGTTTTTGTCTGGGAAGCAAAGCAACTGATATCGAATTCAACCGCAACATATCTATTGAATCAGTAAATGCCCACTGGCAACAGTATCTGTTTGGAAGTGTCGTACTGGCAATCGTAGCATCAATAGCAATTGGTTTAATCACATTAACCATTTTGAAAATTATCAGAAGAAAAACCGGCAGTATTAAAGAGGCCTGAATTTTATGGGGAATTTATTAATTAGCATTTATAATTATTTTGAAAAGCATAATCTTGCTTTCAAGGTCTTTGCATTTTCCTTTTTGCGGCATGGGTTATTTTGCATTTAAAATAAATCTGGAAGAAGACATACAAAAGGTACTTCCAAAGGATATTAAAATTACAAAAGTAAACGATGTAATTCAAAAATCGAAATTTCTTGACAAACTAACGGTTCTCATTTCACTTAAGGACACTTCCCAAAATGCTTTACCAGATAGTCTGATATCTTTCGCTGATGCATTTGTGTCAAAAGTGGAGAAACAACTTCCAGGTTACATTCAAAAAATCAATTACAAGGTAGATGACCAGCAGGTTTTAGATATTATGAATGTGATTTCCGAACACCTTCCTCTATACCTGGACGAAAAAGATTATAAGAGCATTGATTCTCTGATTAATCCAAAACAAATTGAAAAAACTCTTGAACAAGATTACCGAACATTATCAACGCCGGTTGGCATTGGTCTGAAAAAAATGATCAGTAAAGACCCGGTGGGCATTACTTTCATTGCATTAAATAAACTAAAGCAAATACAGTATGATGAGAATTTTGAATTATACGACAATTGCATTCTCACTAAAGATCAGAAATATTTAATTTTAATTATCGACCCGGTTTATCGTCCTGCCGACACAAAGAGAATAATTTATTTTTGCAAGGCCTTGATACTATTCTCGCAGAATTGAAGCAAGAAAGAGGAAGCAAGGTTGGTGCTGAATACTTTGGGGCTGCTGCTGTCTATGCAGGAAATTCTGTTCAAATTCGAAAGGATACAATTTTTACACAAGGAATAACAATCGTATTTCTTATTCTCTTTTAGGTTTTTATTTCAGACGAAAAAGTGCACCTGTAGTAATCCTGATACCGGTAGCTTTCGGAGCTGTTTTTTCGTTGTCGATGCTCTATTTTATTAAGGGCCACATCTCTGTTATTGCATTAGGCGCAGGATCAATTGTATTTGGAATTGCCATTGATTATTCCCTTCATATTTTCAACCACTACCGTCATAAAAATGATATCCGGGTTGTGATAAAAGATCTTGCCCTTCCATTGACTATTGGTTCTTTCACAACAATTGGTGGCTTCTTTGGTCTTCTGTTTGTTAAATCCGAACTACTCCATGACCTTGGCCTTTTTACTGCCTTAAGTCTGGTGGGTGCTTCATTATGCTCTCTTATTATTTTACCACATCTTATTGTTTCAAAAAACGATAAACGAAATTTCAATATTCCTAAACATACTTTTCTTGACAAGTTATCCGGTTATAGTCTTGAACATAATAAATATATTCTGTTCATTATCCTTATACTGACAATTGTATTTGGATACACTTCGCAGTTTGTTGGGTTTGAAGCGGACATGATGAAAATGAATTATATGCCTGAATCTTTGAGAAAGGCAGAATCAGATCTCAATCATGTAAATTCATTTTCCCTTCAGTCAGTACTTTTGGTTTCAGAAGGTAAAACTCTAAATGGAGTATTGGAAAACAACGAAATTTTGACGAGGAAAATAGAAGAGCTGAAAGAAAAAGGCATTATTAAAAAGTACTCAAGCATCTCCTCGTTTCTCATATCAGATTCATTGCAAAGAGTAAAAATCAATCGTTGGAATCATTATTGGACACTCGAGAAAAAAAACAAGCTGGACTCATTTTTAGTGGAACTTGGGTCTCCCTTGAAATTCAACTCATCAGCATTTAATCAATTTAAATCATTGCTTAATACTGATTTTCAGGTCATGCATGAAGATGAAACCAATGAAATAAAAAAGACATTTTTGTTTGATTATGTCTCTCAAAAATCAGGAACTTTTACTGTGGTTAATCTAATTCAAGTGGCACCGGATAAAAAACAGATTTTATACGACACACTTGACAACTATCAGAATTTAACAATTATTGATAAAAAATTCATTGCTAATCGCTTTGTGGAAATATTGAATTCCGATTTCATCAGTATCGCTTTAATTACTTCAATTCTAGTATTTATCGTTCTTCTATTGACTTATGGGCGTATCGAACTCGCCCTGGTTTCCTTCATACCAATGTTTATTTCCTGGATTTGGATACTCGGCATAATGGGAATATTCGGGATTCAATTCAATATTATTAACATTATTTTATCTGCATTGATTTTTGGTTTAGGAGACGATTACAGTCTGTTTATATTGGATGGTTTAATTCAAGAATATAAAACAGGAAAGAAAAACCTCACTTCTTATAAATCTTCTATACTTTTATCTTCAATTACAACAATTGCTGGTCTTGGTGTATTGATCTTTGCTAAACACCCTGCATTAAAATCTATTGCAATCATTTCTATTATCGGAATGGTCAGTGTTGTTTTTATTTCTTTTATCCTTATCCCGTTTCTCTTTAATTTGATCATTAAAAAGCGAATACTCAAGGGAAATTTACCATGGACACTTAGTGCATTTTTGAAATCAGCTTTTGCATTTTGCTATTTTCTGCTTGGGTGTTTACTCCTCACATTGATCGGCATTATTTTTACCAAATTATTTCCATTCGGAAAAGAAAGAGGGAAACGGATTTTTCATTCTATTTTGTCAAGCTTTACTTGGTCGCTGATGTACATTATGATCAATGTAAAGAAAAAATTATCAACACGGCCAAAGAAAATTTATCAAACCCTGCGGTTATAATTTGCAATCATCAGTCTTTTCTTGATATTTTATCAGTTATAATGCTTCATCCCAAGATAGTTTTACTTACAAACGATTGGGTATGGAACTCTCCTTTCTTCGGTGCTGTAGTAAAGATGGCAGATTATTATCCGGTAACAGCTGGAGTTGAGGGAAGTGTAGATCTTTTAGCGGACAGAGTAAAACAAGGCTATTCAATTGTAATTTTCCCTGAAGGAACCAGATCTCCAGATGGCAACATTAAACGTTTTCACAAAGGTGCATTTTTGCTCGCAGAAAAATTAAATTTGGATATCCTGCCATTGGTAATTCATGGAACGGCGAATACGATGACTAAGAATGATTTTCTCCTCAAAGACGGGTCAATTACTTTAAAATTCCTTCCCCGTATCTCACCTACAAATGTAAGTTTTGGGACTACATATTCTGAAAGGGCAAAAAAAATTGGCAATCATTTCCGAAAGGAATTTCTTCTTTTAAGTAAAAAAATTGAAGAACCATTGTATTTCAAGGATCAATTGTTATCCAGTTATATTTATAAAGGGCCTGTTCTTGAATGGTATACAAGATTTAAAATCAGGAATGAAAATTATTACCAGATATTTCATGAAATACTACCTAAAAACGGAAAGATTTTAGACATTGGGTGTGGTTACGGCATGATGGCTCACATGCTTCATTGTACCTCACCACAACGACAAATACTCGGTATAGACTACGATGAGGATAAGATACTTTTGGCAAAAAACATCCCTACAAGGAAAACAAATATGAATTTTGAACATTGTAATGTACTTAGTTTTGCATTTGAAAAATACGACGGCATTATCATGTCTGATATACTTCACTATCTTCGTCCAAAGGAACAAATATCCATGATCTGCAAATCTATTGAAAGCTTATTACCCGGTGGGACATTGGTCATCCGTGATGGGAATACAGAATACAAAGACCGCCATCTTAAAACACAAATAACAGAATTTTTATCAACGAAGATCTTTTCCTTTAATATGACAGGGGAAAATGAGCTTTCATTCTTAAGCGGATCAACGATTCGTAAAATTGTTGCTTCTTATGATGTAACCATTAACGAAATTGAAAATTCAAGAATTACTTCAAATGTTTTATTTATTATTAAGAGCAACCCAGTAAGTTGATACAAGATGTATTCCTTAATTTTTAATTAACCTGTTTGTTTAATCATATGAAATCTTACGACATAATAATAATTGGTAGCGGAATGGGTGGCCTTGTTGTAGGTGCTTTGTTAAGCAAAAACTGGCTATTGCGTTTGCGTTTTAGAAAAGAATAAACAAATTGGTGGTTGCCTTCAAACCTATGTCAGAGACAAAGTAATTTTTGATTCCGGTGTCCATTATATAGGCGGACTTGAACCCGGTCAAAATCTTTACCAAATCTTCAAATATCTGGGGATAATAAATAAACTAAAGCTTCAAAGAATGGACATAAATGCCTTCGATAAAATTATTTTCGATGGCGACAATTCAGAATATAATCTCGCACAGGGTCAAGAGAATTTTATACAGCAGCTACTCATTCAATTCCCCGATGAAGAGACCGCATTACGAGCTTATTGCAATAAAATCACCGAAGTTTGCAGCAAATTCCCTTTGTACAACCTTCGGTCTGGAAATTTCTTTGATGAAAAGTCGAACATACTGGAAATCGATACAAAAGGGTTTATTGAATCAATCACTACGAATGAGCGATTACAGGAAGTCCTTGCAGGGAACAATTCGCTCTATGCAGGGATTCCCGACAAAACTCCTTTTTATGTTCATGCTTTAGTCCTTAATAGTTTTCTTGATAGCTCCTGGAAATGTGTAGATGGAGGATCACAAATTGCACGATTACTTTCCAAATCGATTACAGAAAACGGTGGCGAAATCCATCGCAATGCTGAAGTACAGCGAATTGTTGAAGAAAACGGAAAAATAGTTTATGTTAAATTAAAAGATGAAACTCATTTTCATGGAACGCATTTCATTTCTAATATTCATCCTGTAAAAACCATGGAGCTTACAGATTCCGGAATCATAAAAAATGCATATAGAAACAGATTGAAAGGTCTGGAAAACTCAATTTCATCTTTTACCTTGAATATTGTTTTAAAGAAGGATTCCTTCCCCTATTTCAAACACAATTATTATTGCCATGATCAAGGAGCCGTATGGAAAAGTGCGGAGTATACTGAAGAGAATTGGCCAATGGGATATGCTCTTTTTCTACAGCCATCTTCAAAAGCAACAAATTTTGCAATTGGATTGACAATATTGACATATATGCGTTATGAAGAAGTTCTGCAATGGCAGGATACAAACAATACTGTTTCTAATGTAGAGGATCGAGGCCCTGAATATGAGGCATTCAAAAAGGATAAAGCTGAAATCCTGATTACAAAAGTTGAAAATAAATTTCCGGGATTGAGAGAAAGTATTCATTCATATTATACAGCTACGCCCTTGTCTTATCGCGATTATATTGGCAATGAGGATGGTTCGTTGTATGGAATCGTCAAAGATTATAAAAACCCTCTCAAGACTTTCATTTTCGCCAAAAACAAAGATCCCAAATCTGTATCTTACTGGACAAAATTTGAATCTTCATGGCATTCTGGGAGTAGCAGTTAGTGGAATTATTACCGCCTCCGCAATTCTGGATGGCGAAAAGTTAATAGAAAAAATTAAAAATGCTTAAGATTAAATGGTATAATAAATGGAGGGTCAAAGTACTGGCTGTTCTAATTGTTCTTTTGGCTTCCCTTTCAATTTACTTCGTAATTGTTGCAAGGCTAGATCCTCCTGTCATTTTCGATACCAGTAGTTTACGTTTAGATTTTTTAAAGTATGTCATTGGCTGGTTCAACCGGGATTTGGATAAAAATATTTCTACCGAATATAAAGAAGAAATTTACGGCATTTCACTTTCTGCTTCTGATAAATACCAGTACATAGGCTCAAATTATCAGCGCTTGTTAAATTATCATGCAGCACATGACATCGGACATGCATTGCAAAGCATAGCTTTAGTTGGTTGTACATCCTTTGGAACTTGGGGTAAACACTCGAAAGATTCAACTATGATCGTAGGAAGAAATTTTGATTTCTATGTCGGCGATGAGTTTGCAGAAGACAAGATAATAGCTTTTATCCATCCCACGCATGGATATAATTTTATGACTGTTACGTGGGAGGCTTCATTGGTGCAGTTTCAGGAATGAATGAACAGGATTAGCAGTTACTATCAATGCTGCCAAATCAGGAATTCCATCTGGGTCGGCCACTCCAGTGTCGCTCGTGGCAAGAGAAATTCTGCAGTATGCAAAAAACATAAATGAAGCATATCAAATTGCAAGGAAGCGTAAGATGTTTGTCTCCGAATCATTCCTTATTTCCTCGGCAAAAGACCACAAAGCGGTTTTGATTGAAAAAACACCAACAGATCTGGCTATGTTTGATCCGGGACAAGATTACATCGTTTGCACCAATCACTTCCAGAGCGAAGAATTCAGTAACCAAAAAGAGAATCTTGATCAAATCCACAATAGTGCCTCTTCATATCGCTATAAAAGAGTTCTTGAATTGCTTAATAATTCAAAAGAAAATACAATTGAAAATACAATTGCAATTTTAAGAGACCAGAAGGGCTTGGACAACAAAGATATTGGAATGGGAAATGAAAAGGCCATTAACCAATTAATTGCACATCATTCAATCGTATTTGAGCCTGAAAAACTGCGCGTTTGGATTTCTACTGCTCCTTGGCAATTAGGGAAATTTTTATCGTACGATTTACATAAAATATTTTCTATGAATGGAATTAAAAAGAATGAAGAAATTATAGATGATAGTTTAACTATACCAGCTGATCCTTTTCTTTTGACAAATGATTTCAAAATTTCATCAAATTTCATTCTTATAAACTGGATATAGCCCGGGTAAGTACGTAGAACCTGACAGCATCATTGCTTCCAACCCTAATTTATATCAAGCCTATGTGCTTGCAGGGAATGAACTAATCAAGGAGAAAAAAAATGATCTTGGAATAAATTATTTAAAGCAATCTCTAACCAAAGAAGTTGCAACAAAAATGAAGAAAACGAAATTCAATCCATCATCAAAAAGTATAGTAGATAAGAAAACAAAGAGTAATGATACAGGGATTAGGAATCGACATAATTGAAGTAGAAAGAATCGCAACTCGAATTGCTGCTGAATCAGGATTCAGGGAACTTGTATTTTCTGAATCTGAAATTTTATATTGTGAAGCAAAGACAAACAAATACGAACATTACGCTGCAAGGTTTGCCGCTAAAGAAGCATTTTTAAAAGCACTTGGCAGTGGATGGACAAATAATATTTACTTTAATGAAATCGAAATAACCAATAATAAATCCGGCAAGCCTGAATTAACTTTAAAGGGTAAAACCAAAGAACTCTTAGAAAGTCTTTCCCCTACAATAAATTCAGTTTCGCTTTCTCATTTAAAAGTATTGCCACTGCTATTGTAATAATTGAATCCAAATAATGGACCTGAAAAATATTTCATTTCAACCTGTGTCAGATATTAAACTCATCCAGGAGCACAAACTAAAAAAAATGTTGTCCTACCTGCAGCATTTCTCTCCTTTTTATAAAAAATTTTTTGAGGCCAACTGCGTACGGATAGACGAATTAAATTCAATAGCAGATCTCGTGAAAATACCCACCATCTCAAAAAACGACATGCAGCAAGCTAATTGGGACTTTCTGTGCGTTCCCAAACAGAAGGTGGTTGATTATTGTTGTACTTCAGGCACTTTAGGTAATCCAGTTACGATTGCATTAACTGAAAACGATTTAGAAAGGCTAGCCCTCAATGAATATGGATCATTTGTTTGTGCAGAAGGAAAAAGTGATGACGTCTATCAACTTCAACTTACCCTTGACCGGCAATTTATGGCCGGCATTGCATATTACTCAGGATTACGAAAACTTGGCGCAGGTATTATTCGCATTGGGACAGGAAATCCTATTATGCAATGGGAAAATATCAAAAAATATAATCCTACTACATTGGTTGGTGTCCCATCTTTATTGTTGCAGCTAAAAGAATATGTTCTTGAATTAAAAACTGATATCAATACTTGTTCAGTAAAAAAATTGATTTGTATTGGAGAAAATATCCGCCGAGCTGATTTTTCATTGAATACTTTAGGTATGAAAATTCAAACCGGCTGGAATGTGCAACTATTTTCAACATATGCATCTTCAGAAATGCAAACAGCCTTCACTGAATGCAGAGCCGGCTCAGGCGGTCACCTCCAACCGGAATTAATTATAGTGGAAATTCTTGATGATCAAGGAGAGCCTCTCTCAGATGGAGAAATCGGAGAAGTTACCATTACGACTCTTGACGTGGAAGGAATGCCATTACTCCGATATCGTACCGGAGATCTGTGCTTCAAACAAACTGAGCCATGTGTGTGTGGGAGGAATACAATGCGACTATCTCCAGTTCTTGGACGAAAACAACATATGATCAAGTTGAAAGGAACAACTATGTATCCTCCTGCATTGCTAGACTTGCTTAATGGCATTGAGGAAATCAAAGAATACTATGTAGAAGTTTCTTCAAATGAATATGGCCTCGATGAAGTTTTGATCTTTATTCAACCCTCATCAACAGGGACAGAACTTATTCAAAAAATACAATCTGTATTGCAAGCTCGATTGCGTGTAACTCCTAACATACGAATTGTCAGCTCCAATGAAATTCAATCTCTACAAATTCAAGATGGCAGTCGGAAAGCCCATTTCTTTAGGGATAAAAGAGTTAAAAACTCTAATAGTTCTGATCAACCGACTTTCTAAAAAAAATCATCACAAAAAAAGTCGATTTTAATAATAAATATTATCGCCATTAATTTCATTTGAAAGATTTTATAAGTTTAATAACCTATTAACTATTCTTTTCCAAGTTTATAATTGAAATACTTAAATGCTTATTTTTTCCGACAGAAACAAAATTTCAACAATATCATTTCTAATTCTTATTTTTGAAGGAATATGATAATTATTGCAAAGAAAGCACTGGATTTGGAAGATATGCAAAATCTCTATTTAGTGGAAAAAGGTTGGCCTAGATGATGCTGCAATGCAGAAAGTGGAAGACAATTTTAAATTTCTTCGGAATTTTTCGGCGAATAAACTCATTTATGGAATTAACACCGGGTTTGGACCTATGGCGCAATACAAGGTGAAAGAAGAGCATATTAATGCATTACAGTACAACCTCATCCGAAGTCACTCCTCCGGTGCAGGAAATTTACTCGCGCCGATTCTGGTAAAATCTTTAATGATAGCCCGACTCAATACATTGACGATAGCTTATTCCGGTGTTCATCCGGAATTACCTCATCTATTGAAAGAACTGATTAATAAAGAAATCATTCCTTGCATTCCAGAACATGGAGGAGTTGGTGCAAGTGGAGATCTAGTCCAACTTGCCCATCTTGCGCTTGTACTGATTGGAGAAGGTGAAGTTCATTATGAAGGAGAAATTCTTGCAACGTCCGAAGTTTTTTACAAGTTGAATATTCGGCCAATTTCCATTCATTTACGGGAAGGACTAGCAGTAATGAATGGCACATCCGCAATGACCGGAATTAGCTTAGTCAACCTTATAACCGCAAACAGGATTTTAAAATGGGCTGTTATTCTTTCGGCAATGTCCAATGAAGTTGTTTCAGCATTTGATGATCACTTTTCGCATGAATTGAATTCTGTTAAAAAACATATAGGCCAGAATCGGATCGCTGAAATGCTTCGCACCATTCTCAGCGACAGTAAGATGATCCGAAAGCGTTCTGAACATTTCTATAATCCTGCAAATATTGACAAGGATATTTTAGAAGATAAAGTTCAAGAATATTATTCTTTGCGTTGCGTCTCACAAGTGCTTGGTCCGGTACTAGACACTATTACTAATGCAGAAAATATACTAGTTGATGAGTTAAATTCTGTCAATGACAACCCGGTGATCGACCACGTTAATCAAAACGTTTATCACGGAGGAAATTTTCATGGGGACTACGTTTCCTAGAAATGGATAAATTGAAAATTGCAATCACTAAATTGTCAATGCTTTCTGAAAGGCAATTGAATTATTTATTAAATGACAAGCTAAATAATAAGTTCCCACCTTTTGTTAACCTCGGTGTACCTGGTTTAAACTTCGGGATGCAAGGAATGCAATTCACAGCCACTTCAACTGTCGCTGAAAACCAAACCTTGTCTTTTCCGATGTATGTTCACAGCATACCAAACAACAATGACAATCAAGACATCGTAAGCATGGGGTGTAATGCCGCTTTGATGACTCGAAAGGTTCTTGATAATACATTTGAAATTCTTGCAATCCAATTAATTACACTTGTGCAAGCAATCGATTTCCTCTCTTGCGACTCAGAATTATCAACTAAAACGAGACAAATATATCTATCAGTTCGGGCGATTTTCCCTAAATTCAGTGACGATAAACCCAAATATAAGGCTCTTCAAAATTTGAAACATTTCTTAGAACAATCAAATGAAGTCCTGTAATTATCAATAATTTTACTAATTTAGGAGCATTAAATAATTTATTATCCAAAATGAAATGTGCGCTAGTTACAGGCGGGTCAAGAGGAATTGGCCAGGCTATATGTCTTAAAATGGCAAGTATGGGTTATTATGTTCTTGTGAATTATAAAGAAAATGAGGATGCAGCAAATTTAACTCTATCTAAAGTAAAAAAACTTGGTGCAGATGGAGAGTTGGTTCGTTTTGATGTTTCAAGTAAGCAGGAAGTGGAAATTTTTTATCCGCATGGATAATTGGCAATCCTGAAAAATATATTGAAGTACTCGTTAATAACGCTGGAATCAAACAGGATGTATTAATGATGTGGATGAAAGACGAGGATTGGGAAAACGTTTTAGGAACCAGCTTAAATGGATTTTTCTTTGTAACTCGCCATGTATTGAATAGTATGCTCATTAAAAATATGGGCGAATTGTGAATGTCGTTTCACTCTCCGGATTAAAAGGATTGCCAGGCCAGACTAATTATTCTGCTGCAAAAGCAGGAGTGATTGGCGCCACTAAGGCACTCGCTCAAGAAGTAGGCCGAAGGGGAATTACGGTAAATGCGGTGGCTCCCGGTTTTATCAAAACTGAAATGACCCAGAATTTAAATGAAAAAGATTTCAAAACTCTAATCCCTGTTAACCGCTTTGGCTTGCCCGAAGAAGTAGCGCATGCAGTTGGCTTCCTGGCATCCCAGGATGCCGCCTATATTACCGGGCAGGTTTTATCTATAAATGGAGGCCTCTATTCTTAATGTGTCAGTTCGAATATAAATGACTTATATAAATAAAAAATTAATGATTAACAGATGAAGCGAGTTGTTATAAGTGGATTGGGAATTTACTCCTGCATTGGTAAAAACCTTGGAGAAGTAAGGGATTCGCTATATAAAGGCAGATCTGGAATTATCTTTGACTCAACTCGAAAAGAATTTGGATATCGCTCAGGTCTCACAGGATTTATTGAACGTCCTGAACTCAAAGGGATACTTGATCGCCGTTCGCGAATAATGCTACCTGAACAAGGTGAATATGCCTATGTCGCAACGGTCGAAGCTTTAAAAATGCCGGAATTGATCTGGATTGGCTTGATCAAAAGAAGTTGGTATTATCTATGGAAATGATAGTTCTGCGAAATCTGTAATAGAAGCTATTGATATCATTCGTCAAAAGAAGGACACGATGCTCGTCGGCTCTGGGTCAGTTTTCCAAACTATGAACTCTACTGTTACAATGAACCTTGCCACAATTTTCAAATTGAAATGTGTAAATTTCACAATAAGCGCAGCCTGCGCAAGTGGGTCTCATGCAATTGGAATGGGTTATCATTTAATTCGATCTGGGATGCAGGAAATGATTATATGTGGCGGAGCTCAGGAGGTCAATTTATATTCTATGGGTAATTTTGATGCTTTAGCAGCTTTTTCGGTTCACGAATCTGCGCCGGAAAAAGCTTCACGGCCATTCGATAAAGACCGTGATGGTTTGATTCCGAGTGGTGGCGCTGCTACTGTAATTTTGGAAAGTCTAGAATCAGCATTGAAGCGAGGAGCGACCATTCTTGGCGAAGTTGTAGGATATGGCTTTTCTTCCAACGGAGCCATATTTCAAATCCAACAGTGGAAGGTCCGGTCAGAGCCCTTCAATGGCATTTAGAGACGCCAACATGTTGCCGGCTGTAATTGATTATATTAACGCTCATGCAACTTCTACTCCCGCGGGAGATGCAAGTGAAGCAGAAGCTCTCAATGAAGTTTTTGGAGACTCAAAACCTTTGGTGAGTTCAACGAAATCTATGACAGGCCATGAATGCTGGATGGCGGGCGCAAGTGAGATTGTTTATTCGATGTTGATGATGCAGAATTCGTTCGTAGCACCTAATATTAATTTCAATAATCCTGACGAAAGTTCAGCGAAGTTGAATATTGCAAAACTACTTTCGAAAAAAAGATTGATGTTTTTTTATCCAACTCCTTTGGCTTTGGTGGAACAAACTCTTCAATTATTGTAAAAAAATGGGATAATAGCTAGAATATGAAAAATGAAGATATAATTGCTAAGATCAACGCATTCCTCGTTGAAGAATTTGAAGTTGAAGCTGAAAAAATAACTCCAAATGCGAATCTAAAAGAAACACTTAGTTTGGACAGCTTGGATTATATAGACCTTGTGGTAGTAATTGAAAGCAATTTTTCTTTCAAGGTTCAACCTGAGGACTTTGTTGGAATAGTGACATTCCAAAACTTCTATGATTATGTCATTAATAAAATCCATTCTAAAGAAGTCCATTGATGACATCATGGGAAGGCAAATCCAAGGGCACAAAGTTTGGCTACAGTATATTTATAGGCATACTCCGTAAATTTGGAGTGATACCGGCATATGTATTACTTCGATTTGTAGCCTTATACTATGTAATATTTTCTGCCCAGACTTCTGCTATCATGTTAGATTTCTTCAAACAAAGAATTGGCTTCAGTAATTTCGTTCTCTATTAAAGCTCTACAGGAACTATTATCTTTTTGGGCAAAGCTTGATCGATAAAATTGTTCTGATGTCGGGAATTCCCAATCGCCTGACTTTTAATTTTGACGGAGAAGAAAATCTTCGCAAAATTGTTTCAATGGAACGTGGCGGAATACTACTGAGTGCTCACATTGGCAACTGGGAGATCGCAGGTTTTCTGCTCAAGCGATTAGGAACAAAATTCAATATTGTCATGTACGAAGGCGAACACAAGCATATCAAAGAATATCTGGACAGTATCGTCGGGGAGCGAGAATTTAATATTATTGTTATACGTAACGACATTTCACACATTTACCAGATAACTGATGCTTTGAGCAAAATGAGATCGTCTGCATTCATGCAGATCGTTTCGTAGAAAATCACAGAACTATCTCAACTGAGTTTCTTGGAGAAAATGCGAATTTCCCGTTAGGCCCATTCTTACTTGCCTCACGGTTAAAAGTTCCGGTATCCTTTGTTTTGCAATGAAAGAAAGTACTCATCATTATCATTTCTTTGCCAGTGATATTCATGAATACGAATCGGTAAATCGAAATAAAGCACCGGGAAATATTCTCCTTGATTTCGTCACCGAACTTGAAAAGAAAATTAAACTTTACCCTGAACAATGGTATAATTATTATAACTTCTGGACTGCTTGAAATGATACTAAATGAAAATGCAAAGTTCTTGATTCCACAGAAGCACCCAATAATTATGATTGGTCAGTTAATTTATTCAGATGAATTGATCACCAGGTCAAATTTTTTAATTGCCGAAGACAATATCTTTGTCGAGTCGAGAGAATTCGGAGAAGCCGGTCTAATTGAAAATATTGCTCAAACCGCTGCCGCACGAGTAGGGTTCATTGCTAAGACAGAAAACAAAGCTATTCCAATAGGCTTTATTGGTGCGATTAAGAATTTAATTATTTTTTCAAGGCCAAAGGTCAATGAATTGATTGAAACGGAAATAAAAATAGTGAACCAAATATTTAATGCAACTATAATTACAGGTTCCGTCACCTGCAAGAGTCAAGTTCTTATCAGTTGCGAAATGAAAATAATAATTCCATAATCCTTAAAATAAAGAATATGAAATCAACATCTTACTCCATAATCTTATGCTATAGTCTTTTAATGATTAGCTTTGTAAAGCCGACTTCTTCACAATCGCTAAAAGAATTCTTCAACAATCCCAATACAACTACAATTTGGCTTGGACTTGATTTTTCAGAAACAAGAATCTTAGGTGACCCAAATACAAGTACACTGGATATCAAGGAACGATACTTCAATTCTATTAATGAACTTATCTTAAACGAATCGCAAAAATATAATATATCAAAAAGTTTCCGGAGGACCAACCTGACTTTTGATCTTAGTCAAATTCAAATTAACAACTCAAAAGTGGATCCTGCTAAAATTGCAGCTATTAACCTTAACGAAATGTCTCGAATGAATGAAACTATGGTTGAAAAAATTGCAAAGGGATACAACTTTAATGACAAAAAAGGATATGGAATCGTATTTTTAGTTGAAAACTTAGACAAAACCTCATTGAATGCATCCATGTATATTACCATTTTGGATCTTGAAACAAAAAATATTCTTTTAACAAAACGCATGACTGCCAAGCCAGGCGGCTTTGGGTTTAGAAATTATTGGGCAAACACTATTTACGAAATACTGAAACAAATCGAAAAAAAGGAATATAAAAAATGGAACTCTGAATTAAAATAAATCCATTCAAGTGCGACTAGAAAATTAACATGAAAAAAAGTTTAACAGAGAGCATTGATATAAGCGTAAAATTCAATGAAGCCGATCCTTTAGGGATTGTATGGCATGGGCATTATATACGTTATTTCGAAGATGGTCGAGAAGATTTCGGAATAAAGCATGGGCTCTCCTACTTGGACGTGTTTAATCAGGGCTTCGTTACTCCTATCATCAGCATACAATGCGACTACAAACGACCCCTTAAATATGGAGACCGTTTGATCATTAAATCCACTTTTTTTCATTGCGATGCTGCTAAAATAAAATTCACCTACAATATCTTTAATGCACAAACTTTGGAACAAGTTGCAAATGGCTCTTCGATTCAGGTCTTCCTGAATAAAAACACTATGGCACTTCAATTGACCAACCCTTTATTTTTCGAAGAGTGGAAAAATAAACTTGATCTTATTTAAAAAAATGGAACTAGTTATTGCATCAGATAATATTATTTCCCCATTGGGTAAAACAACTGCTGAAAATATTTCGGCTATTAAACAAGGGAAATCCGGCGTGAAATATCATGAAGACTTTTCCATTTCCCGATCCGGGTTTTTCGGGTCGTTATTTCCTAGTAATTATTTATATCTAATTGACAGTGGACTTAAAAACTTCACAAAATTTGAAAATTTAATTATTGAATCGATTACAGAAGCACTTAAAAATACTGAAGTTAATATCAGTGACCTACGCACCTTGCTTGTAATTTCTTCTACGAAGGGCAATATTAATCTTCTCGAAGCCGAACCAATGAGTCAAGAATTGAGAAACCGGATTTCTTTATCAACGTCTGCTCAAAAATTTCGGACTATTTCGGCCATAGAAACAAACCGGTCGTTGTTTCCAACGCCTGTATCTCTGGGTTATCTGGTCTTCTATTCGCAAAGAGAATGATACAATCCGGTCAGTATGACAATGCAATTGTCACTGGCTCTGATCTGATAACGCGTTTTGTTTTTTCGGGGTTCGACTCGTTCAAGGCATTAAGCAATAGTTTATGTAAACCATTTGATAAAAACCGTAACGGAATAAATCTTGGTGAAGCCGCTGCTACCTTGGTTTTGACAAATAAAGTATCCGCTTCCGGAAATGACGTAGTATTAAAAGGCGGAGCATTGAGTAACGATTCAAACCATATTTCCGGCCCTTCCAGAACCGGTGAAGAACTTTCTTGGGCAATTAACAAAGCCATGGAAAATGCTTCTGTAACCTGTACATCGCTTGGTTTTATTTCAGCGCATGGTACCGCAACGGTTTTAATGATGAAATGGAAGCGAAAGCATTTTCATTATCAGGGTTGTCGGGTGTTCCAGTAAACAGCCTAAAGAGTTATTTCGGGCATACATTAGGTGCAGCAGGTTTGGTGGAATCAATCGTATGCATTCATTCATTGAAAGAAAATTTAATTTTCCCTACTCTTAGCTATAAAGAAGAGAATGGTGTCCCTGTAGAAATAAATGTAATAGATACTCTGCAGGAAACTCCAATTTCTCATTGTCTGAAAACCGGAAGCGGTTTTGGAGGGTGTAACGCAGCGCTGGTTTTTAGTAAATTAAATAGTAAGCCAAATTAATAAATTGATCAAGAAAAATTCTCTATTAAAGATAATGAGTCACAGTTCGTACATCAAAGAAACAGCTCTTGAAGCAAAAGAAAACGCACAACGTATTGCTTTTGCTCCTGTTGTTTTCCAATCTGCCCTATCACTTAGAAATCTTGGGATACTTCAAATTATTGAAGACAACAGAAATTCCGGTATTTCATTAAACAATATTTCTTCCAGGTTAAATCTTCCAATATATGGCGTTCGTGTACTACTCGAGTCAGGGTTAAATATCGGTTTGGTTACTGAAAGCGAAGACAATTACCATCTTACAAAACCGGCTATTTTATTTTACACGATGAACTTACACGTGTAAATATGGATTTCATAAATGACGTGTGCTACCTTGGCCTATTTGAACTGGAGAAGAGCATTACAACCGGCAAACCAGAAGGACTAAAAGTCTTTGGCTCCTATAAAACCATCTATGAGGGACTTTCAGAACTTCCTGCAGATGTACAAAAAAGCTGGTTTGCTTTTGATCACTTTTATTCAGACAATGCTTTACCAAAAGCTTTAGAAGCAGTGTTTAGTAATTCTCCAAAAACAATTCTGGATATTGGCGGTAACACAGGTAAATTTGCACTCGCTTGTACTAAACATTCACAATATGCAACGATCACAATATTGGACCTGCCTGGCCAAATTCAAATGGCGAAAAATCCCTTCAGGACCAATTGGAATTTGACCGAATCGATTTTCATTGCTCGAATATTCTCGACGAATCACAGGAATTTCCAAAAGGCTACGATGCGATATGGATGAGTCAATTTCTGGATTGCTTTTCAGAATCGGAAATCACTTCAATTCTTCGTCGATGTTCTGCTTCGCTAAATATGAATGGTAGCATATTCATACTTGAGCCGTTTTGGGAATCGTCAGCGTTTCGAATCAGCTTCATTTTGCCTTTCTCAGACATCGCTTTATTTTACAACTATGGCCAATGGAACAGCCAAATGTATCACTCAGATGTTTTCATTAAGTGCATAGAAAAGGCCGGACTTCGCGTTGAAGAAATGAGAGATGGTATCGGCTTGAGTCATTCTCTAATTCAGATCAAAGCAAAATAAATTAATATAAGTACAATTGTTCAATTAAAAATTAAATTTAAACAAGAAGTTGTCGGCTAAATTACAAATATCTTCGAGTATCCTAATCCGTAAAAACAACTTAATTAAGGACGGGATATCGGTATTTGAATATTCAGGAACAAACATATCTGATTTTTTAGGATCAATTTATATATTCCTTGGTATTACATATCCAAAGTTTTACAAAATGGACAATTTAAGTAAGTTAGGATTTCTGGCAACAGAACTATTACTGAAAGATAACAAACTGTCTGAAAAATATTTGCCGGAAGAAATAGGAGTAAACTTATCAAATACAAATTCCAGTCTCGATACCGACATAAAATATTTCCAATCCACACAAGATATAGCGAGTCCCTCTTTATTCGCGTATACTTTGCCAAATATTGTGATAGGTGAAATATGCATCCGAAATAAAATCAAAGGCGAAAACAGCTTCTTTATCAGCTCTGCTTTCGACCCTGAGCTCACTAGTATTTATGTCAAATCGCTATTTGAAGAACAGGCTCTTCGCGCTTGCATTTGTGGTTGGGTTGAGTGTCTCGAATCAGAATACTCAGTAATGCTAATGCTTGTAGAAAAAATGTTCAAAATAATATAATGCCTTTTAGTAAGGAAAATTGCTCACAACTATATAATCAGATAAATGGAAAATTAATGGCTGATCTGAAATCTCAGATCATTGCTCAGCTAAATCTACAGGACATGAATCCCGATAATATCGGTGATGATCAACCACTTTTGTGGAAGGTCTTGGGCTCGACTCAATCGATGCTTTAGAATTGATCGTTCTTCTTCAACAACAGTATAAGATCAAATTCACAAATGCAGAAGATGGCCCAAAAGTTTTTCATTCCATACGTACGATAGCAGAATATATCACTCAACACCAGCAGAAATAGTTTACTATTAAAAATGAGTAAAAATCAATCAGTTTTCGTCGCTGGTGTTGGCGTGATCTCAGCAATTGGAAACAATAGGATAGAGTGTATTTCTGCGCTACAAAATGGCCGGACCGGAATTGGCCCTATTACTAACTTACGCACCGTTCATAAGGATGTATTCCCGGTTGGCGAAGTAAAGCTGTCAAATCTCGAATTAGCAAATCAAACGGGTTTGAATTCGAATGTCCCTCGAACAGCATTATTGAGCTTCATGGCCGCAAAGGAAGCATTGTATGAAGCAAACATCCCGGAGCTGGAATCTCTTAGGACAGGGTTTATTTCTGCCAACTCTGTTGGTGGTATGGATCTCACTGAAATATTTTTCGAAAACTTTCTCCCGAACAATGAAAAGGGTCGATTAATAAATGTAATTAATCACGAATGCGGAAGTGTTACCGATCTTGTTGCACAGAAATTAGGTATTCGGCATTTTGTAAGTACCATTAGCACAGCTTGTTCATCGTCGGCTAATTCGATACTCCTTGCAGCCCGGCTTATACGCCAGGGACAAACCGAAATGGGCTGAACCTAGGTGAAGGTGCTGGATACCTTGTACTCGTCTCTGAAAAGATTGCAGCTTTGCTTTCAAATACCTATTGTCTGCTTAGTGGCTATCATAATTCAAACGATGCATATCACCAAACCGCTTCTTCTCCGGAAGGAATCGGTTCATATATGGCAATGCAAGGTGCTTTAAAAAAGAGTGGAGTGGAGCCGCATGATATAGGATATATAAACCTTCATGGAACAGGAACACAGAATAATGATCGTTCAGAAGCTACAGCAATAAAACGATTATTTGAAGCTGCCTACCCTCTTATGAGCTCAACCAAAGCGTTTACAGGCCATACTCTTGGTGGTTGCGGTGGTATTGAAGCAGTTTTTTCTGCACTATCTATCAAATCCGGATTCATTTATCCCAATCTTCGATTCAAAACACAAATGGAAGAATTTCCCTTTTCACCTGAAATAAATTTTTCTGTTAACCCAACGCTTAAAAATGTCCTGTCGAATTCTTTTGGATTCGGCGGAAATTGCACATCATTGATCTTTTCTGCAGTCTGATATGAAAATTTACATCCACTCCTGCTCTGCTATATCTCCTCAGCCGACATTTGAAAAACAATTGTCAAGGCAAATGCGAAAAGTATTTTCTTCAACAAAGTTTATGTGCATGGAACCTGATTACAAAAATCATATTGATATCAAACTGTTACGCAGAATGAGCAGAGTGATAAGAATGGGAGTAACAGCTGCGTTGGATTGTCTGACTGAAGCAAGTATCGAACAACCCGACGCTATAATTATCGGCACGGCATACGGTTGTCTCGAAGATACCGCTCTTTTTCTTACCAGGATGACAGAGAGCAATGAAGAAATGCTTTCACCAACTGCATTTATTCAATCAACACACAATACAGTAGGCTCTCAGATTGCTTTATTGATCAAATGTCATAATTATAACAACACCTACGTCCATAGTGGGCTTACCTTTGAAAGTGCTTTATACGACGCCGCTTTCCTCTTTCAGGAAGATGATACAGAAACTATTTTGGTTGGCGGTATCGACGAAACAACTCCTCAAAGCCATAAAATACTAAGCCGTTTCGGATTATATCGAAAAGATCTCTCAACTGTAAACTTGTTTTCTACAGTTGAGAAGGGCACAGTTTCGGGAGAAGGTGCAACATTCTTTTACTAGGGAATAGTCACCCGTCGAAACCATGTGTTTGTCTTGAGAAATTTACAACCTTTATCAAACCTGCGGACTTTGAAGAGGTAGTATCAAAAATTGACGACTTTTTAAAATCCCAATCCCTTTCGGTAAAGGCTATAGACCTTGTGATCTTTGGCAGAAATGGAAATTTAAAAGGTGATGAAATATATTCTTACCTTGAACAATCAATATTGAAGGATGTTAGAACATGCAATTACAAACACCTATGCGGCGAATATCCTACTTCTTCAGCCTTTGCTCTTTGGCTAGGAACAATGACTCTCCTGACCGGGAAAATACCGTTTCATGACGTACTCCCGTTAGCCGACCAACAACTTAAAAAGAGTATTAATTTATAACCACGATTCTTCAGAAAACCATTCAATACTACTCTTGTCTGCATGTTGACCTTTAAAAACACGAACATTATATTTACTTTAATCGCTTTAGTGCTAGTTGGTATGAATTATTTTTTTCATCTCTCTAATTATTTATATCTTGCTCTATTTATTGGGTGGTCAGCAATTATTTTTTACGGTTGTTATAATATTCAATCCAATTTTTTTATGAAAATAATTTGTTCTGCAAATACTACTGAAAAAATAATGGCTCTTACCTTTGATGATGGACCGTCACAATTCAGCTCTGAGATATTAAGAGTATTAAAGGAACAAAAAGGTTGAATCAGCTTTTTTTTTAATTGGAAATAAAATTAAAGGGAATGAAGCATTACTTAAAGAAATTAGCAATAACGGGCATATCATTGGTAACCACAGCTATTCGCATAGTTACATATTTGACTTTTTCCCTTCACAAAAAATATTTCGTGATTTAAAAAAATTAGACGACTTGGTCTATCAAGTTGACAATATTAGACCACACTTTTTTCGTCCTCCTTATGGCGTAGTAAATTCAAACATAGCTAGAGCAATAAAAAAGGGAAATTACATCCCTATTGGCTGGAGTATTCGTTCCATGGATACAGTGATCCGTGATCCGGTCAGATTGAGAGAAAAGATCAAACGTTCCTTCCACCCGTGCAGTGATCCTTTGCATGATACCAGTAAAATTACTGTAGCTACTTTATCAAAATAATTCAAGATGGCCGTTCACAAGGATATGAATGGGTCCGGTTAGATCAATTGCTTAAAATTGCCCTATGCATAAACTAATTCCAATCGCATTTTTATGTTCTGGAGCTTGAATAGCTTCTGTCAACATCGTGCATTTACTCCCATTGAGGACACGGCGAAATTCAAATCAAAATTTTCTCCGTAGCAATACAAACAAATTCAATTAAATGTGATTTTATTCAGAAAAACATGAGCATGATTTCCGAAAAATCAATCCTGAAAGGAGAATTTTGGTTTAAAAAGAAAGCAAAGTGAGAATGGAATATACCCAGCCATTTCAGTATTTAATTATTATTAATCAGAATAGAATTTATATTAAGGATCGATTGAACGAAAATACGATTTCCACAAAAGGGAATAAACTCTTCAGGCAAATCAGCCAGATCATAGCTGATTGCGTCTTCAGGGAACAATTTTGAATAACCCGGAATTCAAAATCAGTATATTTGAATCTGATCAGGCATACAAGATTGAAATGATTCCAACATCAAAAGGCCTCAAAGATTTTTTTTAAAAACATCAATATCACCGTTGACAAAAAACTTACACTGTTTCCAAAGTTGAAATGATAGAGCTAACAGACGATAATACTATCATATCCTTCTTAAACAGAGAAAACAATACAAATATTCCTGATGCGCTATTTTATATTAAGTAGTCTCTTGTTTTTATGTTGCTCATGTTCATCCGTTTACAAAGAGCTCACGAAAACCGAAGATAAATCATGCGACCTTGAAAAATTCCGGCCATCGTACGGTTCGGCCTTATATACAGCAAGTATTGATATCCTCAACAAACACATGAGCGGATTACTCCTAATCAAAGCAATGCCGGACAGTAGTATTCGCACAATTTTCACCAATGAAACAGGACTTACTTTTTTCGATTTTGAGTTCGATCGATCAACAGGATTTAAAGTTCATTCAATTTTAAAAAAAATGGACAAGAAAGCTATTATTAATACATTGCGAATAGATTTCGAATTGATGTTAATGAACAACTTACAATTCCCATCCAAAATGTCGTTTGAATATCAAACAACAGAACTATTATTTATTCCATCAGAGAAACGAAAACATTTATATGGTTACAGATTCCATTTGCAATTCCTTGGTACGAATAGAATTGGCTTCCAAGAGAAAGCCTAAAGTTGACGTTACATTACTCAACTATTCTAACGGCATACCATCAATAATTACTATTTCACACAAACATTTTAATTTCACAATCTCACTGGAGACAAATTGAACACTAATGCTACTGGACGAATTTTATAAAATTACTGATAACCGCATAGAAAACGAAAAGCATATTTATTCTATCCAGTTAAATTCCAAGCATGCCATTTATCATGGCCACTTTCCAAATATACCTGTTGTGCCTGGTGTTTGTATGATAGAATTGGTAAAAGAGGTAGCAGAAAAGGAAAAAATGGGGAAAACTATGCTTCAAAAAGCGAGTAATATAAAATTTCTAAGTATTATCGACCCCAATGCACACTCATGTATCTTCTTAGAATTACAGTTTCAACAAAGTACAACAAATGAATTCAGCGTATCTGCCAAGCTGTACAAAGCGGAGATCATATTTTTAAAATGAATGCATCATTTACTGTTGTTAATTAATACCCACGATCCCTTTCAAGAATGGCGGTTACCTGATATTTTATATGGGCTGCATCAGTCAACTTGGCCCCACCTTCAAAAAGGATTCTGCGCCCATGTATTGGTTGATGTGATTGTTGATTTCAGTGGCCATGGCTGAATTTAAACAGGTGGCATAACCATCGATATCCCCATCTCCATCTGCATCAATGCTAAACTCACCATCGCTATCTTGGGTACTTGAAATATACCCAATGTATTCAGAAATTGGTGGCTCCAGTTTATCCTTCTTACATGAGCTAACAATTAATAAAACAAGGAAAACAGTTATCAATGTAACAGGTTTCAGAAAGAACTTTTTTTCATGATCTCAGTTATTAATAATAGTGAAAGTCAAAGGTCATAGGTAGAAGTCGAATCTGCAAGTTGTGCCTCATTTTATTTCATCAATAATAAATTGACCAAGCATTTTACCAACTTTTGCATACGACTCAGCAATTGAGCGAACTTGAATCAAAATCATAACCCATCGTTTGTCCGGGAATTGCATCAGCACTTAGTTCAGCAATTGCTTTTGTTGGATTTAAGGTTTCAACCAATAAAAAACAAAGTTAACCCTTGCTCTTTCTCTCAAAACACCAACATTAAAACCGGGCTCAGTATAAACTGTCTTAACTATTAAAGTATACTGGAGAATCGCCATTTTCTAAAATTGTTAATGATTGTTTATTTGTCTGTTTATTAAAAGCTCAATGAACTTAGGTTGATACCGGTCCTTCCTAGCATTGATCCAACCAGACCTCCAATTTTCACCTGAACCTTGCGATTTTTCATTTCGTTCACTCATTTTTTTATTTACATACTCTTCTTCTGTCAATTTTTTCCCAACAGTCATATTCGAATAATCGAACTGTACTCTAATATTTTTTTGAGATTTTAAAATCGATAAAGTTCCTGATTTTAATATAATCTTTCCTGCAAAAACATTATTGATATTTATTAATGCAACTATTACTACTAGAGTAGACAAAATTAGTGCTCGTTTCATTTTTTATAGCTTTAAATATTTTGATCAAAAATAAAATTTATTTCTTATATTCCTAATAAATTTTATAGGTTTCCGAAGAAATATATGTATTATTAACCATGAATTTGTCGTTAATTGAATCAAAATTCCTGTTGTTTATTTAACTCCAAAATGTTGCATAAAACAATAGAAGACATCGACTATGATGTCAATTTTAAAACAAATGAGCCAATTAATCTGAAATTACCGGACTACTAATTAAATATCGCGAATTTTATTAAATTCTCAACATTCCTTTGAATATTCAATTGTTTTGAAACTAAATGGAAATTTCAGACTAATTGACCCCCCACGTTTCATTTTAAATTATCTGAAAGTCGAATATCAAAAACATTTAATCCTGCTTTGTCGAATTCTCTTTTTAGTTATGATTGAATTTGATTTAAAACTCTTTTTTTCCTTTTCAGTAAAATCACTTTCCATAGAAAAATCTATGTCAATGCTACCACGATTGGAAATATCATATACAAGGTCCTGTCTCGTCCTGAAAAAACCTTACAAGTTTTAGAAATTAGTCCTGTTTTTTCTTGTCACTTTTGAAGCACTAAATTACAATAATTTAATTGATCTTTGTTATGTTAAGTAAAGGGAGTTGAGCTCTGCTGGAGAGCAACTCAACAAGGAATAACTTAACCTGATAGTATAACAGGAATCAATCTCATGGTTCCTGTTTTTATTGCTTATATACATTCGGCAGATGCCTTGGAAAACTCACTTTCTTTTTTCTTATATGCATATTTTTTCCAACGCTTTTTAAGTATTCCATTACTTAAATGTGCATTTTCCGGAGTTAGGTAATCTATGCTTGAGTGAGGTCTAATGGAGTTGTATTTTGCAACAGCTTTGTCAATATGCTTTTTAGCTTCCTTGTAATTTTGGAATAAACTTTTTGTGTAAAATTCATTTTTAATAATCCCATTTACTCTCTCTGCCATTGCATTTTCATACGGACTTCCGCTTTGAGTCATGCTAATTTTAATTTCATCTTTCATTAATAATTCGATGTACATAGCTGAGCAATATTGTATTCCTCGATCAGAATGATGAATGAGACTATGTTCCGTAGAATACAATCGATTCGGAAATAGCCATTTGTAGAGCCTCAATACAACCAGTTGCTTCCAATGTTGGATATAGTGAATAACCTACGATCTTTCTAGAATAGGCATCGGTAATCAAGCTCAGATATGCAAATCCTTGCAAAGTCCTGATATACGTAATATCACTTACCCAAAGCTGTTCAGCTCCGGTGATGTTTATCTCTTTCGTCAAATTTGGATACTTCTTCAGCCAATGATGAGAGTCTGTTGTTTTCACCATTCGCTTTCTTCTGCGTATTAATAATCCATGAAATCGGAGAATATCAAATAATTGATATCGACCCATTTTAATGCTTGTTTTGCGCTCATGTATTTGGGCTTGCTAATAAGCCTGCCGTGTTGCACCAAACAGTACACAAAGCCTTCCTGGCTCACATTAGGAAAGGTTTGCCTCATTCTTTGACTGCTTGGTACCACGCTTTTTTCTGATCTTGATTTGAAGATCTTCCTCGCTAACCTTTATTAATGTTTCCAAACTACTTATCTTAAGTTGGGCGTGCTCAAGAGCTCTTGTCAACTCATGTATCTTCCGCTCCATAGCCTTAGAATCCATATCTTCATCTGAAATTTTATTCTGCTTTTTTGACATTTTAGATTCTAATGTACGGACAGAAGCTTTAACCATCCAAAGTTTTAATGTATTTCTGCATAATCCGTATTTGAAGCAAGCCGCACGAATACTAATCATGCCACTCTTAACTTCATCAATAATTTTGATCATCTCAGGCTCTTGCCTTCGCATAAGGTGTGCGACTGGTCGAGATCGCCGTTTCTGTTTTTAATGCTATTTTGTCATTCTGATTGCTTTTGTGTAAAGCTATTTCTAGACGAGATAATACAATTTAAATGAAAACGTGGGGGGAAGTAATTAGTCTGAAATTTCCAACAATCCGTCGTGAAGGAATTTTAATTACTGTGTTAAAATAATTTTTATAGTTTGCAATGTTGATTTTTCTGGAAATATTTTACTAAATAAAGTTGTGGATTAATCCAGTTAAATCAATTTCACTTGTTGAGATTGAAGATTACCGAAGGAACTTCTTCCAAAAAGATTAAATATCTTATAATTTTAAATGGTGATAATCCAGTTCAGAAATATTTTTTATCTGAATTATTTTGATGTCGGATTAGGTAAACAATAAATGTTGGTTGCAGAAATGTTTTTACTAAATTGATTGTTGATTATACTATCTGTCTTTAATAGAAAAGCCACTCCGACTATATCATCAGAAGATCCTTGCTAAAATAAACCCGCCGGAAGTTAAAGAAAGTGAGTAGGTTTGTTCACTGTGATTTGGGAGTCCAAATGTTCTTGTCCCATAATGTATCGCCAAAAGAATCAGTTACCATTAAGTATGAATCATACATGTTACCTGCACCTAAAATAGTTCCCGAAATAATTATTTTCCCATCTGATAATATTCAAGTCCACTTGCAAAACTCTCACCAATCCCCTTGGTAATCGTTTATCCCAGATCAATGTGCCTAACGGGTCAATTTTAATAAATATCATAATTTCCAACCGTAGTGTCCCAACTAGTACCTGCTAAAACAAAACCACCATCGGGTGTTTGTTTTGCAGAGCTGCGAATCAACGTTTGAAAATCCAAATGTTCTTGTCCATAATGTATCGCCAGTAACATTGGTTCGAATAATATACATGTCTTCCATTTGTACATTAAAACTTCCTGTCCGTCCTGAAATAATAAATCCTGAATCCGAATTCTGAGACACAGAATATCCATTATCATTATCCAATCCACCATATGTTTTTATCCAAGATGTATCACCTGAAGAAGTAAAGTTTGATCAAGCTTACATCATTGAAGCCTTGCCCTCTGGTATCAGTATAGCAGTTAAACTCCTCCATCAAAAGTTTTGTGCTTCCTCTTATAAAATTTGTCCCTGAACTAATTCTATGATTTTAGTGAAAATAGTATCACCGTTTGCGTCTAATTTTAGGATCCAAATATCGGATTGAGAAACATTGACAAATCCTTTAATCCAAAAACAAAATAATTAGAATCGTCAGTAACCAATCAATTGCACCATCTGTGTTTGGTCCGCCATATTTTTTAGCCCACATTACATTGCCGTATTCATCGGTCTTCACGATTTCGGCATCTTGCGCGCTGGAAGAATTATAACTACTTCCACAAAAGACATAGCCCCCATCGAGTGTTTGTCTCACGCAATTCGCATAGTAAAAACCTAGTGTGTCATAATTTCTTTCAAATGTAATTTGAGAAAATGTAGAGGATAAAGAAGAAATAAAAAGTGCAAAAGCAAAAAGCACGTTTCTCATAAATAGTTAGGTTAATTGAAAGAGTGAAAATTGATTTCGAAATGTAGATAATTATTTCGAATTAAAATATTGATTTGCAACTTTAACAATAATCCAAAAAAAATGCGATCAGGACTGAAACATTGAGAAAACCTTCCTGGCTCTTAAAAGTTGATATTGTTTTTCCGCAGACACCAAGTCTTAGCGAAACACCCAAATCCCTCTTAGCGAATCCTGAGCGAATCAATCCCGCGTCCTAACGTCTCCATAGAAAGCATTAAGCCTCATTCATGAGGGAGGCTAAGGCTTCAATGAATTGAAATTGGAGTTCCTGAGCGGGTTTGAATCGCTGTACAAATTGATAAGAGCAAAAAGGTTCTCTTTAACTTAAATGAAAAATTTAATCTCACTTTCATTTCTAATTGCTATTCGACCTCTTGCAAAACTCCATCAACTTCCTGTATGCTCCACCTTCGACACTTTTATATATTTCAGAAATGTCCACTCCGATTTGTGACCGGTGATTCTAAGAATGGATATAAACTGGAATCCCTGTTGGTAGAGTTTGGTCTCAAAACTCTGGCGGGCAGTTTGCGTGGTCAGATTTGTCAGCTCCCCAGCAATTTGGTCATTCGTATTGAAGATAACAATTTGGCATGCTTGCTGAATGCTTTAAGTCAGCAAGAATTCCCAAAAGAGCCAATTCAATACTTCGCAATTTGGTACTTGCTATAATATCCATCAAATTTGATCCAATTTCGCCAAATCCCCATCAAAAGGTTCGACCTTGTCTGCTCCACTGTACATGAACAGTGTGAGTGAACAGTATTTTACTGTTCACTCGTTCTGTTCTGATCTCAGACCTTTTCAAAAGCAGAAACAGCAACAGTGCGAGTAAGATGCCGCGCCATGTTCAGTCACTTGTTTCTCAAACTGTTTCTCATTTTACACGAAGCAATGAAACAGAAACAGTGCAAGTGAGTCAAATGATTAACATAACCGTGTACTTATTGAAACACAATCACATACCGCGTGATTAAAATCGCACAGTGCTAAAAGCAAAGGATTGAAAAAAATCTTCGCAGCTGGAGTATGTAAAGTGCGGAGTATTGACGCTAAAGAAATCGCCGAGCGGGTATCTTTGGTTCTGTATCTCTGATCCTGATTGTTTTAATGCAAAACAACTAATCTTATTTTTTTAAGCGGAATAAGATTTTTGTCAACCAAAACCAACATATAAATTCCATCATGAATATTAGTTGTATCCAAATCTTCTTTGGTTTTACAAAAGAAATCTACTCTGGAAATATCATAAAGACTAATGTTACTAACTCGTTATCAACATCAATTATGTTTTAAATGATTGTTAGTAGGGTTAGGAAAAACCTCTAAAGTGTTTTTATTATTTTAAATCATCGATCGAATTTATAAGAGTCGAAAAATCAAATTTCTCAAATGCAATATTTTGATAAATATTTGAGCAACCGGAATCGATTGTAGTTGTTAAAAGTATTACCATTCATATCTCCAATGATTGAATTATTATTACCTGAAGAAATTTCGCAATAATTGCCTAATATATTACTCGTTGAGAATAGAGTCTCCGTTCGAATCGATAATTAAAACAGGCGGATGATCTCCGTTTGTAGTTGCAGTGTTATAAAAGTATTGATTGCAAAATAATTTGCTCCGATTGCAGAAATTGCCGATGAATTCCAGTAGGGATTCGTAGATTGAAATCTATTTTGCCATAATATCATTCCTAATAAATCTGTCTTCATACCCCAAACCGATTGGTGATTACTATCAAGAGTATCAGTAGAAGTTCCTGCGATAACCAAATATTGCGAACCTGTGATGGCAATTGAACTTATATGATTCTTTCCGGAAGTTGTAAAAGGAAATGTGTTTATTGGAGGTCGCCATTGAGATTTGTATAGAGCGAAATTGGAGTTAATCATATCGCACCAAAAATATGTGCTATCATTCAATAATCGACTACAAGTAATTCCGAGAAGTCCAGAAATGTACAACTATGTAATAAAAAGAGAGGTCTCCATCAGGATTAACTTTATAATATATCACTGATTCAGGAACATTCACTAACGTTGCTGAGAGCAATACATTTCCTGAATCCAATTGAATACTATTAGAAAGCCAAACTGCATCGATCGAAGGATGCAACTTAAAGCTAATCAATGAACCAGTCGAATCGAGATGAAGTGTGAAAAGGTGTTATCTAACGGATCATCAGTTGTACCGGAAATAAAAGAGAACCATCAAAGGTGAAATGATATCTAATGGCGACGCACTTCCGCAATTGAGAGTTAATAATTTCGTCTTGATGGTATCACCGTTCTGGTGACACCAAGTAAGTCCTCCATTGCTGGGATTACTACCAATATCTTGTGTCGACTAAGGATTAAAAAATTACTGTCTGCTAATTGGAATAATCTTAAGAGAGCTGTTATAACGTAATGCAAAGTGAATAAGGCACTATTTAATCAGACGCAATAACCTTACTAACCCAGCAACTTGCAAAAATTATGTAAGCAAGAATATATTTGTTCATGCTTCTTTTTTTATCTAGCAACTGCAATTTTGATTATTTTTCTTCGGGCTTATCACTGAAGTGTGATCTTAAAATATAAACACCAGTGATTAAATCGCTAAGATAGACTTTTTGATTCCTTTGTAATTTACTCAGAAATCAATTTGCCTGGACACTGTATAGTTCAATATAAATCTGATTATTTAATAAATTTCTTGGCATGATAATTCATTTGTCGTTGAATTAAATATAAGTTCAGGAATTTCATTTTAAAATATTATTCTTGGCTTGCAGAATCTGTTAGCTGTCGAATCCGCGCAACAGAATGATCCTTCATGAGCGTATATGTAAACCACATAAACCATCAACCAAATTATGAAACGGGTTAGAAGTCCCGAATATTATTTTCTTCCAATCCGTACATCCGCATGCAGTGCAAAAAGTATTTGAAGTAATTGACTCGTAATAATCATTTTCAACATTGTACATTGATTATACCCTGTGCCCGGAACATCGCCAACATAATAACCTAGATAGTCGTTGCATACATCATTTGCATTACATCCTGTAGATATGCCGTGAGGTTTCGCAAGTTTGCCAACTGATCCTCCAAGAGAGGTAGGATATTCAGCAGAAAATAGAGGCCAAACGTGACTTTGTTTGCCAGTATGTTTATCCTAATAATACAATCCGGCACAGTGAGTGCTTCCTGCAGATGTCCCAGTAAATAAATCGTAAGGACATGTCGATAGTCAACCAATAAAATTCTGTCAAGGTATTTATCGATTGCTTGGGCTTGACTTACGCTGACGGACACCCTGGCAACCTGTCGACTGCAAGTTTTTAATTTTAGTTCTGTCTCAATAGTCTCATGATACTGAGATTTACAAGAAATGGATTTTTAGAGCTTGAATTATGAAAGATAATGATATTGAGAATTAGACGAAGCGGATTGATCCCAGTATTCATATTCAACAGAAAAAACATCAATTTTACCAGCATGACTTCCATTGTAATCTGTTAATTATACACTATCGTCCTACAAAAGAAATTTGGTTAATTCTGAGCAATAAAAGTTAGTTCATTCATTTCGTCTGGAGGATTCATAATCCTTGACAAAGCATCGTTAAGAAAACAATTGGTTTCCATTTTTTTTCATCAAAATATCTAACTGGAAGGCGGGAAATTGCCATAAAACCAGTTTTTGAAGACCCCTACTTACTGTCATCCTGGTATTCTTGCTTTCAGATCTAGGATCAATTGTGAAAGAAGTAAGCCTCAGACAGGATCTCCATTACACTCCACCAGGAAGACAAGAGCCTCCTCCGATCCGTCTGAAAAGTGCAATGTATTGAATGCACCGACTGCAATAATTAAATAATTCGTTTTCAAGACCAAGAGGATTTCCATTCTCGTAATATCTGCAATTATGCAGTCAAAAGCAATCTACATACTACCTCTTGCTTGGCTTCGTTAGTTGCTACGGTAGCAGGAACATTGCGAATATGTTTTTGTACAAATACCTGTCAGACTAATAAATTGAAATAAGAGTTTTCATGACAGTGAATTTTAGTTTATGCAAGTACGAAATAAATTTCAATACAAATCAAAATATCAAATGATCTCATTTTCCGCAGACTATGTTTAGCGATACACCCAAAACCTCTTTGCGAATCCAGAGCGAATCAATCTCACGTCCTAACGGGTTCTATTGAAAAACAAAAGCTTCATTCTTGCGTTGGCTCCACTATAATTATAAAAATGAGAACACAATTTTGGATCTTGGATTTAGTTGTATCAAAGCAAGAATTCCAGCAAGGGCCAATTCAGGGTTTCGCAATATGAAGCTTGATGTAATAATAATCTTCAAATTTGGCCAATTTCGCAATATCCTCTATCAAAAGGTTCGACCTGGGTCTGCTCCACTGTACTAAATACAGTTGTGGGTGTGTAGTGTGAGTGTGAAACTTGGTCTTGAAAAGAACTTTCGATCTTACTGCCTCAAACTGAATTTTCCAAACTCACACACTGTTTTTAACCAACAGGTACATCATTGAATAGAACATCTTCCGAAATTCTTTCTTCTTTCTAGGAATAGAAGTTGATGTACGTCTCTACACTGATGACTTTTTCGAAATAGAAGTTCGAGGATGGCGACACATTCGATCACACTTCCTCTTGCAATGACATAAAAATTCCTTTTTCGGCATTGCTGAAACTTGACTTGCGCCTTCAGCTATATTGAGCATGACTCTCTTATAGCGGCTGGTTTCGGAATTGGTGTTTTTAACTTTTCTTTTGTTAGAATACTTTTTTATTTCAAGGTTGAAATCTTTTACTCTTGTAGACAAGGAACTTTCTGAATCGAACATTTTGATGCAAGATTTGCAAAGCATGTAAAGTATGCGACAATATAATAAGAAAATATTAAAAAGACTTTGACTTTCGCATAGAAATCGCAGATAAAAAATAAAAAAAAGTTCACTAAGCAATTTGTTTGAGTAGACCTCCCTCTTTTTTTGAGTGATTCTGAGGCTTCGACTTGTTCCTCTCTTTCGTGGTCGGGTGGGTAAATTTAATCCCTCTTTAATCAAGTTTTCCATATCTGTCCCTTATTGAATTCCAAATACACTTTGAAAATATAAATTCCATTTTCCTTATCCAGTTATATAATCGCAAGATTCTTTGAATTGTTTAAGTATTTTTCAAGAAGATTAATAATTTCAATCTTTAATATATCTTGAGTCATTATCAAAATGAATTATTAGATGGTTGGATAAATTTCAAAGGTGATTTCTTAGAAGAAGAAATTGTTGTAATTATCTCACCTAAAGAATCTGTTTTAAATACCAGGCACTGGGAGTGATTTAAGTTGTTATAAGAAGTAGTTACAATTAGAAACCCAAGATCTTGTGTTTGGATTAATGAGGATGAAAAGGTTCGTTATTAAATCAGTGATCTTCATAAAAAAACCCAGTGGAGTCCTATTTACAGAGTAAAATGTCTCCCACCTGGCTTCCCAGAAGAACTGACAGAGTGACAGGGCAATTCACCAATTTCTTCCATCTGACAGTTTCATTTCTTCCGATCAGCCATCGAAGTCCACATGGATCTAAGGATTCAGGTCCAGCCGGATTGAGTGGTTATGTTGAAGTGAGTCGATAGTATAGCCGTAAACATAATTTTGAGATGGCATCTCCGCAATTCCTGTTTGGTATCTGATAAGATGATTTCATTGGACCAAACAAATTTCCCGCAGTGTCTGTTTAAAAATAAATGAACTTTCTGTCTGATCAAACATTGGCCCTGTAATATATACATTTTGCAAACGGAGTCGTTGCAAGAATTTTCTAAGTGCCGTATGAATTGAGCCAGTTAAGAATTTGCCTTAGGCACGGGAAATGTCTGTCGGTGTGGAACGATCTCATTCCTGTGATAAGATAATTTGAATCAATCTTTATCATAGCATTCGCACTGTAATCATGCAATGGATCGCTTAAGACATAAGACAAAATATTTCCAAGTGTATCTGAATTAATTAATGCGACTTGATTTGTGATGCCGTTGGTATTATTAGCAGCAAGCCAAATGTTGGTCATTGGAAACAGAGTTGATACAGGTCCCTGTTCATTTTCCCAAATTAGGAATGTTAAAGGTCCTTATGGTATCACCTGAATCATCAATTCGGATAAACTGAATATAACCATCGCATGACCGCAGTCATCAATTTTGTGCTGAGGATAACCCTGGAGGAAAGCTGTATTCTGCACCGATTTGTTTCCAATGGTATGAATACAGCTTTCAAAAGTTGTCTGCCCTGAGTACCTAATGAGGTAATCCACCAAGATAATCAGAAATATATATCCTCAGATTATTCAAGGAGTAGGGTCTGGATGCTCATCAATAAATTATTAACAACAATTAGTTTGCAGAAATAAATTCCGGGCTTATAAGGTGTTTTCCGTTCGATTTTTAAGGATCAAGTTTCCGGATTTAGCGGAGTCTCGAAAATAGTTTTCCATCGACAGAATAAATTGTAAAGGTTGCTTTACTCCAGAGGTCATCAATTGAATATGTCAAATTTATATAGTCTTGAAGGATTAGGATGGACTTCTATAAAGATCGAGGGCTTTTGTCCTACCTTTCCGCCAAAGCCAGAGTGGTATGTTGCGATCAGCCAATAATGTATACGTAAACCACATGATATTTAAGATCCAAATTGTTGCCATTTGAAAATGTACATCCACAACGGACAGGCTGTAGATCCAATCGCTGCTACATAATCATTAAAATACACATCATCAACTTTCCCAGCCGTTGGAAGGACTGCCCATTAAGCCTCCCAAAAACCGCCCCATGCATTTTCCTGGTTGGGCATTTACGAACCATGGATAAGACAGGCCAATTGTTGCATTTTGTTTCTGAAAAATTATTATATTTCCGTATTGGATTTAGTGGTCCGACCCTAATATGTTGATCTCTTGCTTCTTGTAAATAAATTAGCTGTGTTAGTGCATTATAAGTGATCAAAATTCTGTGTCACTCAACCAGTCAGTTCCTTCGATACAAGGTAGTTCTGTTATGACACGGACCTGATGCGGTTAGGAGAGCATTCTGAAGCAAGATAATCTTCAGTAATGGATATGTACTGTTATCTTTATGATCTGCTACTGTACAGAATATTTTATGATTTTGATATTCTGCTGCTCGATCGCGTCGTAGGATTTGTAGGCTTATCCGGGAAGATTCCAATATTCATATTCAAGACTTAGACATCTATTTTCCTGCATGGGTTGAATTGTAATCAACAAATGTATGAAGTTGAGTTTGCAATTTCAGCTGTAGCTTTTACACTGAAACTGCCTCAGGTTAACATTGGTGATACTTTTGGAGCACATTAGTTTCATCCGTACTGAAATACCCTCGGATATTTACGTGGATCAGTCCAAGTGGAGTTGTCATTAAAAAGGTTGATGCACCTACCAGCGCGACTTTAATTCCTGCATTGTGGAAAACAACGACCATGTCAGATAATACATTTTCTAGTGTAGCATTGCCCATCACCCTTGATCCAAACGGCAAGGCGACGTAAGACATGCACAATTGTGGTGGGTATTATTAATTTGAGCCTGGCCTGAATTGCCATTGTTCTGCTCATTAATAATATCAACCATACAATCAACATACATTCTCGATCACCGATACACCAGCAAACGTAATTTTGAGAATCAATAAAAGTAGTGATACTCTGTTTCATGTTTTTAGTTTTGATAAAAATCTTATTGAGGTACTAATTGGTTTAATTTTCAACTAGAAAATTTCATTGAAGAATTTTGAATTATATATCAAGAAAGAATAATTTATCAACAGAATGAGCGTACTTATTTTCCATTTAGAACCATCTTGTCCGTCTTTAGATTTCACAATCAATAAGAGGTTGGAATTATAATATTATTGCAGTACGCCCTACTTCCGCAAGGCCACTCTTCGCGATCTCTCCAAACCTTCTTAGCGCGAGCGAATCAATCTCAAACCCCCGTCTCCTAAGTTCTTAATGCAAATAAAGAGCCTCATTCTTGCAATGAGCTTAATAGCTTCTAATAAATTGAGATTGAGGTCTCGAGCGGGTTTGAATCGTGCAAATTAGTAAGAACAAAAGATTTTTTAACTTAAAATGAAAAAATTTAATCCACTTTCAATTCTAATCGCTAATTGACCTCTGCAAAACTCATCACTTCCTGTATTCTCCTCCTTCCGCACTTTTATATGTTTCCAGAAATGTCCAATCCATTTGTGGCTGGTGATTCTCAGAATGGATAGGTGGGAAAAAAGTGTTGCTTTCAAAATTTGGTCATTTGGAATTAGGATAACAATTTGGCATCCTTGCTTGATGCAGTTAAGCAAAGCAAGAATTCCAAAAAGGGCCAATTCAATATTTCGCTGTTGGTACTTGCTGTGTGTATTCCTTCAAATTGTCGTTCTCCAATATCCCCATCAAAGGTTCGACTTTTGTCTGCTCCACTGTACAGAACCGGACAACTCCAAGAAATTCACTGAGTTGTCCGGTTTTTTTTTCGCGTAAACCCTTGTCAGTTATCGAGCGGGGCTTGTCAGAAAAGTGTCAGCACCGGGATTAAGCAGATTAAAACATTTTCAGGATACGTGCTGTTTAAATTAGCAAATCGCAATCTGTGCAATCCGCATATCAACTAAATCCCGATTCAGACTTTGTTTACTCCTTCACAATCTTCCCCGAAATTTTTTCTTTCTCCGTAACAATCGTCACCAAATAAATTCCTGCTGCAAAATTATCCATCGGAATATTCTTCGAAAAATATCCTGCATTAGTTTTTCCTTCATCAACAAAAAGAATTCTTCCGGAAATATCCGTTAGATAAATCTTGACTTTAGTTCCTTTCAATTTGCTTGCATTAACGATCACACTTTGCCATGCCGATTGGTAAGAGAGATTTAAAGCAGGACTACTAATTTCTATTGGTTCAACAACTGTATTGATGGTATCACAGAGGCTGCCTACCAGTGGCCCAAGGTCATAGTTGGGGTTATTTGGTAAACCAAGGTAAGTTCTCTTACCGCCAAGATAAAAACTGTAAGGCTGAATATCACAAGCTAAAGCTCCAACCCGATTTGGTTGGTTAATTACTGTAAGATTCATATTCTCCGTATAAAATGTTGAGCTATCATTCGGATATGGAGTTGAAACGCTAGCGATATATATCTTGTTATCCGGAGCAAGCCGAACTGCTCCTGGGAAATTCGGATATGGAACAGTCCATACAACTAGCTTTGAGGCATAAACATTAGGCATCCAAAGTCGGAATTGATAAACATAAATCTGAGTAGTATCAAATGAACTATAGTAAGGAGCACAGCTTACGTAAAGCATCGAATCATTAGGAGAGTAACAACAATCAAAGAAGTTTGGGTAATTTCCATTCGGGTCTTCCGTATGAATTGATCTATTTAGAGTGATTGAACCTGAACAACGATCAAAATTATAAGTAGCTAAAAGCCCCTTTAAATTACAAAATGCAAATTGATCTCCTGTTGAATTGAAACGTAAATCTCCTCCATTCGTTGAGCCCTGAAACCCTGCACTATCAACATGATCAAGTTGAATTCCAAAGGAAGTAATTGAGTATACGTAGAAATTATTATTTGCAGGCTGAGCAGCTTTGAAAATTAACCACCAATCCTTTCCATTTCCATGTTTTATAGCTTGCAAACAATCGGTAGCAATATCAGTTCTTAGTGAATTGTTTTTCGAAACAACAGCTCCGAGGCCTCCATCTTGAGTCATATCTACAATTGCATAATGAAGACCAAAGAAGTCAGTAACACCAATGTAAAAAATATAGTAGAGTGAAATATTGCCAGGGTCTGGAATGATAATCATTTCGTGATACCAAAATTCGCAACTCAATGAGTCTCCATTCAGCATTTTGTAATGATCACGGTTATACACAACTCCTAATTGTGGCACACCGTTATTAAAATTCACAATGTCTGGAGTTGCACAATAAAAAATCAAGTTTCCTAAGCTGTCAGATACTGTTGCGCATGACCCTTTTGCATTCATGCCACTTCCAAATACTGATGGCGATGAAATATTTCTAAAGTCAATTCCAGAACTATCTCCAAAACACCAAATAGCATTTCTCCTTTGTCCGTTTGCAAACAAACAGACAAAGGAGAAAAACCATATTAAAATACATTTCTTCATTTTTGAATTACAAGCTTGAGGGACTCGATCAACAATTCATCACAGTATATTTGAAGGGAATACATTCCAGAACTTAGGAAACTCACATCCTTTTCAAATAACGTTTCATTTATATCGAGCTTTGAGCTTAAATATACCCTACCTTGCATATCTCTTACATCAATTGTACAACCTCCATACTTTGATAAATCTTTTGATACAACAATTTTACCGCTTGATGGATTAGGATAAAGTAAAATATCAGGCTGGGAAAAATAATTATGGTTGTTTGACTGCCGAAGCAAAGAGCCAGTTAATTCATCGTCATATTCTTCGTCCATAATAGCTCTTGCGATGAATACACCAGGCCCACCTTCAAAAGCAAGTTGTTCCGCAATATCATCAAGCACTAAAGAGTCATCTACTGAAAGAGGGCTTGCAGACTGAACTTTTTCCATTACACCATAAACATCTTTCAAGTTCTGTTCAATTGTGTTCTCTGGTTGGAAATTTATCAATTTAGTTATTGCTTGCAAATAATCCTTGTCTTCCAAAGCTTTATGAATTTCTTCTAATCCCCCTACATTTCTTTGCTTCAGATTGTCGAAGAATTGTTGACGTTGTATATCTGTTAGTAAGCCTTGATTCATTAACATTGAATCCTTAGTTAGCAGATGAAACGCATACTTTTCAGCAAACCATTTATTTTCTGGGTCGTAAATTGTAAAAACAATAGAGTCTTTAATCACTTGGTCAGTAATTTCTGTAAACATTTGAGGCAAAGTATCCGGAACACTACATGGAGAAAGCCCTGTGTTATTTTGAGAGCTCTGCACTAAACTTACATTTATACCTGGGCTAAATTTATTGTTTACGTCATTTTGAGCATATAGATGGTAAAATTTAATGAAGGCACCACTTCCAACAGTTCGATTCGATAATGCAATATTCCGCCACATGTTATCTTCTGGTGAATTTACAGCACCTTGTTCCGGTAAAGTTATATTGAACACATCCAGTCCCCTTACGCAATTCCAAATGTCATTGCCGCATAGTGTTGTAAGATCACAGAAGTTTAAACCATTTAATCCAGTTCCTAAATTCAAGAAATAATTACTATTGATTGAACAACCCGTTGAACTTTCAAATCGAATTCCTCTTGCATGAGTTGGGTCTGTAATTCCGGAAGGAGTAATGATGCTATCGTTGCTAATTGTACAGTTGGCGCTATTTACTAACCAGATTCCATATTGCCTTGTCGCATTAGTACTTCCAATCAATTGAATGGAATTCGAATTGATTTCCACCTGCTCGCAGCCATTCAGGTAAATCCCTTTCAATTGATTTGTCATTTGATTGTTGGTGATCGAAGCAGTCGTAACACCCGGCAAACGGTTCTGCAATTTAACAGACCAATTAACAGCTGCATTATGTAACGGTGAGGTATTCAGATTAGATGACGTTGCGAAAGTGTTTCCGGTTATTGTGGTAGAGCTTGCGACACGTGGTTCAGAAACAGATACACCATTCAAGAAATGTGTAATAGTGTTTCCATGAATATTAACATCAACTCCTGTTGGATTTACGATCGATACAGCCGAATATCTTAGTGAATCAAATGTTGAACCAGTAACCTCTATAGTGATTGCGTTTTTAGTTGCAACTCCATAACCACAATTTGTGAAATTATTTCCTTGAACAGATAATGAAATTGGACTTCCAGAAGAATTATTAGAATAGATGCCATATCCATCATTCACCCATGTCCATGAAGCTGCTCTTAAATTACTGTATGTGTAACTGTATCGTCGCATATCATTAAAAGTACATGTATTAAGAACGAGCGAACTATTTTCGGACTTTATACCATAATATAGGTGTTTAAAATGATTTGTATTAAGTGTCCAACCATTCATGCCGCTCATTTCAATTCCACTGTAAGCCGAACCTCCGTCTTTTGTCTGTGAAACAATTCCGCCGTTATCTTGGCAAGTGAATGTGCAATTGGTAACCGTTGAGGTAAGTGCTGTTACAGAGCCTACGATAAATATGGCCCTTCGGTTTTTATTAAATATCGTATTTGAGACTGTGATTTTAGCGCCCGCTGAATCAGAGATCGCATGAAAGGCATCTTCAATAGTATCTCCATTCAATATTAACAGCGAAGTATTATCTGTAAATGAAATTCCATTCCACATACTATCGCAAGCGCTCAGATGACAACCATTCATGGTAAGTGTTGAAGCACTACCAATAATGATTTGCGAATAATCACCCATATAGAATCTTGTATTTGAAACGGTAACCGATCCACTTACAATTACAATTCCGTTTACATTATAACTGCTTCCGGAAACGAGTGAAGTAATATTAGATGGAGCATTCAACAATCCCATGCCACAACAAGTCAGGCTTTCTGTTAATGCGATTGTATCTTGATCTGTGCAACCGAATGAATCTGTAACGGTTACGAAATATGTTCCAGCGAAAATTGTGTCTAAAGGATTTGATGCCGTTCCGTTTGACCATAAATAATGATATGGAGTACTGCCACCAGTTATAGTCGCAGAAATGATTCCGTTAGTTCCACCCATGCAAGGCGTACTTACAATACTTAAAGTGTTTGAGGGTTTCTGATGAACCGTTACGTTTATTGTTGCAATAGAACTTCCGGCACATCCATTACTGTTCAGAACTGTTACAGTATAAGTGCCTGTTGTTTTAACATATATCGATTGTGTTGTTGCGCCACCCGTCCATGAATAGGAAGACCCCGAAGAAGCAATCAATCGAACACTATCGCCTTGACAAATGGAAGTCGATCCGGTAGCAGTAATCGTAGCTCCACTAATAAAAACAGTATCGCGATAAGTATAAGGAACACATCCGCCAATTCCTGTGTCAGTTGGAGCCGGATAATAGAGCGTACAATTTACAATGTAAGTTCCACCAGAGGTGTAAACATGTGTTCTGTTTTGTTGAGTTGTATCTGGACTAACAATTGAATCTTGAATTCCATCGCCATAATTCCAAACCATTGTCATTCCGGTTTCATTTGGTCCGATATAATTGAAAAACATACTTTGACCGGAACAGATCGTAGATGGTCTATTCCATAAAACATTGGATAAATAATACCGATTATTGCTAATTATTTTTTGCTTAAAATACGATTGAGCAAACCATGTAAATGCTCCAAATTTTAAAGGATCACTGTTGCCGTGATAAACTGTTGCATTTGGAGTATATTGAGTAATTAAAGCTTTCTCTGCTTCGAACAAAGTGTTTCCTATAGATTGATTTCGCAACCAAGGTCCTAAAAAGTTTTGCCCTCCTAGTAATGGATCTTCAGAAGAAATAATTGGATGAACAATAGAATTCAAGACGGAATTATGACCGAACAAGGAATCCCTGTTAGCCATGTACGACCATAAATTTGAAGGCGTTGTTCTATAAATATGTATACCTACTCTATTAACCAAGCTATCGATGATACTTGTTTGAAGAAGATCACTAATGCTATCTTTATCAAACCAACCAAGATACGTATCAGTTATTAGCGGATAGCTTGATCCAGCTTGTACATTTTTTATGTCAATTAGTAGTTGTCGATAAGCCCAGAATTGATCGTTCGTTCTACAAAAGATAATAGGTTCGGGTGGTGTAAGTGTGTCTCCACCAAAAAATATTGTGTCATTTGGAATCGAAATTGTTTTGTTGTTATCTAATGTAATACTGAAAGGAGCATTATAAGTAGTGCCATGATAGATAAAGGTCATGCTGTCGGGGAAAAACACAGTATCGGAAATCATACAACCTTGGTTTTTGTACTGTTGCCAAAATTCATATTCGGTTGTGATGACATCGATTTTGGCTGAGCAAAAAGAGTTGAAATCACTAATTCTTAGTGCAGTCTTAACCATTTCAGAACGCATAGCCATGGAGCCATCAGAAGCTGTATAAGTGTTCTGAACAAATGATAAAGGGTTTGGAGAGGATGGGTTAAATGTATTTGATCCGCTATTAAAAATATAGGGATCTGTAATCATCAAACTATTGAAATCTGTAATGTCACTTAGTATCGAGGTAGAAGCTACTGCGGCTCCTATATGTTCAATACAAAATTGAGTCTTTGCTTTTACAATGAAATCACAAAGTGCTTGCTTGTAAGTTCGATTACTACCGCCAATACTTGCTCCCGGTAATGAATCATTCGGATGTGCAAAGATTTTATTTAGGTCATAAAGAATAAGGTATTTAAAATCATTGTCTCTTGCAAAGTTTAACAATGAATCTTCTTCGGTAGTTCTACCTAGGAGCGTTTTTGTTTCATTGATCGCTGGAAAGGTATTGTTTGTCCATGCGACGAATTTGTCAATGTACAATCCTCTATAAGGATACGGATCTATTTGAGCAAATGATGTTAATGAACTAATAAAGCAAAGGTACAGGAATAAAAATAAATGGAATTTTTTCATTGTGATTTAATTTAGGAGTTTTCGTTTGAACAAAGATTAACTAGGACGAAATTTAATTTCGTGATTTCAAACTTAACAAAGTGTTTTGATTCCTCAAATTAAAATCAGAGAATGTTCTGGGAAGTTACCACAGGAAATAGAGATGATAAATGTCAGACAATAGATTTGGAATGTACGCAACCTTTAGTTCGTCAGCCTCCCTGTAATTTGGTCATTCGCAATTGAAGATAACAATTTGGCATGCTTGCTGAATGCTGTTAAGGTCAAAGCAAGAATTCCCAAAAAGCGGAGCCAATTCAATATTTCACAATATGAAGCTTGCTGTAATAATAACCTTCAAATTTGAGCCAATTTCGCCAAATCCCCCATCAAAAGGTTCGACCTTTGTCTGCTCCACTGTACATGAACAGTGCGAGTGAACAGTATTTTACTGTTCACTCGTTCTGTTTTTGATACTCAGACTTTTTTCAAAGAAGCAGAAACAGTAACAGTGCGAGTAAGATGTGGCGCCATGTTCAGTCACTCTGTTTCTCAAACTGTTTCTCATTTTACACGAAGCAATGAAACAGAAACAGTGCAAGTGAGCAGTCAAATGGTATTAACATAAACTGTGTAATTATTGAAACACAATCACCATTCACCGTGGATTAAAAATCGCACAGTGCTAAAAGCAAAGGATTGAAAAAATCCTTCGCAGCTGGAGTATGTAAAGTGCGGAAGTATTGACGCTAAAGAAATCGCCGAGCGGGGGTATCTTTGGTTCTGAAATTCTCTGATCCCTGATTGTTTTAATGCAAAACAACTAATCTTATTTTTTTAAGCGGAATAAGATTTTTGTCAACCAAAACCAACATATAAATTCCATCATGAATATTAGTTAACTGTATCAAATCTTCTTTGGTTTTACAAAAAAGAAATCTACCGGAAATATCATAAAGACTAATGTTACTAACTTCGTTATCAACATCAATTATGTTTAAATGATTGTTAGCAGGGTTAGGAAAAACCTCTAAAGTGTTTTTATTATTTAAATCATCGATCGAATTTATAAGAGTCGAAAAATCAAATTTCTCAAATGCAATATTTTGATAAATATTTGAGCAACCGGAATCGATTGTAGTTGTTAAAAAAGTATTACCATTCATATCTCCAATGATTGAATTATTATTACCTGAAGAAATTTCGCAATAATTGCCTAATATATTACTCGTTGAAATAGAGTCTCCGTTCGAATCGATAATTAAAACAGGCGGATGATCTCCGTTTGTAGTTGCAGTGTTATAAAAAGTATTGATTGCAAAATAATTTGCTCCGATTGCAGAAATTGCCGATGAATTCCAGTAGGGATTCGTAGATTGAAATCTATTTTGCCATAATATCATTCCTAATAAATCTGTCTTCATACCCCAAACCGATTGGTGATTACTATCAAGAGTATCAGTAGAAGTTCCTGCGATAACCAAATATTGAGAACCTGTGATGGCAATTGAACTTATATGATTCTTTCCGGAAGTTGTAAAAGGAAATGTGTTTATTGATAGAGAGTCGCCATTGAGATTTGTATAGAGCACGAAATTGGAGTTAATCATATCGCCACCAAAAAGTAATGTGCTATCATTCAATAATCGACTACAAGTAATTCCGAGAAGTCCAGGAAATGTATAACTATGTAATAAAAGAGAGTCTCCATCAGGATTAACTTTATAATATATCACTGATTCAGGAACATTCACTAACGTTGCTGAGAGCAATACATTTCCTGAATCCAATTGAATACTATTAGAAAGCCAAACTGCATCAATCGAAGGATGCAACTTAAAGCTAATCAATGAACCAGTCGAATCGAGATGAAGTGTGAAAAGAGTGTTATCTAACGGATCATCAGTTGTACCGGAAATAAAAAGAGAACCATCAAAGAGTGAAATGATATCTAATGGCGACGCACTTCCTGAATTGAGAGTTAATAATTTCGTCTTGATGGTATCACCGTTCTGGTGACACCAAGTAAGTCCTGCCATTGCGGGATTACTACCAATATCTTTGTGTCGACTAAGGATTAAAAAATTACTGTCTGCTAATTGAATAATCTTAACAGAGCTGTTATAACGTAATGCAAAGTGCGAATAAGGCACTATTAAATCAGACGCAATAACCTTACTAACCCAGCAACTTGCAAAAATTATGTAAGCAAGAATATATTTGTTCATGCTTCTTTTTTATCTAGCAACTGCAATTTTGATTATTTTTTCTTCGGGCTTATCACTGAAGTGTGATCTTAAAATATAAACACCAGTGATTAAATCGCCAAGATAGACTTTTTGATTCCTTTGTAATTTATACTCAGAAATCAATTTGCCTTGGACACTGTATAGTTCAATATAAATCTGATTATTTAATAGATTTCCTTGGCATGATAATTCATTTGTCGTTGAATTAAATATAAGTTCAGGAATTTCATTTAAAATATTTTCTTGGCTTGCAGAATCTGTTAGCTGTCGAATCCGCGCAACAGAATGATCCTTCATGAGCGTATATGTAAACCACATAAAACCATCAACCAAATTATGAAACGGGTTAGAAGTCCCAGGAATATTATTTTCTTTCCAATCCGTACATCCGCATGCAGTGCAAAAAGTATTTGAAGCACTTGCTAATGGTACCGCGTAATAATCATTTTCAACATTGTACATTGGATTATACCCTGTGCCCGGAACATCGCCAACATAATAACCTAGATAGTCGTTGCATACATCATTTGCATTACATCCTGTAGATATGCCGTGAGGTTCGCAAGTTTGCCAACTTGATCCTCCAAGAGAGGTAGGATATTCAGCAGAAAATAGAGGCCAAACGTGACTTTGTTTGCCAGTATGTTTATCCCCTAATAAATACAATCCGGCACAGTGAGTGCTTCCTGCAGATGTCCCAGTAAATAAATCAGTAAGGACATGTCGATAGTCAACCAATAAAATTCTGTCAAGGTATTTATCGATTGCTTGGGCTTGATCATACGCTGACGGACAACTCGGGCAACCTGTCGACTGCAAGTTTTTTAATTTTAGTTCTGTCTCAATAGTCTCATGATACTGAGATTTACAAGAAATGGATTTTAGAGCTTGAATTATTGAAAGATAATTTAGATATTGAGAATTAGACGAAGCGGATTGATCCCAGTATTCATATTCAACAGAAAAAACATCAATTTTACCAGCATGACTTCCATTGTAATCTGTTGAATTATACATAGCCGTCCTACCAAAGAATTTGGTTAATTCTGAGGCAATAAAAGTTAGTTCATTCATTTCGTCTGGCACAGGATTCATAATCCTTGACAAAGCATCGTTAGAGAAAACAATTGGTGCTTCGCATTTTGCTTTTTCATCAAAATATCTAACTGGAAGGTTGGGTGTGAAATTGCCATAAAACCAGTTTTTTGAAGACCCTACTGCCCCTACTGTCATCCCAGGTATTCTTGCTTTCAGATCAAGGATCAATTGTGAAAGAGTAGCCTCATGAACAGGATCTCCAATTACTCCACCAGGAAGACAAGAGCCTCCTTGATCAAGTCTGAAAAGTGCAATGTATTTAATGCACCGACTGTCGCAATAATTAAATAATTCGTTTTCAAGACCAAGAGGATTTCCATTCTCAATATCTGCAATTATGCAGTCAAAGCAATCTACATACATACCTCTTGTAGCAGGACTTCCGTTAGTTGCTACAGTAGCAGGGGAACATTGCGAATATGTTTTTGTACAAATACCTATGCAGACTAATAAAATTGAAATAAGAGTTTTCATGACAGTGAATTTTAGTTTATACGAAGTACGAAATAAAATTTCAAATACCAAATCAAATATCAAATGATCTCATTTTTCCGCAGACACTACTGTTTAGCGATACACCCAAAACCTCTTTTGCGAATCCTGAGCGAATCAATCTCGCGTCCTAACGGGTTCTAATGAAAAGCAAAAAGCTTCATTCTTGCGAAATTGTTAGCTCCTATATAATTAGGCCCCATAAAAAATAGAGAACACAATTTGGATCTTGCTGGATTTAGTTGCCATCAAAGCAAGAATTCCCGAAAAGCGGAACCAATTCAAAACTTCGTAACATGAAGCTTGATGTAATAATAATCTTCAAATTTGAGCCAATTTCGCAATATCCTCTATCAAAAGGTTCGACCTTTGTCTGCTCCACTGTACTAAATACAGTTGTGGGTGTGTAGTGTGAGTGTGAAACTTCGAATCTTGAAAGAACTTTCGATCTTCGCACTCGCACTCAAACTGAATTTTCCAAACTCACACGGTTTTTTTAACTCCCAAGAATTTTATCATTGAATAGAACATCTTCGAAATTTCTTCTTCTTTAGAATAGAAGTTGATGTACGTCTCTACACTGATGACTTTTTCGAAATAGAGAAGTTCGAGGATGGCGACACATTCGATCACACTTCCTCTGGCAATGACATAAAAATTCCTTTTTTCGGCATTGCTGAAACGACTTGCGCCTTCAGCTATATTGAGCATGACTCTTATAGCGGCTATTCGGAATTGGTGTTTTTAGATTCGGTCTAACTTTTCTTTTGTTAGAATACTTTTTTTATTTCAAGGTTGAAATCTTTTACTCTTATGTAGACAAGAACTTTTTCTGAATCGAACATTTTTGATGCAAGATTTGCAAAGCATGTAAAGTATGCAACCAATATAATAAGAGAAAATATTTCAAAAAGACTTGACTTTCGCATAGAAATCGCCGAGTGGGGGAATAAAAAATAAAAAAAAGTTCACTAAGCAATTTGTTTATGAGCCTCCTCTTTTTTTTGAGTGATTCGCAGGCTTCGACTTACATTTATACTCTTTCGTGGTCGGAGTGGGTAAATTTAATCCTCTTTAATCAGTTTTCCATATACAACCATATTGAATTCCAAATACACTTTGAAAATATAAATTCCATTTTCATATCCAGTTATATCAATCGCAGATTCTTTGAATTGTTTAAGTATTTTTCCATGAAGATTAATAATTTCAATCTTTAATATCTTTGAGTCATTATCAAAATGAATTATGCCATTAGATGGATTTGGATAAATTTCTAAAGGTGATTTCTTAGAAGAAGAAATTGTTGTAATTATCTCACCTAAAGAATCTGTTTTAAATGCACAGGCACTGGAGTGATTTAAGTTGTTATAAGAAGTAGTTACAATTAGAAACCCAAGATCTTGTGTTTGGATTAATGAGGATGAAAAAGGTTCGTTATTAAATCCGTTAATAGTCTTCATAAAAACCGTGCTGCCAGTGGAGTCATATTTACAGAGTAAAATGTCTCCACCTGTATTCCCAGAAGAACTGACAGAGGTTGACAGAGTAATTCCGCCAATTTCATTTGGTATTCCGCATCTGACAGTTTCATTTCTTCCCTGATCAACCATCGAAGTCCACATGGTATCTAAATTCAGGTCCAGCCGGATTAGCAGTGAATTTATGTTTTGAAGTGAGTCGATAGTATAGCCGTAAACATAATTTGAGATAGCATCTCCGGCAATTCCTGTTGGTGCTGCATCTGATGCCAAGATGATTTCATTGAACTGAAACAAATTTCCCGCAGTGTCTGTTTTAAAAATAAAAGGCTGAACTTTCTGTCTGACTGTATCAAACATTGACCCTGTAATATATACCTCTTCATTTTGCAAACGAAGTCCGGTTGCAAAATTTTCATAAGGATTGCCGTATGAATTGAGCCAGTTAAAATTCCCAGCCTTAGATACACTAAGGAGAAATGTCCTTGTCAATTGTGGTGAGCCCGGAACTGATCTCATTCCTGTGATAAGATAGTTTGAATCAATCTTTATCATAGCATTCGCACTGTAATCATACAATGGATCGCTTAAGACATAAGACCAGAAAATATTTCCAAGTGTATCTGAATTAATTAATGCGACTTGATTTGTGATGCCGTTGGTATTATTAGCAGCAATGACCAAATGTTGGTCATTTAAAAACAGAGTTGATACAGGTCCCTGTTCATTTCCCAAATTAGGAATGTTAAAGGTCCTTATGGTATCACCTGAATCATCAATTCGGATAAACTGAATATAACCATCGCATGGACCGCAGTCATCAATTTTTGTGCTGATGAGATAACCCTGAGAAAGCTGTATTCCTTGCACACCGATTTGTTTCAATGGATATGAATACAGCTTTTCAAAAGTTGTCTGCGCCTGAGTACCTAATGAGGTAATCCATAAGATAATCAGAAATATATGTCTCAGATTATTCAATGATAAGGGTCTTGATGTCAATCAATGAATTATTAACAATTAGTTTGCAGAAATAAATTCCTGGGCTTATAGTGTTCCGTTCGATTGTTAAGGATGAAGTTTCCGGATTTAGCGGAGTCTCGAAAATAGTTTTTCCATCGACAGAATAAATTGTAAAGGTTGCTTTACTCTGAAGGTCATCAATTGAATATGTCAAATTTATATAGTCTCTTGAAGGATTAGGATGGACTTCTATAGAATTGAAAATATATTCGAGCGGTATTTCTGTCCTACCTTTCCGTGAAAGCCAGTTCCCAGAGTGGTATGTTGCATAAGGATCAGCCAATAATGTATACGTAAACCACATGATATTTTTAAGATCCAAATTGTTGCCATTTGAAAATGTACATCCACAACCCGGACAGGCTGTTGAAGATCCAATCGCTGCTGCATAATCATTAAAATACGCATCATCAACTTTTCCCAATCCGTTGGAAGGACTGCCCATTAAGAAGCCTCCCAAAAAACCGCCCCATGCATTTCCTGGTTGGGCATTGCAGAAATTCTGAACCCATGGATAAGACGGGGTAATTGTTGCATTTGTTTCTGCAGAAAAAAGTGGCCATATTTCCGTATTGGATTTAGTGTCCGACCCTAATAATTGAAGTCTCTTGCAGTTTCTTGTAAATAAATTAGCTGTGTATGCATTATAAGTAGTCAATAAAATTCTGTCACTCAACCAGTCGAGTTCTTCGACCTGAGTAGTTTCTGTTACTTGACACGGACCTGATGCGGTTAGGAGAGTATTACTGAAGTCAGCAAGATAATCTTCAACCAGTAATGGATATGTACTGTTATCTTTTATGATCTGCATAGCTGTAAGAATATTTTTATGATTTTGATATTCTGCTGCTCGATCGCACGTCGTAGGATTTGTAGAATTATCCGGAAGATTCCAATATTCATATTCAAGACTTAGGACATCTATTTTTCCTGCATGGGTTGAATTGTAATCAACAAATGTATGAAGTTGAAATTTTGCAATTTCAGCTGTAGCTTTTACACTGAAACTGCTCTCAGGATTAACATTGGTGATACTTTTGAGCACATTAGTTTCATCCGTACTGAAATACTCGGAATATTTACTGTAGTCGATTGGATCAGTCCAATGTGGCATGCTTCTGAAGTTGTCATTAAAAAAGGTTGATGCACTACCAACCGCACCGACTTTAATTCCTGCATTGTGAAAAACAACGACCATGTCAGATAATACATTTTCTAGTGTAGCATTGCCCATCACACCTTGATCCAAACCGAACAAGGCGACGTAAGACATGCAATTGTGGTGGGCGTAATTTATTAATTTGAGCCATGGTCCTGAATTGCCATTGTTCTGCTCATTAATAATATCAACCATACAATCAACATACATTACTCGATCATGTGTTCCACATGATACACCAGCAAACGTAATTTTTGAAATTAATAAAAAAGATAGAAGTAAAATTGTTTTCATTTTCATGTTTTTTAGTTTTAGAAGTAAAAATCTTAAGTAAGGTACCAAAATAATTGGTTTAATTTTCAACTAGAAAAATTTCATTGTCAAGAATTTTGAATTATGCTATCAAGAAAGAATAATTTATCAACAGAATGAGCGTACTTATTTTCCATTTAGAACCATCTTGTCAAGTACTTTCCGAGATTTACAATCTAATAAGAGGTTGTGAATTATAATATTATTGTAATAATTGCGCCTATTTTTTCCGCAGACGCCACTCTTTAGCGAATCACCCAAAACCTTCTTAGCGAAACGTGAGCGAATCAATCTCGCGTCCTAACGTCTCCTAAGTTCTCCTAATGAAAACAAAAGAGCCTCATTCTTGCGAAATGAGGCTTAATAGCTTCTAATAAATTGAGATTCGAGGTCTCGAGCGGGTTTGAATCGCTGCACAAATTGATAAGAGCAAAAAGATTTTTTTAACTTAAAATGAAAAATTTAATCTCACTTTCAATTCTAATCGCTAATTGACCTCTTGCAAAACTCCATCAACTTCCTGTATTCTCCTCCTTCCACACTTTTATATGTTTCAGAAATGTCCAATCCGATTTGTGGCTGGTGATTCTCAGAATGGATATAGGTTGGAATCCCTGGAGGAAAAGGTTGGTTGCAAAACTCTAGCGGGTAGTTTTGCGTGTTCAAAAGTGTCAGCTCTTCTGTAATTTGGTCATTTGCAATTAGAGATAACAATTTGGCATCCTTGCTGGATGCAGTTAAGGCCAAAGCAAGAATTCCAAAAAAGGGGAGCCAATTCAATATTTCGCTATTTGGTACTTGCTGTAATAATTTCCTTCAAATTTGTGTCAATTTCTCAATATCCCCCATCAAAAGGTTCGACCTTTGTCTGCTCCACTGTACATTAGGAGTGTCAGTCAAAGTACCAGAGTCAGAGATCAGTTTTTACTGCTGTCTGACTCTGGCACAGAGACTGACACTTTTTATTTAGCAACATTCTGCCTTTTCAACTGATTTTCATAGATATTACATTTTTACTTACATTCATGTAAACCATTTCGCAAACACATGCGTGTTACCCTTTAAGAACTCAATTCTCTAACCCTATGAAAAAAATCTACCTACTACTTCTAATCCTGTTTTCTTTCGCTGAAATGAAAGGCCAAGGATGTGTTATTAACATGGCTTACGATTCAACAACAACCGTTTTTGATTTCGCTGTTGCTCCTGTTTCAGGAACCAGTGTCTTCAATTGGGACTTCGGTGATAGCACAGGAATCTATACCACAGGAAATATTGCAACGCACTCTTATGCAAATTTCGGAACCTACATGGTTTGCGTTAATGAATTCGACACCGTACTTCAAACGATTGTTGATGCTTGTTGCATGAATGTTGTCTACAACAATTCTGCAGGATGCAGTTTTACTTCTTCAGTTGCTTCCGGACTGGCGATCAATTTTGCAGCAAACGCTACGAGTGCATCAACCATTGCATGGGATTTCGGTGATGGAAATGTCGGAACAGGCATTTATAGTACACATACATATGCATTTCCCGGAACATACTATGTGTGCATGACTGCTTCTAGTTTTTTAGGAAATTGTAGTTATTGCCAAGTAGTAATTGTTTCTCCCGGACTTCCTTGTACAATTTCCGAAGTTCAAGATTCTATAAATCCGGCTACACATATTTTCACTTTCAATCCTATCGACCCATCTAACCAGATTCAATGGACCTTTGGCGATGGTGGAACTGCAGGTAATGTAACAAACGTCTCTCATACATATAATTCTCCTGCCGGTGTTTATACGGCATGTGCAATAGAATACGATAGTACCGGCGCTATGGTTTGTCAGGCATGTATCGGTGTTCAAGTTGGTCAGGCTGCAAATTGTTCATTTACATTTTCACCTTTGTCACTTTTAACAAATACTTATCTGTTTACGACAAGTTATGATTCTACACTGTATGTTCCGGTTTGGGATTTTGGTGACGGGATATCATATACAGGAGGTGCAATGGAACAACATTCATATGCTACCGGTGGTATTTATTTTGTTTGTATGAGTTTAGTTGACATTGTAACACAAAATATTGCTTGTACATACTGTTTACAGGTAGCAGTACCCAACGGGCCATTTCCATGTGTAGCAAATTTCACCACTGTCCCATTCGGTTTAGATGCATACTTCATCGACTATTCTTCTACTAGTCCTGCTGTAACAACTTATACCTGGGATTTCGGTGATGGAAGTCCATTGAACACTTCTCGTTTCCCTGTACATACATACGGCATTCCGGGAACATACAATGTTTGTCTTTCAATTTTAAATTCAGCTTCCTCTTGTGCTGATACAATTTGTCAGACAATTGTAGTTGATTCAACGATCATTGCTCCTGTTCTTTGTACTTCATATTTCGTCTTCACTCAGTTGTCACCTTATCAATTGGCAGTAGTAAATCTTTCCAGTGGAACGAATCTTAGTTTCATGTGGGATTTCGGTGATGGCTCAACTTCAACAGCAGCTTATCCCATCCATAATTATGCTACAACAGGTTCGTATAATATTTGTCTGACTGTAGCTGATGCAAATGGTTGTACAAGTACATATTGCGATAGCCTAAGCGTTGACTCAACAGGAATGATTACTTATCGTAGTTCGACAGTCGGATTTACGATCAACGTTGTTTCTCCAACTCAACTGAATACTGTTTCAATTGATGAAAATATCTCTTCCCTAATTTCTAGTATTTACCCTAACCCTGCTAAGGATAGAATATTCGTTACATCAACCCCTAAGTCCGGTGCGACGAATTATTCTATCCTTTCTATTTCCAGTCAGCTGGTGAAAGCAGGAAGCATTAATGCAGAGAAAACAGAGATCGATATAGCAGATCTGTCACCGGGAATCTACTTCCTTGAAGTAAGAAATTCCGGAGGAGAAAATCTTTTGCTCGATTCATTAAAAACTAGTACATTATTAATTGAAAAAAGGATGTTGTAACTTCTACAACATCCTTTTTCGGTTTTAAGATGAATCCACAAAGGGAACTATTGGAAAGATGCCGGAAAGATGACCGGAAAGCACATTACGAATTGTATCGTGAATGCTTCCAGCACATCTATGCAATTTGTCGTCGATATTACATCAACAAAGACGATTGCATGTCCGCACTCAATATGGTTTACTATAAGATCATCAAAAATATTTCATCCTACTTGTCCAAGTCGAAAGACGTGCCATTTGAATTATGGACAAGAAAAATTGCCATCAATTACATCATCGACGAATTCAGAAAAAACAGCAGATACAAAAACCTGATCGAACCCACGGAAGTTTCAGTATATGAAAACCAGATGTTGATTGAAGATGAATTTGAGAATACAATTGACACAGAACAGATCGTTGAAGCAGTCGAAAAATTACCGGAAATGAACAGAGCTGTTTTTAATTTATATGTGATCGACGGATACAAACACGAAGAGATCGGAAAATTACTTGGCATCTCCTCTTCTACTTCAAAAGTACATTTGCACAGGGCAAAGAAAACATTGCGAACATTAATTGATGATGTCAGAAAAAATGACAGCATATCAAATAAGATATTATCATGAATAAAGATCTGAGACCGGAAGATTTTTGGCCGGAAGCCGAAAACCTCCTCGACAATCATTACAAAGCAAAACGTAAACGCAGAGCGATACTGTGGTTTATTACAGCATTGACAATTATTGGAGCTTCGATTTATTTTATTTCGGATCGACACGAGAATAATACTGTTGTTTCCGAAGCAGGAAAACAAATTGATTCTCAGGTAAAAAACAATTTGACCGGGACAAATACAATTTCACAGGACGATCTTAAAATTCAATCAAATGAATCAGTAAATAACAATACTAATAGTTCAAATTCTAATATTCAAACGGCACCACTTCCGACTACTGAAAAGCAAAAAATCAAAAACGAAAAAAATACTGATTCAGCCGAAAAACTAAAATCTACGAAAACTAATTTGAAATCTGCGTCAATCGTTGGTTCGTCATTGGCGATTTCAACGACAGAAAATTCAAATCAAGTTTCGCAACAGGTAGTTGTCGAAAATAAATCAACTTTAATAGAAACCACCCCTGGTGAATCACGAAATTTATTGATAGATAATTCTGCTATTGCATCTCTTTCTGCTCCTGTCTTTGATGGATTGAAAGTTAACAAAGTTTCATTTCAAAATGTCACCACAAGAAATACTCAAATCAAAGAACCAAAAATTTCCGGTGGAGCAGAATACAGATTCGATGTACTTGCGGGAGCAAATCTGATGACAAAAGATATTAGTGGCTATTCAGATCTGACTACCGAAGGCAAGAGAAATGCCGGAGAATCAGATGTAATCACTCCACAGTTAAGTTTAGAAGTTTCAAGAGTAACGGAAAAGTACTCAATTGCTCTCGGATTAAACTACATTCAATACGGCGAGAAAGTAAATTACGATCCATCGATGCAAACAAAAATTGCAATTGACAACAGTTATTGGAACACTTTTACTACAAATGTAGTTGATACAGATACAAATTATGTTTACGGATTTGTTTATTTATCTGAACAAACGTTTCAGCGATTAGATAGTAATTATGTTACTCAAACAGACTCACTGGATCAAACAGTGATCAACAACAATATTTTGAAGAGTACCGGCACCAATGTTATTTCTTATGTAGAAATGCCAATCTCTGTGAGCTATTATTTTGGAAGAAAGAAATTCAAGTATGGAATTTCAGCGGGAGTTTCCGCAGGTATGCTTGTTTATTCGAATGGATATTATTTGAATAATTCAGGAACCGATGTAATAAGTATCCGCGATGAAAAACTTTTCAAGAAAGTAATTTTCAATGGACAAGTCGGGCTCGACTTCAGATATTGCTTATCTGCAAAAACGCATCTTCTTTTCCGTCCGCAATACAGAATGAATCTTGATTCGATTATCAAAGAGGGGACAGGATTCAATCAGAGATATTCTTCGTTTGGAGTTAGTGCGGGAGTTTCGGTGTTAATTAAGTAAGGCGTCTTTCGTCTTTTTAGAAAAATTTAAAATCGCATGATTAATATTCCAATTTTTATTTAAATTAAAACAATTATTTAAATAATTTAAATTGAGATTCGGCTAAGCATACTCACATTCCGCTGTGTGCGCAGCGAAATCCAGAATCCATAATTCGAGGACTTTTCCCCAAGCAAATCAGACGCTTTACAATAAAAAAAGTCGTTTTTACATAGAATTTAAGGAATTCAGGCATTCTCAAATTAACTTGCTGGAATCTGTGAACGCTATAAATTGAGGATAAAACACATTAAATGTTTTTTAGAAAGAGGTTGTTACACAGGAGAAGTTTTAGTTATTTTGTAGTAAAATTCAGAGTGCCTGTAATTCAGCATATTAGGTAAGTTAACTGATCGTAATAACTCAGTCAACCGATTAGCACTATTTAAGATACCCGGTATCTTTTTTTCAATTTTGTTAAACAACCTGATAAGATATACAGAGCTTATTTTACTATAAAAAAGAGACCCACTCTTTCAACATACATACAGTCAGAATACACATACTTATTTCATCATGAAAAACACACACACAAACAAGCTTAAGGCTATGCAATTTGCTTTGCTAATCACCTTGATGGCTTTGATTCCAAAAGTAAATTTCTCGCAAGCGCTACCGATGTCAGATTTTGTGGTCTTCGGAGGAAATGGAACGAATGGCCCTTGTACAAACCCATCGTCGCCCGGATATGGTGTAATCGTTGGTGCATCATCTACAATTAACGGTGGATCACTTGGTACATACACATTGTTCAAGACGAATGCATCAGCCACGTTGAATTCAAATATTCATTCAGGCGGGAAAGTGGAATTATCAAACAATGTTACTGTAACGGGAAAAATTTCTGCTGCCAATACAACGAATTCAACTTCCACAATTCTTACTGCCGGAACAAATACTGTTGTGGGTGGGAATATTGATGTAAAAGGAAATATAGTTATTGGTTCAGGAACTATTTCTGGTCAAGTTACTCGTCCGGCAGGAAAAACATATTCCGGTCCGGCTCCTGCAGGTGGCCATGTTATTGGAACGCCGACATTACCTACGTTACCATCACTTCCTGCTGTTACTTCTTTTCCTTCATACGGTAATTCTAACGTTTCTACGACTACCACTATTAATCCCGGTAGTTATAAATCGCTTAACCTTTCAGGTGGAAAGAACATCACCTTTAATGGTCCGGGTGTTTATGTTTTCAAAAACATTTCAAATTCAGGGTCAGGAAATAAATTCATTTTCAATTTTCAGAACAGCGCTACAGGAACAATTAAAATTTACGTTCATGGCGATGTTTCCTTGGGAAAAAACAATGTTGACTTCATTAATGGAGGAGATGCTTCTCGTTTATTCCTTGAAACACATGGTTCAGGTTCTTCCTCTTCAAATGGCACATATGCTTTTAATATAGCAAACGGTACTATATCAGGAAGAAATTCTGAATGGTTCGGTACCGTATATGCTCCTTACGCAGCAATTAATTTCGGAGCAAATACAGGACTATCAAATTTGTCAGGTGCACTTTGGAGTGGCACGCAAGTAAATATTCAATGCGGCGTTGCGATCACATATGTACCATTTAACACCGTAACATGCACAACACCGAATGCAAATGCAGGCACAAATAAAGTACTTGACTGCAATAATTCAACTGTAGTGCTGAATGGTTCTTCATCAACACCAAATGTAAATTTCTTGTGGGCTGCAAGCAATGGTGGCTCAATCTCATCAAATGGGAATACAGCAACACCAACTGTTAGCGCAGTTGGCACATATACATTAACTGTTACCACACAAACCGGAGGCTGTACAGCAACAAGCAGTGTTATAGTTACATCAAACACAACTTCGCCGGATGTAAATGCCGGACCTGACATTGCAACTGATTGCGCAATTCCTGAAGGATCCCTTTCAGGTTCTTCAACGACAGCTAATGCACAATTTGCATGGACTACTTATGGAAATGGATTTATTGTTTCAGGAGCAGGTTCTTCATCACCTGTTGTAAATACAGGGGGGAATTATGTTTTGACAGTAACTGATCCTGCAAATGGATGTTCAGCAAATGATACTGCATTTAATGCATTTACGCCATGTATCTTCCCGGGTTATCCACCACCTGATGACGGAAAGACATATGATCTAATTGGATCAGAATTAAATTCATTGTACCAGAATTTTGGTGCAGTTAACGATACGTCAAGAAGCGTTTTCTTTTTGGAAAACGATAGCGTCTATGTTGAAGTTATTGCTCTGCAAGGACAATATGCAAGCTTGCTTGCACTATTACAGTCCCTTGGCATGACAGACTTTATTGACAACGGTCCGAATTCATTGATCATAACCGGGAAATTCCCGATTGCATATTTAGATTCACTAAATCAATATCCGGCATTAATTGACTATGCTCGTCCGGTATTTCCTCCAATCGCTACTGTTGGTATTACAACTACAGCAGGTGACCTGGCTTTGAAATCTGATTTCGCCCGTAATGGTTATAATGTCGAGGGAGAGAATGTAAAAGTTGGAGTGATCTCAAACAGTTATAATACAGATCCATTAAATGGTGCTTTAACTGATGTGCAGAATGGTGATCTTCCGGGTGTAGGTAACCCGGATGGACATTTAACACCGGTACACATCGTGAAAGAGTTTCCTTACGGCCGCCAGACAGACGAAGGTCGTGCCATGTTACAAATTGTACACGACATTGCACCAAAAGCCGAATTAGCTTTCCGCACAGGATTTATCAGTGCAGGAGATTTTGCACAAGGTATCCGTCAATTAGCAACAGCAAATTGCGACGTTATTGTTGATGATGTTACATTTATTACTGAACCTTTCTTTGAAGACGGTGTAGTTGCACAAGCAGCTGACGAAGTTACTGCTGCCGGAGTAACCTATTTTTCCGCTGCCGGAAATTATGGGAACAAATCGTATAGTAATTTTTTCAATCCGACTGCACCTCCTGTAGGTGTTGTTGGACAAGCACACGATTTTGGTGGCGGTGATATTTATCAAAGATTAAATCTGACTCCGGGTACTTACACAATTGTATTGCAGTGGCAGGATTCAATATATTCACTTGGACAAACGCAGTCATGAACAGGTAATGATCTGGATATTTATTTAACCAACGACAATGGACAACAGCTCTTTGGTTTCAATCGTGTAAATACCGGTTGTGATCCATTAGAAGTATTACCATTCACAGTTACTGCAAATACATCAACGAACATCGTTATTGTACGTGCAGCAGGAAGTACAAATGTGAATTTTAAATACATTGTATTCCGTGGTGAACTGACGATTGCAGAACATAACAATGGAACATCAACACTGGTAGGTCAGGCAAATTCAGCCGGAGCGATGGCTGTGGGTGCCGTTCTATATTCAAACACACCTGCATTTGGAGTAAATCCACCAACGATTGCATCCTTCTCTTCTATTGGCGGAACACCTGTCAATGGTGTTGTTCGTTCGAAACCTGAATTCACTGCACCTAATGGAGTAAATACTTCCGTGAATTTAGGTGGTCCAAACATTGATGGCGATGGTTCACCAAACTTCTTTGGAACATCAGCTGCTGCTCCACATGCTGCAGCCGTAGCGGCATTGTTGATCAATGGAAAGAATAAATTCTATAATGAAGTGCTTACACCGGCTCAGGTAAGATCGATCTTAACTTCAACTGCATTGGATATGAGTACACCGGGATTCGATTTTATTTCCGGTGCAGGATTCCTTAGAGCAGACGAGGCTATGGCAACTTTTGCAGCGCCAACACCTGTTATCACTTCATTGGATATTCCTTCAGGAACAACTCCCGGAACGACTCCATTTATTGTAACTGTTGAAGGTGGATTTTTGAATCCGCAGTCAGTAGTAATTGTTAGAGGTGTTGAAGTACCAACAGTTATTCTGAACAACAATCAAGCGCAAGCGGACATTCCGGCATTTACAGGTAATCCTCCGATCCAGATCTATACTCCTCCAATAACTCCAAATGGAAATGATGGTGGATATTCAGATTCATTATTCTTTTTTGCTCCTGTAAAAAAAGCGATCAGGGTAGTTGCGGATAACCAATCAAAAAAATACGGTGAAGATGTTCCGACACTAACTGCAACGATCACTATTGATGGTGCGCCATTTTCAGGTTCAGGTTATAGCCTTGAAGAAATAGGATTGGACAGCTTAATGATTGTAACACCGGCAACAAATCTATCAAACATCGGGCTGTACATTATACGTCCATCAATCCGCACGCTTGATCCTGCAATATTGCATGACATTGCATTATTAGAACAATTCACTTATGAATTTGTAGACGGACAAATGTTGATATCAAAATTACCGATGACAATTACGGCAAGAGATACAACGGTCGAATATGGTCAAAGCATTGGCGATATAGGATTTATTTACGAATATGATGAAACGAATGTAGCACTTACATCGAGAGCTATTTTACTCGATTCAATCATGACAAATCATCAGGCAAATTTGAGTAATGCTTTAGGGTTACTTGAAGACAGTCGTTTAGTAAATGGCAGAGCTGTTGCAAATTCAGATTTAGAACAACTTGCATTTCTTGCAAGTGGAAGAGCGGTTGCAAACGGACGTGCGGTTGCAAATGGACGTGCAGTAGCGAATGGTATTGAAACCATCACAGGAACAACGAATGTAATTGATCTGGCAAATGAATCTTTGTTTGCATATCAGGTCGATGATGAAAATGCTACATTGGTCAACGGCAAAGCTGCAGTGAATGGAAAAGCTGCCGTAAACGGAACAGCAGTAGTTAATGGAAGAGCTGTTGCAAATGGCAGAGCTGTTGCAAATAGCTCAACCATCAATGATTCGACAAATTCAACTGTTGTGATCATTCTTGACGAAACAGATGTCTATGCACCTGCAGATGATTCGATTTCAGTTTACAAAGCGATCAATCTGGTTTCAGGTCTCAATGTTGGTGAACATGCAATAGTTCCTGCTGCATTGCTTTCCGAAAATTTTTCTATCACCTATTTACTTGGTAAGTTAACAGTAACTCCGGCTACACTAACTGTAAAAGCCGAAGATCAATCATCTGTTTATGGCACAGATCCTACATTTACTTCGGTGATTACCGGGTTCCAGTATGAAGACGATGAAGCATCGGTTGTAATTGGTGCTCCAGACTATTCTTTATTGAGCAATACAAATGCAACCCTTCTTCCATCTCAAATACCGGCAGGAAGCTTCACTATTATTCCATCCAATCTTCCATTGATTAATAATCCAAATTATGTTGTGGAATATGAAACCGGAAATCTTGAAATGGCAAAAGCTGATTTGAGTGTCACAGCAGATAATAAATCAAAAGTTTATGGTGAAGCAAATCCGCCATTAACGATAAGTTACCTTGGATTTAAGTTTTATGATTCCGCTTTAGACATTACTCCACCGGTTGCAAGTACAACAGCAACAGATGCATCCGGATTCGGAAGTTACCCTATTACACTTTCAGGCGGTTCAGCTGATAATTACAATCTGATTCTCACTGATGGCATACTCAACATTTCTAAGGCAACTGTAAGTGTTACAGCAGAAAACAAAACGAAAGTATATGGTCAGGCAAATCCTCCGTTTACTTTTACATATTCAGGATTGATGGCCTGGGACAATTCTTCAGTAATCTCTGACCCGTCTGCTACTACAACAGCAACAAATTTGAGCGGTGTTGGTCAATATCCGATAGAATTGAGCGGCGGTTCTGCTAGCAATTATGATTTATTGCTAAACAATGGAACATTGGAAATCACTCCAAAAGCACTTACAGCAACAGCTGATAACATTACCAGAGTCTACAAAACAGCAAATCCAACACTGACAATTTCATACTCAGGATTTGAGAATGGTGATAATCCTGGAAGCATTGTACAACCAAGCGCATCTACAACTGCAACTACAACTTCAAATATTGGTGTATATCCAATCGTATTAAATGGTGGGTCTGCTGCAAATTACTCGATTACAAAAGTTAATGGGACATTGACAATTATTAAAGCAACTGTTATTTGCAAAGCAGACGACAAGGTCATTTACAAAGGTCAATCCATTCCTACGCGCACTTCAACAATTACAGCCAATACAACCTATACAGTTACAGGTGGACCATCTTATAGCTTCAGTCCAAATTGTGTTGGAAATGCAGGAGTATATACTATTACGCCTTCATGTCTTGTTCTTGCGAATGCTTCGAATTATGACATCGTTTATCAAACAGGCAAATTATATATTAATCCGAAAGGAAGAGGTGCATGTAAAATTATCCCGGCACTTGTTTGTGTAGACACATTAATAGGTGATCCTTCAGGTCATACTTATCTTGCCAGATTTAAATACACAAACAATAATTCGACGCAAGTTTATATTGCAGCAGGAACATACAACAATCTATCATCAACCGGAAGCATTGTTGGTACATCGCCACAATTGTTCAATGTAGGTACAGGTTACTTTGAAGTTAAATTTACTTCCGGAACTATTACATGGGTAGTCAAATCTTACCAGAATTCAACACTCTCAACAGTTACAGTTACAGCAAGTTCAGCATCGACACGTTGTACTTCCGGTAGTGCTAGAATGATTGCAGATGATAGCAATGAAGAAAGTATTTTCAACGACTACCTTGTTTATCCTAATCCGGTAATAGATCACATAACTATCCAGTCGCCTTATGAGATCAATACTGAAAATGTCGTGATTTCTGATATGCTTGGAAGAATATACAACGTTGGAGGAAATTATTCTGCTACTGATCATGGTTTGACTATTGACATGTCTGAATTCAAACACGGAGTATATTTTATTCGGATACAAAATGGAGAAGAAGTTAAGATCTTCAGCATTATAAAACAGTAATCCAACACTGATAAAAAAAAAGACCGGTATGTATTACCGGTCTTTTTTTTATCTAAGTTTTCCATACAATAAGAGAATTAGGATTTATTTACTACTTTCAGCCGTATAAATCACCCCTTTTGATGAAAGCGATTATATTGTTTTTTGCGATTATATTGTGCATCCAAGTACATGCAGCTGAAACCGGAGACAGTTTGATTGCAGCATTGAAAAATTCTCCGGAAGACACTAATAAAGTCAACATTCTAATTTCATTAAGCAAGCATTTTTTAAGTTCCAATCCATCAGAAGCAATTCATTATGGTGAGCAGGCAAAAGGTCTGGCACAAAAACTAAATTATCATTATGGTCTGGCCCAAGCTTATAAAAGGCTGGGACTTGTATACTATATGCAAGGAAATTACTTGCAGACACTAGACTATTGGGACAAGTCATTGGAAGAATTCCGAAAAATAAAAGATCAAAGCGGCGAGGCAAATATTATCAATAATATTGGTACAGTATATTTCGATCAGACTGACGAAACAAAAGCGCTGGAATATTTTCTCAAGTCGTTGAAAATATCGGAAAACTTAAAAGATACTGTAAGAATCTCAACGGCACTTTGCAATATCGGAAATGTATATAACAATAAGGAAAAAAGATCGTCCTGGGACAAAGGACTTGATTATTATTTTCGTGGGCTGGAGTTAAGTACAAAAATCATTGAACAGAAATCATATAAAAGTCAGGATGAATATGATTTGCATTTAGATCTGGTTGGAAGCTTTTCTGTAGGAATCGGTGAAATTTATTTTAATAAAGGTGAAGATAAAAAAGCGATTGAATATTTTGAGAAGTCGTTGAAAGCATATGAAGGCACAGAAGCGTATCCATATTCTCTTAATGCGATTGGAAAAGTTTTCACAAAAGATGGCATGACAGAAAAAGCACTTGCCAAGCATAACGAAGCATATAATTATGCTCTAAAGCTTGATGCTAAATTAGACATGGTTCAATCACTTTTAGGGATAGCAAAAGCCCATGAGGCAGCGAAAGATTATCCGAAAGCCATCACGTATTTCCTAAATGCAGCAAACCTCGCAGATACATTGGGATCTCAATTAGAATTAAAAGATGCATATCTGGGGTTGGCGAAATCATATGCAAAGGTCAAAGACTATGACAAAGCATACACTTATCAATCGTTACTTACTGACATTAAAGACACCTTATACAATATTTCGACTGATAAAAAAATGGCAAGTCTGCAGTTCGACTTCGATATTGAAAAGAAGCAAGGGCAGATCGATCTCATGACGAAAGATAAAGAGTTGCAAGACCTATATTTAAAAAGACAGAAGGCGATCAAGAATGCAACTATTGGCGGATTGTTAGTTGTTATGTCATTTCTAATCGTTGTTTTCTTTCAGAAGAAAAGAATTGCCAAAGAAAAACAAAGAAGCGAAGAATTACTGCTGAACATTCTCCCCGCAGAAACGGCAGAAGAATTGAAAGCTACAGGTACTGCCAAGGCCAAGAGTATTGACAAAGTAACCGTAATGTTCACAGACTTCAAGAATTTTACTCAGGCAAGTGAATTGTTAAGCGCAGAAGAATTGGTTAGCGAGATCAATTACTGCTATTCTGAATTCGACAAGATCATCACTAAATACGGGATTGAAAAAATAAAAACGATCGGCGACAGTTATATGTGTGCAGGAGGATTACCCGTACCAAACAGTACTCATCCCGTAGATGTAATAAAAGCAGGCTTAGAAATGCAAGCGTTCATTCAATCCAATAAAGAAAAAAGAAAAGCAAAGGGAGAACCATTTTTCGAATTACGTTTGGGAATTCATACAGGTCCTGTGGTTGCCGGAATTGTTGGAATTAAAAAATTCGCTTATGATATCTGGGGCGACACAGTAAATACTGCTTCACGAATGGAGAGCAGCGGTGAGATCGGAAAAGTAAACATCTCCGGAACGACTTACGAATTAGTAAAAGACAAATTCTCTTTCAAACACAGAGGAATGATAGAAGCGAAGAATAAAGGGGTGATTGAGATGTATTTTGTGGAGGGAATAATATAAGCAATCTATATATCTGCGGTTATTCTGCGTATTCTGCGAAATCTGCGGGAGAAAAACACACAGTAATTTTCCCGCAGATTTCGCAGAATACGCAGAATAACCGCAGATATTTTAGAGATCCTCATTCGAAGCCATAACCAGCTTCTTTACTTCACGCAGATGAAGTATTTTTTTCTCTTCTCGCAATTGCTTGGAGGCATTTGTAAAATAGCGATGAGTAGTTAGGAAATTTACCTGCAAAGAATTCCATTCATTTTCACTTGAAAGCGAGCCTTGTGAGCGCAGTTCATTGAAAAGTTTATTTCCAATTTCAAAAAAATCATCGCGACCAAGGTAGTCTAGATCGGCATCACAAATAATTTTTTCACTTAAAGTCTTAGGCATAGGCGGATATTTCGTTGCCATGATCATTCCTCCTATTTCTTTTATTTCACTTTCATTATATCCAAACTGTGGAAGTATTTCCTTTGCCATGCTATAACCAACTTCTTCATGGCCTCTTACCGTCTCTATAAATCCGGCATCATGGAACAGAACAGCAACTTTTAGTAGCTCGGTTTCAACGGCAGAAAGATTTTCCATTTCTGCCAATTCAATAGCTGATTTCAAAACATCTAAAATATGATTCAAACTATGGTATGAAAGTCTGGAAGGCATTTCTGCTTCCAGTTTCTCAATCATCATAGAATAAATTTTCTCATATCGACTCATAAATGATCAAATTAAGAGTGAACAAATGTATTCTTTAATATTTTTTCTTTCAGGATCTCATGTGTGAATGGCTTCATCATGTAATCATTCATTCCCGAAGCAAGACAAGCATCAATCTCATCTTTTGTAACATTTGCAGTCATAGCACAGATGCGAATATGTTTTTTATCTTCATGAACCAGCTTGCGGATTTGTCTCGTTGTTTCGTATCCATCCATTTCCGGCATTTGAATATCCATGAAGACAAACGCATAATCGGATGTCTCCAGTTTTTTCAATGCTTCAATTCCATTCTCAGCGACTTCAACTGTTACATCAGGAAAAAGATCGTTGATCGTATCAACAGCAACCAATTGATTGAATTCATTGTCCTCAACTAACAGGATTTTTTTGCCTTTCATGTTATGCCCTGCTGCATTATCGTCAATGCTTTCCTCAACAGGCTTTGTAGTGGCAGTGTAATCGATGATGAAATAAAAATCAGAGCCTTCTCCAACTACACTTTTTACTTTTACTTCCCCTCCATGCATTTCAACTAATTGTTTTGAGATCGTCAACCCAAGTCCTGTTCCACCAAATTTACGAGTAGTATCTGCAGATGCCTGCCCGAAACTTTCGAAGATCTTATCGATCTTGTCTTCAGGTATACCAATACCCGTATCTTTTACACTGAATTTAACTTTGCAATTATCTCCATTCTTACTTTCCAGAGTAACATCAATTGTAACGCTGCCTTTAGTTGTAAATTTTATTGCATTTCCGGCAAGGTTCATTATGACCTGAGTAATTCGCGTTTCATCACCTAAAACCCATTCAGGAATATCAGGCGAGACATTTTCAATCATCTGAATTCCTTTTTCCTCCGCTTTCAGATTAAGGATCGTATGAATATTCTTTATTGCAGCAACCAATGGGAATGGAACTTTTTCCAATTCCATTTTTCCGGATTCTATCTTAGCAAGATCCAAAATATCGTTGATGATGACTAAAAGATTAGCACCACTCTTCTTGATCACATTTAAATACTTGTCTTGTTGTGCATCCAATTTTGATTTTAGAAGAAGATTCGTCAATCCGACAATCGCATTCATCGGTGTTCGAATTTCATGGCTCATATTTGCAAGGAACTGTTGACGAAATTTTTGAGTTTCGATCAGACTGTCGCGCGTCTCCTCTAATTCTGAATTTGTTTTTACAAGATCGTCCAGTGTCTTATTCAATTCGGAAGTACGAAGCTTCACTAATTCTTCTAACTTTTCTTCTCTAGCATGAGCTTCCTTCAATGCCGATTCATTTGAATTTCGAAGTCGTTGATGATTTATCGTAAATAAATTGAAGATTAGCTGTGGATATTTTACTGCCAGATTATAAAAATGGTCGGTTTTTATTTCAACCGTTTTTAATTCCGTAAGCGATACAATTGTTGCTGTTGCAGAAGCATTAGCAAGAAAACTTTCACCCAAAATTGACAATTCGCTCAATCGCACAAGCAAAACATCTTCATTATAGATTCCAACTGTACCTTTTTCAATTATGAATAGTGCTTTTGGCACGGACCCTTTTTGGATCAGCGTATCACCAATAGAATAAGTGGCTTTTTCCGAAGAAGATAAAATCTCGGTAACAATTTCTTTATCCATCTTATCAAAGAGAATACAAGAATAAAGTGTTTTGTTCAATTCGGGCATAGTGTGTGGGTAGTGTGTCGATGTAAAATATCCCATGCAAGATAAATTATATTTTCAAATGTTAAAATACTTTTCAAAGCCGGTAAATGCCAAGTGCTATCCCCCCGAAGATCCCGATAGCTATCGGGACTATCGGGACTATCGGGAGCGCTGAATTCGCAGAATATCCGCTGAAAAATTCCTTGTTCTACTGAATTCTGACTTATCTATACGTTTACAAATGGTTAGTTACTAAAATCCGCATTTCGAAATCCGAAATCAAATTTATGCTAATAAAAAAAATGCTCCCCCACCACAGAGAAGCATTTCACATAACTATAACACGAAAACAATCTTAGAGAACTTATTTATTGATCATCAGTAATTTGGAAATCACTTTTGATTTACCGGCAAGTTGGATTGTATAAACACCGGCAGCGAGGTTTTGTTCATCCATTGCTATTTTATTTACACCGGAAACAGTCTGAACTACTTTTGACTGAACCATTTTTCCGACCTTATCAAAAACTGTAATCGTGACACTTTGATTATCGTTTGAAGTGAAGGAAAGCTCAAATTTACCGGAGGTAGGATTTGGATAAACGGAAATTGCTTTGCCGGAAGTAATATCATCTACACCAATAATGACATTCGGGATATTCACACCCGACTGACAGCCATTTGCATTTCCGACAACTATTCCATAATCACCATCTAGCGTTGCAATATAGAAATAAGATGTAGCACCATTAATCAGAATATTGTCATAATACCATTGATAAGAGTAATATCCTTGTGGGGCAATGAGTGAATCTCCGGCCTGGACAACGGAAAAAACGCCCGGCGCTGGTGCTACATTAATGTAGGCACTTTGCGTCAGCGTATCACTTCCAAGGGCATTAGTTGTGACAAGGGTTACATCATATGTCCCCGATGCATTATAACAAATAGCCCCCGGAGATGCCGAGGTACTTGATGCCGGCGAACCACCCTGGAAGTTCCATTGGTAACTTGTTCCTGAAACAGATTGATTACTAAACAGGATACAATCTGTTTCACAGATCGTAACATCAGCAGTAGTGAAGTTTGCTTGCGGATACTGTAATGCTGTCATTGTATTCAACGTAGTATTCGTGATTACTGGAATATTTTGGTCGAATACGATGTAAGATGTGTTGGTGATTTCTGTTGGGTCAGCAAGACCGGCATTTGGACTTATCCTATAAAGTACCCAGCCATGACTTCCCGGTTCATCCGCTCCGCTATCCGGCAACATAATGTTGAAGAAATTGAATCGGACAGCACCTGCTGTTGTTCTTTGCACATTCACTTCATGACTACTTCCAAGAACTTCAAATGTTGAAAGATCAAGGTCTGAATCTAAAGTATCGTGGATGAAAACATCGTAGGCTGTATCGTTACCGGTATTCTGGAAGTTGATCAGATAGGTGAGTTCAGAATTGATTGGTGTGTAATGTTGAGCAAGTACGCCTGCCGGGCTTACATGTTTATCATTGGGATCATAACTACAACGAACCTGATAAGTATATGTATCCAAATATACATCAATAAAGGTTCCTGACAGGTCAAACATACTATCAATGACTTGTATGGTTACATTCTGCATAGCTGCCGGAGCAGTGAACATTAAAGCTCCTCCAAGTGAATAACTGGTCATTGGATTTAATACAGGTCCGTACCAAGAAAGTGTATCACCATTTGTTAAATCAGGTGCAACACTTGAAGAGGAATAAATATAATTAGATGACGTGATCAAAGTAATTCTATCCTGAACAGGTAAAACACCGTAATTACCGATCGTTATTATTAATGGATTTGTCGTTTCACATCTAGCCCTCCCACGATTAATATAAGCCGCGTGCGAATAATTAACCTGAGTCGAAAATGTGCCAAATTCTTGTCCGGAAACTGACGGCGGTATGGTTGCAGAATAAGTAAGAGGAGTCGAAGTCTGACTATAACCTGATGCCGGGAGATAAGAAGTAACATAACTTCCTGTATCTCCATAAAAGGAAAATTCACCCAACGTATTAGTGTAAGCTAAAACATTGGTTGGAGATATTTGTACGATAGCATTTAACAGGGGTGGCTCATTCACATCACGCATACCGTTCTGGTTGTAATCAAAATAAACTGAGCCGGAAATTGTCCCTGCAGGACTTCCAATAAAGAATGCACTTGATAGCGTATTTGTAGAGGGCGACCCCCATGGCGATGGGTAAGTAATAACCACTACATCATAGTATCCATTTGGTGCATTTGCCGGAATATCAAAAGTCGGTCGGCCTGAATCAGTATAAACATACATCATCGTCCATGGATCCCAAGCGTTATACCAATCTAATGTCGAAGAATAGGAAGAATTTGCAAAAATTATTGTTCCGCCTTGTTGAAGGTAAATGTCTTGATAGCCCATTGGTGGTGATGAATTGAACATCGTCCCAGCCGTTAAAGTAATTGTTGTTTGTAAAGTTTGTCCTCGCAATGCAGAGTTCGGAACAATGGATTGACCGAAGACAGATAAAGAAAAGAACAGGAAGCTGATTACTGATAATAGTAGCAGTTTTTTCATATACTTGGTATTAGCGAGAACTAAAAGCTGACAAGTTTATAGCTTGACAAGACAAATGTAGTTTTCTGTTTAAAACAAAAATGGTTTTTACTTATTTTTTGGTTAAGTGTCAAAATCACCTTATAAATTGATTAAAATGATGGGTGAGTATATCACACTTTTACCCATTTTATTAAACTCAATTGGATTCTTAAATTTAGGATTGTTCAAAATAACAATGCCGTCATGTAAAGTTGGGGTGTAGTTTGCAGACTACACTCCAACTTGGCACCCTCAAAAAAATGCCTCCTGTGAGTAAGGAGGCATTTAGAATAATGTAAAAATAAAATGAAGACTTGTCTTTTGCTTTTAATTGATCACGACCATCTTAGTCGCCACTGCTGAATTTGATTTTATTCTAAGCATATAGATTCCGGCAGAAAGTTCATCATTCAACATTGCGATTTTGTTATTTCCGCTTACAGATTGAATTGATTGTTCTTTCACCAATTGACCCACTTTATCAAACAGTTGAATTTTCAAATCATGATTACCGGTTGTGTTAAATGAAATTTCAAAACTTCCTGTTGATGGATTAGGATAGATGGAAATGGCATTGGATAAAGAAATATCATTTACACCAATAATGACATTCGGTACATTCACTCCCGACTGACAACCATTTGCATTTCCTACAACTACTCCATAGTCACCATCTTGTGTTGCAACATAAAAATAAGATGTTGCACCGGAAATAATGACATTGTTATAATACCACTGATAGCTGTTGTATCCTTGCGGAGCAATTAATGAATCTCCCATCTGCACTACAGAAAATACTCCCGGAGAAGCTCCTACGTTGAGGTATGCAAGTTGAGTCATCGTATCACTTCCTAATGCATTTGTTGTAATCAAAGTTACATCATACGCTCCGGCTGTTGAATAACAGATAGCACCCGGAGCTGAAGCAGTACTTGATGATGGAGTACCACCTTGGAAAATCCATTGATAACTAGTTCCTGAAGTAGATTGATTATCGAAAACAATACAATCTGTTTCACAAATTGATTGATCAACAGTATTGAAACTTGCATCCGGATATTGAAGAGCAGTCATTGTATTCAAAGTTGTATTGGTAACCACTGCCGGATTCAGATCAAACAAAATGTAGGATGTATTTGTAATTTGCGTTGGATCTGCAAGTCCTGATTTAGGGCTAATTCTGTAGGTCACCCAACCGTGACTTCCCGGTTCATCCGTTCCGCTATCCGGTAACATGATTGTAAAGAAATTAAATCGAACTTCTCCATTGACAGTCATTTGAGTGCTTAACTCATGACTACTACCCAATACCTGGAAAGTTGCAAGGTCCAGATCACTATCAAGTGTATCCAAAATACTTACATCATAAGCAGTATCGTTTCCTGTGTTTTGGAAATTGATATGATAAGTTAATGGTGACGCAATAGGAGTGTATTTCTGTGCAAGTACACCTTCAGGTGAAACATGTTTATCATTCGGGTCATAACTGCAACGAACTTCTGAGATATAAGTGTCACTAAGTACTTCAAGTAGATTTCCACTCATATCAAATATACTATCCGTTAAATAAACTTCCACATAAGTCCAAGGTCCAGGGGCACCGTAAAACATAATCCCTCCGACAAATTCTGAAGCGCCACCACCTAAAGAAGGAACGATCCAGGTTCTAGAATTACCATTGATAACATCAGGTGGAATTGTTGAAGAAATAAAAGGGAAATTATTTGTAGTAATTGTTGCAACGTGACGTACCGGTAAAAATCCCAGATTCTTCAATTCAATTAGTAGACGAGAAGATTCATTACAACGATATCTGGTTCTTACAACATATGAAGCATTGTCATAAGTATGAGAACTCGAATAAGTACCAAAATCTCTACCAATAACAGAAGGCGGAACAGTGTCCGTATAAGTCAAAGGTACTGTCGTTTGCATAAAAGTTGGCGAAGGTTGATAATCTGCCGTCCATACGCCTGTATCAGCATAATAATTAAAGTCTCCATTAGGATTGGTGAAAGCAATATTATTTCCCGGTGTAAACAAGATCCTTTGATTACCTACAGGCAACTCACCAACATCATTAATCCCATTTTGATTGGCATCAAAGAATAAATGGCCGCCAATTTTTCCTGCCATACCACCAACTAAAAATCCATTTGGAAGCGTATAAAGTACAGGAGTTGCGAATGGGTATATATTTACGTTAACGTCATATAATCCGAACGGTGCATTTCCCGGGATTGTAAAAGAAACGCTACCGGAATCAGCATACACATTTCTCATTAAGGTCCAATCGAAATACGACGGCCAATTCACTATGGATCCATAGATGATTGTGGCACCTTGTTGCAGATAAATGTCATTCCCAAAGAAAGGAGGTGTAGCAGTAGTCATTAATCCGGCCGACATCGTAATTGTTGTAGTAAGAGTTTGTCCCCGTAATCCGGTATTCGGGTTTATTGAACTCACCTGAGCATTAATAGAGAGAACTGAACAGAGGACAAAAATTAATATTAGTAATTGTTTTTTCATCAGAATTGGGTTTAGAGAGAGCTATTAGTGAAATGTCTGAAACTACATTTCATCTGACAAAAGTACTTTTCCGGGCTTACTTACATTGAAAAAATTGATTTATTTGGCAAAAAGGTGATATTCAACTATAAAACACTTAATTTTAATAATAAAAATTGCTGAAAACCCCGAATGAAGGAAAAAAGTATTTTCCAAAAAACCTGCGTGAGGCGTTAAATATATTTGCCTTTTACCCCCCTTTTTCCTTTCTTTGCAGCCCCTAAAAATGGGTCTGGACATGGAGCGCAACGTAAAAATATTTTCAGGAACAGCAACTCAGTATCTTGGAGAAAAAATTGCAACCGGATATGGACTTCCATTGGGGAATGTGAATGTGGTTCGTTTCAGCGACGGTGAATTTTCGCCATCATTTGATGAATCAGTTCGCGGATGTGATGTGTTCATCATTCAATCAACATTTGCGCCTTCAGACAATCTGATGGAATTGCTGATGCTGATCGATGCGGCAAAGAGAGCTTCTGCTCACTACATTACAGCAGTGATTCCTTACTTTGGCTTTGCGCGTTCTGACCGTAAAGACAAACCAAGGGTTTCTATTGCTGCAAAGTTAGTAGCGAATTTGTTGAGTGCTGCCGGAGTAACCCGAATTGTTACAATGGATTTACACGCTCCTCAGATTCAGGGTTTCTTTGATGTTCCTGTGGATCACCTAGAGCCTTCTTCATTATTCGTTCCTTACATACATTCATTGAATTTGCCACATCTTGCAATAGCAGCACCTGATATGGGTGGTGTAAATCGCGCGAGAGGTTATGCAAAATACTTCAATGCAGAAATGGTGATCTGCGACAAGCAACGTAAAAAAGCCAATGAGATCGATTCGATGATGGTCATCGGAGAAGTTGAGGGCCGCGACATTATTTTAGTTGACGACATTGTTGATACAGCGGGTACACTTACAAAGGCCGCTGATATGTTATTCGATCGCGGTGCAAATAGCGTAAGAGCATTTTGTACCCATGCTGTTCTTTCGGGAAAAAGCATATGAGCGTATAGCAGCAAGCAGATTAACAGAACTGGTCGTAACAGATACAATTCCTTTACGCGAGGAATGTGATAAGATAAAAGTTATTTCTACGGCAGAAATGTTCTCAAGAATTATCCGTCGTGTGTATGTATATGAAAGTATCAATGAATTATTCTTAATTTAATTTCAGTAATATTAATAAATAACAAAAAAACAAAATGAAATCAATTTCAATTAACGGAACAAAAAGAGCAGCTCAGACAAAACAGGAAAACATTCGCCTGAGAGCAGAGGGAAAAGTTCCATGTGTACTTTATGGTGGAAAAGAACAGATCCATTTCAGTACGCCGGCGCTCTCTCTAAAAGGACTGGTGTACACACCTAATGTTTACACAGTTGAATTGAACATCGACGGAACAAGTTACAAAGCAGTTATGAAAGACATTCAATTTCATGCTGTGAGTGACAGAATCAACCACATCGATTTTCTTGAATTGGATGACAACAAAAAGATCACACTTGAAGTTCCTGTAAAGGTTTCAGGAAATGCAGTTGGTGTTCGTGCAGGTGGACAATTAGTGACGAAAACTCGTCGTCTTAAAGTTTCTGCATTACCAAAAGATCTTCCTGATTCAATCGACATCAGCATTAACGAATTGAATATCGGCGACGATATCCGCGTTCGTGACATCAAATTGAAAGGTGTAGAAATTTTAAATTCGCCAAACAGCGTTCTTACTGCCGTGAAAATCACACGTGCCGTTGCTGCTGCTGCAACAGATGAAAAAGCTGCTGCCGCTACTGCTGCGAAGAAGTAATAGTAACATTCTTATTTATGGAAAGCCTGCGACACTTGTTGCGGGCTTTTTTATTGGTGAGTAGTAAGTGGTAAGTAGTGAGTAGCATCGAAAGTTGGAAAAAAAGTCGACCAAATGTTTCAATAAAAAATTTACTTTTACCAACATTAAATCAATGTATTCAAGTGACAGTCAATTTGCTTTGCTAATCACTACTTACCACTTACTACTCACCAAAAAAGATGTCCAAATACCTCATCGCCGGCCTCGGCAACATCGGATCAGAATATGAATTCACGCGGCACAATATCGGGTTCGAGGTAGCGAATGCATTGGCGAAATCGTTAGTGAAAGATGAGAATGTTCCCGATCGATTGTTTTCTACCGATAAGCTTGCAACAATTCATCATACAAAATTCAAAGGACATCAGATCTTAATTATAAAGCCAACGACCTATATGAACCTCAGTGGCAAGGCCGTTAATTTTTGGTTGAGTGTAGAAAAAATTCCAATTGAAAATTTACTTGTCGTCACCGATGATCTTGCATTGCCTTTCGGCACGTTACGCTTGAAGAAAAAAGGAAGCGACGGCGGGCATAATGGTTTGGCTGATATAGCGCACGTCTTAAACACGACAGATTACAACCGCTTACGTTTTGGAGTTGGAAGCAACTTCAACAAAGGAAAGCAGGTTGATTATGTTCTAGGCAAATGGGATGCAGAAGAACAGACCACTTTGAATGAGCGAATCGATAAAGCCGTTGAGATCGTGAAAAGTTTTATTGGGATTGGGGTAGATAGGACGATGTCGGAATATAACAACAAATGAATCCCGATAGCTATCGGGATCTGCGGATTTTCTGCGGATTCTGCGCAATTCTGCGGGAAATAAATTAGTTGGATTATTGTTACTGACTCACGCTCTTTTCTTCGATAAATGGCGAAAAACGTAAATTTAACGTCAAAATAACAAATGACTTTCTCGAATACCTTGCTTGGTGTTGCTCTTTTTGTATATCTTTGAGGTTCGAAAAAAAACTAATAGATGAAAAAACTCTTTACTCTAATTGCATTAATTTTAGGATCACTTGTATCGAATGCACAGTTCTGCGAGAACTGGAATTCATTTGACACAACATCAGGTCCAAATTACAACGGATTCACAATAACTTATTATACGATTGGAAGTTATTATACTTCAACTCAAAGTTCAGGTCCAAGCGGACCGAATTCGTATAAATTTGGTCGTGATTCTTGTTCAGTGACTACTCCTGACCTTACAGGTTATGACAGTATCAGTTTCTGGATGAAAGGAAATGCTTCAACTGGTGGAACAATGGCAGGTAGCAGATTATACATCAATGAGTCTCCTGATGGAATCAATTACACAGTTACACAAACAATTATTCCGGTTGCATCGGTTTCAGAAACGAAATCTTATTACCTAGCTGCAGGAACCAAATTTGTTAAATTCTATTATGACAAAGATTCAGGCAACGTAGCTTTCGATGATTTCTGTGCAAGCGTGAGCAGCCTTGTTGGTGTCAACGAAATCACGGCAAGTTCTTTCACTGCTTACCCGAATCCATCGCGTGGCGTCGTTAATTTGTCGATGAACACTCCAAGAAACGCTGAAGTCGTTATCACAGATGTTATAGGAAATGAATTAAGACGTTATACAATTAAATCATCAGACATGAATCCATCATTTGATCTAAGTGATTACAAAGACGGAATTTATTTCATTAAGGTGAAATCAGATGCAGGTGAATCTTCTAAGAGAATTGTTCTTAAGAAATAATCAACAGTAAACTATATAAAGAACCCGGGTAATTTACTCGGGTTTTTTTATTTTCATTAATTTAGCATCCAAAATAAAAAAAATGGGTAACGGAAGAAAAAGTTCATTGGCAGTTGTAATCGGACTGTTGGCATCAATGATAGTATTGACGTTGCTTCATTTATTAAATTCAAAGATCTTTCCAACTCCTGAAGGCATCAATCCGAAGGATTCTGTTGCCATTAAACAGGCAATGGCCGCTATGCCATTTGGGGCAAACCTACTTCTAATTATCAGCTACTTTATTGCTTCAGTTGTCGGAGGATTAGTTTCAACAAAAATCGTCAATGCAGAAAGTAAAAATCCTGCACTCATCGTTGGATCAATTCTAACCTTCTTCGGATTAATTAACAGCGTTACATTGGGCGAACCAATCTGGATGGCAGTTTGTTCGTTTATGATGTATGTGCCGGGAGCATTTTTAGGATACAAGTTAATTGCGCCGAAATCGTAGGTTGTAAATCAGGTCAAAGGTCAAGGGTCAAAGGTCAGTGTTGAACAGCTGACCTTTGACCCGTTATTTTTTGAACTCTGTTCTACAAAGTAGCAAGCGCACTCCGCATATCCACCGTATTCCTCAAGATCCCGTCAATAGCATCAATAGCAATCCGCTCTTGTTGCATGGAATCACGGTGACGAATGGTAACAGTATTGTCTTCTAATGTCTGGTGATCCACAGTAATGCAATACGGCGTTCCGATAGCATCCTGGCGACGATAACGTTTACCGATAGAATCTTTGTCTTCCGATGTGCAATTGTAATCAAGTTTCAATTTATTGAAGATCTCTTCTGCTTTTTCAGGCAGACCATCTTTTCTCATTAATGGTAAGATTGCGCATTTTACGGGCGCAAGGAAAGCAGGGATTCGAAGAACAACCCGCTCAGTTCCATCTTCCAGTTTTTCTTCAGCATAACTTTGAGACATGACAGCAAGGAACATTCTGTCTAATCCGACAGATGTTTCCAATACGTATGGAATATAATTTTCATTCAATTCCGGATCGAAGTATTGCAGTTTTTTTCCGGAGAATTTTTCGTGATTACGAAGATCGAAATCTGTACGTGAGTGAATACCTTCCAGCTCTTTGAAACCAAATGGAAATTCAAATTCAATATCACATGCAGCATTTGCATAGTGAGCAAGTTTTAAATGGTCATGGAAACGGTGTTTGTTACCCGGAAAACCAAGTGACTTATGCCATTTCATTCTGGCTTCTTTCCAGTATGCATACCATTCCATTTCCGTTCCCGGGCGAATGAAAAATTGCATTTCCATTTGTTCAAATTCGCGCATACGGAAAATGAACTGCCGTGCAACGATCTCATTACGGAATGCTTTTCCTGTCTGAGCAATGCCAAAAGGAATTTTCATCCTGCCCGTCTTTTGAACGTTGAGGAAATTCACAAAAATTCCTTGAGCAGTTTCAGGTCGAAGATAAATTGTACTTGACTCCTCACTTACCGATCCAAGTTGAGTATTGAACATCAAATTAAATTGACGAACATCGGTCCAATTACGAGTACCACTGATTGGACAAACGATCTCTAAGTCAAGAATGATCTGTTTTACATCGGCTAAATCTTCCGCTTCCAAAGCAGTTTTAAAACGCGTATTGATCTCATCGATCTTTTGCTGGTATTCCATTACACGCGCATTGGTCGTTAAATAGGTTTCCACATTGAACGACTCACCAAAACGCTGACGTGCTTTCTCAACTTCTTTGTTTATTTTCCCTTCTATTTTTGCAACATGTTCTTCGATGAGAACATCGGCACGATATCTTTCTTTGAATCTTTGTTATCGATCAACGGATCATTAAATGCATCGACGTGACCGGAAGCTTTCCAGGTTGTGGGATGCATGAAAATAGCAGCATCAATTCCAACGATGTTATCATGTAACTGCACCATCGATTTCCACCAATAGTCACGGATGTTCTTCTTTAACTCTGCACCATTTTGACCATAGTCGTAAACAGCACTGAGTCCGTCATAAATTTCGCTTGATTGAACAATGAACCCATACTCTTTGGAATGGGAAATGATGTTTTTGAATAAGTCTTCAGTTGTGGGGGTTGCCATAGGGGGCAAAAGTATGAAAATTGCCCGAAGATTTGAGGGGTATTTTGGGCTATTTCTGCATTAAATTAGGGCTATTTGAAAGTCACCCTCTTCGAATCTCTAGCTGTTTGTTTCGTTAAATAACCGCCATTTATGCGGTTACGAATTACAATTTAAATTTAGTCATTTGACTATTTAATTCAGCTGTCCGCCTCCGGTGGATAGTCATGCGGAAGGGGAAAACTTGGGGCCTGTCCGCATGGCGTCAGCCATATTTCTTTACTAATTAATTTCTGTTTATTGCAAATCGTATATTGGGACCATTCAATTTCTTTGGCGCGCGCCCGGGCTAAATATGCGTAAGCCACAATGATGACTAAAAATAGTTGACTAAATATGCTTTTGTGTTATGCAACATCCTGTGGAAATTATAAAATAGCTGACAACTGAATCTATTCTTTTCGTACAAAGATAAACTTGTTGTAGCAAAATATATTTTTACATTCAATATTTTAAAAAAACATAAATGATCACAGAATAAGTCAGCTACAAATCAAGAGCAATCTGTGAATTCTGTCACATTCAAATTCAACAGCAGGAATGTTAAAAAGTTAGAACTATCCAATGATGAAGCACATTATATTCCTCTATATTTACAAAAAAAACAACCCCCATGATTAAAAAACTACTATCATTAACATTACTATGCATTCCTGCGATTGGAATCGCACAGGTAAGTCTGGATAATACCATGACTCCTCCTGTAAATAGTATGATGACCTTTTATGATGCAAATGTACCATCACCACCATTTGTATTCAGCACGAGTGGAACTTCCAATACATGGGACTTCAGCGGCATGTTTGCATCTCCAATTGATGAAGACACGCTATTTATTGCCGATCCGGCATCAATTCCATTCAACAGCAGTTTCCCTTCGGCTACATAGCAGATACGAAGGCGGTGATGATGCATTTACAATGATGAGAATTGACGCAAGTGGAATTACTTTTCTGGGAAGTGTTTCTGACTTGACGGGAAATGGTAGCTATAAACCATTAGTGATCAATCCTGAATTGTTGGGTATGTCCTTTCCATATACTTACGGAAGCTCTGCAACTGCCAGTGGGTATTTCGAGCTATTTGAAACAGGAGCATTTATTGGAGAGCCAACAATTGACTCAGTACATTTCAAAAGCACGATCTATGGACAAAGAGATGTATTAGCATCAGGCGACATCATTATTCCTTCCGGAACTTTTCCGGCAATATTGGAACGCAGTATTGATTCAGGGATAGACACACTTTGGGTAAAGGGTGCAGCAACAGGAAATATGTGGGTAGTTGCTCCTGGCTTTCCGGAATCATCACTTGATTCATCTTTTTACTGGTACACCAACAACTCTAATCAGCCATATGCACACGCATTATTTGATGATACAGGATTACATGATGTGAATTATTTCAAAGATATGATCACAGGAATTTCGGAAGTAAATAATTCTTTCAATACTGTTGTTTATCCTAACCCATCAAACGGAATATTGAATCTTACACTACCTCCTACTACTCAAAATTGCACCTTTACCATCTTCAATACGAACGGTCAAATCGTAGCAAAAGGCAGCAATACACTGAATCAAATTAACCTAACAAATTTACCAGCAGGTATGTATTCATTGCAACTTACAACAGCAGATGGTAAAACAAGTACCACGAAATTTGTGAGACAATAACATTGCATAAAATTATAATCCAGCCCGGTCAAATCCATTTGGCCGGGTTTTTTTATACTATGTCCTCAGATAAGCCAACAAAAATAAAATTTCACTACCTTTAATTATGAAAAAGAACATCCTGATTACAATTGTTGCATGTATTTTAATGTTTACTCAAAATTCATTTGCACAAGACATCTGGGTAGCAGCAATTTCTTCATCCGGAATACTGTTAGGAAATTATAAAATTGCAGAAAGCTCAATTAATCCTATTCCTACCACAATAACACTTGAAGAAGCCAAAAATATTTTCACATTAAATATTTTAGAAACCGGCAAAGGCAGAAAGATAAATCGCGTAAAAGTTAAGAGCTATCAAATGACAATTATGAATAAAGATGAATCCACATCTTCAATTACAAATAATACAGAAATACTTTCAGAGGAAATGAAAGCTCGTCTACAGAATTTAGAGGTCGGGACAAAACTCTTTTTGAAGGTATTATTGCGACCTATCCAAATGATGAAACACGCAGTGCCGTATTCCTCTCCTTCATTGTAAATTGATTTCGTATCTGAAAAATAATTGTACTTTTACCCCATGCTAGTAATCGACAACACCCTCATTACCGACGAAGTCCTCGAAAAACATTTTGTATGCGATTTGAATGCCTGTAAAGGTGCTTGTTGCGTGAAAGGCGATTATGGCGCACCCTTAGAGGACGACGAATTAGAACAGCTTGACAAGGTTTATTCTAAAGTAAAACCTTACATGACTCCCGCTGGAATTGAAGCAGTAGAAAAGCAAGGCAAGTATTTATTGTATGAAAAGAAAGAATGGGTTACTCCATTGATCAAAGGAAAAGAGTGCGCCTACACATTTTTCGATGAAGCCGGTGTAGCAAAATGTGCAATTGAAAAGCATATTACGAAGGCAAAGTGAAATGGAAGAAACCGATTAGTTGTCACCTCTACCCTATTCGTATTACAAAACAAAAAAATGGTTTAGAAGCATTAAATTACGACAAGTGGTCCATCTGCAAAGCTGCATGTAAATTAGGCGACAGTCTAAAAGTTCCCGTATATAAATTTTTGAAAGATTCCCTTACCAGAAAATATGGGAAAGAATGGTACAAGCAATTAGAAGTTGCGGCTTCGAGGATTGATGAGATCAAAGCGATGGGAAAAAGTAAGTAGTGATTGGTAAGTGGTGAGTAGCAATGTATTCTTAAACATCAATTACCAATTTCAATTTACCCATTATAACAACAGTTTTTCAGAAGAGTAAATTAAGTAGCAATAAAGTAAGTAGTGCTACTTACCACTCACTACTTACCACTTACTCCTTAGTAACAGCCGCCCGCAAATACTCCCGATTCAATCTCGCAATATGCGATATCGAAATCTCCTTCGGACATTCTGCTTCACATGCACCTGTATTCGTACAATTTCCAAATCCGGCTTCGTCGTGTGTCTTCACCATATTGATTACACGGTCACGACGTTCTGGATCACCTTGCGGCAATAATGCAAATTGAGAAACTTTCGCAGAAAGAAAAAGCATAGCTGATGCATTCTTACATGCAGCAACACATGCACCGCAACCGATACATGCAGCAGCATCAAACGCTTCATCCGATTTCGATTTTTCGATCGGAATACTATTCGCATCAGGAGCATTTCCAGTATTCACTGAAATATATCCACCTGCCTGCATGATATTCTCAAACGCTGAACGATCAACTGCAAGATCCTTGATCACCGGAAATGCATTCGCTCTCCACGGCTCAATCGTGATCGTCTCCCCTTCGCTGAAATGACGCATGTGCAACTGACAAGTCGTTGTCGCTCTCATCGGTCCATGTGCTCGTCCGTTGATGTACATACTGCACATCCCGCAAATTCCCTCACGACAATCATGATCAAAAGCCACAGGCTCTTTCCGTCTCTGATCAATCGATCGTTCAACACATCAAGCATCTCCAGAAATGACATATGCGTACTAACATCGGGCATATCGTATATTTCGAAGCGACCTTGTGTCTTCGTGTTCTTCTGTCTCCAGATTTTTAATTTTAAATTTATTGTCTCCATTTTGGTGAGTAGTAAGTGGTGAGTGGTGAGTAGCACTGTACGTTTCTACTGCATCAATCAATTTCAATTCAGTTATTTACTATTAATTTTAATTTATATGCTCTGTATCAAGGACCGAATCATTTTTTTAATCCTAATTACTGTTTTCAATAATTCTTCAATTGAACCTTCGGTTGCGAATTTTAATTCTGCGGCAATTATCAATTGGGTTTCTAATTCTGCTGCTGAACCTTGCGCCGTATTTAAGAACTGAATAAACACTTTGTCATAATTCCTAGACCATCCTTCAGCAATATTCGAAGGAATCGAAACTGCAGAACGTTGCATTTGGCTAGTTAAACCAAATTTTTCATTTGCCGGGAAATTCTTAGTAAGTCGATAAATTTCAAATACCAATTTCATACTTTCTTTCCAGACATTTAATTCTTTATATCCGTCGTACATTTTTTATTTCAAATGTACCTTCAATGAACGCTATTGTACTCTCAATATATGCTGTTGATTGGTGAGTAGTAAGTGGTGAGTGGTAATTAGCACTGCAATCCAAATATTCTAGTACCATTTTCAATTCAACAATTCACTCTATTTTTTAATTTATTCTATTTGCAATCAAGATGAGACGAAATTCACACCCAATAAAGAAAGTGGTGCTAATTACTACTTACCACTCACTACTTACCATTTCTAAGAAGTAATTCACAAGCAATAAAGAAAGCAGTGCTACTCACCACTTACCAATTACTACTCACCAATTACTTGTACGACCGCTGCGTCGGATGCACCTCTTCAAACACAAGTTCCTCCTTATTCAACACCGGCGCCACATTCTCTCCGGAAAACTCCCAGGCCGCAACGAATGAGAATTTGTCATCGTTACGTTTTGCTTCGCCGTCTTCGGTTTGTGATTCTTCACGGAAGTGACCTCCGCATGATTCTTCACGCATCAATGCATCGGTTACCATCAACTCTCCTAATTCGATGAAGTCGGCAACACGTCCGGCTTTGTCTAACTCAGGATTGAATTCGTTGATGTCGCCCGGAACTTTTACGTCAGACCAGAATTCTTTTTTCAATTCTCTGATCAAACCAAGAGCTTTATTCAAGCCTTCAGCATTACGCGCCATTCCGCAGTATTCCCACATGATCTTTCCTAATTTCTTATGAAGATCTTCAACCGTTTGTTTTCCGTTGATCGATTTTAATTTCGCTATTCTTTCATTCACACTTTTCTCTGCTTCTTCAAATGCAGGATGCGATGTTGGTGTAGCAGGATTACGAATCTCGTCAGCCAGATAATCACCAATTGTATATGGAATCACGAAATAACCATCTGCTAATCCTTGCATCAATGCAGATGCACCCAAACGATTTGCTCCGTGATCACTGAAGTTACATTCTCCTAAAGCATAAAGCCCCGGTACTGTCGTCATCAGATTATAATCGACCCACAATCCACCCATTGTATAGTGAACTGCCGGATAAATTCTCATTGGTGTTTTGTATGGATCATCGCCTGTGATCTTTTCATACATCTCGAAAAGATTTCCATAACGCTCGCTGATCACGTCTTTTCCTAAACGATTTATTGCATCGCGGAAATCAAGATACACAGCAAGCCCGCTCGGACCAACTCCTCTTCCTTCATCACATGCTTGCTTAGCAGCACGCGAAGCCACATCACGCGGAACTAAATTTCCGAAGGCAGGATAACGACGCTCTAAGTAATAATCTCTTTCCGTATCAGGAATTTCTTCCGGCTTACGTTTATCACCTTTTGCAGCTGGTACCCAAACACGGCCATCGTTACGCAAACTTTCACTCATCAGTGTAAGCTTCGATTGATATTCGCCGGATACAGGAATGCATGTCGGGTGAATTTGTGTGAAACAAGGATTACCAAAGTACGCTCCTTGCTTATATGCTTTCCATGCAGCAGTAACATTACTACCCATGGCATTTGTTGAAAGATAAAATACGTTTCCGTAACCACCCGATGCGAGAATAACAGCATGACCGAAATGACGCTCGATCTCACCTGTTACTAAATTTCTTGCAATGATACCTCGTGCTTTGCCATCGATCTTCACCACTTCAACCATCTCATGACGATTGTACATTTTCAAATTTCCTTTGGCGATCTGACGTGACATTGCACTATATGCACCTAGTAAAAGTTGTTGTCCTGTTTGTCCGCGTGCATAAAAAGTACGCGACACCTGAACACCACCGAATGAACGATTGTCAAGTAAGCCGCCATATTCACGAGCGAAAGGAACACCTTGCGCAACACACTGATCAATGATTGCAGTACTGATCTCAGCAAGACGATGAACGTTCGCTTCACGCGCACGGTAGTCACCACCTTTCACTGTATCATAGAACAAACGATAAACACTATCACCATCGTTCGCATAATTTTTTGCAGCATTGATTCCACCTTGTGCAGCGATACTATGCGCACGACGAGGACTGTCCTGAAAGCAAAAACATTTTACCGTGTAGCCCATCTCTGCTAAACTTGCAGCTGCAGCTCCGCCGGCTAAACCCGAACCGACAACAATAATTTCGAGACGACGTTTGTTAGCGGGATTTACAAGACGAACTTTCGATTTGAAATCTGTCCACTTTTTATCGAGTGTGCCCTCCGGAATTCTGGAATTTAATTTGCTCATATTGGTGATGATCTTTATTAATCGACCTACTGATAAGAAATATTATTTAACGCCCATATTAGTCGCAGCTCCGAAAAGATCGAAGTAGAAAATTATTGGGAAAGAAGCGAACCCTATCATCATAATTAATGCATAGATCGTTCCTGCAGATTTGACCGTTTTACTGAATTTATGATTATTCCAACCCATCGTTTGAAACGCAGATTGAAATCCATGATTCAAATGCATTCCCAGAATCACCATTGCAACAAGATATAATGCCGCATACCAATTCGTTTGAAAAGCATAAGCAACATCATAAGACATCGCATTTTCTGGAGTACCTATCCGATGAGGAACAAAGAATGTCTTCATGTGTATAACCAGGAACACGAAAATCACAGATCCGGTCAATCCCATATTTCTACTAAACCACGAACTGTTTTTCGATTGGTGATTTACTGCATATCCAACGGGACGAGCCTTTTTATTTGAAAAAGTAAGGAACAAGCCATCGATAGCATGTATCAGAATTCCGGCAAAAAGGCCAATTTCTATTGTTCTGATTATCATGTTTCCAGCCATAAAATGGGAGAATTCATTGAAGGATTCACCGCCGTCCAGCTTGTATAGCAACAAGTTACCATACAAATGCTCTAAGAGAAAAAGGCAAAGAAACAATCCTGTCAAGGCCATGACCATTTTCCGGCCAACAGAAGTATAGAACATTTTAAGGGATGCAATCATATGATGGATTTATTAACGTCAAAACAAGCCCTGAGGCCATTTTCTATAGATGAACAACTAAACCCTGATTTGGTTTAAGCCCGACAAATGTATGTTTGGCAGGTGGTTTTTCAAAGGTTTTTTTAAGTAAGTGGCGAGTGGAAGTGGTGATTAGCCGCACGGAATAAATTGCACTTGGCTTAACTTTTAACATGTTAGAAATTGAACTGAAGTAAAGTGAGTTATATCATAAAAAATATTTTTGGGAGTGCTACACTGCATCTCCGAATCACCTTCGTTTCCGTGCTCCATTCGCAGGAGCTCATTGAGCCCGGGGCTAGATTGGAAGGGCGTTTCTTCGATTCATCAACTTATCGATCTATTATGGGAAATGATATCGCCCCCAAAAAAAAAAAAAAAAAAAAAAAAAAAAAAAAAAAAAAAAAAAAAAAAAAAAAAAAAAAAAAAAAAAAAAAAAAAAAAAAAAAAAAAAAAAAAAAAAAAAAAAAAAAAAAAAAAAAAAAAAAAAAAAAAAAAAAAAAAAAAAAAAAAAAAAAAAAAAAAAAAAAAAAAAAAAAAAAAAAAAAAAAAAAAAAAAAAAAAAAAAAAAAAAAAAAAAAAAAAAAAAAAAAAAAAAAAAAAAAAAAAAAAAAAAAAAAAAAAAAAAAAAAAAAAAAAAAAAAAAAAAAAAAAAAAAAAAAAAAAAAAAAAAAAAAAAAAAAAAAAAAAAAAAAAAAAAAAAAAAAAAAAAAAAAAAAAAAAAAAAAAAAAAAAAAAAAAAAAAAAAAAAAAAAAAAAAAAAAAAAAAAAAAAAAAAAAAAAAAAAAAAAAAAAAAAAAAAAAAAAAAAAAAAAAAAAAAAAAAAAAAAAAAAAAAAAAAAAAAAAAAAAAAAAAAAAAAAAAAAAAAAAAAAAAAGTCACATACATTACACATAGGTCCCAGTTCCCCGTCATTTTTTTTTTTTTTTTTTTTTTTTTTTTTTTTTTTTTTTTTTTTTTTTTTTTTTATAACGATTTTCGTTGTCTACCAACTTATAGTTGACCCCCACTTCCGCCGGTCAATGGTTCCCTTTGTTCACCGCGATGGATGCACGTTTGTTACAAATAACATGCCGACCCTTTCAGATTCGTGCTGATTACAAATTTGGATTTGGAAAATGAGAAATCGACTTTTACACCGCCACGATCACATTTTTAGCCGGATTTGCATAAGGCTCGACTCCGGAGGAGGGGGGAGTCAAATGTGTTATGGTAGAATGTGGAAATATAAAAAATCGCCAAAAAAAAAACCGACGGAGGAGTCGCTGCACATTCCCAGAATATTCATGCAAATAAATTTCACGCATTCACAATAAAAACCACCTTTCCACTTGCCCGTCCATTCATATGCCCTGAATGTAATTCAACAGTGTAAATTCCTGTTGTAACGCCACTCAAACGCATTTCCAAATTGTTGTTCATTGTGAAATTGTTTCGCATGGTTTTAACCACTGGCCTAATGCATCTAAAACAATTACGGTTACGTCTTCATTCGACTCATCCTTACAATAGATATTGAACATCTCCTTTGTCGGATTCGGATAGATTGTAACAGCTGCGTTGTTTGTGTACTCATTCACACCAACCGGAAGGTTCGAAATATTTATGTTGTCGATATAAAGACTATTTCCATAACCATTAATATTTGCAAAACGAAGAATTACTTGCTGTCCTGCATATGCAGATAAGTCAACAGAATCATTTCTCCATTCTGTTGCATCTGTTGGTTCCCAATCTACAGTAGTATTATAACCACCAACGGTGCCTAGTGTTAAACCATCTTTTAAATATCCTGAAAAAATGAAATTGCCTCCACAATTTGATGATACATCTATTCGCAAACCATCAATTAAGGTAGTAGAATATGGCGCATGAGCCACATCAAATGTCATATAAGGATTAGTCATACCGGTCAAATCATACACACGTGTTTTAAAATAATCTTCTGTCGGAGAATTGTAACTGTAATTGTCCAAATATGCAGCAGTAGTTGAAAACGAACTTGCTCCTGTTACGGTACGACTGATCCATGTAATGTCATTATCAGGATTCCCAATTAAAAAACCTAAAGGAGGAAAAGAAGTTTCCAAATCTTCCGTCAAAGGTGGCACACCAAGATTGCCGTCAATAACATTTATTTGTGCAAACGCGCTGTCATTATAACTATTCATATCCCCTGTTAATGAAATCCAGGCAGCAAGTTGATAAGAACCTGTAGGTAGTAATGAGATAGGGACAGAAAATGTATATGATGCTGTATCGAATGTATTTAATGTTCCGACAAAAGTTTCTGTAACAATACTACCGGAATTTAAACGATAGCTTATTGGAAAATTAGAAATCGTATTAATTGACAAACTTCTAAAATGAATTTTAACATCTATAGATCCATTCGAAGGGCAATCTCGATAAGTTCCTGAAATGGGTGAAATTAAATTCACCATTTCATTATCATAAGCCAATGGGCAATTATACGTTCCGGCAGGTTTAAAAATTGCATTTACTCTTCGACCTTTACCACCATTCGCACCAATTGCTCTTACACTAAACCATTTGTCAACATTTGGAACAGTTCCGTGAATTGTAACAGAAGAGCTCGAACTAGTAGCAACAGAATCCATATACATATCACCAAGCATACTTGCTTCATAAGCTACTGCGCCGGCAACAGGAGTCCATTGCAAGCCAACAGAATCTGGACACTCAAACAAAACAGATAAGTTTTGAATTTCCGGGAATATTGAAAACGTATTATCACTCACGTCCGATTGTGAGCCACGAGAAATTCTGATCAACGCCTGATCCGTTGAAACAGCCGGAACTAAGAATGACCATTGTCGTTTTATATATGGAATATTGGAAGCAATATTAGTCCATGTACTTCCATTATCAATTGAATATTTAACGGTGTAGGATTGCGTTGATTAACTCGCATCATCCCAACGAATTACTTCTGTCTCACCTACAACGAATCCTTCTGCACCATTCGGATAAGTAACTGTAATCCCATCTTCCACCGCATCCCATACAACATAAAAACTTTGAACTCCTTGCGGTACTTCAAAACCGTCTACTGTTAAAGTATAACTACCCGCAGCAGGATTTTCAATTTGGATTTGTTCGGCATTGTTCAATGTGTCAACTCCCGGCACAGCAAAATTATTCAAAGTTGTTGCATTCGGAGTGGGATCCAATATCAATGGAAAATAATTTGTACTTGAAATATCGGTCATAGATATATTCAAATCATTGACCAACGCTTTTGACGCAACAGGATTACCTTCGTAATCGTGCCAGTAGACCATAACTTTTGCAAGAATTGTATTTGCGGAAATAGTGATATTAAATGTTTTCTGCTGTCCTTGAGAAGCTGAATCGAAAATGTAATTGTTGCCGGCAAGCAGATTATAAGCCGCATTGCATTCCGCGACCCCAACCGTAAATATAATCCGGACCGGGATTGCCAAGTTCTGAAGCCGTGTTCAATAAAGTAGCTTTAAGCAAAGCCGTATTGATTTCCTGCCCGGAATGCATTTCTTTATATGCATGACATAATTGTGCACTCACACCTGCAACACCCGGTGAAGCTGCTGAAGTACCGCCGCCAACCTGATAAGTGTTGTTTTCATCAGTCGACAATTGGTCTGTTCCATTTCCTGCAATGTCGGGTTTTGCACGTCCATCGCTAGCAGGACCACGACTGCTTGAATTGTCAATTACATCGCTGGGATTTACATTTGCACAAGCAATTACGTTTTTACCTGATTTATATCCGCCTGTAATATTTCCCCATTGATCTCCTGCGCCATAACCACAATCACTACTATTATTATTTCCTGCACTGAATATAAATTGCAATTGCGGATGATCATAAATTAATTCATCACCAAATTGTGAATCTGAAGTATATTCATTACAACCCTGGCTATAACTAGTTGATACCAGAACAATACTATCGTTATCATAATTCGCAATAGCATCAACAATTTGCGGATAACCTCCAATTGAAAATTCGTGAAGATGAGCACCGGTAGCCATTCCCGTTATCGTCGGATCAAGATTGCCGGCACCGACGCAAATACCAGAAGTCATATCACCATGAGTTCCACCTTGTCACCATCTGTATGATCGGTCCAGCGACCTTTAAAATCAATGTGACTGATGCTTCCATCATCGCAACTGCAACATGCACCGGAACCATTATAGTGCAATCCGTTTGCCTGTTCTGAATTTATCACATTCGAGCGATGAAGACTGCGTCCTTGCGTATCGTCAGGAGTTGGATCCGGCGCAATTGTCTCTATGTATTCTACGAATGGTAATGCAGAGAATTTTCCAATTTCATTACTTTTAATTCGGACAGTAATTGTCTTAAGATTATCTGCTGTCTTAGTCACTGTAGCTCCATTAGCAACTAATTCAATAATAGCATTCTCTCTCGAAACATCATTGAAATGCAAAACATTTACATCAACTGTTCCTTCTTGTTTGATTGCATCTTGTGGAATGGAATTATTCCTCAATTCCTGATTGAGTTTGTAATTTGTTTTTATTTCAGATAAACTACTTACGTTAAGCGAAGCCAAAATGCTCGGATCAAAATCAGAAGGCAGCGACGCATAAAATGCAAAGTGCGGAATGTAATCGAGCAGATGAATCCCGCTTGCTTCAATAGCCTGACGTTGCTCTACTGTTGGCACACTGTTGAATTGGAGCAATACATATATTCGCTGATTGAAAACCCCAAACTGATTCAGGTCGTCATTCGTTGAAAAGGCATCCACATTGGCCTGGACCTGAACAACGCCCGACTTAAAAAGTATAGAATTATTTTATTTGTCTGCTGCACCGGCTGAGCTGAGGCAAACAGAAAACTGAATGCAAATAAAAATAATGCGGAAATCTTTTCATAATTAGGGCTATTATTGATTTATAAGCAAGTTTAGGGGTTTTTTCAAATGAACGAAAAACAAATTGGGAATTGATTCATTCAATTTTCAAAACAAAAAAAAACCCTTCCAACAACTGTCAGAAGGGTCTTGCACTATGTACAAAAGCATGTATTGTTAGCTGCCGCAGGCTTCGCACGCTTCCGGATTATCCAGCGAGCAGGCCATTTGGGCAAAGGCTTCTTCTTTATCAGCAACAACTGCTGTTTCTACATTTGGTTGCTTCAGGTAGCTTTGGTCAACTGTGAATTTAACAGCATCAGCTACTTTGTACGCAAGTAATACATTCCGGTTTTCAAACCTTTCTTCCATGCATAGAAATGCATTGATGCAAGTTTTGCGAAGTTGGCATCCTGAATGAATAAATTCAACGACTGACTTTGACAGATGTATGCTCCGCGATCAGCAGCCATATCGATCACTGCGCGTTGCTTGATCTCCCAAACTGTTTTGTAGATCTCTTTCAGGTCAGCAGGAATTTCTGCTATCGCTTGAATTGAACCGTTATCTGCAATGATCTTATTCTTCATATTATCATTCCACAAATTCAATTTCACAAGATCTTTTAGCAAGTGCTTGTTCACGATAGGGAATTCTCCACTCAACACACGACGACTGTAAATATTCGATGTGTATGGCTCGAAACATTCGTTGTTACCAAGGATCTGCGATGTACTTGCAGTCGGCATTGGCGCTAACAACAATGAATTACGCACTCCGTATTTTTCACTTCTTCTTTCAACACATCCCATTCCCAACGATTCGATGGAACTACATTCCACATATCGTATTGGAAAATTCCTTGCGATACGGTGAACCTTCATTCGTTTCGTATGGACCATCCTTCTTAGAAAGATCTTTCGATGCTGTCATTGCAGCATAATAAATCGTTTCGTGAATTCTTTATTCAACTTGACGAGCTTCTTCGCTGTCAAATGGCATACGCATCAAAATAAATGCATCTGCCAATCCCCTTGCAACAATTCCAATCGGACGGTGACGCATGTTACACGACGCGCTTCTTCAACAGGATAATAATTAATGTCAATTACTTTATTCAAATTCTTCGTAATCACATACGTGATGTCGAATAATTTTTGGTGATCAAATTTATTATTGATAACGAAGCGCGGCAAAGCGATCGATGCAAGATTACAAACAGCGATCTCATCAGGTGCAGTATATTCAACGATCTCTGTACAAAGATTTGAACTCTTAATTGTACCAAGATTCTTCTGATTGCTTTTTTCATTACATGCATCTTTGTAAAGCATGTAAGGCGTTCCTGTTTCAATTTGCGATTCTAGAATTGCAAACCAAAGTTCTTGTACTTTTATTGTTTTACGCGCGCGACCTTCTGCTTCATATTGAGCATACAGAGCGCGGAATTTATCACCATAACATTCGTCAAGACCAGGTGCCTCATTCGGACAGAACAAACTCCATTCACCATCTTGCTCCACTCTTTCCATGAATAGATCAGAGATCCACATAGCGAAGAAAAGATCACGTGCACGATTTTCTTCTTTACCGTGATTCTTTTTCAATTCAAGGAAGTCGAAAATATCAGCATGCCAAGGTTCAATATAAATCGCGAATGAACCTTTACGTTTTCCACCACCTTGATCTACATAACGAGCAGTATCATTGAAGACACGCAACATCGGAACGATACCGTTAGAAGTACCATTCGTTCCGCGGATGTATGAACCTGTTGCACGCACATTGTGAATGCTTAGTCCGATACCACCGGCAGATTGCGAAATTTTTGCGCAATTCTTAAGTGTATTATAAATTCCATCGATGCTATCGTCTTCCATTTGCAACAGGAAGCAAGAGCTTCTGCGGCTTAGGAGTTCCTGCATTGAAAAGGTCGGTGTTGCATGCGTGAACCAACGTTCGCTCATCAAATTATAAGTCTCAACAGCCGATTCAATATCTTCTTTATGAATACCAATAGCCACGCGCATGATCATATGTTGCGGACGTTCAGCAATTGCACCACGAATTTTTAACAAGTACGATTTCTCGAGTGTTTGAAACCGAAATAATCATAGCCCGAAATCACGATCATAGATGATCGTTGAATCTAAAAGTCTTTGTTCTTCTCGATGATAGCATATACATCATCAGCAAGCAAAGGAGCTTTCTTTCCTGTTTTGGATCGATATATTCATAAAGGTCTTTCATTGTTTCGCTGAAAGACTTCTTTGTATTCTTATGTAAATTACTTACAGCAATACGAGCAGCAAGAATTGCATAATCAGGATGACGAGTCGTCATTGATGCAGCAATTTCAGCGGCCAGACTATCTAGCTGGGAAGTCGTAACTCCATCATGATCCCTTCGATCACCTTTTGGGCAACAGCAAAAGTATCACATGTTCAGATAAACTGTAAGCCAGTTTCTGAATCCGTGCCGTTACCTTATCGAAGCGAACGGCTTCTTTTCCCATCTCTTTTGTGTACGAACATTTTCTTGGTGAATATAGTGGTGTGTTTACTTTTTATTGGTAAGTAGTAATTGGTAAGTGGTAAGTGGAAAGTGGCACTGTGTGCCTTTTGTTAATCTATTTTCTTTGTTCAATGAGAAATGAATGCTAACGTATGTATTGCTACTTACTACTTACCCCTCCTCCTCATTTTTTTGAAATAAATGTTAATGCAACTGTTGCTACTTTACCACTTTACTACTCACCACTCACTAAAAGTCTTCGTCCAACTTAAAAGATTCTCCGACTGCAACTGTCCAACCGATGCTTTCTTATATTCGCTTACTCTTTTTCGAAGAAGTTTGTTTTCCCTGAAGAGAGATCATCTCCATGAAGTCAAACGGATTTGTGCTGTTGTAAATTTTATCACAACCAAGAGAAACCAGTAGACGGTCAGCAACGAATTCAATATACTGACATAAGTTTCGCATTCATACCGATCAAAGAAACCGGAATTGCATCTGTTACGAATTCATGCTCATTTTCAACTGCATCACGGATGATTGCCTGAACTGTTTCTTTTGGAAGCTTATTTTCAGCATACCATAAAGAAGGCCAAGCGAAATCGCAATGCATTCCTTCGTCGCGGCTGATGAATTCGTTAGATGTACAAAGTCCCGGCATCAATCCGCGTTTTTTCAACCAGAAGATCGAACAGAACGACCCTGAGAAGAAAATCCCCTCAACTGCTGCAAAAGCGATCAAACGCTCAGCGAATGATCCGTTCTTGATCCAACGAAGTGCCCATTGTGCTTTTTTCGTCACACAAGGCACTGTATCAATTGCATGTAATAAGTGAGTTCTTTCTGCAGAGTCCTTAATATATGTATCGATCAAAGCGAGTACATTTCAGAATGGATATTTTCCATCATGATCTGAAAGCCGTAAAAAACAACGTGCTTCCGGCAATTGAACCTCATTCATGAAGTTAATGGCAAGATTTTCATTCACGATTCCGTCGCTTGCTGCGAAAAAGGCAAGTACGTGTTTAATGAAATGGCGCTCGTCGTTCGACAGTTTTCCAATCCTTCTGATCAGCTTGTAAATCCACTTCTTCAGCCGTCCAGAAACTCTGAACAGACTTTTTATACATATCCCAGATCTTTGGGTAATTGATCGGGAACAGCACAAAGCGATCTTTATTTTCTTCTAATAATATTTCTTTCTTCATTTTTACTTTAAAAAAGCGGTTATTAAATTTTCCTATTTCTCATTAGAGGTGACGATTCCCTGTCGCTTTAGTTGGTTTAAAAAATTACTACCCAACCAAAGAGAAATTAATCTCGTATCCTTTAAAATTCTTTTGATTTATCAGTTTACTTCCTCTCGATGACCTGGACAAAAATTCTTTTTTTTTAAATACATATGCAAGGGGATGGTTTTATTTTTCGACAATTATGCACCAGTGTATGTGCAAAAATTGGTTGTAAGCTCTGGAAGCCCTTACTACACAAGGCTTTCAGGCGTTTTGAACAATTTTGTTTATAACTACCTCTTTGCATTTTCATGTTTTGATATTGAGAACTCCAAAGAAAAATTTTTTGCGTTGACTATCAAGCAAAAGTAAAAAGTTGAAAAGATTCTGAAGGAAATTTGAATCAAATTACTTAACTAAGAATGTACTCAAACAATTAAAAAGTTGCAATTCATTTGAAATTAATAGCTTTGAAATTTAAATGAATTTCTATCCTTTAAATAGACAGGAATTGACAATTCTATGAATGTTTCGCAATACAACTTATTTACATTTCTAAAATAAAGAACATATTGAAAATTCGACGACAGGAAATCATAATTAGATTTATTTAATCACCTACTTTAAAAATTAGTTTATGAAAAAACAACTTCTTGTCCTATATTTTACTTTGACTTGTAATATGCTTTTCTCTCAGATGAATTTTCAAAGAACGATTGGCACACCTGATTTTGATGAGTGTGAAGGAATGGTAGTGACTTCGGATGGAGGATTTGCAGTAACAGGACATATTCACGCTTCTGCTTTGAGTAATCTCTTTTAACCAAATTCGACCAAAATGGTGTTTTCAATGGTCAAAAGTACTTGAAGTCCCAATATTTACATATGCCTCTGACATCAAATTGGATCATGATGGGAACTTTGTATTTCTAGGATATACTAATGATTTTAATAGTAAATCTATTATCCTTTATAAAACAGATAGTCTTGGAAATTTAATCTGGTCAAAAATTTACGAAAACGCCAATCAAGTTCTGGCGGGTTCAATTTGTATCCAAAACGATGGATACATTGTGTGTGGTAGCATTACAAATTCTAGCGCATTTGTATTAAAAACGGACACCTCGGGAAATTTAATTTGGTCACATGGTTGGATAGAAGGAATATTCACAATTCTAAACAACTGCAATACTACTTATGATGGAGGGATAATTGCTTGTGGATTTTACAAACCAAACACTTCTATAAATATACCTATAGTTGCAAAGTATGATCAATTTGGAAACACAGAATGGGAAAAAATAATTGATATTGGAACCTCTGCCTATGCTGGAAGCATTAAACAAACAACAGATAGCGGATATATTATGTGCTCCTCCGAAGAAAATTACGATTCGCTAGATTATGCGACCCTCACTAGACTAAATAGCATGGCTCTCTCAGGTGGAAAAAAAATTACTATTCTACGCTGATAAATAAAGTATCTGAACTAAATTTAAATTCTGACGGTTCAATTTTACTATCAGGTGGGAGATTAACTATAAGAAGTGTTGCTGACACATATATCTATTTTATTATGAAGACAGATAGTCTTGGAAATGTTATCTGGGCAAATTCATATGGTGACGATTCTTTGTGGATAATATTGCCTCTGTTCAGCCTTCTGCATCAAATGGATATTTTGTAGCTGGATCTGCCTACGTTTCGCCAACATTGAAATCAGAAATTTATATAATGCATATTGACGATAACGGAAGTTCAGGTTGCAATCAGAATGCTGTACCAATATTTGAAGATTTTTCAACCGCAACAATTAGCTCTGGACTCTCAAGTACGTCAAGTTTCTCAGTATCAAATTTTCCTTTTACTTCTACACAATTAAATTTTACTGATCAGATAATCTGTTCGACAATAGGAATTGGAGAACAAAATTTTTACAAGTCCAAAATTTATCCGGTTCCAACTCAACAAAGGTCTTACTATCGATTTTGGAATAAAATCGTTCTCAAATATTGAAATTCAAATAATAGATAATTTAGGCCGGGTTTTGAGAACTGAAAACATTTCAATTCAAATGAAAGTTTTGAAATTGACGTATCGAATCTCACGACTGGAATTTACTTTGTTACATTGTGGAATGGTCACTTGGCAAAGAGCGCTTATCGATTTGTAAAAATTGAATAATTCCTAGAAATCATTATTGACACATTTAAAACGTTTTGGAATTATTTTCAAATGAAAATCCCGGCTCAAAATACTAAGATAAATAAAACTGAAAAAATTCTAAAAATGCATATATGTAAGATGAAATCCCCAAATGACCCTTTTAAGCGTGGTTTAAGCCAATAATTGCAGCTTACGGGCTTTTTTCCTCACTTTCTTTTTTTATATTTGAAATGGATTGAAAATCACTTTTTAGTGACAAATGGATTTTCGAAAGATTCTAATTAAGCTTAACCAAAACCATCATTACAATTACTCTCTAACTACTATGTTCAGAAAACTAAGTGCAGCATCGCTCGTGATGCTGTTTTTGACTATCCAACTTTTTGCAGGGGGAACAGCAAAACAAAATTCCGATAAGACCACTTACGGAAAGATCATTGCCGATTATTTGAAACTAAATCAATCGACATTAAAACTAACGGATCAGGATCTTGCCAATTGGTATTTATCTGATTTAACGTTCAACCAAAAATACGGAACAACATATGCCTATATTCAACAAACCGTAAACGGTGTAAAAATATTCAATGCCGTTTCTTCTGTTTGTATCCGTGAAGGTAAAGTTGTTTCTTTTGCAAAAAGATTGTATCCGAATGCATCGGGAATTTCTAATACTATCCGTCCCGGAATTTCACAGGTCGTTGCCATTCAAAAAGCATCGCAGCACTTAGGCTTAACTTTATTGTCTGATCCGAAATTAATTTCATCTGACAAAAGTGTCAACAAATACACATTCTCTCCGGGAGGAATTTCCAGAGACAATATCAAAGTTGAACTGGTGTTAGAATCTGTCAGCAACAACCTTCGCCTTGCATGGAATGTAAACATTCATCAACTCGATGGAAGTCACTGGTGGAATGTGCGAATTGATGCAACAACAGGTAGTTACATTACAAAAACGACTGGACAGTTAGTTGCGATTTCGGCGATGAACCAATTTCTTCTCAAGCAACTACCACAGTACCTTTCCGCAATGCTTCAACGACAAGCACAACAGCTATCGGAGCATACAGAGTTTTTCCGTTTCCATTAGAAGGTCCGTCATTCGGCGCTTCGGTTTTAGTTCCTGATCCGTCTGATCCATTAGCTTCTCCATTCGGATGGCATGATGACAACGGGGTTACCGGTGCTGAGTACACGATCACTCGTGGAAATAACGTTTACGCTTACGATGACATCGCAAATCAAGATGCTCCCGGTTCTTCACCAGATGGAACTTCATTGCTTAACTTTGATTTTCCGGCAAATTTATCTCAGCCGGCAAGTACATATACCGATGCTTCCAACGTAAATTTATTTTATGTGAACAACATGGTACATGATTACTTATATCATTATGGTTTCGATGAAGTATCCGGAAATTTTCAGGAATTCAACTATTCCGGTAGTGGTGCAGGTAATGATTATGTAGTTGCAGAAGCTCAGGATGGCGGCGGAACAAATAATGCAAATTTCTCCACACCAGATGATGGTCAAAATGGTAGAATGCAGATGTACTTATGGAGCGGTGTTGCTCAATCTACCTTGGTAATTAAATAGTCCGGGTGGAATTGCCGGAACATACAATGTTGTAGGAGCAGGTTTTGGTCCTTCTATTTCTTCAGCTATCACACAAGAGATTGCATTAGTGATTGATGGAACAAATCCAACCTCCGATGCATGCGAACCTTTGGTAAATGGCTCAACAATCAATGGGAAAATTGCATTACTTGATCGTGGGACATGTGGATTCGTCGATAAAGTTCTTCAAGCGCAAAATGAAAATGAAGTAGCAGTTAGTGTAATTAACAACGACAACTATTGACCTTGTTCAATGGGCTATATTGGCAATGGTTTTTCATTTACAATTCGTTCTGTGATGATCTCACAAACAGATGGAAATGTAATTCGTGCAGCACTTAGCGGTTCAGGAGTTAACGGAACACTTAATCCTGCCCTTCGGAGCAGTTGATATAGACGGTTCATTTGACAATGGAATCATAACACACGAATACGGACATGGAGTTTCAAATCGTTTAACCGGTGGACCAAACAATTCAAATTGTTTGAACAATGGGGAACAAGCAGGTGAAGGCTGGAGTGATTGGTTAGCAATAATGTTTACACAAGAAGCTGGTGATGCAGGAGCAGATGCTCGTGGAGTTGGAACTTTTGCATTAGGCGAACCTAACAACGGACCCGGAATCAGAAGATACCCGTATTCAACAGACATGGGAATTAATCCTGAGACATACGGTCTTCTTGCACAAAGTTCAGAAGTGCATGATGTCGGTGAAGTATGGTGTACGGTTCTTTGGGATTTGAATTGGGCATTGAGAGATCTAAGCGGATTTGATCCTGACTGGATCAATGGAACTTCCGGAAATAATATTACAATGGCACTAGTGATGGAGGGAATGAAACTTCAACCATGTGGTCCCGGATTCTTAGATGGTCGTGATGCCATTCTTCTTGCTGACGATAATCTTTATGGTGGTATTCACAAATGTTTGATCTGGGATGTATTCGCTCGCAGAGGAATGGGCTACCTTGCTGACCAGGGAAGCGCAAATACTGCAGGTGATGAAACCGAAGATTTTTCTATTCCTCCATTCTGTCAGATTCCTGTTGCTCCTCCTGTGCTGAATTTTCTGCAAACGTAACAACGACATGTTTTGGAATTGTTCGCTTCACTGATCTTTCAACAGATATTCCACAACAGTGGCTATGGGATTTTGGCGATGGTAGTACATCAACAATTCAGAACCCAACTCATACTTATACAACCGCTGGAACATTCACTGTTACACTTACAGTAACAAACACGCTTGGCTCTGATGACAACATCAAAACTTCGTACATCACAGTTACTATCGATCCGGCTCCAACTGTATCAGGCAATACAGGTCTGTGTACTCCGGGAACAACAACATTGACAGCAACAGTTACTTCAGGAAATCAAGCTGAATGGTATGATGCATCAAACAATCTTGTTTCAACTGCATTGACATATACTACTCCATTATTAGGAGCAAGTACAATTTATACTGTTCGTCAGATCACTCCGACTGCATTACAAAATGTTGGTCCTGTTGGTCCATCCATTGGTGCCGGTGGTTATCACAACACTTCATTCGAAGGAAAAGAAATTTTTACAACCCTTCAACCGATGCGTTTGAAAACCGTTTTAGTTGATGCAAATGGAACGACAGACAGAACTTTCAATTTGTATTCTTCAACAGGAACTCTTTTACAATCAAGAACGATCACAGTTCCTGATGGACAAAGTCGTGTTACTTAACTTCGATATTCAGACTCCGGAAATACCAATTAGGTGTTTCGGCAGGAAGTTTCTTATATCGGAATCTTTCAGGAGCAAGTTATCCGTACACAATTGCCGGATTAGTAACTATAACAACAAGTAACTCTACATCTAATCCTGCTAGCTACTATTACTACTGTTACGACTGGGAAGTGCAAGTTCTTCCATGTACAAGTGCCCTGCAACTGTAAGTATATTAGTTGGAAGTGTGGTAAGCAACTTCACTTATGCAGCAACCGGACTTGACGTTGCATTCACAAATACAGCAACAGGAAATATCGTTGTTTACTCATGGGCATTCGGCGATGGAAATACATCATCCTCAGCAAATCCAAATCATACCTATACCACTGATGGAACATATGTAGTTTCATTGCATATAGAAACATCTGATGGTTGTTCAGCTGATTATTCAGATACGATCACAGTCGTTGATATTGGAGTTGATGAATTGAAAGATGAATCGATTTTGATCACTTCGAAAAACAATACGATTACGATTCGATTCGATCATTCAGCAAAAGATGCTTCGGTAAAAATTGTTGATGCATTAGGACAAATTCTAATGACTGAGCAAAAAGTTAATGGTACAACTTTTACTCGTACATTGAATTCAGTTGCTACTTCTTATGTGATTGTAACAGTTCAGGAAGGCAATAAAAAGACAACCAAAAAGGTTCTTATTTCAAAGTAATCGTTTTGGAAGCATTATTGTAAATTAATAATTATTTCGAAAGTTAAAAAGCCGCTTCTTTTTGAGGCGGCTTTTTTCATGCTTATCAATCAAGACAATTATTATCTTTGAGAAAAAATAAATAGTGGCTAGACTAATTCTCATCTTTCTCATATTATCATCAGTTTTTAGTTCATGTACCAATTCAAAAGAAAATAAAATGGAAACCAATTCAATTGCAGTAAGCCAGGATCCGCATTCATTTGCTATTTCAAGTGAAGCAAAAGTTACACATCTGAATCTTAACCTGACTGTCGACTTTGAAAAGAAGATCTTGTCAGGTAAAGCAATTCTTAACATTGAGTCACATGATAACGCAAACCAAATTCACCTGGATACAGAGGACTGAATATTGAAAAAGTTACTTCAGGAACAAATGAAACTCCGGCCAAATTTACGTTGGGAAATGAAGTTCAGTTTTTAGGAAGAGAATTGATCGTTGAGCTCGAAGCAAAACCGACTTTCATCACGATCTATTATTCTACTTCAACAGATGCGGCAGGATTGCAATGGTTATCGCCTCAACAGACTGCCGGAAAGAAACAACCGTTTTTATTTACACAATCACAAGCGATCCTGGCAAGAACATGGGTTCCGATTCAGGATAGTCCGGGGATCCGTTTTACCTATGAAGCTACAATAAAAGTTCCTGCACAATTAATGGCAGCCATGAGTGCAGAGAATCCGCAGGAGAAAAATGCTTCCGGGATTTATCATTTCAAAATGCCAAAACCAATTCCGGCTTATTTGCTTGCATTGGCTGTTGGAGATTTTCAATTCAAGCCATTGGACAAAAGAACCGGTGTTTATGCAGAACAAGTCACGATTGACAAAGCTGTTTACGAATTTGCAGACTTACCGCAAATGGTTGACGCTGCAGAAAAATTATATGGCGACTATGCTTGGGGAAGATATGATCTAATTGTGTTACCTCCATCATTTCCATTCGGCGGAATGGAAAATCCGATGCTGACATTTGCAACACCAACTATCATTGCAGGTGATCGTTCGCTTACAACATTAGTAGCGCACGAACTAGCACATTCATGGAGTGGAAATCTGGTGACGAATGCAACGTGGGATGACTTCTGGATGAATGAAGGTTTTACAGTTTATTTCGAATTGCGAATTATGGAAGCAATTTACGGGAAAAGATATTGCAGACATGCAAAGCCTACTTGGATTCGAAGATCTGAAATCTACGATTGAAGAATTAGGCGACACCAGTGCAGCGACACATTTGAAATTGAATCTTGCAGGTTGTGATCCTGATGACGGTATGAATGATATTGCCTATGAAAAAGGACACTTTCTTTTATTGCTTATAGAAAAATCGATCGGACGAGAAAAGTTTGATGCTTTCTTGAAGAGCTATTTTCATCGACATGCATTTGGAACAATCACAACAGAACAGTTTCTTGCTGAGTATAAATCAGAGATCATCAAAGGTGACACAGAATTAGAAAAGAAGATCAACATCAACGAATGGGTTTATAAACCGGGACTGCCTGCAAATTGCCCTTCGGTGTCTTCAGAGAAATTCCAAAAAGTTGCTCATGAAGTTGAATTATGGAAGAATGGTGCAAAGGCAAATACACTTTCGACAAAAGCTATTCAACGTATGAGTGGATGCGTTTCCTTGGATTGCTTCCTGAAAAATTGTCCAATGATCAAATGAAAGATCTTGATGATACATTTCATTTTTCCAAAACAGGTAATTCAGAGATCTTATTTTTATGGTTAGAGAAAGTATCACCAGCAATTATGAATCGGCTTATCCGGCATTGAAACATTTCTTGAATGATGTTGGAAGAAGAAAATTTGTGAAACCATTATTTGCAGCAATGGTTAAAACCGACTCGGGTAAAATAATGGCCAAAGAAATTTATTCGACAGCGCGAGGGAATTATCATTCGATTACACAACAGACGATTGATTCGCTCTTGGTAAAACGGGAAATGAATCCCAATAGCTATCGGGATGAAAAATAATTTCTGCGGATATTCTGCGCACTCTGCGTAATTCTGCGGGAAATAAATCTTGTTGCTTTTGCAAGCTTCACTCCATTTTGATTTTATAAATATGGGAATTGTGTAACAAATATTAATCATTGTGTAACATTAAGAAATAAACACCGGATTGATAACGACTTGCAACCAATTTACATTTAAACTCTAAAAAATAACCTTTACCTTCGTCATATGTTTAGGTCACAAAAATAAAACCTAAAATAAAATAATATGAAGAAGCTATTATTACTATTTGCTCTCGTTTCTATGACGATGACAATGAATGCACAGGAATACCAAACAGGTCTGGGACTTCGTCTTGGTGGAATCAATAGAGGAATTACAGTAAAACATTTTACAGGCAGCAACACTGCAATTGAAGGGATCCTGGGATTTGCACGACATTCGATTTCTATCACTGCTTTATGGGAAAAGCATTATCCGTTTCCAACTGCACCCGGACTATCATGGTACTGGGGATTAGGTGGTCACATTGGGTTTTTTCAAGGTGATTACACTTACGGATATTATCATTACAACAAACATGATTATGATTTCTACAATGATAATTATGACAACAGATTTTATCTGGGTGCGGATTTTATCCTTGGATTAGAATACAAATTCAAAGATGTTCCTATCTCGCTTGGTCTGGATGTAAAACCACAAATTGATATTATCCCAGGCTTCTACACGTATTTCGATGGTGCACTCTCCGTTCGATTTACATTGTAAATATTAAATTCACTGATTCAGAGTTCTAAATTATGTTACAAATACGTAAAGCAATAATTGATGATCTGAATGCTATTTTAGAAATTTATAATGAAGCTGTCTTGAATGCGACAGCCACATTTGATACGACTCCACGAACTTTTGAAAAACAATTGGAGTGGTACAATAATCACAAAGAAAATCATCCGGTATTTGTAGCGGAAGAAAATAATACGATCGTTGGATGGGCTTCATTGAGTCCATACAGCGATCGTTGTGCTTACGACACTACCGTAGAAGTATCTGTTTACATTCACCACGATCACCGTGGAAAAAGATCGGTTCACAACTTTTGGAAGTTACAACATTGGAAGGTGAAAAGTAAAAATCACACAGTCATCTCCCGCATTTCAAGCGACAATTTATCAAGCATACACATTCACGAAAAGATTGGCTATAAACATGTAGGGACTTTGAAAGAAGTTGGTTACAAGTTTGGGAAGCTTTTGGATGTGACGATTATGCAGTATCTCTTCAGTAAGTAATGAGTTGTTTTTAACACAGAGAACACAAAGAAAAAAAGGGAGAAAAAAGAGAAGGTAAGGTAAAATATAACACAAGGACACAAGTTCACAAAAGACCACGGAATAAAAAATATAATACAATTTCATTCCGAGGTCTTTTGTGAACTTGTGTTCTTGTGTTTTGTTACTCTTTTTCTCCCTTTTTTTCTCTATGTTCTCTGTGTTAAATTTTTAGTTATCAACTAATTATCCCTTTACTCATAAAGATCTTTAAGTTTTATTTGCTTTTAGGCTTTTCTTTATCGTATATTTGCGATATACAATTAACCCCATGGCAATTCACAAACGCGATCAATTCACTCAAAAGGAAAATCATTTGGCCGATTTCGCCAATGCAATCAGTCACCCGGCACGGGTTGCTATTTTGAAAGAGATCGCAAGAAAAGAAAGCTGCATTTGCGGAGAGATCGTTGAAGTGCTCCTCTTGCGCAATCTACGGTGTCGCAACATTTGAAAGAACTTCTCAAGGCCGGACTTATAACAGGTACAGTTGAAGGACCGAAGTCATGCTATTGCATCAATTGGAAAACATTTGAGCAATTCGAAAAACAATTCAACGAATTTTTTGCAAAGACAAATTCAAACAATCCAAAGTGTTGCTAAATAAAAAAAACTAAAAAATCATTTAGATGGAAAAGATCAAAGTTCTCTTTTTGTGTATTCACAATTCAGCACGTAGTCAAATGGCTGAAGCATATCTTAAAAAATTTGGTGGTGACCAATACCACGTTGAAAGCGCCGGACTTGAAGCAGGAAATCTAAATCCATTTGCAGTAAAAGCAATGCAGGAAGATGGCATAGACATCAGCAATAATAAAACAAAAGACGTTTTTCAATTCTTCAAAGAAGGCCGGCTTTATAATTATGTAGTTACCGTATGCGATGAAGCCAGTGCTGCACGTTGTCCAATATTTCCGGGAGTTCACAAAAAGATAAACTGGTCATTCGAAGATCCTTCTTCATTTGCCGGCGATGACATTGAAAGATTAAACAAAACGATCATTGTGCGAGATACAATTAAAAATGCAGTGATGGAATTTATAAAACAAACCGGTACTAAATAAAATAACAATGAAACTATCAGACATAAAAAATATTCTAAGTACTGCCGAAGCAGTGCAATTCGAACTTCAAAATGGAATCCCTGTACCTGAACATTTCCATGTTACAGAAATTGGTGTTGTAACAAAACATTTCATTGATTGTGGCGGAACAATTCGAAACGAGAAAGTAGCCAACTTTCAATTGTGGGATGCAAATGATTTTGACCAATATGATCTGATTTCGATGGAAAGACGTTTGTTCTTGTTTCCAAACAAACGGCTTGTTTAGCTTCTGATAGCTGTGGAATTCCTCCCGAAAAATTAAAAAGAAATCTTTCTGAGATGACAAATCAAAATTCTTGTAAGCCGGGTGGGGGGTGCTGTTAAACCTGTAACCTTCTGACAGGAAAACTGTGATTCAGAAAAGATTCAGTATTGTATTAAAAACATTTTAATGAAAAAGGGGCGATAAACTATATCGCCCCTTTTCTGTAAAACAATTTTTGTTTCTCAATTCCAATACGGCGCCAAGAAATTATACGTCTTCCCATACTCCAACATTTGTTCAACAAAGCTCTTCGGATATTGAACTTTAACATCAACGATACGATCTCCTTCCATAACAGGAACTAGCTTCGGTTGAATGAAACCCATGTACGGCGCGATGTTCAATTTTTCAAAACGAGCATGAACTTCTTTTAACAATGGCTGATCTACGATCACACCGTATGTTTCTACAAGATTTTTTCCTGCTTTGAAATCGCCTTCCGATTTTATTCTTTGGATCTCGCGAAGTAATTCGCCGAACAATGTTCTCAACTTCTGATAATCGTTGATCACAAAATATGTTTTACCATCACGAGAAATTCTTTCTATCACTTTATCCTTCTCTCCTTTTTTGAATGCCCATTGAGAATTCAATTGACGATTACGCATGTGGGCTTCTTCCAGATTATCGCCGGGTTCGATGCGTTGCAATTGAGTCATCATTCCATTCATGATATAATTATCATATTCCGCCTTACCGACTTCAAGCGATGGACTAACTCCAATGTCAACCAACTTCTGATCCAATGTATAATATAAGCCAACTAAATCTGCTCGCGCTTCTTCAAGTACTCCTGCGTAATTTTTTAAAGTTACGTCTGTCGTTTTAACGCCTTTATTTATTTGACCGGATGCATGTCCAATCACCTCATGCAGATCTGTGTGTATATCACCTGCCATTCCGCCATATTGTCTTACTCGTGCCTTCACTTCATCAGATGAACCAAACTCATCGATCATCGGTGATTTAGCCTTATAGAAATTATAGGATTCAACGATATTACTTAATGAAACCGATTTCGATCCTGTATCCTCTCGGATCCATTCATTGTTCGGTAGATTAATTCCAATCGGTGTAGAAGGTGCAGCATCTCCAACTTCTGAGATCACCGTGATAACTTTAGCACTGATTCCGGTTACAGTATCTTTCTTATGCTCTTTCATGATTGGCGAATTATCTTCGAACCATTGTGCTTCATGCGAAACAGCTGCAATTCGTTTTGTCGCTTCGAAATCTTTCATCGACACTACCGATTCAAAAGCAGATTTTTTCTGCAATGCATCCTGATATACTTCGATAAAACCATTCACAGCATCGACAGTAGAAATCGTATCACAAACCCAGGCTACACTGTAGTCATCAAAATCAACAGGATTACCCGTCTGATAAAATTTGATAAGTCTGTCAATTGTCAATTTTTGTCCGGGATTCTCAGCCACTCCACCCGCCTTTTGTAACCAGAAAATGATCTTCTCAATGGCTGTACTGTACATGCCTCCTAATTTATAAACTTGCTCAACGATCTTTCCATCCACTTTCATCAATTTAGAATTGAATCCGATCTGAGATTTATTCGTCGTATCTGCCAACTTAATTTGCTCGTAGTAAACTTCAACTTCTTTCTGAGTTAATCCTTCATAGAAATTGTTGCAACTTGAAGCTATTACATCTTTCGCAGAAAGGTCAACACATTTTGAATCATATGTCGGATCGAACATGATCGTTTTTAAGCGAACCAGATATTCATCAACTGATTTACCATTCAGTGGTAAACGAGCCTGATCGCTATTCTTCACAAGTTCCGAGAAATACTCAAACTACATCCCGGAATAAATTTGTCAGCTGAATAATGATGATGATTACCATTCGAGAAAAAGAATCGCTTACAGTAGTCCATGAAATTATCCCAGTCTGCGCCACTCTTCTCTCCTTTGTATGTTTCAAGAATCGCTTCTAACGTCTGACGCAATGCAATCCCATAACGATATTTTTGATCATAGAATATATCTCTTCCCGCTAATCCTGCTTGTGAGAAATAATAGGCAAGTTCCTTTTGCTTCAATGTCAACTTATCGAAGTCGTGGATCTTATACCGTAACACTTGTACATCAGCGAATCGATCTGCGATAAATTCGAAAGTAGTATCTTCCAATTGAGCTGTTCCTGATTCCGGACTTTTTTTTCCGGAGTTACATGCTGTTACTGCAAGAAGTGCTCCTGCAAGAATGAGTTTTGTTATTTTCATTTTATTATTTAATTCCGTATTTGGTTTCGTACGTTTGATTCAATTGCTTTTGAATATTATCCAGGTTGATCTCTCTTCCGCTAATAAATGCATTTACAACATGATTGGTTCTCATATCCAAAACATCACCGTCACTCACGATCAATGTAGCATCTTTTCCTTCTTCCAACGATCCTGCTGTAGCGTTTATCCCAAGAATTTTTGCAGCGTTCAAAGTAATACTCATCAATGCTTCTTCTTTCGACAGTCCGTAAGCAGCACTTGTACCGGCATTGAATGAAAGATTACGCGCTTGCCATGAACCATCTGTGCTAACAGTATATGTAATTCCTGCTTTAGCAAGAATAGAAGGTAATTTGTATGGAAGATCAATATCGTCATCTTCACGAGGAGGAAGCGAATGTGTACGCCCAAGAATGACAGCCACATTTTTCGATTTCAACAGGTCGGTCACACGATAAGCATCTGTTCCACCAACGATCACCAATCTGAATCCAAATTTATCTGCCAATGCAACTGCGCTGATGATCTCTTTCACATAACTGCAATGCACATAAAGTGTTTTTGTTCCATTGAATAACCCACGCATCGATTCGAACTTCAGATTTTGATCTTCTGTCAATTTTGAATTCGCACCGAGATTTGCTGACGACACTGTAGAAGCATTTTGAGCAAATGCCTTCGCTTCATCAAAATACAATTGCAGATCATTCAGATTTTTTTGGATCTTATTACGTTGCACATCTTCCGGTTCAGAATTGCCACCTTTGTAAACATACATACGAGGCCAGTTGAGATGAATTCCTTCATCTGTTTTGTATGCTGCATCTTCCCAGTTCCAGCCGTCTAATTGAACTACACTTGACTGTCCACTGATGATTCCTCCAGATGGCACCACTTGCGCCAACAAAATACCATTTGAACGAACTGTAGGTGTTACACGCGAATCAGAATTGTAAGCGATAATACTTCTCACATTTGGGTTCATCGTTCCCACTTCGTTATTATCGACAGTCGAACGAACCATGTCAATCTCTGTAAGTCCAAGAGTAGTATTGCAGGCGATCAATCCGGGATAAACATGTTTACCTTGTGCATCGATAACTTTATCGTACTTCGATTTATCGAGGCGGATCAAAGTTGCATCACCGACAAGAGTTAACTTCCCTTTTTCAAATCCAATTGCAGAATTCTCGATCACTTTGCCATTGCCTAAGTGAGCAGTTGCATTCATGATAAGGATCCGTTGCGACTGCGCAGGTGCAGGATCAGGACGTTGTGCATTTGCAGAAATGCTAAATGCCAATAAAATGATATATAGAGTTTTTTTCATTTTCTTTCTAGGGTTTGATCAATGTGGCATGAATAATTCAGAGTCATTGCAATGTTTTAATTCCAATGCTTTGAATACCGGCTTTTGTGTTGACTCACCTTTGTTTTTGGCATCGGCCATCTTTTGCATCAATCTTGCTTTCTCCGCAGTAATTTCTTTTCGCAAAATTTCATCTTGCTTAATATCGAAATATTTTATCCCGTCAACATAAGTCTGCAACGGTTTTGCATAAATAGAAAGCGGATTGTCATTCCATACAACTACATCGCCATCTTTTCCGACCTTCAAGCTTCCTGTTCGGTCATCGACGTGAAGCATTTTCGCAGGATTAAGTGTTACAAACTTGAACGCTTCTTCTTCACTCACTCCGCCATACATGACAGCCTTTGCAGCTTCCTGATTCAATCGACGAGCCATTTCAGCATCATCAGAATTATAAGAAACATTTAATCCGACTTTGTGCATGATAGGACCATTGTACGGAATTGCTTCATACACCTCAAACTTATATGCCCACCAGTCACTAAAAGTAGAAGCCCCACTTACGCCATGCGCTTTCATTTTGTCGGCAACTTTATATCCTTCAAGAATGTGAGTGAATGTATTTACTTTGAAACCGAAAGAGTCAGCAACATGCATTAACATATTGATCTCACTTTGAACATAACTGTGACAAGTGATAAATCGTTTTCCTTTCATGATCTCTACCAGAGCATCCAGATCAAGATCGCGACGAACAGGAATAGATTGTTGATCAGCGGAAACAGTAACTAAACTTCTTTTTGCATTGTAAATACTTGCTCGTGTAAAATAATCCCAATAGACTTGTTCAACTCCCATACGTGTTTGAGGGAAACGCGTCACCTGATTATCGCCCCAATTACTTTGCTTTACATTCTCTCCAAGTGCAAACTTGATGAAACCGGGTGCGCCTTCAAACTTTAATTTCTCAGCAGGTTGTCCCCATCGTAATTTGATCAATTGTGTTTGTCCTCCAATAGCATTGGCACTACCATGCAACAAATGTGAAGTAGTAACGCCACCCGCAAGTTGTCTGTAGATCTGAACATCATCGGCATCGACTACATCGCCGATACGCACTTCAGCACTTGAAGACTGTGTACCTTCATTAACTGAATGAGAAACTGCTATATGTGAATGTTCATCAATGATTCCGGGAGTGACATGCAAATTAGTTCCGTCTGTTACTTCGCAACCTGCAGGCGCAACTAAATTTTTCCCGATCTGCTTGATCTTACCGTTTTCGATCAACACATCTGTATTCTTCAAAATACCATCTTTCTCATTTGTCCAAACAGTTGCATTAGTAATCAGATAGGTTTTTGCTTTTGGTAATTCCTTCCATCCATAAGCCATGTTAGGAAAATACACAACACCTTTCGGACTTTCTTTTTTAATTGAATCTGCCTTCGGTACAGGAGGAATAAAAGCTGAATCCAATTTCATCGACCACTTTCCCCATTCTGCAGTAGGAAGTAAAACATTTCCATTCCAGTTCTGAGTACTTGCATCTCCTGTTAATCGATAATTTCCTTTCGGCTCTGATTTTTTTAACTCCATTTGAAAAGTAAGTATAGATCCTTGACGTAAAAAAGAAATTTTAGCGCCGGTAGTATCTTCAAACAAAAACGCCTCAGGAGAATTTATTTCGCCACCAATTTTGATACGCATCGGTTTTAAATTATCGATAGTAAGCGAATAATTTCCTCTTACATCACCTAAAATCGGATCAGCGATTTGATAACGCTTTCCATTGACCCAGTTTTCAAAGATCTGATTGTCTTTATTTGAAATGTTTGTAGAAGTAATAATAAAATTGGCCAGCATATTATTTTTCAATGCACCGATCTTATCGTCTAATTTCAAAAGTGCAGCCGGAGTAAATGTCAGCGCTTTCAAAGCGTCTTCTTCTGTCAACCCATTTTCAATTGCTTTGCGCAAATTTTTCCAGAAGTCGGTTTTGTTTTTTAGATCAGCAGCAGTCAATGCAAAAGAAATGTTCTTTGAAGCCAATACACCCGGATTTGTTGGAGCCAATTCCCAGTATTTCATTTGATGCAATGAAACATTTACAGCCTCATATGGATCTGAGAAATCATAACCGTCAGGGAAAGTCAATGGAACGATAAGGGCAGCGCCTGCATTTTTTATTTCTTCGATGCGTTCAAATTCATCGCCATCACTCTTGATGATATAATTTACTCCAAACTCGCTTCCGATCTTCACAGCGCGTAAAACATTTTGCTTATCGCCTGCTTCAAAGATCTGTGGAAGGTTTTTGTTTTTGTTAAATGCATCCAAAGAAATATTGTATTCTTCTTTGTAACCACCTTTCGTATACCAGTCTGCATCATAGTATGTCTGACGGAGAAGAGCAATTGATCCCATCAATGAAGAAGGATAATCCTGAGAAGAACTTCCTTTATTGAAAGAAAAATTAGAAGCTGCGCGATCGCGGATGATCATTTCATTCTCTCTTTCATCGCCCAGCATCACAACAGTTGATGAGCCTCGAACAATTCCGTCTCTAGACAAACTCATCACTGTACCAAATCCCATTTTGCGCAGCTCTTCTGCTTTTTTTCCATCAGCAGTAAAATTACGGTAAGCATCATACTCGGCTTTCACGGCCTGATTCCAATTGTATGCGCCTTTTGTTTTTGAAATGAATTGCGGATTAGGGTCATTCTCCGGTTTTTTTACATCTGCCATTCCATAGTCACTGAAAATATCGATCAGTGATGGATAAATATGTTTTCCTTTCAGATCAAACACAACTGCATTTGCAGGAATTGTAATGCCGGCACCAGAACTCAGAATTTTTCCATCCTGAATTAAAAGCGTAGCAGATTGAACTGATGTTTTGTAATCTGTATGAATTACTGCATTTTTAAAAGCATAGATTGTATGTCGGGGATCGGCAGTACCATTAACCGGAAAGGTCTCTTGAGCAAAATTTTGCAATGCAAACATCACAAAAAGAGTAAGCGTAAATATTCTTTTCATAGCTATGAATTAAGTCGTGAAAGATAAGATTTTAGGCATTTGAAAGGCCTAATTTTTAACGGCGAGAACTTGTTTTTTTTCGCCTTTAACTACATTTAACAATTGTACGAGATACGTCCCTGCGCAAAGCGATAAATTGTCAATTAGAACTGACTTTTGTCCGTAAAAAAATTGTTGTCTTAAGAGCCTTCCGCTCATATCGAAAATGGTGACTTTACATTCAGGTAAGGTTTCCCCTAAATCTACGGTGATTGAATTATCGAATGGGTTCGGTACAGCGGTAAGGCGGTCGATCGAAAGTTGATCAATAGCCGTGGAAGTACAAAGATCACACGATTGCAAAAAAGTTATTGTTGTATCGTTGTCACGCAGATTTTGAAAATCAATTCCGGCCTGACAATCATCTTTCAGGACAGCATCAAGCCATGGCGATAAATATTGCAGAATTTTTTCCTGTTGCACTTCACGAGTGATTGCTGCTGCGGGTGAACAGGTAGCTTCTCCAAGACTACAATTCAAATTGAAGTCGCCCATTTGACAATGACTCGCTCCATTGATAGAAACAAAATTTTTGCATGCATTACTCATTGCATTATACATCAGCAATTGATTAGTAGCCGCGGGGGTGATGCAATCATTTCCGCCGGCGATCAACAAAGCGGGAATTGTCAATGAGCTTGCAGCAGTTACAGCAGAAGGACTCGTTTCAGCAGCAGCAAGATTTGCAATGGCCGTTATTCCCGAAAAGAATGGTACAGATAAAAAACTTGCGCCTCCGCCCATAGAATGACCCATCACACAAGTTGTTGTTGCAACACGATTGTAAAACAGATCAGTGATAATTGAATTGGTTAACTGAATTTGTTCAGCAACAAATGCAATGTCTTTTCCGAATTCCAGATGAGAAGGAGAAAATCCGGATTCAGTAGTAGGAAAAGCCATGATATAACCACGACTTACCAATGAATCCCTCAAAGTAGCATAAGAAGTATAAGCCATTACAAAACCATGTCCAAAGACCAATACAGGAAAATGGACAGTATCAGAAACTACAGGCACATTGTTTCCAGAAGCATCAGCCGGATAATATATTTCGCATGTGACAGAACGACTGCGTGAGGCATCATTGAAAGATTCTGAACGATGGCCAATTGAATTATATTGAGCTTTACTACTGAAGAAAGTAGTTAAAAACACAATTAGCAAAGCGACTTTTTCATTGAGGAATATTTTGAGAACAACATTCTATTACTTCAGTTTTTAATTAGATAAGTGTTTTTTCTCTTGGTATCCGTTAAATACTCAACAAAATATATTCCTTGAGCCAATGAAGCAGTTTCAATTTTATTCATTCCATAATGCAACTCATCGGTTAATACTTGAATTCCCGTTGAATTGAAAACCCGAAGAAGTGCACTTTTCTCGGGATTCATAATTGTAAATTCGTCACTTGTTGGATTCGGGTAAATTTGAATACTATTATTTTCAATTTCCAGATTTCCTGTTCCAATAAAGCTGCAGTCATAGACAAATTGGGAATAAAAATATATGTCCTGAGTAATAGTATCAATCAAACCATTATCACAACCACAAGTAACAGTAATATTGTAGAGAGCCGGATAATTAAAACATCCTCCACCATCACTGAGTGTTGAAGTTGTTCCATTCCCATAATCCCAAAGATAGGAAACAACGTTGCAATTACTATTTACAAATAATGAAAGACAGAATGTACTGCTAGTAGTATCAAATGCATATGGTGGACTACAACTGATAAATCCGTATAGTTCAGATGCTTTTACTTGCTGGGTAAAATTCACAAAAGAAAAAGGGAAATTCCAACAAAGATTTTCTGTAGTACTTTTGCATATGTATTGTAATTTTATCGAAAAAGTATCCGGATTTCAAAGAAATCTTATAGTTATTGAGTTCAATGAATCAAATATAAACAAATTTGATAGATACAGTAGTTAGGCATAAATTCTAATAAAGCCGTTTTGACTACTTTTTTTCCTATTTTTACCCCAAACTACATCTAATGGACTCAAATTTACTCGCTCGCATTCACGGAATATCAGTAATGCTCTTTTTATTGACCTATGTGATCAAAACGATCTTGCTATTCACAAGCAAAGGCATGTTAGAGAAATACAGCAAAGTCACAAAAGTTCCTGAAATGATCATCAGCACACTTTTCCTTGTAACCGGGATTTGGTTATTTGTAATTCTCGGTGGAATAAAAACAATGCAGATCATTAAATTGGTTTTGGTTTTCTTAAGCATTCCACTTGCAGTGATTGGATTCAAAAAACAAAACAAAGGACTTGCTTTGGTTTCATTACTTCTAATCGTTGGAGCTTATGGCATGTCTGAAGCCAGCAAGAACAAACCATTTATTCCTGCTAAAGTTGCCATGACAGGAAATGTTAATTCTGAAAATGCAATGGGGGCACAAACATATTTTGAAAATTGTGCATTCTGTCATGGAGCAGATGGCAAGAAAATGTATCGTGGTGCTAAAGACCTGACACAATCTAAATTCAGTTTCGATGATACTCAACAAATGGTAAGAGACGGAAGTAAAGGAAAAATGCCCGGCTATACAGCTACTATTACTGATGATAATATTGCAGCGGTTTCAAAGTTTGTTGAAACCCTCAAAACGAATAACGAATAACGAAAGACGAAAAACAATTTTTTAAAATAAATGAAAGAAACAACAGTACTCGTAGGGTTGATCAGTAAAAATCAGAACGAAGAACAGGTAAGCGAGTATCTCGATGAATTAGCATTTCTGGCGGAAACAGCTGGTGCTGAAACGTTGAAACGATTTACACAGCGATTAGAACATCCGGATTCAAAGACATTCATCGGTAGTGGAAAACTGGAACAGATCCGGGTTTTCATGGTGGAGAACAATGTTAAGCTTGCTATTTTTGATGATGAGTTAAGTGGTTCGCAGATCCGGAATATTGAAAAAATACTTGACTGCAGAGTGCTTGATAGGAATAATTTGATTCTCGACATCTTTGCAAATCGCGCACGTACAGCACAAGCGAAAGCGCAAGTTGAACTGGCACAATACCAATATTTATTACCACGACTCACACGAATGTGGACTCACTTGGAGAAACAACGTGGTGGAATTGGTATGCGTGGTCCGGGTGAGTCGGAGATCGAAACCGATCGTCGAGTGATCAAAGACAAACTTTCCAAATTAAAGATCAAGTTAAAAGAATTCGAAAAGCAAAGTCAGACGCAAAGGAAACAACGTGGAGAAATGGTTCGTGTTGCATTGGTTGGTTATACGAATGTCGGCAAATCAACACTGATGACATTGCTCAGCAAGAGTGAAGTTTTCGCAGAGAATAAATTATTCGCAACTCTTGATACAACAGTTCGCAAGATCGTTTATGATCGCATTCCATTCTTACTATCAGATACAGTAGGTTTCATTCGTAAACTTCCACATGATTTGATCGAATCTTTTAAGTCTACACTCGATGAAGTTCGCGAAGCCGATATCCTTTTGCATGTCGTTGACATTTCCCATCCGCAGTTCGAAGATCAGATCAATGTTGTGAATCAGACATTGGTAGATATTAAAGCAGGCGATAAAAAAGTAATTTTAGTATTGAATAAGATCGATGCATATAAGTGGGTAGAAAAAGAAGAAGACGATCTTACGCCGAGTACAAGAGAAAATATTTCATTGGAAGAATTAAAGCGTAGCTGGATGAGTCGCATCGACTTGAATTGTATTTTTATTTCAGCCGCGAAGAAAACCAATATAGAAGAATTAAGAGAGAAGATCTTGAAGGAGGTGAAGAAGGTGCATTATGCGAGGTATCCGAATGCGATACAGTAGTGGTAAGGTAACTGTTCACTGTTTCTGTAACTGTATCTTTTTCAGTCTCTGTCTCTTTCAACAGACAAAAGGTCAAAGGTCAAGGCATAACCCTTGACCTTTGACCCTTGACCAATAATTTAGAAGTAGCTTCGACTACAAAGTCGATCGCTTATCTAGCTACCGAAAACTGCTTCGCAGTAATCGTTTTACCATTGGCATTCAATTTCACAATGTAGTTACCGACAGCAAGGTCAGCGATCTCAATTGATTCTTTTGTAGCATTCATTTTACCTGAACGTATCAAGCGACCGGATTGATCGAAGATGTCGTATGAAAGTGCAGTTTGATTTCTCAACTCAGCATCAAGCACAATGAAAGAAGAAGCAGGTGATGGATAAACACTGAAGCTCTTTACATCGCCCGGAATTTCATCGACACCAACAAATCCTGTTGCATTAAGAGAGTCAACAACAAGTTCACTGCCAATAGCGACAGTAGCGCCATTGATCGTTCCTTTTGAAGATTGAATAAGAATAAGAGACGTGTCAGGTTGTTCTGTCCAAAGGCGGAAATTCATCATGACCATAAACTGGCGATAAGTAGCGGATGGCTCTAATGAAGTGTAACCAGTTGCAATCGTATCGCGGTTTGCACCATTTCTTTTCAGAAAGAACACACTTACGAGTCCTGAGTCAGTTGATGCACCCGGAGTGTATTTGTAACGTCCCGAATAATAACGAGCTCTGTTTGTATCTGCCGAACCTTCAGTGAAAACGAAAGAGGCGCCAACCAGGTTTACTTTTCCATTTGTAGCAATTGCCGGTCCTGTAATAGGAAATCCAAGGTAAGTGATCTGTGATGTTTTCAAATGCAAACAATTTGCGCCGTCATAGGAATCTGTTCCTCTCCATGCCGATTCAACATTACCATTTGCTTTGGTGATACTATCTGTCGTTGTCCAGCCTGTTGGGTATTCACCAACATTACCGCCGGCAGAGAAAGATGTCCAAGTTTCAAAACTCGGGTTTACAAGCGCCTGGCCAAAAGATAGCGATGCACATGAAAGAAGAAATAAAAGTACGAGTGTATTTTTCATTTTAGGGATTTTGGATTTTAACAAAAGTACGGAATTTCGCCGAAAGGTTGTATCAAAAAAAAAGACACCCGGATAGGTGTCTTTTTTCAATGCTTTTGTGCCAGGATTACCCTTGCACTAGTACTTTTATGCGGGTTCCAATTTTGAGTTCATTGGATTGCAACTTATTTATCTCTTTTATTTGTTGAACAGTCATACCTTCATAACGCTGAGCAATTTTCCATAGCGTGTCGCCAGGGGCTACAACGTGGTAAACAAAACGGCTACCTGAGGCAGTATTTGAATCGCTTTGCTGATTAGCAACGTTCGTTTTAGCAACGGTATTAGCTAAGGCTGTATCGCTTGTAGCTTTTATAACAGCAAGGTTTGCAGGTTTATTGGTATTCGATTTCTCAACAACTTTTGACGGAACTTTTTTATCCTGAACATAGATCGTCAGACGTTGTCCTGCCATCAGTCGGTTTGATTTTAAGCGATTCCATTTTTTCAATTCTCCAACCGAACAAGAATAGCGATTTGCAATGTTCTGTAAATGTTCACCGCTTTTTACTTTGTGAGTCTTTTTGATCAGATCACCAGCCTCCGGTTCTATGTCTACTTTACCATTTGAAGCAAAGGTTGCAGTGTAGCTATCTTCTGCCGGTTTATAGATAGAAGATAAATTCGCCAGATAAGCATTGATCTTATTCGAAGGAAGTCTGACTACCATTGGTTCATCAGCATCAGGAACCACACCACGTTTGTAAATTGGATTCAGATATTGAACCATTTCCAATGGAGTGTTTGTTGCGTCGGCAATTGACTTCAGAGAAACTTTCTGGTCGACCATTACTGTATCCGCTTCGAAGTATGTCAATGCAGGAGCTACAGGAGAAAGATTGTGTTCAGCCGGATAAGACATCAGATATGTTACTGCAATGAATGCAGGAACATAACCACGAGTTTCTTTCGGTAGGTAATTAGCGATCTCCCAGAACGTTCTTTTTCCTCCGCTGCGTGCAATTGCTTTATTCACATTTCCTGCACCGCAGTTGTACGCTGCAATTACTAAAAGCCAGTCGTTATAGATTGCATACATGTCTTTGAAATACTGACATGCTGCATAAGTAGATTTTTCAGGATCACGACGTTCGTCGATCATTGAATTTATTTTCAGGTCATATAATTTACCTGTAGCAAACATAAATTGCCATAAGCCTGTTGCTCCGCAATGTGAAACTGCCATTGGATTCAATGCACTTTCAACGATAGACAAATATTTGAATTCAACAGGCAAACCTTGCTGATCGAGAATCTGTTCGTACATCGGGAAATACAAATTCGAAAGTCCCATAACACGTTCAGTCAATCCACGTTTACGAACTGCATACATGTCGATGTAATCTTTCACCATGCTGTTGTAACAAAGCGGAATCTGAGTCTGGATCTTATCCATTCTCTTTTGGTACACGTCAGCCGTATATGTAGGAACTTCAAACGGACGGAAATTGCTGGAAGTAAAACCGTATGCTGAATTAGAGTTCAATCTCTGAACATAACTAAGAGTCACAAGGCTATCTAATGTAGCAGCAATTGGGTCATATGTAGAGGGGACAACATTTTGTTGTTCATTGATCAATTGAGCGTTGACAGGTGTGAAATTGAACACCGATGCTACGAGCAAAGTTGAGGTTATAAGTAAATTGGTAATTCTCTTCATTAATAAGCTCCTTCCGTTTAAAATACTGATTCTGCCCCAATTTCAGGGATTCTTTGGGATCGCAAAGATATGATAATCTGATAATTGACAATCATTCTACGATGAACAGGAAATGAATTTACATTTAAAGTTCTGAGGTTCTTACACATTGGAAAGTTATGTCCCCTCCCATTCCAACAGTTGCAAAGATAGACCATGAATCTATAGACTGTCTGAAGAGATATTTTAACATTTGAAGCAAAACGTTGAATATCAATAGTTTAAAAATGAGCAAAGAATCCAATTATGTTAAAATTCGTGTTTGTAGCCCACTCACAACGTAATTAATCGTTTGTGGCGATAAATCACATGCGACCCCTCCGGGGTCGGGGTGGGGAATGCATTCGTTTTTTCTACCAAGATTTGACCCCTCTGGGGTCATGGGGCTTTAAATTGATTTTGATTGACCGCTATTTTCATGCTTTTAGAAATTGACACTGACCGCAATTGGATTATAATGCCAGTCGGAGCCTTGATAAAAAATGAAGCCTTAAATCACCAATCATTTAAACTGCACCATCGTACCATTCAACAAAACCTTTGCTCCATTTTGAACGATGATCTTACCTCGCTTCGATTTTTTTTCAGCAGTCACTATTTTACCTGAGCCTTTGAATATAATTTGTGCATCAGAAAGTAAACGCAATGTGCCTCCGCGTTTCACTTCGATGGTACCCTCCCATCCTTGCTCGCAATCATTTGTGATTGTTCCACCGATAATCAATGTCGACCCTTTTTCAACTACGATCTTTGATTTCTGCGGCATTGATATTTTGCATTCAAAATTTACTACTGCTTTATTGCGAATGAAAATATCTTTGTCCCACTTAGCAGTGAAATCCCAGTCTTCATTTGTAGTAATGACACAAGGATTCAAACTATCGTATGTACAAGAGATCACATAACGTGATGCATTTTTCACAGTCAATGCACGATGACATTTTGCAATTTGCAATGGTGATAAATATGATTCGTCACGAAATCCGCCATGTAAATTGTTTGTGACTTTGTCGGAAGTATCTTTATGCACATCGTACTCCCACGGAAATTCTTTTGTTGGTGCTGTGTGTGGAGCATTGCCCGGATACGGTGTTCCAAATACATCAGGAAACCAATCGCCGGTGTCGGGATCCTTTTCCCATTGCTTCCAGTGTTCCGGCGCAACCACCTTTCAAGTAGGTGTGACACAAGTCGAAGATGTGTCCGATCTCATGAGCCATTTCTGTTGCGGAAGCATAATCACTTCCGGGACTCCACGACCAGATACCTGGCATGACTAAGCCTAAGTTTCCATTTGTATCATAGGAAGCGCCTCGGGTTGCATAGGCTAATCCGTGACCGGCCTCAGTAATGAATACATTCAGATACTGCAATCGTGCAGAATCATTTTTCATAAGATACTGAATCAAGCCGGAAACATTTGCAGATTTATTCAGTGCAGTGTTTTTGTAAAAGTAAATTCCTTTCAATTCAAGGTCGATGAATTTACTTTTCAATTCAGTTACTCCTGCAATTGGATCGGATGGTTTTCCATTCTTTGCATATAAATTTTTCACATAACCGAAAAGTGTTTTGAGTTCTTTCAGATGTTCTTCTGAATCGGTGAATCCGTTTCCGCCGGTATCATTCTGCATGATGATCAAATTTATTCCGACGGTTTTGAGTGGACTGTTATCGTGAGGCAGATAGGTTGCGACTTTGTTGTATTTGTTTTTCCATGCAGCAGAAGATCGATTGCAAGATGTGTCTGCAGAAGTTGCCGGTGGTTTTGGATAGGTGCTTACTCCTCTTTTATTTACTTGGGAAAAGCAATTGGTGTTGCCCAACCATAATAGAACAGAAAAAAAGAATAGGGCGATGATTTTTTTCACAGAAGGTGATTAGAGATTTTGAAATTGATATTTCAAATTTAAAACTTATTTACCTGGGATTTTGCATCAATCAATATGTGACCTCTCCGAGGTCAATTGGAGGTTGGGAATTTACTTTCTACCACCAATATGTGACCTCTCCGAGGTCAATTGGGAATTCACGTTTTTACCACCCGGCAATTGAGGATGGGAATTAACGGTTCTACAAACATGCGACCCCTTCGGGGTCGGGCGGCGAATAAATTCGATTTTAATAGAACCAATATGCGACCCTTTCAGGGTCGTGTTGTGAATAAATCGCTATTAATAGATTTTTGACCCTATTCCTATTCAAGCTTGCGAAAATATGCGGAAGTGTATGTTTAAGCGAAAGTTTAAATAAAGACAGTCCTGAAACCATGACCCTTGACTTTTGACCTTTGACCCATTTTGCTACCCTCATTCACGAGGTTTTTCCACCGATTGACTGCCATTCCCTGCGTATTGACTTAAATAAATGGACTTAGGGCCGTCAATGGGGTATTTTCGATTTGTCTTTCTACTGAATGTGTTGCATCTGCTGTAGCAGCACAAGCCAAAAAAAAACCATTTACCGAACACTGTCTGTGCGACTGCACCGGCGGAATTACATTACAAACTAGCACTATGGAAACTGCGCTACTTGGGCTTGCTTTGCCCGAAGTTTTAGAAAAATTGAAAGAGATGTTACTACGAAAAGGGTTCATAGTACAGACTTTGAATTCATCGGTTGTCATTGCCTACCAGGAAGGAAATTGGTTGAGAAAAGCTCGTCAATTAGTTTTTGAGATCAGCACTGTAAATCAGAATGTAACCCGAATAGACATAACAGCAATTATAAACAGTAATAAAAACAGCCGCAAGGAAGAAGAACTGATCGAAGAAACATATGCAAGCGCCATCTACAACAACTTCACAAACATCTTACAGCCACATGGGATTAGATGATATCACACCCCATCTGAATAAGATAGCAACTTTATACTTGAAAAATAATAAGCGCAAAGTGGGCTGGTTATTCGTCGAAAATGAGTTGGTACCGTCAGAAAAAATGACAAGTACAATCTACTTTATAAGTGTACAAAAGGGGAAAAAACTGATCAATGAATTGGAACAAAACGACCATAAGGCACTTGAGCCTTATCGGGAAGAAATTCCGGTAGAGTTGATTGAGAGAATCAGAAGCTCAAAATAAATTTCGCTTTTCGCTTTTCGCATTGCGGATTGCGGATTGTCGCTACATTTCGCAATGCAAAACGCGAATGCGAATTCGAAATTATTTTTTTATTTCGTCGTCTTTTGTTGGCGTACCATCCTTAGCATCTTTAAATTCCTTGATGCCTTTGCCTAATCCGCGAGCCAATTCAGGGATTCTTTTTCCGCCAAAGAAAATCAGGATAACGACAACTAAAAGAAAAATTTCTCCGCCTCCAAGACCGCCTAGAAATCCAAGTAAAATCGATGAGATCATTTTGATATATTTTTGTGGTTAGATTTAAACCGCTACAAATGTAGAGAAAAATACCTGTCCCATGGTATGATTTATCTTTTCATTTGACAATAATGATGATTTAAATCGTCGAATTGATTATTAATTATTCATTATTCATTGATAAATCACCTTTTTGCTGCAATCCAGTTTTCCGGGTCCATTTTATTACTTCCTCGCCAGACTTCCAGGTGAAGTTCCGTTTTATCGTCTTCTTCATTGGTTTGGACAATGCCTAAAGGTTGTCGGGTAATGACTTTATCGCCGGCTTTCACGAAGACTTGTTCCAAATTAGAGTAAAGTGTAAAGTACTCTCCATGCTGAATAAGCACTGCATATTTATCGACAACAAGAAGTACGCGAATCACTTTACCTTCAAATATTGATCTTGCTTTAGCACCTTTTGAAGAATTGATATTGACTCCATTGTTATTCACCACTACATCTCTCCACACCGGATGAGAATGTCGACCAAACGAACTGCTGATCATTCCTTGTTCAACCGGCCATGGTAATCGACCGCGGTTACTTTCGAAATCGTTACTTAATTTTATCGTCTCAGGAGTATTTGCTAAAACAGCTGCAGATGTACTCGGGACTTCTGTTTTGCGTTTACTAGCATTGGCCGTTGCATTAGAATTGGATTGGCGTTTACTTGCTGCCTTTGCCATCTCAATCTCTTTACGAATAATGTCTTCAATCTTATCGGCTAACTTTTGTTCCTGACGCGCTTTTTCTTTCAGTTCTGCTCGTAATTTTTTCTCTCTGCTCGTAAGGTTATTGAGCATGTGAACCTGCTCTTTTTCTCCTTATCAAGTTGTTGCTTTTCGCGTTGTTGAGAAGTGAGCAATTGCTTTTTATCGGCTTTTACAACTTGAAGTTTCGTCTTCTTGCCATTGAGCGAATCCTGCGTTTCCACGATCTTATCACGTTGTCTCTCTCGGTACTGACTTAATTGTCGTAAATACTGCATACGCTTGAACCCCTGATTAAAACTCTCAGCAGAAAAAACGAACATTAGCTTTGAATAGGTACTTTGATTTCGATATGCGAAATAAAGCATTTGCCCGTATTGCTTCTTAAGCTTAGACAAACTTGAATTCAATGAATCGATATTGGTACTCACTGCGCCAATTTCATTGTCCACTGAATTGATCTCTGTATTGATCGTTGAGATAAGCTCAGACCGGTACGTAATTTTTTATTCAATGTCACCAACTGATTCAGTGAAGCAGATTTGTTTTTCTTTGTCTGTTTTAAAAGCTGATTGGTGTATTCAATATCCTTCTGGATAGCATTCTTCTTTTTTTCAAGCTCTTTTTTCGATTGACCGTAAGAACTTCCGGCAATAAGCATAACCGCACAAAGCACTGAAAAAAAGCACATTAAATGCGCTTTTAAGCTGCTTTGACTAAAATTGAGCGAATATACAGAACCCGAATGCATTGATTTCCAATAAAGATAAGGCTTTTATAACGCAGATTTTTGGTAAAAGTTTGTCTGAATTTCAAGTAAAATCAGTTTGTGCCTCAAATGCCAGGTGTTGTTCTGAATACAATAACACTTAAAATTTTAAACACGAAGTGCACGAAGAAAAAATAGAGACCCACAAAGACCACTAAGATTTTAGCCACGAATCCACGAATGAAGTATTTTTTTATTCGTGAATTCGTGGCACAGAGAAAAAATAGAGAGCCGCTAAGATTTTTGTCACGAATTCACGAATGAAGTATTTTTTTATTCGTGAATTCGTGGCACGGAGAAAAAATAGAGAGCCGCTAAGATTTTGCCACGAATCCACGAATGAAGTATTTTTTATTCGTGAATTCGTGGCACGGAGAAAAAGAGAGAGCCTAAGATTTTTACCACGAATTCACGAATGAATTATTTTTTTATTCGTGAATTCGTGGCACGGAGAAAAAATAGAGAGCCGCTAAGATTTTTGTCACGAATTCACGAATGAAGTATTTTTTTATTCGTGAATTCGTGGCACGGAGAAAAAATAGAGAGCCGCTAAGATTTTTGTCACGAATCCACGAATGAATTATTTTTTATTCGTGAATTCGTGGTAAAATGAGAAACACTAAGATCATTAAAATTTAGCCACGAATTCACGAATGAATTATTTTTATTCGTGAATTCGTGGCTAAATTTTAGTGATCTTAGTGTTAAAAAATCAAAATTTTCTACGTCGATAATAATTGAAAACTTTCATTGCGCATTCTTCAGTTGACATCTGAGCTGTATCGATCACCACTTCAGGTTTTGAGGGTGAATCATATTTGTCGGAAATTCCTGTGAAGTTAGTGATCTCGCCGGTAAGCGCTCTTTTGTAAAGTCCTTTTACATCTCTTTCGATACATACATTTAGTTCTGTTGCAACATGCACTTCAATGAAGTTAGTACACATGGATCGTATTTCATTACGGACATCTTCGTATGGAGAAATGAGTGCTACTATGACAATGTTACCTTGTTTTTCAAAGAGCGAAGCAATGAAACCAACATTTCGATTGTGCTTCTTTCTTGATTCCATATCAAAGCCGGTTTGTCGAATTGCATGTCGGATCTCATCACCATCGAGCATCACTGGAACGACAGATTTACTTTTGAATTTATCCATCAAATTGTTTGCAATGGTTGTCTTACCGGAACCCGATAATCCTGTAAGCCATATGACAGCCGGTCTGGCTTTAAATCCAACGATACGATGCCATACTGAATCAAAGAAGTAATAAGAAAAGATCTTGAACATAGAATCAAGAAACCCAATCGAAAACGCAGCTTTAAAATTTCCTGTCAGATAATAAGCAACACAAATTGTGATCGATGAAGAATAACATCGGTACAGAATTGATTTGAATATGTTGTTTTTTTTGAACACTTTTAATAGAAATTGAAAGTAATGAAATGAATCATAAATGTAAGAAAAGTTAGGTGTTATTGGATTAAAAATCCGAAGCATGGGGGTTCTGGATTACAAATCTGGAATGGTTGGTGTATGGGAGTTTTAGTATAGCTATTACCTTTGACCCTTGACCTTTGACCCATTCATAATCCTACCTAGCCTCATACTTTTCCGGCACCGTAAATGGCAACTGCAACGAGTCCACCTGAGTGACTTTCGAATAATTGATCTTCATAATAGTTGGTGTTATTCCGGAAATGGTCAGGACGAGATTGCTTGGGAAAAGAGAGCCACTTACATCAATGAATTCTTTATACGTTGCTTCAACAAAACGATCTAGTTTGTCGTCAGTGATCTTTGATTTAGCTATTCGATAATTGCCATCAATCCAAAAATCCTGGATAACAGGTTTTGTTGGATCTTTTTCTTCCAATGCTCTTTTTACCTGCCGCTTATTCAGTGAGCTAAGAATTATATACGGTTCTTCTTCATAGATCGATTTCAGTTTTTCTTTTTCCAGATACTGAAAATAATTTCCGATGATGACCGATTGCAACATGTCGAAGTTGACATTGGTACGCAACATTTCTCCGAAGTAATTTATATCGCGACGTAAAACGGTTTTATGTACACGATCTAACATGAATACACTGTCAGTTGTAACCATTAATCGCGCAGCTTCAATTCCTAAAAGCGGCGTGATAGAAATCCACACAGCACTATCACGTTTCATCCGCAAATTAATATCGAAATTCTTTGTATCGCCGGTTCTGTCTGTATAATCGACGCTTGCTTTCGCTGTTAAGTATTTATATTGAAACTGATGCGCAAGCACGCTGTCGAAGGCCTGAATAACTTCTTCTCCTTTTAGTTTTGTCGATGCAGATGGAGACTCAACGACTTTTTTTGAAGTCTTACATGCAACAAAAAAAAGAAAAAAGAAAAAAGAAAAAAGAAAAAAAACTCTGCGGATATTCTGCGTATTCAAATCTGCGGGAAAGAAAACGAAAAACGAAAAAGTTCTTTTGACGATTCATTTTATTCGAACAAACGTTTTTCAAGAATCTTACGATCCAAAAATTCTGATGCGCCTTCGCCGGCAGCTTTTGCTTTTTGCCAGTACTCTAATGCCTTTGCATTATCTCCCAAATGATAGACTACGTCGCCATAATGTTCTAATACAGTTGCACTGCTATCACTACCATTTGAAAGCGATTTTTCTATCCACAATTTAGCATCGGAGTATTTTCCTTGCTTGTACATAATCCATCCGTAGGTATCCTGATAAGAAGCTTGCTTTGGCTCCAGTTCATTCGATTCTTTTGAAAGCGCCTCTGCTTTATCAAGCTTTTCATTTCGCACAGATAAGTAATATGCGTAATTGTTCATTACGTTAGCATCTTTCGGATTGATAAGCAATGCCTGATCAAAACTCTCATCACTTTTTACGTAATCACGGATTTCATTGTAGGCATCGCCCAGACTTGCATAGAATTGTCCTTCGAGAGCTTTGTTATCGACTACTAATTTTACTCCGGTATTAAGCACTGAAATGGCTTCAGTATATTTCTTATTCTGAATCTGCGCCATTCCATTAAAGAAATATGGCAGTGATTGTTCAGGGAAAAGATTCATTGCTTCTTCGCTTTCAGATGCGAGAGATTTCCAATCCTGCAGCTGTGCATTTAAAAACATGAGCTGACTGTAAATTGCAAATTCTTTTGAGCCAAGATCTTTTGCTTTCAAATATTCTGCTTTTGCTTCTTCGTTTTTCCCATCCTTAATAAGAAAATCACCATATACAGCATGAGCACGAGGTTCATTCGAATTTGCCTGCACAAGTAGCTGACACATTTCGAGTGCTTGTGCTTTTAATTCGGGGTGAACCTCTATTAATGAATAATAAGAGCTGAGAATGCTGATCTTTGTATCAATGTCGAGCTCCTTATTCAGAAAAGCTTTTTTTAATTCCTCAACTGATTTTTCTTTTTCTCCGGTGTTTCTATAAAAATCTGCTAACGACAAATGCACATATGGATTTTCCGGATCGATCGCTAAAATTTTGTTGTATGTTTCCAGAGCAAGATCATTCTTTCCCATTGACTGATAGATCTCCGCTTTCATTCCATATGCTTGAGAATCTTTCGGGTCTAATGCGATCAATTTATCCAGTTCTTCAATGGCTTTATCATTCTTGTTTAAGCGTTGGTAGATCCTTGACTTTTGCATTACCACTTCACGCGTAACTCCAATTCTTGCATCCAGTTTATCATAAACCTTAATTGCATCGGCAGGTTTTTCTGCATACAAAAGTGCAGAAGCCAATTCATAATAGTAATCGGTTTTCGTAGGATTGTCGTTAACTGCTTTTTCAAGAACAGCCGCAGCTTCAGTAAATTTTTATTTTTCTGTAGCAGATCTGTGTACGTCAAAATATACCAGCTGTTTTTTGTGTCAAGCTGATACGCACCTTTTGCAAAGAACAATGCATCAGCAAATTTTTTCTGCTCATTGTAAATATTTGCCAGCTCATACATTGCAGCAGCATTATTTGGATCTTTTCTGATCACTTCAGAGAAAAGTCCGGCTGCATTATCCAGATTCCCAAGGATCTTTTCCTTATTTGCATTAAAGAAAGCATAGGTAACTTCTGCGCGTTGCGAATCAGACATAGTACTTTTTGACATTATTACATGTGAGTCGAATAATCACTTAAGCTCAATTGCTCCGCTGCATTATTATATTCAGCAGCATTGCCGATCATTGAATTTTCGATTACGCTGTTTTTGATTTTAGCATTGGTTTGAATGATGCTATTTGAGACAACGGAATTTTCAATTTTAGAACCGGCACCAAGAGAAACATGCGGTCCGACGATTGAATTTTTCAATTCAACATTTTCACCAATGTAACAAGGTTCGATGATGATTGAATTTTCTTTTTTCACACTAGAAGCAATCATTGCAGAAGAACGGTTGATCTCAAGAACACGCTTGTTTGTGTATACAGTTGCATCCTTATTTCCGCAATCCAGCCATTCATCCACTTTTCCGGGAACAAATTTAGTTCCTTTCTTCTTCATGTTTTCTAAAGCATTTGTTAATTGATATTCGCCTTTTTCGCGGATATTATTATCGAGCAAATATTGCAGTTCCTTATTCAGATATTCACCATCTTTGAAGTAATAGATGCCGATGATAGCCAGATCAGAAACAAATTCAGCCGGTTTCTCAATGAAATCAGTGATCGTTCCATCGTTGTTCAGTTTGACCACCCCAAACATTCTTGGATCTTCGATTTTATTCACCCAGATCACTCCTTCTTGTTTATCATCAATTTTAAAGTCAGCACGAAAAAGAGTATCGGCGAAAGCAACGATCACTTTACCTTTCAACGCATCTTTAGCGCATAATATTGCATGTGCCGTTCCAAGAGGTTCGTCCTGATGGTGTATCGTTCCTTTTGCTCCAAGTTTTTCAGCGATAGCAATTAGATTTTTTTCAGCTTCCTCACCAAAATCACCGATTACATAGGCGATCTCTTCTACTTTTTCAGCACAGACTTTTATTATGTCTTCAACCAACCATTGAACGATTGGTTTTCCTGCAACGGGGATAAGTGGTTTTGGAACTGTTAGTGTATGTGGGCGCATTCTTTTGCCCATTCCTGCCATTGGTACAATTATTCTCATTCGTATTTATATTCAGTGTTTAATTATTTCGTTCCTGTGGAGCCGAATCCGCCTACTCCTCTTTCGCTTTCCTGAAGAGAAACAGTTGGTATCCACTCTATTTTTTCATGACGCGCGATTACTAATTGTGCAATTCGTTCGCCATCATTGATAATAAATTCTTCATTCGACAAATTTACAAGGATCACTTTTATTTCTCCTCTGTAATCTGCATCAATCGTTCCCGGAGAATTCAAAACGGTAATTCCTTTTTTTGCTGCCAGACCTGAACGAGGTCGAACCTGTGCTTCAACGCCGGCAGGCAATTCAATGAACAATCCCGTTGGAACGATAGCGCGCTCCAAAGGTTTTATGGTAATTGACTCATTTATATATGCGCGTAAGTCCATTCCCGCCGCATGTGCAGTTTCGTATGTGGGCAATGGATGATGGGATTTGTTGATGATATTTACGTTCATGAATGTCAATCTTTTAAGTAGTCAGAAGTCACTTGCCGCTTGTGGGGCGAAGGTAACTATTTTTATTCCTCACTTGAATGTAAGCTAAAACAATGAATATGAGAAGAATCACTAAATTAATCATCACTGAAAACACCTTTCCGGGATGAATTGCACCTCTAAGAAAGTCACCTGCAATCCAAAGAGCAATTGAAATTCCAATAAAGTAAAAGAACGAACCGACTTTGTAAGGAACCGGATAGTGCTTTTGTCCAAGGAAATATGAAATGATCATCATTACTGCATAACAAATCAATGTCGTCCATGCTGCACCCATATAACCTAAGACAGGAATGAGTGCGAAATTGAGTGTGAGTGTGACGATGGCGCCGATCAATGACAGAATAGCTCCCCATCGTGTTTTGTTGGTCAGTTTATACCAGATCGATAAGTTATAAAATACTCCAAGACATAAATTAGCCATCAGAAGAATTGGAACAACAGGAAGTCCGGAGCGGAATTTTTCGCCAATAAAAACTTCGATAACATCCATGAAAAGCATGATGCCTAAAAAAATAAAGCCACAGACGATGACAAAATAATTCATGACATCGGCATATGTTTTCTGCGGATTTTCCTTCGTCGAATGGCTAAAGAAAAAAGGTTCAGCGGCGTAGCGGAATGTTTGAATGAAGAGCGTCATTAGAATCGATAGTTTATAACACGCTCCATAAATCCCCAACTGAGCCATCGCTGTACTCTTATCTGCTATAAGTATAGGAATAAGTACTCTGTCGAAAGTTTCATTTATCATTCCGGCCAAACCGGCAATCATCAAAGGAAAAGAATAGATCATCATCTCTTTCCAAAGTTGTTTGTCAAAAGACCAATCCACTCGGAGTATTTCAGGAAGCAATAAGATCAGACAGACAAAAGAAGAGATTGCATTGATGACAAAAACATAGCCGACTCCGAAATCAGGATAATAGATTGATGCTATCCATGAAGTTGGATTCGATTTGAGGATCCATGGACAGATGACGAGGAAAAATAAATTTAGTCCAACATTGCTTACGATTCCCACTAAGCGTATAAAGACAAATCGCTTTGCTTTGTTTTGCTGGCGAAGCATGGCAAAAGGAATTGCAGTAATAGCGTCGAAAGCCAAAACGGCCGCAAACATGGAAATGTAAAGTGAACGGCTTTGGCCGGGTTTGGCAATGTCATCAGCGGTGCCAATAATGCCCGAAAGCTGAGGTGCAAATAAAATGATCAGTCCGCCGAAGAACAAAGATGAGAAGATGATAGACATCAACGATGTACTATACACTTTCGGATTACCTTTTTCAGACTGAAAGTAACGGAAGAAAGAAATGTCGAGTCCGTAAGTAAAGATGACAGTCATCAGTGCGATATACGAATAAAGCTGCGTGACCACGCCATACTCCCCTGCTTCGAAGACACGGGTATAGATAGGCACAAGCAGATAATTCAGCAATCGGCCGAGGATACTGCTGAGTCCGTAGATGGCGGTTTGACCGGCGAGTTTTTTGTAGATGCTCAATTTTCTTGGCCGTAATTCGAAAATCGTAATTCGAGAATCGAAGCGTTAGGTGTCTGCAAAAGTGGGTAAAGGAAGTTAGTGAACGAATAGGTCAAGAGTTTATTTTTCAAGAGGGGGACGTTGGTAACCGTTGATGCGCAGTGCGGTTTTAAAATTCATTAAAACTAACTAATCGCCAAGAATAAATTACCGCACGATTTCAAAATCAGTGTAGTCGCCAATAGCTGTGTGGCTCATTTCAACATTCTCGACTTTCGATGTAGGTGAACCCTGGTGACACCATTCAATAAAAATCCGTAATCTGTCTTCATCGCCTTGAGCAATTATATCAACAGATCCCCCCGGCAGATTCTTTACTGTGCCTTTTAGTTTCAGACTTTGAGCTTTCTCTTTTGTATACTTCCTGAAAAACACTCCCTGAACTTTACCGTGAATAACTAAATGAATTGCTTTCATGAATTATAAAATTGTATTGTACTTTTGCGGTAAGATACAAAACATATGTCAAAGAAAATTACAAGTGAGGAAGTAGCATACGCAGGCAAATTTCTTCAGGTTAAAAAATATAAACTTCAAAGTTCGATAGATTCAACCGAACATGTCTATGAATGTTTGGAAAGAGCAGATTCAGTTTGTGCAGTTGTGTTCAATAAAGAAACCGATAAATATCTTTTCGTAAAGCAATTTCGAGTTGGCGCGAAAAAAGAAATGATCGAGCTTGTAGCAGGTATGGTGGAAAAGGATGATGTTTCATTGGAAGATTGTATAATTCGTGAGATCGCCGAAGAACTTGGCTACTCTGTTAACAAAGACGATGTTCGATTTTTATATAGCTTCTATTCTTCTCCCGGAGCAAGTACTGAAAAGATGCATTTATTCTATGTGGATGTCGACCAAAAAATTTCTGCCGGTGGAGGAATTCATGACGAAGATATAGAGATCGTAGAATTCACAGCCGACGAATTGATGAATGTCGATATGTTTGAGGATGTGAAGACGATTTTGGGTGCTGTGTGGGTGAACTCGTAACCCAATAGCGAATAAGGCGTGGCTCAACACACTACACACTCAAACTCAAACTGAATTCAGTGTGGAGTTTCAGTTTGAAGTGTGGAGTGTGACGTTACTACAAAATCCAAATTGAAAATCAAACTACAAACTTTTTATCTAAAGTTCGCTTTCCGCTTGGAAAGAAACGCATCAACCCCCTCAGTAAATCCATCCGTCCCAAAACAATTCCCAAACTCTTCTACTTCGAAAGCTGAACCATCGACGCCGTCTTGAAAATAAGCATCGACACAATTTATTATTCCGGTTACTGCACGCGGACCATTTGCATAAATTTTATTGAGGATCTCAAACGTTTTAATCATGAGGTCACCGGGTGATGTTACATAATTGACAAGTCCTAATGTGAATGCTTCTCCGGCACCAATCATGTCTGCCGTCATAAGTAATTCCATTGCTTTGCCTTTTCCAATCAATTGAACTAGTCGTTGTGTTCCTGCATAGCCGGGAATCAATCCGAGTTTCACTTCAGGCTGACCGAATTTTGCATTGTCGGAAGCGATTCGCAAATGACAACTCATTGCCAGTTCGCAACCTCCGCCGAGAGCGAAACCATTTACAGCTGCGATAACGGGTTTTGTACAAAGCTCAATTGACTTAAAAACTTTTTGTCCGTCAGCACTTAATTTTTTCCCTTCTTCAACAGTGTACTTTGAAAATTCAGAGATGTCTGCTCCTGCGACAAATGCTTTTGGACCACTGCCGGTGATGATAATTCCGTAAACAGAATTATCTTTTTCTGCTACTGCAACTGCTTTTCCGATTTCCTGAATTGTCTCGTGATTGAGAGCGTTTAGTTTATCGGGACGGTTGATTGTTATTATACAGGTATTGTCTTTATTTTCTGTAAGGATGTTTGTATACATTGTTTGAAGAATTATTTCCCGTGGCATAGCCACAAAATACGCAGAAAAACTGCAGATTTTTTTTGTGTGATTTAGATATTAATGTCTTTACGTCTTGTCGATACTTCGGTTTTGATGTATCCGATAATTTCTTTTGTGTCTGTGCCGGGAGGGAATAATTTACCACAGCCGAGAGCAATCAATTTATTCATATCATCGGTTGGAATGATTCCTCCGCCGGTGAGTAAAACATTATCCAACTTTTTCTCATTCATCAAAGTAATGATCTTTGGGAAAACCGTCATGTGGGCACCGGATAAAATACTTACTCCGATCACATCGACATCTTCTTGCAAGGCAGCATTTACGACCATTTCCGGAGTTTGTCGGAGTCCCGTATAAATAACTTCCATTCCGGCATCCCGTAAAAAAGAAGCGATAACTTTTGCTCCACGGTCGTGGCCATCGAGACCTACTTTGGCAATTAATACACGGATTGGGCGATTCATTTTTTTTAATTCGTAATTCGAGATTCGAAATTAGTAATTCGAGGTTCGAAGCGTTAGTTCGGCAAAGATAGCAATGTTATTTATCCTGAAAAGGTGGCTAAAGCCACAACCTGGAGCAACGCCTTCGTCCGTCAGCTAAAGCTGACGGTAATAAATTAGGCCACTTTGCTTTAGGCAATAAATTAGATCGCTTTGCTTTAGCCAACACCTATACTGAAAGAATACCGAATCTTCATTGCCGTCAGCTTTAGCTGACGGATGAAGGAATTAGCATAAAGTGGCTTCAGCCACAATTATTTTTCGCTATAAAATCCTGTAAAAAAATGACTATGCCTTCGGCAAATCGATATAAAAAGTAGTACCCACATTTACTTCAGTCGTAAACCACACTTTACCTCCGCATTGCTCGACAAGGTTTTTAACCATTGCCAGTCCTAGACCCATTCCGCTTGATTTAGTAGTGAAATTCGGAATAAAGATCTTATCTTTTTTATCGTCAGGAATGCCGGTACCATTATCAGAAATTTCTATTCGAATATCATTTATACTATTTTTAATATCAATTGCTATTTTTCCTTTTTTGTCTTTTGGGATTGCTTGTAATGCATTTCTCAAGACATTTGAGAAAATCCGGTTGAGATGATCTTTATCGGCCCATACAATTAGGGGTTCATCCGAACTTGACAATAAAATTTCCAGGTCAGGAATTTCTCTATAGAGATCAACAATTGGAGAAATGATGTGGAGAAGGTCCAGTTTTTCCGGTTGTGCTTGAGGCATTTTTGCAAAATCGGAGAAAGAAGTTGCAATGGCCGATAAGGTATCAATTTGCTGTATCAGCGTATCAGAGATCCGGTCAACGAACTCACGTGATTGCTCATCCTTGTGTTGCATTGTCCGTTGTAAATGTTGCACAGAAAGTTTCATAGGCGTCAACGGGTTCTTGATCTCATGAGCAACTTGCTTGGCCATTTCGCGCCAGGCTGATTCTCTTTCACTTTGCGCAAGCTTATCGGCGCTGGAAGCCAGTTCTTCAAGCATTCGGTTATATTCATGTACAAGTTGTCCGATTTCATCGTTTCGCTGGTAGGCGATCTTTTCATTGATAGAGCCTAAACGAACACCGGCCATTTTTTCCTGAATCAATAAGAGTGGTTTTGTGATCCGGGAAGAAATAACTACCGTTACAAAAACAGCAATCGCAAGTAAGAAAACATAGATATTTAAGAGAGCAGATAAAAAACCGGAGACCTCTTTATTGAGTTCATTTTGCTTTTCGAAATAAGGTAAACTTAAGTATGCTTTTACCTTACCGTCGCGATCTGTGATTGGCGCATACCCGGAAATATATTTCAGTTGACCTACACTTTCCGGATTAATAAACTGCGTAAGTTGGCCTCTCTTGATCTCAAACAGTGCTTCCGGATTCATTCGCTGACTCACAATGTTCTGGTCATAGATCTTTGGTTGGGAAGAATACATCAGTCCTCCTTCAGAATCAAACAGATTGAAATCGATATTTGTATTATTGACGATTCGATCAAGAGCATCCACTAGTTCAGGATAATTTTGCCCAGAAAGGTAAGACGAAGCATCTTCGCTGATCATAAACCATAGTGCATTGACTTGATCAGAAATACTCTTGTGTTCATCATCCTGATATTTTTTATCGATGTAAATAACAGTACCGGCACCGACAAGAATAAAACTAAGAACAACAACCAATACAACAGACACCTGAATTCTTCTTGTCAAATTCCATTCGAATTTGACTGTAGGTGAGAGTATAATTGAAAGCACATAAATAAGAAACGCCAGGATTCCGGAGAAAGCAAACATCCATGAAAACAGAGTGATCATGGTAAAAATATTTTCAATTGGCCGACTGACGACGATAGCAGAGTTTGCAGACATCCGGTAAACCAAATGATTATAACCGTTCAAATCGACAAATGAAAATTCGTCGAGTGTTTTTCGAAAGTCTTTTTCGGTAAGCGAATAGGTATAACTACCATATTCATAGATCAGGGATAGATCATTATATCTGGCAAAAGAATATTCTTTCGGAAAAACATTTTCCTGTGATTGTCCGCTCATGAACAATTCAGGAAACCCTTCTTCTGTTTGAAGGAAACGTGCATTCATTAAAATAACCAAAGTATATTTCGATGAATTAGGATTCCCAAGTGGCACAAAAGCGAGATAGGAAGAGCGTCCATTTTCGCTGATTAAGAAGACAAGGTTTCTGCCAAAAGTTGGCTTTCCATTATCAGCCATTTGCTGAAAATAGCTGAATGTTTTTCCATCAGTAACAGCCAATGAATCATCGGTTGGGAAAACATAGACGCTACTTTCAAAACGTGCCAGATAACCATTCAGATATTTTTGGTTTATGTATGCAAGAACATTTTCTTTATGTTCAATTTGAACAACGATAGCAGTATCATTCTGCATTTTTTTTCCGGCTTCATCGAAAAGGTATTCAGCTACATGATCTTGTCTGACACCAATCTTTTGTGCAAGTAGTTTTCTGCTTTCCTGTTCTTTGAAGCAATTCAAATTGTCGAGAACGACAGAAGAGTACAATGCACAAAGGTAACCAAGCAGTAATCGCAACACGATTGCAACGGCATATAAGAAAGTAATAAGCAATAGGGAGATCGCAGCATAAGCCCAGATACTGAATTCACTCATCTCCAAAGGCGTGTTTACGTCAAATGAAATTTGTGAATTGATGATAAGGCCTGTGATCAGCATATGAAAGCTGACAGCCAGAAGTCCTAACAGCACAATTGAAACAATAACCTGGTATAATGAACTTTTAATTTTTCTGCAAACATCATAGAGATTAATGGCAGTGAGGAGAAAAATTATTGCATTAATTAGCAGATCGCCGAGTGAATTGAAATAAAATGATGAAGCGTAATATTGAGGGCTGAAGATCTGTAAACCGTACAATTCATTTGGAAATTTATAAGCAATTGTCAGGGATCTTATTATCCAGAGAAGAACTACGAAAATACTCCCGGCTACAAGTGATTTGCGGTAAAAATGACGCATCAATAAATGAGATCCGATAAAACAAAACACAAGTGCGATCAAGTACATCCATACAGGGCTGCTCTTTTCCGAATCATTTAAGTTTTCATATGACAAACGATATGCGAGTTTTCCATCCGGCAAATGAAATTCCAGTTTCCCGTCACTTGTTGCAACAAATGAACCGGAAAGTCCAAGAGTTTTATTGAAACCGTTGACGAGATATTTATTTTCGTAATCGAAATTATGTCGGAGTAAAATTAATCCGATATATTTTTTTTCACCGTCAGAAATAGAATAGAAAAGAAAATCTCCATTCGGCAGGGAGAGAAATTTGCCTTGAGAAGTGGAGGTTAGATCATCAGTGGTAACAACCGGTTCATTGTCTGACCAATAAATTATTTTGTCATTTTTAAGAACATAAAAACTGAATCCATTTTTTTCAAATCCGCCATGCAGAGTAAATTTATGGAAATCATCTTCCGTTTTAAAGGTTTTGATCTTTTCAAGAGAAGTCTTTAATTCCAATTCCAGATCAATCAATCCGGATTCAGCTTTCTGAACGATCGATTCAGCATATGAGACCTTCCTGTGTTGAATAATTTCCGCTCCGGCAGCAAATAGCAGAGCCGCTAGAAAAAGTACAAAAGCAAATTTAACCGTATTGTGGCCGGTTAATCTTTTTAGCATCATTATAGAAGCTGTTGAACAAATTTTTCAATTACAACAGGAAAATACATTTTTTCAAGGTCGTGAATTTTTTCGGCCAGACTTTCAGGAGTGTCGTCTTTTGCGATATGGCAAGCTGCTTGAAAAATGATCTCTCCATCATCAAAGAACTCATTTACATGATGGATCGTAATACCTGAAATCAGACTTTTTGTTTCGATTACCTTTTGGTGGACATTTGCACCATAAAATCCTTTCCCGCCAAAAAGTGGGAGTAATGCCGGGTGGATATTGATGATTCTGTCCTTATAATCTTCAATTAATGCAACCGGAACCAATAAAAGGAAGCCTGCCAGAACTATTACGTCAATCTTATAATCCTTAAGAAGTTTAACCACCTTGGTTGAGTCTGAAAACTCTTTCCTGGTAACAACTTCAAAAGGGATATTCAATTTTTTTGCCCGTTGAATTACGCCTGCTTCGGGATTATTGGTAATGATAACTTCAACAGAGATATTGGGATTACCTGAAAAATGGAGGGAAATATTTTCAGCATTGGTCCCGGAACCGGAAGCAAAAATGGCAAGGCGTTTCATAACAGGAACAAAAGTACGTTTCTATGTTTAAGAATATTTTAAAAATCTAAAAATCTCCGCTTTTATTTTTATTACTTTACCAACCACAAAAACACGGTCAGGACGGCTTCAAACGCCTGAAAACGAATCAAAAATAATATTAGTTTAAATAGCTAAGAACCAAACCTATGTCGGTAAATCCAATCTTACAGTATTTTGTTCCAAAGGATCGTAAATTTTATCCTTTATTCGAAGGAGCATCAGCCAATTTAGTAGCCATTTCAAAAGTTCTTGTTGAGGCTCTGACAACACCCTCTGCAGAAAAAAGAACATCGTTTATAAGAGAAATCGAGAAATTGGAGCATGTTGGTGATGAATTCACACATAAGATCTTTCAGGAAGTAAGTACAACATTCATTACTCCTTTTGACCGTGAAGACATACAGCATTTAGCTTCTGCAATGGATGATGTTGTTGATTATATTCATGGTTCTGCAAAACGTATCGAATTATACAAGGTAGATCCGATTCATCCATCAATGATCAAACTTTCTGAATTGATACTTCAGTCAGCAGAAGAGATCAACATAGCAGTATGCGGATTAAGAAGTTTGAAAAACATAATACGGATAAAAGAATCTCTTGTGCGTGTAAATAGTCTTGAAAATCATGCAGATGACATATTTGATAATGCTGTTGCCCGTTTATTTGAAGATGAAAAGAATGCTATCGAGATCATAAAAATAAAAGAAGTTTTATCTGCTTTAGAGACAGCTACTGATAAGTGTGAAGATGTAGTAAACGTGATTGAATCAATAATTGTTAAACAAGCTTAATCCAATCTACACTTTCGAGTTATGACTACATTACTTATAGTAATTATTATTCTTGCATTGATCTTTGACTTTATCAATGGTTTCCATGATGCAGCAAATTCAATTGCAACCGTCGTTTCAACGAAGGTATTGTCTCCATTAAGTGCAGTGATCTGGGCGGCGATGTTTAATTTCATTGCCTATTTTATTTTTGAATTAAAAGTTGCCGATACAGTAGCCAAAACTGTAAAGCCGGAATACATTACACTCATAGTAGTTTTTTCGGGATTGATTGCAGCTATCGTTTGGAATCTACTCACGTGGTGGTGGGGAATTCCATCCAGTTCTTCTCATACTTTGATCGGTAGTTTTGCAGGAGCAGGGATTGCAAATGCAGGACAATTACATGCAGTTCAATTAGACAAGATCATGCCTGTGATCTATTTCATTGTTCTTGCTCCTGTTATGGGTTTAATTATGTCCTACTTTATTTCGGTGCTCACTATGAATATTGTAAAAAAAATGAATCCATCGAAAGTAGACAGGGTTTTCCGGAAACTACAATTACTATCGTCGGCAGCATACAGTTTAGGTCATGGTGGAAATGATGCACAAAAAGTAATGGGAATTATTGCCGCTGCCATGGTTTCAGTTGGGATAATATCAGATACCAAAGGTCTTCCGGGATGGGTTCCGCTGGCATGTTACACTGCAATTGCATGCGGAACATTATTTGGAGGCTGGAAGATCGTTAAAACAATGGGGCAAAAAATCACAAAACTAACCCCATTTGAAGGATTTAGTGCAGAAACGGCAGGTGCATTGACTTTGTTTGGTACCCAGCATTTCAAAATTCCTGTTAGTACAACACATACAATTACAGGATGTATTATAGGAGTGGGAGTTACGAAGAGAGTGAGTGCAGTCCGTTGGGGAGTGACAATTGAATTGATATGGGCCTGGGTTTTGACGATACCTGTATCAGCATTAATGGCAGCATTGATCTTTAATTTAATTCACTGGTTTTTACCATAGTTACCAAGTGAGCTAAAAAAGAGTATTTTCGTAGAATAATTGTCGGATCGACTTTAATTATACTCCTGTAAATCAGAATATTAGTTAGATTTCAGAAAATAGAATCGAGTTTATCTGAGAGAAAAAAAGAATTTCAATATACAAAGGATAAGATTAGAGGGCATATTTTGATATTAGCCCGAATAAATTTTACTTTGCAGCTCAAATAAAAAACAAATCACAAAAAAGATTAATCATGTCAGACATTGCAGCAAAAGTTAAAGCAATCATCATCGACAAATTAGGTGTTGATGAAAAAGAAGTTACTCCAGAAGCAAGCTTCACAAACGATCTGGGAGCAGATTCTCTTGATACGGTTGAGTTGATTATGGAATTCGAAAAAGAATTCAATATCGCTATTCCTGACGATCAAGCAGAAAAAATTGCCACTGTAGGTCAGGCAATCGAATACATCGAGAAAAACGCAAAATAATTTTTTCTTAAATACAACATGATCGGTTTACAAAAGTCGGTCATGTTGTGTTTTCAGCAGGTGATAGTACGGCCGCTGAATTTTTCACCTTAAAATTCCATCACAGGAATGCAACTGAAACGAGTAGTCGTAACGGGCCTTGGCGCTCTTACCCCTTTAGGGAATAATGTTCAAGATTATTGGACCGGATTAATTAATGGTGTTAGCGGAGCTGACATGATTACGAAATTCGATGCTTCCAAATTCAAAACACGGTTCGCATGTGAAGTGAAAGGTTTTGACGTGAATGATTTCTTCGAAAGAAAAGAAGGTCGCAAATTAGATGGGTTTTCTCATTATGCACTTGTTGTGGCTGAACAAGCCATCAAAGATTGTGGTATTGATCTTGAAAAAGTAAATCATGATCGTGTTGGTGTTATTTGGGGTTCAGGAATCGGAGGATTAAAAACATTTCAGGATGAAGTATCTGCCTTTGCAAAAGGAGATAAAACACCACGCTTCAATCCATTTTTCATTCCAAAAATGATCGCTGATATTGCTTCAGGACATATTTCTATCCGTTATGGTTTCCGTGGACCAAATTTCACAGTGGTTTCAGCTTGTGCATCATCAACAAATGCGATCAACGATGCATTTACTTATATCAGATTGGGAAAAGCCGATATGTTTATTACCGGTGGATCTGAATCAACGGTCAATGAAACTTGTGTAGGTGGTTTCAATGCTCTTCAGGCCTTATCTCAACGCAACGATGATCCTAAAACTGCTTCTCGTCCTTTTGATCTGGATCGTGATGGTTTTGTTATGGGTGAAGGCGCAGGATGTTTGATCCTGGAAGAACTTGAGCATGCAAAAGCACGTGGTGCAAAGATCTATGCGGAGATCGTTGGTGGCGGCATGTCAGCGGATGCTTATCATATGACAGCACCACACCCTGAAGGATTAGGAGCTGCAATAGTTATGCGTGCTGCATTTGAAGATGCAGGAATGACCACAAAAGATATTGACTATATTAATGTTCACGGAACTTCAACACCTATTGGAGATCCACAGGAAGTTAAAGCAATACAGACTGTTTTTGGAGAAGATGCATATCGTCTTAATATCAGTTCAACAAAATCAATGACAGGCCATTTGCTTGGTGCTGCAGGTGCAATTGAATCGATTGCAAGTATTCTTGCAGTTGTTCATGGCATCATTCCTCCAACTATCAATCATTTTACTGACGATCCTGCTTTTGATCCGAAACTTAATCTGACGTTCAACACGGCTCAAAAACGTGAAGTACGAGCTGCATTATGTAATACTTTTGGTTTTGGCGGACACAATGCTTCGGTCATTTTCAAAAAATACGTTTGATAACCTGTCAGAATAAAAACACTTCTACTTGAGTGTAATCACTTCAATTCGTTTCTTCTTCTCCAAAGACAAAAAGTTTGTCGGGTCATTGCGAAATCTTCTGGGTTTTACTCCGGGAAATCCCGCTGTATATCATCTTGCATTTCGACATCGTTCTACTGCAACAGAGCATCATAGCGGTGCTAAGCTGAGTAATGAACGATTAGAATATCTTGGTGATGCAATATTGGGAGCTATCATTGCTGAAATGCTATTCAAAAAATTTCCATTTCGTGAAGAAGGATTTCTGACAGAAATGCGAAGCAAGATCGTAAATCGTGAACATTTAAATAAGTTATCCCTTAAACTGGGAATCGATCATTTCATGGTCAATTCGATAGATCCCGCAGCTAAAAATAAATCTGCTTATGGCGATGCATTTGAAGCTTTGATAGGAGCAATTTATATTGACAGAGGCTACAATGTTGCCCGAAAATTTGTGTTGAGCAGAATTGTTAAGCATTATATTGATATTGAAGAGATCGAACAACAAGATAAAAATTTCAAGAGTAAACTAATCAATTGGTCACAGCGTGAACGCAAAGTGGTGGAATTTGAATTGCTTGAAGAAGTTGATAATGGAGGAAAAAAATTACTGCGTGTCCGTGTTTTGGTAGATGGAGTTGAAAAAGCTCGAGGCGAAGATTTTTCGAAAAAACGAGCGGAGCAGATCGCTGCGGAGAAGGTTTGCATAGCGTTGCAGCTGGAATAAATAATAATGGTTATTCAGGTCAAGGGTCAAAGGTCAAAGGTCAATCGCAATTAACCCTTGACCTTTGACCCTTGACCCCGATAGCTATCGGGATTGACCTTTGCATAATAAGTCACCAAAAAATACCGATATTCACCGAACAAATCAAAATGGCAAAAACGGTAATTAAACTAACCAACGACGATGATTACGATTTTATAGTCATCGGAATTGTTTGTCAGCATCGTGATTACCGGTTGTGTCATGAATTGAATCAATTATTGCATATCAATCTAAACAAGAAGGAAGATTATTCTGTTTTCAATAATAAGAGAATGGAAGACCATGCTTTTTCATTTTATGAATATGTAAATGCTGATGGCGATCGGTATAATCTGATTTCGAATAGATGTTCAAAAGGCGTACTGCTTCCTGAACAAAAAGTAATTGACTATGTACTTTTAATACGGCCGGATAAGACAAGAATTGATGAAAGTGAATTACTTTCCAATTTAAAAAATGCAAAAGTGATTCTGGGTGTATACCGCCTGGAAGTTTTAAAATTAAAGTCGAAAGACAATTTATTATTCTAAAAGAAAAATGACAAAAATACCTTTCAATAAAACCAAAATTGTTGCTACGATAGGACCGGCATCCTCCTCACATGAAGTACTGCGAAAAATGATGATTGCCGGAGTTGATGTTTGTCGCCTGAATTTATCACATGGCGAAGACAGTGTTCACGAAGGGGTGATCAATACCATTCGTGAATTAAATCGTGAATTAAATGTACATACTTCAATTTTAGTAGACCTTCAAGGGCCGAAGTTGCGAATCGGAGAGGTTGAAGGAAACGAGATCTTTCTTGAAAATGGTTCGTTGGTTACGTTCAGCATGCACGAATGTATTGGTAATGCAAAACTTTTATACATGAACTATAAAGATTTTGCAAAAGATGTTGCAATCGGCGATATTATTTTGATCGATGACGGAAAAATTGTTTTGAATGTAGTTGAAACAAATCATACTGACGAAGTAATTGCTTTGGTCGAAAGCGGAGGTAAACTTTCAGGCCGCAAGGGAGTTAATCTTCCTAAGACAAAAATTTCCCTTCCTAGTCTTACACCGAAAGACCTTCATGATCTTGATTTTGCCTTGAAGCAAAATGTAGATTGGATCGGATTGTCTTTTGTTAGAAGTCCGCTTGATATTATCGATCTGAAAAACCGGATCAAGCAAGCCGGTCGTCGATGTCGCGTCATTGCAAAAATCGAAAAGCCGGAAGCATTGACGGAGATCGATCACATTATCAATGAGACCGATGCATTAATGGTTGCCCGTGGAGACCTTGGAGTTGAATTACCGATGGAAGAAGTTCCATTGATCCAGAAAATGCTGGTAAATAAATGTATTCAGGCATCAAAGCCTGTTATCATAGCAACTCAAATGATGGAGAGCATGATCACAAATTACACACCAACGAGAGCTGAAGTGAACGATGTCGCCAATTCTGTTATTGACGGAGCAGATGCCGTGATGTTAAGCGGGGAGACTTCCGTCGGACTATATCCAATTCGAGTTGTTGAACATATGCGAACAATCATTGCAAAAGTTGAATCGAAGGGATACCACTACAATAGAAACCATTTACCCAGTGTAACCAGTAAATCGTTCATTCCTGATTCTGTGTGTTACAATGCATGTGTGATGGCCTCACAAGTCGGAGCAAGAGCAATCGTTGGATTGACTCGTTCAGGATACACAGCATATAAAGTTTCTGCACAACGACCAAATGCAGATATTCTTATATTTACCGACGTACCTGACATGTTGAATGTCCTGAGTTTAGTCTGGGGTGTAAGAGTATTCTTTTACGATCGTCATGTATCAACAGATGAAACCATCATAGAGCTTCAAGACATCCTGAAAGAAAAAGGGTATGTGAATAAAGACGATATTATTATTAACCTTGCAAGTATTCCGTTGGAAGACCAGGCGAGAACGAATATGATCAAACTCGGACGCGTTAAATAAGTGTAAGAGTAGGTGAAAGTGGCTGCTGCCTCACAGGGTACTACACACTACAAACTACAAACTCATACTCAAACTGCACAAATTAATTGATTAGCTAAATAGTTTGAGTTTCGGTTTGAAGTGTGGAGTGTGACGCTTCCTACACTTTTCATTCAATCAGCAAAATACCAATTCCTAATAACCATTCATATATATGAAACTAAACATTCCCCTTCTTAAAGAAATCTGTGAAACTGCCGGTGCTCCTGGCTATGAGCAACGTATTCGTGAAATTGTTTTACGGGAAGTTAAAAGCCTTGCAGACGATGTGAGTGTCGATAACATGGGAAATGTTACAGCAATAAAAAAAGGGCGTGAAAAAAAGCGAGTAATGATCGCTGCTCACATGGATGAAATCGGTTTTATGGTTACTCACATTGATGATAATGGGTTTCTACGTTTTCACACATTGGGAGGCTTTGATCCAAAGACATTGACTGCTCAGCGAGTAATTGTTCATGGAACAAAAGATATTATTGGTGTAATGGGAAGTAAACCCATTCACATTATGACAGCTGATGAAAGAAATAAAGTAGCATTGATAACCGACTACTTTATTGATTTAGGAATGCCGAAGTCAGAAGTTGAAAAATTCATTCGTATCGGTAATCCTATTACGCGTCAGCGTGAATTGATTGAGATGGGAAACTGTGTGAATTGCAAATCGATCGACAACAGAGTTTCTGTTTTCATTTTGATCGAATCGATGCGTCGGATGAAAGATTTGCCTTATGATGTATATGCAGTATTTACTGTACAGGAAGAAGTAGGTATTCGTGGTGCAAGTGTAGCGGCACACAAGATCGAACCGGATTTTGGTTTTGGATTAGATACGACAATTGCATACGATGTTCCGGGAGCACAGGCGCATGAAAAAGTTACATCGCTTGGAGCAGGTGCGGGAATAAAGATCATGGATTCATCGACGATCTGTGATTACAGAATGATTGACTTTATGAAAAAGACGGCAGACAAACATTCTATAAAATGGCAGCCGGAAATTTTACAGGCCGGTGGAACGGACACAGCAGGTATCCAACGGATGGGGAAAACCGGATCGATAGCAGGTGCGATCAGTATCCCAACCCGACATATTCATCAGGTCATAGAAATGGCAAATCAAGAAGATATTGACAATTGCATTGAACTTTTAACCAAATGTACTCAGGAATTGGATCAATATAATTGGGAATTCACCTCGATTTAGAACTTCTATCGAATAGTTTCTTTGTTTGACCTTTTTACATTTGCGTATTCAGTTCCGATTGCTAAATTTGGGAACAAGCATTAAACATTTTCTTTTTCATGAATGAAATAAATAATTTTATTGAGCCTGCCAAGGCATTTTACGAGATCATTCTCGATGGAGTTGTTATAACTAACCTTTCCGGAAAAATCAGCTATTCAAATTCATCGGCATGCAAGCTGTTGAAGTATGATAAAAAAATGGATTTTAAAAACAAGAGCATTGATGAGTGTTTAAATAAATCAAATTCATTTAATGAAATATTACGGGATCTTGCGAATCAAAAAATTCTTTTAACCACAAAAACATTCAATCGAAAAGATGGTACACATATAGACATTGCACTTTGTGTTTCATTACTAACCGATTCAGAAAACAAACCGGTAGGATTGCAGATCATTTTAAAGAATCCTCATCTACCGGAACATGAACAATCCTATATTGAAAATCGCAGCTCGCTGCTACACTCTTTAAACAATCAGTCCAAGGAAACCATTCTGGTCAGCGATTTGAAACAAAAAAGAAATATTTTTTGTTCGCAATCAATTGAAAAAATGCTTGGCTGGACACAAAATGATTTTATTAATGGCGGCTGGGCTTTTGCAATGTCGTTGACACATCCTGATGACGCAGAAAGAATAGGGGTTCAATTTAAAAAGGAAATTGAAAAAAGATCACGAGTTAAGTTCACTCATGACCATGAGCCATTTAAATATGAATACAGAAAGAGGCACAAGAACGGTTCTTGGCTAAATATCATTTCAGAAACTCAAATACTTGAACGCGATGAAAATCAACAGATCCATTATCTTATTTCCTTTTTAAAAGATGTCACAACAAGTAGAGCTGAAACAAAAATTGAAACTGATTTAGTAGATTACCTGGTCAGCAATGAAATTATTGATTTACTTGTTCCCGGAAATACAAAAACAACAAAAAATTCCGTAAGTCTTTCCAAAAGAGAAATTGAAATTTTGCAACTTGTTAGAAAGGGTCTCTCCACTAAAGAAATTTCCGATATTTTAAATTTGAAGATCACTTCAATAAATTCATATCGGAAAAATCTGATGCTTAAAATGAATGTAAAGAATACAGCAGAACTAGTTCAAAAGTCGAATCAATTTTTCAAATCCTGATAAAAGAATAAAATAATTTATGTATTCATTAAAGGACTATATTTTAAGGACAAAAGATTTTTTGGCACAGTCGCAGGAAAAAATTCTCATTGTAAATCCAGAAGGAAAAGTTGTTTATATTAATGACGTATTTTTAGCTCTGACCGGTTATGATAGAAAAGAAGTAAGCAAACTGCATTTGAATAAATTGATTGGGCCAACTGCAAATAAATTAATTGAAAATGAGATTAAAAAAAGTAATGTCTGCATCAGTAAACAGGAATTCCACTTTTTGAATAGCAAAAAAAAGTTGTCCTTTTTTGCATTCAATACTTGGAATGGTAATCTTGTAACAGGGAGAGTAATTCTAATATCAGAAGACGCAAAGGTAAAAACCGAACTTAAAGACAATTTGTTTCAAAATAGCATTCTCAGAGCGATGGATCAGCGTAGAGATGCTGTATGGTTCGTGAGTGATATTATTACTTTAAAGAATTTATTTATGAGTTCTTCAGTAAAGACAATCTTTGGATGGGAACCTAAGCATCTTATTTTGGGTGGATGGGTTTTCTTTCTCTCTATTATTCATCCTGATGATATCAAATCCTGGCTCTCAAGTTTTAATGAGTGGTTGATCATGAAAGGCAAACTCGGACTTTTATATGATCATGTAGAATTTAGCGGTTCATTTAGAATGAAAAATGCAAAAGGCGAATACCTTCCGGTAGAATGTTTTTCAAATATTCTGGAACGGGATGAAAACGGAAAGATCAAATTGCTTCTAGGGTCGTACCGCGCCATTGATCAAAACGCAATGAAATCCAAAATGGCCGAACAAAAAACTTCCGTCATAAAAATCATTGACGGCAAAACATATGTCGAACTTGACTATCTGAAAAAACTACGTGAGCAGAGATCAGAGAATACAAACAAGCAACCATTTAAAAATCTTTCACAGCGTGAATTAGAAATCCTGGAATTAATTGTGGATGAATATTCATCAGAAGAGATCTCAAAGAAAATTAACATCAGCATTCATACAGTCAATCTTCACCGCAAACAGATCATGAAAAAAATGGAAGCGAAAAATCTTGCCGGACTAATTCGCATCTATTACACATCTAAATAATAAACCGATGATTCAACTTTTCATGCATTTTCATTCTTAAAAGGAACCATAACAATTTTCAATCAATAAAGTTTACATCGTTATTTTTCACTTTACATGGAATTCTTTCAAACCTGTTCACGAGAAACATATTTATATTATTGATATACAGCTATTTACAAGTGTTTAGTGCTTGAAGTTGGGAAATACTTAATGAAATTACATTAAAAATGATGTGAAATACTACTAATAGTAGGTATATGTTGATTGGTTAATTCTTTGCATATTTGTCGTCGCTTTTCACACAAGTTCAATTTTTCTCTAACACTTTTAGTAAAAACCCGAGGGAACGCAGCCTTCGGGTTTTTTACCAATAGCACGTCCCGAAGGGACTTCGGTGTAATTAATCGGGTTTTTCAGGTCCAAGGGCAGATTTTAAGAGGTTTTTTCAGGTATTAAGCGGAGCCGGCAAGTTAAGTGGCCTAAGTTAGCTTTACATTCATCATGATTTAGCGGCTGTTTACCAAACGAAATTGATGTCCCGGCGTGTTGGACGTACTTTCGTTAAACAATTCAGCAATAACCCACACAACTTTAACATACACCCACACAAAAATGACAACAATCGAGATCCAAGACTTCATACACGTTTACAGTATGTTTTCATTCAAAGATGGTCGTAAAGAACCCGGAATTATAATCAACAAATACAATCTTGAAAAAGCGGAAGTTTAATTTTTCTTCATCCCACAAGAACAAATGAACGCTTATAAAAATGCTTTTGATCGTTATGACAAAGAAACATGTCGTCGTTTGTCACAGCATGTTGAAGTTGATCAGATCCTTAACATACGCCCGGTATCGTTAGCTGATTATAAAGTGATCATGCAATTACTCGCTGAGAGAAATCAAAGGCTGAGTTTTCAATAAGAGATTCTGAATACATGAAAAATTAGGAAAGGTCTACCGGGGGGTGGGCCTTTTTTAGTGAGTGGTAAGTGGTGAGTAGCTCTGCGGAAGTAAGTTTACTGCTTACTATTTCCGAAGAGGTAAGGATATTGATATACTTCGGCAGTGCTACTCACCACTCACCACTCACCAATTACTACTTACTATTTCCCCGCCACATTTCATTGAAAGACTTCGGCGCCACTTCCGGCAATTCGCGTCGTTCGCCCCAGCTGGAGCTGAAAAAATTTCTGAGCATAAAATTCTTGATCTTCGATCCGCCGGCATTCATCAACTTGCGATTGAGCATTCCTTTTTTCCAGATGTTGAACATGAATTTTTCTGTAAAAGGATTTAAATTTTCCTCTACAGCATCGCGACGGTTATATAAAAGCAATTTATGAATGTCAATTTTGACAGGACATACTTCCGTACATTTTCCACAAAGTGAAGAAGCATAACTTAAATGTTTGAACTCTTCCATTCCACTCAAGTGTGGAGTGATCACAGAACCAATCGGTCCGCTGTAAGTTGCTCCGTATGCATGCCCTCCTACTCCTTTGTATATAGGGCATCCATTCAGACATGCTCCGCAACGAATACATCCCAAAGCTTGTCTTTGTTCCTGCTGTGCCAATAAATGTGTACGACCATTGTCAAGGAGAATTACATACATCTCATCCGGACCATCCAACTCGCCTTCTTGACGAGGTCCTGTTGAAATGGAATTGTACACTGTTATGTTTTGTCCTGTACCATGAGTTGCAAGCAATGGCCAGAAAAGATCTAAGTCGGTAAGAGTTGGAATAATTTTTTCAATTCCGGCAATTGCGATCTGCACTTTCGGAAATGAAATTGACATCAAAGCATTTCCTTCATTCTCTGTCACACATACAGATCCACTATCAGCAATCAAAAAGTTCGCGCCGGTAATTCCAACATCAGCGATCTGGTATTTTTCGCGCAATCTCGTTCTTACAAAAGCCGTGATCTCTTTCGGAGTACTTGTGATTGGCAGATTAAATTTTTCGTTGAATGTTTTTGCAACATCTTCTTTTGAAAGATGCATTGCAGGAGTTACAATGTGGTAAGGACTTTCATTACGCAGTTGAACGATCACTTCACCAAGATCTGTTTCGAGCGATTCAATATTTTCAGCAGTAAGCGCTTCGTTGACGTGAATCTCTTCAGTCGTCATCGATTTTGCTTTCACAACTGTTTTCGCTTTCACTGCTTTCATGATTCGCATCATCTCAGAAATTGCTTCATCAGCATCCTGAGCCCAGATCACTTTCCCACCGCGTTTTGTAAAATTTGCTTCGAACTCAACCAGATATTTGTCGAGGTTCTCCATCACTTTCCACTTCAATGACGATGCACGTTGACGCGCCATTTCTAAATCGTCGTATTGTTCCTTTCCATGAATAACTTTGTTATCATACTGAAGAATATTGAAAGCAAGTTTTCTCCGATGTTCTTTATTGAACACACGGTCTTCAGCGTCTATTAGGAATTGGTCGGAGTGGAGGGGACATCTTGTCTGCGAAAGTAGAGGAAATTATGCAAGTTTCAGGTTTTCAGGTTACAGGTTTCAGGTTCGCTTCGTAGGTGCTTAGAAGCCGACCTGAAACTGGCAACCTGAAACCTGAAACACTAAATCATGCACCTTTTAAATTTGCGTCCCCAAAAGATCCTCAATCGTCTCCCTCCTCCTCACCAGCCTCGCTTTCCCATTTTCGATAAGCACTTCAGCGGGACGAAGGCGGGAGTTGTAGTTGTTTGACATAGAGAATCCATAGGCGCCGGCGTTGAGGATCGCTAAGATATCCCCTTCACGGACTTCAGCCATTTTGCGGTCCCAACCAAATGTGTCTGTTTCGCAAATGTATCCGACAACCGTATACAGTCTTTGTTTGCCTGTCGGATTACTGATGTTGATGATATGATGATATGCATCGTAGAACATCGGACGAATCAGATGATTCTGTCCGGAGTTGACGCCTGCAAATACTGTCGACATTGTTTGTTTCACTGTATTCACTTGAACGAGTAATACTCCTGCTTCACTCACTAAAAATTTTCCCGGCTCAAACCACAGTTCGAGATTGCGGCCGTACTCTTTACAGAAATTAGTGAAGAGCGAAGTGAATTCACTTGCGAGTTCTTCTATGTCAGTTGTGTAATCGCCTTCTTTGTAAGCAACTTTGAAACCGCTACCGAAGTCGATGAATTCAAGATCAGGAAATTGATTTGCTTCTTCGAACATCAGTCCTGCGACGCGAAGAAAAACAGAGCTATCAAGAATTTCAGAGCCGGTGTGAATGTGCAGTCCGTTAACTTTCATCTTATTTGAATTCACAATGCGAAGTACATGTCGAAGTTGATGTACGGAGATCCCGAATTTAGAATCGATGTGACCGGTTTGAATATGTGAGTTCCCTCCTGCTGCTATATGCGGATTGAGACGAATACAGCAAGGAATACGATTTCCATACTCATGTCCGAATTGTTCGAGTACAGAAATGTTATCGATATTGATTACCAGTCCAAGTTCAACAGCTTGTTTGATCTCTTCGAAAGCAACGCCATTTGGTGTAAACAGAATTTCTTTCGGTGAAAATCCTGCTTTGATACCGATCAATGCTTCTTCAATTGAAACAACATCGAGTCCGGCTCCTAGTCCATGGATGTATTTCAGCACTTGAATATTGGTAAGTGCTTTGCAAGCGTACTTCACTTTTAATGACACGCTACTAAAAGCTTTTGTCAAGCGTTCGTACTGGCGCTTGATCGTTTCAGCGTGATAGACATACAAGGGACTTCCGAAATCTTCAGTGAGTTGAACGAGATCAGTAGATTTGAGGATGGGATAATTTTCTTCGAAATTCATGGGGTAAAAGTAGGTGTTGTGAAGGATGGATGATTACAGGGAGGAGGAATTTTATTCACATTTAAACAGGAGAAAAATAATGCAGAAAAATATTTCCCGCAGATCTCGCTAAACTCGCAGATGAAGGCGCAGATATTTTTTTCTCCTTTTGATTCATTTGATGCTTGAATGTTTTCTTGATTGGGGCATTTCTTTTGGCTAAAGGCTGCGGGCTGCATTATCTAGTTCCGTCAGCTAAAGCTGACGGCAATGAAGTTGCAGCGTACTTTTTAGAAAGTGACTATGCTTAGTTGCTTCTTCGCTGATTTTATTACCGTCAGCTAAAGAAGATGGCAATAAATTAATAATCCTGCCAATCTGCGTTTTTATCTGCACCTTAATAAAATACCCTTCAATTAGTACTTGACTTCGGTTAATTAATTACTTACCTTTGACGTTAGTAACGTGAAAAGGTGCTGTGATAAATTCATTTGGAAGTAAGGATACTCAGAAAATCTGGGAAGGGGAAAGAGTGAAAGGGTTTCCAATCGAAATTCAAGAAATTGGGCGGAGAAAACTGAGGATGCTAAATAATTCGCAGACTATTGCTGATCTATTAATTCCTCCCTCGAATAGATTAGAAAAATTAAAAGGGAGTTTAAAAGATTTTTATTCGATCCGAATAAATGATCAATGGCGAATAGTTTTCAAATGGAAGGCAGGTAACGCCATTGAAGTTCAAATTATAGATTATCATTAATCGCGACAAAAAATGAAAAAATTAAAAAACATTCATCCCGGTGAAATTCTTTTAGAGGAGTTTTTAATTCCACTTGGAGTAAGTGCATATAGGCTTTCAAAAGAAATTTCAATTCCACAAACGAGAATCTCTGAAATCATTAAAGGCAACAGAAGAATTACTGCTGACACTGCATTGCGACTTTCAAAATATTTTGGTAATAGTGCAAAGTTTTGGCTGGGAATTCAAGATGATTTTGATATTGAAGAAGAACGCACGAATAAAAGTGCGGAGTTGAATGCAATTAAGCAATACAGAGATAATGCCGCTTAGGCGATTTTAAAATTGCTTGGAGGGCTCAGTATGGCATTAAATTTTTCTAATCAACAATATTTTCGTCGCTTGGCTGTTGTTTATCTTGGGCCGTCAGCTAAAGAAACGCAGTCCTGACTGTAGCTTTGGACACACTTTTAAGCTGTTTAATATAATACGAAAGGTGACTCAAATTAAAGAAAGGCTTTCATTCATAAATATCTTCACAGGAAAAAGATATTATGATGAAAGCAAGTTCAGTTATTCACAAAAACGAAAAGCGAATCAAGGTAGAATTTCCCAATTCGAAAGAATTCTCACAACTTATTAAGAAAATAAGTGGGGCACTGTGGAGTTCGACGATGAGAAGTTGGCATATTCCGTATACGAAGGAAGCATTTGGGGAATTAAAAATTATTTTCCCGGCAATTGAGATAATAAAATCCGGCAGCTCTGATATTTCCAATGAAACACAGATTCAAGCGAAAGAAAATAACGCAGGAAGAACAGTTCCATTAGTCAAAGGCAAAAATGTATCAATCGTGATTTCAGGGAGAAAAATAATTTTGAAGCTTCCAAAAAATGAATTGGATATCCGGTTTATAACATCGCTAAGATATAGTAGATGGGACAAATCAAATTTTTGCTGGATCGTTCCAAATTATCCGGGAAATATTGAATTGATTAAAGAGTTTTTCGGCGAAAGGATTTCTACTATAGAAATTTCAGAAACGATAACTATCGAAAACAAAACAGGGGAATCGAGAAAAATAAATAAAAATGAGATGTTAATTGTTGAGGCAGCAAATGGCAGACTACAAATTTACTTTGCTTATGACAAATTAGTTTCAAAAAAAATAAAAGATTTTCCCTATCACAAATGGAATAAAAACGAAAAATGCTGGACAATTCCTTATGCTGAACATTATTTAGCGGAGTTGCAAAAATTTGCTGACGATAATAAAATAAAGCTAATTGTTGAAAAACCGGCCGTGGAAAATAGACAAATAAAACGCTTGTCGCAACGAGGAGATGCCGGCTATAGAAATTGTCCGGAAGAATATATTTTAAAAATCCGTGAAATTCAATACAGTGAAAAGACACTTAAAACTTATCAAAATGCCTTTGAAGAATTCATTAATTATTATAGAGAAATTGATTTAAAATTAATCGATGAAAAAATGATTCTTGAATTTATGAGATATCTTGTAATAGAAAGAAAGGTTTCAGAATCGTATCAGAATCAGGTGATCAATGCAATAAAATTCTATTATGAAAGGGTCTTAAAAGGAGAAAGAAAGACCTATTTGATAGACCGACCAAAGAAAGAAAAAACATTGCCGACCGTTTTGAATGAAGAAGAAATCAAGTTACTGCTTAATAAGACAGAAAATTTAAAACACAAAGCAATTTTAATGATGGCTTATTCTGCAGGCTTAAGATTGGGAGAGTTAATTAACATGAAGATTAAAGACATTGATTCAAAACGAATGCAGATAAGAGTAGAACAAGCGAAAGGAAAGAAGGATCGCTATACTATATTGTCTAATAAAATGTTAGCAATACTGAGGGAATATTTTGTTCGTTACAAACCCAATGAGTGGTTATTTGAAGGGGAAAAAGGTGGGCAGTACTCTGCACGGAGTATTCAAAAGGTTGCAAAATTATCCGCTACGAAAGCCGGAATTAAGCAAAATGTTGGAGTTCATACGTTGAGACACACTTTTGCAACTCATTTACTCGAAAATGGCACTGATTTAAGGTATATACAGAGTCTGCTAGGACACGAAAGCAGTAAGACCACAGAAATTTACACACATATTACAACAAAAGGTTTTGATCAGATAAAGAATCCATTGGATCAGCTAGATTTATAGGGAAATCTATAAAGTAAAAGAAAAAATAACTATAATTGTAAGGCCGTGTGGTTACAGTTTCAAATCGATACGGATTGTTATAAATTTTAATTCTGCATAATATAAAATAATCATGCATTCCGCAATAAAAGTTAAATCTAAAAACATAAAAGGAACATGAAGAGGGTCTTCCAATCTGGATGTAAATGCACCAGGTGCATCAACTCGAACAAAACACCCGCCGGGCGGCCCCAAGGGGCCGCGTAAACAAGTGACTGGACAAATGAACCATCAGACAGCCGACCCGAAAGCCAACGCTTCTGTATTTTTATTTTTTTCCACCACACATTTTTTAAAAACAATTTTAGCCAGCCGCACAAATGGCACATTTGGTTTGCCCAAAACACAAGCCGACACTTCGCAAAACCAATAGAGCCATTTTTACCGATAGTTTCAAAAAAAATATCTAATATTGAAACAAAATTTAAAGACATGAGACAAACGATACTTTTATTAGGCTTACTTATAGCGTTAAGCAGCTGCAACAATGTGCAATCAAGGCTTGATAAAGCTGAAAAAGAAATTGAATATGCTGAGCAAAACAAAGAAGAAATGACCGCAAAAGATTGGTCTACACTTGAAAAAAAGATGCAAGAGCTTGAAAGTGACTTGGAACAAAACAGAGATAAATACACCGATGAACAGGTAAAAGAGATTGGAAAGTTGCAAGGTCGTTATTTTGCTGTTGCTGTAAAAAAGGGAATTAATGATTTTCAAGAATCCGTAAAAGACCTCGGTAACCAAATGGATGGTTTTATTGAAGGAATAACAGACTCAACTAATAATAAAAACAAATAGGCATGCAAGTTAAATTTTTAAAATCAATCGTGATTCCTGCTATTGCAGGAGGTATTGTCTTCTTATCATCCTGCGGTGACAGTGGTGAAAAAAAAGCTTTTTCCAATTTTCATCCTGAAAAAGAAGTTGAAAAATACATTGATGGTTATTACAGTGCTAGTCTGGGTGAATCTTCCAATCCTAAATCTGGGAAAAGTTCCGTTTACATAGATTTTTCTGACGGTTTAGTTCAGGCGTACACTAAAAAACCCTCAAAATGTTCAGATTATACAAGCAATTACAAATAAGCTTGTAAATCCTGATATTGAATGGTTTGCCTTGGGCGGTGGCAAAATTAATCCTCTTGACTACAATAGTAACGAGCTCTTTAATAAAGTTTCTGACCCAAAACAGTACAAAGATATAATGGCGCCTATTCAAGAGACCTTAAAGAAAATAACTGAGGGAAACAATGATGCCTTATTAGTATCCGATTATGAAGAGTATACTACTGATGGTAAGGAACAGTTTGAAAACTATCCCAAGAGTTACTTTATTAATTGGCTGAAAAAAGGTAATTCAATAACTTTCTTTTACACCGATTATGAGGAAGTTAATAATAAGTCTAAGATAAAAAGTGCAAAACATTTGTACTTTACAGTTTTCACTCATGGAAGTGCAAATGAGTCTAGTATGATTTCAATGGTTCGCGATGCATTAAAGGACCGCTATACAACTAAAGAATTTACCTTGAACAACAATCCATATTCTGTTACGAATAATTATGGAGGGAAAGATTTCACTGGCATGCAAAATAAGCAGTTTAACCAATGGAAAAACTTTAATAGTAATGCATGTTTAGATAAGAAACTGCCTTACGAGGTAATTGGCATCAATAAAGTTTGGAATGCGGATGTTGATAAGTATGTACAGAATATTATTGATAAGGAGAATGGAATTTTCCTTGCAAAGCTATACTTAAACGCTTCTGATCAGTCTTCCTATAAACTAAATAAGGTTGCTGTTAGGGTATATGACGCTACTGACGATTATAAACACTATGCAGAATGTGAAGAGGCAAAAAATCATCAACCCAAAATGACTAAAGATAAAGGTAAAAATGATGTATGGTCTGACGAAAGCAAAAAAGATCCTATAGTAACTGCTTGCTATGAAAAGGATAAAACTGAATTAAAGAAAGATTGGATTTTCGTTTCTGGGAATCCAAAACCTCTTGAATCTTGGGAAGAGCTGTTTTCTCATGATGAACAAATCTTTTCAGACCATCTTAAAAATTCTCCTGAAAAAGTAGAGCTAATAACAAATTTTCATAAAAATTACAAGCTTAAAAACATTAAAAGTAATACGGCATTATTACGAATCGGTTACGTAATTGAAGACGCTACATTTAATAGTGAAAATATTCAACAACGATTTTCAATGGAGTTCAACTACACAGAAGGATAAAATAAATAATTCCTTGGCAGAAGCTATAAGAAATTCGCTTCAAGAACCATCCGTTAGCCCTAAAGGTAAAATCTTGTATTCCTACTACATTAAATTAGGAAACTCCACTAAATCTGAATAATCAACAAATCAAACAATAAAAATTAAGAACATGAACAGTTACATCACTTCCATCATTGCAGCCGGTTTATTCATTTTAATAGCCGCAGTTATTTCTAATGCCATTAAATTTGAAGGTGGCGCTAACCCTAAAGACCCGGGAAAACGCAAAATGTGGTTCTGGGTCATGGCAATCCTTAATCCCGTTTTATTCTATGTTCTAAGTGCATTCGTGTTGGCTCCAAATCCTGAAAATGATCAAATGGTCTATGATGATTACATGGCATCACTTCCAATAGCTGCTGGTATTGGATTCGTAGTGTATATTGTTTTGGGCTTTGTGTTAAGCAAAGTGTTCAAAAACGGCAAATTAGGAAACTGGTTTTAATCTTTAAAAAAAAACATCAATGAGTCAAGATAAATTATTTGTAATAGGTATTGGTGGCACAGGTATGAGGTGCCTGGAGGCCTTTACACACCTATGTGCAATAGGAATGTTTGATAATCAAGAAATAGAGGTTTTAACACTTGATACGGATCAGTTAAATGGTAACAAAACGAAAACCGAAAATCTGATTGAACTATACAGCCGCATTAAAACCTCCGATTCCGGCCCTAAAGGAGGTACCCCAAATGCTAATACGTTCTTTTCTGCTAAATTAAATTTACGTAGATTTTGGACGGATTACTCTGGCAGTGCGAGAGCTAACTATAGAAGTATATCTAAGCTGGCTGAAGGCAATCCTGAAAAACAAAAGCCAATAAGCTGGTTTCAGATTTGTTTTTAGATGAAAATTCTCTTCAGGAATTTAATTTCGCGCATGGATATCGTGCTCAACCCCATTTAGGATCCCCCCTAATGTATCATGCCATAATTGAATCTGCAAGAAATTTAGCATCAGGTTCAAATATAGCAGCTCAAGACCAAGAGCTTGAAGTCTTCATGAATAAACTGAATGAAGCGGGTAAATTAGGTGCTCGTGTGTTTGTTTTCGGTTCGATATTTGGTGGTACTGGTGCTTCGTCAATCCTGGTAATTCCAAAAGCATTCCAGGATTTTATTCAAATACGCTCGGGAGGCAAATCAACATTGGACTTTAGTAAAACCAAATTTGGCTCAACTTTATTAACTGAATATTTCACATTCAAAAACCTGATGCCAAGCAGATGTCCACGAAGGATGATAGTGTAATTGCTGATTCTTCATTTTTTCCACTCAATAGCCAGGCTGCTTTGCAGTTCTATCAAAACGATCCAACGGTTCAAAGAACATATAAAACCATGTATCACATTGGGTGGCCTGTAGAAAGTAAAAAGATGGGTGAGGAAAAGGAAAGTAATACAATTACTGGAGGTGAAAAACAAAAAACGCTTGTCATATTACAGAAATGTTGTGTGCATGTGCCGCTTATGATTTCTTGACAAAATCGACTGGTTTTGATGTTGAAAAAGCGGAATACCTATATAAAGCCATAGAATTCAAAGATAATTCATTTAATCTGTCATTTAACGATTTTGTTGGCAGTGAAAATAAGGCGGGTGAAGTTTTTGCTAATAGATTAGGGGCATTTTTCTCACTTGGTCACATAGTTCTATCAATAAATGGTGCAGGTTTTAACTCAGATCCAAAATCAGGAATGAGAGCTTTTATAACTCGTTTAGAAAAACAAAAATTACCTCAATACAACTCAATTCCGGATACTGAATGCGAAGAGATAAATGAATATCTCCGACAATTTGCATACACAACGGATGGCGGTCAGCAATTTTTCCCAGGATGGTTATATCAGGTCCGTTCTACTGTTGCTCCAGGTAGTTTTATGTTCGACAGTAAAGCTTTTACCACAAATCTCAGAGAGTTGCAAAAAATTGATGTTGGAGAACTTTTTCTCGAAAAAGAAAAATCATTGGCCCGGTGGTGGTTTAATGTCTAATCGATTTGACAAATTTATAGATACATTGATTGATGTAAAACCAGAGGAAACTCAAAAGTGAATACCACTAAAGAAAAATTCATGGCGCATATTTACAGCGCTATTACCAAATCCCAAAACTTTATTAATTAAAAGCTATGGCAGAGAAAACATTAAAGGCATTAGCCATAAAATCAAAATCAAACCCTCCTGGGAAATCAGAATATAAGTGGGATGTAATACCTGGAAATAGATAACTTCACCAAAGGAATTGTTATTCCAGAATTGGGAATTGAAAAAGATGGTACAGCCAAAGTTGATATTGGAGCTATTGTATCAGGTATGCCTACGGTATATGCTAGAGCAAATCTGTTCAAAAATGCCTTGGATAACGTTACCGACAAAGATGCTGAGGCATCTGGTCTTATGCTTTTTTATAAAAACTTAATTAACGAATGGAGAGGTCTAATAAGTTGTATTGCCTTAAACTACAAGGACATTGAGATTCAACGTTTGAGACTTCAATATTCAGATGGTAAAAGCATTTTTGAAACTGAAAACTTATATGAGCCATTAGGTGCATTTGGTAATATGCTTTTGAGCGAAAACCACTTTGGTGCGACCAAACTTTGGCGTCAAATGATGAACGAATTCCGTTTATTGATATAATTACATTCAACGGTAAAGTGATAGGAGCAACATCACCTGATAGCCTTCTTTTTACTTCTGTTGGTTACAAGCTTAGTGAAAAATTGCCGTTTGTAAATGTCAATAGTGGCAAGCTTATTGATCCATTATTGAGTGATATTCAACCCGAACAGTTATTGGCTATTCATGCATTTGTTCAACATGTAGTTAACAAAACAGATGCGTTCAAAAATACATTTAATAATCTTGATAACTTTCTAAAGCCAAATTATTCGAGCATATATGGTAATATGCAAGATTGGTTAAAAGAAATGGATACCTATGCTTCCAAAAGGGGTTGGGTTAAGCCTTCTCCAGAAACCAGGAAGCACACCGGAAGTCAATAAATTTTTAGCACCATTCTCCTTACTGTTTAATCACTCTACTGAACTCTATGGTTTGGAAGGAGTGATTTTTTCTGAAGCTAGTTATGACGGAAGAATTTCGTTCAAACCTTCCGAACTATTGTTGCCAGAAACTACTGAAATAATTCAATTTAGATTTGGCGCAGATGATGAAAACAATAAGAATTCTCTTGCAAACACACCGCTTATGCTGCTGAGGGCAGATGTAAAAGGAATGCCTAATAATTATGCCTATTTCACGCTTCCACTTACCCCTCATGCATTAAATGTGTTTGGAAATAATTTATCAGCTTTAACAGGTATTGCAGATGCAAGCGAAGTGAAATCTAGACTATCTGCTGAATATGAAGTGGATAATTTAGGGGAATATTTAAATGTGAGATTGCGATTACATACTCAAACCGGAAATGAAAATGTGATTGATGTTAAATACAAAGTGGCTGGTGAGGTTAAAGGGCGCGATATTCTACTATGGCCGAACTTCATTAGTAAGAAGTGGAACCGTTATTTTATGTATAACGAAATACCACATAATGATATTAAGTTTCAAGCTTCACCGTTTATAGGCGATATCAATGATCAGCACTTTAGAATAGTGTTAAATGATAAAAACGAACCGCTTTATTTGGCCAAAGATGGAAAATTACAGGATTTAAATAACCCTGATTATATATCCTCTTTGTTAGTTGAAAACAACCAAAAGGTAAGTGATAATCCTTACAAGTATGAAATATATGAAAGCAATCAACCTTTTAAGGGTATAAAATTCTCATACGGTAAATCGGATAATCTTTGTGGTTTTGTTATCATCCGATATGATAAACTGAATAAAATTAAAGAACTTCCTAAAGATATGACAAATGAGATGCAAAATCTTGCAAAAGCTCGTTTGGGAATAGATTTTGGAAGTACCAATTCATCTGTAGCTTATTGGTCAGATAGAGATAACGAAGTAAAAGGAATGACACTGAAAAACAGAAGAATTTCTCTTCTTGCTTCAGACAATAAAAATAATGACGAACGACCAGCAGTTGAGGATGAAGTGTTTTTCTTTCAAAATGATGAGATTAAAACGAATGCCATAAAATCAGTTTTGGCTATTCACGATTTTAAGCGCCTTTCAAATCCTTCTAACCTTACTCAGGAGCAATTGTTGGAGAAGGAGATTATTGGAGGATTTCCTTGTTTTGAGAAAAACTTACCAATAGAAACTTCAGACAATACAAAACACACTTTGAAGTTTAACAGAGCAGGTATTGCTGAATTAAAATACAATATGAAATGGTCAAGCAATCCGCTTGAAAAAGGGCATAAAAAGGCGTACCTCAGTTCTTTAATGCTTCATATTTATGCTCAGCTTTTCGAGGAGGGGCATGAACCCACTTCCTTAAAGTGGTCTTATCCTTCCTCTATGGTTGGTGATATTCTCAATCAATACAGAGGTATCTATGATTCATTAAGTGAAATTAGCCCTATAGTCGAGTCTAAAAGGTTATTAGTTTATCCACCCGACATTCAAGGTAATACGAATGGGGATGAAAATACTTGGGCAGGTTCAAACACCGGAAGTTCATGGGGTGGTGTTAGTGAAACAAGTGAAAATACAGTAAATACTTGGGGTGATTCAGGGAATAATTGGGAAGCCCTACTCCTACTCCTACGCCCACTCCGACCAATTCTGCTGGAGGATGGGGAAATCAAGAATCTTCTAAATCAAAGAGTGTTGTTGAAATTAAAATAGATAATGGACCTTTAAAATTTGATTTCAGACCCTTAGATGACAATGAGTCACTAACTGAATCATGTGCTGTGGCGAATTACTTTTTAGAAGATCTCCCAGTAAGACCAGGTGAATTACTAATGATATTTGATGTGGGAGGCTCTACTACAGACATTAGTGTTCTTTCACAAATGGAAGGCGGTGGAAAAGCCATGATTAAGCAGAACTCTATTCGCTGGGCTGCCCAACGTTTGGCTTTTGCAACACGCTATTCCAAGAATTTTCAGTCAGTTCTATTACGGATGTGTGAAAAAAAGAAAATTAAGATTGAAGGTCTGAACACAACACCATCAAAGTACAACGAAAATACAGCTCCTTTTTACTTTGAGCAATTGATTGATAGGTTAGAAGATTCCGATTTCCCAGACTTCTATCGCCTGATTGCTGCTGAGTGCAATGAACTGATGAGCGTAAATCTTTATGTAACCGGCTTGATTATGTATTACGCTGGCCAACTTACATTAAAGATGCGTGAAGAAATGCTCCGTTCAGAAGATGTTCCTGTTATTGTTAAGAATATGCCGCCCAAAATTTATATCGCTTTTGCAGGGAAAGGTGCCCGAATTTTTGATTGGTTTGATGCGATAAACCCGAAAGCTGCAAATGAATATTACACTCAAATGTTTATACGTGGTATTGGAGGAATGGAAAGGGCAAAGTCTACTATTACACCTATTAATTTTCCAAGTGAAATTATTAAAATAAATGCCTTTAAAAAGGAAAATAATGCGGATGTAAAATATGAGGTTTCAAAGGGATTGGCAATCCCAACTTTTAAATCCAAAATACTTGTTCCAAAAGAAAAGCAGGCGATTGAAATTTTAGGCGAAGAGGGATTTTGTGTTTACACCCCTTCTGGAGAAATGAAATATCTTGATTTTAGTAATTCTGTAACTCCTGAGATGATGGAACATTTAGGGGCATACTTTGTAAATAATCCACAGCCAGGCAAACCACCTTGCCCACGTTTTATGGATTTTGCTGACTTATTCTATAAAGTTTCATCGTCAACTTTCGGTTTCAATATGAAGCAGGAAGAATTTATAGCAGGTTTTAATAATATGAATATTGAAGCAGCAATAAAGCAAGACCCTGATTACATTGAAGCACAAAAAAAGCGAAAAGAAACCAAAGAATTTGGTTATGTAGCTCCGATTTTTGTAATGGAGGGAATTAAGTTTTTTGAAGAGCGTATTCTAAAAGCCATAAAAATTAAGAATGAAGTATTGTGTTCTGGTAAAAATATCAAAACAACAATTAGGCTTTTGGTACCAGTTGGAAGGTGGAGTGCATACTCCACTTTCCATCAATGGTCCAAATACAATTCCTCTATGCTTTTATGTAAATGGAAATGAATTCAAAATTGGTGATTTCGCCAAGGAGCGTTTTTTAGTTAATGATAAGCATGCGTACAATGATTATTTTGAAATAGTTAAAGATCCTGTAAAACATTTTATCCTGCACGGTGATAGTAAGCCTGTAAAACAGTTATTGTATTATGGAGTGGAAAATTATTTATCCCACTTTATAAAAACCATTCTTTACAAGAACGAATCGATTGAAGCCTTTAGAACTAATTTTTGCTTGCGCTTTTGGTTTGATGATGACATAGAAAATCAGGAAAAAGTTTTGGTGGAGAATCTTTTTAAAGAGGCAGGATATGAAAATGTAGCTGAAGTCAATTCAGACTTATTTTTAAACAAAGAACTTAGCCTAGAAACAAAATCTTCTAAGTCGAGAGTTTGTCTATCTGCTATTTCGAATGATTTATATGTCAAATTGTATAAGTCACCAGATTTCAGTCTGGTAGGCCAAATTAAATTGGACAAATTGGGTTCAGACCCGCGAGCAAAAATTTTAGCCAAATTGATATTGGAAGATATAAAGGAGGCAAGTCCACACATTTATATTGAGGAAGAGAAAGAAGTTGCTTATATAATAAATCATTGTACACAATTGCTATCATCATTATCCCCAATAATGCGTAATGAATTAGAACTTTCTACTGGTGTACGAACTGATTATAAAATTAGACTGGCTCATTTGGAAGATAGATTGATGTACAACAGAGGTGTTGAAGATAAAGTAATACCGCAGTTAGAAAGTATTTTATCAACTAATGGTATGTCAAGTTCTTCCGCAGATATCATTCTGAATGGTAATGAATTAAACACAAATTATTTCAAGGACAAGCTAACCAAAAAGTTTCCAAATGTTTTTGGAGTTGGAAGTTCAATCGAGTCAAAAATTCTTAAATTAATTTTCTCTGATATTTCTTCAAATGGTTATAAATTAAACCAAAAAATTACATCAGGGCATTTTGCAAACGCGGAAAAAACAGTTCCAGTTTCAAATACACCACAAGTTTTAACTAACCAACCTGTTGTAAATATTCCTCCTATTGTTAATACGCCACCAAAGGTCACTCTGCCACCTGTTGTAAAGGTTCCTCCAGTGCCCAATAAAAATAATGTTACTACTACGGAAAATAAGCCTGAGGTTAAATTACCTCCAATTATAAAACCGGAGGTTAAGGTACCCCCTGTAATCAAGGAAGTAAAGAAAATGGACATTCCTCCTCCTTCAAAGGGGAAAATTCCACCGCCTCCGCCACCTCCACCCCCTATTAAAAAGAAATAAATATGGCTATAGATTTAGATAAAGATAAAAACGAATTGAAGTATTACTACAGTGAAAATGGAGCAACATTGGGTCCATTCTCACTGTCTCAGCTATTGGAAAAAATTGAAGCTGATACATTGGTGTATCGTGAAGGGATTGATTGGACAAATGCAAAAGATGTGGAGGAGCTGAGAAAGTTTTTTAAAGTACAACAAGCTACTAAATCCGATAACATTATCAATACTAATTTATCTAAAGCATCTGAAGCTGGTTCACACCCCAAAAAAATGTTTAGTGCACCATTCTCCTTCGATGGCCGAATAAGAAGAACAGAATATGGCATTAGTTTCATTATATATATTATCTCTTATGCCTTGATTGCAGCTATTGCTAAATCATCCAGTTTCCTTTTGTTGCATTTATACCGTTACTCTGGTTTCTATGGGCTCAAGGTGCAAAAAGATGTCATGATAGAGGTAATTCTGGCTGGTATCAAATAATTCCATTTTATGTGTTTTGGATGCTATTTGCAGAGGGCGATAGCAATAATAACGAATACGGAAATTCACCCAAATAAAAACAATTAAATTTCAAACAATGATAAATCTAGAAAAGAAAAAACCGTTTAATTTGAGCAAGCAAGCTCCAGGTTTAAATCAAGTAAAAGTGGGGCTCAGCTGGGATCCATCGGGAGATGTTGAAGCCGATGCCGATGCTTCCGTTTTTATGCTTAATGAGTCAGGAAAAATACCAGGCGAAACATTTTTTGTATTTTTCAATAATCTCACTAGTGGAGATGGATCCGTTGTTCACTCCGGAGATAACCGAACAGGTGAAGGTGAAGGTGATGATGAAGAAATACATATCAATTTAAGCAAAGTGTCTAATGAGGTACTTCAAATAATTGTCGTAATTTCCATTCATAATGCGGCAGATGGTGTTCACTTTGGAAATGTTTTAAACTCAGCTGTTAGGATATATAATCAAGCTAATAGTAGTGTAATTTGTCAGTATGCTCTTACCGAAAAATTTGATGGTTGCGATTCTCTCATAATAGGAAGATTTTATAGGAATGGATCTGAATGGGAGTTTGAGGCTATGGGGCAGGCTTTGAAGGTGGATTAGCAGCTACCGTAGAACTGTATTCATAATTATTCTTTTAAAAACAAAAACAATGCCAAATTTAAACACAGGAAGTAACTTTAACTTAGCAAAGGAAGTCGCTTTAACTTAGCGAAAGAAGCACCAGCCCTCAAGGTGGCGGGTATTGGTTTAGGATGGGATCCTAACGAAGAAGAAAATGGTCCAGATTTCGATTTAGATGTGAGCGCATTTTTACTCGCATCGAATGGAAAAGTTCCAGCAGATGAGTATGTTGTATTTTACGGATCAGAATTAAAAGGCAATTTCTTTGATGAAAAAGATGAAAAAACTGGTAAACTACTAGAAAGGCCTTATTCTGGAGATACTTCCACAATTGGTGCAGTTGATGCAATTGACGGAACAGAAAGTGATGGTGAAGATGAAGACATGCGAATTTACTTTGATAAAGTATGGGAAGGTGTTGAGCAAATAGTTATTACTGTATCAATAACTAAATATCCTAACGATAAGAAAAAGACAAAAGAACATTGCTCCAAAATTTTGGAATGGTTAACGACTGTTACATTCGTGTTTGGGATGATCAAACTGGCAATGAAATTTTAAGATATAACCTTAAAGAACAATTTACCAATGAAGATGCACTTGTTTTTGGTAGATTTATAAAGGTTGGATCTTCATGGGAATTTGTTGCCTCCGGTGAAAAGCACAATGGTAGTCTGGGTAAATTAATCGAATTATTCACTTAATAAAAAAAATACAATGGCACTAAATTTAAACAAAGGGGCGAAAATTCTAAACCTTCTTCAGAGAAAAAGGCTTAAATCTAAATAAGTCGGTTGACGCGTAAAAACTGGATTAAATTTAAGTAAGGAGGAAACAGTTGCTAAAGAAGCAACTTCTTTCAAATCTGGGGCAAATGAGACCAGTCCAAAGAAAAAAAATCCTGTTATTTTCATTTTGTTAGCAGTATTATTAGTTGGTGGTGGCCTATTTTGGTTTATAAATAAAGGTACAACAACCCCAGAGAAAGCATCTAACATGAATGGTGATAACACGGTTTCTGCCTCACCTGCACAGATTGAGGAGACTGCATCACCTGATAATACTGCAAATAATCAAGGTCAAGTTAATTCAGTTAGCCCCTCAACTGATACCAGCTCCGATAACTCTGTATCAAGCTCTCCAGAAAGTGACGTCTCAGCTTCTTCAAATAATGTAACTAAATCTAACAGTGTAGAAAACTCGAATTCTACACCAAGTAAAATCAATCTTCTTCAAGTAATTCAGCTCCATCAGCCATAACTCCGGAAGTATTGATGAAAAGGTAAATCAAGTATTACGAGGTGATTTTGGAAATGGTTTAGAAAGAAAACAAGCTTTAGGTGAAGAGTATGCTATAATTCAGGCTAAGGTGAATGAATTGTACAGAAACAAAAACAATTAATTTTTCCAATGATAGGTGTAGTAGTAAAAATTGTAATTGGTCTTTTTATTTGGATGGTATTACCTCGCTTGATATACAGTAAGCGTAAATATCAGAAGAACTCACCACAATTTTTTGTACATATCTCTTGTAAAATAATTGGAATTGCAATTATCGCTTTTGCTATTTTAAACTTTATACAAACTATACTTTCATGAGATGAGTAATAGGAAACTGTATTTTGTTTATTATAGAATAGTTTTGTTATTCTTTTGTTTCTTATGCAGTTGTAATGAAACATCAACAAAGACAAATAAAACTGAGGATGTTGTAAAAGATGCTGATTCAACAATTTCTATCTCCGAAGACTTCCCGAAAGATTGAACTGCTGGGATCAGGATTTAAAAGGGAACGAATAAAACTAGGTCAGGCTATTAATACTTTAGCTAACGAATACCTACCAGTATTAAATGCTGATGGTTCTAAATTGTATTTTTCTGCTATGGATAGAACTGGTTTTTTTGATTTTAAGCTGGATTTTACAAAAGAGAAATCTGCAGGAGGCGAAGATATTTTTTACAACGATTTAAAAGAAGGTGTTTGGATGGATGCAAGACCAATGAAAGAAATAAATACCACTGGACATGAGGTGGTTTCACAGGTTTTTAAAAACAGTGATTTATTGGTCACCGCAAATTACCCTGAAAAGTATGGAGTTAAAATAAATAAGGATGCAGGTGTTCAAACCACTGATATTTTCCTAGTAAAAAATGGAAACGGTGGATACCAAATTAATCATCTGCCAGAACCTATCAATTCAATTTTTACTGAGGCAGATGGTTTTATGGCAGAGGATCAATCATATATCTTATTTGTCTCTGACCGCAATGGTAATATTGGTGAATACCACAAGAAAGGTTGGAAATGGAATGAAAGCTTTTGGGGTAATACAGATGTTTATGTTTGCATTAAAGACGGAGACTATTGGAAAAATCCCATTAATTTAGGCTCAAAGATTAATACACCCTACGCAGAGAGAACGCCATGGCTTTCAGAGGATGGTTTAACTCTTTATTTAAGCTCTAACGGTTTTGTAAAAGGAAAAACGGATTTAGATGTTTATGCTTTTAAGCGAACAGATAAAGATAATTGGAGCAATTGGAATGGTCCCTATGAAGTAGCCGATGCCAATACCTTAAATGATGATTGGGGCTATAAAGAATATAATGATGGGGTTGCATATTTAGCATCAACAACTAAATTAGGATTTAAACCAACTCAAGGAGGCATTGCTGGTGATGGAGGTGTGAGAGAAACCAATTATCGTCCAGGATATGAATTGCATGGGCTTCAGGTTGCAGCATTAAATTCTGAGTATGAAACTAATATTTATATGCTTAAAAATCCAAGTTTGCCAACACTTGTAATTAATGATGTTTTTTTTGATTTAGATTCTTACACTGTAAAATCATCTTTTGAAAAATACTTGCTCTTAATAGTGGATCAAATAAAACAAAATAATACTGCCACAATTGAAATAAATGGCTATACCGATGATGTTGGAAAAAAGAATACAATCAGCAATTATCACTGAAAAGAGCAGATGCAATAAGTTCGTTTTAACCCAAAATGGAGTTAAGAATATTATAAAAACAAAAGGCTTGGGTGACAGTAAACCCATGTATCCAAACACAACTAGCGAGAATAGAAAAAGAACAGAAGAATTGAATTATTTATTAAAAGAATGCCCATGTTAAGTAATTCAGGTAGTTGGAACGATATAATTTCTTTAGTAGATAATCAAAATATTCAACATGTATCTTTTGATTTTTGGAATACAATAGTCCGTCCTAATCCTCAATTTAAAGAGAAACGAGCTGAACTTATTGGAACATTTTTTAATAATCAATTTTCAAAATACGAGATTGATTCGGCTTTTTCAAAAATTGGCAAAAAATACAATGAACATCAACAAGCAGGCAATTTTGCTATTCTACCCTTAGACCTTTTAAAATCAGTACTTAATGAAATAAAACCAAGTTCAAATGTTAATTTAATTGGGTTATGTAATCAGATAAATACTCTCTTTCTTGCATATCCCCCTTTTATAGAACCATCATTTTATGATGTTATTGACCTAATAAATCAAAAAAGCAAAACTTGTTCAATTACGAGTAACACAGCATTTATTTCTGGGTCCGTAATAGTAAAATATCTTGAAAATTGTAATTTATTGCATCGCTTTTCATTTACAATCTTTTCTGATGAATTTGGCTTTGGCAAACCCAGTTCAAAAATATTTGACTATCTTACTATCAAGGCAATTGAATGTAAATCAATAGTCGACCACACGAATATTTTACACATAGGCGACAATTTGCAATCTGATTATAATGGTGCAATTCAATCAAGTTTAACTGCGTTCCATTTACTTGATAATAACTTATTAAAAAACCATCGTAATTCACTTCATGTAATTAATGACATCAATGCAATTCCTTTTTCTTCCGAAGAGTACAGCAAATTCAAGTTTGGCTCTTATAGTTTAGCGCAAAAATTTGGAGTAGATTTGTTTGAATTCTTTAAAGCTTTTCATTTTGATAAACTCGTATGTGACCATAGAAAAATAATTGTGTATAGCAGTCCCTATATGCAAATACCAACCTCGAGTTATTATTTGACACATACATTTTACAAATCCTTCAAGCAATTCTTGGCAGCAAAAAGAATTGAAACTATCCAGATAGAGTTTGGTAAAATTGAACGCTGTCAAACATATACAGAAGATTACGGGGCACTAACAGCAGAAGAACGGTTTAATCTTATTAAAAACGATACATACAAACTTATTACCTTACCTGCAAAAGATGATTTATGTATTTTCATCGATGACATTTCTATTACAGGCACTCACCAAAGGGTGGTAGAGAATTTGCTAGACAGCAGTGGTATTGAAACGAATAGCTTTTTCCTGTATTTTGCCAAGCTAAGTAACTCTGATGTGTGTCCATCATTTGAGAACTATCTAAATTACCAATTTATTAATGAAATCACAAAACTTTTGAAGTAATAACTTCTGATGATTATCGAATTACCACAAGAACTACCAAATACATCTTAAGTCAAAATAATGAGAATCTCTAATAAGCTTATAACTTTCTTGATAAAGAATGAGAAATTTGAGATTTGGAGTGAGTTAATAACAATGTCTTACGCAAATGAGTATCACAAAATTGAGCTTTATAAACAAAACCTGTTTCAGTTGGAGTCTTGTTTAAAGAGCTCATTCTAATCAAATAAATAAATATGCAAGAATTAATTGACCAAATCGTAAACAACCCTGGAGCTTCATTAGCAATAATAGGAACTTAATTATCATCGAAAGTTTGCTTTCAGTTGATAATGCGGCAGTATTAGCAACTATGGTAATGGATCTACCAGAAAAGCAAAGAGACAGAGCCTTAAAATATGGAATTTGGGGAGCGTATATTTTCAGAGGCTTGGCTATGATTTTCGCAGCATTTCTTATTAAAATTTGGTGGCTTAAACCACTTGGAGGATTGTATCTTCTTTACCTTGTTTACGATTTTTGGAAAGGTAAACAGACCGAAAGTAAAGACGATGATATTCTTGACAAAAATAGTAATTGGTTGTATCGAGCAACCGTTGGTACTCTTGGCAATTTTTGGTCAACAGTTTGCCTTGTCGAATTAAATGGATATGGCTTTTCAATAGACAATGTTTTTGCTTGTAGCTTTCACACCAAATATTATTCTAGTTTGTGCAGGTGTGTTTATTGGAATATTAGCAATGAGATTTATTGCTCAATGGTTTGTTAAACTAATGGGTAAGTATCCATTTCTTGAGACAGCCGCTTTTATCGTAATTGCAATACTTGGTATTAAATTAACACTTTCATTATACGAACATTTTTACCCTGAAAGTGCAGTTAGTAAATTTCTATCAAGCCACACAGCTGACATTGGTATTTCAGTTTTGACAGTTGCAATTTTCTTTGTTCCTATATTGACCAGTTTATTGTTCAACTTTCCTAAAAAACAAGAAAAAGTAGACTATATGTCCCCTAAAAGCAAGCACATTTGCAATTCGCACAAGCCAACGCAAAAACCAAAAATTTCAAAAGAGCTTGCTTTGCACAACTGAAAAAATTTTTGTTTTTAAAAAATTTCCCAACGCTTCAAAAATAAATAAAAATACATCGACACACAGCCCAACAAACACAGCAGACAATGACACTGAAACTCAATATTGACAAGGCATACAGCGACACGGTGGACAGAAGGCCAGCAGGTAACAGCGGTTTTGCAAAAAAGCGGGTTCAGTGGTTAATTGAGCATTCTACCTCGCATCAACTTTTGTGCTATGTTGACAGTTTAGAGCTCCGAAATCCGCTTCTTCGCAAAGCCGCAAAACGTTATGTGCAAGGCTACGAAACTGCATCTAAACGAGCATTTGTTATTTCAATAGCCTTTGGATTAATGTCGCAACCTATAAAATTTCGGTTCAGTTCTTTACAAACTACTGCGGTTGTGCCACTACCTAAATAATAATCTGCAACAGTATCTCCTTCGTTTGAAGCCATTAAAATAATTTGCTTAATCAATTCTATTGGCTTTTGAGTTCTGTAAAGTGGAAATTCATTATCAATTTTTAAATATCCGCTTTTATCTGCTATTGAATTAATACGCCACCAACTTTTTAATCTTGCACCGTTTACATTATCAGTAAGTTTGTTGTTTGTATATTTATCTGTTTTTGAGTAAGCAAAAATTGTATCGTGTTTTGGATTGCAAAATAATTCTTTATTAAAACCACCTGCACCATAAAGCCAAACGATTTCATTTTTAAAATTTTCATATCCAAAAACTTCATCTAATAAGCATCTAATCCAATGGTTAATTTTGTTATCCATTTGCAAAAATATACTACCTGTGCTTTTTAAAACTCGTTTCATTTCAATAAGTCTTGGTAGGTAGTGGCTTTCTATTTCGCTTCGTATTGGCTTTAAATCTTTATAATCTCCGAAATTTCTACCTGTTCCATAAAGAATATCGCAGTAAATCAAATCTACACTTTCATCAGGTTGCGACAAAAGGAGTTCAAGGTTATCAACCGCCCTGCACATAACACGGGTTTGGCAAAATGGCTGTTCAGTAATTCTATCAATCATTCGTTTTTAATTTTAAAGTTTTGTAATTCTATTTAGCTTCGGGTTCAGCCACTTCGCCAAGCCCGAAAACGTTAGCGGTAATGCTAAAAACCGCATCGCTGACAGGCAATCTCATAATATTTAGGTTCTTTTTCAATACCGATAAATTTACGGTTCAGTTCTTTGGCGGCTAAACAAGTTGTTCCGCTTCCCATTGTGTTGTCTAAAACCATATCACCTTCAAAGAATACTGTTCAATAAACCATTTCATTAAATCAACAGGTTTTGCAGTTGGATGTGGGTTTCCTTTACCACTTGGATTTGGTATTTCTAAAACTGATTTTGGATAATTTCCCTTTGTAGATACTTTATGATTTTTATATTGTCCATAAACCCTGCCTTCCATATCTACATTTCTCCCAGTTTTAAACTCTCCATCCACTAAACCTTGTGGATAGTAATTTGGAAATCCGTTTTTACAAAAAACCAAAATATCTTCGTGCTTTTTCATTGGTTTCTTTTTTGCATCCAAATGTCCTGTTGCTTTAGTTTTTACCCATACCAAGCTGTATTTAAAATGGTTTATATTACTTGCTGTCAATGTGGTTGTAAATGGTTGCGAAGCGGTAAATATCATTGCACCTTTGTCAATTATTATCCTTTCATATTCAGCCCATAATTTATCCAAAGGCAAAACACTATCCCACTTACATTTAGTTGTCCCGTAAGGCAAATCTGCCAAAATTAACTGAACAGATTTATCAGGTATCAAAGGCATAATATCCAAGCAATCGCCTTGAAATAAAGCACTACCGCTAACATCGGCTATATGCAATAGCGGTGTTTGTGCGTTCTTTAACATTTGTTCTACTATCATCATTTATCTGTTATTTTAAGTTTTGTGTTTCAAATCCGCTACTGCACATAGCCGCAGCCGTTATGCCTCATTGTAGGACGACCACAGACAACCTAAAATATGACAACTAAAAAATAAAATTTATGACAATCAAGAGAATTACATTCTTCGGAATTTTACTTTGTTTAATGACCTTTAACTTATATTCCCAGACAACAGAGAAGATTGACACTACCCAAATTTTAATTGGACAATGGATTTTTGTTAAAACCTTAGACTCGAACAACAACGAAGTAAAATATGTAACGCAAGACTATAAAGGTCCAGACGGGAGTGATATTAAAATTATAGCAAATGGACCTGACATTACAATCAATGCTGACCATACTTACGTCAAAAATTTACAGACGTTAACTCGGACAAGGGAAATTGGAAACTGACTTCCAATAATGAAGTTGAATACGAAATGGTAATCGAAAAGGACTCAAGACAAGGAAATATGATAAAGCAAACGCAAGAACTTTTGGGAAAGAAATGGCGAACAGATTCTAATGGAAATTATTTGGACGCCTCTAATGACAAAATCGTTTTGCTGACAGAAAACGAGATGAGAGTTGAATACCACAAAAAGTATGTGCTAGTTTATAGAAAGAAATAAATTGAGAATGAGCACGACAAAAGAACAACGAAGGCATAACAGCACCTACCCGCAAGTGGCGGTTCAGTGGTTAAATCAAGCTTTGTGCTTCTATCAAAGTTTCTGCTTGGTTGACAGTGAAGTGCTTCGAAATCGCCACCTTCGGGTAGCTGCAAAACGTCAGGCTGTGAGAAAACTAAAATTCAATTCCCATTTTATACATTCTTCCTTATACAATTTTCGAGGAATGTATTAGAGACGATTTAAGCGATGCTGATTTTTATGCTGCTAACTTTTGTGCGATAAATATGTACTGCCATTTCGGCTTAAAACAAAGCCTAAAAAACAAAACAAAGTCATTCCTCTTGTAAGGTGAATTCCAATTCTTGAGTCTTTGTATCAGATCAGTCACACCGAGTATATTCATCGTGCGTTTGATGTTGTAGACTAGCATTATTAAACTGTGTTCGCCATTTACTTTCTCTAATCCTCTAAGGTTGGTATGATTAAAACCCCATTGCCGTTTTATAGTTCCAAATATGTGCTCATTGATCTCTTGTCGCTTTCTGTAGAGCGCTGCGTTTTCTTGATAACGTTTGCTATTGGCCTCTACCGCATCTGCAAATTCGCTACGCTGGATGGCTCTGCGACCATCAGCTTTGGCGGTGCATAAATGCCTTACCGGGCAATGCTTGCAGGCTAATGTTGTATATTGTTTGAAGCGATAATGTAGTTTGCCATCTGATTTTTTTCGTGCCAGGTGCCGGTTGTTTTTAATACTTCACCTTGTGGACAGCTGTACGTATCTTCTGTTTTGTTGTACACAAATTTTGTGACCATGTATTCCGGTGTTGTGCCTTTTTCATTGCTATTGACGATCTCTTGTTGTGCGACGATGGTGGTAATGTTTGCATCCGTACATTGTTGTATTTGTCGTCCGTTGTGATAGCCTTTATCTACCAAGGCTGTATAGGTTTCAATTTCTAAATTCTTTTTCGCTTCCAATGCAATATCTGCCAGGGCATTCCTGTCGTTACGATTAATCGTATGCGTTGCAACCACTAAATTATGTTTTGAATCCACTGCCGCTTGCATATTATGACTTATTTCTACGACTACACCTTGCACCAGCAACGCTCTCGCATCAGGGTCAGTTGTGCTAATCTGTGTATCGTCGCTTTCTTGTAACTTCCTTTCTAATAGCTCATAATCTATTTTTCGCTCCTTCAGCTTGGCGATCTTAGCTTCTACGTTAGTTACCTTTGTACGATTATCGTTCGCATCGGCTTCTTCCAATTCCTTTAAATATTCGCTTACTTTATTATCGATGTATTCGATGTGTCGGTCAATTTTCCTTTGACTGAAATTTGCTTTCTTACTATTATTCGCTCTAACCTTTGTACCATCAATTGCAATTAATTCACCGCATACCAATTCCTCATTTTTTAAAAACGATACAAACAGTTTAAACAATGATCGCAAAGCATTCGGATTGTCTTTTCTAAAATCGGAAATGCTATGATAGTTTGGTGTGATGCCATGCAGCAGCCATTGTAATTCTATATTTCGAATCGCTTCCTTTTCTAGTTTTCTGCTACTTCGAATGCCATTTAAATAGCCATATAAATACAATTTTAAAAATACAGTTGAATGAAAACTTGGACGCCCCTCCTTCTTCAATGCCTGTACTTGAAAACCTAATTTTATTAAATCAATTGAATCAACAAATGCATCAATAAAACGTACTTCGTGATGTGTTGGAATAAAATCTTCAAGGCAGGTAAAACTGATTTGCTCGCGAGAAATACCTAAAATGTGTTGCATAAATGCAAGACGTTCTTTTAGCTTGACTTGTTGAATTTTCTTTGTTAGATTTGTGTTATGCTAATGAAGGTTTTTTCACAGACTGACGTTAGGTGCAATGGCTGCCGACATCGCAAAATAGACTTTCGATTATTAACTGTAAATTATTCACAAAATGAAGTCCAAAGAAGTATACAAAGAAATAGACCAAATTATCACCCCAGTCTTAAAAGAAAAGGGGTTTAAAAAAGCTAAAACTGGAATGCTTGGTTTTTACAAATTACTTAAGAAAAATTATTTGATAATTTGGTTCCAATGTTCGCAAGACGGTTTTGATGTACATACGGGCTCCAAATTTGTGGTGGAACTTCAAATTAGTGAACAAAATTTTCTTGGAGGGCTGGCAATAGTTCGGAACAGAATTCCCTGGTATCTGCTGAAGGATGAATTGTCCAAAATTGTTGAATTAGAAAATGAAATTAGATCGAAATTCTTCAGACCGCAATCAAACCATTACATATTCACTACAAGCAAAGCAGATCAAGATTGGTATTTCAAAAAATTTGAACCCCTTACTGAGGAATACATTAATTCAAGTGACATATGGTTTAAATTTTATGATAATAAAGACATCAGGAAATGGCTATACATAATTGAACCTGCAATTTCCAGAATAATAGCGGATTACGAAAGCAGTGATTACTGAACATTCCACTGCACCTAACACAGCGCAGAAAAGCAATGCCGGGCTGAGTCTAAGGGCTGAACAATTTAATCATCTAAAATCTGAGAATAAATGCTATGCTTTTTCTCTATCTTTGTCCGGCACTGCTTCTGCGCTGGGAACGTTAGCGGTGATGCCCGTTACGCAGGCAATTCAAGTTGCTTCTCCGTAGCGGCTTTTTTTATTCCCACTACCTTATGTATTTAACTTAGTCCGATTCTTCAGTCATCTGCAAAAAGGGTATTAAGCGATATTCCATCCAATTAAGCTTGTAGCACGCGGGCATTGTTCAGCAGAAAAATAAATGCTCAAATGACTAAGCAACGATTAAGCTCCAGAGCGCACCTCCGCTAACAGCGCCTAAGCCTCATAGCGGCATTGTTGTCGCCTGATGTTTAATATTTTTAATTATATTTGTTCTTGCCGAGTGTTTTCGTTTCTTAATTCCGCTACGAAGGCCTAGGCGCCGACCGTTAGCGGTAATGGCAGGACGACCACAACAACGACAATGAGACAGACAATAACATACATATTATTACTGACAACTTTTGTTTGTTTTGGTACAACAACCCAAGTGACAAGGGTTATTGATGGTGACACCTTTGAAACCGAAACTGGCGAAAAAGTTCGACTTATCGGAATAAATGCACCAGAGATTTCAGACATATTCGGACAAGAAGCAAAGCAATATCTATCATACCTAATCGAAAACAAAACAGTTGACCTACAAGCCGACAACATTTCCAATGACCGAGACCGTTATCAGCGACTTTTAAGGTATGTAATTCTTGATGGTGTTGACATAAATAAGAAAATGGTATCAGACGGCTTTGCTTTCGCTTATCTTAAATACAAATTCAGCAAATCAATAGACTACGAACAGGCTCAACTTGAAGCAAGAGAAACCAATAAAGGTATTTGGGGCGACAGCAAGAAGGAAATTATTATTAAAGAACAAGAAAAAAAGGAAACGTCTTTTTGGAAAGACTTATCACCAAAAGCATACTTCGTAGGCTCTTTGGTTATCATTCTTTTGCTTGTTGGACTTTTTACCTATTTTAAAAAATGAGTTGGCGTTATAGAAAATATAGAAGCTATAGTCGGTCTTACCAACCAAAATTCTTTTTTTCTGAAAAGGAAATTGATTTTACGACAGAATATCTTGATTATAGCCAATTTCTACTTCAAGAATTCTTCACCGCTGATTTAGAAACCAGACAAAAGTTGTCAAATTTCTATATACAAGAATACGGCTCACGTTCTTTTGCTTATCTAAAAAGAAAATATTCGGAATGGGCAAATGGAGACTACCATCTAACTGATTTGATGAAAGACCGTATCACTTCAATAATGCCTAAATTCCTTAATGATAAAGCAAAGCACAAATTAGGAATTCACGAATTTATGGCTTCAATAAAAAATACAGTAAAATCATTTCAAACAAGCCAGAAATCTACATTTAGAAACACATCTAACTTAAAACAACCCCAAGAAGTAGTTTCGATTTTTGAAAAAGAATATGAAAAAATACAGGCTTTAACTATTCGAAATTTCAGATTTAATGTTTTGACGGAAGAAGAAAAGGAAGAAGCTCTTGAAATTAGTAAATACATACTTGAAATTAAACTTCAAAAAGCCTTTGACCAAATAGAAAGAGATTTCAATACTTTTCTACCTTTTATGTTCAAATTTAAGCGTGGCATTTTTTCGGCTTCCTATTCAATTACCGCCTTTAATCTAAAGGTTGACATAACGAATACAGGGATTGATGATATAGAAATTCCAAAATTCAACATCAATGAAGCAGAAGCCAACAGCAGGTTCAAAAGTATTCAGACAAATATCTTGCCTATGAACTTGTTTCACTTCATAAGGAAACTAACAAGGCAATTAGTAATTCTTTCTTAAATGCAAACGACATTCAATTATTTTTTGCTCATTATGAAGAACTGTCAAATGGCGAAAGCGAAGTAAGTATGAATTCCACTTTTCAAGGAGAAGGCGGTATTTTATTTTTAAAGGCACAAATGAAACCTTTGAAATTATTAAAGACATCAATCATAATATCTTCAATAAAACTCGCCATTTACTTCATTGTCATTATCACTTTGGTTTCATTGGCGATAAATCATAAACTTTTTACTTTGCTTATATTTGGTGGTTTCTTTGTGGGAATTTTTGCATTGAGCCTTGTAAGCGAAGAAATCAAACAACTTAAGTCATTAACAAAAGAATTCAAAACATATGGACAATAACAATCAACTTGCAAGACTTGATAATACCAAAATCATTGATATTATCACTAAAATTCCTAACCTGACAGACGATGACAGACACGAACTTTCATTGCGTGTGGCATCAGACGATGTTGAAATTAGAAAAGGAGCTTTGGAAAAAATAACTCAAAGCCAAATTGCTCAACACGATTTAATGGCGATTATGGGTGAATTGACAGCATTGAATAAGCAAGGAATGTATGTCAAATCAAAGCAGACAATCAAGACAGGTTCAGGGACATTTGAAATTGAATTGAAAGGTGGTGACACCAAATTAATCATTCAGTTTTGGTAATTCTGGGTGTGGTAATTATTGCTGCTTTGGTAATAGTATTTTGGAAATAACCTTGCCGACAAAAGCCACATACCGCTAACAGCGGTTTGGCGTAATGGCGGGTTCAGTGCTTCGTATGACAGTTTTGTGGTAGGTTCAAGTGCAGTTCTTCGATTGAACTTTTGTGCTAAAAATCCGCCACTACGCCAAGCCGCAAAACGTTAGCGGTGATGCCCGTTACGCAGGCAATTCAAGTTGCTTCTCCGTAGCGGCTTTTTTTATTCCCACTACCTTATGTATTTTACTTAGTCCGATTCTTCAGTCATCTGCAAAAAGGGTATTAAGCGATATTCCATCCAATTAAGCTTGTAGCACGCGGGCATTTTTCAGCAGAAAAATAAATGCTCAAATGCCTAAGCAACGATTAAGCTCCAGAGCACACCTCCGCTAACAGCGCCTAAGCCTCATAGCGGCATTGTTGTCACCTGATGTTTATTAATTTTAATTATATTTGTTCTTGCCGAGTGTTTTCGTTTCTTAATTCCGCTACGAAGGCCTAGGCGCCGACCGTTATGCCCAATGCCAAAAGACACCGTACAACAATGAACAGACAGACAAAACACAGAACAGAAAGCCAACGCTTCGTAAAATTAAAAGAGGTGCAAGCCAACACACAAAGCCAACGCTTTTGCACCACATTTAATTTTACCCCAACGCACCCAAGCCCACCCACCACCCCAAAACAAATACAAAACATTGAATTATAAAACGACTAAATAAATGCAGTATATCAACCCAATTGAAATATTAGGATTATCTAATGTTGATGACACAACAAGTATTGATAATGAAATTGTAAAAAAGCAAAACGAAAACTATTTGCTGACATTGACTTATCAGACAATGGACTTTTTGAATATTACGGACTTCAATTAACAAAAGGCGACTGTGAAAAAGTTATTGACGAACTTACAAATAATGACTTGAAAGAGTTTTATTTGTATTTGGCAACAAACAAAAAACTCAACTGCTTTTTAGTTAATGGCAATAATGATGTTTTTATAAACTTCAAACAAGACAGCATTTTTAAATTACCAGAATTTATAAAATTCATCAGCCCATATTTTGCACCAAAATTTGATAAAGTATTATTGAACGCATTTGATAATGAAGAAGTTGAACAAACAAAATCAATATTAAAAACTTCGTTTTTAATATCCCAAGATGATATAAACATTGCCTATAAAAGTGTATCAAATAATATCCAAAATAAAATATCAGAAATTGACGAAATTACAAAGGACATTGAGAATGAAGAAAGCATTTATGATGAAGACAATATTGAAAATGTAGTAAATTTAGTTAAAGAATATTTTCCAACAAATACGCTTAATTGTTTACCTCAATATTTTCAAAGCCAAATTCTTAAAGTTGCCAAATCAATAAACTATCTTTCTAATTCAATTTGGGATGCGTTTGATACTACACAAGTGCCAAATGATTTGACAGGATATTTACTTACTTTAAATATTAGTGGATTAGATAGACCGACATTTGAAAAGAATTTTAACATAATTAGTAAGAAAATAATGAAAGAATCGAACAAGCTAAAAATGCACCACTTCTTAAAAAATGGGCAGGTGTTCTTCTACAATTAAGGAAATTTATTAAAGAAGTTGAAGATAAAAGTTTGACTTCAAATTCTGCTTTTGAACAATCCAAAAATTTGTTTTCAATAAGTGAGCTAAACTCTACCAGAGTTTGCGGATGATATAAGAACCCAAATAGGTTATTCTATAAGAAGTTTATCAATTTCCATTTGGAATAAACATAGTGATATTAAAAATCAATCAATACCATAAACCTTGCATTACAATTAAATGTTGAAAATGAAGATAAAGCAAAATTCAGACAAGATTTAGTAGAACTTCAAGAACTTGAAAAAAAATACAAAGGTGTTTTAGTTTGTCATTTCTGTGATAAAAATAGCCCTGATGACAAATCTAGTATTGAGAAAACAATTTATAAAGAAACCTATAGAAGTTACATTGGCAGAAAAGTTGAATTTTCATATGCTAGTATTTCTATTCCACGTTGCAATTCTTGTAAAGAAATACACTCAAAAGGCAATTCTCAATTCTCAATGTACTTTTGGGGTTTGCTAATATTAGGAATTATTGTTGGAGCAGTTACAGAAGATAGTCATTTTATTATAGGTGGTTTAATTGGTGGCTTTGTAGGATGGATAATTGGCACATCTGTACAAAGTAGTGCAGTCGGAAAACAAGGTATCAAGGACGACTCTGAATCAACATTAAGAAATCACCCAATATTAACAGAACGAATGAAACAAGGTTGGTCATTTTCAAAACCAAGTGCATAATTATATTTAAAATAAAAAAATCAAATGCAAGAAATAAAAAAAGTAACAGTAAAAGTACCTCAAGCCTATCTTGATTTAGTTAATCAGATATTTGAAATTGAGAAGAAAGCAACGAATATTAAAGAGGACAATTCCATTCAACGAAATATTAATAAAATTAATGGTTTGCTTGAGGACGGTTTTTTTAAAGATGTTGGTTTAACCTATCATAATCCAATAGGTGAAGATTATGCAGACACAAGAACAGACTGTGAAGCAACTATTGCAGGTACAGAAGTAGAAAATCTTGAAATAATAGAAGTTATAAAGCCCATAATTTTCTATTCTTACAAGGAGAATGAAAACACATTTAAAATTATTGCTCAACCAGCAGTAGTAATTGTTCAATCAAAAAATATTAATCAATAAAAACAATCATAAATAATGGAAAATACAATAAATTACGGTATCGACTTAGGCACAACCAATAGTGCTATTGCAAAATTTGTAAAAGGAGAAGTTGTCATATTTTCAAATCCACAGGACTATGGAAGAAATACTTTGCCTTCTGTGGTAATGTATAAAAAAGATAAAATTCAAGTTGGAAACAAAGCAAAAGAATTTTTAGAAAAAGACCCTAAAAGTGTAGTTGGTGTTTTCAAAAGAAAAATGGGAACAACAGAAAGTTTCAAGATAAAATCTATCAACGAATCAAAAACACCAATTGAATTATCGGCACAAGTTTTAAAAGAACTTAAAACCTTTGTGAACACAGGCGATACTTTAGATGCAGTTGTAATAACTATTCCAGCATCTTTTGACACAATTCAATCAAACGCAACAAAGAAGCAGGAATACAAGCAGGTTTTAAACAAGTTGTATTATTACAAGAACCAATTGCAGCAAGTTTGGCTTACGCCAATATGAAGAAAGAAAAAGAAATGCAAGAGGGACAATGGTTGGTTTATGATTTGGGTGGTGGAACTTTTGATGTAGCCTTAATCAAAATTAAAGACGGAGAAATGAAAGTTTTAGACCACGAGGAGACAACTTTTGGGTGGAGCAGACTTTGATAATATGATAGTTGAAAATTAGTCATCCCAAAAATTTGCGAAAAATTTAAATTTTCAAATTTGGAAGATGATATGAAAAGTGCATCGGGCAAACTCAATGCAAAATACTATGTTTTATTGCGTAGAGCAGAAGAAGCAAAAATAACTCTATCCTCAAAAACATCAGCAGAAATAGTTGTAGATGGTTTTGAAGACGAAGACGAAACGAGGTTGATATGGAAATTGTCATTACTCGTTCTGAATTCAACGAATTAATAAGACCAAATGTTGATGGAACAATTGAAATGATTAAACAAATCCTTACAAGAAATTCATTAAAACCAATTGACCTACAATTTACTTTAATGGTTGGTGGTTCTACATACATTCCTTATGTGCGTAGCCGTGTAGAAGAAGTTTTACAAATTCCTGCAAACTGCGAAATTGACCCAACAACAGCCGTTGCAATTGGTGCCGCTTATTATTCTGCAACAAAGCCAAAAGAAATAGAGAAAACAGGTTCAAAAGCGAAAACAAGTATTTCAATAAAAACTTCTTATAACAAGGCATCTAAAGAAAAAGACGAGTTGTTTTCTGCTAGAGTTACAGGAAGTACAGAAGGTTTATCTTATAGAATAACAAGACAAGATGGAGGTTTTGATAGTGGTATTAAAAAACTATCTGAAAGAATTAGCGAAGATTTACCATTAGTTGATGGAGCATTTAATTTCTTTTCACTTGTTGTTTACGACAGTCAAAACAATATCATAGAAACTGACATTGAGCCAATTGGTATTAATAGTGGTTTTGGTATTAGTGGACAACCTATTCCAGAGGATATTTGTTTAGAAGTCGATGATTATGATAACCCAGGAAAAACAAGACTAAAGCCAATTTTCTTTAAAAATGCAATTTTGCCTTTGCGTTCTCAAGGCATAAGTTTCCCATTAAACAAAGGAATGATAAAAGGCAATGATGATGATTTTATTTATATCAATGTTTTAGAAGGTTCACATTTAGCATTGCCTGAAGCTAATAAAGGAATTGGTTTTATGGAAATTAGAGGAACACAAATAAAAAGAGATATTGCAAAAGGTTCAGATATAGAAATAACAATTTCTATTTCAGAATCAAGGGATATTTCAATTGCAGTATATCTGAATATGGCAGATCAAGAATTTAAACAATTATTTAATCCAAAAGAAAGACATACACCAATTGAATTTTTAAAAGAACAAGTTGAAGACTTATCAGACAAGTTAGAATTAGAAATACAAGAAGCAACCGACAAAGAAGATTTTGAAACAGCAGGTGCTTTGAGTAAACTAAAAAAAGAAATGGAAACTGTGAGTGAAGAAACAGAAAGTTTAACAAGTGATGATGTTACAGATAAACGTTACCAATTAGAAGATAAAAAAAGAAAAATTGCACAACAAATAGATAGTGCAACAAAAGACAAACGCATACAACAAGTAAAGGCACATTATTTTGAAACAAAAGAGGAATGCGAGAAAATGTTAGACCAAAATGGTAATGACCACGAAAGAAAAACATTTAACGATATTGTGGCTCAAGAAAGTGCATTTTTTGCTACAAATAGCCCAATAAAAATTCAAGAAAAATCTGATGAACTTCATAGTATAATTGGCAAAATTAGATGGAGAACACCTGATTTCTTGACAAATATTTTTCAATGGTGCAAAAACAATCAAACAAAAATGAATGACCAAACACAAGCAAAAAGTTTAGTTGATGCAGGTAACTTTGCAATTGAAAGCGAAAATTGGGAACGACTTTCAGAAATAAATAGTGGCTTATTAAATCTACTTCCAAAAGGTGCAGAAAAAGAAGCAACTACAAGAATTGGTTTTGGACTTTAAAATTAAACAAAATGAAAAATACAGATTTTAAAACTTTCCTCTTCAAGTCGGCAGTAATGGCTATGGCTTGTGATGGAGATATTGCAGAGGAAGAAATCAACGAAATAAAAAACATTGTAGCCAACGAAATTTATTTTATGGGTTACGATTTTGAAGAACCCTTAAAAGCAATATAGAAAACATTAAGGTTAATGGCAAAAATGCCATTAACCAATTCTTGCTAGAAATTGTAACAAACGACTTAAACGAACATCAAGAAATTTTACTTATTGAAGTTCTTTTAAGAATGATACAAGCTGATTCAAAAGTTGAGGATAGTGAATTGAAGTTTTTACAAATGGCAAAATCAAAACTCAAAACAGACGAACAAACTTTGATAGTTAAATTTCCACAACAAATTGACTATTTAATGGACTTCAATAATTACGGACTACACGAAGAATTTACAAACGAAATTTCAATCTAATGTTACAAACAGCTATTAAAGTAGTATTGACAATTTTATTTTTACTTTGCCTTTTGGATATGCCTTATGGCTATTTTCAAATTGTCCGTTTTGCAGGACTTGTTGGCTTTGGTATATTAGCATTTCAAGCAAACGAAACCAAACAAAAAGAAATGGCAATAATTTTTATTGGGCTTGCTTTACTATTTCAACCATTTTTTAAAATTGCTTTAGGTAGACAAATTTGGAATATTGTAGATGTAATCGTAAGTATATTTTTAATCGCAACAATATTTATAGACAGACAAAGACAACGAAATTAAGCCAACGCATTTGGTAGCACATTTGCATTTTTTGCCAACGCAAAAGCCAAACAAAAAAATGCAAAAGAGCTACCAAGCCAACGCACCACGACACGACAAACAGAAGCGAAATGAACAGACGAAAAAAAGGCACTAGGGCATAACAGGGGTTTAGCAAAATTGGGGCTGATGTACTAAATTTGAGCATTGGAATTCTATTGAGCATTTGTACTAAATTGAACATTTGTACTGCGAATTCCCCAACATCGCAAAGCCCCAAAACGTTAGGTGCAACCGCCCAAAGACACGTCACGTATTAAATACAGCAGACAACATTCATCGGCAGACGAACAAAATTTCAACATTTTCAGGCACATTGCAAAAGGGCGAAGCGCCAACAACACTTTTGCGAAGAGCCTGAAAAGTTCAATTATCAACATCGTCCCAGTTCACACTAAATTTCCAAATAGACAAATAAAATGAATTGCGACTTAAAATAAATATTGTATGTTTGACAAAATAAATAGCAACTATAAGCAAGTTTTGGACAACTGAGTACCACTTAAGAATAACTTAAAATGAAACAAATATCAACGGCGGAGTTTAGGGAAAAATTACGATCAATATTAAGCAATATAAGTCTTTTAGCAAATAAAACATCACAAGAATTAAGCCAACAATACAAATGGGAGGAAAATGATGCAAGGATCTTTTTTTTAATGCTTTTCGTGAATTAGGATTTTTTACACGGATTGACTTTAGATTTTATTGATAATGAAATTTGTCAAAATAAAAATCAATGGAAAGCAAAGCAAAATTATTTTATTGCTAGCAAAGAAACAGATTTTGAAGATTTAGTTGTAAATTATCAAATGCAGGTGCGAAATAACCTTCTAAGTGAGACATTTATGTTAATTGAACATGATCTAAGAACATTTGGCGAAAACATTACAAATCAAATCACGCACACAAATATAAATACTGTCAAAGATCAATTAATTAAGAAGCTCAAATTGGATATTCAACACAAATATTTACTTGACATTATTTTCCACATAAGAAATTCAATACACAATGCAGGATTGCTGTCAAAGGACATAGATCCCATAACATTCAAAGGCGAACTATTTGAATTTAGTAAAAATAAGGATACCAAAACAAGTCTTGATCGGATAGAGATTTTACTAAATGAAATACTAATTTTTGCCAAGGTTCTATTCAGTCATGAGGCATCTGTATCTGTAGTCAAATGGAACATCCATATGTGCCATTATTTTCCAAATAATCTAATCACATCAGAGTAAATATAGCATTTCAAAATGACAGCCAAGTTTATTAAAATCATTCTCATGTCAGTGTTAACAAATTTACTTTCAATGGTGAGTACTTTTGCTCAATCTGATGATTTCGTAATTAAGCAAAGTTCTAATTTTCGTATGTATTATGATGAAGAGCACAAAGTAGTAAATGGGCCAGAAGCAAATTATATTTTTTATGCAGATATACAAACTGATAAAAATGGAGATGTAATCGGATATGTAAATATTACACACAAATCAGGTGTGAAATTTTTCTCAAGAAAGGTGGCTTAAAATTAGTAAGACCAGCCATGGAAAAAATATCATAAGTGAAGTCAAATTCTACGATCCACATACAGGTCTAATTTTCGAACAATTGTTGTTAAATAATCCTGAGAATCTGCCGTATGACATACTAAGGGAAAGTCTCAATGGGTATATCTATGGATATGAAAATGGAAAACTAAAAAATATTAAATCGCTCTACAATGGTCAAACCATATCAGAGGCATTATATAACAATAATGGAATCCAAAAACTAACAACTGTTAAATCTTTTAATAGCAAATATTATTTAGAGACCATCTTATTTGACAATAAGGGGCAGTCATACAAAGTACTCCAAGACGATCTTAAGGAGCAAAGTTGGATAAACTGGAATAAAGGATATACTTTAACTGGCGTTTATAAAAATAATTCTTTTTGGCTATCAGGTACAAAAGAGTACGGCGCGTGTGTTTTTCAGGAGTTACCTATCGATAACCAAAAAATTATAGTATAAGTGTTGGACTTAAAATAGTATCGGGTATTGATTTCTCAGGACTGATATTTGGTGCTCAACGAGGTGGTATTGGAAATTTTTGGCATTTTACCATTTCAAACTTTGGATTTTATCAAATTACGAAGGTATACAACGGTGTGTTTATTCCAATTGTGTTAAGCCCGGGAAGAATGGACGATCACCCCCTCAATACTTAACTGCTGAAATATCTGGAATTATCAAAATAATTTGCCAATAGGTTATTCAAAATACATTCGCACAAATGCTGAGGATTTGAACAGATTAGATATTAAGAAGGTCGGGAATACGTTAATTTTAGTATCAATGGATCTGTTATAGAGAGTATTGAGAATGAAGAACTTTTTGGTACTGGAACAGGTTTTATTATTACAAAAAATGGAGAGGCGTCTAACGAGACAAATACAGTCGCCTTTTCAGACTTCAACTTCACTGAATTCTCGCCAGAAATCCCAGAATGGTTAAACATAAACCCTACAAATAATAGCAACATGACTGCGACGGGAACTGGTTTCGCAGTATCGCAAAGCGGTATAATTTGCACAAATTTCCATGTTATACAAGGTTCAAAAAAAATATATGTTTACATAGATGGTTTAAAAGTTCGAGCGCAGGTATTAGTGGCTGATGAAAGCGCTGATTTAGCATTACTGAAAATTGATAAGAATAATTTAATTAATAAACCAATTCCATATAAATTCGATGACTACAATCCTATTATTGGAGAAAATGTTTTTGTACTAGGTTTTCCATCTTCTAACATTCTAGGCCAAGATATAAAATTGACAAATGGTATTGTAAGTTCAAGTAAAGGATTTAAAGATGATAATTCTACATTTCAAATTTCAGCGCCTATACAGCCAGGAAATAGCGGAAGTCCATTATTCAACGACAAAGGAAATTTGATTGGAATAATTAATTCCGGAGTTCCAAGTATGGAAAATGTTGGCTACTCGATTAAAATGAAGCATCTTCTGAATTTGATGAAGAAAATTCCGTCATTCCCGTTCAGCAATCGAAAATGATTCCTTCAACACCACTTTCGTCAAAAAGCCAAAATATTAAAGAACTTTATTTACTTAATTGAAGTCGAGTTATAAATAATCTAAAATTAGATATTGATATTGGAAACTGTTTATTTCCTAACCAAACCCCACTGCGAAGCAATGATCTGCAAGCACATTGGGCAAGGGCGAAGCGCCAACAACACTTGCCCAACGAGCTTGCACTGTATCTAAAAATTCAGCAATATCAATCATTCATCGGCGGAAAGACACAGGCTGTAAGATACGAAACGCTTAAACTATGTGGGGCGGCAGCACCTAACACAGCGCAGAAAGCAATGCCGGGCTGAGTCTAAGGGCTGAACAATTTAATCATCTAAAATCAGCGAATAAATGTTTTGCTTTTTCTCTATCTTTGTCCGGCACTGCTTCTGCGCTGGGAACGTTACCGCTAACATTTTACGAGCAAGGAATCCTAATGAGCTTTTCCAAGCATAGTGTTGAGCAATAGCTAATAGATGGAAATTAAACATCAAGTAAACAAAACTGTTATAAACTTCACAGTATTTATTCAATAACTAGAAATACTTTCATAACAAATCCAACACAAATAATATAGCGAACATTTAAAGGAAAACTGGTAATAACAGTTAAGGAAATAAAACTAAGAAACACTTAAAGGAAAAAATTATCACATCAAGGACTCTTAATAAAATAGCAATTCTGTGCAAGTAAAAATGCAGGCCAAGCCAGACTCTCAACTACTTATCGGTCAGCTGTTGACTTCGATCATCGGCAACCATCAGCAACCTTGAGACAAATTAACTTTATGAATCTTTTCTGTAGACAGGTGAAAATCGCAGGTTGGAGGAGGTGACTTGTACTTCGTTTAAATGCTAGCGGTAACATACGGCAAGCGCAATATCGGCATTCGTTTGACCGCATGTGTAATGTCCTCAGTATTTTTTGTTTATAAAATAAATTTTCGTTCCTTTGAATCCGCTACCGCGCCTGCCGTCAGACCGTTAGCACTAATTCTATGACCATATATCTCCTAATAATAATAGCTGGATTACTCATTTACTTCTGTGGATAAACCCAAAATTAAGCGACTATAAAAAAAGCGAATTGCAAAAATTAAGAACGCCAAAAGAGTTTGCTGCAATCTATTGTTGTAATGGAACATATCTAAGTTTCCCTAGGTTAACACTCTGTGGAGTTGAATCCAACAAAGAATTTGACTTTGCACATACGATGAAAAGGTTTCATGGAAGAAGAAAAAAGTACTTCTATTTCAATTAGTACATAATGCTAGATTAGAGATTTACGAACCTGATGACATTGAAGAAAGGCTTGCAAAATCATCATAGAAATGCAAACGAGTACGCTGGATGTATAATCCATGGAGAGAGACTTTACCGATGAAAGATGCCGCTTTATCGATATCAATATAAATCGTGGGAGTTTGAATGTAGAGCAGGGAGGAGTATTTGATATAGATAAAATTAGAGAAGATACATTGGTACAATTGGTGGGATTATTCGATTAAGAACTAGTGCTAACAAAGCGTAGCACGCAATGCCGGGCTGAGTCTAAAGGTTCGGCAAATAGATTTCTATGGGCTGAGAATAAATGTTTGCTTTTTCGCTATCTTTGTCCGGCACTGCGTCTGCGCGCGACCGTTAGCTGACACCACCCAAAGACACGATACGCTTAAAAATACAAAAATCAATAATTTACTTATCTTCAAGCTGAGAATAAATGCTGTGGGAAAAACCTCTACCTTTGTCGGCACTGCTTCTGCGCTCGCACGTTGTAACCAATTTTTTAAAAAATTAAATTATGAGAAAAATATTTGTCATTTTTGTTTTGATATTTTTCATTAACAACATTTCGTTTGCGCAGTGCTGGACTAGCGTTACATCTGGGGCACATCATAATATTGCAATTAAGGAAGATGGCACTTTGTGGACATGGGGCTGGAATTCGAGCGGAGAACTCGGCGATGGAACTAATATTGATAAATATTTTCCTGTTCAAATAGGAAATTCAACAAACTGGAAGGATGTTAGTGCCGGGGATAATTTTTGCTTGGCAATTATGAAAAATGGAACATTATGGAGTTTTGGAAATAATAATTTTGGCCAACTTGGAGACGGTACTTTTAATAATAAAAATACAGTAACACAGGTCGGAACAGACAGTGACTGGGTATTTATATCATGTGGGGATGCACAATCCTCGTATGGTATTAAACAGAATGGAACACTCTGGGCTTGGGGACATAACGCTATTGGTCAACTAGGCGATAGTACAGTAATAAATAAAAATTCACCTGTTCAAGTAGGATCTGATAGCAACTGGCAATCTGTAAATGGGGGAGGATTTTATGCCTTAGCAACAAAATTAAATGGTACTATATGGGGATGGGGAAAGAATAATAACGGACAGCTTGGTGATAGTACGAATGTTGGAAAAATTTCTCCGATTCAAGTTGGATCTTCAACAAATTGGAAAAAAGTAAGTGCAGGTTTTGACCATGCAATTGCAATAAAACAGAACAATACATTATGGGCCGGGGTACCGGTATTCTCGGAGATAGTACAGCTATTGGAAAAAATCATCCAATTCAAATTGGAATTGATACTAATTGGACTGATATTTATGCCGGGGGCTTACATTCACTAGCTATAAAATCTGATATGTCTCTATGGGCTTGGGGTGATAACTATTTTGGACAAATCGGAGATAGTACTTTTATAGATAGACTGTACCCAATAAGCATAAATAATGGAAATAATTGGAAGGTAATATCTATCGGCGCAATGCATTCACAAGCAATAAATACCGCTGGGGAACTATTTGCTTGGGGTGTAAATCAATATGGTAGACTTGGGGATAGCACGAATATAAATAAAGTCCAAATGGTCAAGATTAACACTCTTCAATGCCTTCCATTGAGTTTGAGTAATAATATTTTAGAGCAAACTAATTATTTTCTTTATCCCAACCCTGTTCAAAACGAATTATTTATTACGGCAATAGTGAAAAAAGTACGGTTTAAAATAGTTGACGTATTTAATCAAATGATAATTCAAGGTGATGTCAGACCTAAACAGAGTATTAATGT
>JADJFC010000008.1 GCA_016708785.1 Bacteroidota bacterium | reverse complement strand
ACCGTATTTGTCATATTTTAAAATACCATTTTCTTCTGTGTTTACCCATAAATTATCTCCTGCTGGCAGAAGCAAGTTGATCTGTCCATTCGAAATATCTTTCGGTTGAAATGTGATTTGGTTCTTAGTGTAGTCAAAAATACAGATCCCCTTTTCCTGAAATCCTAACCACAAACGATTTTGCGTATCGATAACCATCGATCGCACGATATCATCCGGCAATATGAATTACCGAAGGATGTGTTTCTTATTGCCATTGGCAGAATTCTGAAATCAATTCCTTCATCGGTCCACACAAATTCTTCCATCGATTAACAGTACATAGCATAATAATAATCATCGAATGCGTGTCGTCATGATCGATGTATACATGCGTCCTTTTTCAAGACGATGAAAACACCTTCGCCTTTTGTTGAAGAAAAGTGTACTTCTTTGTTTTCAACAAATGCACTGATAACTCGTTTTGGAAAACCCCTCACTGTACTGGTGAATAAGTTGAAATGTTTCTCCCTGTAATTTTGGCAATTTTCCTGTTTTCGAAACCTTTGGATCGTTCCAGTTTGACTCTTCAAAAATATTCACGAAGACATAGACCGATCAATCGAAAGGCTGTCACTTCCTGCAATTTTAGAAAAATTGATTCCGTCGAATGAAAATATTCCTTTGTCTGTTCCTGTCCAGATCAAACCTTTACTATCACGAAATAATTTTGTGAATTTAGGTCTTATCCCTTCTGTCCTAATGTCAATTGACTTCCCGAAAGAGTTCGTTGTGCATAAGCTGGTAGAATGGAATAAGGAGAAAAAATTCTCCGAGGAATATAGGAAATTTTGCGACTTCAATTTGATGTTTTTCTTCAATTGTGGTAGATATTTCTACACTGATCTCACTTGACCCTTTTCCTGTACTACTTTTGGTACTGATATTATGATCAGATAATGCGACATTAAAGTGTGATTGCACATTGATACCACCGTTACTAATCGCGACTGTCGAACGAACCAATTCTTTCCTTCTCAACACCGTGGATCCTCATTTTCCTTTGGCACGAATTTCAAATAACATCCTTTCGAAGTTAATGTCTACTATTATTTTACCAGAAAAGTTACCTCAAGCTTCTCGGATTCAAAAGCTTTCATTAAAATGTTTCTTGCTGCAATTCACTGTTAAACCCCTTTGAGGTTCTGATCGTAACTTTCAGAACAAACGTCTTTTTCTTTTCGTCGATAGTCTTCCATTTCATTTGAACTGGCATTGATCAATTCTCTGTTTTGATTCTGATCGAAAGATCTCTTATCATTGAGCGTAGAATAGATCGTCAACCAGGCATAAGGCTGGTCAAAATAGAAAGAAATAGAAGAAAGAAGCTAGTCTATCCATGCTAAGGTCTAAGTTATTCTAAGGTGAACATTTCCATAGTTGAGATGCAATGATCAACATTCTGTTGTTTGTTGAAATCCGGGTGATTTCTTTTTCGGTTGATTAAAAACAGATTTGAAAAATCTTTCCAATAGCTTCCCAGATATTTTGGTTCACGTATTCAGAGGCATTCTTGCTTGTGGGTTTCAAGCTATGAGTGGGTTCTTAAGCTTTTGAATCAAGCGGTTTCCATTAAGAGTATCTGTAATGCGAAAGGCAGATCCGTTAGAATCAATTCATGCGCTTCTTTGAAGTTATTGTATTGCGGACCAAAGAAAATGTCGGTTTGCCATGCGCTGCAGGTTCGAGGACATTGTGATTCCTTTGTCGAATCTGCGGACATATATAATGGGTAGCATATTTATGCTGATGAAGAAAATCTACCCCCTGTTGACATCACGATCATGATGGGTGCTTTCAAATTCGTGATGCTATCTGAATACAATGTTACGCTCAGTTTGAATTTGCAGGATCGTTAATTTACTCTTTAATGAATTGGTTCTTGTTGCCGATACTTCGCGAGGTGCACAATGAGTAATTTAGTTTTATCTTCCAAGGTATGAAAACCTTCAGGAGAAGAGTTCTTCGTCTTCCACCACCGTACTTCCTGCAATTGTTGAATCTCAATTTAGGCCAATAAGTACAAATCCAGGTTTCTGAATCGATTTAGCTTCGCAGATATTTTCCGAACACGGTCGAATCGATATCTGCGAAATGGAAATATTCGTTATATCTTTTCAAGTAGGGATAGAAGAGTTTTGGCTCTTGTAAAATATGAGTGATTTTCTTAAGCAGGTTTCGTGTAAAACCCTCCAAACCCATTCAAGAAATTTGCTAAGGACGAAAAATAATAAACGATATAGATTGGCTTCTTTCTCTTTTCAAGTTCATTTATATAACAATGTAAAATTCATACTTTATAAAAATGTTTTTTTGAGGGTTTAATATATTGATAAATTTTAGCATTCTTTTTTTTTATTATGTTGGTAAATAGGAGACAAAGTTCACCTCGAATATTGTTTTCCTCATTTCATATCGGAAGGGGAAAGAAAGTCAATAGTATATAGGCATCGGAAATTCTTTTCTTACTTTTTCTGATGTGTACGTCTCTGTTCGAATTCTCCTAGCGATGGCGCAATGAAACCAATATCGATCAACTTCTTTCAGGTTTTAGCAAGATGATTCAAGTTCGTTTGGAACCACTGCTTTCTGCTTTAACCCATCCTTTTGCTTTTCATTTCCAAATAGTGCAGCAACTTTGTTGAAAATGTATAGAACAATATAAACAAAGGTTGTACAAAATCCTCATCATTAGTCAATATAAATACATGTCATCTTAACCCCGTTTATAAAGAGGAAGGACCGCCAACTTTTAATCCAAAGAATGTCTGTTCTTTGCTTAGTCGTCTTTCAATCGGTGTCAAATTATATGGACGTTTGTTTTGTGTAATCCTTCGGGATGAATTCAGCCTGCAAAAAATTGATCATTTTTTTTGCTGAAGTTAATGTAACCGCTAGGAATTGATTCACTTAAACCGTCCAGTTGTCACTCGGTCGAAACCTCTTGGCATATCTCTTCCAAGCCATGGCACGGGACTAACGGAGTGTCGATATAAGTTCTACTGTTGTAAACATCCCACTCCAAAACTAGCTATGTAATCCACTGTTTTATTAGGATAAAATCGGAAAAATTTTCCCTGCTTTCCAGTTGAATCTCATTCCGCGTTCTGTAAGTGGTTGTTACCAATTGACCGGCTCCATCAATAATAAAACCGTCAGGAGTTTTATAACTGTCCATATAATATTCTCTTTCACTTCATCACCAAATATGAGGTTGCCTTCAAATCAATAAGCCGATTTGATTTTAATTTCCATTGAAATGCACCGCAAATGAAAAACTCAGAGAACCAAACCGATCTGCCATGTCTTCAGCGGGTAATTCATAACTAAATGCAACCTATCATCGGAAATGCGATTGACGAGTCGCGGATACTATATTGACCTTGAACTGTCAAATGAAAAATCAGACCAATAATAAATGCAATACTTTTTTTCATTCAATTATTCTTTAACTTTTTTTGGGGTGTTGTAACATGTTTTGGATCACCTTTAGGAATTGAAGTGATTTGAATTCACTTTGTCTAAGATGTTTACAAGAAATAGGAATCTGTATCGCAATGATAAGCATAATGCCGTGGGTTGTCAGTGGTGCCCGCAAACCGTGTGCTTCATTTCTGTGTAAACGGTTTTTCTCCAGATCTTCTGGTTTCAATGACGAAAGCGTTTCGAAGAGACAATTTCAGCCTTATTTCCCAATACTGTAGGCCATAATCTCCTCTCTTGACTTGAAATTATCAATGAACTCCCCATCTCTGTTTCTGTTCGGTTTCTCGCCATCACTGATCAGGAAATCTGTAAAACGACTCAACATGTTTCCTGCTAAATGTTTACAATTATTGCGACATTGTTCGACTCTTCATCAGGATGTTCGTGCATCTGTGAATCTGAAATCTGATCTAACGCTTTTTCGGCATTTGATTTTAATCCTTTAAAACTCTTGATCGATTCCAGTAAGTATAATTCTGAAATTGTAGTACTCATGTTGTTTTAATTTTTAGATCATCTGCATTAAAAGTGATATGGGATTAGATTGGAAATACTGTCGCTATCAAAACTTTTTCCTGCTATCCTGCCATTATTAATCGGATGTCTTGTGCATAACGGTGTTCATATAGCTATTGCCTGACGACATGCGCCACATGTTGTGTGGTTTATTTACATGAAAATGATCGGAATTAGCCGTTATCGCTATCGCTTTTATTTTAACATTTGGATAATTAGCTCCTGCTGCGAAAATGGCAACTCGTTCTGCACAAAGACCAATTGGATAGGATGCATTTTCCTGATTGTTGCCGCGGAGAATAATTCCATTCTCTAACATAATTGCCGCCCCAACATGAAAATGGGAGTATGGCGCATACGCTTTATTCATACTGGCTTTAGCTTCTACCAACAATTCCCTGTCGTCAAGATCAGGCTCTTCAACACTTTCATATTCTGTCAAAATTACAATGAATTTCTACATTTTTATAATTTTATTTAAAAGGAGTTAAATGTACAAAATAGAAATGTCTTTAAGCTTTAATTTTCTTTGTCCTTTGTTAACTTTTGACCATTTATCGATGGTTTGTAAGGAAGAAGATATCAATAGTTGAAAAAGGCATTGTATTTGTCTAATGCCGGAACAACATTTCCCGTCAATATTCGTATTGTGCAATACTTAGCCTATCAAGTGGCAAAAACAGAACAAATAGTTAGTGACAGTGAAATATAAGAAAAGTCAATGAAATCGATAAATCTATTTAGTTTGCTTATTTTCACTACATTATCCGTTTTTATTTAACGGATGTACAAAAGAAGCAGGAGAAGGCGAACTAGTACTATTACAGGTAAAGTCTTGGTTTATGATTTTGATGCTAGTTTTCAGACGATTGGCAGATACATATCCATTGGTCGATGAAGATGTCTATATCATTTATGGTGACGATAATTCGACTTACAATGACAATTACAAGACATCCTATGATGGAACTTTCGAATTCAAATTCCTGCAAAAAGGCAAATATAAACTCTTTGCCTATTCAAAAGATTCGACCGGGGCTGCAGCAGGTAATCTGAATTCTAACAGCCCAAAAATTGCCAAGTTTGCTGAAGTAGAGATCACGTCGAATGGCTCTGTAGTTACTTCACCTACAATTATAGTTTTAGATAACAATTATTGATTCCCATGAACTTGAAATTATCCATTGCAGCATTCTGCTGTTTACTTTCTGTTTTTTCTTCTTCAGCCCAGAGTAAAAAGGACATGAAGAAAAATCGCGTTAAATCAGTTCGCGAGATTGAAACAACCATCAAAGATGGAAAAAAGTGACGGCCGATAATTCATTTTTCCGTTACGATGCTGATAATGGTGTCACCGAAGAAATTGATTATGACTCAGAAGGAAAGTAAAAATGCATAATACCTATGCGCTATAATAAAAACGGAGATAAAATTGAAGAAGTCGTTTTACAATCCTGAGGAAAGGTAAAGAAAAAAAGATCTATAAATACAATTCAGTTGGCGATAAAATAGAAGAGACCCATTATGATGTTTCCCGAAATCTTCTTGAAAAATCGCACACGCTATAATGCAAATGGTGATCGTATAACTGAAAGTACTGTTGATGCAAAAACGTCCTTGAAGAGTGATTCTTGATCTACGATAAACGTGGGATGAAAATTAAGACGAAAAACAGTTGACGCTAAAGGTGTGGGTTTGTTCGGATAAAAGGCCTTATATATAAGACTCTAATTTGGAGAAAATTGATAACATATTATCTGCTGGGTAATCTCCTTAAAACAGATGGATGGTGTTAGTTTGCAAGACAGGCTCGACTACTAAATTCATGTTTAAGGACAACCTTTGCGGCTTTATTGGAAAGAATGAAAGAAAGGTATTTTGTACTTGAAATAAAGGTAAACGCTATAATAATCATTGCAAACACTTTATTTTTGATACTAGTATTGATTTTTGGACTTTATCTGCGTCATCACAATGGGCAGAGTAAACCGTTATACATTCCTGTCTGCGATTATGTTGAATCTGACCTGAACTTTTTTGAAATAAAATTCAAAATAATAAAGGGAGAAACGATAAAGGAGCGAATCAAGAAAAATGAGATCATAAAAAATCTGTGTGATACGTCCAGTGAATTTGTCAGTAATCTTTTAATATTGACCCGAATACGTTGGAGCCGAAATTATGGGTGAACTATCGTGGGAATGACTTTCGTGAACAAGTCCATTCCGCAGAACGTTTGACAATTGATACCAACCTCACATTTATTGATGGTCATAGCAATGTACTCTACAAAGGACTTGTATCTTGAATAAAAGCAGGGTGGAGCTAGGAGAAAGCCCGTTCGGAAGGGAACCTGATGAGGGACTATTCTGTTCAGAAGAAGTCAATCAGTAAGTATTGTCTTGGCGTTATTACATTGAATGAAAAAATAAAAAGAAATAATTTTAAACCTACACTTTATACCTCAATAAACTACTGAAAGCATCATGAACGACGCAATGAATCAATTTGAATTGTTCGATAAGTGTCGGACAAATTTTTCTGGAGACTACTAATAGACGTACTGGCAATGGTTGTCTTGGTAAGATTCATCTATTTTCGAATCTACAAGAAAAAGGATTACTTATTTTACTTTTTTCCTTTTTAATATCATCATCTTCATCATTACATATCTTTTGAATGAAGTTGATATGTCAAGGTGCAGCTTCGGATTATTTGCGGTTTCTCAATGCTCGATACCGTACAGAAGGTATTACAACGAAAGATATGGCCTACCTTTTCATCACCGTAATTACAGCGGGTTGATCTGTGCAGTCAGCAGAAGGCGAACTTATTTTGAGTTAGGGCTAATTTGCACTATTCTATTGCTTTTACCTATGCATTAGATGGCAACTGGCTTGTTCGTAATGAACTTGTAAAGACGATACAGTACGAGAATATTTGAATTGATCAAGCCTGAAAATTATGCAGCTTTAGTGGATGATCTGAAAAGAAACAGGAGTTGAATATACATCGTGTCAGCGAATAAGATAGACTTTCTAAAAGACATTGCTGTTGTAAAGGTTTACTTTTATGAAGATAGCCTTCCAAAACACTATCAAAAAAATGAAATTGGTCGCTTTCTGTCTGGTAGATATCAATTTGCCTGCTGAGTAAATCCTGCAGTGCGCAGATTGATGATACACTTGACTCTGGACAGCGTTACTTTAAAACATAAGTTTGCTGGAGAAAGCTTACAGGCGCCAATACTGAACAAATTAGGATCCAAATCAGGATATAAGTCGAATTGATCAAATTTTTCACTGGAACGGTGCCGAGTATGAGATCAGAAGAACTTTAAAGTTGCATTTACGTTATCGTTTCATCAACAAGAATAAGGATACCTATTACAGTCAATCACATCGAAGATATGCTGATGTCTCCTATAAGTATAAGCGTGAGATTTGCTTACAATACGTGAACGATTATCAGGAGGAATACACTTGGAATAAACAGTTCTGAAAATGGCAAACTTCCAGACTGGGCATTACGTTCGAAGTTAACCATTGCCGATGATACTGTAGAACCGCCATAGCCCTTATGCGGCCTTTGAAATGTATTACTTGATCAAGAATAATAAAAACGATCCAAGTGGGATTACCAGATACAGATATTCAACAGGCGTGAGTATGAGATTCAATCGTATTCACTCTATTGATCTCGGTTTGATCTTTCAAAATTATCTATAAGTGGACCAATAGTTTTATATATTCTGTCAGCTAACTTTACTCTTTAATTTACTTCGAATCAATAAAGTTACGGCACAACAACTTACACCTTCTTCTCTTCGACAAACCAAGTTTTTCATTGGTAGTGCTTTATTGAAATGTCGTCAACTGCTGTAATCTCCATTACTTTTGCTAATACAGTTGCATCTGAGGAATATAAGGAGCGATCTTGGTTTTTTCCGGCAAGGAGTGATATCTATATTCCCAATTCTGTAATTCTTCAGGTCGATTAGCAGGACAAACTCTTTGTAGCAGAACCTTGCTGTCAATGTTTTTGTAATCTGATAGATGTATCTACTTGGAAAGTGTTTCCAATGTCACCCAGATTGGCTGCACCTAATAGTGCATCACAAATAGCATGGATCATTACATCCGACGTGAATGACCGACAGCTCCTTTTGAATGAGCAATTTTAATTCCGCCAAGACCAAAGTCGCAGCCTTCTTCTAATTGATGAACATCAAATCCAAATCTACTCGCATTTTGTGTTTTGTTTGTTATAAATAAAAAAAAGCGGATGAGAAATCATCCGCTTTATTATTTTAATATTATTTTATTCAGTTGTGTCATCGGAATCCGTACTTTTTGATGGTCGAAATCAAACAACAACGTAAATCGAAGTGTGTTTTCAAGTGGATTTCTTTGTGTTGTCGGAATCAAATAGACGTAAAGTCGGAATGAACATTATAATCTCAACCGGCTCTATGGTGAAATACTGGCGATTTCCTTTCGTTTGAGCCTCTACGGAAAGTAGCCTGCAGAATTGCAAATTGTTTGTCGTACCAGTATTCAGTAGCCTTGAATAGGTAAATTCTTTCATTTCTTCTTCAAAAGCCGCCGGTGCATCACCAATGATAGTGATAAGAGCTTGCGGAACTGAAATATTTGTCGGGTCTTCTCCGGCAAGAATTATTTTATTGCCATCCGCATCATAGGCATAATTTTGGGTTGAATCCGTTCGTAAACCGTGGGGTAGGAACTAACAATTCTGTTGATGTCAAAGCCAAAAAAGAAATTGTATTGTGTTTATCGAGTTCCATTTTCAAATTGGATCCCAAACGGAAATTCGTTGGTATGAAGTCTTTTGTTTTAGTATCTGTGTGTGAGATTTTGTTCCGATGTTACTAATATTCAAACCAAATGCCGGGACAGAGTTCTTTTTAGAAACATCTATTTTTTTTTGGTAATAAGCGGAGATATCAGCTGCTACCTAAGTTCCTGCATGCGTATTCACTGGGTTCCGTTTTGAATGGTAACACCTCGGTTAAATTTGAATAGATGTATCTCAAAGCCAATCCACGGAAAAGCTTTTCTCAAGTTTTCTTGCATAAGCAATATCGAAAGCCCATTCGCTTGGACTAAATGTGTAGTATTTGTTGCAGCTTCATCTGTAAAAACAATACTTCCCAAGGAGAAATAAAGAAGGAAGCGTAAATGTTTGATCTTTATTTAACTTCTTGTATCCTGATACATAAGCAAGGTTGATATATTTTACCAATGCCCTTAACTATGGAGTATAAGAAACCGAAAAACCACCGCTTTTTCAATAAAAGCAAGTTTTGATGGGTTCCAATGGATAGAATTGAGCATCCGGTGAAGTGGCAACTCCATAATCGCCCATACCGCCTGCTCTTGGAGTCAGGGCACTCGTGTAAGAAAGGGACTGCAGTTGTTATCGTATTGACCTGTCCTAGAGAGAATCTTTAAAGATAAAATCGAGAAGTCGCAGATTTCGAAAGGAAGATCATTGCCAAGGCTGGCAATATGCATTTTTCAGTTAAATCGCATTTTTCTGTTAAATAGAATAAGCCAAATATACGGGAATTAATATACTTTGTTCAGTTTAGCGGAGAATAACAACCTTGTCAAATTTGTCAAAGCATAATCGCCATCGTTGGTCCGAATTCTCTCAATTTGTAAATACAAACACCTTTTCCGATTTTATCACCAAATCATCTAATCCGTCCCATTCGATGTCATCTGGAACGGAATCCGGTCGGTGTTATTTTGTCGGAAAGAGTTTAATTAACTTCCCGCAACAGTAAAGATCTTGAATTTGACATCCATTGGAACAAAAGGTCTGTTATGTTCAAACAGATGAAAGTTGTATGCGTAGTAAAGGGATTCGGATGATTCAAAACATGATCCAATGCCAATGTTCACTTTCACTTGCAATGAACTCTGTCGCTGCTTCATGGAGTTATTATATACATCCATGCTTTTAAAGTAAGGTGCGTAAGCCGCTTGACAAACTTTTAAACTGAGGAACAATTTACCTTTTTGATAACTATTTAAATCATTCTCATAATAGTCGTTCAAAGGATATCTCCTGTCTGTTTTATTGTCAAGCTCTGCACTCATATCATGTCCGATTCCTGTACCAACGGTATTCACACCACTGGTATCTGAAATCACTTCATATAAAATTGGATCCTTATTAGTCATACCTCCACGAACAAAATTTTCGTCATTTAAATATCAACGGATCACCGGACCATCATTGTCAACGGTTGCATTTGGATTCCTCCACCAATCGTAACAAGTGTATCACACCCATTGGCATCGATCTGTCCATTTTGTGCATAATAACTTTTTTTTTTTTTTTTTTTTTTTTTTTTAACTTGCCATTTCCGTGTTGATACGCAATGTCTTTAGGTACATAAAGAGTAAGTGAAATCTCCATTTACCACGCTTGATTTACGAATAGATCACATTCTTCTGCAAAGTGAAAGGTTGAGGGAGTCGATGCAATTTTGGATCGTTAATGTCATTCCCAATGCTTAAGTATAGCCATTTTATCGTAAACAGTTGGGTAAATTATACCATTGAATGAACTCATTTTTTAACCTGGAGTTGTCCTGCACTTCTCTTGTGATCGTAATTTTACTAAATGCCTTCAAGTATCTGTATTCATTCCAAGCGGGAATACCATTTATTGTTTTAGTCTTTACTGAAAACTCCGGATAGGCAAGCTTGATCGCCGGATCACCCAGATAAAGGGTTCCTGACGTAAGGATCGCCAATACATATCAGACTTTGTCTTTTCGAAAATGTCACCGGTTGTTTGGTATTCCCGTTCACTCTTTCAAAAATATGATTGAAGAATCGGGTACATAGATTAAAGTTAGAGCTCGAATAAGCCAGACGCGACGTGGTAAACATACATATACTTCCTCCCGAAGGGTTAAGAAACATACTCGCCGGCTGAAACTCTGTCAGGATCGTCGACCCTTATAAATTCACAGGTCGCTGTAGAAATGCTGCTAATTTATTTGTATTCGTCCAGCTATTGATGTCATCATTTTCAAGTACGCGTTCGTGAGCCCATCCTAATTCTCCACCATGACCAATATAAGTCATGAGCAATGTTCCTCGCTGTACACGCTCATTGATCGCTTTTTTACTTCGGGATAACGTTGACCGCCAGGTGTTGCATCCTGTTGGTAGGCGTCAAGTTAAATTTTTCAACGTTAAAATTCGGATAATTCGTGCGAACACGATCTGCCAGTGTATCTGATTGACGGAAGTGAATGTTATAATCCTGATCATCACCAACAAAGCTTACAATATTTCTCCAGTTGTTCATTACTGGAAGATCCGCCGTTCACATAATTTTTGATCTTATTGAGATGCTGATTTGCTTCTGCAACGGTTGGCAACGAGGGAATACGACCGACACTCATGTCGACAATTTCAGTTATTATACCATTCACCCTCGAATCATCAAGTAATGCAAAGAAGTCGTCTGAAATATAAGTCTGAGTTTGATTTATTGATCCCGCGGATTGATATGATGTAACAAAATTCGAATTAGCAGCTACTCTGTATTTGTTGTCGTAAGAGGCATCGCCAAAAAGTAAAAGATATTTCGGTAGTTCTGATGCTGATGTTGCACGATCATAAAACATCTTTGAAAAATCACGGATCGCTGAAACGTCTTGAGCTCCGCTGCTGAATTCATTGAAAACTTGCTGTGTGGTAACAACTGTTACAGACATATTTTCTCTTTGACGATGAAAATCTGCAAGTTCATTTGCCACGTTTAAAAAAAGCGGATTAGTTACTATCAGATAGGTAGTAGGTGGCAGAGCATGCAGATTTTGATTCTCAATTATTCCAACGGCTCTCGGTGTTGAAAACATTGTATTGTCGAACAAAACAAATGTTTTTAAGGATGGAGTAGGTGTAGAGAAAGTTAGATTAGAGCCTGAAAGCGAAATTGTTGTTCGATCACGTTTGCCGGATCAGAAACATCCCAGACACTTTTTGTAGTACCACCGGCATTTGAAATTGTAAACTCGGTAATGTTCGATGAGCCTATTGATTTAGAGTCGCGGAATATCAATTGTCCGTAGTATTTGAAAGGGTTAGACCACGACGATAAATTAATTCGATATAATTTAGCCAACCTTGTGAAGAAGGATCTGAAGAATACATACTCACTGTAACTTTGAAGACGGGATTTGAACTAAAGAAAGTTCTGTTAAATCCAACTAAAGAAGCATAATTATCTTGTGCTGTGGTCCCAACCATGGGGTAATTTGTGTCACCAATAAGAGAATTGTTTATATAAACGGAAAACTTATTGTTGGTTGAATTTGCCGATCGTCCTGCAAATGCTGAACGCATAAAAACAGTATCTGTTCCAATTATATTCGGTGAATTGATGTTGAACGTAAACGAATTATTCAGATTGTCCATCGATTCTCCAAACCATTCCCGCCCTGATTTAAGAAAATTAACTCCTTCTATTTCATGGTATGCATAATCGTCGAAAGATGTTGAAAAAGTATTAGCACCGCTCACAGAGCTTCTTGTAGGAATTCTTTTTCCTGTTGCTTGACCATACGTTAAGAAGTAGTACGTCGTATCTGCATAATAATTTATTTGTCTTTTATAATATGCTAAACTATCGTTGTAAGACCATTTTGTTTGGCTTGTGCCATAAAATAGTATGTAGTCAGTACTGTCAAATTTTGAATCACTTTCGCCTTGTACAAAATTGCATTTTCACGAAGGTCGTCAATTCTCGGAGTGCTGTTTAAGAATGCAAGCATGCCACCACCATTGCCGTAGATCTGAATTTGTCTTGGGTCAATGCTGTCGACATCAATTCCCATATTTTTGAGAAAAGTATAATCGATCTTGCAAACTCCGTCTTGTGTAACACCAAACTTATACCATTCACCATTAGCTAAAAAACTATTTGGTGCATAAACACGTGATGCAGTTCTGTTCAAAGTGCCGGAAGAGGTAGTCATATCCAATTCAAATGATTTGAGTCTTTCGAATTGTCCGGAAGAATTTTTGCGGATGGATAAGATAAGAATAGAAGAGTAGGGCTGCTTTTTTATACGCTACAGTAGCAGAAATCTTGAATTTGTTGCTAATGGTTTCAGAATGCTTTATGTAACTTTTATCTGCAAATAACTTCCGTTATCACATTCTTAAGTGTAACGTTAATTGATCGTGTTCTGATGGTAATGCTTCAGAAATAAAAAATTGCGGATTAAAGTTCTCGTCCGGAATTGAGTTCTTGAAATGAAGCGATTTTAATGTAGATTCATCTTCGAAAACAGTTACTGATGGTTCATTCCACTGTACATTAAACTGCTTTTTTGGATCAGCAGCCTTTGATGAAAAGTAGGATAGGAAAATGAAAAATCCTGTTAGAAATTTGATTTTGTGCATAGGGATTTAAGATAGTTTCATTGTGGTGCCATTTGTTAACGGATGTTATCGCCCATTATTGTAGCCTTAACTACAAATTTACCTATTTCTTACAATTTACCGGCATTGAATTCAACATTCGATTGTCATTTTTTGTTCAACTTAACTTTTAAGAAACTTTCTTTTTAAGGTAAAACTAAATTTTTTATCTTGCTGCGGCTTTTACGCAATTTAAAACTGTAAAACTGTTTACAAATCATGCAGTTTATCGGAATAGCTTGAAATTAGTAACTTTCCGGACCGTAACTCTATCTTGACTACCGTATTACAAAGTCTAAAAAACCAGTAATGCTCAGGAAGTTTCTGATTCTTATTTTTATCGGCCTGTCCGGTTCTGTATTAGCACAGGATCCTGAGTGCACGCAGGTTTATGCGAATCCGCGTGAGCTAAATCCGGCCTTTGCTGGATCTGTGAGATGCCCCAGAGTAGCATTAAACTATCGTAATCAATGGCCGGCGTTGACAGGTACATTCGTAACTTCTTCGGCTTCCTATGATCAGCATGTTGAAGCACTTGGCGGAGGAATAGGACTTTTAGTAATGAATGATAAAGCAGGCGAAGGAACGCTGACAACAACAAATATCAGTGCCATCTATTCTTATCAGCTAAATATCAATCGTGAATTCAGTATTAAATTCGGAATGCAAGGTACCTATGCCCAAAAGAAAGTCGATTGGGATAAATTAACTTTTGGTGACATGATCGATCCGCGATTCGGATTCATCTATCAAACTCAGGAAACTCGTCCAAATGAAAATAAAAGTTTCTGGATTTTTCTGCAGGAATTTTAGGTTATAGTAATCGTTATTATGGTGGAGTTGCAGTAAATCACTTAACAGAACCGCAAGAATTTTATATCAAAGCCGCAGAAGGTAGTAATCTTCCAATGAAAATAACTGCTCATGCCGGCGCAATCATTCCTATTGGTGGTAACAGAGACGGTACAACTTATATCTCGCCAAATTTTATCTATCAACAACAACGCGATTTCAAACAATATAACATTGGATTCTATATTGCTAAAGCTCCTCTTGTTGGTGGTATCTGGTATAGAGGTGGTGATTCATTCATCGTTCTTGTGGGTATTCAACAAGGGATCTTCAAGTTTGGTTATAGTTATGATATAACAGTATCCAAATTAGCTAATGCTTCCGCCGGTTCACATGAACTTTCTCTTGGATTACAATTCGCATGTCATCCAAAAAAGAAACGTTTTAGGACCCTCAAATGTCCTTCATTCTAATTATATTAAATAAAATAAATATATTTGGCTTTCGTTTTAGCTCAATAAATAACAACGACCTCCCGAAAATGAAAATGATCTCTCGGAATTATTTCAGCCTCATGGCATTAACTCTTCTCCTGGCTTCTTGCGGGAAAGAGAAATCGTCAGTGACCGGCTGGAATTACAACGATCCTGCTAATGGCGGATTTGAAGTAGCTCCTTATGACGAACAGGAAACAGGTCCCGGACTTGTTTTAGTTGAAGGTGGTACTTTCTCGATGGGTAGAACAGAACAGGACATTACTCAAGACTGGAACAATATTCCACGTCGTGTAACGGTCTCTTCTTTCTATATCGATGAAACTGAGGTTGCTAACGTTCACTACTTAGAATACCTGTATTGGGTATCTAGAGTGTTCAGCGCTGATTATCCTGAAGTTTATAAAAAAGCTTTACCCGATACATTAGTATGGCGTGACCGTTTGGCTTACAATGAGCCTTTGGTTGAACTTTACTTACGTCACCCTGCTTATCAGCAATATCCGGTTGTCGGTGTAAACTGGTTACAGGCTTCTGATTTCTGTGCATGGAGAACTGATCGTGTAAACGAACAGATCCTTATCCGCGAAGGTATCCTTCGTGTGAATCCAAATCAGATCAATGAAGATAACTTCAATACTGATTCATATCTATCTGGCCAATATGAAGGTCTCGTTAAAACAGATATGGCTGATTTGAATCCTAGCTCAGGAAATAACGGTACTCGTAAAGTAAGAATGGAAGATGGTATCCTTCTTCCACGTTACAGACTCCCGACAGAAGCAGAGTGGGAATATGCCGCTCTTTCTCAAGTTGGAAATACAGTTTACGAACGTGTAACAGATCGTCGTCTTTATCCTTGGAATGGTCACATTACTCGTAACAAAGATGAAAAGTATAAAGGTGCCATGATGGCCAACTTTAAACGTGGTCGTGGTGATAACATGGGTACTGCAGGTTTCTTAAATGATAACGCTGATATCCCTGCACCTGTGCATTCTTTCTGGCCAAATGATTACGGTCTTTATTGTATGGCAGGTAACGTTAATGAATGGGTAATGGATGTTTATCGTCCGCTTTCTCCGGAAGATAAAAGTGATTTCAATCCTTTCCGTGGTAACGTCTTCTCCAACTCAACAAAGAGATGAAGAAGGTGCAATCATTGAGAAAAGATAGTTTAGGTCGTATCCCACAACGTGAAGTTACTCCTGAAGAAAGTGCTGAACGTCGCAATTATACTAAAGCTGATAACATCAATTACCTTGATGCTGATGAGGCAGAATTTATTAAATATGATTATGGTGTTACTTCTCTATTAATGATAAGGCCCGAGGTTTACAAAGGTGGTTCATGGAGAGATCGTGCATACTTTATGAATCCCGGTTCTCGCCGCTTCACTGACGAAAGACAAAGTACCAATGATCTTGGTTTCCGTTGTGCTATGACCAGAGTAGGTAGTCCGGTTGGATTAGGTACAGGAAGAAAAGCCAGAACGAAATAATATCTGCTTAGGCACTTAAAAATATTTTTTTTTACCCCGCAAATGCGGGGTTTTTTTATGCCTTTTTTTAGCGTTCAGTAGATTTAAAAGCCCTTAAATCGTTTCACAACGCACTAAAAATGAATATTGTAAGAAATAGGGAAGCTTTTCTCAACCCTGTTGATGCTCAAGGGTATAATGAGGTATAAATCACCAAATAATGAAAATGAAAAAAATCTACATCTTGTTTATTTTGCTTTCAGTAAGCAATATAAATGTATTTGCCCAGATTGATAACCTGAGTAATTTAAGTTCTGAATGGATGCGTTCCGGCGTTAGAAATGCCGCCACCGACGCCGCTGATATTGTTGTATACAATCCGGCTGGAGTAACTTCATTAAAAAATGGATTGCATATCAACTTCAGCAATCAGACGTTATTCAGAAAACCATCTCATTCATATGATATGGGTTTAGGAGAAGGACAGAAGCAATATGAACAAGGAAGTGCAGATCCATTTCTTCCAAATTTTATATAGCCTACAAGAAAAATAACTGGGCTCTTTACTCAGGACTTTTCTTTTCGCGCGGAGGAGCAACTGCTGATTATCCTAAAGGTTCAATTACAACAGACCTAATTGGACTAGGCACACTTGGAGCAGCACAAGGTGCATACACAACTATCAAAGATCCTTATCTTAAAGCCAGCTCAATGTATATGACCACAACTCTTGGTGGTTCGTATGCTGTGAAGCGTGGTATTTCATTTTCTGCAGCAGTAAGATATTTATCTGCAGCCAATACTTCTGAACTGGGAATGACACTTACTTCGTCTCCTTTTGAATTTCCTGATGTTCCAATGAGTCTTAAAACTACTGACAATGCATCTGGAGTTGGGGCTGTTTTTGGTGTTAGTTTGACCGCATTAGATAAAGTAAGTATTTCTGCACGTTATGAAAGTCAGGTAAGCTTGAAATTCAAAACTTCGCAAGATCACGATGATTTTGGTTTAACAACTGATGGTGCAACGAATCACAGAGATCTTCCTGCTGTACTAGCTTTGGGAGCGACTTATGATGTAACTTCCAAATTCAAAGTAATGGCAGACTATAATTACTACTTCCAGGAAGATGCTGATTGGGGTAAATCTTCTGTTGCAACAGATGAAGTTCCTTTGTCTTTATTGGCAGGTAACGCAAACATCATTGCCTTCGGATTCCAGTATAAAATTAAAAGCAAAATTACTGTCAGTTCAGGAATCGGTTTTACAAAAATGGATTTCCAGGACAAAGACGGATACTACGCAAACCTAGGAACATTTGAAGTTGTGCAAAGCGACAACACAAATATCAATATGGGTTTTGCATACAAACCAATCAAAAAATCACATTTAACTTCGGTTACATGCACGTATTCTATCCTTCAGATCAACAGATCAAAGTGGTAAGTGCACAACCTTTGATGTAACTGTAAATGCAAATAGTTACATCAATGCGATTGCATTGGGAGTGAACTTGGCGTTTTAAGAATCGGAATTCGGAGTAACACTCAATTCGTTAATCATTACAAAAAAAAGTTTGGCTGTAAGTTGAACCCTTTTTTTATGTTGAGGTGTAGTCTGCAGACTACACCTCAACATAAATGAAAAAAGTATATTGCAGATTAGAATTCTTTAAATACTATTTTATGAAGAAATTTTGCTTGTTCTGCCTTCTCCTTTGTTTTTCTTAAATGTAAATGCTCAAATATTCAGTAAAGAATTTGGAGCGCATCAGATACAATTGATGTTAAGGAAATACTAATTGCAAAAGATTCAGGGATCGCTATTTTTGCAAATAGTCGAAGGAATTCTTTTGACGAAATAGTTTTCATCAAAATGAATGAATTGGGTGATACATTGTTCACGAAAAGATATTCTTCAAATAAGGACCTTATTATTGGAAATGTTGAGCAATCTGATGTCGATAGCACTTTCTTTGTTTTAGCGAAGAAAGATTCAGCATCGTGTATAATTAATATTGATAAAGTAGGTAATATTATATGGCAGAAGAATTATCAGTTGCAGGATTCTTTGTTGTTTTTCAGGAAAATGAAACTGGTTGACAACGATTCGATTTTTATTTTGGGAAGAATAGGTCATGGATATGATGGAGATTTCTTTTTGAAGATGGATCGTCAGGGAAATGTTGTTGATCAGATCAAATTTGGACGAGATTCGCTTCATTTGACAAGCAATTATCCTAAAATTGATAATTTTATTGTAGACGCAGCTAATAATGTAATATTTACCGGACAGGAAGCTGAAACTAATTGGCCTCTTACGAATTTCAGTGCATTACTCTTTAAAATGAACTCAAATTTAGAGTTGGTGTGGAGATACAGTAACGATCTTGCCTATGAAAATTTCGATGAAATCGTTCAGAATTCAAATGGTGAATACTGGATATTTTCGCATTATTTTTATCAAGGTTCAAGAGGCACCAGTCTAGTAACAGTTGATACAACCGGTAATTATGTTTGTACAAGATTTTTTGAGATCCATGCCCCCGGAGGTATCTTTATTTACAATAGTATTTACACGACTCCAGCAGGTGGTGTAATAAATGGTGTAAGATTAGGTGGAAAGTCATTCAGAATTGAAATGGACAATTTTGGTGATCTTGTGAATTACAAAGTCGGAACTGTGGGACAACCGACATTAACTGTGGAAACTCAATTTAGGAATTATAGTACCGTCCAAGGTGGCCAAAATAAAATTATAGTTTATGATACTCGCTATAGTAATTGCTTTCTTGAAGATTCAATTAGTTCCACTAATTGTGCTCAGTGGAATTTTCCGCAAACATCTTATCTTAATCTTGAATCAGTGGCTCATCAGTTTGTGATTGACACCGTTAGTTGGAATGTGTCATCAGGCATTTCAATATCTAATGGTTGTGTTCACTGGGAACAAATGAAATGATCAAGGAAGATTATAAGATTTATCCGAACCCGTCAACAGGAAAAGTGTATTTTCAGTATTTAGGATCAACGGAAAACCTAGTATTCAACTTGTATGACATCAATTCCAGGCTGGTCTATCATGGTCAAGACCTCTCATGTAACAAGGAATTGTTTAATGCCGATTATTTTCACTCAGGAATATATTTTTACAATTTCATCGCTGGAGATAGTGTCATTTATTCAGGAAAAATAATTATTCCTGAATAAGTTGAACACAGGTAATTAATGTGTTATTTGCATAAATCATTAAAAAACTGATACAAGTTCACAAGTGTTACACTTGAACTACTTCTAAAAAAGATCTTGTGCTGACCTTTGTGATCTTAGTGTTTTTTCTTATGCCCTCTGTGTTTAAAATTAACTATTGCCTATCTTATTTCTACCAACAAAAAAGTAAATCGGTAGTCCAATCAAAATAATCAATAGTCCATACAAACTCGCATCTCGCTGAAAGATCAACACGTTCAAAGCGACAAGTGAAGCTAGAAGAATATATATTGCTGAACAACAGGATAGCCAAATGCTTTGTACGGTCTTTCCATATCCGGTCTTTTCACGCGGAGGACGAATAATCCTGAGATCGTTAAGATGTAGAATAGCATTACTGCAAACATGATGTATGCAACAGATCATTGTATGTTCCTGAAAAGCATAAGCAAGCCCAGATGCATTGCATTGTAATTGCATTGGCCGGAACATTGTTTTTATTCAACTTCGCCGCAGGTTTCAAAAACATGCCATCTTTTGCCATTGCATAATATACACGCGCTGCTGTAAAAATGCAGCCATTCAAACAACCAAATGTCGAAACCATGATCATTGCTGCAATGAAATATTTTGCCATTCGATCCTAAAATGGTTTCCATCATCAATGTTGCTACTCTGTCATTCTCTGCTGTCTGGATCTGGCCAATTGAAAGAACAGATAGATAAGAAACGTTTGCAAGTAAGTAGAGTACGATGACAGTTCCTGTTCCGAGTAATAATGACATCGGTAAATTCTTCTGCGGATTACGAACTTCGCCTGCAGTAAAGGTGATGTTATTCCATGCATCAGCAGAAAACAATGAACCTGTCATTGCTGCACCGAATACACCCAATGTCGTAAGTGTGATCACATCAGGAAAAGCAGGTTTGAAATTAGAGAAATTCAGTCCGCCGGATAAACCATAATACAATCCTGCGCCAATCAGGAATATCAGTACTCCGACTTTCGCCACTGTAAAATGTTTGAAGAAATGCACCTTGATTTGACTTCTCTGTAATTGTACAGACTTAACAGGATGATCAACGATACACCTAGTAGTTGCGTGTAATTCCTAGACTTCCAATGGTAAAAACAACATTAGAAGCAGAAATGGAAGGGAAGAATACACCGGCAAATTTGGCAAAAGCAACACTCACTGCCGCTATTGTACCTGTTTGAATCACTGAAAACAATGTCCAGCCATAAAGAAATCCAAACATCTTCCCGAAGGCTTCTCTGATATAAACATATTGTCCGCGTCGCTTTTGGCATAGCGGCTACGAGTTCGCCGTAACTGAGGGCAGCAAGGATAGTCATCACTCCTGTCACAACCCAAGCCATAAGCAGCATGCCCGGTGTTTGTACCTGACGGGAAATGTCCGCAGAAACAATAAAGATCCCGGAGCCAATCATTGAACCTATAATGATGGCAGTAGAATCAAATAGTGACAATTTCTTGTCTGTTGCTTTTTCGTTTTTCATTCCGGAAATTTCTTATTCAAATAAAGAAAATTATTTCAATACAATAGCTATTTTCGTCACATGACTCGTCAACAATTATATGAACAAATTCAACGCAAAAAGTCGTATTTGTGTGTTGGACTTGATACGGATATCAACAAAATTCCAAAGCATCTCCTGAATCTGGCTGATCCCATTTATGAATTCAATCGGCAGATCATTGATGCAACGTCTGAATATTGTGTGGCATTTAAACCGAATCTGGCTTTTTATGAGGCCTTGGGGCGGATGGACTGCGTAGCTTGAAGAAAAACGGTTGATCATATTTCACCTGACATCTTTACCATTGCCGATGCAAAACGTGGCGACATTGGCAATACTTCAGAAATGTATGCCGATGCTTTTTTCAATTATTACAATTTTGATTCAGTGACTGTTGCTCCATATATGGGCAAAGATTCAGTAGTTCCTTTTTTAAAGAAGGGAAGTGGGTCATACTTCTTGCTCTTACGGGTAATTTGGGGTCGATGGATTTTCAAATGATGGGAAGCAAATATATTGGATCATTCAGGACAAATTGTTTGCGCAAGGATCTCGCCATACGAAAGTGATAGGCAGAGGATTCAATTTATGTTTGTTGTCGGAGAATGCACCTGAACTTTAAATGATACGTGAGATCGCCCGGATAATTTTCTTTGTTCCAGGAAAGTGGAAGGTGGAAGCTTGAAAGAACTTTCGGAAACAGGGAATGAACCATGTGGATTTCATTGAGAATTCATCACGTCAGATCATTTACGCATTCTCGGTGAAGATTTGCGATAAAGACGAACAGCTCAATATATGCAGAAAGAAATGTACGAATTATTAGATCGTTCAATATAAGAAACAGAATCTTCTTGTTGAATTTATTTTGAAGAAAAATAAATTCACGTGACTGAATCATTCTCCATTACATCTGGAAAAGCCGACTTCTTAATTTTAATCAGTTAAAGACTATAGATGGGCAAGATGTTGAGATCCTTAATCCCGGTACACATAATACAAATGCCGTCCTGATTTTTTAATGCTCAATTAAGAATTGACAATACCCTCTGGGCGGAAATGTCGAGATACATGTCAATGCATCTGAATGGATCAAACATGACCATCATGGAAAGATGCATCATATGATAGCTGCATTCTGCATGTCGTTTATGAGAACGATACTGTAACGCGCGTAGGATGGATGGTTCAATTATTCCTGCAATAGAATTGAGAGGGCGTTTCCCGGTTATCTAAGGGATAATTTCGTTGCACTTATCAGTGAGAATGAATGGGTTTCTTGTGGACATAGAATCAAAGAAATTGAGAAAGATGTTTGGACGGATTTATTTCAAACAATGGCAGTAGAACGATTGCAATTAAAGCACAGCATATTCTTATTTCATTGCAAGGATTAAGAACGATTGGGAAGAATGTTTCTATCAATATCTCGCTAAGAATTTCGGTTTTCAACTGAATGAGTATGCCTTTCGAAATGTTTACGAAGTCTGCCATTGAAAAAGTTCGGAAGGAGCAGGGTAGTAAGTTGAATCTGGATGCCCTTTTTTATGGACAGGCCGGAATGTTGGACAAAGAATTTCTTGATGAATTTCCATTGGTACTAAAAAGAATTACCAGTTTCTGCAGTCGAAATATTCACTTAAGCCTATTCTGTTATCTACCTGGAAATTTTGCGGATGAGACCGGTTAATTTTCCAACGATTCGAGCTTCCCAATTGATCGTATTTTTGCAAAATACAAAACAACCTTTTTTTCTATCGCAAAGGGATCTTGAAAGGGTTAAGGATTTTCATAGTCTGTTTGACTTTCCAATAAATGAGTATTGGTCGGAACATTACCTTTTCGATAAAAGTTCCGTTAAAAAGGACAAATCGATTGGCAAGAACTCAATTGACAATCTCATCATCAATACGATTGCCCCATTTCTATATGCCTGGGGAACTTTCATGGGTTCTGAACCCTTCAAACTGGGACTTTTAAGCACTTACTTTTGAACTTTCTTCTGAAAATAATCGTGACTATAGAAAAGTGGGAGCAATCGGGTGTAAAGCCTGAAAATGCAGGTCGTCCTCAGGCCTAATACATTTAAGAAACAATACCATTGCTCAGAAAAAATGTTTAACTTGGCAGCATTGGAATGAAATTGATCAAACTCTGCCATGACCTAATAAATAGTATCCGTACCCATTTCGAAAAAAGTGCATTTGGCGTTTGTACCGTGGTTAGGCGATAAATTACATATGCGCTCTTCAGTCATAAGACTGTTTTTTATTTATGCTTCTTGTCTGACTGTTGCATCCCCACTTATCATTTATATGATATTGGCTTTTTGGCTAAAAATGAAATCGTACGTAAGAGCCAAACGAACTTCTGTTTTTGACCTCTAATAATACTAAAGTGCAATTTCCAATCGTTCTTCACTATTCGTTATTCATCCTGATAGCTATCGCATAGGCGTCAACTTAACAGGCTCATTTTTTCATTAAAGTTCAGCCTATCCTTTCGATTATCGTACCTACAATTATATATTATTAAGGGAATTATATCTTTAAAGTTATAGTGAAGAAGGATGTTGATATGAGCAGATATATATTGGCATATTCTCACCAAACTAAGAACATATTGCATTCCTTTCCTTAATTTATTCAATATTCCATTACAAATAGTAACCTGGAAAAGGAGAATAAAAATAAGTGTCATATAGACTATGGCCAATACTCTTTCCTTGGTAAGTGATTGGGTTTGATAAATAAGATTTTGTAATTGAAAGCAACTTTTCCAGCACTTAAAGATACTTTCAATTCTCCACCGTAAACAATAGGTTTGAGCCACTTCAGTTGCAGTCAGTGTTTGTTTGTCTTCAGTTGTAATAAATATTTTGTAAGACAGAAGTTTAAAATATTCTTGATTATGATTTAGTCTTTGATCTCTATCATGTCGTGCTTTACGTCTTCTGGCATTGGCTTGGTCTGAGGTCAATGGAATAGCAATAAGACGAACTTTTGATTTTTTCTTTCTGCCAATTAGTACCCATTGATCAAAACTCTTTTTCTTTTTAATTTCTTTTAGCAAATTCAGTTCTTCTCCTGATATCAGATCATATATTTTCACGCCATATCTCATCCGACTAATAAAATGAATTCCTCGTTTGCTTAGTTCTTCGAAACATTCCAAGACAAAATATCCCAAATCGCGAATCACCAGATCTTCATTAGTAGCTAAGGAAAGTATATCCCTGGCTTTGGATTGATCATTTGACGTGAAGGAGGTAATTTCAAAATGAACAAAGCGACAAGAAAGTAAATCATAAACAACTTGAATTTTTAATTGCGCTTTTTGTTGTCCTCTTGAAACATTGCCAGGAAAATATCGGCTTAACCAAATTGGTAAAGCAAGGACAGTACTGTCTTGCAATAATATCCTTTTATAATTCTTTAATGCCGATGAACCGCCGAATTTACTTTTATCAAGAGCGATTTGTTTACCAAGTGATTCCTGCAGTACAGCAGACAGAAAGTTTGTCAGCAACGGTGTTACTTTTTTCCAAATCGCTTGTTTGGAAATCATTTTTCCCGTAATCAGACTCACCTGCTCAGCCCAATATTGATAAGTGTTTCTACCGTGAAGGGACATTAATATAAAACCAATTAATAGATCTTTCCCTTTAATTTTACGTTCCTTGCGTTGCTTAAATCCGCTTCTAACTGCCAATTTATTAAAAGAAATATGTTGAAGCTTCTTAACAATACTGTTTAAGCTATTAAATTTTTTATTTTCTTTGTTCTTAGAGCAGGTGCTTTTGGATGTCATAGATGTCAGAAGTTTGTTTCATCTATTACGCATCTGCTTTATCTTCAAAAGTCGCATTCCCAAAAGGTTTTCAACCCAAAAAAGTGAATAATCACTATTATTAAGTTGACGCCTATGCGATAGCTATCGGGATTCGTTATTAGTTGTAAATAACCCATTAACCCTTCGAATCAATTTAAGGTATTTCAGAAATTATATGGCACTCGGACTAATATTATCAAGTTCTGATAATAGGTGTCGTCAGTTTTTATCGTGATTCAAGATTATGATTTTATCGATGCTGGTTCGTGACCATTATCAAAGCAATTGGTGGTACAGTCGCGTTGTGGTGAGGTAAAGGCGCTGGATGATGCAGGAAAAATTATTTACGTCATTTCTAATCATCACAAGTATTACTACATTCGCCTATGCGATTTCCGGTGATCGCGCCGATATGTGACTCGAAGGAGAATTCCAAACGTATTTCGGACATTATAAAGGTGAACAAAGAAATTCAAAATTGAAAGATCACGTCATTGTGTGTGGCTACGTATCGAAATGGTAAAACAGGGCATGTGATCAGTTAAGATCAGAAAATGTAAGTTTGTTACGATTGAATCGAATCCGCAGATCATTCAGGATATGCAGATGGAACCGGATGTTCTATTCATAGATGGAGATGCAACTAAAGATGACGTTCTTTTAGAAGCCGGATTGGAAATGCAAGCGTTGATCACGGCACTTCTAGATGCGCAAAATGTTTTGTCGTATTAACTGCCCGGTGATAGAAATCCGAAATTAAAAATTATCAGTCTGCGCTCTGACGACGGTTCTGAACATAAATTAAAGCGTGCCGGCAAGCGATAATGTTCTCATGCCTGATAAGATTGGTGGAACGCATATGGCAGCTCCTATCACAAAGCCGGATGTACTCGAATTTATCGATCATGCGCAACCGGTAGAATAAATATCCGTCTCGAAGAAATCTTATTTAGTAGTCTTCCTGAGTCAATGCAAAATAATCGATTCGAGAATTGGAGGTAAGAAATAAAACCGGTGCAAATATCATTGGTTATAAAACTGCTGATGGAGAATATGTTATCAATCCACCTCGAAAACAGTCAGTTGTTAGATGCAAAATTATTTGTCCTGAACCTCAGGAACAAGTATCAAGATTTAAAGAAATTTTAAAGTAGAGAATGACAACCATTTTAGTTACCGGAAGTAATGGGCTTTTAGGTCAAAAAATAATTTATGCACTTCGAAATAGGGAGGATGTAAAGTGCATCAGCACTTCACGTGGTGAGAACAGAATGAAAGCCAAAGATGGTTATCTTTATTCATCGATGGATATAAGTGATCCTTCATCGGTTGCAAGTGTTTTTGAAAAGTATCGACCCGATGTTGTCATCAACACTGCCGCAATGACTAATGTGGATGCTTGTGAAAATAACAGAGAGGAAGCCTGGTTACTGAATGTTCAGTCTGTTGTTTATATAATTGAAGCTTACAGAAATATAAAACACATCTCGTTGGTTTGTCTACGGATTTTGTTTTGATGGCAGAAACGGCCCATATGTAGAAACGGACGAACGAATCCGCTCGACATTTTGCGTTTCACACAAAGTATGAAGGGGCGGAAAAGTTGATAGAGAAGGGTGGGATCTCGCAGCAATTCTTCGAACCATTATTATTTATGGAGTGGTTGATGATAATAGTCGTTTGAATGTTGTACTGTGGGCATTGAATTCATTGAAGAGACAAGAAATCAATCACAGTTATCAATGATCAATTTCGTTCACCAACTTTAGCTGAAGATCTTGCTGATGCCTGCGTTTCTGCAGCATTGAAAAAAGCAACCGGAATTTATCATGTTTCAGGACGAGAAGTGATGAACATTTTAGATATCGTTAGGATCGTTGCTGACTTTTTTGAATTGGATCAGAAATTTATACATACGAGTTCTGAAAAATTAAAACAGCGCAGTAAGACCACCTGTAACCGGATTTATTATCACAAAAGCAGTAGAGAACTGGATTTCACACCTCGAACTTTTAATTTGAAGGACTTTCTCATTTAAAGAACCAGCTTTATTGGTTGCAGAAAAAACTAAGTGACTTTCATTTGTAAGACTAATTGTTTTGCAAATGAAACGTAAGAAAATAAGATCTGTCTGGAAAGAATACCTCACACTTTCAATGAGAGAGCGTAGAGGATTATCCATTTTGTTGAGTATGCTTTTATTTCAATTGATATTTTTATTTTACCTGAATAATATCGATCTGAATTATCCCTTTCCTGATCTCAACACCGTCAAAAATTTGCAGGATTAAATCCGTGAGGAAGCGCGAGATTTCATCATTGAGTTTGAAGTCAAGTCCGGTAAACACTACTACAATTCTCATTCTTTGATCCGGATCAATTAACAGTTCAAAAATGGATGAACTTTGGGCTTGTCTGAAAAGCAGGCCAATTCAGTTTTGAATTATCTTAAGAAGGGTGGAAGCTTCAAAACAAAGAAGGACGTAAAGAAAATTTATGGGATGAATGATCAATTGTATGCAGCACTTTTCCCATACATTGATCTGCCTGATTCATTTGTTCGGAAAGAAAATTTTCCCGGAAAGAAAGAGCAGAATTATTTCAGTGTTATTGACCTGAATAAAGCAGATTCTATTGCATTAGAAAAATTAAAAGGTATTGGTCCAACATTGGCATCAAGGATCGTAAAGTACCGAATCTATTGGGTGGATTCATTGCAGCTGCCAGTTGAAAGAGGTTTGGGGATTGAATGATAGCGTGGTACAAATTGATCGTTCCTCAAATTCCAAATTAGCCCGGCAGAGATCCGTTTTCTTTTTTATTTGAATACGGACTCTTTTCCTTCTTTGGCAAGTCACCCTTACGTCGGTAAAAAGTTGGCCGGATTGATTCTCAATTACAGAAAGCAGCATAAGGTTTTCAATAATACCGATGAATTGAAAAATCTTCCTTTGCTAACTGATGAAAACTTCCGTAAACTTGCGCCCTATCTGAAAGTTGATTGAACTTCATTTTAATGAAATATTCGATTGTCTTTAACAAAAACAGATTCACCAAAACTTATGGAATTCGGCACTAACGAAAGCCAGGCAATGATTGCCGATACGGTTAAAAAATTCGCAGAAGCGCACATTCGTCCAAATATTATGGAATGGGATGAGGCACAGATCTTTCCGGTTGAACTATTCAAAAAAATGGGAGAACAGGGCCTTATGGGCATTCTAGTCCCGGAAAAATATAATGGCTCAGGCTTAGGTTATTTTGAATATGTGACTGCAATTATTGAGGTTGCACGTGTTTGTGGCTCAATTGGCCTTTCTATGGCAGCTCATAATTCTCTTTGCACAGGGCATATTATGGCTTTTGGTAATGAAGAACAAAAAATGAAGTACCTGTCAAAGTTGTCTACCGGCGAATGGATCGGTGCATGGGGACTGACAGAGGCCAATACAGGGAGCGATGCAATGCGCATGCAGTGCATCACAAATGAAGATGGGTTATTGGATCATTAATGGCGCAAAAACTGGATCACTCATGGAAAAGTGGTGATGTAGCGTTTGTTCTTACCGTACCGGTGGATTGCTTGATTCTCATGGGAATTACGGCTTTCGTGGTAGAAAAGGAACTCCCGGATTTAAAGCAGGAAGAGAATAAACTTTGGATGCGTTCTTCAGAAACTGCTGAATTGGATCTTTGAAGACCAAAAAGTCCATAATCAGCAGTTCTTGGAAACATCGGCGATGTTTTAAGCAGTCGATGAAAGTGCTTGATGGCGGCAGAATCTCTATTGCGCTTGTCCATTGGTATTGCCAAAGGTGCCTACGATGCTTCTTTTAAAATACAGCAAAGAACGAGAACAATTCGGTAAGCGATCTCTCAATTTCAAGCAATTTCTTTTAGAATTGGCAGATATGGCCACTAAAATTGAAGCTGCTGAATTACTGACTCTTCAAGCGCTGACCTTAAAAACAGAGGCGAAAATGCACTAAGCAAAGCGCTTTTGCTAAATATTAGCGCTTCAGAAGTGGCAGTTCGGGTTTCAACTGATTATTCAGATCTTCGGTGGTTACGGCTCTACAAAAGACTTCCCGGTGGAGAAATTTTACCGCGATTCTAAGCTATGCACCATAGGAGAGGGCACCAGTAAGATCCAAAACTCGTAATCTCAAGAGAAATCTTAAAATAATTTGTTTATCCAAAAGAAATCAATACTTTTGCCGTCCAAATCATAAAATTAACAATGATCATCGTTCCGATTAAAGAAAACGAGTCAATCGATAAGGCTCTTAAGAAATTTAGAAGAAATTCGAACGCACAGGTGTAGTTCGTGAATTACGTCGCCGTCAAACTTTGGAAAACCATCAGTTGAGCGCCGTCGGAAATCATTCATGCGAAATACATTTCGAACATGAAGAGAACCAATGTCCTTAATTAGGTCGATTGTAAGGAGAATAATTGTACTGCCTTTACTGTTACTGTAACCTTTTGGGTCGCATGACAGATATAATAACATAAATGTGAAAGAGAAACGAATGTGATCCATTTGTTTCTCTTTTTTTCAATATGGTCGTACAAAGTTTTCTTCAATTATACGTTTTGAAAACGGTTTCAGCCAACACAAGGTTTTTGTCGTATGAAATGATCTCAACAATTTTGAGTTTCAGAAAAACTCTATAGGTAGAAGCGCCGGGCGACGTCAATCAGTCTATGGTTAGATCATGGATGGTGAGCATGATGGAAATGGTGTAGGTGCAAGATCTGTTAATCGCAAAGATCACTTCTTAAAAACATTTACAAATTCTTGCTCAGAAGAGGTGACGTGAAAACGAATCCACTTCTTAAAGTGATATCTCCAAAAGTTTCCAAGCGCCTTCCGGTTTTTGTCGATGAAGCCAAAATGAAACTTCTTTTCACAGAAGTGAATTTTGGAGATGGATTTGATGCCATCAGGGACCGGTTGATCCTGGAACTGCTGTATGCCACGGGAATGAGAAGAGCCGAATTGATAGGGCTCACTGATGAACGTATTGACCTCTACCAGTGTCAGGTAAAAGTTCTGGGAAAAAGAAACAAAGAGCGTATTATCCTGTTTACTTCTAGTTGGAAGGATTTACTAGAAGAATATTTAAATTGCG
>JADJFC010000007.1 GCA_016708785.1 Bacteroidota bacterium | reverse complement strand
TATGCTTCCCACAGCTATTATGATTCAACTTGGCCGAATAAAAGGAAATAAATTTCTACGATATGCAATTGACAAATGGCAAATTGATAACACGCGGCACAACGATGATTATGAAAGAACCAAATGTCACCGCTATTGAGGCCGGAGAATTACTCAACAAATTTGGAAATGTTCGTAAAGCAATTGAACACTACAAAAAGAGAAATAGTGGGTTGAACTTTTTCTTCACATCAACTTTCGTAATAACACTCATTATTACCAATAGAATAATTGTAAAAATTCTTATCTTTGTATATATGTAATACAAGATAAGAGAGATGCAAGACCTCGAGCCATTTTACCTTTGGCGTGAATTATATATTGCCGCAGAAGATGAACTCTTTCCTTCATGGTAGCATCTATAGCGAACTCGAATATTCTAATACTATATACAATTATTACATTCACCCACAATGGATATTTTCGGAAGCGCTACATTATATCTGGAAAATACTTTGCGCTGATTACGAAAGGCAATTTGCAATCATTGAATTTAAAGCCGTGAATGGAACGACGCTCTTACAATGACATCATGTACCTGAAAAGAGAAATCATTGAACCTATGATCAGAGAATTAACCATTAAATTCATTTTAATCGGTGAAAAGACCTGAACTTTCATGGCAGCGATGATTGCTATTACGAAGAGTGGTTCCGTGAAATTGAAGTAGCGTTTGGATTGCAGCAATTGTACCGCCCACATGTATCGATTGAAATGGAACGATTTTAACTGGACTACTATATGAACGGGCGGCGGTGAACTGGATGATCGAACCCGGAGTGTTTTATTTGCCGGTCAGATCTGCTTGCAAAAATTGAAGGTGTATTTACGAAAGACTAAATTGAATTAAGTTTTACGCCAAGTTATTGATTACTTTTTTATTTGTCTGCTTTAATTTAATCCATTCGAATCTTTCCGTCAGACAGAAACAGACTCATTGGAAATTGAAAACACAAAGTTCTTTATCACGATCGATTTCATGGTCAAGAAACAAGCATGAAAGAGCATTAAAAATGACTTTACAGCAGCGCATCGGACATTACCTTTCAACACTTTTTACTGGTGACAAATACTTTAAACGATAAATCAGTTGGAGTGCGAGTTAATGACCGAGGACCATTCAAGAAAGCAGAGTAATTGATTGTCAAGATCGTGCTGCAATTAAAAGTGACATGGTTCCTTTTGGTGGGTTCCTGTGAAGATCGAAGTCCTCACTTATCTCGACGACTCGATATAAACGATTCTTTTTTGTTGATAAAGACATGTTTGGGACGCTGCAATAAAATTTCTCTCCGTGAATAAGTATTTTTATCTGGAGAGACTGAGAATACTGGAAACATGCATTTTATATGGCTTTGACGTTGTTCTTTGGAAACAAAACTGGATTGGATCGGAGTGAAGGTTATTGGGAGTGGTGGAAATAAACCCTATATTGTTGTTTCACAAGTTTTAAAAACAAAAAAAAGCTGATCTGCTAATTCAGAAATTCAAAAGATGGGTTTTATTCATTCGAAGATTTTTAAAAAATAACAATTTCGACGAAAATAAAAAAGATTCGACTCAGCAAAAGCACAATCCGAAATTCACCTTCTGAAATCCGAAATCATTTCCAATCCTCCACTACTCTTTCATGAATCATTTGCCCTACTTTTTATCAATTCCGGAAAGTTAAACAATCGCTTCCCATTTCTTTCAGGAATAAATCGAAAACAGCTTCATGCTCTTTCACCTTAAAATCAAATTTTTCTGTTGAGATCAATACTGGTTGAGTAACTCACAGCTTTAATTACAAATAATAAATACTTATCACTTGAAAAGCACTGCCAAAAGCAGAAGGCAAAAAAGTCAGTAGTATAAAAATGTTCGCCGATTTCAAAATCATGTCTTGTTTCCTCCATCATTTCTCTTTGCAAACACTCTCTGGTGCTTGCACCGAACTCTAAATTCCCCACCAGAAGTTTAGTAGTGGAATTGTCCATGCACTAATTCATCACTTACTAATATACCTTTTTCTTCCTGGTAGTAAATACCGTACACTCAACTACAAATGGAAATTTTCCCACAAGCATATTGTTAATCTGTAAATTCATTTTCAAAGATATATATCTTTGGGGCCATCATACTAAGAAACAGAAAAAAATAAAAAGTAGTTTGGACCCATTTTTAAAATAGTCACTGGTTGGACAAGCTGGGCCGGAAATGGCGACTTCAATGGTGCTTAGTAAAACAAAATTGAACACGTATTGATCGATAAGCTTTTCCACGAGACAAGATCTACGGCGGTGCCTCTAGTGGCAAAGTGGTTAGCAATTCAGATAAGATCCTCAATACACAGAGTATGTGGAAAGAGGTCGCCGCAATCCTACTGACTATACGGGCAGCTACTTGTGTACGTTTTTATTCTCCAAAATGGCAAAATGTTGGATTACCATTCTCAAATAATCCCGAGAATCTAAAAACAGCACAGTTTCATTTCTCACCTAGAATTAAATTTGATAATTTCTCTTGTTTTCAAAAAGCAAATCCTGAATTTGCAAAATTTTATTGATACTGCCATTGGAAAAGATCATAAGAAAAGACAACAAAGTAATTGTCAACTTTCTGAAACAAAAAACGGCGTCTTCCGCGGAAGAAGACTGATCCCGTTGCGGGGCAGAAGGCGACGATCAATGTTGCCAAAGAACTTTCCGGCGATAAAAACAAATACGGAACACTTATGCGCTGGCCTACGTGTGTACTTCCAAGTAACGTCGACTCATCCGGATAAATTTATTGAATTACACTTTGGAAAAGAATTACGCTAGCTGTTTCTGGATTTTCCCTAGAATGACGGAAGAGTCAATGGGAATTGGAATGCTCCAGCTCCTCTACGTCTCCAAAACGAAAAGTATAAACCTCCGAAAATCATTTGGAGAGACGTCATTCAAAATCATCCTGAAAATTTCTAAACGATTTAAAAGCGCCAAAGTGTTAACTCGGTTCAAGGCTGGGGACTTCTCTTGGAGTAAAAGAAAAATTTCGGCGACAACTTTCTCTTAGTTGGTGATGCCGGATCGTTAATAGATCCATTTACGAGAAGGTGGAACGAAATATGGCTTTTGGAGGAGTGGAATGCCGGGGGAATTATGTTTCAGAGCGATCAACTCCGGATTCGAGCGAATTTCTTACTACATACCACAATACTGTTTATCGTCAACTAAGTAGTGAAATCTCACCTTAGTCACAAATCCAAAACTTGCGCTTCGAAACCTTTTCAACTTTGTAGTCAACAAAGCAATAAAAAATCAACCTTAAAAAAAACCATCACTTGCATGTTCGTACTCGAAGAACTATTAGCCAAACTAAAGCAAAGCTCGTCTTTGTTTCAAATTGTTTTTTGACATAATAATGGTAAGTGAGGTGGCGTGGTGAGCGGCAGTTCGAATCAACTTCAACGCCGAAATCTCATTACTAATTACTATTTTTTCGACATTATACACACTATTCAATTCTTGATACCCGTGGTGTTATATCTTCAACCACTTCATTGCAAACAAATTCCACCTTTTTGGTAACCCCAAAACAAATTGGAAATTCTTATCCTATTAAAAGTTTTTTCAAATATTCATTCCAGTCGATTATATAATTCTTCCAGAAGAAAATGCCAGCAACTCATCAAGTTTGGACAGCAATTGATCTTTCATCCATCAAACGTTGTTGGCGCATTCCCTAATTCTTGCTCCTTATTTTGACGGCTCCATATCTGTCATCCCTTCCCTCGTTGCTGTTAAAAGCGGTATCTTTCTGAAGTTTATCACGCTCTCTCCTTTCAATTGATTTTAATTCTTTCTTGTCCAGCTTGCAAACTTTGATTTCTGGTCTTTATAAAAAGATCATATTCCTGTAACAGGAGTCTGAATTAATAAATACAATTCCCTAGAAGAAATGCATGGACCGACAATTCAGCAGAGGAGATGTACCTGCCGAATCCTCTAAAATGCAAATAATATAAATCCTACAGCTACGATCAATATAGCATTAAGGGCAAGTGATAAGTTTCACTTAATTCTGATTAGGCGCAAATATCCAAGTATTCATCCATCATTTAACGTAAAATAAGACTAGCAAAAATATTTTAATAAGTAGGGAAGATTGCTTACTTTTCAACAGTTAATTTAACGCAATTATGAAAAGCAAATTTTGATTATTGCCTTATTCGCTATTTCAAGATCTTGCACAGAAAATAGTCAGGACATTCCTAAATCAAAGCGCTCCTGACATTTTAGCTGTTCCTACCGTTTTCAAACAGATGCTCATTGAAGATTATACCATCCCCTTTGCGGCCAATGCCCTTACGAGCACATTACCTTGTGGATTCTTTAATTGGTCCATGGCCTGATCGGGTTTATGCTGTAAATATCCATGTTGGTGACACGCTGAGTCTAGCACTCTAGTTAATCCAACGACAGGATCAAACTCGCTTGGCAGTATGTTCAATACCAATTCTGTCCTCCCTGGCGGACTCAATCAACCGGTAATTTCCAAATCCAGGAATTATTTTCGCCGGGACTATTGGGTAACCTCCGTTTAAGCTAAAGCTGGGTCAGGTTCCTTCCATGTGGACTAGCAATAGAAGCAAGGAAATAACAAATACAAACAATTAAAACCTGATCGTTCATACTGGTTTTAGCGCAGATCTATTCGGTGATTATCGATTACATGGTTATTCGTTGAAAGAACCCATGTGAATAGCGGATCCTGCTTTTATGATCAAATGAATGATTTCAATTGTAGAGAATTTCACCAGACACTACTCTTCCCTTCGCTTTGGAATGATACAATTCATCAATCAATCACAAATATCTTTGAAAAGAATCATCTTTAATAATGGTATTGTTGGCGATCGATCCCACAAAGGTATAATGACCAGAGGAAATCAAGTACATTAAAATTATACTATTGATCGGCGGGGAATAATACAGGAAATTCTGCGATCATTTCTTCGTAGATAAATACGGTACCACTTCTCCATCGCATTGGATCGAAAGTGCGACAAGTTGGAATTGGATCTAACAAGGACCGGAATTGATGCAATGGATTTTATTGACGAAAAATTCAACCTCTATTCCGAGAATCTTAGCACACCTGAATCAGAAATTTTAAAGTTTCCAATCGTGGACGGCAAACAAATGTGCTCCTTGTGTGCTTTCTGGGCATTTACAGCGTGGTACCAGCATTGCTTAGTAGAATGATAAGACCAGATTCCATTCTTGAAATTGGCACCTACAGCTTACTCAGGATTGTGCCGCGCGGGAACTTTCTTCAAATGGAATTATTCGCTAATCGATATTAAGGCGATGAACTTTCTCCACTCTGTCAGAAGTATGTTAAACTTTCCGGCGTAAATCAAAATTCAATCTTCTCAAAGGCATACTTGATATAATTCACCTTGCCGGGTCCATTCACTTTGGTTTTATTGATGACAAAATAAATTATTCGAATTACTTTGATCTTGTTTCAGCAAAATTTCGCCCCGAGGTTTTATAATCGCAGACAAGTACATGAGTGGAAAAAAAATGTCACCCCGCAAAAAAAAAAATGCAAGGACACATTAGCTCTTCATGTTTCTAATCAACGTATTGTTGCCACATCAAGAATTGGAAAAAATATATGTCGTTAGAGACGGTTTAATGTTATGTAAAAATTAGTTCTTGATGCCATTAGCTCAATAATTTTAGGATTTTTTCGGTTAGTGGGTTTATTTGATAATAATTTTCGATCTGAATTATTACTACTAAGAATCTATGTGCCTATGTGGTTATTTTACCAAAGGCACATAGAACAATATAAAACAAATTTCAAGATCACCCTTACAGATTTTTCACTTTGGGTATACAGAACATGAAACCTGGAAACTTGCAACTCAAAAACTTTCCCATTAAACCTTGCTACATTACGATAGGTCCTACCGGCATGAAACTAAACAAAAATCCTGGCAATGGCATGTTAATTACATCTATGCTTTTTGCAGGACAAGAAACGTCCCGGAAAGATGCTTAGGTCCTGGAAGAAAGTGCTCAGAAACGTGCTGAAACGATGAAAACTAAAATTAAAGCTATCGGACACCTGGTATACTCAGGTGTATGATCAGATTCTTGGTAACGAAAAACAAACACAATAACGTTGGTAAATGAAAAAATATGCGTGAGGAGTAACGACGTAAATGAATTCATCTTGGCACTTGAACAATACACTCAATTAAGGGGAAATATGATGGAACAGTAAAAAAGATGATGAAGGAGCGTAAAAATCAAGCTGAAGATCAACCAGATTCTGATTTCCCACCTGAAGTAAAACAAACTTGACGCAAAAAGGATGTCGAAATTACCCGATTTCCTTTTTTTCCTTCAAAAATAAATAAATATTCCAAACCCGCCCCAGTCAACAAATCCTAATACTCCTTTTCCAAACAAACGTCCTCAAGCAAATCCCAAAATCAGCCAAATCCCGGTCCAAAATCAGCTAAATCCCCGGTCCAAAATCAGTGAATCCCGGCCACCTTAACACTTCGAATCCATTTAATCTTTATCGCTAAATCCGGTCAAAATCCCAGCCACCTTAAGCACTTGAATCCATTTAATCTACCTTGTTACATCCCGTCAAAAATCCGGTTATGGTTAGCGTTCTGAAAATCTTAGTTTCTTTGAAAGGCATGATTGAAAAGCCCTTATCGATTTAAGAAGCGATACTGTTTAGGCCTTCACCCGGAAATGCGTGAAGCAATGTTTAATGCCATTGTTGGCGAGATGACGTTCTTGATGAAGATCCAACAGTAAAAGCACTTAAAGAAAAGCAGCTAAACTTATTTGGTCACGAGACAAATTTTTTTGTCCTAGTGGAACCATGACCAATCAATTGCAAATTCATTCTCACCCAACCACAACAAGTAAAGATCTGTGATCGACTTTCTCCTATTTGCTACGCGAGGTGGCGGAGTTGCTTAAATTCGGAGTATCAATGTGTTTAGTTGATGGTGACCGTGGCAGAATTTCAGCCACTCGTATTTGCTACCAATGTCAATCCACCTCAGAATATACAACAACCTCTTACATCCTTGGTTGCAGTTAAAAAACACCTACAACAAAGGAGGATCAGCTGTCATACAATGAAACAATAGGTAGTTGCTGCGAAGCAAGAAAACACAAACTCAAATTACATTTGGTCTGGTGCTCATCTTCAATGCTTTAGTAGAACACAAGTTCGACTAAATTAAGAAATTGTGTCGATGCAAATCTCTGTTTGTTTGTGCAAAAGGATTATTTCCCTGCAGGTTCCTTTTAATTACATCAAAAGAAAAACCTCTAACAAAGCAAAAAGAGTTGAAAAGTTTTTGTTGGCGGATCATGATCCTTTTTAAGCTGCAGGAATCTAGCACTTGACAACGCGTTTGAAAGTTAAAAAGAGGATCATAGAAGAGTAAAGAATATTGAAATGATCTTGAAAGAATTGAACTACGTTGATAGTTGTCTTTCGGACGAAACCAATATATTTATGTTTAACTTTGACGACAAAAATCAGTTCCAGACTTTTTAAATTATCTTTCAAAATTATGTTAAGATTATCGTTTGGAAAATGGACTGTCCGATTGCACACATCTGATTCACCAGATTCAATTCTTTGAAAAAATTAAATATACTAAATAATTATTGATCATTATGTCTATAAATACATAAGAGCAATTTTCAAAATAATTCAGGTAAAAGAATTGTAAAAGTATCTTCTTCAAAATTGATGAAATTCCCCATTTTAACTTCAAAAGCGAGTCAATTTATTATGCTAACTTGCGCAATCTGTTTCAAAATTCACAAACAGGAAGTTACTCAATTGGCTTCTTCTCCTCGAATGACAACACTTTTGAATTAGCAATTGTATTGATCCAAAAGGACTTCCCACTCCCCTTGTGGGGAAACATTGATGCTTGGATCTGAGATAGATGTATAAAAAAGCTCTCGGCAAAATTTACGTTGATTGAACCCACCGAAGACGATATCTGCTTTATTTCAGGTACAGGAATTTCTCCATTAAGGATCCATACATTCTCTCTGAATAATAATGTGCCCACAAAAGATCTATAGCATCTTCGGTAACCGTTGGGAAAAGGATATTATCTATAGAAAGAAATGGAGGATCTTGCAAAGGCAAATCATCCTCGGATATATTCCTGTTCTATCACGCGGCAGCGGAGGCTGGACCGAAGAAGGGATACTATCCAGCTCATTTATGAAGAAATTTTTCAGTGACAAACGCCCCGGCAAATTTTACATATGTGTGGATGGAGAGGACATGCTTCATGAAGCTCGTCAACGCCTGGAAGCAATAGGTGATAGAAAGAAAACCGAGTTTGAATCTTATGATTAGGAATAGTAAGTTGTCTCTAGTGTCGGTCTTCACTTTCCACACTCAACACACTTCCACCAAACTCAAACTTCCACCATTTCGAACAGTCCTGTTGCTAATCATCGCCTGCGGAGGCAAAAGTGGACGAATGGGTGTAGATAAATGGTACCACTATCGCCGGTTTAGGTAGTATCTTCATCTTCTAAAAAAAATATTTAAACCACGTTCCCGAAATCTACTTTTCTGAATCCGGAAAGAGACAATTTGCAACTTTTCTGAGCTGTGGAAAATACTATTACCAGATATTGATCAATTCGCCGGGCATGGCCCTAGCTTGCGTAGCTTATTAAGTTGCGCAACGACATTTCGTAATCGCAGTATACTTTTTTACGGTTGCGACTACCCTTGCTAAGTGTGATTGATATATTAAACATTAACTACTGATTTTAAAAATAAAAATCCTACTGTACCTATTTAATGAATTTTTACGAACTCGCTTTTAGCCTACTAAGTATTAATAGCCTTGAGCATTTTAACATCAGAATTTGAGAAAGGAAAACTTCTCTTTGCAAAAATTTTCTTTCACAACTCTGACGACTAAAATCGCTTAGTGACGACACGAAGAATAAAAACCACTTGGACACGTAGAAGAGTTCGATGAGCTACATTGACTGAAATCAACAAAATTTCCTAAAAAGCTACCTTAACAGTTCATTTCAAGAAAGTGAAATCTGAATCAACAATGTAAATACATGTTTCCCGCCACGAGAATGGCAAATTACAAGGCGGGTTGACATTCTATCAACAGGAAGAGCCTTAAATAAATCTTACTTTTTAATGAGTTTGCCCGTTGAAAAAAATATTTCCATCACATCGCACGCCGGAAATGACGAAGAACTTTGTTGAGTTTAATTTTACCGAAGGAATTGGTATTTCGATTTTACACAAATAAAAAGTACACAGCAACTATCAGAGAATTTCCACATTGGTTTGAATTACTAAGATAATATCATTCCATTGAAAATAACTTGAGCGAAACTTACAACATCGTTGCGGGTTTACGGAAAGCATCAATTGATGCAATAAATACTGTCTCAAACTTTAAATTGAAAATAAATTCATTCGGCCGAGACCCTCTGTTATATGTCGTTGCCGGAAAAACTTTCGAAACAACGAAGAAATTTTTAAAAGTACAGTGGACTACACGCCTCTGCCTCCATTTGATCTTCAAATTTCTTGAACTACGCGAAGATGTTGGACGCCACAATACACTAGACAAATTAATTGGGCCTTAATGCTAATAAAAATATAATGCCTTTAAGCAAAACAATTCTCTACTAAATGTACGACAAGTTTCGAACTCATTCTAAAAGCAAGCATGGTAACCTGTTAATTGTGGTTGCTATTGAGCTCCTCAGTCTTGCCCTTGAATTAGCCAAAGAATCCGGTATCACATTAATAGGTTTTTAAGAGGTGATAAATACAACTTATATTGCGTTGGAAATTTTATTCAAAAAAAACTGCAACAATAACAATCCATCAATTGATCAAAGTTCTTTCGCTGCAATTTACCCTCGATGATTTATTTCAAGCGAATATATTCCTTTTAAATTGCTGCTTCAAAAACAATTTTTGAATCGATGTCGATTAGACCAATTTGAACAACTTCTCTTTGATATTATAAATTTTAAATTGTGCTTGTTCAATATTTTCACAGAAATAAAATCAGTACAAGGATTTGAATAATATTGGCTCAGTGATTTCTTCCATTCCAGCAATTCCTGTCGTCCACTGAAAGCAATATCATCAACGGTCAATCTTGTTCCGAAATTTTGGACCTGTCGGATAATCAGCAAGACTGTAAGGTGCACTGAAATTTAAGGAGTAATAAGCAACCGGATCCATACTGGTATAACAATAAATTGGAACACTGATATAAGAATAAAGTATTGGTTGATGAAAAAACTAGAATTCCTTCACCCATAATATTTCCAATGGCATCATAAAACGCTAAACGTGACTATTCCTGAATCTCCATTCACTGAATTAAACTTGTAATAAAACTAAATTCTTGCGGTTTGAATCGCCGTATAAATAAATTCAGTGACCCCCACCTGCCGTACAGAATCTTCGTCAACACTCCTTACCCATTGATCATTGTTTGTCTGTAAGTTAAACATATTTCTCATTTCCAATGCATAATTTCCGGAATGAGCATCTGTGGTAACACCGCAAAAAGGGCCATCAAAAATGAGTGAATCCTGGATGGTATTTCCTGCAGAATCAATAATTACTGCAAACAATGTAATATTTCCCCAATTGCTTAAGGTGCCATCGTAAAGCAATGCTTCGAAATCGCCATTCGGAATCTGGGCTTTTGTCTCAACGTTTTTCAAAAACATTGACAAAATAATTAAGAAGATCAGTTTTTTTCATAGTTCTATTTTTTTTCAGGTTAGAGATTAAAATATCCTGAAGTCGATAATATTAACAGGATATTTACTTGCCTGTAAAAATAGATTGGTAGTGCAAGAAAGTCAAAAAAAACGAGTCGACAAGAGGTAGACAAACCAGAATTAATCGTGTTCAAAACGTAGACAAATTGTCAATTCGTCGAATTTTCTCTAAAAATAAACACATGCAACGAATTTCAAATCGGGTGAGATGTCGTCTTTTCTGTAGCCATCTCTGAAGACATCAAGGAACCCTGATTGTACTTAACTTCGACTCAAAAACAAGAATTTAGCACCAATTCCAACTTGCCCGCCAATATCAAAAGCATTAACACCAAAAGGAATGCTGTTACCATTACTAAGGATTATTTCACTTGGCATCAACTCCACCAACAATTATTTCATCCATCACTTTAAAAGAAGGGTTGAATCCTCCAAATCCATATACCGGACCGACTTTAACTCTTAAATTAATTGGAACACTTATATAACTTATCACAAACTTATTGTCATTATCTTTTTGACTACCTATTTGATAAAATTCTAGTCCTGAATAAAAGGATAATAGCTTTCCTAAACCAATCTTTTTTACACCAAAAAAACCTGCATAAAAACTACTAAAGATCTCCCCAATCGGAATTACTGAAATTGCTTTGTTGCCAGCCAACACGAATTCCTTTGTAAAAAGGTTTGTCATCATCGTCAGCTAAAATTTTTTCTGTCGGGATAAGAACAAATCCGAGAAGTAGAAAAAATAAGATTTTTTTCATTGTGTGATGGTTTAAGGATTAACCAAAAGTAAGTGCTTCGGTTAAAGTTAGCAAATGATTTATATCACTGCAGATTTCCTATATACCAATTATTTCAAATTTAAAATAAAATCTGTCAAATTATCTTCTGTATTCAACTGCATTTTCTTTCTCAAACGATAACGAGCAGTCTTCACTGTCAGGCGAAATATTTAAAATCGCAGCCATTTCCTTTATAGATAAATTAAGTTTAATTAGGGCGCAGATCTTCAAATCGTTTGGACTGATATCGGGATAACTCTGTTTTAAGCGGGTGTAAAAATTTTTATTGATACTTTCAAAATATGTATTGAAATCGCTCCAGTCCTTATCTTGATTTTGTCCTCGGTTAATGATCTTTGATAAAGGACTATCCACTGATATATTTTTATCTTCATCCAACTTGCTTTTTAACTCATGCATCAATTCATTCTTTTGAAGCATTTGTGCAGTCATAGCAGTTAACTGGCTTTCTTTAAACTCCAGCTCATTTTGCATTTGCTGTTCGCGTAGATGCTTTTGCTCCTCGATAGCCATTACAAGTGCATCCTTTGTTTTTAGTAACAATTTATTTCTCTCATTATTCCTTCGCAGGAAAAATATTATTCCAATTGCAATTATTAAAACAAAACAAATAACTGCCCATAATAAATAGTTGGTCAGTTGTGTAATTTCTCTTTCTCTTTGCGCTAATTTTAAAAGTCGCTCTTTTTCCGAGACATCAAATTGCACCTCCAGGTTTTTTTGGATCTTTTGTTTTTCCCAGGAATACAATGAGTCCCTAACTATTGAACTCTTCTCATGAAGTTGTAATGCAGATTGAAAATCACCATTTAGCTTTTTTATATGCTATCAAAGCATCTAACGTTCGAAGATAAAAAGAACGATCAGTTAGAGGCATGGCAACCTCATTCGCCTTTACGATATTCTTTTCTACTTCACTTTTGTTATTTGAAAATTTCAGGCACCAGTCACTAAGTCCTAAATATACATTTACCAATGCCTGTCTGTTCTCTGTACTATCTGCAATTTCTAATGCCCTGTTCAGATAAAGCCAACTTAACTGCTTATTTCTGCTGCGATTAATTTTCGCCACAGCTGCGTACAAGACACGGGTAAATAAGTTGTATTATAGGTCACTAATCTTTCCTCCAGCGCTTTGCGACAAAAAGGCAGAAGAATCAGGTAGGTTTAATTTCTCATATGCAATACCGACTGGGTTATAGATCAGTCCAAGGTACCCGAAGTGTCATTACTACTTATTGGAAATCCTAACGACGCCTCTTTGCTTAATCTGATAGACTCTTTGTAATTACCTTGTCTGCTGTTAATCGTACTTATCAATTGCAAACACTTACTTCGGCCATGCAATGCTTTTTGTGGAGATGTCAACTCAAACTTTTTAAACTCCTCCATAGCACGCATACTGTAATTTAAACCCTCAGTAAAACTCACACTATAGGTACAAATTCCCATGTATAGCAGAGATAATGCAGTGTTCTCCGTATCTTTTTCCAATTGCGCAGTCTTATACGCCTCATTGAAACACTTGAAAGCTTCAACATCATTATCTTTAACCAATTCACCCCATCCTAAATTGATGATAACCTGCGATTTCTGAGAAAACACCACCTGATTATTCAAACAAATAAAATCAAAACAATAAATTTTCAAAATGGAAAGATGGTTAGCAATTACCCAGATTTTTTGATTTAGTTGGTAGTTTTTACCATTTAAATCCCCGTGAAAAAAATCTGAATTCCGCATCTTGCAAATATGGTAATCATTCCTGACATTGAGTTGAAGACGAAATAAATGTCTACCCGAAGTATACCAAAAAGATATAAATTGAAGTCAAATTACTAGCAAAAAAGGAAAATATTAGCTTATTTTACAAGTATGAAACTGAGAATTAAAGGAAATACCATCCGTTTCCGATTAACAAAAAGCGAAGTAGCTTATTTTTCCGAGAAAAAACTGATTAAGGAAAGCACAAATTTAGGGTTAAAAGACTTTTCTTATGGATTGAAAATTTCTGAAGAAGCGCAAAAAATCGGAGCCGAATATGTGAATGATGCTATTATCGTTACAATTCCCACTGCTTTAGCTAAATCGTGGACAGATACTAATCAAGTAGGACTTTCTGAGGAAATGCAGGTGCAGGATGGGAAAAAACTATTTATCCTTATAGAGAAAGATTTCAAATGTCTTGATGAAGTTTCCGAAGATCAGAGTGATAATTATCCAAACCCACTTGCCGACAAACTTAAATGAAAACCGGACAAGAAAATAATGAAGAGGTAAATGCTGAAAATCCGGAACGGTTTACCGACTAAAAGCTGATCAGACTCAAAACAGTTGCTGCGGGCATACTGGCTATCTTCTCAAGTGCAAAACACATCTTCTCAGAAATGGGCCCGGCCGTGCAATGAAAGCTCTCTTCGCTCTCAACCAGAAACTGGTTTCGATTGCCCGGGATGCGCTTGGCCGGATCCGGATCTTGAAAGAAGTTCCCTTGGTGAATATTGTGAAAATGGTGTTAAAGCAATTGCAGAAGAGGCTACAACAAAAAATTAACTGCCGATTATTTCCGCAAGAATAACATTGCCTCTCTTTCTCATCTTAACGATTACGAAATCGGAAAAGCAGGAAGAGTTGCCGAACCGGTATACTTACCAAAAGGCGGCACACATTACGAACCAATAACCTGGGAAAATGCATTTTCATTGATCGCTAAAAGATTGCATGAATGTAAAAATCCCAATGATGCCGTATTTTACACGAGCGGGAGAACATCCAACGAAGCTGCATTTTTATATCAGCTTTTCGTAAGACAATTCGGCACAAATAACTTACCGGATTGCAGCAACATGTGCCACGAATCAAGCGGGGTTGCATTAACTGAAAGTTTGGGAATTGGCAAAGGATCTGTAACTCTTGACGATTTTTATAAGGCTGAGGTCATCATTATTCTTGACAAAACCCGGGGACAAATCATCCGAGAATGCTTACTGCTTTGCAAAAAGCGAAAGAGAATGGATGTACAATAATTTCTGTTAATCCACTGCCAGAGACCGGACTCATTGCTTTCAATGATCCACAGAGTATCAAAGGAGCTTTAGGAATAAAAGCACGGCTGACTGATATTTTTCTTCAAGTAAAGATCAATGGCGACATGGCTTTACTACAGGCTATTGAAAAATTATTACTCATTGAAGAGGAAAAGAATCCGGGAAGTGTCTTTGATCAAGAATTTATAAATGAAAAACAAATGGCTCAAAAGAATTCATTCAACACTTAAAGAATTTAGATTTGAATGGTCTAATTGTCTGTCCAGGAATTAGCAAAGAACAAATTTTGAAGTTGCCAATATATTCAAATCAAAAAGTAAGATAATTGCCTGCTGGGCAATGGGACTTACGCAACATCAGAATGCAGTAGATACTATTAAAGAGGTTGTCAACTTATTGCTCTTAAAAGGTAGTATTGGAAAACCGGGAGCAGGAACCTGTCCGGTTCGTGGACATAGCAATGTACAAGGCGATCGAACGATGGGCATTTATGAAAAACCATCACCTTCATTTTTAGACGCAATTCAAAAAACGTATTCATTCAATCCACCACGAGAACATGGATATGATGTCGTTGATTGCATACATGCCATGCACAAAGGGAAAGTAAATGTATTTATGGCAATGGGAGGAAACTTTTTATCAGCAACACCGATACAACATATACAGCGGAAGCATTGCGAAAATGCAAGTTAACTATTCAGGTTTCGACTAAATTGAATCGGAGCCATCTCATTACCGGTGAAGAAGCTTTGATCCTTCCTGTATTAGGAAGAAGCGATAAAGATATTTTGAATAACGAAGAGCAATTTATCACAACAGAAAATTCTATGGGAGTAATTCAAATGTCGAAAGGCAACCTTACTCCCGTTTCAGATCAGCTGCTAAGTGAACCTGCATTGGTTTGCAAACTCGCATTAGCCTATTTTGGAGATCAATCAACTGTGCGCTGGGAAAAATATTTGGAACACAACGATCACATTCGCGACGACATCGCTAAAACAATTTCCGGATTTGACAATTATAATACAAGAGTCAGGAAACTTGGCGGATTCTATTTACCGAATTCAGCACGAGAGCAAAAATTTACTGTTCCATCCGGAAAAGCAGAATTCAATATTGGTAAAGTAAAAAATCAATTTGAAATCGAACGAATATGTAATGATGATTATTCGAAGTCACGATCAGTTCAATACTACCATTTACGGACTGAATGATCGTTATAGAGGAGTAATCAATGAACGCCGTGTGATTTTCATGAACGAAAAGGACATTGCAGCCGGTGGATTTACAAAAGGTGAAGTTGTTGACCTGTATAACTTCGACAATAACATTGAAAGAGTAGCTCATCGATTTATAATTATTCCTTTCAGCATTCCCGAAAAATGTACTGCAACTTATTTTCCGGAAACAAATGTTTTAGTACCTATTGACAGTAATGCAGAGAAATCGAATACACCAACTTCGAAGTCAGTCATTATTGAAATTCGTAGGTCAGCGACTTCTTGATAGACAAGGGTAAAGGTCAAGGGTCAAAGGTCAAATGATGATCGTACACTTGAGCCTTGCTTAACCTTTGACTTCTGACCTTTGAACCTTGACCTTTGACCAAAAAAATCCTTCATCAATATGCTAACCTTCAACTTCTCCCCCTTTCCCGAAATTGAAACCGAACGACTTTTACTTCATCGTATGACAAAAAACGATGCTGATGAAATATTCAGGTTGAGGAGTGACAAAAAGATAACAGAGTATCTCGATCGGGATCCTCCGAAATCGATTGAAGAAATTTACGAATGGTTAATAAAGTTGATGCGAGATCGACGAGAATCGTGTATATCGGGAATGTATTTAAAAGGGAGAGCCAAAACTGATCGGAAGTATCGGTCTTTGGAGAACAGTTCCTGAGCATCACTACGCTGAAATTGGTTATTCACTGTTAAATGAATATCAAAGAAAGGGATTGATGTTTGAAGCAATGATTGCAGCACTTAAATATGGTTTCAATGAAATGCAATTACACAGAGTTGAAGCGAATATTAATCCATTGAATATACCCTCACAAGCAATTCTTGAAAAAGCAGGATTTGTGAAAGAAGCACATTTTAAAGAAAACTACTATTACAACGGCAACTATACAGATTCTGCTATTTATTTTCTTCTTCCAAAGAACTTTAAATATGGTTCAACATGAACCCGACTCTATTTTTTGGAAAATCGTTTATGATCTTTACCTCACCCAATAATTCTCACAAGATTAAAACCCAACTTATCTGAAAGTTCATCCAGAGAATTAACCTTATTCTTTCTGCACAATTTAATTGCAATCCGTGCAGCAGCTATTGCGTCACTTTCCGCATTATGATGTTTCAATTTAATCCTGAGATGTTTCGAAACAACATCAAGTTTATGACTAGGCAATGAAAACGTTTGTTTACTCAACCTATATGTACAGTGATAATTCAAATCCGGATACTTCAATTTGGATGTAGAAAGAACAGAACGAAGAACACTTAGATCAAAAGATGCATTATGTGCAACAATCGTCTGATCCTTAAAGTAAATTTTCAGTACCTTCCAAAGTTGCTTAAAGGTCTTTTGGTTTTTTGTTAAGCTTTCATCGATACCATGTAATCGGGTATTGAACCGATCATAATAATCAGGTAAGGGTCTCACATAAAAATGTTCAGACTTTACTATCCTTCCTTTCTTTACAATAGCAATTCCAACCGAACAGATACTGCTACGATTGCTATTAGCCGTTTCAAAGTCGATGGCAATAAAATTCATTCCATTAAATTTACAAATAAAATGTCAATCGTTCAATTAAAAAATTAAAACAAAAACTATCTTTACAATATGGGAAGCAAACTGTTCACTTATAAAACACTTGAATCATTTACAAAAGCAGTTTTCAGACAAATTGGATGTACAGAGGAGCATGCTGAAATTGCTACTCAAACATTACTTTCTGCCGATCTTAGAGGAATCGATTCTCATGGCATAGCCAGACTCACCGGATATGTACGATTATGGGAAGTGAAAAGAATCAATGCAAGGCCCGATATTAAAGTAATTCACGAAACACCATCTACAGCAGTTGTTGATGGAGACAGCGGACTTGACTTGTAGTTGCACCTTATGCAATGAAGATCGCAATTGAAAAAGCAAAAAATGCCGGAACCGGTTGGGTAAGTGTAAAGAACAGCAATCACTTTGGCATAGCAGGATTCCATGCAATGATGGCTCTTGAGCACGACATGATCGGTATTGCAATGACCAATGCAAGTCCGCTTGTTGCTCCAACTTTTTCCATTGACAAAATGTTAGGTACAAATCCGATCGCAGTTGCTGCTCCTGCAGGAAAGCAACCTCCATTCGTTGCCGATCTTGCAACAACAACTGCAGCGAATGGCAAACTTGAAATCCTGCAACGAAAAAATATGGAAACTCCTGAAGGCTGGGTTCAGGATGTAGGTGGCAATACAAGTAATGATGCGAACATTTTAAAAAAAGGTGGCGCACTTCTTCCACTAGGTGGCGACCGCGAACATGGAAGTCATAAAGGATATGCGCTAGGAGCAATAGTAGATATTTTCTCAGCACTGCTTAGCGGAGCGAATTATGCACCATGGGTTCCGCCATTTCCTGCATATGTCCCAATGCCAACTCAACAACCGGGTAAAGGTATCGGACATTTTTTAGGAGCAATGCGAATAGATGCATTTCGTCCGGCAGATGATTTCAAAAAAGACATGGATCATTGGATCGAAGGATTCAGAAATGCGAAAACAATTCAGGGTGAAGAAAAAGTTTTAGTTCCGGGAGATCCTGAAAGAGAAATGGAATTGATCAGAAAGAAAGAAGGAATTCCACTTTTAGAAGTTGTTGTGAATGATCTTAAAGCATTGCAGCAAAAACTTGGAGGAAAATTACTATCTTTTAAATTAGATTAATAAATTTAAAGAACAGTCAAAAAATCCCAGCTCTTTGAACCGGGATTTTTATTCGTGCTAAACAATATTTTTTTACAATCAGTCCTTTGAAAAAATAATTTGCTTTGACTGTGCTCCTGCACTCAATTTCAAAAAATAAATACCTTTTGATAAATTCTCAACCGGAATCTCTAAACTATTAACTCCAACATTTGAAGTAACTATGTCTTGATAACAAACTCTTCCTGCGACATCAACAATTTCCAACTGATATGCAACCAATTTATTATTTGAATAATTCAATGACATAAATCCAATGCGGGATTCGGATAAACGATAAATTCAGAAACAGAAGAAAGATCATTGATACCGGTTATAATAAAATTGCCAATGTATAGCCACTAAATTCAGTAGTCAGACTCGCATCAACTTTGATATAATATGTACCAGCAGGAAGATTGTTTGTAACCATACTCACACCCGATTGGCCTAGACCTCCAGCAGAATTCATCAAACTCGTTGAAGTACTGTCGAATAAGGCAAGTCCGATATAGCTATTTGTGCTATTGTAAATGAAACCGTCAGATTTCCATCAATAGTTGTGCAAGAAGCTGATACCAATCTCTTAAATCATAGGTTCCACCTGTAGTCTATGCATAATATGACCTGTAGTACTATCATTTACATTTATGATTGAAGCAGTTGCGGAAATGTCATTTGGTTCAACATCATTATTGTAAGCAGTTGGAGTCAAGTGATAGCTCACATTGTATCCGGAATATTCAGTAGTTAAATTACTTGAAACTCTAATGTAATATGTTCCTGCTGCTAATGCTGTGCTTGTAAAAGATCCACCACCGCCGCCACTAACTGAACCAATATTCAGTTGACCAACGCTATCTGACAAATTAATATTAATATTATTGGTATTATTTGTTGAAATTGTAACTGTAATATCTCCATCAACGAGTGTAGTCAATTTGTAATAATCATTGCTATCATACGTGCCATTTAGGTTCCTGTATGTTATGTGTCCGCGTGTAGAGTCATCCTCAAAATTGGAAGTGCAGTAGCGTAAGAATTATTTGGCTCTACATCATTAGGAGTAGCTAAAAGATCAACAGAATTGGAAACAGTATAAGAATCGGTTCCGTTTCCTTGGGTTGCAATGTAATATTTGCCTTCTCCAAGCTGATAAACTGTAAATGAAACTGGTCCGGCTCCGGAATTTGCAGTTATTGAACCCAAAGCTTGTGTTCCCGCACTATCATACAAATGAACAGCCATATAAGAACTTGTTGCAGCATCAAGTGTAACAGTAATATTACCATCACCTGTAGTAATTAATTCATAGAAATCATAATTGCCGGCAGTGGTAGTACCTGTTACATTTCCATTTTGAGCAATAATATCTTCTCCGCTTGGTGTATCGTTATTAGGCTCCGTATCTGCATAAGTAAAGAGATAGCTGCAAAAGCATAATAAAAAAAGTATTGGTTTCTTCATAATTAACAGTTTGTTTATATTTATTGAGCAAATATAAAACAATTCCAGTTTATTTGCCATCAGATTCAAGGAATTCATGCAGTTCCTTTTAAACCTGGTTGCCTCATTCAATAACAATTCAACAAGTTTCTTCCCTAAAAGACCAAGTAAAATAATGAAAGATTAAAAGAATAATTGCAACGATAACAATAGCTTTGCTTCTAGAGGAAACTCATATCCACAAATTGGGCATACAGCTGACTTTTCATCAATATTCATTGCACAGAAGGACATTCTTTTTCGACATGTTTGATAAGAATAAGTAGTCTTGGATAACGTTCAACTATCTCTTCAATTTTTCACACCTTGAACAAATGCCATTGGCACCTGTAATCAGGCATCCTAATTCATCACTTCAAAGTTCAAATTCCTCTCAAGGGCTCCAAAAATTGTTTGATGCAAATTCTCGGAAACAATTTCAACCAACCCGGTAGCCATCCCAGTTTAACAAAATGATGATTCAGGGAAAGCCGTTCCATTCAGGAATTTCATTTCAAAACTTTCTTCCACTTTTTATTTATGACAAATCCATTTGAAGTAAATAATTCAGCAACGCTTGATTGTTCCTCGATGTTCTTCCTCTTCCTTCAAAACAGAAATAAACTTCTCAAGTTTTAATTCAAGTAACGTTGAATAAAATAGTTCATAAATACTTTCCAATGGCCAAACAGGTTTGTCGTTAGAGCAAGTTTACCATTTGTCTTTAACACTCTGACATTCTTTAAATACCAGGCTAGGGTTATCAAAATTATTAATACCCAGGTTGGAAACAATCAGGTCAATCGAATTTTCTTTAAACGGAATCTGTTCTGCATTGCATTCAATGATCTCAACATTTGTTAATCCGTAATTGCGTAGTTTTTGTTTTGCTCGGCTATTTGCATTGTGCCATGGGTCAATCCCATATAGTTTGCAAGAATTACCAAGGCGTTCTGCAAGTTCAATCAAAGGAAATCCGGCACCGGAACCGATATCAACTACTTTCAAATCTGGTTTAGTTCGACATGCTTTAAAAGTAAAGTCCGAATGATGCGCTCCATAGCGGAACTTCATCAAAGGTCTCTACGAATTCAGGCGTATCTTGAAATTTATACTTTAGATATTCTGTCATACTGAAACTTTAGATGCAAAATAAGAAATTATGTCAGAATAAAATCATCAAATCCTTCAAGCATATGTTTTAGAATAGGTCCACACTTTTCTTTACAAGGACTATAAAAATATTTATGCTTCCAGGTTTCCGATTTAGGAGAAAGTCCCCACCAGAATTCCGCCAATGCAATTGGCTTCATATTATTTTGAAAAGCGTATTGTAATAATTTCGAGCAGCGCATTCCCCGCACCACTAGGGGATTTTATAACCTGCAGGAATGAAAGATCTCAATCAAGTTCTTTTCAACACCGGTATGATTGAGAAAATTATAATTTTCAAAAAGTTTATTCTGAAGAGCAATCGAATGTCTCTTCTTTTGATTTGAAGAATTCAATCTCATTTAAATTAGCTTGAGAATTAGTTTCCAATTCAGCGATTCTCCAAATTGATCCTATTCAATTCAATCATGCCGTTATTCAAAAACTATTTTCCGAGTGCATCAAACACCGGCGGAACAAAGCGTGGGTGGAGATTTTCACCGCAAGTTTCCCGGAGAAAGCTGCTATAACCAATTTCCATTTTGCGGGGTCTTAACAACAAGAACACCGAACATTTTCCGATCACAGTACCATCCGCTTCATTCGAAAGTCCAAAAGTTATGTATCCACTCAGTTTGCTTTTTAAGATAGCATTGCAAGTCTTCAGCAGCCATTTTCATAGTGGATGGAGTTGTGATCCGGAATAAAAGTCGACTCTACAAGCAACGATAAATCATTAATTGAAACACGAAAAGGAATGAAAGTCTTCGGTTAATTTCATAGAATATGAATGCATGCAATTCGAATCACAATTTACGAATTACGACGCTTGTAAAATGGAGTAAAAAAAGCCCCACTCTTTCGAGCGAGGCTTTAATAATTTACGGCAACGACATACTCTCCCGAAAGTTACTTCAGTACCATCTGCGAGTTGGGCTTAACTTCTCTGTTCGGAATGGGAAGAGGTGGACACCAACGCTAAAGTCACCATAAAATCTTAGATATTTTTGGACATATTAGAGAAAGAAAACAACAAACAAAAATCAGTGGAGAGATTATCAGATAAAGTTTACGGGCAATTAGTATTGCTCAGCTTTGTCATTACTGCTTTACACTTGCAACCTATCAACGTCATAGTCTCTGACGACCCTTAAAGGAAGTCTCATCTTGAGGCGAGTTTCGTGCTTAGATGCTTTCAGCGCTTATCTCAACCGTACGTAGCTACCCTGCGATGCAGCTGGCGCCACAACAGGTACACTAGAGGTACGTCCAACCCGGTCCTCTCGTACTAGAGTCAGGTCCTCTCAAACTTCCAACGCCCACAACAGATAGGGACCGAACTGTCTCACGACGTTCTGAACCCAGCTCGCGTGCCACTTTAATCGGCGAACAGCCGAACCCTTGGGACCTTCTCCAGCCCCAGGATGTGACGAGCCGACATCGAGGTGCCAAACCTCCCCGTCGATGTGAGCTCTTGGGGGAGATCAGCCTGTTATCCCCGGCGTACCTTTTATCCTTTGAGCGATGGCCCTTCCATGCGGAACCACCGGATCACTATATCCGTCTTTCGACCCTGCTCGACTTGTATGTCTCACAGTCAAGCACCCTTATGCTATTGCACTCCGCGCACGATTACCAACCGTGCTGAGGGTACCTTTGGAAGCCTCCGTTACACTTTTGGAGGCGACCACCCCAGTCAAACTACCCACCATGCAATGTCCCCCGAATGATGGGGTTAGATTCCAAATAAATAAAGGGTGGTATTTCAACGTTGACTCCACGAAAGCTAGCGCCTCCGCTTCAAAGTCTCCCACCTATCCTACACATCATTTAGACAAAACCAATGCAAAGCTGTAGTGAAGGTGCACGGGGTCTTTCCGTCCCGTTGCGGGTAAGCGGCATCTTCACCGCTACTACAATTTCACCGAGCTCATGACTGAGACAGTGCTCAGATCGTTACACCATTCGTGCAGGTCGGAACTTACCCGACAAGGAATTTCGCTACCTTAGGACCGTTATAGTTACGGCCGCCGTTTACTGGGGCTTCGATTCAATGCTTCGCCTTGCACACATCTCCTCTTAACCTTCCAGCACCGGGCAGGTGTCAGGCCATATACATCATCTTTCGATTTAGCATAGCCATGTGTTTTTGTTAAACAGTCGCCTGGGCCATTTCTCTGCGGCCTACATTGCTAGGGGGTCCTTTCTCCCGAAGTTACAGGACGAATTTGCCGAGTTCCTTAGCCATGAATCACTCGAGCACCTTAGGATTCTCTCCTCGACTACCTGTGTCGGTTTACGGTACGGGCGGTACAATCATAAGTTTAGAGAGTTTTCTTGGGAGTATGATTAGGGTCATTATCCGATTGTCCGAAGACTCTCGGTACTGTCACCTTCGACAAGCCTGCGGATTTTCCTACAGGCTTATATCTACGGCTTCAACGTACTATTCCGTAAGTGCGCACCTTCACTCTCCGTCATCCCATCACTGATTGCACCAGGAATATTAACCTGTTTACCATCGGCATTTCCTTTCGGATTAGCCTTAGGACCCGACTAACCCTGATCCGATTAGCGTTGATCAGGAAACCTTAGTCTTTCGGTGGGCAGGTTTCTCACCTGCCTTATCGTTACTTATGCCTACATTTGCTTTTCTAACCGCTCCAGCATGCCTTACGACACACCTTCGGTGCTGTTAGAATGCTCCCCTACCGATCTTTCGATCCCATAGCTTCAGTAATAAGTTTAATGCCCGATTATTATCCACGCTTTGTCGCTCGACTAGTGAGCTGTTACGCACTCTTTAAATGAATGGCTGCTTCCAAGCCAACATCCTAGCTGTCAATGCAATCTGACCACGTTTAACCAACTTAACATAGATTTTGGGACCTTAGCTGATGGTCTGGGTTCTTTCCCTCTCGGCCTGTGACGTTAGCACCCCAGGCCTCACTGCCAAATATATGTCAATAGCATTCGGAGTTTATCAGGGTTTGGTAGGATTTGACTCCCCCTAGCCCAATTAGTAGCTCTACCTCTATGACAATTGAATCGAGGCTGTTCCTAAAAACATTTCGGGGAGTACGAGCTATTTCCCAGTTTGATTAGCCTTTCACCCCTACCCTCAGTTCATCCGAAAACTTTTCAACGTTTACCAGTTCGGTCCTCCATCCCGTGTTACCGGGACTTCAACCTGCCAAGGGTAGATCACAAGGTTTCGCGTCTACCTCCACTGACTATACGCCCTATTCAGACTCGCTTTCGCTTCGGCTTCGGCCCTTAAGGCCTTAACCTTGCCAGTGAGGAGTAACTCGTAGGCTCATTATGCAAAAGGCACGCCGTCATCCCATTGGGGACTCCGACCGCTTGTAAGCACACGGTTTCAGGTTCTATTTCACTCCCCTGTTCGAGGTACTTTTCACCTTTCCCTCACGGTACTAGTTCACTATCGGTCTCTCAGTAGTATTTAGCCTTACCAGATGGTGCTGGCAGGTTCCCACAAGGCGTCTCCGACCCCGCGGTACTCAGGATACTGCTAGTATAAGAATCTTGTTTGTACGGGACTATCACCCTCTATGGTGCAACTTTCCAGAAGATTCAGCTTCACGCATACATTCATGTTGCAGTCCTACAACCCCGTAATTGCCTTAACAACTACGGTTTGGGCTTGTCCCTGTTCGCTCGCCACTACTTAGGGAATCACTATTGTTTTCTCTTCCTCCGGGTACTTAGATGTTTCAGTTCCCTGGGTTTGCTTCATTGATGTAACATCTTCAATGTTACGGGTTGTCCCATTCGGAAATCTTCGGATCAAAGGTTATTTGCACCTACCCGAAGCTTATCGCAGCTTATCACGTCCTTCATCGCCTCTGTGAGCCTAGGCATCCACCGTGTGCCCTTACTTACTTTCTTTCTATTAGATAAATTCTTAATTCTTGTTTGTTATGTTTTTTCAATATGTCAAAGAACGTAATCCCTACTACTTAGATTAGTCAAGAATAACGGAATCGAACCGTTTACCTTTTCGCCAAATTGCGGAACTGCTCTTCCATTGAGCTACTAATTTATTTCAAATTTCGTCCTTGCAAGACTGCTTCTTTTGTCAAGGTGAAAGAACGATGGAGATCATTTGTTTTTCTACCTTGAAAACTATAGTGGAGAATATCGGAGTCGAACCGATGACCCCCTGCGTGCAAGGCAGGTGCTCTAGCCAGCTGAGCTAATTCCCCAGCGAGACAATTTTTGATTGTAGTCCCGAGCAGATTTGAACTGCTGACCCCTACATTATCAGTGTAGTGCTCTAACCAAGCTGAGCTACGGGACTAGATACCTTGGCTTGCAGGAGAATTTACCTTCTTCTCAGATGGTGAGACCACCTTAAAGCTCGTTTGTAATCTTTAAGAATTGAAGAAAATGAAAGGAAATAACAAGCTTGAGTGCTAAATTTTGGTAACAAACCACTCCAGAAAGGAGGTGGTCCAGCCGCACCTTCCGATACGGCTACCTTGTTACGACTTAGCCCTAGTCATCAGTATAACCCTAGGCGACTCCTTGCGGTTATCGACTTCAGGTACCCCAACTCCCATGGCTTGACGGGCGGTGTGACAAGGCCGGGGAACGTATTCACCGCATCATGGCTGATATGCGATTACTAGCGAATCCAGCTTCACGAGGTCGGGTTGCAGACCTCGATCCGAACTGAGATTGATTTTTGAGGATTTGCTCCATGTTGCCAGGTGGCTGCCCTTTGTACCGACCATTGTAGCACGTGTGTAGCCCAGGACGTAAGGGCCGTGATGACTTGACGTCATCCGCGCCTTCCTCCCCGCTTAACACGGGCAGTCTCACTAGAGTCCCCAGCATTACCTGCTGGCAACTAATGATACGGGTTGCGCTCGTTGCCGGACTTAACCGAACACCTCACGGCACGAGCTGACGACAGCCATGCAGCACCTAGTTTCAGGTCCTTGCTGAATGGACATGTTTCTACATCATTCACTAACTTTCAAGCCCGGTAAGGTTCCTCGCGTATCATCGAATTAAACCACATGCTCCTCCGCTTGTGCGGGCCCCCGTCAATTCCTTTGAGTTTCAACCTTGCGATCGTACTCCCCAGGTGGATTACTTAACGCTTTCGCTTAGTCGCTGACAGTGTATCGCCAACAACGAGTAATCATCGTTTACAGCGTGGACTACCAGGGTATCTAATCCTGTTCGCTCCCCACGCTTTCGTGCCTCAGCGTCAGTTATGGCTTAGTAAGCTGCCTTCGCAATTGGTGTTCTGTGTAATATCTAAGCATTTCACCGCTACATTACACATTCCGCCTACTTCAACCACACTCAAGAAAATCAGTATCAATGGCAGTGCTACAGTTAAGCTGCAGTATTTCACCACTGACTTAATTCCCCGCCTACGCACCCTTTAAACCCAATAAATCCGGATAACGAGTATTACCGCGGCTGCTGGCACGAAGTTAGCCGATCCTTATTCTTCTGGTACATTCAACCTTCCACACGTAAAGGGTTTATTCCCGAAAAAAGCAGTTTACAATGCAGAGCACCGTCATCCTGCACGCGGCATGGCTGGGTCAGACTTTCGTCCATTGCCCAATATTCCCTACTGCTGCCTCCCGTAGGAGTCTGGTCCGTGTCTCAGTACCAGTGTGGGGGATCATCCTCTCAGACCCCCTATGCATCGTAGCCTTGGTGAGCCGTTACCTCACCAACAAGCTAATGGAACGCATGCTCATCTTAACCACCGGAGTTTTGATCATGAAATGATGCCACTTCGAGTATTATGCGGTATTAATCTTCCTTTCGGAAGGCTATTCCCAGTTAAAGGTAGATTGCATACGCGTTACGCACCCGTGCGCCACTCGCCGGCATGGTATTGCTACACCTGCTGCCGTTCGACTTGCATGTATTAGGCCCGCCGCTAGCGTTCATCCTGAGCCAGGATCAAACTCTCCATTGTAAAGTTGATTTCTGTCTCTGTATAGGATTTGCTACTCTAAATTTGTCGACTTAGTCGAATTTTAATTAGGGCTTGTTATTTCTGTTCAATTCTTCAAAGAACGTCCTACTTATATATTCTACTTAACTCTTGTCAAATCAAGTAATCCTTTTGTACTCCATTAATTCCGTTGAATTAATGCTTTTCCACTTGTTTTCGGGCCGCAAAGATACCAACTCTTCTTACAAACCAACTCTTTTTAATATTTTTTCAAGATTCGTTAACCTTCACATTTTCAGTGTTAAAAGTTTGGTAACACTCGTTTTTCAACCTCCTCTACCTCTCTACTCTTGAAATATCCGCCTTTCAGCGCCCCTTGTGTTAAAGAACTTTGTTATTGGGGATGCAAATGTAATACTTTTATCAAAACCCCAAATATTTCTACATCTTTTTATAAACATTTTGCCCTTTTTCAAGTAGTTTCGTCAGCCAGTCAAATAATTTCGAAAAAAGTTCAAAATTGATGACGATTCGAGGTTTTTTAGGCTTTTTCGTTTCATGTTTAAAGTTTAAAGTTGGGGATTGGCTAAATTTCATTGCCCGACTTGGAAGCGAATGATAGTGGCTTAAATTGTTTAAGGTGTTAAATTGTTTAAAGTGGTTGGCAGCATAGTAAAGAAAATGTTTCACGATTTAGTATTCTCTTTTTACCTATGAAAATTTGCATTTTTAATGCAGTCCATTCAACGACCCAAACATTGCAAACAATGTAATTTTTCATCCTGATAACTATCGGAATTCATTTTTCAAGGCGTACTGATGGATACTTCCAAAATCTTCCCATTAAAAACATACTTCCCCTCCATCGCAAATTTACCTATGTAAGTACCCATTTTTCCGGCGTTTCGCTGCTGTAAATCCGGGAAAAGCCTCCGAAACATTGTCTGGACGCTTCCTAATGCCAGACACCACTGCAATCAAATCTTCTTAAATTCTTCCGCCAAATACTTGTTAGCACACTCAACGCACCTTTGCTGTCGCTATAGCAGAAAGTCCTTTAAACTTTGAACTGCCTTGTACGCCTCCTATTGACCCTATATTCACGATGTGCGACTTGAATCCGGAACTTCCGGATATCTTCCCCTTCCTCAACAATGGCAACAACTGTTTTATCAAATTCACAGGTCCAAACAAATTCGCTTCATATACATTTCTCCATTCAGAAATGGTTAATTCTTCAAATGGAGCATTCTTCAAATAACCGGCATTGTTTATTAAAACTTCCAAAGAAACCGCTTCCCTTCCAATCTTAACTTAGGAATTTAAAATCTTCCGAGCCAATATCACCTGGGTGAAAACCGTTAGTTTACTCCGCGGTAATTTTCTCAACTTGAAAGTACCATTTAATTCCGGAACAAACCATTCCCGTCACGGCTGACAGCAAAATCATGATTGTCCGGATTTGATGCTAATGCAACTGCAGTATAAAACCAATG
>JADJFC010000006.1 GCA_016708785.1 Bacteroidota bacterium | reverse complement strand
TATCAACGATAACAACATAGTTGTCGGGATCACGGGCAAGACGTTCAGCTAGAGAGCTGCCGATAAATCCTGCGCCACCTGTTACGAGTATAGTTCTTTTCATAGTTCTTGGTTATTTACCAAAGTTTAAAATTTAAGTAATACAGCAAGCTTCTTTTTTACAAACGTCCCAATCCATGGGGTGAAACGATGTCTTGCGTTTACTAAAATTTAACTTTCAAGTAGTGAAAGCAAGTATTTGCCATATCCGCTCTTTACCAGAGGTTCGGCAACACTGCGTAATTGTTCTTTTGTAATATATCCCTGGCGGTATGCGATTTCTTCTATACAGCCGATCTTTAATCCTTGTCTTTCTTCAATTACCTGAACAAATTGTCCCGCTTGCATTAGAGATGCAAATGTTCCTGTATCGAGCCAAGCAGTTCCTTTATCGAGAATACCGACTTTCAGGTTACCTTTTGCGAGATAAACTTTGTTGACATCAGTAATTTCGTATTCGCCACGCGGACTTGGTTTCAGATTTTTTGCAATTTCGATTACTGAGTTATCGTAGAAATATAATCCGGGAACGGCATAATTTGATTTTGCCTTCAGTGGTTTTTCTTCTATGCTGATTGCTTTATTTTCTTTGTCGAATTCAACGACACCGTAACGTTCAGGATCGCTGACGTGATAAGCGAAAACAATTCCGCCGTCCGGATCGATGTTGCTTTGCAGTACTTGTTGCAAACCTGTTCCGTAGAAAATATTGTCGCCGAGAATTAATGCGACTTTATCGTTGCCGATAAATTTTTCACCGATCACAAATGCTTGTGCAAGTCCGTTTGGAACGGCTTGTTCAGCATACGAAAATTTGCAGCCAGATTTATGCCATCACCCAAAAGACGTTTGAAATGAGGAAGGTCGTGAGGCGTAGAAATGATGAGAATTTCACTGATTCCTGCTGTCATCAGAATAGACAGTGGGTAGTAGATCATCGGTTTGTCATACACGGGCATAAGCTGTTTGCTCATGGCCAATGTCAACGGATGTAAACGGGTACCGGAACCACCCGAGAATAATGCCTTTCACGTGTTTTTGGATGAAATTGGGCCTTTTGGGCTAAAATACAACACTTCGAAAATAAGCAAAAATCGAGTTGTAGCCTAATTTTAGGTACTAATAGCCTATGGGGTTTTCAGTTAAGTTTCCCGCAGAATACGCTGAACTCGCAGAATAACCGCAGATTTTCTTTTTTTCTGCAGAATCAGAGGGGGTTTATGAAAGAATAAATGCTGTATTGGAAATTACTCTTCGTCAACAATCCTCCGTATCTGCAAATCATCCAACTCCACATCCTCATCCTCATCAAACATCCAGATCATTTGCTCCTTCATAAATGCTCGAGTGATAATTCTTTTTTCAAGCGAGAGTAGCAGAGAAGGTAAGAAGACAAGATTACTGATCATTCCAATGAGAAGTGTAATAGAAATTAAAACACCGAGTGCAGATGTTCCACCGAAACTGGATGCAGTAAAAATGAAGAAGCCGGAGAATAAAATCACAGCAGTATAGATCATGCCCGGTCCGGTTTCATAGATGGCATTCGAAACGGTCTTCGAAATACTTCCGCCATGTCTGCGTAGTTCTTGTCTGTACTTCGTTAGAAAATACATCGTGCCATCAGATGCAATTCCAAATGCAATGGAGAAAATTAATATTGTTGATGGCTTCAATGGTATGTTGAAATAACCCATCATCGCTGCTGTAAGTAACAAAGGCGTCATACTCGGGATCAATGCGATCACAACCATTCTAAATGACATAAACAAAAAAAACATCACTGAGCCAATGAATAATATGGCAAGAAGAATGCTCTCTTTCAGATTCAATAACAAGTAATCGTTATTCTTCAGAAAGATGATTGAATTTCCGGTAAGCTTTACATTGTAAACATTCGGGTCGAAAATGCTATCAATGCGTGGACGAATTTCTTCGAGTAGTGCTTTCATCTTTATCGAGCCGATATCAGCTACCTGAAAACTGATACGTGTCGTTTGCTTGGTACTGTCAAGAATCGACTTAAACATCCGTTCATTGCTTTTCGCTTCTGTTACATATCCCGCAAGTCGTCCAAGCTCTTGAATATTTGGAATGATGTAATACTTCGGATTGTTATCATTCAATCCCTGATATGAAAACTTTACTCCTTCTGCAACTGAAACCGGCTCACTGAATTCAGGATAATTAGCAAGTACTTTCTGAACACGATTGATCTTGTATAGCGTCTTGAGATCCATTGCGCCTTTCGGTTTCTTTGTATCGACAGTTATCTCAAAGGGAAGAACACCTCTGAAATTAGATTCGAAGAATTTAAGGTCTTTATAGATGACATCTTTTTTCGGAAGATCATCGACTACAAATCCAACTGTAGTGATACGCATCATTCCAATTACACAAACAACGATCAGAGTAATGACAGTGAAATAAATTCTCGGACGATAAGCATGCACCCAGTGATCGATCTTGTCGAGAATTTTGTTCAACGTTTTTCTTTCGAGATGACTCATCTGCTTCGGCGATGGCGGCGGAAGGTAACTGAACACAAGCGGAATTAACACAAGCGAGATCAAATACGTGATCATTACATTGATAGAAGCGATGATTCCAAATTCGATCAATACGTCGCTATGAGTAAATGCAAATACTAGAAATCCGATTGCTGTCGTAAGATTAGCAAAGAAAGTCGAGACGCCGATCTTGTAAATCGAGCGCGCAAGTGCTTTTACTTTGTTGCCATGCTTTGCAAATTCCTGTTGATATTTATTCAACAACAAAATGCAATTCGGCAAACCAATTACAATGATCAATGGAGCAATAAGACTCGTGAGAATAGTAATCTTAAATCCAAATAATTCCAGTGTCCCAAATGACCAGATCACACCGAGAATGACGACGATCATAGGGAAAAGTACGGCGTAAAAACTTCTGAAGAAAACAAAAAGAATGAATGCCGTCACAACAATGGCAAGCACCATGAACATTTTCATTTCCGCAAGGATCTTCTGAGAGACAGCTGTTCTGATGTATGGTAATCCCGAGTAATGCAGATCGATGTGATGAGCAACAGCAAATTTTTCGCTCATTTCTTTCACTGTATTTACAATGTCAATCCGGCTCTTCGTATTCAGTTTCGCTTGATCGAGAGTAATGGCCATCAATGTCACCTTCGTATCCGGATTATAAAGTAGTCCTTGATAGAAAGGCAAATTGGCAATTTCTTCTTTCAGACTATCAACTTCGGCTTGTGTTGTCGGTCTGGATTTAATGAGTGGCTTGAAATCTAATTTGTGCAGACTGTCATTACGTGTTACATGAAAAGCTCGTGCAATTGAGATTACTTCCTGAATTCCTTCGATTGCCTTTACTTCATTTGTTAAATCGTACCAGTCGGCTAGCACATTTTGTTGCCAGATGCTATCGCTTTGAAATCCGATGACCATTACGGTCCCGTCTTCGCCGAATTTCTCTTTGAACTTTAAATACTGTGCATAGGTCGAATCAGTCGGCGGAAGGATCTTGGCACCTTCATAAGACAACTTCACGAAGGTGGCCATATACACCATAAATCCGGTTAGTACCAACAGGACGATAAGGGATATTAGTCTGTATCTTAATATTATACGTGCAGCAGCTTCGAGCATAAAAGGTCTGTTTGAAAGATGGATAAATGTAGAAAAAATTGGATAAGTAATACGCCATTTCTTCTATTATATTGGTTGTAAGGATTTCAGGACTATAATAGTTTTGCTTAAATTTTAATTTTATGGTAACAAAAAATAATGTCAATGAAATTGCTTATGGAATAATGGGTTGTGCAATTGAGGTTAATAAGTTTCTCGGGCCTGGTTTATTAGAATCTGTTTATCAGGAATGTATGATAAATGAGTTGAAAAGGAGAGGATATAATCTGGAAATCGAGCAAAACGTTCCTCTTTATTATAAAGGAGACAAAATTTCAAATAAATTGAGATTAGATCTGATAGTAAATGATTTAGTAATAGTGGAATTAAAGGCAGTTGAAGCCTTAAATCCAATTTTTACGTCTCAGATTTTAACGTATATGAAATTAGCCCAAAAGCCAAAAGGTCTTTTAATCAATTTTAATTCTAAAAATATTGTATCCGGAAGTTTAACGTTTGTAAATGAATTTTTTGCTTCTTTACCGGAGTAAATTCCGTGGACTTTTGTGAACTTGTGTTCTAAGTGTTTTTTTAACACAAGAGCACAAGTTCACAAAAGTCCACGGAATATCTTACGTAATCACAGAACACTTAATTTAATTTCCAATGTACGACACATTAAAACCAGTCCTCCAAAAGGAGCTCGAAGAAATCAAATCCGCCGGCTTATACAAACAAGAACGAATCATCTCCAGTCCGCAAGGCGCCGATATAATCGCCAACGGAAAACCCGTCATCAACTTTTGCGCGAATAATTACCTCGGATTGTCATCGCATCCGAAAGTAATCGAAGCCGCAAAAAAAGCAATCGATACTCACGGTTATGGAATGTCATCAGTACGTTTTATCTGCGGTACGCAGGACATACACAAAGAATTGGAAGCGAAGATCTCTTCTTTTCTCGGAACAGAAGACACTATTCTTTATGCGGCAGCATTTGATGCAAACGGTGGAGTGTTCGAGCCATTGTTGAACGAGCAAGATGCAATCATTAGCGACGAATTGAATCATGCTTCCATTATCGATGGCGTTCGTTTGTGCAAAGCGCAACGAATGCGTTACAAGCATAACAACATGGAAGAGCTGGAGAAAGTGCTGATCGAAACTCAGAATCTTCGTCATCGCATGATCGTAACCGATGGTGTATTCAGTATGGATGGAACAATTGCACAACTTGATAAGATCTGTGAACTGGCTGATAAATACAATGCACTCATCATGATCGACGAATGTCATGCTTCCGGATTTATGGGCAAGACAGGACGAGGAACGCATGAACATCGCAATGTAATGGGAAGAATTGACATCATCACAGGAACACTTGGTAAGGCATTAGGTGGAGCCATGGGCGGATTTACCAGCGGCAAAAAAGAGATCATCGAACTACTTCGTCAGCGTTCACGTCCGTATTTATTTTCGAATTCATTAGCGCCAAGTATTGTTGGTGCATCGATTGCAGTGATTGATATGCTTCAAGAGACAACGGAGTTGAGAGATAAATTATGGGAGAATACAAAATACTTCCGTGAGCAAATTACTAAGGCCGGATTTGATATCAAGCCGGGCGAGCATCCAATTGTTCCTATCATGTTGTATGAAGCAAAGCTGGCTCAGGATTTCGCTTCTAAATTATTGGAAGAAGGTATTTACGTCGTCGGATTTTTCTATCCTGTGGTTGCAAAAGGCAATGCAAGAATCCGCGTACAAATTTCTGCCGGCCATGATAAGTCGCATCTTGATAAAGCAATTGCAGCTTTCACTAAGATCGGAAAAGAATTAGGAGTCATTAAATCCTGATTCGCGAAATATGATAAGCATTTATACAGACGGAAGTTCAAGAGGTAATCCGGGGCCGGGAGGTTATGGAGTTGTGCTCATCAAAGGACATCACCGTAAAGAACTCTCAGAAGGATTTCGACTTACGACCAATAACAGAATGGAATTGCTGAGTGTCATCGTTGCGCTTGAAGCATTGAAAGCAGAAGGTGAACGTGTGACGATCTATTCCGATTCAAAATATGTCGTTGATTCCGTTGAGAAGAAATGGGTATTTGGATGGGAGAAAAAAAATTACATCGGCAAAAAAAATCCTGATCTGTGGATGCGCTTTTTAAGAATTTACCGGAAGCATCATGTAAAATTTGTATGGGTAAAAGGTCATGCAACCAATGCAGAAAATAATCGCTGCGATGAATTAGCGGTTGCTGCGGCTATGCAATCCAAGTTGAAGGTTGATGTGGAGTATGAGAGGGTGAGTTAAACACTAAGAACACAAGAACACAATGAGATCACGGAATGTTGTGTATAATCTTGCTCAACTAAAGTTTCTCTAATTTCAGCTAAGAAAATTCCGTGCTCTCATTGTGTTCTTGTGTTCTTAGTGTTGAAAAAGAATTATCTAATAACGTATCAGTCTACCGCTTCCCGAAACTTCCTGGTCTACCTTATACAAACTCCCCGTATAATAAACATCCCCAGTATAAGTTAATTTCGCCTGAAGTTCTTTATCGACATTTATTTTGCAATCACCGGTTGTTGATGAAGTAATGTAAAACAATTCGGTTCTCAATTCAGAAAAATCAAGCGTTGCAATATCATTCATATAGGCTAAAACAACATTGGTTTTTCCCGCTGCATGAAAATCAGGCCGACCGGTGCTGTTGTTTATATAGGATTTCTCGTTGTTAAATAGCAAGTGAAAACTTCCCGATGCATTCCAGGAATCAAATAGGAAATTTTCTGTCCGAATAGTATCAGCACAAGTAATATCTCCTGAATCGTAAATTTCAATATGCTCCGGATTACGTATGCCAACTTTCACTGTGAATTTATTTTTGAAACTTCTGGTCCAGTTACATCTGTTTTCATTACGAATGTAAAGCGTGTGATTATCCACTTCCGTAATAATTCCACTGATGAGATGCTCGCCTGCTGTTACAATTACAAACGGTGTCGTATCTGAGTACAGTATGATGTCTACATTGTCGTGCAAATTGAGTTTGTTGAAATTATCAGTGTGTCGGTTCTCAGTAATTTCATCGCCCGTACTTTTTAAGCAATCAAATGCATGATCTTTCGAACAATTCGTAAATGAAAACAGAAGTAAAGAAAGCAGGAATAATTTACGCATGATCTTTTTTCAATGTTGTTTTGATGATGATAATGTAGTTCCGATTCCGAATTCAACAAAGTCTGCCCGCGCATAATGCGTTTTCAAATTCATGCAAAGAAACATTTTGTTGAAATACTGCCTCACGCATATACGTTGATAAACGTTGCCATCTTCTTTCCATCGTGAGTAGACATAGAATCCCATGTTGAAAAGCAGACCTGTCTTTCCGGCCATCAATTCATATGACCCTGACAATCCAACACGAAGATTGTCGGTAAATCCTTTTAGCTCTTCGCCATTCCTTTCCATTTTCTCGGAAAGTGAATTGTCGTAAAAGTTATCTAAGTTAATTCCCCAGTTACTTTTATTTCCAATCGACTGCATTCTTGAGAATGAAGCCACAGCAATTTGAAATTGTTTTCCTTCGGGCGGATAGATCTTTTTTAATCCGCCGGCAACATATAATTGCCAGCTATGAAATTTCTCTTTTGCAATTACAGGTGTACGATCAATTGCAGTTTTCTCTCCGAAGTATCTTGTATAGGCAAGATTAACGGTTGCTATATTCAATCCCAGGTTTGGTATGCTATATGAGCCATTTGAATAATGTGTAATTCCGGCGCCAAGTTCTAGTATTGAAAGCTCGGTTAATTTTTGTTCAAAGTGCAGGTCAAAATGGATGATGCCATTCATATGAGAACCAATGGCTGCATTTTTTATATTCGAATCGGAGTCGAAGATCTTTTCAACCCATCCTAATCCGATTCCATAACGAAAGACCCATCTATTGTTTTTTTTGTCGCTCAACGGAAAGTCAATGTACGGATAGACAGCAATGCCTGTTCCAAGTTTTTCTTGGGAGCCCAGATTAAAAAAAGCTAAAGTGATCCCTCTGCTGGGATTGAGAAAATCTCTTTCCCATTCTTTTACCCCTGAGGAAGTTTTTGCCAATGAAATTTCGAAGCCCGGAATATGTCGCTCTTGAAGTGGTTTTAATGTCGGACGATGCGCAATTAAAAAACCATAATCGCCTCGAACACTCCACGAGTATTTGCCGATGGTAAAATCATCGTGTCTTGCAAAAATGTTTTGGATAGACAGAACTCCGGAAAGAATGAAAAATAATAGTGGCCTCATTTATTTGTCATTCGTAATTGCAGTTTGTTTTCCTTCAATGTAGAGTTGAAAATCTGCAAGCTCCAATGTTATTTCGTCTTTGGTCATTCCTTTATTATATTTCAGCCATCGCGATTCATTCTTACCGAATGAGAGCGATGAATTTAAAAGTTTCTCTCTGACCTCTGATAAAACTTCTATGGATATAGTTTTGTAGTGGTCGAATGCAGATCCGCGTGCTTCATTTGCAATGAGGTCTATAGAGGCTTTGATCACTTTAAAGTTATAATGGCTGCCACCATATTTAGCAACATCTTCAAGTACAGAATATTTATCCCAACGGTCACCATAACGAAATGCCTTCTTGTAAATTCTGATCAGATCCGTTGTGTCATTATCTGCATAATACGTAGCAAGTTTTGTAAGCACCTGACTACTCGAATCAGATTCAAGTTGGACAGCAACTTCGGCTCCTCTGACAGGATCTTTGTCATTTAACTCACCAAATGCAGTTGCAACAACGCGATGTGATTTGTCAGTCAGACATTTTTCGAATACTGGCATACATTCTTCAGCTTTGTAATAGGTCTTCATTCTCTGAAGAGCAGTGCTTCTGATCTCTGTAGAAGAGTCATGTAAAGCTATATCGAATAAAAGTTCTTTGATGCTCTCCGGATTGTTTTGGAAAATTATTGATGCATAGATTATTGCTTCTTTTCTGACAACCTCAGCAGGATCTTTCAATGCGCGTCTGATCATTTGTGATTTTTGGGAATTGTCGTCACTAACAAATCCAAAAGTTGTCACTGCCTGACTTCTATCTCTGACGTGAGTCGAGTGATCATAAAGGTAAATAGTTTCCTCTTCCGGACGATCTGTTATCACAGCACCTACAAGAACTCTTTCAGCATCAACGGAAACTACTTTTGGTTTTTCATCGAAGGAGAATTCAAATTCCTGAATATTTTTGGTAACGATGATCTTTTTTCTTTCTATAGAATTTTCAAAATAGAAATCGATATCGAGGGGGAGTTTATAAAGAGGATTTGTATTGAGATCCTGAACTTGTTTGATCGTTATAATTTCTTTCTTCAGAGAATTGTTCCATTTGTATGAAACATTTAGAATAGGGTGACCGCCTCTGTAATACCATTGATTAAAAAACCAATTCAGATCTTCTCCTGAAACTTTTTCAAAGGCATGGCGCAGGTTGTCTGCTTCAGTACTTGAGAATTTATTTTGGGTAAGGTATAAGTTGCATCCTTTGAAAAATGCAGAGTCGCCAAGATAATTTCGAAGCATGTGAAGAACACATCCGCCTTTGTTGTATGAAACTCTGTCATACATGTCTTCTCTGTCTTCAAATTGATAACGGATCAAAGCAGGATCGGATTTGTCTGTCGAACGCAGATAGATCCGCAGCTCTTCCACCAAATGACTTTCTGCTACTGTCTTGCCGTATTTGTATTCCATCCATAAATATTCAGCATAATTGGCGAAACCCTCATTCAATGTAACGTTGCTCCATGAACGACACGTAACCATGTTCCCAAACCAATGATGAAATAATTCGTGTGAGATATAGTGTTCGTAGTTGTCATCTATATAAGTTCCCGGAACCTGATGCATATTTGTACCGTGAACTACTGCTGCTACATTTTCCATGGCGCCGGAAACAAAATCATGAACAACGATCTGACTGTATTTTTGCCACGGATAAGTTATTCCAAGCAATTTCGAGAAGAAGGTCATCATTTCCGGAGTTTTGCCGAATGTTTGTCTTGCATATTTTTCATAGGCAGGATCGACATAATAACTTACTTCAATGCCATTCCATTTGTCTTTTACAATTGCAAAATCGCCAACAGCGATCATTACAAGATAAGGAGCAGCAGGAAAATCTTGTTTCCAATGCCAGGTGAATGTGCCATTGTTGTTGTTTATTGTTTCAAGTAGCAAGCCATTTGACAAGGTCTTAAAAGCGGAATCAGTTGTGATAAAAATTTCTGTTGTTGTTTTTTGTTCAGGTGATTCAATTGTAGGGAACCAAACAGAATTGCTTTGTGTTTCACCTTGCGTCCAAAGTTGTGTCGGCCTGCTATCGTCTACGCTGTCTACATCAACAAAGTAAAGTCCTTTGTCGCTGTTGATCGCAGAACTTCCGCCGATATCCAGTGATTCCGGATTTGAAATGTAGTCAATGGATACGGTAATTATTTCTTCCGATAAATAAGTTCGAGGAAGACGAATGGTAAGTAATAAGGAGTCATAATTATATTTGAGCGAAATGCGATCGTTGCCATTCACAAGCGTTACAGAATTTATTGTCATCCCGCGAGCATTGAATGTGACGCTATCTGAAGGATAAAAATGTTGCTTGAAAGTGATTTCAGCTTTTCCTTTCATCTCTCTTTTTTTCCACAGCGGTGTAAGAAAAAGCTTTGTATTTATCAGATCAGCTCTTCTTGTATAAGCACTTTCATAAGCTGAAACAACATAAATTGTCTCATCTTTTTTTCCATTTGATTTTTTTTGTTCAGTGGTCTTGCAAGCGGACAATATTAAAATCAGTCCGAAACTTAGAATCGCATAATTTCGCATCGTTCAAAGATAGAATTTGAATAAAAAAAAGCACTTTATTTTCGAATATTTATAATGGCTTTAAGAGTTTTTGTTAAAAATCTCTATCTTTACTTTATGTACAAAGTAACAGTAGATAAAAAGGACTTCACAATAGCGTCGGAAAACGGAAGTAATTCTATAGATACCAAGCCATTTGATGCCGATGTTCTGGAGTTCAAAGAAGGAAAATTTCATATTATAAGTGATCACCAATCATTTACGGCTGAAGTAATTTCTTATGATAATGACGAGAAAAGCTTTGAAATTAAGGTAAATAGCACTATTTATACAGTTAAAGTACAAGATCGATTTGACCAGCTTTTACAACAAATGGGAATTGATGGTGCTGCAGGAAAGAAAGTTAATGACATAAAAGCGCCAATGCCGGGAATGGTACTTCAGGTTATGGTTGAAAGTGGCCAAAAAATCAAGAAAGGCGATGCTATTGTTGTTTTAGAAGCCATGAAAATGGAAAATATCCTGAAATCGCCGGCCGATGGAGTTGTGAAATCGGTGAAAGTCATCAAAGGAGATAAAGTAGACAAGAATCAGGTAATGGTTTTCCTTGACTGAGTTTAAATAAACTTTTAATTAAATAATATAATATCCATCATTTATTGGTTGGAGTCTTCCTGTTTTACTTAATATCTTTGCAGTGTAAACAAATGGACACTTAAATCGTTCAACAATCATGAACAAGTATTTAAAATTTTTAGTGGAATTCTTTTCAGGAATGAATGGAGTTTTTCTGTTTCTCATACCGATCAGAGAAGTTTAAATGACTTGTTTGATGTTGATATGTCGGACACAAAATATATTGAACGGTCTGCTGATAAAGCTAATCTTAGAGCAGATTGGAAGAATGTAAGCAATGACATAAAAAAGGCCCATCACGATTATTGTCATAAATAATTTTTTTTGAAATGGGAAAGAGTTCTCGTCAAATTAAGGCGGCTCAGAGGGGAAATACATCTGCAATTGAACATATAGAAACAACAGATGACAGCTTTCTTCCTGAAGCTGCAGAGTTAGCAAAGTACAAAGAAGTAGATCCTGAATGTGTAAATTGGCTGAAAGCTCGTGCAGAACAAGAGCAAGCTGCAAGGATAAATTTTAATGAAAGAAGAATGAGTCTTTTTGAAAATAGCAACTCTAGAATTCACTCTCTTGACTTGTTAAGAGTGATATTTGCTTTTGTTATTATTATGAGTGGAATGGCGTTTTCTTCTTTTTTGATTTATTCCGGACTAAAAACACAGGGGACTCTTTTCGCAGGTACTACGATAGTTATTGCTGCTCTTGCTTTTGAGGTGTAGGAAAAGTTCCAGTGAAATAAATAAATAATTGTAACATTTAGAGCTATTTTAGCTATTTTTAGAACAACTTTTCAAGTCTCTAAAGAGTAAAATACAATGATGTGAACCGGAATTTTCTGTTTCGCAATCATTCATTAAGACTTATTTTCTCATGAGAACACTCAAGATTTTTTTATGTGGATTTCTGCTATTCTTTTTTTCTAAGGATAGTTTGAATGCACAGGTTTTTACAGGCTCCGGTGGATCAATTATTACATTGACCGATACATCACGATTTAATATTCCTGTTACAGGTCTTGCCAATCCAATCGATTTCAATTATGGATTGGAATCCGTAACGATAAATATTTCACATGGATCAGATCGCGACATCGATTGTTTTCTTGCTGCTCCTGATGGAACAATGATCGAACTGACTACTGACAACGGTGGTACAGGAAACAATTTCACGAATACTGTTTTCAAGCATAGCGCAAGTACGTCAATCACTTCCGGAAGCGCGCCTTTCACAGGAACGTTTAAACCCGAAGGAGATCTTTGGAGAGTGAATAATAACCAGAATGGAAATGGAACATGGCAATTGCGTGTCATCGATGATTCTAACAACGGTGTCACCGGATCTTTAACGGGTTGGAGTATTAAATTCAGTAATTCACCTGCATTGACATTTATTTTTACGGAATCCTCATTGCCAATTGTGATCATCAATACAAATGGACAAACAATTCCTGATGATCCAAAGATCATTGTCGATATGAAGATCATCGATAATGGAATTGGTTTGAGAAATCATGTGTCTGATGTTCCAAATAATTACGATGGTAAAATTGCAATAGAAGTAAGAGGCTCCAGTTCACAAATGTTTCCGAAAAAGTCTTTTGGTTTTGAAACGCGTGATAATAGTGGTTTAGTGAATGTCGATACTTCATTGTTAGGAATGCCTTCAGAACACGACTGGATCCTTAGTGCAAATTATACCGATAAATCATTTTGCAGAAATGTTGTTTCATACCAACTCGCAAATGAAATGGGTCATTACGCTGTTCGAACAAAATATGTTGATGTTGTTCTCAATGGACAATACTGGGGAGTATATGTTTTTATGGAAAGTCTGAAACGCGATAAAAATCGTGTCGATATAAGTAAGCTGGAAAGAACGGAAATCACTGCACCGGATATAACAGGAGGGTACATAGTTAAGATCGATAAGACAACAGGGAGTGGTGGCGATGGCTGGACTTCTGCTTATGCGCCAATCAATCATTCAAATGGTCAGGATATTTTCATTCAATATGACTATCCTTCAACTGACAGTATAGTTCCTTCGCAAAAGGCATATATTAAGGCTTATGTCGATAGTTTTGAAAACGCCTTGGCAGGAAATAATTTTCGTGATTCAATTGTAGGCTATCAGAAATTTATCGGCAACGGTTCATGGATCGATTATTTTTTCTCGAATGAGTTGAGCAAGAATGTCGATGGATATCGGATCAGTTCGTATTTGTACAAAGACAAAGAAAAGACTTTGAAAGCCGGTCCGGTTTGGGATTACGATATTGCCTATGGAAATGCGAATTATTGTGATGCAACAGATACAACCGGCTGGGCATATTTATTCTCATGTACAGGCGATAGCTGGCAGGTTCCTTTCTGGTGGCAAAAATTGCAACAGGATACGAATTATACCAATCAGATGAAATGCCGCTGGACAGATTACAGAAACAACGTTTTAAGTCTGTCGCATATAAATGGCGTAATAGATTCCATTGCAAATTTGTTGAATGAATCGAAAGACTGGAATTTTAATCAATGGCCAATTCTTGGAACATATGTGTGGCCGAATCCTTCGCCTCAACCATCAACTTATGCAGGAGAAATTCAGAATCTGAAAAATTGGATGAGCAGACGATTATCGTGGCTCGATTCAAATATGCCGGGAAGATGTAATTGTTCATTGAATATTGTTCAGCAAAATGTTTCTTGTCTGAATGCATGCGATGGACAATTAGTCGCTGTCGGAACTTCGCCATATCAGAAAACCTATCAATGGGATAATGGCAGTGATAACGATACTCTGAGTGGCATGTGTGCCGGAATACAAACCGTAGAATTTACCGATGCAATAGGATGTAAGCGAACAGCAACTGCAACGATTACTCAACCTGCATTACTAACGGTAAATGCAAGTGCCGTGAATGCGCCATGCGATGCATCGGGTTGCGCCGGACAGGCAACTGCAAATGTGAGTGGCGGTACTTCGCCATTTACGTATGCATGGTCTGATGGACAAACAACAGCTACTGCGACAAATTTGTGCTCCGGAAGTTATTCTGTGATCGTCACTGATGCAGGTGGTTGTTCGAAGACGACAACTGTAAATATTGTAAATCCATCATCACCGATCATTGCCTTGAACAATGTTACGAATGCAACCTGCTTCAATCAAGCCGGAGGATCAGCATCAGTTACAGTTTCAGGAGGCAGTGGACCATACACTTATAGTTGGTCGCCATCAGGAGGATCAAATTCAACAGCAACAAATTTATTAGCCGGAAATTATACCGTGACAGCAACAGATGTAACAGGTTGTCCAGCGAGCATGAACATTGTCATTTCACAACCTACACCGATCATTGTTTCAGTTACGGAAACCGATGTGAGATGTTATGGTGGATCAACAGGTTCAGCACAAGCAACTGTAAGTGGTGGAATAGGTTCGTATCAATACAACTGGTTGCCGGGAAATCAAACCGGATCAACGATCAATAATATTTCTGCCGGTTCTTATTCTGTCACTGTCACCGACGTAAATAATTGCTCACGTACAGAGTCGGTTAATATTTCGCAAGCTCCTGTTATCAATGCAACTGTTTCTTCCACTCCTGTGAATTGCAACAATGGTAGTGATGGAAGTGCTTCAGTGATTTCATCAGGAGGAACAGGTACGCTTACTTATTTATGGAATGTCGGTGGACAAACATCAAGTACCATCTCAGGACTTGCACCAGGAACATATAATGTAACCGTTAGAGATAGTTTTAATTGTTCAGTGAATTCAGGAGTGACATTGACGAATCCTGCTGCACTTTCAGCAACAACATCTTCAACAACTTCCATTTGTGCATCGGCTACAGGAAGCGCTCAGGTTAATGCTTCAGGTGGAACGGGAACGTATACTTATTTGTGGCAACCTAACGGACAAACAACAGCGGCGATAAATAATATTGTAGCAGGTAATTATTCTGTGACGATAACAGATCAACGTGGATGTACTCTTGAGCAATCCGTAATTGTAAATAGTGCAAGTGGAATGACTGTAGCGATTTCAAATAATGTCAGTGTAAGTTGCTTTGGCGGTTCGAATGGAGCAGCAACAGTGAGTGTCACCGGAGCAAAAGCGCCGATGACATTTTCATGGTCGCCTGTTGGCGGATCTGATTCTGTCGCAACAAATTTACAAGCCGGAATTTATTCTGTAGAAATAAATGATGACAATGGATGTACTACGATCCAGCAAGTAGAAATTCTTCAGCCCGATCAACTTTCAATTGTTTCAACAGCTGACAGTGTTAGTTGTTACGGCGGAAATAATGGCCGCTTGGAAGCAAATGCTTCAGGAGGAACAAGGCCATATACATACTTGTGGACACCTTCCGGCGGAACAGATTCTATTGCAACAAATCTGCTTGCAGGAAATTATTCTGTGAGAGTAACAGACAGTCGCAATTGTTCAACGACACAATCGGCAACTGTATTGCAGCCAACAAGATTGGCGGTGATCTCTTCCGTTGTAAATTCAACGTGTGGACTAGCAAATGGAGAAGTAAATCTTTCGCCATCAGGTGGTAATGCTCCATATAATTTTTCATGGACACCGAATGTCTCATCAAGTGCAATAGCAACCGGATTGTCGCCTGGAAATTATACGATTGTAGTATCAGATGCTAATTTATGTTCACGAAATTTAGGCGTTACAGTCACTACATCATCATTGCCTGATTTAAATGTAACATCATTGGTAGAGACATCATGTAATTCAACAGACGATGGATCAATTGTTCTTTCCACAACAGGAGGAACAGGACCATATAGTTATACCTGGTTGCCTGATGTTTCAAATACAAATTCAGCAACACAAATTCTTGGTGGAATTTATTCTGTTGTAGTAATTGATAATCTGGGATGTCAGGATAGCATAGGCGTGATCCTTCCGGAGCCATCGCCATTAGGAGCATTGATGATTCCTTATGATGTCAGTTGCTTTGGAAATACCGATGGAAGAATTGTTGCAAGTGTAGGTGGCGGAACAATGCCATATACTTATTTGTGGACACCTTCAGGACAAACAACAGATTCAGCAACGAATTTATCACCCGGAACATATAGCGTACTTCTAACAGACGATCATGGATGCACAGCAATTGCATCAGCATTAGTGCAGTCGCCTGATCCTGTTGTAGTCACGTCAACGTCTTCCGGTCATACTTGTTTTGCAGAGTGTACAGGAAGTGCAGAGTTGAGTGTAAGTGGAGGTTCGGCACCTTATTCATATTTATGGAGTAACGGCGAAACCACAGAAACAATTTCGAATGGTTGTTCAGGTACTATAGATGTGACGATCTCTGATGCCTTAGGTTGTATTGAGAACAGACAATTTACATTCACACAAGATGATTCATTGAGTTTGATCACTTCGCATACCGATGCAAGTTGTATTTCCTGTGCTGATGGAACAGCAGATGCAACGGTCAGAGGAGGATTCCCGCCCTATTCTTATTCATGGACGCCGGGAAATTTCACAACATCAATTGTGACCGGATTAACAGCAGGAACATATATGATTTGCATCACCGATTCAAATTCATGTGTGAAATGTGATTCAGTGATCGTTCTCGAGCCTGGAACATCAACTTCAGAAATAAAAAACAATTCGCCATTATACGTTTATCCGAATCCTGCCGGCGATTATGCAGTCTTTGCATTTGTAACGAATGAAAGTCAATCCGTGTCAGTTAAGATCTTTGATGTTACCGGCAAACTAGTTCAAACAGTTGTCGATGGAAACTTAGACAGTGGTGAGCATTTGTTCCGGGTTGAAACTACGGAGCTGGTTCCGGGGGTTTATTTTTATACGTATACGAATGCTAAGTCGAGGAAGACTGGGACGCTTGTGATAAGTAAATAACAAGTTGAAGTATGGTTTAAAGTGTTTAATGGGTTTAAAGTGCTGCGCCCACCTTAAACCCATTAAACTTTTTAAACGATCGAATGCATTACTTTGTCACAAGCATTTTTTTCGTATCGATGACTTTCCCGTCAGCGATTAGTGTGTAACTATAAATGCCGCTACTCAACTTTTCACCATACACATTTATTTGTCCTGCGCCGCGTTCGTTTATTTTTACGGTTTGCAAAATATGTCCCGAGTTATCGAAGAAAATAATTTTTGCTTCCATTACATCAGTTGGAACATTGAACGAAATTCTTGTTTGTTCAGCAAAAGGATTCGGGTCATTCTGATTCAGTATGATTGAATTTTCCGAAGTTAATTCAATGTCAATGCTGTTAACAGATGTCCGTTGGCTTGAAGAGCTGCTGCAGCACGCGTTCATAGCAACTTCTAAATTATTTAATCGCATCATCAACGAATCTATATGTTGTTGCTGATCCTTGAAGCCTTGAATCAATAAACTTATTAAGGGTGTATAATTTACTCCTTTAAACGTTTCTTCTTGTGTTATGATATTTCCTAAAGCATCCTTAACAGCAGGGGCAGTAAATTGCTTTGTAAGTCCAGGCAGAATCATGTCTAAATCTTCTGCAATTAATCCATATTGATCTCCGGAAGGCAATTTAATTCCGGGATGATTTATTTGGTCGTAATTATATGTCTTAGGTTCAAGTCGATTTATTATATCTGATGAATTTTGAATGGGTTGAATATTCATTTTTAAAATTCTATCGGAAGGATAATAAGTTCCCGCATTGTAAGTATCGCCATTAAAAAATCCTGCATGTCCATTGGCACCAGAATTTACATACAATCGAAAATCGGTATTAACTGCAGTTGAAGGATTAGTGTATCCAATTAAAACTCTTGTACCGACATTGGTAGGAGTTACACCATTAACATTCCCAAGAACTAAACAATCACTTGCATCGACAGATGAATAAACTCCAATTGCTGTGCTATTGCTAAAAGCAGTCCCGTTAGTAGTTGAAGCCTGATAACCAATAAACGTATTATTGTCGCCTGTAACTCCAGTAGCTGATGAAGCTGCGAAGCTTCCGATAGCTGTATTATGATGATTTGAAGAATAATTCGTTCCTGCGTTATAGCCAATGAATGTATTCTCCAGACCATTTGTAACATTTAAACCTGCACTTCGCCCAATCAAAGTGTTATCTCCAACACCGGCTCCACTCAAATTTGTTCCGGCATTTTGTCCAATCATAATATTATCTGTTTCGGAAGAATTCATACTTGTTCCTGTATTTCCACCAATACAAATATTACTATATCCTGTTAGTGCAGCAGTAGTCGGTCCTGCAGAAGTGCCTAAATAAACATTTGAACTTGATGAACCACCGGTAGAAACAAATTTGGCATTATTGAAGTAGAGTCCGCTTGTTATTGCAGTACCTCTGACATTAACATTACCATTGACGTCTAGTTTTTGAAGGGGCAATAAACTCGGAACATCTATACCAACGTTTGTTCCATCATCATAAACAATACTTTTACAAACTGTGTTTGTTGTGCTAACGTCCATTTTCAAAACAAAGTTGTCCGGAATTCCTGATGAGCATGTATTTAGTCCGCTCGTTGGAGAAACTGTTTCATCTTTAACTAAAACAACATTGCCTTGATTATCTACACTCAATACAGCAGGACTTGTGCTGCCAAATGGATTTGTGACAAGAGGAATTGAAGTTGTATTTAGATAAGTAAAACGCAAACCACTTGATCCCGGAATTGCTGTACCGGCATTACTTTTTATTTCAAGAGTATTACCTGGTATATTCGTATTTATTCCAACATTTCGGTTCGTAGTACCATCGAATGGATGAATATAAAAATCACCCAATCCTGTTGTTTCAAGCTCTGTCCATCTCCCTCCAGTGAGGGTTGTCCTTCCTGTTTCTGTTAGTCGCAATTGCGGTCCGTTCACATGTGCGGGGTTGGAGGTTGGGCTACCCGCATTGTCCCAAATGTCTAGCCTTCGTTTTGGCAAAATATTGGTTAAGTTCCAGATATTTCCAATTCCCATATTTCCATATGCAGTCATTCGCGCTATTTCTAAACCATCCACTTTTTCAGCATCAGAAGAAGAACTTGCATTTAAACCGCTTGTGAAAATAAATTTAAGCATATCCGGTCCATATCCGGATGTAGGGTTATCGCCCCAATTAATTACAGCAGTACCACGATCAGCACCACCAGTGCCGCGATCATCTTTTATCCCAACATACATTTGATCTTCTGCATCTACCATAAAAGTACCGACGTCCATCCAAGTACGTGCACCTAAAGATCCTAAATTAGAACGATGTCCAAGATTCAAAATAGCTTGAGGTTGGTCTATTGGAAGAAAACCGGAGCCGTAACTTATGGCTGCTTTCGTTGTGCCGATATTTCCCGAAGGCCCACCCAAGCCATAAGTAAATCGCATTCGCTCTTCTAAACCATAGAGCCCATCAGTTGTATGTAAGCGCAGTATGCCCTTTTCTTGCATTACACTTAGATTGATGTCAGGGCTATTACTTGGATTTTCTACCCGAAATTTTTCGGTTTCAGGAAATGTATACATTTTCCATGTGTGGTTAAAATCTGTTGCAGCAGAAGAACGAATCGCTTCGCCTTGGTTCACAAGCATTGAACCTTGATTGAATAGATAGGGAATAGTAATGTCAAGGGCTGCGGCAGGTTGAGTAGCATTCCCTAAATAATCGCCAATACCGATTGCGTCAATTTTGTTAGCAGGATCCGTTTCTCCCCACATATCACCCAACCCATTTATGCCAATCTTCCATTGTGCAAAACAAGAATAATTTATTAAACTGACTAAGACACATAAAATTAATTTTTGGACATAAGAATTTGTTTTCATAGTTTTTTATTTAGTATAAAGTTATTTTAAGAATACATTCATTCAATACAATTAAATAAAGTCCACTGTTCAAATTACTAAAATCGAAAATATTTTCACCTCCTTTCATATTTTGCTTTAAAATTAGTTCTCCAATTGAATTATAAACTTTAGCGATACTATTATTGAAATATTGCTCATCACTGTGTATTGAAAATTTACCTGAACTTGGATTTGGAAACAAGTTAAACGAGCACAATTTAGTGTCAGCAATTATACCATTGCAATCATTTAAATTCTGTGATAGACAAATATTATCTAAATATGTATATGAAATGGAAGAAGATACATCAATGCAATTAAACGTCATGGAGTCTTGTGTGAAAAAATTACCTATCAATAAATAAGAATATGAAGAGTCAGCTATAAAGCTTCCTGAAAATGTCAACCAGTTTGATGTGTCGCTTAATACAGAATCTGAAAATAAAGTTGCAGTATTATTAATTATTGTTTGGGAAATATTATTTGTATCTTCGAAATGAGTTAGAAATTTTACACCCAGCTTATTAACAAAACATTGACAATTTACTTGACCATTAACATTGAAACCAGATGAAAAGTCAAACGATAAAAAATACCTTTGTCCTGAAATTAATGTTTCATTTAGTTTAATTCCTATTATTTCGTTATATAGACCACTTGAGCCAATACCACTTGCTAAACCTGCATAGCTAAAACCACTATTCGGCTTTAATTCTTGATAACCAAATTGATTTGTTGGAATTGAAACTCTCCCCTGGGAACAATTGTTAAATAAGTCTGGAGTATTTAAAATACTTCTCCAGCCAACAGCTTTCTCGAAATAATTTAAATCACTTGGACAAGTATCGATTTCCTCAAAACTCGGATTCGGAACATAATTTTGTGAAAATGCAGAAATTGGATTAACGGTGAGAATAAGTAAAATATATGCATATCTGACAGTTAAAAAGAGTGCAGAAGAATAATTGTAAAGCATCATAAAAATTCAATTAAAAGATTCAACGATACCAAAGTAAACTATTATTCTAATTGGAAGTGTTAAATTGAAAATAATTTTAAATAATGCAAAAGTAAATTCCTTTAAAACTTTTGAGGTGGATTTGTTGGTTCAAATGGTTTAAAGAGTTTAATTTGACAATCGCATTTAACCCATTAAACTTTTTAAACCATTTTTTTTACCCTTTCCCACGCAAAAAATGTTAAAACATTTCCGCATTAAACCTTGATTATTTCACACTAATAACCTAGGTTTGATACCAAAGACAAAGAGAAAAGATGCGGAATATTCTACTAGTGGTTGGTTTGTTATTTGTTTCAATTGCAGCAAATGCCCAAAAGATCAGCGGCGTAATCAAAGATAATTCTACGGGCGAAAGTATCATCGGTGCATCTGTGTCTATCAAAGGAACTTCTATTGGGACTAGCACAGATATTGACGGTAAATTTGAATTGTCGGTAAGCGGGCAACAAGCCCCGGTTACCATTTTAGTTGCATCGGTTGGTTACAGTTCTTCCGAAATTGTCGTTACCGATTTTTCAAAGCCAGTCACATTCAAATTGTCTTCCAAGAAAGTTGAATTGAAAGATGTGACCATTACAGGTAGTCGCGTTTCCGAAAAACAAAAAGAAGCGCCGCTTACTGTTGAGAGTATCGACATGATTGCCATCAAACAAAGCGCACAGAATTCTTTTTACGAAGCATTAGGAACATTGAAAGGTGTCGATCTTACGAGTGCATCACTCGGATTTACAATTGTCAATACCCGCGGATTCAATAGCACTTCACCGGTGCGTTCATTGCAGCTTATCGATGGAGTCGATAATCAATCGCCGGGATTAAATTTTTCATTGGGAAATTTCTTGGGGTCAAGTGAACTTGATGTATTGAAAGTCGATCTGATCGCAGGCGCGAGTTCTGCGTATTATGGTCCGAATGCATTCAATGGTGTAATTGCAATGACGACCAGAAGTCCGTTTGTAAAACCGGGACTGGAAGTTTCATTTAAAGTCGGCGAAAGAAATCTTGTCGAAACTGCTGTGCGCTGGTCGCAAGTTTTTAAAGATAAAAGCGGTAATGAACGATTCGCATACAAATTGAATCTCTTCTACATGAAAGCAAATGACTGGCAGGCAAATAATATGAGCGCTACTCCGGACTCACCTGATGGTCCGGGAAATCCGGGTGGTTATGATGCTGTAAATGTTTATGGCGATGAATACTATGCAACAAGTAATTATAATTCAGTTCCAAGGATCCGACCGGGTGTTATGACTTATTATCGTACGGGATATGCTGAAAATGACTTGGTCGATTACAATACAGAAAATTTTAAATCATCTTTGGCGCTTCATTACAAAACAAAATCTAAGAATGAAATAATTTTCAATTCTGCTTTTGGGGCAGGTACTACTGTTTATCAAGGCGACAACAGATTTAGTTTGAAAGACATTTTGTTTTTTCAAAATCGGATTGAATATAGAAAAGAAAATAAGTTCTTTATCAGAGCGTATACTACGAATGAAGATGCAGGTAAATCATATGATGCATATTTTACTGCATTGCTTTTGCAACAGGCATCAAAATCTGACTATGTATGGAGTACTAACTATGTTGGTTTTTGGTCTTTGTCACAGAATCGATATTTTGTCAGGGAAAGCAATTTTCCAGGGTACCCTCAGGCACCTTCGCCAAGTGATCCGAATTACGATCAGTTATTTGCTGAATATACTGCATCAATTAATCCATTTCTGCTGGCTAATTATTATGATTCACTTCAGCTCTATCATAATAATTCTCGTGAATATGCAGATGATTTTACCAGTGTTTCTCAAAAAGCAGTTCCGTTTTACGAGCCTGGAACACAACGATTCGATTCACTCTTCAATGTATTACATCCAGCAGATCATTTACAGAAGGAGGATCAAGGTTCTATGATAAGTCGCGATTGGTACACGTTCAAGGTGAGTATAAACTTACTCCGAAGTTTGGAGATGTAATAATTGGAGGAAACTACAGAAAGTATCTTCCGCAAAGTGATGGTACAATTTTCAGTGATACTTCAGGACGCAAAATTGAGAGTTATGAATTTGGATTTTATGGCGGGCTGGAAAAAAAGGTGTTAGAGGATAAGTTAAAGATCAACCTTACGCTTCGTGCCGATAAAAATCAGAATTTCGATTTACTGCTAAGTCCGGCTGCTTCATTGGTCTATACGATTGACCCGAAAAATGTTGTACGACTTTCGTTTTCATCAGCGATCAGAAATCCAACTTTAACAGATCAATATTTATATTACAATGTTGGGCGAGCAAAACTTCTTGGAAATATTACGGGCTACGATTCGCTTGTAACTATTCCATCTTTGCGAGATTATTTGTCAGGGTTTCCTGATCTGGATAAATTAAGTTATTTCAATATTGGTCCGGTGAAGCCTGAAAAAGTAAAGACGATTGAAGTTGGTTATCGTGCTTCATTGACTGATAATCTTTATGCCGATGCAAATTATTACTATAGTGTCTATACAGATTTTATCGGCTATATTGTAGGAGCAGATGTTACTACAAGTACTTCGCCATTTGGTGGTGATTTCCTTGAGTTGAACGATGTGTTCAGAATTGCAAGCAATTCACAAGACAAAGTAAGTTCGCAAGGATTCAGTATTGGACTAAATTATTTCATTGGAAAATATTTTAGCATCAATGGAAATTATTCATGGAATGAACTCAACAAACAAGGTTCCGATGATCCAATTATTCCTGCATACAATACACCGCGTAATAAATACAATCTTGGATTTGGTGGAAGAGATATTGAAGCAATGCTTTTCAACAAGATCAAAATTTCAAACTGGAGTTACAACATCAACTACAAATGGGTACAGGGATTTCTCTTTGAAGGCTCGCCGCAATTTACCGGCGAGATAGAAAGTTACGAAGTTGTAGACATGCAAATCAGTAAAAAAGTTCCGCAATTGAAGTCTGTCTTTAAAGTAGGCGCATCCAACTTGTTGAATAACATGCATTATGAAGTTTATGGTGGGCCGCTGGTAGGCCGATTGGCTTATGCTTCAATTTTGGTCACTTTGAATTAGGCTGGAATTATGTAAGGTTCAAAGGCTCCAAAATTTGGGGCCTTTTTTGTAGAATGATTATATTAATCATGTTTTTTATCATTATTTTTTGTTTAATTTTACGACACCAAAAATCTGACTATGAAAAAAAATCTACTAAAACTATCGATGTTGGCATTTGCGCTTTTCACTGCGCAAACTATGAATGCCCAACGTTATTTATCAGAAGTGTTTTCTGATGTATCAGTAACACCAAACGTAACTTACGGAAACAACATTACCATTTTCCCTACAGGAACACCAACTGCACAGGATCTTAAAATGGATATCTATCAGCCAGTTGGTGATGTTGAGCCAATTCGGCCGCTGATCGTTTATCTTCACACAGGAAGTTTTGTCCCAGCTGTGTTTAACCAAAATCCTACAGGAGGAAAAAGTGATTCTGCAGCTGTAGAAATGTGTACTCAATTTGCTCGTCGCGGTTATGTAGTAGCAAATGCAACATACCGTCAAGGTTGGGTTCCAACAGATCCTGATCAGGATGTACGTACAGGAACTTTATTACAAGCCGTGTATCGTGCAATTCAAGATGCAAAAGTTTGTGTTCGTTTTTTCTACGAAGATGTTTCGAATACAGGAAATACATATGCAGTTGATACGAATAATATCATACTTGCAGGACAAGGTACAGGTGGATACATTGCAATGGCTTATGCAACATTAGACAAGCCGTCAGAAATTCAACTTCCGAAATTCTTATCGAATACTAACAATGCAACTTATGGTTTCCAAATCGGTCAGCCATATGTGAATCAAGCTATATTAGGTGATTTCGATGGTTACGGTGGACTTCCACAATTTAATAACCCAAACAATCACGTTGGATTTAGCTCAAACATTCGTTTCGTATTGAACATGGGTGGTGCACTAGGTGATAGTTCTTGGTTAGAAGCAGGTGATGCTCCAATGGTTGCATTCCATGTTACAAACGATCCATTTGCTCCTTATGGAGATGGTCCGGTTTACGTGCCAACAACACCTCCTCAATTCGTTGTTGATGTAAGTGGTAGCCAAACTGTGATCACAAAATCAAATTTATTAGGTAATAATGCTTGCTTCAATTTAGCTGGCTTCACAGATCCATATACATTGGCAGCGAATAATAATAATGGCGGTGAAGATGGACTATTCCCATTCCTTCGTCCAACACCTCCATTTGCACCGGGCGAAGCCGGTCCTTGGGAGTGGTATGATTCAACTGCTTTGACAGTTTATGCTCAAGCAGTAGGTCTTTCAGCTTCTGCAGGAACTCAAGCTTATATGAACGGTTTAGGAACTAATCCTGATATGTCTAAAGCGAAAGCATTAGCATATATCGATACAATTCAAAACTATGTAAATCCACGTATCGTTTATTGTTTAGGACTTCCTGATGGAATCTCTGAATCAATATTGAATAAAATTGTTGCGGTTTATCCAAACCCTTCAACTTCTCAATTCACTGTTTCAGCAGACGGAACAAATCTGACTATTAAAACAGTAGAACTTTCTGATATCACAGGAAGATCGATCTGGAAGAAAGATAATTTGTCTGGATCATCATCAACGTTCCTGAGAGGAAATCTTAGCAATGGAATCTATATTGTTCGCGTTACTACTGATAAAGGAATCGTTAGCAAACGAGTTTCGATGCAATAATACTGTGAATAGAGATTCGTAATTCGTAATTCGAATTGCATCCCTCAATATTCCGTGGTCTCCTTGTGAACTTGTGTACTTTGTGTTTTTTAAACACGTAGATCACAAGTTCACAAGGAGATTTCTATGTTATAAAACAATACCCCAGCGTTTTTTTAATTAACTAGCCAATGGGCTAGAATAATTCCTATCGAACGGCATTTGATTTCTAATTACCGCGCTAGCAATATGTAATAGTTTATTCCGAACAGCATTTACTACTAACATTTTTGCCTTCCCTTGTCAAGTTTCCTTTCATAGTATTTTCTCAAGAACCCCTTTGTTCTTATTACAGACCAGCCCCTAAAGTTAAGTTGGTCTTTAGACTTTGGTTAGCCATTTTACTTACTCTTGTTTTTCCTCGAACACTAGTTCCTGAGGAGTGTTCAAATGGAGCGGTTCCAGCGTAGCAAGCCAATTGTTTAGCCTCTTGGTAGTATTCGAGTTATTTGTGTAGCAGACTAAATCTAAGGCTGTATAAGCCCCAATTCCGATAGTTAGCAACAGGTTGTAATTTTTTTGCAATACTTCATCCTCTGTTATAATCTTTTATTCTTGCTTCTGTTTTGTGAAGCTCCTTCTTGAGCTGCTCAATGCTCGATTTACAATGTACTTTGGTTTCTTTGCTGCAACTTTATCTTTTATAGCTTTCAATTCATTTATCGGTTGCAATAATATTTTGCTGACCTTGATCAATCTCTGACGTAATGCGAGAAGATCCTTTAACAAGACTATATTCTTTGACACCGGCTGCCATACTTTTATTTTGTCATGATGCAGAATTGCATACATAGCTATTTTTTTAGAATCTATTTTATCGTTTTTCCCTCTTTGAATTCCATCGAACGAATGATCTCAATTGGCATGATCATCCAAACTGCAATTTTTTTAAGCGTGCAAAATTGCAGCATTGGGCGATTATAAATTCCTGTGAATTCCATACAGACCAATACCCGATCCCATTCAATATTGTACTTTTTTAACCACAAACCAATTCGACGAATCGATTTTGCATTGTTTTCAAACTGTTCATAGACAACGTTTTGTTTGTCCCGGCGATGACCAAGGAAAGATCCAATGTTTTTTTGAAACATCAATCCCAAGAATGTGTTGGTAATGTTTTTCATGTAAATTTGTTTTAGATGTATCATTAACCACAACTAAAGTATACTCAAGCCCTTGATAATAGACTTTAATGTCTCAATTTCTATTTGAGTTTGCTTTAGTCACAGCAACAGGGGGGTCAATCTCCTTATAGGCTTCAAAACCTCTTCCACGGATGAAGTTCCCCTGTTGATGTGGTTAACTTATTCACAAATTACAATACTTTTTAATTCCATTTTAAAGGTCCTTGTAATTGTATTCTTCTAAAATCAAATAGCCGATACAAACTAAAGGACCACGGATTTTTTTTGCGAATTTTCTGATGTATTGTTATATAACGGAAAAAACATATCTTCATCCAAATTCTCCACACCATGAAAAAAATCGTTACGCTTATCACCATATTGTTTTCAGGATATTTTACATCGAGTGCGCAACTTGTCGATTGTTCGTCAGCACGATTCGATACAGAAGTTTTTTCAAGTTTAGATACAACGAATGATGTAGTCTTCGGTGCGAATCTCGATTACAATGGAGTGAATACTATTTTAACAATGGATATTTATCAGCCGCAAGGCGATACAATGGCTGCGCGTCCATTGATTGTTTGGGCTCATGGCGGCAGTTTTTTAAGCGGAACAAAAAATGATCTGGATGTTCAACAACTTTGCGAACATTTTGCAAAACGCGGATATGTTTGCGCTACGATCAATTACAGATTAGGAATTGCATTCCCGTATAATGAAGCTAATACAACAGCTACTGTCTACAGAGCTGTTCAGGATATGAAAGCGGCAATACGTTTTTTCAGAAAAGACGCTGCAACAACAAATGATTATCAGATCGATCCAAATATTATCTATGCAGGCGGAAGTTCTGCCGGTGCATTTACAGCATTACATCTTGCATACCTCAATGAATATAGTGAATTGCCTGCGACAATAGACACTAGTATTTTAGGCGATCTGGAAGGGAATAGCGGAAACAGTGGTTACTCATCAGATGTAAATGCTGTCGTAAATCTTTGTGGTGCTTTGGGCAATAAGACGTTGGTAAAAATTACGGATGTTCCTTTTGTGTCTATGCACGGAACCATTGATGATGTTGTTCCTTATGCAACAGATGTAATTAATCTACTTGGCATTTTCCCAATTATGCAAGTGGATGGAAGTTATTCCATTGCCGCCTATGGAGATTCAATTGGGCAAACCAATCAGATGTATACCTATTTCGGTGCTGGACATGTTCCATATTATTCTAACGTTGCATATATGGACACCACAGTCCGCTTCGTAAGTAATTTCTTATTCACACAACTTGGTTGCACTCCTTCTGATCCTGAACCATTGCCGAATACTTTCAATTTGAATACAACAGTAAGTGAGATAGAACGTTCATTTGAAATTTATCCCAACCCCGTTTCAACGGAACTATGTATTGCATTGAAAAATAATGTAGGTAAAATTGATAAAATCAGAATCAATGATATTTCAGGAAAGGAATTGTTGCTATTGAACATTTCTGAACCAAAAACTAAAATTGATCTATCTTCACTTTCGAGTGGAACCTATTTTGTTTCCATTCAAACCAAAGATAAAACTGAAGTACGAAAGTTTATCAAGAATTAGTTTTTCTGCGGCTATTCTGCGTATTCCGCGCAATTCTGCGGGAAATAACAATTCCAAACACATTCGGGCGTAATTTCCATTGAATTTGTCACCCCGAAAAGGTATGTTTGCACCCTAGATCAAAAGTTACTATGAGTCATCAAGAGCAGGAAGGCAGAATCAGAGTTGGTATCAGCTGCGGCGATACGAATGGAGTTGGATTGGAAGTCATCATCAAAACCTTCTTCGACAGCCGTATGCATCAGGTATGCACTCCTGTTATCTATGCAAGTAACAAAATGGTTTCATTGCATAGAAAGCATTTGAACTTAAACGATTTTCAATATCTGACAGTAAAAAATTCTTCAGAAGTCATTTTGCGAAAAACAAATGTGATCAATTGCTGGGAAGAAGATGTGCATGTAGAATTCGGTCAGGTAAATGCTGATGGCGGAAAGTATGCATTGCTTTCATTACAACATGCAGTTGCCGATCTGAAAGATAAAAAGATCGATGTACTTGTTACTGCGCCAATCAACAAAAGCAATATTCAATCTGATCAATTCAGATTTAACGGTCACACAGAATATCTCGCAGAAGAATTTAACTCACCTGATTACCTCATGTTTTTAGTGAGTGAGAATTTGAAAGTTGCAGTTGTTTCCGGACATATTCCGGTAAAAGATGTTGCAGCAACACTCACGATCGAAAAGATCACCAAGAAAATCAAACTGATCAATGCATCATTGAAACGCGACTTCGGTATTCGTAAGCCAAAGATCGCTGTACTCGGATTAAATCCGCATGCAGGCGACGATGGACTAATTGGCAAAGAAGAAAAAGACATTATCATTCCTGCAGTGAAGAAATGTTTTGACGAAAATATTTTTGTGTATGGTCCTTATTCTGCCGATGGATTTTTCGGATCGGGAACACATCGTAAATTCGATGCAGTTCTTGCCATGTACCACGACCAGGGATTAGTTCCTTTCAAAGCACTGAATTTTTCAAGCGGTGTAAATTTCACAGCCGGATTACCAATCGTTCGCACGTCTCCTGATCACGGAACAGCTTACGATATCGCAGGTAAAGGAGAAGCAAACGAAGATTCTTTCCGCGAAGCAATTTATACAGCTATCGACATCCTCGCCAAACGCGAAGAGTACGATACCATTAATGCGAAGCCTCTGGCTTTTTCAAAGCAGACGAGCGATCGTTAGAAATCGTGAGTCCGCTAAAATTTTAGCCACGAATTCACGAATAAATTATTTTTTTATTCGTGTATTCGTGGCTAAAATTTTAATGAACTTCGTGTTTAAAAAACGCGCAGCGTTTCAAACTGACAACTATCGCGACTGAGCAAAGTCAAACAAGAATCTCACTCCAACACCGGTTCCGCCTTTTCCTCTGTAACTTGATGGAGAGTGTAAGTAAGAAGGTCCTGCGATATCGAAGTGCATCCAAGGATAATCGACATAACGTTGAAGGAATTTTCCGGCAGTGATTGCTCCACCAGTTGGTCCGCCGATATTTTTCATATCTGCAATATCCGATTTGATCAGATCATCGTACTCATCCCAGAATGGGAATTCAGCAAGACGTTCGTATACGCGATTAGCGCTTTTGTTTAATTTTATTCTCTGTTCGTCAGTAGGAGTTCCCATACATACGATTCCGAAAGAACCAACAGCAGCAGCGGCAGCTCCGGTAAGTGTGGCGAAATCTAAAACCAGTTCAGGCTTGTATTTTTTAGCATAGTGTAATGCATCAGCAAGAATCAAACGACCTTCTGCATCTGTATTCAAAACTTCAACTGTATGTCCGCTCATCATTGTGATCACATCACCGGGAGTATAAGCATCTTCAGCAACACGGTTGTCGGTTGCAGGAACTAATGCAACTACATGGATGGGAAGTTTCGATTTTGCAATGGCATACATTGCTGAACCAACAGCAGCTCCACCGGCCATATCACTTTTCATGTAATCCATTGAATTTGGTGTAGGCTTTAAACTGTATCCACCTGTATCATAAACAACGCCTTTACCAATAAGAACTAATGGTTTTTTGTTCTTAGCGTTCTTTGGTTTGTATTCCATTACTGTAAATGTCGGTGGTTGCTGACTTCCTTTGTTTACGGCAAGTAGTCCACCCATTTTCAGTGATTTGATCTTTGCTTTATTGAAAACCGTCACTTTGAAACCGGCTTCTTTTCCCATTGCAACAAACTCTTTCGCAAGTTGAGTTGCAGTAATGAAATTCTGAGGTTCATTGACAAGAGTACGGGCACGTAAAACTGCATCGACCATATTCTGCAGGTTGCGAACTTGTGCAGCCTGAAGTCCTTTGCTTTTGATGGCAATTTCACGAAGAGAATTAGCCTCTTTTTTTCTTCCTGCACGATATTTTAGGAACTGATAATTTCCCAAAGCGGCACCTTCTGCTACAGCCATAGCCAGGTTTGGATTTTCACCCAGATCTGCAATCACAACACGACGTTCTTTGGAGCGGTTTAAAGCTCCTTGAAAGGTATCGCCGATACGACGGCAAAGTTCCAGTAATGAATCGGTATCTTTTGAGTAATCAGGCTGATAGATGCAAATCAATCGTTTGTATTGATTGATTACAATGCTCTTTTTGTCGGCCTTAAGCTCGTTTTTGATGAATTCAGATTCTGTGGTTGAAAAAAGACCGGAAGGGACGCTTCCTTTGTCATCCAGAAGTAAAATGATGGAATCTGCAGTTTTGTACGAAGGTGTTAATTGGATTGTGGTCTGCATATAATGTTGTATTTTTGAAGTGCGGAAATTAGGCAAAATATTTTTCAACTAACGAAAAAAGAAATGAATACTCTGTTTAGGCAGAACTTTCCACAATTAATATGGTTTCAGAGCAACTCTTAAAAAGAGCACTAGAATTTGATTTTTTATCAGCAGAAGAGGGGCAGTTTCTCTATGAAACAGTACCTACTGCCGAGTTAATGGATGTTGCATTCAGAATGAGAAAAGTCTTGCATCCGGATAATAATGTTACCTGGATAATTGACAGAAATCTGAATACAACAAATGTTTGTATCGCCAATTGCAAATTCTGCAATTTCTACCGGATACCGGGCCATGCTGAATCGTATATAACTACAATTGAGCAATATAAGGGGAAAATCGAGGAAACATTCCGTTACGGTGGCGAGCAATTACTTCTTCAAGGTGGTCATCACCCCGATCTTGGTTTAGATTATTACGCAGGATTGTTCCGTGAATTGAAAAAGCTTTTTCCTACATTGAAGCTTCATGCACTTGGGCCCCCTGAAATTGCACATATCACTAAACTAGCAGGAAGTACACATACAGAAGTGCTGAGAACTTTGCATGATGCCGGATTAGATTCATTGCCGGGAGCCGGTGCAGAAATCTTGAACGACCGGGTTCGTCGCCTCATCTCTAAAGGAAAATGTTCCGGACGAGAATGGCTTGACGTCATGCGTGCCGCGCATCAATTGAATATAACTACATCAGCAACGATGATGTTTGGTCATATAGAAACAGTTGCAGAACGCTTTGAACATCTTGTTTGGTTACGCCAGGTGCAAAGTGAAAAGCCTGCAAATGCTAAAGGATTTATTGCATTTATTCCTTGGCCATTTCAGGACGAAGGTACTTTGCTGAATAGAATAAAAGGTGTTCACAATACAGTGACAGGCGAAGATTATATTCGTACCATTGCAATTAGTCGGATCATGTTGCCAAACATTCAGAATATCCAGGCAAGCTGGTTGACTGTAGGAAAGGAAATTGCGCAGATCTGTTTGCATGCAGGAGCCAACGATTTTGGATCGATCATGATAGAAGAGAATGTAGTGTCTGCCGCAGGTGCACCACATCGCTTTACTTCCAATGGAATTCAGGAAGCGATTCGTGAAGCCGGATTTATTCCTAAATTGAGAACGCAACAATATGAGCATCGCCAGATGCCTGATGTAATGGAACAACAAGTTATAAACTATTAATCATATCCTATGAGGACGAAACAACTTCGTTTCTTTCTTTTATTATTTTTTCTGATCGCATTTGGTAAATCAGGTTATGCAACACATAATCGTGCCGGTGAGATTACCTATGAATGGATAGGTGCTAGTTCATTTGATTACAAGTATAGAATTACAATCGTAACATTTACAAAAACATCGTCTGTGAATGTCGATCGCCCAAGACTGGATTCTGTTTATCTGGGTGATGGTTCCGGTCCGACCGTTTTTACAGAGAGTCGAAGATTCAGTTAGCCGATGACATTAGTAAGAATACATATAAGCACGTTCATACTTATGCCGGTAATGGACGTTTCTTGATACGCTTTACAGATCCGAATCGAAATGAAGGCGTAATAAATATTCCAAACTCTGTTGACGTTCCATTTTATGTTGAAAGCGAACTGATCATTAATCCTTACCTCGGACCAAACAGCTCACCGATTCTGACTTATCCTCCAATTGACAAAGGATGTGTGAACCGAATATTTATTCATAACCCCGGAGCTTTCGATCCGGAAGGTGATAGTCTCGCTTATGAATTAGTGCAATGTGCCGGCGATGGTGGCGTGCCTATTCCCGGTTACACATTTCCAAATGCGTCGGTGTCATTTTCACTGGATCCTTTTACGGGAGATCTCATTTGGAATTCTCCGGTTACACCCGGCGAATACAATGTTGCTTTTCATATCAAACAATATAAGCAGGGAAGGTATGCCGGTTATGTTCGCAGGGATATGCAGATCCTGATTGGACAGTGTACAAATAATCCCCCATTCATTGAAACTGTTTCTGACACTTGCGTTCTTGCTGGTGAGACCTTGACTTTTGATGTGACAAACATCGACCCGGATCAAGATCTTGTTGAGATCTCAGCTTACGGCGCTGTCTTTATTGATTCACTTGTTGGTGGTGACGCTGCTACCTATTCAAGAATTACTGTTGCAAGTAACGATACAGTAATTGGTCGTTTTGTTTGGGATGCAAAATGTCATCACGTTCGTTCAAGTCCTTATGTAGCGCAGTTCAAAGCTCGCGATGTACAACCGGTGGATAGTATCTCATTGGTAGCATTGAGATCGACAATCATTCGTGTCATTGCTCCGGCACCGACATCAGTTACTGCTGTCGCAAATGGAAATGCAATTGAGTTGAATTGGAGTACATCGCCTTGCGCAGAAGCGATCGGCTATTATGTTTATCGAAGAATAAATAACTACCCTGGAACAATTGATTGCCCTTGTGACAATGGCGCACCTTCTTATACCGGTTATCAATTGCTTGCAACGCTGCAGAGTATTGATTCGGTAAATTATGTCGACAATAATTACGGACAAGGTCTTGCAATAGGAGTAGAGTACTGTTATTTGGTGACGGCATTTTTTGCAGACGGTTCAGAAAGTTGTGCATCGCCTCAAACTTGTGCTACTTTGAGGAAAGACCTTCCTGTACTTACCCATGCTGATGTGTTAACAACGGATGCAACAACAGGTTCTGTCTATGTTGATTGGAGTAAGCCAACTGAATTAGATACGATTCAATTCCCCGGACCGCACGAATACAGAGTATATCATTCATCTGACTTCTTTGGAACTAACTTCACCCAATTCGCTGTGTTGAATGATTTGGATGATACAACCATTACAGATAATGCAATCAACACAGTTGCTGGTCCATGGTCATACAAAGTCGATCTGTATTATAACAATGCCGGAGTGCCAACGTTAAAAGGAAGTTCTACAAATGCATCTACAATATTTCTGAGCATCAGTCCGACGGACAATCGATTGAATTTAACTTGGGAAGAATATGTTCCCTGGACGAATAACACTTATGATATTTATCGATTGAATCCTGCAACTTTGATCTATGATTCAATTGCAACAGTAAGCGTAAAGCAGTTTTCAGATACCGGTTTGGCGAATGGTACACAGTATTGTTACTACGTTAAATCGCGGGGAAGTTATTCAAGAGATGGAATTCCGACACCATTATATAATCGTTCACAAATATTGTGTGGAATACCAATTGACAATGTTCCGCCATGCGCTACTACATTGACAGTAATGTCGGATTGTTTCGATAATTCGAATTTCCTTTCATGGATCAATCCGAATCATTTATGCTCAGATGACGTTCTGAAATATTATATTTATTATTCCCCTCAGGATTCATCAGTATTTGAGCGCATCGATTCTATACTTGATCCAAATGATACTACCTACCTTCATTCGAATCTTCAAATTGTTTCAGGATGTTATAAAGTTACCGGTGTAGATTCTGTGGGAAATGAAACGATAAATGCTCTCGCAGTTTGTGTTGATACTTGTCGTCAATATGTTTTGCCATCGGTGTTTACTCCTGATGGAGATGGTGTCAACGATATTTTTCACCCATGCGATAGCACTACTGCGGTTGATTATCAGGAAACAAATTGTCCGCCATATAAAAATGTGAAGAGTATTGAAATGAAAATTTTCAATCGTTGGGGAAAAATTGTTTTTGAAACAACGAATAAAGATGTGCTTTGGGATGGGAAAGACCTGGAATCCAAAGCAGATTGTGTGAGTGGTGTATATTTTTATACGTGTAAAGTCCATTTCTATCGTATATTTGGCGAGGATGTGCAGGAGTTACATGGCACAATTCAATTAATACGTAATAATTAAACCAAGAGTATGTTTACCGGAATTATTGAAAGTATGGCGGAGGTATGTGCTATCCATAAAGAAGGCACAAATATTCGTTTCACTTTCGAATGTTCATTTGCTTCTGAATTAAAGGTCGATCAGAGTTTAGCTCACAATGGTGTTTGTCTGACTGTTGTAAAAGTTGCCGGAAATAAATATGATGTAGTTGCAATCGATGAAACATTGATCAGAACTAATCTCGGAAAACTAATAATAGGCGACAAAGTAAATCTTGAGCGATGTATGATAATGAATGGTCGTCTCGACGGACACATCGTACAAGGACACGTAGATACTACGGCAAAAGTTGAAAAGATCATTAATGAAGACGGAAGCTGGAGAATTTATTTTTCATATGCTCCATCTCCAATGCATCTTACCGTTGAAAAGGGATCTGTTTGCATCAATGGTGTAAGTTTAACTGTTGTTGATTCAGAGAAAAGCAGTTTCTCTGTTGCAATCATACCATATACATGGGAAAATACAAACTTCCATACTCTGAAACCCGGCGATGATGTGAATATTGAGTTTGATATTATTGGCAAGTACGTCGGACGATACATTTCTATAACGAACGAATAATTAAATTAGCAGTAATTACTCTGAAATAAAGAAAGCCCCTGCCACTCACCACTCACCACTCACCAATTACCACTCACTTAAATAGAATGAAAGTAACCGAACACCTCTCAAAAAATATTGACAAAACACTTTTCTCAGTTGAGATTCTTCCACCATTAAAAGGGAAGAGTATCAGAAGTATTTATGATATTCTTGATCCGATCATGGAATTCAAGCCTGCTTTCGTTGATGTTACTTATCATCGTGAAGAATATGTTTACAAGAAGCGTGAAAATGGATTGCTTGAGAAATTTTCCATTCGTAAACGTCCGGGAACAGTAAGTATTTGTGCAGCGATTCTGAATCATTATAATGTCGATCCGGTTCCGCATATCATCTGCGGAGGATTTTCAAAAGAGGAAACGGAGAATGCACTTATTGAATTGAGTTATTTGGGAATTGATAATTTGTTGTTGCTTCGTGGTGATGCGATCAAATCTGAATCTGCATTTGAGCCTCACTATGGCGGACACAAATTCGCATTGGATCTTGTTCAGCAAGTGTCGAATATGAATCGCGGAGTGTACCTCGATGAAGAATTGCAGGAAGTAACGCCATCAGATTTTTGTTTTGGTGTTGCCGGTTATCCGGAGAAACATTTCGAAGCGCCGAATCTCAAAACGGATCTGCGTTATCTGAAAATGAAAGTGGATGCAGGCGCACAATTTATTGTGACGCAAATGTTTTTCGATAATAAAAAATATTTTGAATTTGTTGAGAAGTGCAAAGAGAATGGAATCAATGTTCCGATCATTCCGGGATTAAAATCTGTTACAACAAAAAAGCAAACAACTATCCTTCCTAAAATATTTCATGTCGATCTACCCGAAGATCTTGCCGATGCAATTGACAAATGCAAGAACGATAAAGAAGTAAAAGAACTTGGAATCGAGTGGTGCACAAATCAATCCATCGAACTAAAAAAAGCCGGTGTTCCATGTTTGCATTACTACACCATGGGAAACGCCGAAACCACTTGTCGGATTGCCAAAAAAGTTTTTTGATGCTTCTTTGCTGTTTAATTTATTATTGGAAGTTGTCTTTGTAAAATTTTCAAACTGATCTGTCATTACTTTTGTAAAATGACAGAAAATGAAATCTCCTACGTTATCCGTGGAGCAATAATGAAAGTTCACTATCAATTGGGCCCGGGATTGTTAGAATCAGTGTATGTTGCGGCATTAGCTTATGAACTTCGAAAATTAAATCTCAATGTGCGTGTTGAAGTTGGCTTGCCAGTTGTATATGATGGAGCTAAATTAGAGTTAGGTTTTAGAATGGATATTTTGGTAGAGAATAAAGTAATTATAGAGGTAAAATCCATAGAGTCTTTAGCACCGGTACATCATAAGCAACTGTTAACTTACTTGAAATTGGCTAAACATAAATTGGGTATTTTAGTGAACTTTAATGTTGATATAATCAAAGATCACATTTTTAGAAAAGTAAATGGATTATAGCCTCGAAGGGGCTTCTGTTTTTCTGCGTATTCTGCGCAATTCTGCGGGAGAAAAAACATGTAGAATTATTTCCCGCAGAATTGCGCAGAATACGCAGAAAAACCGCAGATTTCCACTACCTTCGCAATCCTTCTAATAAAATTGCCCCAAAAGTGAAAAACATTCGAAATTTCTGCATTATTGCCCATATTGACCACGGTAAAAGTACGTTAGCCGATCGATTGCTGGAGTATACAAAAACAATCAGCAAGCGCGACGAAAAAGCACAGGTCCTCGACGATATGGATATTGAGCGTGAGCGAGGCATCACGATCAAGAGCCATGCTATACAAATGCAATACAATCTCGATGGTGAACAATACACTCTGAACCTTATCGACACTCCCGGTCACGTCGATTTTTCATACGAAGTTTCTCGTTCAATTGCTGCCTGTGAAGGCGCATTGTTGATCGTCGATGCAGCACAGGGAATACAAGCACAAACAATTTCAAATTTATATCTCGCTCTCGAACACGGATTAGAAATTATTCCTGTCTTAAATAAAATCGATCTTCCATCAGCCGATCCTGAAGTAGTAAAAGATCAGATCGTTGACCTTGTAGGTTGCGATAGAGATTCTATTATTCCCGCTTCAGCAAAAACCGGTTTAGGTATCTTCGATATTTTAGAAGCGATCGTAAAACGTGTTCCTCCACCAAGTGGAGATCCAAATGGACCATTGAAAGCATTGATCTTTGATTCAGTTTTCAATTCATTCCGTGGTATCATCGCTTATTACAGAGTCATGGAAGGTGAGATCCGTAAAGGTGATAAAGTGAAATTTTTTGCAACCGGAAAAGAATACAATGCCGATGATATCGGAATTTTAAAATTGGAAAAAGAAAGTCGCGATGTTGTAAAGACAGGCGACGTTGGATATATCATTTCCGGCATCAAAGAAGCAAGTGAAGTAAAAGTTGGTGATACACTAACGACGAGAGATAATCCATGCATAGAAGCCATCAAAGGTTTCGAAGATGTGAAGCCAATGGTATTCGCGGGAATTTATCCTGTCGATACTGACGAGTACGAAGAGTTACGTAAGTCGATCGAGAAGTTGCAGCTGAATGATGCTTCATTGGTATTTCAGCCGGAGTCATCTGTTGCATTAGGTTTCGGTTTCCGTTGTGGATTCTTAGGAATGTTACACATGGAAATTATCCAGGAGCGTTTAGAGCGTGAGTTCAACATGACAGTGATCACCACTGTTCCAAACGTATCTTACAAAGCATACATGACCGATGGCTCAGAAGGTGATATTCATAACCCTTCTGAAATGCCCGATCCAAATTACCTGGAACGTATTGAAGAACCTTATATCAAAGCACAGATCATCACCAAAGCAGACTACGTTGGCTCGATCATGACATTGTGTATAGGTAAGCGTGGTGTGATCATGGGTCAATCCTATCTTACGACAGACAGAGTTGAGTTAACATTCAACATGCCGCTTGCAGAGATCGTTTTCGATTTCTACGACAAATTAAAATCAATCAGTAAAGGATATGCATCATTCGATTATCACCCGATCGGTTACCATCAAAGTGATCTTGTGAAATTAGATATTCGTCTGAATGGCGAACCGGTGGATGCATTGTCAGCTTTGGTACATCGTACACACTCATTTGATTTCGGTAAAAGAATGTGTGAGAAATTGAAAGAGTTGATCACACGTCAGCAATTTGAAATTATCATTCAGGCAAGTATTGGAGCAAAGATCATAGCTCGTGAAACGGTAAGAGCTTTACGTAAAGATGTAACTGCAAAATGTTATGGTGGTGATATCTCCCGTAAACGTAAACTCCTCGAAAAACAAAAAGAGGGAAAGAAGCGGATGCGTCAAGTAGGCAACGTCGAAATTCCTCAACAAGCATTCTTAGCAGTCCTTAAATTGGATTCATAAAAAAAGAACTTTTTTCAAAAGGCCCGCAATGAATTTCACTGCGGGCCTTTTTTTGTATAATTCTCTGCGGTTTTTCTGCGTATTCTGCGCAATTCTGCGGGAAATAATCTTTTGTGTTTTTTTTCTCCCGCAGAATTTCGCAGAATACGCAGAAAAACCTCAGAATTATTTTCCAAAAATGAATTTTTAAAATCTATTATTTACTAATTTAGATTAATCACACTTCAACTATTCTAATTCTTCTTCCAATGAAAACAAAATACTCTTCAATCTTCTTACTAATTTTAATTTTCCTCGCAGGATTCAATTCGTCAAAAGCGAAAGTAATAGCCGGAGACATTCCTCCAGGGGGTGGATACATAGTTGATCCACGTATCAGTTTTTCTGTTGTAAATTACGATACGGACACAACAGGATCAATTGATTTGAATTGCGATAACATTCCGGATTTAACATTTAAGCTTTTCAAAGGGCAGACAGCATATGGCGGCAATGTTGTTTTTTTATATGTACACAATCCAGTCTACTCAATTTGTTCCGACACGAATTCTTTCGGAGTAAAACGAATTAATATTTATGATTTAGGTGATCCGCTTGATTGTAACATGTCATTTACATATACGAATGATACGATCTACAAACTTGGCGATTATGGTTGTTTCGATTGCGTGGGTCCATGGACAATTTTCGAAAAGTACATTGCCTATTCAAATGGAGTAAGTGCCGGCTGGATAAAAGTCACTTTTGATTTAATGGACAGCGGTGGGCCATCAGCAATTACATTTTCTTCGAATGAATTTCTTACCTATTGCAATCCAAATTCAATCGATGACCTGAATGGAAATACAGGCTTTGAAATTATTCCAAACCCAACGACTGACGGAATAGTTAATCTCCAGTACAAGGGGAAAATAAATTCCGTCGAAGCTTTTAATTCAATAGGACAAAAAGTGGAAGTTGTTGTAGATAATACAAAGCTAACTTTACCGAATGAGAAAGGGATCTATTTTGTTAGGATCAAAGATGAGGCTGGTCAAGTGATAAGCAGGAAAGTTATTCGCGATTAAGTGAATTCAAAAATCTGATAGCGCCTAAAAAAATTAAACACAGAGAAAAAGTAGAAAAAGGAGAAATAATGAGAAAAGAAAACACAAGCCCGACAACTATCGGGACACAATGAGACCATGAAAATTCTCAGTTTAAAAATCTGCGGTTATTCTGCGTATTCTGCGCAACTCTGCGGGAAATATTAATCCATAGTCCATTGCTTACTTCTTCAAAAACTTAAACGCCTGCGACCACTGATTATTCAAAAATCCCGGCAAACACCACAATTGGCAAAGGGCCTCAATCGGTCCCGCAGATTCGATCTTGCCTACATCTTCTGTTTCCCAATTGAAAGCAGTTAAGATCTCTGTCACTTTCGCTTTTGCTCCTTCGCTGTTTCCACAAATGAACATGGTAGGCTTTATACCCTCGAAATCCGGATTGACCATAAATGCACTTCCAACAGAATTGAATGCCTTTACGATATGCGTATTCGGATTTTCTTTCTGGAGAATTTCTCCCAATGAACTATTCTTATCCGTGAAATATTGAAGTACGCCATTTATCGGAGGCTTGTCATCGATAGGATTGGTCGTGTCAATTACGATCTTATTTTCTGTGTGAATTTGTTTGAGAACTTCAGAAGCTACAGTTCCTTTTACAGCCAAAACAATAATGTCAGCAAAATCAGCCGCCTCTGCGATACTCCCAACTATGACATTTTGAATATCGGCGAGTTTATTCTTGTCACGCGTACCCATTTTTACTTCGTAACCAATGGCTACAAAACCTTTTGCCAAAGCTTTAGCCACTGCTCCTGAACCTATTATTCCAACTTTTTTCATATATGTTTCTATTTCTTTATTGTAACAATCTTGTAGACGAATTTGTTTTCAGAATATTTTAATCTGAGTTCAACTTCGAGAAATTTTTAAGATAGCGAACGCAAAGAAAATAAATTGAGGACATAGAGTTTTTTCTGCGGTTATTCTGCGTATTCTGCGAAATTCTGCGGGAGAAAAATTTATGCTAAGCTTTCAGATGATTTTATTTTCCTATTTTTACTTTTCATCCAATCCAATATGACAAAAACCCGCCTCGAAGCATTTTCCGATGGAGTAATAGCCATCATCATAACCATCATGGTACTTGAGTTGAAAGTTCCTCATGGCGAATCATTCAGAGATTTTATTCCATTGCTTCCAATTTTTGTTAGCTACGTATTGAGTTTTGTAAATATTGCAATCTATTGGGGTAATCATCATCACTTACTTCACACTGTAAAAAGCGTCAATACAAAGATCATTTGGTCAAATACACATTTGTTATTCTGGCTTTCACTTACTCCATTTGGTACAGCTTACATGGGCGAGAATCACTTTAGTGCAAACTCTGTGATACTATATGCATTTTTGCAAATGATGAATGGTGTTGCCTATTATATTTTATTGAAGTCAATCACGTCCAGCTCATCGCATGATTCAAGTATGACTGATATTTTAAGAAAGCAAACATCAAAAGGTGTTTTCTCCTTATTTGCTTATGTAACGGCAATTGGCGCCGCATTTTTAAACCCAATGATTTCAGGAATTCTGTTCGTAATGGTTTCTGTAATGTGGGTCATGCCTGATAGAAATATCGAAAGGCAATTACGCGGTGGTGGTGAGTAAGACTTGATTTGATCATTAATTTAAAAATAAACAAAACCTTCAAACTTCGAAATTAGATTGTTTAAGTTTAAGTATAAAGAAGCTACCTGCATTGAACGTGCATCACCACTTGTCAAAAATCAACATTCACTCAAGCCAAGCGGCACATTCGTTGCCAATCCACCCTCTGCAGTTTCTTTGAATTTCGTATTCATGTCAAGAGCGGTATTCCACATTGTCCTTACAACATCATCGAGTGAAACTTTTGCTTGCGTAGGATCGCTGTGTAATGCCAATTGTGCAGCAGTGATAGCTTTTATTGCACCCATGGAATTTCGTTCAATACATGGAATTTGCACCAGCCCTTTTATCGGATCGCAAGTGAGACCTAGATGATGCTCCATTGCAATTTCAGAAGCCATCAAAACCTGTCGTGGTGATCCACCTAGCCGTTCAGTTAATGCACCTGCTGCCATCGCAGAAGAAACACCGATCTCTGCCTGACAACCGCCCATTGCTGCGGAAATCGTCGCGCCTTTTTTGAAAATGCTACCGATCTCTGAAGCCGTCATTAAAAAGCGAATGATCTTGTCTTCCGTTACATTATCAGAAAAAACAACATAGTATAAAAGTACTGCCGGAATTACACCTGCAGCGCCATTTGTCGGTGCAGTTACTACTCTTCCGAAAGAAGCATTCTCTTCATTGACTGCCAGAGCAAAGCAAGTAAGCCAGTCGAGGGTGTATTTGAAATCTCTTCCGCCTGCTTTTAAAAGGGATACCCATTCATTGAAATTTGCATGCTTTTGTCCGTTGAGGAATTTCTCATTCAATTTCGCAGCGCGACGTGTAACTTTTAATCCGCCTGGTAATTCTCCTGTTGTATGGCAACCACGATAGATACATTCAGTCATCACTTTCCAGATGTTCATTATTCCAGTTCGGATCTCCACTTCACTCTTCCATGATTTTTCGTTTTCGAGCACAACATCAGAAACTGAAAAATTGTTGTCGTCGCAATAGGTTAGTAATTCCGAAGCTTTATCGATAGGAAATTTCAGATTCACTTTATTTTCGTCCTTCGATTTTTTCTCGCCATCTTTTTCGACAAATCCGCCGCCGACAGAGTAGTATGTTTCTTCAAGAAGAATTTGTTCGTTATTGAAAATAGAAAAAGTCAGTGCATTTGAATGGAGTGGAAGCGATTCGGTGAAAAGAAATACGATATCACGTTCCGGAGAAAAATCAATTTCTTTTTTAGAATCAAGGTTGAGTTTTTTGATTTGCGCAATCGAAGTAATTGCAGGTGTAATACTATTCACATCATAAGTCACAGGATCAAATCCGCACAATCCAAGCTGAATAGCAATGTCAGTCCCATGTCCTCTTCCCGTTTTAGCCAGCGAACCATACAATTTAATCACGATCCGATCTACATCCGGCCACAAATTATGCTCATCGATAGACCTTAAAAACCGATGCGCAGCCCGCCACGGTCCAAGGGTATGCGAACTGGACGGACCAATTCCGATTTTAAACATATCGAATACTGAAATTTGCTCTTCTTGCGTCATGCTGCAAAGGTAGTAATTAGAGGGTCGTAATTCGAGAATAGTAATTTGTAATCCGAATGGTGCACTCGATTTACGATTCACAATATACGATTCACGATAGATAGTAACTGCTTGAATTCAAGTCCAATAGCTGCCAGAAAAGAAAATCTGTAACTTTCAGCCAACAAGCCCGTCCCATTATCGAACACTACGACTTTTACCACAAAAAATGACACCCGCCCAGTACAATCAATGTGTTGATGAACACGCTGATGGTCTTTTCCGATTTATCCTCAAGAACATGAGGGATGAAGAGGAGGCCAGAGATGTGGTTCAGGATGCATTCGAAAAAATGTGGCGGAATCATGAGAAGGTGGATGGAAATAAAGCAAAGAGTTATTTGTTTACAACGGCTTATCACACGATGATTGACCGCATCAGAAAGAAAAAACATATTTCTGATTATACAGAAGTAAATGAAGAAAGTCTGTTTCATTCAGAGCAATATTCAGATGTAAAAAAAATACTGAATGACGCCCTGAATTTACTTCCTGAAATTCAGAAAGCTGTAATTACCCTTCGTGATTTCGAAGGCTACAGTTATGAAGAGATTGGGAAGATCACTGATTTGAATGAGTCGCAAGTGAAAGTATATATTTATCGGGCACGATTATTTTTAAAACAATACATCGGTTCACCGGAAAGAGTTATCTGACATGATCACAAGAAATAATTACGAACTCTATATCATCGATTTTTATGATGGTAAGCTGAACAAAGTTCAGGTGGAAGAGTTGCACGTTTTTCTGAATGAAAATCCGGATCTTAAAGCCGAGTTCGAACTTTTTTCTAATACCGCAATAGAAGCGGAACCGATTATTTTTGCAGATAAAAACAGTTTGAAGAAAGAAGATACTTCAAGAACTGAAAGATTGATCGCTTACTTCGAAAATGATTTGAGTGGAGCAGAAAAGATCAAATTAGAACAACAACTTAAAGTTGATTCTGCGCTTGCTCAAGAACTGGACATCGTTAAAAAAACCAGAGTACTTCCTGACTACACAATTCTTTTTGCAAATAAGTCTGCATTAAAAAGAGAAGCGAAAGTTATTTCTTTCTCAACTTCGTTGTACAGAAACTTATCTATTGCCGCTTCAATTATTCTGATCGCCATTGCATATTTCATTTTCCGTCCCGATCGTAAGGATGAGAAAATGATTGCTGACGATAAAAATAATTCTGAAGTTCCGGTAAAAGCGCCACACAATGATAACTCAACTACTCCGGCGCCAATCGCAGACATTAAACCGTCCACTAATAATCATGAAAACGATAATTCTCAAAAGAATGATGAGAATAAAACGAATGAACGTAAATTAGAAAACAATAAAGTAAAACAATCTCCGTCAGTCTCACCTTCATTTGCAGAACAAAAAAATATCCGCAAAGAGGAAGCACCGGTGAAATCTCCTATTCAACAAAATGTTCAGCAGAATATTTTGCCCGAAGAAAAGTTAGCAAACACCCCCAAAATTGTCAACCCAATTTCAAATCCTTCTGAATCACTACAAGCCAATAAGCCGGTAAATCCAAGTAATCCAAAAAAGCCCGGTCATAAATTAGGCCAGGTAAATGATCTCTCCGAAGTTTTCACCACCGAAGAACTCGCCGAATTAGGAATTGCAAATATAGACACTAAAAAATCCGAGCCCGGCAACATCCTCGACTTCGCTGCAGAAAAGCTGAAACATTTTTCCGACTCAAAAGATATCGCCGTAGCTAAAGATGCGAATACCTTTGCTGTGAATGTGGGGAAGAAATTTTCTGTGTCGCATACGAGCGGGAAATAAGGAAAGCAAAAATATTTTTTAACACTAAGAACACAAGTTCACAAAAGCCCACGGAATCTATAATTCTCAAATTCCGTGGACTTTTGTGAACTTGTGTTCTTAGTGTTTTGACTTTAGAATTTTTTTCCAAGCTCCTGTAACTTCTCCACCACCCACCGCGTCCCATTATTATAAAACGAAAAACAACAAATAACAATACATATGAAATCATTAAAACTCCTCGCTGCATTACTTATAATCGCAGCAACTACAAAAGGACAAAAGACAGCAAACCTCCAGGTAGGTCCATTTACAAAGATCAAAGTAACAAGCATCGCAACTGTTTACGTTCGTATCGATCCGATTCAATCCGTAAAAGTTGTCGGATCATTGATCAGCACTGACGAAGCGAATGTAAATAACCAAACGCTTTACATCGACAATTCAACAGGCAATACCTATTTCATTACAATGCCAAGTCTGGACGAAGTTAACGTCGACGGCAAAGCAGATGTCTATAGCGAGTCAACGATCAAAACCGATTACATTGAATTGATCATAAACGGTAACGGTAAAATTAAAATGGATCTCGATGCTTCTAAAGTAAGAGCCACAGTTCCCGGCGCCGGAAAAATTGAATTAACGGGCAAAGCCAATGAAGCTGAATTCAGTGTTCCCGGATCAGGAAAGATCGATGCAGAAGATCTGAAAGTGCAAAAAGCGGATGCTTCTATTTCCGGAATCGGTAAGATCACATTAGATGCTTCTGAAGAACTGAATTCAAGTGTGAGTGGCAGCGGAACGATCATTTACAAAACGCTACCTAAGAAGTTAAATGAAAATATTTCCGGAATTGGTAAGATAAAAATGAGCGACAGTTCTACAGGCAGCAATAAAGTGGATACGACGCGTATCAATCTTGGAGATTCACAATTATGGTTCATTGGTAAAACGGATGAAGTGAAGGTCAAACGTTCCAATACAAAGCCGATCTGGGGCGGATTTGAAATGGGAATAAATTCGTATATGGATAATGGCGGAACATTTAATCTTTCACCCGGAAAAGAAAATTTCGAATTGCGTGTTGAGAAGTCAATCAGTGTTGGACTAAACATTTTACAAAAGAATATTGAACTTGGACATAGTAACGTCTGGTTCTTTACAGGCCTTGGGTTTACATGGAACAATTATCGCTTCGATAATGATATTCTCCTTACAAAAAGCGATTACACAACAGCATACCATGACACAACTCCCGGTGTTGCTCACATAAAGAGTAAATTGGTAACAACGTATCTAATGGCTCCATTAATGTTTGAAGTCTTCACAAGCAGAAATACTAAAAATGCATTTCACATTGGAGTAGGAGGAATGGTTGGATTACTGGTTGGTTCACATACAAAACAAAAAGTAGAAGTTGCAGGCGAGACCAGTAAAGCAAAAGATTTCAGTAATCACAATGTAAATCCGTTCCGTTATGGTTTCAGAGCAGCAATTGGATACGGCCGATTTAATGTCTACGGAGAATACTATGCATCAACACTCTTTAAAAACAACGAAGGTCCGGTTCTATATCCTGTTAATGTGGGAATAACATTTATTGGCTTCTAATCTCTCATAAAGTATAAATTTACTAAATAGTTAAATCACACAATTAAATCAAAATGAAAACAAATCTTTTAATCCTAGCATCAATCCTTCTCCTAACTACAACTTCATACGGTTGTCGTACAGAAGGTTCAGGAAAAATAACATCAGAAGTCCGCCAATTAGAATCATTCAGCGGTATCGAATTGAAAAGTGCAGCAAATGTATATGTAACACAAGGCGATGTTCAGGAAGTTCGTGTTGAGGCAGAAGATAATCTCCTCGGAAAAATTAACACGACAGTAAAAAACAATTCGCTGGTAATCGATGACGAAGACAATATCAAATACACAAAGCCGGTTACAATTTATATTACCGTAAAAGATCTTTGTCTTCTCGAGCTTACGGGTTCAGGAAATATAGTAACACGCAGTCAGTTTCTATGTGATTTCATGAATATCAAATTATCAGGTTCAGGCGATATCAGAGTGATGGTGAACAGTAAATCACTGAAAGCAAATCTGTCAGGTTCAGGAAATTTGGTTCTCAATGGCGGTTCAGCAGAAACAGATTATCGTATTAGCGGAAGCGGAAACATCAATGCACATGAACTGAATTGTTTTTCAAGTGCAGTTGCGATCAGTGGAAGTGGAACAAGTACAGTTGATGTAAAAAATGATCTGAATGTAACCATCACGGGAAGCGGGAATGTGCATTACGTACAGGAGCCGGGAAAAATTTCTTCGAAGATCATTGGGAGTGGGGAGATTTCGAAATTATAAGAGTGAATATTTTTTTGTGAATAAAGTTAGTAGGTTCAAAAAAGCCGGTCTGAATTGACCGGCTTTCCTTTTTAATGCACATCCGCAGCAGAAATCTTCGCACTCCTGTTAAATCTTTGAAGATATAGCAGCGGAATACAAGTAATGAAAAACACCCCAATGAACCAAAAAGCATCCATATACGTCATCAAATACGTTTGCTTTACAACTGTTAGGTCAATTGCTTTGTAAGTTAGTTGTTCCGCTTTCGCAGGATCAAATCCTCTGGAAAGAAAGTTGTGGTAATATGCCTGAAAACGTTCATTGAATGCAGTATTGAATGGATTGATATGTTCGATAAGATCGCTGCGATGATGCGCGTGACGTAAATGGATAAATGTTGTTACAAGAGCAACACCGAATGAACCACCCAGTTGTCGCATCATATTATTCAGTCCTGTTCCTTGCGCAATGTTTTCAGGTTTTAATGAGCCAAGTGCAAGTGTTGTCAAAGGGACAAACAATAAACTTAAGCCCATTCCGCGAATGATCAAGGGCAGATAAAAATCGCTTTCTCCTGACGACAAACTTGAGTTTGACATTAGATACGTAAAAATAAAGAAGAGAATGAATCCTCCGGTTGCCATGATCTGGGGTGGAACTTTTCTCTGCAACAATTTACCTACCATTGGCATCATGAATATAGTTGCCAGACCGCCTGGGATTAAAAGTTCTCCTGTTTGTTGAGCCGTAAAGCCAAGTAAATTTTGGCAGAAGATTGGAAACACGAATACCGATCCGAATAATCCGAAGCCAAGAATGAATGTCGTGAACATTCCGATGGACAATTCACGATTTTTCAGAATGCGGAGATTAACAATCGGATGTTCAGCAGTTAATTCTCGCCAGATAAATAATGCAATTCCAATAACGGATAATGCAGTCAATACAGAAATGTATGGCGTTTGAAACCAATCTTCGCCTTCACCTTTTTCCAATACAACCTGAAGTGAACCAACTCCAAGGATTAGAAAAAATATTCCGGCCCAATCGACGGCTCCTATCTTCTGAACGACTTTTGAATCTTTGATGTAAGCCATACTTAATAGAACAGCAATTACCCCTAGTGGAATGTTCACGTAAAAGATCCACGGCCAAGAAAAATGATCTGTGATGTACCCGCCAAGAGTTGGGCCTAAAGTCGGACCGACAACTACTCCGAGTCCAAACATTGCAGTAGCCATTCCTAATTGTTCTTTCGGCCATGTCTCTACTAAAATTGATTGTGATGTTCCAAGCAAAGCACCACCACCAATTCCCTGAATGAAACGGAAGATGACAAGTTCCCAGATATTATCTGCATTACCACAAAAGAATGAAGCGACAGTAAAGAGTACAATTGAAAAAATGAAGTAATTTTTCCTTCCGAATTTCGCAGAAAGCCATCCTGACATTGGAAGAATAATTACGTTGGCAACAGCATATGCAGTAACAAGCCAACCGACATCCTCTAACGTCGCCCCCAAATTCCCCATGATCTGCGGCATAGAAACGTTGACCACAGTTGTATCGATCAACTCCAGCAACGACGCCATGATCACGGTGAACGTGATGATCCATTTATTGAAACCTTGTTCGGGCATTTTTTTGAGTTCAAAGTTCTGAGTTCAAAGTTCAAAGTTGGCCTTGAACCTAGAGCTTTTGATAATTTATTGGTAATTTATTTTTTACTTTGGGCAGCGATTTATTTTTCTAAAATACTTTTAACTTTGAATCAGCTTACCTTCACAGACACCTTCACCGACATCCCCGGCCTCAACTTATCCTTCAGCGCTTCTGAATTTTTCAAAATAATTTTAACCGGTACCCTTTGGATTACTTTCACAAAGTTTCCTGTTGCATTGTCGGGTGGGAGAAGAGAAAATTTTGCTCCTGTTGCCGCAGAGAAATTATCAATAGTGCCTTCCAATTTGGTGTTTGGATAGGCATCCACAATAACTTCGACGGAATTTCCTTTTTGCATTTGTTCAAGTTGTGTTTCTTTGAAATTGGCAACAACATAAACGCTGTTGTTAGACACAATGGCAAAAAGATTTGCACCTGCATTCACAAGTTGTCCGGGTTGAATGCTTTTTTTAGAAGCAAGTCCTGATGCCGGCGCAATAATAGTAGCGTACGACAATTGGAGTTTTGCATAATCAAGATCTGCGTGCTTCAGTGTCACATTTGCATTTGCCACAGAAATTTGTTTTTTCGCTGCCTCGACCATAGCGCTTGCTGCCGCTTGTTGATGTTGTGCAATTACTTGCCCTGCTTCTGCTGATTCCTTTTCTGCTTTTGCTACATCAAACTTTTGTTGTGCAATGGCTTTATCCTTTAACAGATTTTCATAACGAGTGTAATCAGTTGTTGCCTTCCAAACACGAATACGACTTGCTTCCGACGTCGATTTAGCAGTTTCAAAGTTGGCTATGGCTGAACTCACATTTGCTTCAGCAACTGTTACGCCTGCTTTTGCATTTTCCAAAGCAGCTTCTGCTTGTTCAACTCTGATCTGTAGGTCACGGTCATCCAGCAAAACAAGTGTGTCGCCTTTATGTACAAGTTGATTGTCCTCAAATCGAATTTGATCAACATAACCGGTAATTCTTGCCATCACCGGATTGATATCATTGTCAATTTGCGCATCATCCGTATCCTCATGATGACGAGCATAAGTGATCTTGTTAAATACATAAAATAAGATCAGTCCGACGACCAATACTAATATGATCGGTACGATTTTCTTTTTCTTTTTTGGTTCTGGAGTTTCCATTTTTTATTTTGGTGAGTGGTAAAGTGGTAAAAGGTAATTTGTAATTGGTGAGTGGTAAGTAGCACCGCTTCTTAATCGATGTAATTATTCACTTTTCGTTATTAATTATTAGTTATAAGTAGGTACTTTGCAAAAAGCTCAGTCAGGTATTTTTTCATCCTGCTTTTCATTTCCGGAATCTGCGTTAAATGCATTCCCTGATCAAGATTAAGAAGGCTAAGTGATAATCCACTTGAATTAGAAAATTGCGAGACAGTTCCAAAAAACGTGATGATTAAAAATTCCACATCAACCTGGCGAAACACTTTTTTCTTTATGCCTGATTCAATGATGTTTTTTACTTCGTTGATATTCTTCATTAGAATCGATTGGATCTGTACATTCAATTCAGAAGAATTCTGTAATGAAATTTGTCGATGCAGAATTTTGTGAAAACGGTGATTGACAAAAACTTTATCGACGTAACCATCGATCATCATTTCAATTTGTTTCATTGGATCTTCAATCTCCTTTTGAATATCCTGTAACCGTAGACGAAAACTCAATGCACGATATTCTACCAATTCAGTGAAAAGTAATTCCTTCGAGCCGAAATAGTAGGAGATCATTGCAATGTTGATGTTTGCCTTTTGTGCAATCATTCTCACAGAAGTTCGATCATAGCCAAACTCTGCAAACAGTTCTTCCGATACTTCTAGGATCCGTTCTTTCTTTCTTTTACTGACTGTTAATTCTGCCATTCTAGTTTTGCATTATTTTGGGGGCAAAATTAAACAAACGTTTAAGTTAAACAAGTGTTTAATTTAAAAATGCAGCTTTAACATTCATATAATATTGTAAATCAATAACTAGAAAAAAAATGACTATAGGGAAGTAATCTATTTTGGCCTTTACAAATGCGAAAAAAAATGAAAATGTATTTATTATTTCTTCGATGAGGAGACTTATATTGTAAAGAAATACCTTGGATAGATTTTATTATTGGAGACTATGAATGCAAAAATTTTACATGAAATATCATCATCAGAAACAAAGAATGTGATTCATTTCGGAAAATTTTCATCGTATAATATTTTGATTGAATTCGAAGAGACTGATGAAAATAAATGGATCGCATCATTTTGCAAAGGATATGAAAAAGGAGATGATCAAATTATAATAGATCGAGATAATAAAACGGCTTTCATTTTAGCAAGCGGATATGGTTATCTTCTGAATTTAACAATGAAAGAATTAATTGTGTGCGTTGATGATAATCAGAGTATCATGAGCGTACTTTATTGTGAAAAATTTAATTACATTTTATATTCTGATTTTAAATGGATTTACGTTTTTAAGGGTTGTGATTTGATTAAAATAATTGAACCCGCACATTTTATTTATCCATCAGACGTAGATGGTGTACATATGAATAGCTGCAATGACCAGAAAGTTTTCGGTTATGTTGAAGAAATAACATCAGATGCTTTAATACTTCCATTTGAAATGGACTTAGAAACTTTTGAAGTTTCATATCCGGGAAATGAAGAAAAAGAATCATTTCGAAAAAACCTTTTGATTGCAAAAGCAGAAAAGGAAAAACATAAGGAATAAATAATCACATCTGAACAATAGATATTTTATCCTAATGGATTATATTATTTCTACTATCTATAATATACGCCTTCCCTGCATCTGATTAGTAAAATCTTCGTGAAAAGAAATTGATGTTAACTGTAAATGTCGAATAAGAATTTTTGTTAAGTTGTTAATAAGTAGTAGTTTATAGCTTCCTCTTATTTTCTTTTAAACTAACCTGTATGAGTGACAAAAAAAAGCCACATTTAAAAGATTTCAGAACCAAAAAACCTTAAATTTGCCAGTTATTCAGATAAAAACATCTGAATTTCATCAAAAATGGGTACTTCCAGTCAAACCTCCGACTTCTTTCCAATATTTATTCAATTCTTAGTGGCTGCAGGGTTCGTTGTCACTACAATGGTCGCAACTCATTTACTGGGACCCAAGCGAAAATCAAAGGTAAAATTGGAGACCTTCGAATGTGGTATTGAACCACAAGGAAATGCCCGTATCCCCTTCTCAATCAAATACTTCCTTGTCGCAATTCTCTTTGTTTTATTCGACGTTGAGGTCATATTTATGTACCCTTGGGCTGTGAATTTCAAAACACTTGGTGTTCAGGGTTTGTTAGAGATGTTTTTATTTATGGGTTTACTACTAACAGGATTTTTCTACATCATCAGAAAAGGCGCATTGAAGTGGGAATAGTTTTTAGAAAGGAAGAAATGAAAGATATACAATCAGCATCCAATGTCAACATCGTACAAGCTCCTGCCGGATTTGAAGGCCCGGGATTTTTTGCAACGAAACTTGATCACGTCGTTGGATTAGCTAGAAAAAATTCAATCTGGCCATTGCCGTTTGCAACAAGTTGTTGCGGAATTGAATTTATGGCAACAATGGCATCAACATACGATCTAGCACGATTCGGATCAGAGCGTTTAAGTTTCTCTCCTCGTCAAGCGGATCTGTTAATGGTAATGGGAACGATTGCAAAAAAAATGGGACCGGTTCTTCGTCAGGTGTATGAACAAATGGCTGAACCACGTTGGGTATTGTCTGTTGGAGCATGTGCATCGAGCGGCGGAATTTTCGATTCGTATTCTGTACTTCAAGGAATCGATCATATCATTCCTGTCGATGTTTATGTTCCCGGTTGTCCTCCACGTCCTGAACAAATTCTTGAAGGAGTGATGAGCATTCAGACATTGATTCAAAATGAATCGTTACGTCGCAGAAATTCTCCTGAATACAAACAGCTCTTAGCTTCTTACGGAATAGAATAGTTAATCATGGATAAGCCCACAATAGATCAAGTTGCAGAAGCCATCAATGAAAAATTCGGTGATGCAATTTTAAGTAAGGAGCAACAGTACGATTTTACAGTTATTACAATCGATAAAAGTATTCTCGTTTCTCTTTTTCGATTTCTGTATGATGATGAACGGTTTCAATTTCGTTATCTGACAACAGCTTGCGGAGTTCATACTCCTGATCAACCGAAACCTTTTACTATGATGTATCAACTTCATAGTCTGGTCTTCAATCTTCGTATTCGTTTCAAAGCAAGTACAACATTGAACGATCTTCAATTCGATTCATTGATTCCGATATTCTCTTCAGCAAATTGGATGGAGCGCGAAGCATTTGACTTTTATGGAATTCGTTTCAAAGGTCATCCGAAAATGACTCGTATACTCAACGTTGAAGACATGGATTATCATCCAATGAGAAAAGAATACCCTGTCGAAGATCTGACGCGTTACGACAAAGACGATACAATGTTTGGTCGTGACAAAGCCAATTTCAAAAAACTTAATTAGTAGAATGATGTGTGATCTTCACTGATCATCACAATCAAAAAATATAAAATGGAATCAAAACCAGCGATACAAGAAGATAATAAGCAATACACAACGCTTAATCTTGGACCGACACATCCGGCAACACACGGTATCTTTCAAAACGTGTTGACAATGGATGGTGAGATCATTGTTGATTCTGAACCAACGATTGGATATATCCATCGTGCTTTTGAAAAATTGGCAGAGCATAAACCGTTTTATCAGGTAACACCACTTACTGATCGCTTGAACTATTGTTCGTCGCCGATCAATAATATGGGCTGGCACATGACAGTTGAAAAACTGATCGGTGCGGAATTGCCGAAACGTGTAGAGTACATGCGTGTCATCATCATGGAACTTGCTCGAATTGCCGATCATCTTGTTTGCAATAGTGTGATCGGAGTTGATACCGGTGCAATGACAGGTTTTCTTTATGTTTTTCAGTGGCGTGAAGACATTTATGAAATTTACGAAGAGATCTGTGGTGCTCGTTTAACAACAAACATAGGTCGCATTGGTGGTTTCGAAAGAGACTTCAATGAAACTGCATGGCGTAAAATAAAAAAACTAGTTACCGACCTTCCTGCAGGACTAAAAGAATTTGAAAAACTTTTAGTGCGTAACAGAATATTTATGGATCGCACCATTGGTTGCGGACCAATTTCAGCAGAGCGTGCATTGAATTATAGTTTCAGTGGTCCGAATCTTCGTGCTGCCGGAGTGGATTACGATGTTCGTGTAATGAATCCGTATTCGTCTTATCAGGATTTCGAATTTGAAATTCCAATCGGAAAAAATGGTGATACATATGATCGATTCATGGTTCGTGAAGAAGAAATGTATCAGAGCATGTCAATCATACGACAAGCAATGGAAAAAATAGAAAAGTTGCAAGACAAAACTTCTTTCCATGCTGATATTCCATCATTCTATTTGCCTCCGAAAGAAGATGTTTATAATAACATGGAAGCATTGATCTACCATTTCAAAATTGTAATGGGAGAAACAGATGTTCTAAAAGGCGAAGTGTATCATTGTGTTGAAGGTGGAAATGGTGAATTAGGTTTCTATCTGATTAGTGATGGCGGTCGCCAACCTTTCAGATTACATTTCCGTCGTCCTTGTTATATCTATTACCAAGCTTATCGAGAAATGATCAAAGGTGCATTCTTAAGTGATGCAATTTTGACAATGAGTTCTATGAATGTAATTGCAGGCGAATTAGACGCCTGATCGAAAAAATATTTTGACCGAAGAAAAATGAATAACGGTAAAGAAATAAAATTCAGTGACGAATCACTTGCTCTTGTACAGAGAATGATGAAACGTTATCCTGAAGGAAAACAAAAATCAGCATTGATTCCAATTCTGCATATCGCTCAGGCGGAATTTGATGGATGGTTGAGTAGTGAGACGATGGATTATGTTGCTTCTGTAATTGGAATTCTTCCAGTAGAAGTTTATGAAGTTGCATCATTCTATTCAATGTTCAACATGAAGCCTGTTGGAAAATGTGTGATAGAAGTTTGCAGAACAAGTTCATGCTGGTTGTTAGGTGCTGAAGATGTAATTTCTCATTTGGAGAAAAAGTTGAACATCAAAACCGGACAAACAACTTCAGATGGAATGTTCACTTTGAAATCTGTTGAATGTTTAGGTTCATGCGGTACAGCACCGATGATGCAGGTAGGAGCAGACTATTACGAAAATTTAAGTCTTGATAAAGTAGATTCATTGGTAGAAAGATTTCGTGCAGACGGAAAGCGTAAAACATACACTGATAAAGCGGAGGCAAGAAATTAAGTATGGGAAAGAAACTACTTTTAAATAACGATCACATTCCGGGTATTAATACTTACGAAGTTTATCGTAAAAATGGCGGTTATGCTTCTGTAGAAAAAGCGATCAAGACAATGACGCCTGAAGCCATTGTCGAAGAAGTAAAGAAATCCGGATTGCGTGGTCGAGGTGGAGCAGGATTTCCTACCGGAATGAAATGGAGTTTCCTTGCAAAACCTGAAGGTGTTGCGCGTTACATAGTTTGTAATGCCGATGAATCTGAGCCGGGAACTTTCAAAGATCGTTACCTGATGGAACGCATTCCTCATCTATTGATCGAAGGAATGATCACATCAAGTTTTGCTCTAGGAGCGAATACATCATACATCTACATCCGTGGCGAATATTTTTATGTTGCAAGAATATTAGAACAAGCGATTGATGAAGCTTATGCTAACGGTTGGCTTGGAAAAAATATATTAGGAAGCGATTATTCTCTTGACTTGTATGTTCAAGTTGGAGCAGGTGCATACATCTGCGGAGAAGAAACAGCTTTACTTGAATCACTGGAAGGAAAGCGTGGTAATCCACGGATCAAACCTCCATTCCCTGCAATAGCCGGACTTTATGGTTGTCCGACGGTTGTAAATAATGTCGAGACAATTGCTGCAGTTGTTCCAATCATCAACAATGGTGGCGATGAATATGCAAAAGTTGGTATTGGAAAAAGCACAGGCACGAAACTAATTTCTGCCAGTGGTCACATCAACAAGCCCGGAGTATATGAAATTGAAATGGGAATTACTGTTGAAGATTTTATTTACAGCGATGAGTGGTGTGGTGGAATTAAAAATGGAAAGAAATTGAAGGCAGTTGTAGCCGGTGGTTCTTCTGTTCCAATTCTTCCTGCAGACTTGATCTTGAAAACAGCAAACGGTGAACCAAGATTGATGTCATACGAATCACTTGCTGACGGCGGATTTGCAACAGGAACAATGCTTGGTTCAGGTGGCTTCATCGTAATGGATGAGACAACCAGCATCGTAAAAAATCTTTGGAACTTCACTCGTTTCTATCACCACGAAAGCTGCGGACAATGTTCGCCTTGTCGTGAAGGAACAGGATGGATGGAAAAAGTGTTGCATAAAATCATCGACGGACATGGATCATTGAGTGATGTTGATTTACTATGGGACATTCAATCGAAGATAGAAGGGAAGACGATTTGTCCGCTAGGTGATGCTGCCGCATGGCCAGTGGCTAGTGCGATCAGACATTTCAGAGCTGAATTCGAAGATCATGTTAGGAATTCGAAGAAAGTCATTGACCCGAAAAGATTAGTAAGTAATGCAGTTTATTAAAACAAAAAAGATTAGCCCATTATGGCAAAAGTAACAATTGATGGAAAGAGTATTGAAGTGCCGGATGGTACAACGATACTTAACGCTGCTCGTTTAATTGGAGGGGAAATTGTTCCGCCGGCGATGTGCTATTATACTTCATTAAAGACAAGTGGCGGCTACTGCCGTACTTGCATCGTAAAAGTAACCAAAGGTTCCGAAAAAGATCCTCGCCCAATGCCTAAACCTGTTGCTTCTTGTAGAACAACGGTAATGGATGGAATGGAAGTGCAGAATATAACTTCACCTGATTTGATGGAAGCGCGTGCTGGTGTAGTTGAGTTTTTGTTGATCAACCATCCGCTAGATTGTCCGATCTGTGATCAAGCCGGAGAATGTCATTTGCAGGATCTGGCTTACGAGCACGGACTTGCAAAAACACGTTATGAATTTTCTCGCCGTACGTTTGAAAAAATAGATATCGGTTCGAAAATTAAACTACACATGACGCGATGCATTTTGTGTTATCGTTGTGTGAAAGTGGCTGATCAAATCACAGACAAGCGTGTTCATGGTGTCATGAATCGTGGAGATGTTTCTGAGATCAGTACATATATTCAGAATGTAGTTGATAATGATTTCTCCGGAAACATGATCGATGTTTGTCCGGTTGGTGCATTGACTGATCGTACATTCCGTTTCAAAAGTCGTGTGTGGTTTGCTAATCCTGTCGATGCTCACCGTGATTGTCCGAAGTGTGCAGGAAAAGTTACACTGTGGTTGAAAGGCGAAGAAGTGTATCGTGTAACAGGACGAAAAGATAAATACGGCGAAGTGAAAGATTGGATCTGTAACGACTGCCGTTTCGAAAAGAAGGCAACAAGTGACTGGAAGATCGATGGCCCTGCAAATCTGGATCGTCACTCTGTGATTTCACAAAATCATTACACTCTTGAAGAACCAGCCCACAAGCCATTGCTGAATGATGTGAACGTTGTCCAGAATTTAGTCGGCGGAAAAGAAATGTATAATAGTTAATTGCAATGTCGTTTATCGTTTATCGTCTTTCGCGTATCGAATGAGGATAAACGATAAACGAAAAACGATAAACAAGAAACGAATGTCCACCTACCTCCTCATAAAAATAATAATCATCGTATCAGTCTTTCTGATCTCGCTGGTAGTTGCAATGTACTCTACGTATGCAGAACGGAAAGTGGCGGCCTTTATGCAGGATCGCCTTGGTCCGAATCGCGCAGGCCCTTTTGGCATTTTACAGCCTATGGCAGATGGAGTGAAGATGTTCATGAAAGAAGAGATCATTCCAAATGTGTCGAATAAATTTCTTTTCATTCTCGGTCCGAGTTTAGCAATGATGACGGCCTGCATGACAAGTGCAGTAATTCCATGGGGAAAAGGGTTAACAATTGGCGGTAATTTTTACCCGATTCAGGCAACAGATGTGAATATTGGAATACTTTACATTTTTGGTGTTGTGTCAATCGGTGTTTATGGAATTATGATTGGCGGTTGGGCTTCGAATAATAAATATTCATTGCTTGGTGCACTACGCGCTTCTTCACAGATGATCAGTTATGAAATTGCAATGGGACTTTCTATCATTGCACTTATCATGATGACAGGAACATTGAGTGTTCGGGAAATTGCAGAACAACAAGCCGGCGGACACTGGAATGTGTTTTATCAGCCTTTTGGATTTTTGATATTTATTATCTGTGCATTTGCTGAGACCAATCGTGCGCCATTCGATCTTCCAGAATGTGAAACGGAATTGGTTGGTGGTTATCATACAGAGTATAGTTCCATGAAACTTGGATTCTACTTATTCGCTGAATACATCAACATGTTTATTTCATCAGCTGTTATCAGTACACTTTATTTTGGTGGATACAACATGCCTTTCATCGGTCGTTTCGTAACAGATCCAAATTGGTTAAGCATGATTGGAACCATGTTCTTATTCGGAAAAATATTCTTCTTCATCTTCCTATTCATGTGGATCCGCTGGACACTTCCGCGCTTCCGTTATGATCAGTTGATGAACCTGGGATGGAAAATATTATTGCCATTAGCTATAGCCAACATCTTTGTAACGGGGATGGTGATGTGGTGGATGGGAAAACTTTCTTAGTTGATTAGGTCAAAGGTCAAGGGTCAAAGGTTAAGCCTGACCCTTGACCTTTGACCCTTGACCTAAAACAATATTAAAAAGATGCAAAGCCTCACCAATAGAAGCAAACAAGTAGTAAAACAAGAACTGACCTTCGCGGAAAAGATCTATTTGCCTGCTATTTTAAATGGCATGAAGATCACATTGAGGCATTTCTTTAAGAAGAAGGCGACAATATCGTATCCCGAAGTCAAAAGAGATTTCGCTCCTGTATATCGTGGTCAGCATGTTTTGAAACGCGATGAAAATGGTGCAGAACGTTGTACAGCTTGCGGACTTTGCGCTTTGTCTTGTCCTGCTGAAGCAATTACAATGGTTGCTGCTGAGCGGAATAAAGGCGAAGAGAAATTATATCGTGAAGAAAAATATGCTTCTACGTATGAGATCAACATGTTGCGGTGCATCTTCTGCGGATTGTGTGAAGAAGCATGTCCAAAGGAAGCGATATTCTTAACAGATAGAATTGTTGCAACATCATTGAACAGATCAGAAATGATCTACGGAAAAGATAAATTGGTGGAAGGTGTAAATGAAAGAATAGACATCAGTGATCGCCAAACCTCAGAAGTGATAGAATTCAAAAGAATAAGAATCTTCAGCATAACAAATTGTAATTGCTGGAATTAAAATAAGAACACCCAAAATGAATATTTCGCTATTTTATTTCCTGGCATTCCTTGCAATATTAAGTGCATTGATGGTCGTGATATCAAAGAATCCTGTGCATAGTGTATTGTACCTGATCATTTGCTTTTCGCCATTGCCGGGCATTATGTCTTAATGAATGCTCAGTTCCTTGCAGCTGTTCACATCATAGTATATGCCGGAGCAATTATGGTCTTGTTCTTATATGTGATCATGATGCTAAATTTAAATTCCAATGTTGAGCCGCATAAGAGTAAATGGTTAAAAGTTGCTGCAACTGTTTCCGGTGGATTATTAATGACTGTTTTGGTTGGGGCGCTTCGTCAAGCTACTACTACAGTTGCTTCTGTACCAAATTCAGATGTAGGCTTAATTGAGAATCTTGGTTTGGTTTTATTTCGCGAATATGCACTTCCATTTGAAGTGTCATCAATATTACTTCTTACTGCAATGGTAGGAACAGTTATGTTAGGTAAAAAAGAAATTAATTAATTTGACAATGGGATCGATCTTTCAAACTATACCTCTTAATAATTATGTAATTTTAAGTACACTGCTGTTTTGTATCGGTGTGTTGGGTGTTCTTTTCAGAAGAAATGCTATCATCATTTTCATGTGTGTTGAATTAATGCTGAATGCAGTGAATTTACTCTTGGTTGCTTTCTCAACTTATTTCGGCGATGCTGCAGGACAGGTTTTTGTGTTCTTCATCATGGCAGTTGCTGCAGCAGAAGTTGCTGTTGGACTTGCAATTTTAACAATGATCTTCAGGAATACCGGTTCAGTGGATATCAATTTCCTGAATAAATTGAAGCATTGATAATTTGCATAAGTTAATTTATTGTCATTTTTCTGAACTCATTGTTGAGCAAAGATTTATTCTGTTTATTTGTCTGCATATTTCTTACTTATTAAAAACACATAATTATGTATAGAACATTAGAGGATTTCTACAGTGACTGGAGTTATGAAAGTCAGTCTACACTGAATTTGTTCAAGAACCTAACGGATGAAAGCCTGACAAAAGTCGTTCACCCCAATGTAAGAACACTCGGTTTTCTTGCTTGGCACATTATTCATACTCAGCAAGAGATGCCGGCCAAGATGGGTTTGAAAATTGACATCAAGGAACAAGAAGATTATTCCGGTGAAACAGTAAAGGAGCTTTGTGAGGCTTATGAAAAAGGAGCAAAGTCAATCGTAGAAGAGCTAAAAAAGAACTGGACAGTTGACGATCTGCAAAAAGAAGATAATATGTATGGTGACAATTGGAAGCGTGGAACAACCCTGACAATATTGATCAAACATGAAGCTCATCACCGTGCAGAAATGGTTGTACTGATGCGAATGCTTGGTTTACCTGTCATTGGTGCTTATGGCCCGACTAAGGAAGATTGGGCGAAATACGGAATGCCTACAATGAAATGAGTTGATATAATCCGTGGGTCAAAGGTCAAGGGTCAAAGGTCATTTATCCACGTCTGACCCTTTACCTTTGACCCTTGACCTTTTATTTTAACTCCTTTCAAAAATGAAAACAAAAAACGCATTACCGTTCATCTTCATCACCATGCTAATCGACGTAATTGGCCTGGGCATCATCATTCCGGTATTGCCGAAGTTGATCGAAGAAATGATTGGTGGTGATTTGAGTATGGCATCAACGTATGCGGGTTGGTTGATGTTTGCATATGCGACGATGCAATTTTTGTTTTCTCCCATCATTGGCGCATTGAGCGACAGGTATGGACGTCGACCGGTTTTGTTGATCTCGCTTTTCGGATTTGGAATTGATTATTTGCTGATGGGTTTTGCACCGACGATTGTCTGGTTGTTCATAGGAAGATTGATATCAGGAATCACTGGAGCAAGTTTTACAACTGCGACTGCATACATAGCCGATATCAGTACGCCGGAAAAACGTGCGCAGAATTTTGGATTGATCGGTGCAGCATTCGGTCTAGGATTTATTATTGGGCCCGTGCTTGGTGGAGTCCTCGGACATTATGGCTCACGGATTCCGTTTTTTGCTGCAGCGGGATTGGCATTGTTAAACTTTGCCTACGGATATTTTATTTTGCCTGAATCGTTAGACAAAGATCATCGACGAAAATTTGATTGGAAAAGAGCGAACCCTGTCGGTTCACTAAAACGATTAGCGCATTATCCGGTGATACTTAGTTTAGTCGCTTGTCTCGTTTTTATTTACATCGCAAGTCATGCTACCCAAAGCACATGGACATTCTACACAATGGAGAAATTCAAGTGGACTGAACGTATGGTTGGTTATTCACTAGGCTTTGTCGGATTAATGATAGCAATTGTTCAAGCAGGCTTGATCCGCATTGTAATTCCAAAATTAGGACAGAAGCGATCTATCTATTTAGGACTTAGTCTGTATGTAATCGGATTTACTTTGTTTGCATTTGCTACAAAAAGCTGGATGATGTTTGCCATTGTTGTTCCATTTTCACTTGGAGGAATCTGTGGTCCGGCATTGCAAGGTGTCATGTCTGGGCAAGTTCCGCCTAACGAACAAGGCGAGTTGCAAGGCGCATTGACAAGTTTGATCAGTGTGACATCGATCGTTGGTCCGTTAATGATGACCAATCTGTTTTCCTTTTTTACATCTGCAAATGCTCCGATTTATTTTCCGGGAGCGCCATTTTTAATGGGAGCGGTATTGACGATTTTTTCTGTGTTTTTTGCAGTGAGGTCGTTGGAGAAACACCATTGATTAACGAATAGTGAATAACTAATATCGATGGTGCTAATTACCTTAAAATTAATATTTGAGTTCATTTATTATTCTATACCTTTAGTCTGTCTGTCAATTGAATAAAATCACATGTTTGGTTGTCGTTTTTAATTCTAAATTCAACATAATTGATATTCTCACCACACCACTATTCACAATACTATGAAAAAAAATCTACTTTCGACAGTTTTAATCTTCATTTTGACATTGGTAACATACAATGTGAACGCCCAATTTTTGGATGATTCCACTCAAACTTATTTTGTGTGTAATGCAACCGGGTCACAAAGAGCAGTACGTGCTTTCAGTGATGGAAATGGAGGAACGTTTTCTTTCTGGCTTGATAAACGCGATGGATTAGTAGGTTCATCTATATATGGGCAACATCTTGATTCATTAGGAAATCCTCAGTGGGCGTCAAATGGCAAATTTTTCACACAAGCTGCCGGCAAAGAGATCTGGTTGATGGATGCAATCCAATGGCAATCCGGAATTTTATTGGCATGGATTCAAGGAGGTTTTGGTGTTGGTGGTGATACTTTACTTTGTCAATATTTTGATAATGCCGGTACTCCTCAATGGTCGTCTGCAACTCTTGTTGGAAATAAACAAGGGGGTATAATTTATGTTTCTACTGATAACCTGGATATTTTTTCAAATGATAATGGAGCAACAATAACTTTTGGTCTCGTTCCAAGTGGAGGAAATACTTATTACAGTTTTAATAATATTGACAATACAGGAAATTTGGTTTACCCTCTTAATTCAAAAAGTTACTCTGGCGGTGGATATTATTATCGTACTGCTCCTGATCATAAAAATGGTTTCTATGTAGCCACTGCCACAGGTGGTTTAGGTTCGCATATTTTTGTCGGACATTTTGATGAAGCAGGAAATTCAACTATTTCCTCTCCTGTTGATATATCTACTGTTGCAGGAGGTAGAGGAGGAGATCAATGGAAAGTAGTTTGTGATAATGATACAAATGCTTACGTTGTTTGGGATAGTAACAGTCCGGGCGATGTTTACATTGCAAAGATCAACCCTGATGGTAATTTGCCTTGGGGCGGAGGCGGTGCCAAACCAATTTGTACAGTTTCCGGTTATAAAGCAAACCCTGAGGTAATTATTTCCAACGACACCATTTCTGTTATCTGGAATGATCCTCGTCTTGGAGCAGCTAATTACAAAGTGTATATGCAAAAACTGGATACTGCCGGAAATTCATTATGGACACCGGACGGGATCCTTCTTTCAGATTTGCCAAGTTATAACCCTTACCCGAAACTTGTTAAAGTAGGAACAAATGTTGTGGCAACTTTTACTGTTGGAAGTAAATTTCGTGCGCAACAAATTGCACCGGACAGTTCTATATTATGGCAACAAAATGGCATTGCAGTTAACATTAGCAATTTGCCATTTTATGATGACTATGTTCTTGTTCCTTCATTGGATGGCACTGTAACAGCAATATGGAGAGAGAACATGGAAAATATTTGTGCAAGCCGAATCCGCCCGAACGGAACATTGACCAATATTACTAATATTCAGCAAGGATTGCTTTCAGTATATCCGAATCCGGCAACTGATGAGCTAAATATTATTCTTCCTGCTACTAAAAATAATGAAGGTCGTCTCTCTGTTTTTAATTCAATGGGAAGTTTGGTAAAGATTATCAGTTTGAATAATTCATCAGACGGTCATGTAGTATTGAATACTTCAGATTTAATTTCCGGTTATTATTTTATAAAGTTAAATGGGCCCGATATGAACATGACGGCGCATTTTTGTGTTGTGAAATAATTTCTATCATTAGATGAAGTTAAAACTTTATTTTCTTCTCATAGTTGTATTACTTTGGTTTAAAGCTTCATTTGCTCAAACAAAAAGTGCCGGATTAAATAGTTTTTCCATCGGCTATGGTTTGGGAACCTGGGGCGGAAGTGTAATAATTATAGGTGAGCTTGAACCAAATTATACAAGGGCAATAACCGGCCCGGTTTATCTTAAATATGAAAAGGCAATCTCCGGTAAAATTGGCTTCGGTGTAAATTTTAGCTATGCAGATTATGAAATGGGCTATTCTTACTATGATCCTTACCCGGATTATTATAGTAAATCGGATACGTATTCAACATTTAGCGTTCTCGCGAGATTTAATATGTATTTTCCTTCCTCAGAGGGTTTTGAGCCTTATGTTGGAGTTGGATTAGGTTATAGGTATGCTAAAATGACTTATGAAACCGGAAGAGGATATTTAAATAGTTATACAATTATTGACTCGCCAATGGGTTTCGAAGCTTCAATTGGTACAAGAATTTATTTTACAGATAATTTCGGAATGTATGTTGAATTCGGAGCTGCAAAATCGTTATTGCAAACAGGATTGACATATAAATTTTAATTTATATGAGATTAATTATTGAGAAGTGTATTGCTGTATTTATTTTGAGTGTTTTTGGAATTTCGAACATTTCTTGCAATGTTCCATTTAGTAAAAATGAGGCTCCAAAAGAAGAATTGATTGTAATCAATGTAGATTCTATTTCAGACCTTGCATTGATAAATGAATTAAAAGCTAATCGGTTCACTAGAGATACCATGTTTTCATGGGGATTTAGTGCTGAAAGGTTTCTTCCTTTTCATACGAGATGTTTGAATCCGGATTCATTGAGTCTGTCAAAGACAATAGATTTTATTAATACGAACAAATTTTGCGGGAAAATAAAAATGAAGTTAATCGGAACTTCGAATGACACTATTTTTGTAAAAATCCCGGATAGTGAATTCCTTATATCGAAAATTGATGATATTCTTGCGATGGATTTCCTGAGTACTACTACTTTTATTCTGACAGATCTTCAAGGCATGAATTATGTAAATTTTGATTTGAATTCAGACGATGATTATTATGCCGGAACATATAGTAAAAGGTCAGTTGTCGAAACATGTTTGGTAAGAAAGAACAAAGAGTTCAAGTTTTGGAATTTGGAAAGTAATACTTTGAAGCCAACATTAAAAAAAATTGGCGAAGAAGAATTTAATAAGATTGCACATAGAAACACAACATTGGTAAATCATCGATATGAAACAAGTGGTGATAGAGATAGTTTATATAAAGTTATTGAAGATGAAGATAAATCAAATGAGCTGAAGACAAAAAAAGTTATAGATTCGTTGAAAATGATTTATACTAACGATTTTATTTATAAGAAAAATTGCTTGAAATTAAATAGTAAGCCGAAACAATTTGAAGTTTGTCGCAACACCTATAATCCCAATTTTCCTTACGCTGGTACGTATCGTTTAGCAGACTTTCGATGTGGATATATTGTGATTAAAAGATTTGAATATGAGTGGGAGGGTTATGAATTGTATAATCCGGAAAAAAGAAGACTTATTTCGATTGAGGGAGAGCCAATGTTTGTCGACAATTCATATGTAGTAGGAGTATATCAGTATTATGGTTCAGGAGGTTTTGAACTTTACAGTCTTAAGGATCCGACTGTTTCATTTCAATTTGGATCATGGCGAATTGTAGAAGCATATAGAATTGATAATGTATTCTATTTTAAATTTACTTCAGATGAATATTTTGATGATTCATTCAAAATGGAAAAGTTTTACCAAGTAGATTTTGGAAACAAATTAAATTTGTAAAAGACATGTTTTCATTTTCATTCGTGAAAAGATGAAGATATTGTAAGTGCATTAAATAGAAAGTCTGACTTGTTGACCTAAAAGATCCCTCCGACATATAAAAGATGGCGATCGGTCATCCAGGAGGAATCTTTTAGGTTTCAATGCAAATGGGATTGTTAGTAGGGTTTTGTTCTAAGTGTTCACGTTATTTTTTATTTAATCTGACATTAAAATTATTACCTTTCCTCTATAAAATTTAGTCTTTAATATTTTATAAAGAGAAATATAAATCATAGAACAATGAACATCGCCAACTTCAAAATCAAACCCAACGCCAAAGTCAAACTCTCAAAGTTTCCAACCGGTTCCGGATCAAAAAAAATCGATAAGGAAGCATTCAAAGCTAGCCTGCAAAAAGATATTGATGAGATTTCAGATTACCAATACAAGCTCTACGCAGAAGATCGCCAATCATTGCTGATCATTTTACAAGGAATGGATGCATCCGGAAAAGACAGTACGATCAAGCACATCATGAATGGTGTGAATCCGCAAGGAGTGATAGTGCATAGTTTCAAGCATCCCTCGACACAAGAATTGGAGCATGATTATTTGTGGCGTCATATCCAGAAATTACCCGAGCATGGACATATCACTATTTTCAATCGTTCGCATTATGAAAATGTGCTTATTGCGAAAGTCCATCCTGAAATTGTTTTAGCTGAACGCTTACCCGGTGTTTTTACGAAGGCAAATATTGATGAAAAATTCTGGAAGAATCGATACAAGCAAATCGTTAATTTCGAAAAGAATATTATTCAGAATGGAACACATGTTTTAAAGTTCTTCCTTCACTTATCAAAGAAAGAACAAGCGAAACGATTTATCGAACGGATTGACAATAAAGAAAAGCACTGGAAGTTTTCTCCCTCTGATCTGACTGAAAGAGGTTTCTGGGATGATTATCAATCAGCATATGAACAAGCCCTCAAAAATACCAGCACTAAAAAATCTCCATGGTATATCATTCCTGCTGACGATAAAGATTATACCCATCAACTTATTGGAAAAATCATTCTTGATAAATTAAAAGAAATAAATCCGAAATTTCCTGCCGTTAGTACAGCCGATGCAGATAGTATGGCGGTGGCAAAAAAGAGCCTGCTAAAGGAATCTGGTAAGTAGTAATTGGTGAGTGGTAATTAGCAATACTTGCCAGAACGAAATTGCTTACAAAAAAATAAATGGATAAAAAAGAGACGATTGATTCAACAACCTCTTTTTTATCCATTTATTTCTTGACTCTTATTGCAAATATGTAAGTATTGCTACTTACCACTCACCACTTACTACTCACCAATCAATTAGAAATAATATTCCGAATGGACTGCACCTCCGTCTCCAACTTCGACAACTTGTCAATCAATTCATCTTTCGCAAAATTACTTTCCGGAATTTCTGTGCTCATGTAATTGCAGAATTTCCATACTTCTTTGATGTCGCTTACGTTTAAGTCATATGGATTGTAAATTGTATTCAGCGATTTCAGTGTAAGTGACCGTTTCTTCTTCAGATTATTTTCAACCATCTTGAAAACAATTCCTTCTTCCTGAGTAAGTAACACATAGGCTTCGCCATCTTTTATGTCGTACCAGTTTTCAAGGTATTCAGCGATCACATACGACTTATCCGGAATTGGTAACATAGAGTCGCCACTAATCTGAAACATTCTATATTTTCTGTCATTGAATAAGATCGGCAACTGAAACGTCGGAAGTTTTTTTATGAACTCCGGATCAGCAAAACCATTTTTGTAGCCGGCCTTCGCTTTGAGTGGAACAACTTCAATGTTCTCTCTGTTCTGGCTATCAACAGTTGTTGCAATTACACGCAAACGCGAACCGGTTACATATACATCATTTCCCCTCTCCAACTCCGAAAGCTGAAATTCGGAAAGCTTCGACAGGTCGATTTTTACCAATGTGTCAATCGATACTTTATAGTATTTCGAAAACATCATTAGCGCATCCAGTGTCGGATTTTTAATACTGCCATTCTCATAGCTGTTCACCGTCGAACGACTCACGTTCAATTCGCCTGCGATAATGTCCTGCGTACGATTTTTACGCTGACGTAGAATTTTGATGTTGTTGTTAAAAACCATTTTTCTTTTTTAATTAAGAATGAATAATTAATAATTGCGAATTCGGATTTCGAATTGTTTCGATGAATTACTTCTGTAGTGCTACTCACCACTTACCACTCACTTTTTAATTCCCTCAGCCGCTACCATTTACCAACTTGTTGATTATTTTTTCTTGCACAGCGCAAATATATAGATTATATTGGAATCAATCAATATGATTGTTGTACAATCTATTGAAGGTTTGTTTAATGACTTGGTTGCTTTGCAGAAATGCTTTAGCCGGTGTGGTTTTGGTTGTCGAATTCCTTGAGCCACACCGGAGCTACCAATTTCCCCTCTCGCCATGCATCGTTCAATAGTACATATGGATCTGGATTCGTTTTTCGTTTCCGTTTCGTGTTTAGATTACCCGAAACTGAAGGGAAAACCCGTTCTGATCGGCGGAACGAGCGATCGCGGCGTAGTGGCATCATGCAGTTACGAAGCCCGCGCATATGGTGTTCATTCGGCCATGCCCATGAAACTGGCCCGCCGACTTTGTCCCGATGCCATAATCGTTCGCGGCGATTATGAGCGGTACAGTCAGTTGTCGGAAACAGTCACGGATATTATTAAGGAGAATGTTCCCATCTACGAAAAATCGTCGATCGATGAATTTTATATCGACCTGAGTGGAATGGACCGTTTTTTCGGTTGTTATAAATGGGCAACGGAATTGCGTCACAGAATTACCAAAGAGACGGGCCTGCCCATCTCTTTCGGCATGTCGGAAAATAAAACAGTTTCGAAAGTAGCTACCGGCGAGGCCAAACCCAACGGTCAGCAGAAAATTGATTTCGGGAATGAAAAAACATTTCTGGCACCATTGCCCATTCGGAAGATTCCAATGGTAGGAGAGAAGACGGCGAATTTACTGCGGACCATGGGCGTAGAAAAAATTGAGACCGTGCAGAAGATGCCTGTGGAATTAATGGAAAATGTACTGGGCGAAAATGGTATTGCCATCTGGCGGAAAGCGAACGGCATTGACAATTCACCGGTAGAGCCATACAATGAACGCAAGTCACTTTCTACCGAGGAGACATTCGATCAGGATACCATAGACGTCAATCACCTGAAATCGCTCATCGTTGCCATGACGGAAAAACTGGCTTTTCAATTGCGTTCGGAGGATAAGTTAACAGCATGCGTCACGATAAAGATCCGATATTCCAATTTTGATACGCACACAACACAATCGCGCATCCCCTATACTTCGAATGATCAGACCCTCATCGATCGCGCGAAAGAATTATTCGATAAACTTTTTCAACGGCGAATGCTCATTCGTCTGATTGGTGTACGTTTTAGTCACCTTGTCGGCGGCGGACAACAGATCAATCTTTTTGAAGACAGTGAAGAAATGGTAAAGCTGTACCAGGCCATGGACAGAATGCGAAAACGCTATGGCGAAACATCCATCCAGCGCGCCGTCGGAACCGAGTACGAACGGAGGCGGTTTAATCCGTTTAATGGGAGGTCGAGTTGAAAACAAGTCAAAGGTCAAGGGTCAAAGGTCAGTAGCAGTTACTAACCTTTGACCCTTGACCTTTGACCCTTGATCTAAAACAAATTGAGATATCCTGCGAATGAAGAACAATCCACCCCACATTACAGCCATTTGACCAAAAACATCATTTTGCTATGCCGAAATATTCCCTACATTCATTTGCTCTAACCAAACACACTAAAATGAAGCCACTTTTCACACCAAAAAAGTTTCAAAACCATTTTTTATTAAGACTGTATATTTTGTCTGTTTTATTTCTGACAGGAGTTTTTTCAGCTAACGCTGCGGTTCAATTTGCCGAAAACAAAGGTCAGTGGAATGAACAAGCAAAGTACCGTTCAGACTTACCCGGAGGAAATGTATTTCTGACGAACGATGGATTCATGTTTACTTTTTTTGATTCGGAAGATCTCAAAAAAGGTCATGATGCAAGTCTTGCAAGTAAAGATGTGAGACTCAAATGTCACACGTACAAAGTGACGTTTAAAAATTCATCAACTGTGTCAATTAAACCTGGCGCTACAGTTCCCGGTTATTCAAATTATTATATTGGCAACGACCCGTCGAAATGGGCCTCACATGTAAATGCATATTCAGAAGTTCTCTATGAAAACCTTTATCCGAATATTGATCTGAAAGTTTATTCAGTCGGAGAAAGTTTTAAGTATGATCTCATCCTGCATCCGGGAGCAAGAATCTCTGATATTATTATGCATGAAGAAGGTGTCGAGAATATTTTTATTAAAGGAGGAAGTCTTGTCTATCAAACATCAGTTGGTAATATCGCTGAAAAAATCCCGGCTGCTTATATTGTCGATGGGTCAAAACAGAAAAAAGTAGAATGTAATTATAAAATAAATGGTCATGACATTACATTTGATATTAATGGAGTTAATATTGCAGGTCGTGAATTCGTAATCGATCCCGCTCTCGTATTCTCTACTTTCAGTTGTTCAACAGCCTCTGCATTTGGTTGCAATGGATCCTTTGATTCAAGTGGAAAGACCTTTGGTTCTGCAGTTGTGAATGGACAAGGGTGGCCAACAAGTTTTGGTGCATATGATATTTCCTATGCAGGGTCTACTGATGTTGGTATCCATAAGTTTGACCCTGTAAATGCAGGTACAGTTTGGGCCACATATTTAGGCGGATTCAGTACTGATGTTCCATTGGGAATGTTGTGTAATTCTACCGATGAATTATTTGTATTCGGTACCACAAGCAGTTCAGATTTCCCTGTTGGTTCTTCGGCTTACGATTCAACGTATAATGGCATGAACGATATGTTTGTTTCTAAATTATCGTATGATGGAACACAATTATTAGGTTCAACATTTGTTGGTGGATCAAACGATGACGGAGCAAATAATAGTTCTACAAGCATGTCAGGATTTTATGAAACTGCCGGTGATTTGTTTATCGATCCGTCAGGTAATCCTGTTGTTGGATGTTATACAATGTCAACTACTGACTTTCCTTCTGTTGGAGGCTACCAACCAACGAATGGCGGTGGAGCAGATGGATGTATTTTTAAGTTGAATAGCTCACTGAGTTCAATGTTATTCTCAACATTCCTTGGAGGTATAAGTGATGACATCATAACAGCAATTTGTGAAAATGCAGCCGGAGATATTGTAGTAACCGGAGCTACATTAAGTAATAACTTCCCTGTGACTGCCGGTGTTTATCAAGGTAGTAAAGTTGGAGTTGGAGATATTGACGGATTTATAAGTGTTCTGAATTCAGGTGGATCCGGATTAACTTATTCAACTTATTTCGGACCTACAACCTCAGGTGAAAAAGGTTTTAGAGTAGCTGTAAATTCTACAGGCAATATTTTTGTTTTTGGGGGAAGTTTGGGTACAGTACCTGTATCGCCGAGTGTTTATACGAATCAGAACACAGGAACTTTTCTTGCAAAATTTGATCCTGCTCTCGCCACTCTTATGTTATGTACTGCTTACGGTAATGGTTTAGGTGCGTTATGCCTAATTCCTAGTGCTTTCAAGATTGATGATTGCGATCATATTCTTTGCGCAGGATTTACAACTAGTACTTCTGGTGGAGCTTATATGCCAACTACTCCAAATGCATTCCAGGCAACTTCGGCTGATTACCAGGATATCTATGTCAATATATTTACCCGTGATATGGATACACTTCTTTATGGAAGTTATATTGGTTCTCCGACCTATGAACATAGCCATGGAGGTTATGATCGTTTCGATGATGCCGGAAATTTATATTATGCCTTATGTACTCAATCTGCATTTCCTATTACCAATCCCACGTATTGTTCAACATCGTCCGGTGGCTATGATATGATCTGTTTTAAAATGTCTTACACAGATCTGTGCGTCCCTAGCGCTCCTCCTGTTCCTGATTTCATATGCTCGCAAACAAATCTATGTCCTGGTGCATGCATAAATTTCACCAATTATTCTACAAATGCGACTTCCTACTTGTGGAATTTCCCGGGAGGTACTCCATCAACAAGCACAGCTGCAAATCCAACCGGTATTTGCTATAGTGCCCCCGGCACATACAACATCACTTTGACCGCATCAAATTCCGGTGGCTCTGCGTCATTAACACAAGCTTCACTGATAAACGTATTTGTACCTGTACCTGTTACATTGGTTCAGATTGGTGATACCATCTTTGCAACGACAGGATTCATTATGTATCAATGGTATTATAATGGAGTGCCGGTTACCAGTGGTGTGCAACCTTGGCTTGTTCCTACACAGAATGGAACCTATTCTGTAACAGCATTGGATCCTAATGATTGTGCAAGTGAATTTACATTGCCGAATGTTATTGCTTCTGTTGACGCTTTGAATTCAAATCAAGGTATCAGTATCTATCCGAATCCGAATTCAGGTTCGTTTACAATTGAAATCGCCACGGGAATGGGTTGGAAAGAATTCACTCTTACCGATGTTACCGGAAAAATAATTATCAGCGAAAAGATTGAAGGAAATAAAATTGTTATTGATCGCCGGAAGGTAAGTCTGGCCTCAGCAGTATATTTGTGTCGCTTCCGTTCAGATACAGGAAGTGCAACACGTAAGATAATTATTGAGTGATTTATATCCTCGTAATTGATTGAACTTGTAAGGGCGGAAGGTGTAAAAACTTTTCGCCCTTTTTTGATCGGGATTGTCTTGACCGGGATTTAGCTGATTTTGGGATTACGCTGAAAGTCTGAATCGGGATTTAGCTGATTTATGGATTACTCAGAAAGTCGGAACCTGGATTAAACGGATTTTAGGACTGTCGGGAATTTCGTTGAAGGCAAAGTTCGGCTGCAACAGTGAAATCCATAAATCAGCTAAATCCCGGTTCAAACCTTTGCTTACCCCGAAAAATTGACTATATTATAACCACCCACTCAGATTGTTTCACAATCCGAGCGGTTGTCGTAGAGGCCTATCCTCCATGGCTTTAATTGGACCCACAAACAATGTATCTGAATACTCATTCCTATTACAGCTTCAACTTCGGAACGCTAGGTGTCGAACAGCTCCTGCAGGAAGCAAAGCGTTGCGGTATTTCTAAACTTGCACTCACTGATATCAATAACACATCCGGTGTGATGGATTTTATCCGACTCGCTCCACAGTATGATGTTGAGCCCGCTATAGGAATTGATTTCAGAATAGGAGCAAAACAATTTTACATCGGACTGGCGAAAAATAATAATGGCTTCCGGGAGCTCAACGAATTTCTTACGTTCTGTTTGCGAAAAGGAACAAACGAATTACCGGATCTTCCTGAAGTGCCACCGGTGTTGCAGAATGTTTTCTGGATCATTCCTTTCAGTGCTACCACGACGATCAAGCCTGCGCATATTCGTAAAGAACAAAATTGTTTTCTCGGGATTCGTGCATCGCAATTGAACAGACTTAAATTTTCCGAATGGGAAAGTGTAAAACATAAACTCGTTGCATTGAATCCCATCTCCTTTAAACACAGCGGCGGATTTCAATTACATTCGCTCTTGCGTGGAATTGCAAACAACACCTTGCTTTCTAAATTGACAGCCGACGATCTCGCTGCTCAGGATGAGATCATTTTCACTCCTGCCGAATTGCTGCGTCGCTATCAGGATTTTCCGGCATTGATCGAAAACGCACAACGTATTCTTGATGTATGCACAATAGCTTTCGATTTTCACGAGAGCAAAAACAAGCAAACATTTTCCGGAAGTAAATCGCTCGACAGAGAAATTCTTCGTCGTGAAGCATATAAAGGTGCAGAGTATCGCTATGGAAAACCGAATGAGGTCATCTGCGAACGAATAGAAAAGGAATTGAAGATGATCGCGGAACTCGGTTTCGCTCCTTACTTCCTTTTGAACTGGGACATTGTCCGATATGCACAGCATAAAAATTATGCATACGTCGGTCGTGGTAGTGGAGCAAATAGCATCGTTGCCTATTGCCTGCGCATCACCGATGTAGATCCTGTCGAACTGGACCTTTACTTCGAACGTTTCATCAACCCGTTCCGTGCCAATCCGCCTGACTTCGATATCGATTTTTCATGGACGGATCGTGATGATGTTACCGATTATATTTTTCGTCGTCATGGAAAAGAGAATGTTGCATTGCTAGGTGCCTATTCAACGTATCAGTCGAAGGCAGTTGTACGCGAATTGGGAAAAGTTTTTGGACTTCCCAAAGGCGAGATCGATTATATCGTAGAGAATCGTCGCCATCCCGATACGCCGGACAAGATCACGCAAGCGATCAATTTCTATGCAATGCAAATGCACGACATGCCCAATCATCTTACTGTGCATTCTTGTGGAATAGTAATTTCCGAAAAGCAATTGAGTTGGTATACTGCTACCATCATGCCGCCGAAAGGTTATCCGACAACACAGTTCAGTATGCTAGAAGCGGAGGATCTCGGATTATACAAACTTGATATTCTCAGTCAGCGGGGTCTCGGCCACATCAAAGACACGGTCGACATCGTAAAAAATAATTACGGCATCTCAATAGACATTCACGCCATCAACGATTTCAAAAAAGATGAGCGCGTAAAAGATTTGATTCGTACAGGTAAATGCATGGGTTGTTTTTATGTCGAATCACCTGCCATGCGCATGTTGCTGAAAAAATTGGCAGTCGATACATACATTCAACTTGTCGCTGCAAGTTCTATCATTCGTCCGGGAGTAGCAAAATCCGGAATGATGCGTGAATACATTCTTCGCACGCATCACCCTGAGCGTCGCACGTACATTCATCCTGTCATGGAAGAACTGATGAAAGAGACGTATGGTATTATGGTGTATCAGGAAGATGTGATCAAAGTCGCACATCATTTCGCAGGACTTTCACTTTCTGAATCGGATGTGCTTCGTCGGGGCATGTCAGGGAAATTTCGTTCACGTGCAGAGTTTGCAAAGATCCACGACAACTATTTCGAAAGTTGCAGGAAGAAAGGGTATCCGGAAAACATCATTACAGAAGTCTGGCGACAGATCGAAAGTTTCGCCGGCTATTCATTTTCGAAAGGCCATTCGGCATCGTATGCTGTTGAAAGTTTTCAAAGCCTTTATCTGAAAGCATATTATCCGAAAGAATTCATGGTAGGAGTGATCAATAATTTCGGCGGATTTTATCGGACGGAATTCTATGTTCACGAAGCGCGTATGTCTTGTGCGAATATTCATCCGCCGTGTATTAACAACAGCGAACATCTGACATCTATTATTTGCGATGACATTTATCTCGGCTTCATTCATCTCAGCGGACTGGAGACAACAATCAGTCACGCTATTGTGAATGAGAGAAAGCAGCACGGCGATTATAAAAACCTGGAAGATTTCACAAAACGAATTTCCATTGAACTAGAGCAGTTGAGAATTCTCATCCGCATCGGCGCATTTCGTTTTACTGGTCGCACGAAAAAAGAATTGTTGTGGGACATTCACATGCTCATCGGGAAAGAACGCAAGACAGCAGCGCGAAATGAATTGTTCGATACCGGTGTGAAAACATATACGCTTCCCGCACTCGACCAGAAGCCACTCGACGATGCATTTGATGAAATCGAATTGCTTGGCTTTGCATTGCGTTCACCTTTCGAACTGTTGAATGACGAATCAAAAGTGCTATTGAAAAATTTAGCAGCCGATCTGCCGAAGTTCATTGGTAAACGAATTGAGATCGTCGGTTACATGGTTACTAGTAAATACACCAGCACCGTCAAGCGCGAGTTGATGATGTTCGGAACTTTCCTCGATTACAATGGATATTTCTTCTACACTACACATTTTCCAAAAGTCGCCGACAAGTATCCGTTTCGAGGGCGTGGATGTTATCTGGTAAAAGGAAGAGTAGACGAGGAGTTTGGGTTTTGCAGTATTACGGTGGAGAGTATGGAGAAGATTGAGATTCGAGGGAATTAAATTTTTTAACACAGAAAAAACAAATTTAACACGGAGAGCACAAAGAAAAAAAGGGAGAAAAAAGAGTTGTCTCTTTTTTCTCCCTTTCTCTATTCTTTTTATTATATTTGGTATTTAGATAACATATCAAAGATGACAACAAACCAAATTAAAACAGAAATTCAAAAAGTCCTGGATACAATGCCAGAAGTTGTATTGGAAGATATTTTGGAATATTTAAAAACTGTCCAAAGTAAATCAGTTGACTCTGTAAATCTGTCACAGAATATGCGTAAAATTTTAATTGAAGACAGGGAACTTCTTAAAAAACTCGCTCAATGATTGAATTGAATGAGGTGTTAAGTATTCATCAAGTTTTAATTGAAAATTTTGGTGGAGGTAGTGGCGTAAGGGATCTTAATGCATTAAAGTCAGCAATTAATAGGCCCTTTGCAACCTTTGATAATAATGAACTCTATCCTACGCCCACTAAAAAGGCTGCTGCATTAATTGAAAGTGTTGTTGTCAATCATCCTTTTGTTGACGGAAATAAACGAATAGGATATGTGTTAATGCGACTACTTTTGTTAAAATTTAGGATGGATATTAAAGCAAGTCAAAATGAAAAGTATCTTTTTGTTATTCAGATTGCATCTGGGAAACTGCGAACAGAAGAGATTTTGATGTGGTTAGATCACCATACATTTAATTTAGATTAGCTGGTGAAAAATCGTATGGGGCGTCTTTTGACTATTTTATTCATTATAACAGTATCGCTAAATGTTGCTTGCAATAGAGGAGATGCGAATAGGGAGAATGAAGTCAATGGAAAATATTTGAAAGTTAACGGACATAAATTGTGGGTTGAAACTCTTGGAAAAGGTGAACCACTTTTTTTAATATCAGGCGGGCCGGGGATGTCTCATGGTGGAATGCACAGCTTCGATGGATTAAGCGATTCTTGTATGTTAGTTTTCATAGATAATTTCGGCAGAGGTAAATCTGATCGCGCAACAAGTCCAACTGAATATAGTATCAAACAAGACGTTTTAGACATCGAAGGAATTCGAAAAGCGCTTGGCTATGAAAAAATTAATCTTCTCGGACATTCATATGGCAGCGAAGTGGCCCAACTTTATGCCTTAGAGTATGGACAGCATGTAGATCATTTGATTGTGGCTCATGGTTTTTACAGCGGCCAAATGTGGCAGGAGAGTAATGATAATTGGAATACCACATTCGCTCATCAAATGCCTGAATTGTGGGACTCGTTAATGGTCATTAGGTCAAAAGGACATTGTTCATCAGAGAAAATTCATTATGAATTGTATAATCAATTTCCCTTGGAATTAGTTCATGCTTATTGTCCGGAAAATAAATTTGTTCGTCTTGATAGTTGTAGTTCAACGTTCAATGAAGAAGTATATTATCAGATTCTTGGTGACGATGGCGATTTCGTTATTGCAAATGATATTTCTAAATATGACATTCGTGCAGACCTCTCAAAATTGGATATGCCTGTCTTAATAATTGCAGGGAGATTTGATCGCTCCTTCACTCCAAAACTTTCCTTAGAATACAAAAAGTACTGTCCACAAGCAAAGTTTGCAATGCTTGAACACTCCGGTCATAATTCTCAAATTGATGAGCCGAAAATTGAATTTGCCGTGATAAATGACTTTTTAAGTAGCTGGAAAAATTGAATTAAGTTGGAAATTTACCTTTTTATAGACAGTGCGCAATTGTCAAAATAATAATTTATTTTGTATACTTGTAGTGTACTTTGCTATTTTAAATTTCAAATTATTTTTGTGCTAATGAAAAAAGTAATATTTATTTTAGTTGTCCTCGTTTTTATTGGATACTCTTGTAAGAAGGAGAGGGATAGTGGTAGTATTTTACCAAAGATTAATAATCTATTTTATTATGATTTTGTCCCTGACATTGTTGCAACTGTTCCAAGAAATGATACTTTGTCATATTATTTAGATGTAAACAATGATTCTATTTATGACATGAAATTTTTTCTATACAACACAATAACAGTTGTCGCGCATCAAGAGGAAGTTGAATATAGCATCAGAGTATCAAAGATCGACAGTTTAAATTTTCTTTTAAAGGATCTGTATTGCAATGGTCCTTGCCAACCTTCAATAGATTCTGGAATTTATATAAAGAAGACTGATATGATAGAGAATGAACTTTATTTGGAGTTGAATAATTACCAAGCCTTTATTCACTGTCATTGTTTTATTTCGAAAAAATATGTTGGATTCAAATTAATTAAAAATGGTGAAGAATATTTAGGATGGGTTCGATTTCAAGCTTATCGAGATAGCCTAATTATTGATGATTATGCTTTGAGTCTTGCTCCATTTGATTCATTGAGGATTGGCAATCACTAATTCGAAGAATTGAAAAAGGGTTTAAAGTGTCCAAGTGCCGCCACAACACCTTAAACCCTTTAAACCCCTTAAGCTACTTTCTAACTTCGAATTCCGAAATTAAAATCGATCCAGCTCCATTACCTTCGCCCAAGCTGCAACAAAATCCTTCACAAATTTCCCTTGAGCATCCGAAGATCCATAGACTTCGGCAATCGCTCTTAGTTCAGAGTTAGATCCGAAGATAAGATCCACACGTGTACCTGTCCATTTCACTTCGCCAGTTTTACGATCGCGACCTTCGAATACATTTTGTGCATCTGTAGTTGCTTTCCAAGTTGTATTCAGATCTAACAGATTTACAAAGTAGTCGTTAGTTAATGCTTCTGAACGCTTCGTGAATACTCCGTGTTTTGAATTATCGAAGTTTGTATTCAATACACGCATGCCTCCAAGAAGAACAGTCATCTCAGGCGCAGTAAGCCTCATCAGTTGTGATTTGTCAACCAGCATTTCTTCTGCTGATGTCGCATGCATAGGTGTGAAGTAGTTTCTAAATCCGTCGGCTGCCGGCTCAAGAATTGCAAATGATTCTACATCTGTTAGCTCTTGTGTTGTATCTGCACGCCCCGGAGTAAACGGAACTTTCACATCATGTCCTGCATGCTTAGCTGCTTTTTCTATTCCTGCACATCCTGCTAAAACAATCAAGTCTGCGAGAGAAACTGTTTTTCCACTTGCATTGAATTCCTTTTGAATTCCTTCAAGTGTTTTCAATACACTTGCAAGTTGTGCCGGATTATTTACTTTCCAATCTTTCTGTGGAGCCAGACGAATACGTGCACCATTTGCACCGCCACGTTTATCAGAGCCTCTAAAAGTCGATGCAGATGCCCATGCAGTAGAAACCAAAACCGATACAGATAATCCTGAATCAAGTATTTTAGCTTTTAGTGAAGCGATATCTTTATCTTCGATCAATTTATGAGTTACAGCAGGAATTGGATCTTGCCAGATCAATTGTTCTTTCGGAACTTCCGGTCCTAGATAACAAGCGATCGGACCCATATCACGGTGTGTTAGTTTGAACCAGGCACGAGCAAAAGCATCTGCGAACTGATCAGGGCTCTCATGGAAACGTCTTGAAATTTTCTCATATGCAGGATCAAATCTCAGAGCAAGATCTGTAGTAAGCATTGTTGGCGCATGACGCTTAGCCGGATCATGTGCATCAGGTACTGAATCAGCACCCATATTGTGCTTCGGCTTCCATTGTTGAGCACCTGCAGGACTCTTTGTCAATTCCCACTCATAGCCAAACAAATTCCAGAAAAAGTTATTGCTCCATTTAGTAGGTGTCGTAGTCCATGCTCCTTCAAGTCCGCTGGAAATTGTATTGACTCCAACGCCACTTCCAAAAGTGTTCTTCCAGCCAAGACCCTGCATTTCAATTCCGGCAGCTGCCGGTTCAGCACCTACATACTTGCTTGGGTCAGCAGCACCATGTGTCTTTCCAAATGTGTGACCACCTGCAATCAATGCGACTGTCTCTTCGTCATCCATTGCCATCAGGCCAAAGGTTTCGCGAATGTCTTTTGCTGCCGCAAGCGGATCAGGATTTCCTAATGGACCTTCGGGATTTACATAAATCAACCCCATCTGTACAGCTGCTAAAGGATTTTCAAGTTCACGTTGACCTTCATGTCTTTTATCGTCTAACCATTTACTTTCAGAACCCCAATACGTATCTTCTTCTGCTTCCCAGACATCTTCACGTCCGCCACCGAAACCAAAAGTTTTGAAGCCCATTGATTCAAGTGCGCAATTTCCGGTAAGGATCATTAGATCTGCCCATGAAATTTTCTTTCCATATTTTTGTTTGATTGGCCAGATCAGCAAACGTGCTTTGTCGAGGTTAACATTATCCGGCCAGCTGTTGAGCGGCGTAAAACGTTGGTAACCCGAACCGGCACCACCGCGACCGTCAGAGATCCTGTACGTTCCTGCACTGTGCCATGCCATACGAATAAAGAACGGACCATAATGCCCATAATCTGCAGGCCACCAGTCTTGCGATGTTGTCATCAACTTGATGATATCCTTTTTTACTTCTGCCAGATCAAGACTTTTAAATTCTTCAGCATAGTTAAATGTCTCGTCCATCGGATTGGACAAAGAAGAATTTTGACGAAGAATATTCAGTTTTAATTGATTTGGCCACCAGTCACGATTTCGTGTACCGCCACCTGCGCTTTGTTTTAAAGCACCACCATGAAAAGGGCATTTAGCTTCACTTGTATTTACATCTGCTAAAGTTGTTTTGTTGTCTGTCTTTTCTTCCATAGTTATCTATTTTTATTTTGATTAATTATTTCGGTGATTTCGAGTTCTTGTCAATTAAATGTAATGGTTCACAATTTACATTTTAGTCGCAATCTTTAAAATGATATTTGACACAAATATTGCTAAAATAAGTGTATCAATGAAACTGATTGTTTCTATATTTGCATAGATACTATCTATGAACCTGGTCCAACTTGAATACATCGTTGCCGTCGATTCGGCACGTCATTTTGCCAAAGCCGCCGAAAAGTGCTTTGTCACCCAGCCAACATTAAGTATGATGATCCAAAAGCTGGAAGAAGAGTTGGGAGTGAAGATCTTCGACCGCAGCCGCCAGCCTGTTGTCCCGACAAAAGAAGGGGAGCAGTTGATCATTCATGCGAAGACTGTTTTGGGAGATTTAGATCGAATGAAAGGCTATGCAAAGGAATTGCAGGGCGAAATTGCCGGGGAATTTCACATTGCTATTATTCCAACGTTAGCGCCCTATTTAATTCCATTATTCATAAAACAATTTACTGCCAAATTTCCGCTGCTTTCTGTTCACATGAAAGAAATGACAACGGAGGAGATTATACCAAAACTAAAGCGTCGCGAAATTGATGCTGCTCTATTAGCGACGCCATTAATGGAAAACGGATTGACAGAACATAAACTTTTCAATGAAGAGTTTTATGTCTACGCATCAAAAAGCGAATTGCTTCCTAAAAAGAAATACGTTTTGCCGGGAGATTTGAATATTAATCATCTATGGCTCTTGGAAGAAGGGCATTGCATGCGCAATCAGGTTTTTAATTTGTGTGAATTGAAAAAAATGGAGGCAACGAAAAGTAATTTACTTTATGAGGCAGGAAGTATAGAAACGCTCATTCAGCTTGTCGACAAACTCGAAGGCATTACAATTGTGCCGCGTCTGTCAACTTTAACAATGACAACAAAACAAAAATCAAAGCTCCATGAATTCGCCAATCCAAAACCTGTCCGCGAAATTTCATTGGTTACAGTTGATTCGTATCCAAGAAAAAAACTTATCCAACAGCTCAGTGATCTGATCACTTCCAATTTACCATTCGAAGTCAGTTCGAAGAAGACGGATGTTGTAGCGGTTTTTAATTAAAAATTTAGATTAACCATATATTTACAGGATGTACTTGCCAAAGAACTTCGAAAACACAGACACTAAAGCAATCGCTGAATTTATTCATAAAAATTCATTCGCCATTTTGACTTCAATAGTAGATGGAAAGCCATGGGGAACACATCTTCCTTTGGAACTTACAATTGATGAAACCGGAAAGTGGTTCTTGCATGGACATCTTTCCAGAGCAAATTTACAGGCAAAAAGTTTTAAGAATGGAGTAGAGGTGTTGGCGATTTTTAGCGGACCACATGCTTATGTTTCTTCCGGCTGGTATAATCATGCAAACGTTCCTACTTGGAATTACATTGCCGTTCATCTTTCGGGAAAACTAATGGTAAGTAGCGATGAGGATCTATATAAACACCTTTCCAGGCTGACTGCTCACCACGAAATTGGAATGGCAAAGCCTCAGGATGTTTCAACAATGCCTCCTGAAATGGTGAAAGCTCAGATGAAAGGTATCATCGGATTTGCGATCGAAGTGACGGAAATTAAAGGAAAATGGAAGCTAAGCCAGAATCGTAACGATGAAGACTTTAGCCGGGTGATTTCAGAACTTGAAAAACTGGAGGCTTATGACTCGAAGCTAATCGCCGAAGAAATGAAAAAACTACGTTGAAAAATATTTTCCGGTAATGTGAGTTCTTTGTAAACCTTCCTGTAATTTCGAAGCCTATGCCTGTAAAGAAAAAAAAGTCAGTTGATCTTTCAACTCAGCCCATTGGTGTTTTTGACTCAGGTATTGGTGGCCTGACGGTTGCCAATGCAATTCAGAAAGTACTTCCTCATGAATCTCTCGTTTATTTCGGTGATACTGCTCATTTGCCCTATGGCGATAAATCTCCGGACTCAATAAAGTACTATTCAATTCGTATCGCTCAATTTTTAATGCAGAAAAATTGCAAGATGATTGTCATCGCCTGCAATACTGCCAGCTCTATAGCATTTGAAACAGTGAAAGACTTTGTTGGCGGAAAAATTCCTGTCGTTGATGTGATCAGTCCTGTCGTAGAAATTGTAACACACAACAAGAATATCCACAAAGTAGGAGTGATCGGAACAAAAGGAACGATCAAAAGCGATATCTATGCAAAGAAAATAAAAGCAGCATCAAAAAAAGAAGTTGCTTCGTTAGCAACGCCTCTCTTAGCACCAATGATAGAAGAAGGTTTTTTCAACAATAAAATCTCGCGTTCAGTAATTGCTTCTTATTTGTCAAGTCGTAAACTTGCGAAAATTGACGCCCTCATTCTCGCCTGTACACATTACCCACTCATTCGTCAGGAAGTTGAAGAGTATTACGCAAATGATGTTAATATAATTGATACAGCAGGTGTTGTAGCCGACAGTGTAAAAGAAGTGTTGAAGAAAAATAAATTGCTAAGCAAAAAGAAAAGTCCAACACACCATTTCTACGTCTCCGACTTCACCAAATCATTCGAAGAAAGCACTCGTTTCTTTTTCAAGAGTCAGATTCATTTGGAGAAGGTGGACTTTTGGAAGTGAATTGGAGTGGCTATCATTTCTTCTTAGGGAAAAATTTGAGTTGACGAAGTCAAAGGCAATACTGTCTGTTAAAACAAAACAATTTAACCACAATTCCCCCCCCCTTTTTTTTTAAAAAAAAAACTTTAGTCAACCCACATTGAAGACAAGTATACCTTTTTTTTTTGGGCAAACAAAAAGAAAAAAATCAAGATACCTTCAGCTTTTACTGCCCTATGATATTAGTTTTATCGGACAGTAATGGGTCAAGGGTCAAAGGTAATAGCTGTTGATCAAGGTTGCATCTTTATAACCTTTTACCCTTGACCTAAGCACCACCGACCTACTTAAACCACTCTGAATACATCACATACCGATCCGGCAACAGTTCCAAAAGTTTTCTTTGTTCATCTGAAATCGCCTTTATTTTCCTGGCCGGTGATCCGGCATAAATAAATCCGCTTTCGACGATTGTATTTTCAAGAACAATTGCGCCGGCAGCGACGATTGAAAAAGATTCGATGATGGCATGGTCCATTACAATCGCACCCATACCGACCAGAACATTGTCGTGCAAATGGCAGCCATGGATTATTGCATTGTGACCGATACTGCAATTGTTGCCGATCGTAGTTTTAGCTTTCTGGCAGGTACAGTGGACAATGACCCCGTCCTGGATGTTTACTTTGTCACCGATCCGGATACTGTTAACGTCGCCACGGATCACAGCATTGAACCATACGCTGCACTCATTTCCCATAATTACGTCACCTACTACGGTTGAATTAGGCGCTAAAAAGCAATTTTTACCAAACTGTGGCTTAACATTTTTGACCGGAAGCAATAGTGCCATAAGAGTATCTATATTTGTAGAATAATGATTTGCGAAAATTCGTTAGTAATAAACGAAATATTCTGTAAATTTATACTTTCAAAAATAGCAATGAAGTCAATCGGAAAGTTAATAGCCGTAATCCTTATTTCATCAATTGCATTCAGTGCGTGCAAAAAACCATTGGAATATCCTTTGGTTCCCAATATCGATTTTAAAAGTATCGTTGGAGTAAAAGACGCGAATGGTAAAGATCAATATCTGCAAGTGACCATTGGATTTACGGATGGTGATGGCGATATCGGTTATTTTTCTCCTGAATCCGGACTCAATGACCCGATGTTTGATTTCCCTGCTGATGCTACCAATCCGTATTACACAAATTTCAAAGTCAAAACATATCGTATGATCAATAATGTCTGGACAGTAGATACAGTTGATCTTAGTGCACGAATTCCTTATCTCACTCCACTTGGCAGCAATAAAGCGCTGAAGGGAGAAATTCAAAGAGAGCTTCCGTTAGATATTGGCTTAGTGAATGATACTTTTTATTATGAAATTTTTATTTACGATAGAAGTTTACATCAAAGCAATACAGTTAAAACTTCCAATATTGTTATAAATACCTAGTGAGAATTTTATCCACTATGGTGTTTCGCTAAATATTCCTGTTCTGTTTGTCCCGGCGTGGGAATTAAAATCGCCCGTTTATTCAATGCATGAAGATCCATGATCGTAGAATATCCTGATCGGCAAATGATCTTATCTGATTGTGTAACCTTCTCCCTGAACTCTTCATCGCCCAAATGATTGTAAATATCGAGTCCATCAACGTGTATGCATTCATCCTTTTCAGGAAGCCCTCTGATGACCAGGCATTTTTTCTCTGTCTTTTTGAAAAGGTCGATACATTGTTCTTCAAGTTCAGTCCGTAAAGGTTCCGGTCCGCTTAAGATAGCACAGAATTCATATTGCTTTACAAATTCTACAGGTTCCCTTTTTTCAAAGCGACTCAATGGACCAATGAAAGTCGCATTCGTCGGCAATTGATATTTGTGTGAAAGGTCGCCCGACAAATTACTTTCTCCTTCGAAATCCGGAACCAAACATTTGTCAAATTTGTTGGTATAGCTCAGTATCTTTTTGTGCAATGGTTTTTCCAGAAATTGCAAACCCTTCGGACATTTTACCATCAATTGATGAGTAATGATGGTTGAATGCAAATTCTGATTATATAAACCATAACAATTGTCAGAATACACCTCATCGAATTTATATTTCACCTGAATTTTCTCCAGCCATTTATTTTCATTCCGAATCGTTTTCAAAAATGATCGTGACTGAAAAAACAGCATAGCATTCACTGAAAAATTTATTGAATACCTTATCTTATATGCAGGCTTTTCAAGTATAGCCAACTCCGGAAAATAATTTTTCCAGAAAGCAAATGCCGGTCCCGCCGAAGCTAAAATAACTTCATGTCCTTCCTTCTGCAAATTACGAATCAGCGGAACACTTGACTTGCGTGACCGAGTCCCCAGTCCATGCAGGCGATTTTTTAAAATTGATTCATCACTCCACAACCATCTGAACCCTTCCCGCCGTTTTCTCTCCTTTAATATCAATTGAATAAATTCCCGAAGCCAAATTTGAATGACGGAAAATTTCATTGACTTTAAATTCGTTTGTACCCGAAGTTAGAGAAAGAAATGCAGGAGCTCCAATAACACGGCCCGTTGCATCATACATTGTTGCTGTTACTTCATCAAGAGTAGTAGAGTTGATCTTTAAAAAACTATTTGATCCGGACGGATTCGGAAACACAACAGCATTTAATTGTTGACGATCAGGCGAAGAAATATTCACCTGAATTCCCAATGTCCCATCGTAATTGATATTCTGTGCATAAACTCCTACATCTTGTCTGTCGTCTTCCCACACCGCTACAATTTGATTGGATAGATCAATAATGGAAAATACCGGTGTAAGTTGTGCTCTCGATTTATTGCTTACAACAGATGAAACAACTGTCGTGGCAGGAGTCCATACTGAAGTGCCGGTAAAATTGACCTTTGTTGCGAGCAACTGTTGATTTCCGAATGTGCCTTCAGCGTAGAGAATGATCATTCCGTCAGTTTCTGCTCGCATATCATATGGTTCATCATACAATGCAGTGATTGGTGTTACAGCAAAACCATCAGGACCTAACAAACGATTTCCGGATGCATCAAACGATTGAATGGTGACACCGGAACTACCTTGAGCGGCATCCGTTTCTTTTATCAGCACCATTGGATTCGCCATTCCATTTTCAAAACGAATTTTTGGTGACATCCGATGAGTAAGAGTTGAAGTGCAGGCTTCAGTTCCATCTACGCTCCATAGATTTCCATTTCCATCGATATGCTGGACATAGACATCATTCATTGAAGGGTTCGATGGATTTCCTGATGAGTAAGCGATGTATGCTCCGTTATTCCCATCAGGCACAACAGAAGGATATGCAGCAAAGCCAATCAACTTCGATGACACAGCAACCGGAGAAGCCCACACAGGATTTCCTGATGCATCGTAACGTTGCATATACATTGCACTTGCCGGTAATCCGCTTCCTGTCTGACGAACATATAGAATCATGAAATCGTCATTAAGCATTGGAACAATTTGCGGGCGACTGAATGAAGCAACTCCTGTTGAATCGATGATTCGTATTTGACTTGCCCATAAGAAATTTCCTGCAGGAGAGATTTTACGAATGGAGATCCAGTCTTTCGGACTTCCATCTGCAATCCATGCAATCACGGCATCATTGGATGGAAGTATTCCAACATTAGGAGCAATACCGCCTGTTGCTGTGAATCTTTCAGACTAATTCCTGAACTTCCCCATTGAAAATTTCCACTTTGATCTACACGATATGCTACTACATCCAGTACACCCGAACGTTCATCCTGAAATGCTGAAACCATACTGTTTGTATTGTCGACCTTTGTGTCGTAAACAAAGATTGCAGAGTTCTGCGGAAAATTGCTCACGGTTAAACTGGATGGTTGAAAAGCATGATACCCAAAATTATCTAATGCTTGCATGCTAAAATCATATGATCCCATCCCATTCTGATTGAACCAACTTACGTATGTCGTTCCATATTGCGGATTCAAAGCACAAATTGGAACAACTTCCTCCGGCCCGGAAGAGTCACGCACAATTGAATTGAGTGCAGGATCATTAGTGAATTGCGCCACAGCAGAAGTTGCGACAAATACAAGTGCAAGTAGTAGATTTCTTTCATTATTAATTATATTTAATTATTATTCACAATATTTTCACTAATTCAATAGCTCAGTACAACACTATTCGCCGTCCCATTCACATTCCATCCAACTTTATATCCATAGGCGCATGCATACGGCGTTGGATTTCCACTTTGGTCTACGCCAAGTGTCAGTGTAAATGTATTCCCATCCACTGCATGTACCAGTTCGCCGGAATTGAATCTCCATAAACCGCAATATGTATTCGACACAACAGAAGAATTATAGTAAGTAGTGAATGAACTTCCAAAACGATTCACACCCCAGCTGTCTACATTCGCTTGTCCGTTCAAACTTGTATCACCAATGGCACTGAAAGCAATATGTGCATATGGAATATTTGGATTTGCAGTCGCAGGAATTAAACTCCATTCAGTGATTCTTGCACTGTTCCATACCGCACTAAGGCTATTATCAAATACCACATCAATATTCAAAGCGCGTTCTTGATATTTTAATGTCGCAGTACTTAGTAAAAATCCAAGCCAGTTGTTGCCATTGATATTTTTCAATGTTTTAACGCCATTGAACTTTATCGATTTATTATTGCTCAATTGCACGACTTTAAAATCGATATATGTCAAAGTTAATTCTGCATTCACATCGCTCCAATAAGTTCCGCTGGTCAACTCTACTTTTATCTGACCTGATCTAGTTCTCGAAGGACTAAAGCAAGGAGTTATGCCGTCAAAGTTGTAGTATAAGATCTTGCTTGCGATCTGTGATGAGTCGATTACAACTCCACAAAGCGGACTCGATAAAAGCGCAGCGCCCGACGATGATGACATTCTTCCAAATGCAGGAATCTCGCTCAGTGAATTGTTGATGTCATTGTCAACCTGATCAGATTCCGCTTTGTAATTATTTGCATCCGTATTGAATTGAGCAACATTGGCATCCAATTCCACTTTTTCTTCTTTGTCCTCTTTCTTGCAACTTGATAAAATTGTAGCTACTGAGAGAAGGGCTATTAAAAAGGTTTTTGTTGATTTCATTTTTATAGATAATGTTAATTGTTCTAAGGACATATTATCTAGGTCAAAGATAATAGAAGAAATCTTTGATTTAGCATCTTTGATAAATAGCTTTTTTGCACTTAATTAACGATGCACCGTTAGACCATTTCAGGAAAGAAGGCCATTTCCTAGTAGGATTCGAAAGACGAAAGACAAAAGACGAATTAAGATATCCAAAGAAGTTTGCTACTTTCGCCGCCAGTATGGGAAAAGACAAACTTAGACGTTTCGCCGAAAATGAGAATTTTCCGAATTTAATCCAGCCGAATTTTGAATATCCGCCAGCTGACCATGAATTGAAAGGCAAATGGCATCAGAATTTTTTTAAGAATGATCATCCGATAATTGTTGAATTAGGTTGTGGTAGGGGAGAGTATGCAGTTAATCTTGCTGAGAAATTTCCAGATAAGAATTTTATCGGTATCGACTGGAAAGGTGCCCGCCTATGGAGAGGTGCAAAAACCGGTGTAGAGAATAATATTGCCAATCTTGGTTTTGCACGGATGCAGATCCAGAATTGTGCTGCACTCTTTGCACCTAATGAAGTGAGTGAAGTGTGGATCACTTTTCCTGATCCCAATCTGGAAGAATCGCGAGCGAAAAAACGATTGACCTCGCCACGTTACCTTGACTTGTATAGAAAATTCATGACAGCGGATGGTATCATTCATTTAAAAACCGACAGTCGTCCGTTTTATGATTACACTCTTGAAATGATTGCTGAACAAAAATTGAAAATTTTCAAACAGACAAGTGATCTGTATAATTCAGAAATTCTTGATGATGTTCTTTCAATAAATACTACTTATGAAAAAATGTGGTTGAAAGATGGATTGAAGATTTGTTACTTGCAATTTAAATTGAATTCCTGATATTTTTCCAAGAGTATCCTTTTCTAACATTGCAATTGTTGACAAGTACTATTTGACTTCTTTTAGCTATTTATTTATAGTATTTTCTTTACAAAAAAAAGAAAGTATGAAAAACATATTTGTGATTACAATCGCAGTATTTATTACAAACATTTCATTTGGCCAAACGCCAACCTTTCAGGTATCGATAAACAATACCGGCGGCACACAAAGTAACCAGATGTACGATGCAAAAGCGGACGCTTCCGGGAATGTATATTTTTGTGGAAAGAGGATAGATGTAATTACATTCAGTGGAGCAACTCTCAATGCAGGAATAGGTGGTGTTTATTTTGGGAAAGCTAATTCTGCAGGTGTAATAAGCTGGTTAAAAGGTGGAGGAACTACAATGGCTAACGGAGATGCCGCTTATGATGTAGCATTGGATCAGAATAATAACATTTATATCTGTGGTGGTGTAACTACATTGTCCACCGCTATATTTGATGGTGTAAGCATGGCATTTGCAAATCCGGGTTTTGTTTTAAAGGTAGATAACAATGGAAATGTGCTTTGGGTAGAGGGCTATGGGTCACCAGTATATGGTATTGCAGTTGATAATAATAACGTCCCGGTCATTAATATAGGTACAAATACCATCGCAAAAATTGATGCAAGCAATGGAGCCATAGTCAATTCTGTTTCCTTTTCCGGAGATCTTCAAAGTCCTTTCTTGCATAATGTTGAAGTAGATGCAAACAATAACATCATTGTTCAGGGTGGGAATAAAATATTGAAGTTTGATTCGTCATTAAATCAATTGTGGAGTACTCCTGTGACTTTTTCATTGGCAGAAACATTTAGATTGAATCTGGATAATTCAGGAAATGTTTATGCTTCTTTCTATGCATTGTTCGGAACAGTTACAGTTGGAACGATTACAAAATCAAATTTTCCAAATGGTTATATCTATAAACTTGACAATGCAACAGGACAACCATTGTTTGTAGATTCAGTTTTGATTGCAGGGGCAGCTTCAAAAATTAAAGAAGTCATTCCTGATAATTCCGGTAATTATTACATCATGGGCGATGGCTCTTTCAATACACCCCATATTGTAAAAATGACATCAGCATATGCTACACTTTGGGATAGAGCATTGGATAATAATGCTGGCCTGATTGAGTTGGATCTTTTATCGGAAAATTGTCTGCTTACTTGTGGAAAACACGATGGAACTTTTGTACTTGATGCAACTACATTATCCCTTCCTGCAGGTAGCGGTGTAATTGATAATAGTTTTATGACATTCCTGTGTGATGGAACAGTTGGTTTGAATGACGACGGATTGCAAGTTGAAGAACTTAACGTTTATCCGAATCCTGCCAACAATGAAATACATTTCAATTCTGAAAATATTGCAGAAGTAGTTCTCACTGATATCACCGGAAGGAAATGCAGTTTCTCGGTAAAGCCATCAGGCATCTTAGATGTTTCAGATATCACGCCTGGAATGTATGTGCTTACTTTGAAAGCGAATGATGGAAACATACGTACTGCGAAGTTTGTAAAGGAATAACGAATTATTAAGGCCTTCATTGGGGCAAGCAAAGGTCAAAGGTCCGTAATGCAAAAGCATTCAAACCTTTGACCTTTTTTCATATTTTATTCCTGCAATTTTCTCCAACCACTTGAGTTGCGTAATAAAAAAGTGCAACTTCGTTTCCAATGACGAAGTCTAAAATCACGCAAGAAGAAAATAAACTTGATTCATTTTTCAATCAGGTGTATGCAGTCGTTCGATTGATTCCCAAAGGTCGCGTAACAAGTTATGGTGCCATTGCAAAATATTTGGGTACGGCCAAGTCAAGCCGTATGGTCGGATGGGCAATGAATGGTGCCCACAATGTAAAACCGAAAGTTCCTGCACATAGAGTCGTCAATCGTGTTGGTCTCCTCACAGGCAAGCATCATTTCGGTGACCCCAAAGCCATGCAATTGTTATTGGAAAAGGAAGGAATCAAGGTAAAAGGCGATCAGATCGTGAAATTCAAGGAACTTTTTTGGGATCCGATGATCGAGTTAGCTATGTGAATCCTTAGTAAAAACGCGAAATACCCCTAAAAATTTGACCTTTGACCTTTGACCCTTGACCAAAATTGATTCTGCTTTTACCATTTGAATTGTCAACACTTCCAAGACATTTCCCCGAAATAACCTACCTTCGCACCACTATGTCAATTACCAAAGACCAGGTTGTAGAAGCCTTAAAAAATGTGATCGAACCGGATCTGAAAAGGATCTGATCACCCTCAATATGATTGAAAATATCGAGGTCGAAGGAAAGAATGTTTCGTTTACGGTTGTCCTTACCACTCCGGCTTGTCCGATGAAGGCAATGATCCAACAAGCTTGTATCAATGCCATCATCCATTTCGTGGACATGGAAGCGAATGTAACCGTAAACATGACAGCAAGAACAACGAGTACGCGTGCTGCAGGTGGAGCATTGTTGCCGGATGTTAAAAATATTATTGCAATTGCATCGGGAAAAGGTGGAGTAGGGAAATCAACTGTGGCGGCCAACTTAGCGATCTCTCTTGCAAAAAAAGGCGCAAAGGTCGGATTGATCGATGCAGATATTTACGGACCATCGCAACACATCATGTTTGGTGCAGAACACGAACGGTTATTCGTGAACGAACGCAATGGTGTTTCATACATGATTCCATTTGAAAAATACGGAGTAAAAGTATTGTCGATCGGAATGCTAGTTGATCCGAACAAAGCTATTCCATGGCGAGGACCAATGGCTTCAAAAGCATTACAACAATTATTCAGCGACGCAGAATGGGGAGCGTTGGATTACATGCTTATCGATTTGCCTCCGGGAACAGGCGATATACATCTTACTCTTGTTAGTGCAGTTCCTGTAACAGGTGCTGTCATTGTAAGCACACCGCAACACGTTGCACTTGCAGATGCAAGAAAAGGAATCAATATGTTTCAGTTGGAAAGTGTAAATGTTCCTGTTCTTGGACTGGTTGAAAATATGTCATACTTCACGCCGGCTGAACTTCCAAATAACAAATATTATATTTTCGGAAAAGAAGGAGCAGCAAAATTAGCAGATGAATTAAAGATTCCATTCTTGGGTGAAATACCAATCGTACAAAGTATCCGAGAAGGTGGCGATACAGGAATCCCTGTAGCGTTAGATGATAATACTCCGGAGTCAATTGCATTCGATACAGTAACTGACAATATGATTCGTCAGGTTGCTATTCGCAATGCAAACCAATCTCCAACAGAGAGAGTTTCAGCAATAGCATATTAATAAAATAATCGAAAGAGTACAGATGGAATTGCACAGAAGAGTTGAAGAAGCATTGAGTCAGTTGAGGCCTTATCTGGAATCAGATAACGGCGATGTTTCATTAGTTGACATCACTGATGAAATGGTTGTTCGTCTTCGTTTTCATGGTGCCTGCAGTTCATGCAGCATGAGTGCAATGACATTGAAAGCCGGCATCGAACAAACGATCTTGAAGATGGTACCGGAGATCAAAAGGGTAGAGGCTTTGGCGGAGGATGCTGTCTGATGGTAAGTAGTGATTGGTAAGTAGTAAGTAGCAATCACTGCGTACTTGGAAATTAATTCAAGAAAAAAGTAAGTTGTAATTTGTCATTGGAAAACAGTAAAAATACAATTTGTAAAAAAAACTATTATAAAGTAAAAATAGAAAGAGGTTATTGGAATTTATCCACTAACCTCTTTCTATTTGTTATTGCAATATATTGTAATTTTATTTTTGCTGGTCTTTGAATTTGGTCGCGCCTTGCTAATTACCACTTACCACTCACCACTTACTGATTCAAAAACTTCGAAACCTTCTCAAAATAAACATTCTTATCTGTATTGAAGTTCTCAGCATTCGAAGGACTATTTGCTACGATATACAATGAAGTCTGGCATTTTAAAAGTTTCATGTCATTCGGATTGATCATGGAATCTTTTGCTGAAACGATGAGCAGAACTCCTTTGATTGTCGGACGTGAACGGTCGCATGCATACATTGGTTCGTAGTTTTTATCGTAACCAAATGGTATGACTACATTTTTCGTTAGTACTTCCTTAAATTTCTTTTTCATCAATTCAAGTCCTGTCCAGCTACCATCAGCAATGATTTTTCTTGTCTCAGTACGGTTACAGCCAACACCTAATGATAATCCTGCTCCGATATTTGTACCATAAAGATCAAACTTTGTAATTGCACGAGACTTGCGTAAATAATCTGCTACACCATTTAAGTCAGCAATGAATTGCGGATAAATGTAGGTCTCAGGATCAATTGCGAAATCGCTGCTGGCTCCATAACCACGGTAGTCGTACATGGCAACATTCCATCCTGCAGAAAGAAACTGACTGGCGATCTCAATATTGTCGGCCATATTTCCGTCGCCGCTACCACTGATGATCACCCAATTGGTGGTTTTTTTTGCAGTTTCAAAGAACCATGCATTCAGAGAAGCGCCGTCTTTTGTAGGTACCTTTTCTTCTTTGTAGGTCATTCCGTATTTATCCGGCTTTGTCGCATATTCTTTTGACGGATTCAATGCTGAAGTAGCATTTGCAAAAAGCAGGCAGGTTGCTGCCAGAAACAGTTTTGATTTCATATCTGATTAATAGAAGTTTTATTGTTTGGGTAAAGTTAAGTAAAATCATAGTACGAGATTCTGTGGTGAATCTGTATTTTTCAGACAATATATTTTTTGGTCAAAGGTGAGTTAAGGCATTACTTTGGGCACTCTTGTGTCTCTTATTTTTTTCTTGTGTTCTTTGTGTTTAAAAAAATTAAAGTTTCGCATTTTAAACTTAGTAATTCAATTTGTAGACCCCAAATTAACACTTGACCCAAAACCATCATCTAAGACCTCAAACTAAAACCAACAAAAAAGCCTGCTCAGACGAATCCAGGCAGGCTTTAATTATGTATGAAGTAGATTTATTCTACGGTCACCGACTTGGCAAGATTCCGTGGTTGATCAACATTACATCCTCTCATCACAGCGATATGATAAGAAAGTAATTGCAATGGAATAACAGAGATCAATGGTACAAGGATATCATCTGTCTCCGGAACTTCGATGCAATAATCTGCCATTCCTTTTACTGTCTCATCACCTTCCGTGATAATGGCGATCACAATACCTTTACGTGCTTTTACTTCCTGGATGTTACTTACTACTTTTTCGTAAGTCTCATTTTTAGTTGCAATCACGACTACAGGCATATTTTCGTCGATCAAAGCGATCGGACCATGTTTCATTTCGGCAGCAGGATAACCTTCTGCGTGGATGTAAGAGATCTCTTTTAGCTTCAATGCACCTTCTAGGGCAACAGGGAAGCCATAACCGCGACCTAAGTACAAAGCGTTTGATACATCTTTGAATTTAGCGGCAAGTTTCATGATCATATCATTTGACTGAAGCGCCTTTTCAACTTTCGCAGGAATGGCTTCCAGCTCATTCAGCAACTGATGAAAACGAGAATCAGTAATGGTTCCTCTTGAACGCGCCATTTGAAGAGCGATCAAAGTAAGAACTGTTACCTGTGCAGTAAATGCTTTTGTAGACGCCACACCGATCTCAGGACCAGCGTGAGTATATGCTCCGGCATGTGTAGCACGAGGGATCGATGATCCTACTACGTTACATACACCGAAGATGATAGCACCTTTTGATTTCGCAAGTTCAATAGCTGCAAGAGTATCTGCTGTTTCACCTGATTGAGAAATTGGAATTACGATATCATCTTCATAGATCACCGGATTACGGTAACGGAATTCAGATGCGTATTCAACTTCAACCGGGATTCGTGCAAGATCTTCGATCAGGTATTCAGCAACTAAGCCGGCATGCCATGAAGTACCACAACCAATGATCACGATACGTTTCGCATTCACAAATTTGTTCTCGTATTCTGCAACACCACCCATACGTAAGAAGCCTTTTTTGGCATCAATACGTCCACGCATACTGTCCCAGATAGAACGAGGTTGTTCGTAGATCTCTTTCAACATGAAGTGCTCATAGCCGCCTTTTTCAAGCTGCTCTAATTTGAGTTCCAGTTCATGGATGTATGGAGTCTTTACCTGATTTTCAATCGTCTTAACAGTTAACTTACCATCTTTGATGTAAGCAACTTCGCCATCGTTCAGATAAATTACATTGTTTGTATATTCGATGATAGGTGTAGCATCGGAAGCGACAAAGAATTCGTCATTTGCTTTTCCTACTCCAAGTACGATTGGACTGCCTTTACGAGCGCAAATCAATTCGTTTGGATTTTCTTTTGAAAGGACAACGATGGCATAGGCTCCGATGACTTCGCCTAATGCTAAACGTACTGCTTCATCTAGACTTACATTTCAATTTTCGTGGATATCTTCGATCAGGTGTACAAGTACTTCTGTATCCGTATCACTGTTAAATGTATGACCACGCTTAATTAATTCTGCTTTGATAGAAGAATAATTTTCGATGATTCCATTATGTATGATGGCGAATTTCCCGGATTGTGAATTATGCGGATGGGCATTTCTGTCATTCGGTTCTCCGTGAGTTGCCCAACGAGTATGACCCATACCGATCTTCCCGGTAATGTCTTTTCCTTTTACGAAGTCGTGTAAGTCACTTACTTTTCCGGCTTTCTTATAAACTTTTAGATCTCCATTAAGGATGGCAACGCCGGCACTATCGTATCCACGATATTCCAGTCTTTGTAATCCTTTAATGATGATGGGATAGGCTTCGCGGTGTCCTATGTATGCTACGATTCCGCACATGGTGTGTGATTAATTTATTTTGGTGTAATAAAGATTCAACTTCATTTTATAATTCGGATTCGTACTACTTCCAAGTATCACTCTGTTCGATAATACACCCGCACCTGAAACAACAATATAAAAATCAGAACTGCTGTAAGTGCCATCCAGGATTCCCTGAATTTGTCGTGCAATATTGAATGTGTACGTGTTGTTAGTGGTGTTGTATGTACCGCCAAAGTATCCTGATGATTCATAATAATCAATCGGGAATATTACTGTTCCGTTGTCAGCCCGTGTTGTCAAAAGTAATTTTGCAGGCACTGGGTAATTTGCCGGAACATTTCCTTGAGGTGTTACAACTATCTCCGCTTTATTAACTACAATACTGCCTGAGTCGACAAAATGTTTCAAATAAGGTAATGAAATCATGGTTTTAACACCTCCATTTGCCGAAACGTAACAGAGCGAATCAGTTGTACCTGAATTTAATAAGGTTTCAACCGGAGTCCCCGTGTAATCATGGGTAAAGTTGTTTGTTCTGGCATTTAACAAAGAAAAGTTGTATTTCTTCGGAACAGTATCGTTGTGGAAATAAATGGTAAGTGCAGAATTGAAAAAGTTGAAGTATGAAATCGAGCCTTTGCCAAGACTTGCTGTAGGTGTAGCCTCAATTTTTAATCCTTTAAAGTAAGCCAGCCAAAGTGTATTAGTGGTCAGGTTTACGGTTCCGTTTTGGGCAAGGATTGAATCGGCCAGACTGTTGTCCAGACGAATTCTTAAATGCGGAGCCATTTTGTTTGCTGTATCGGAGTCAAGTACAACATTGCTTAATGGCGCGGGTAAAAATGTTTTCGTGCCAACCGGCGTAGGGTCATATGCAAATGATGAATAGGCATAATATGTACTATCGGTCGAAAGATCAGAAGTGAGATGATAAACATTTACCGTCTGAGATTCTGTTGTATCACCATAATATCCGTCGTATCCCAGGATGAGTACCAATGAATCTGCAATTGGCGTTGTACCAAATGCTGGTGTGCCCGCAAGATTTACTTGAGTATAGATCGAAGCAGTGGTAACACCGAAATTTGCATCGTTGATGTTTCCAAGCAATGATGCAGAAAGTTCATCGGTTTGCAAAGAATCTTCAACTAGAATCCGGTTGATGATCGTACTAGTATCGGAGAATACAGTTAGAAGTTCATCGCCATTTGGAAGTACATCGACCGGAAGAGTTTACGGATCATTACAGCCGAAAAAAAGTAGTATTCCTGCCAGAAGAGGCTGAACTATTAAAAAGATTTCCTCCACCAAATGGTAGAGGAAGTCTTTTTAGTTGATTTCGTAAGGTTCTGTAAAATTGTTTTTACAAGATTTCCTTTGGATGGGGAGACATCCGGAAATTTTTGATTCATGTTTTATTCAGCAAGAACTGGTTCTTGTTCTAATAGTTCATCATAAAAGTCTGAGCAAGCAGCAACAAATGCGCTTTCGTCTTCGAAGTTTTGGTAATCCAACACCGGTTTGCCTGCTTTTTTAAGATAAGCATCCAATATTGCATTTTTACCATCACAACCTTTGATCACTCCATCCGACAACTTCATCGCTGCAAGATTTACATTAACCATTGATGGCTCTTTGTAAAGTTTGGAATCTTCAAGGGTAACACCGTCCATTTTCAGCTTTTTCAAAAGGTTTGGACTCATTGTATCGTCCAGATCCTGATAATAAGAAGAATAAACAACACGACTGTTCTTGAACATCGGATCGTCTTTGTAACCGGTCTTGATAAAGAATGGAATCAAAGAAGTCATCCAGCCATGACAGTGGATAACATCGGGAGCCCAACCTAGTTTTTTAACGGTTTCTAATACTCCACGACAGAAGAATACCATACGGTCTTCATTGTCTTTGTGGAATTTTTTCTTCGCGTCGCGGAAGATTGATTTTCGTTGGAAATACTCGTCGTTGTCGATAAAGTAAACTTGCATCCGCGCACTCTGAATAGAAGCAACTTTAATGATTAAAGGATGATCTGAATCGTCGATGATAAGATTCATTCCTGAAAGACGAATAACTTCATGTAACTGATTTCTTCTTTCATTGATCATCCCAAATCGTGGCATGAATGTTCTGATCTCTTTTCCTTTTTCCTGAATTCCTTGGGGAAGGAATCTGGCAATTTTCGAAATTTCAGTCAACTCAAGAAACGGTGTCATTTCCTGTGAAATAAATAAAACTTTCGCTTTCTTCATTCTTGAGATTGGATTTATAAATTTGACGCAAAGATAGTGAATATAGAGCAGTTCTTCAAATCTGCAAGTGGTTTTAACGGGGATTCAAGCAATTGGTGACAGTTAAAGCTTCAAGTAGTCCTCTAAGTGCCTGATTATTAAGGTGGAAATCTTGTCATTTTAGTTGAAATGATTATTTAAAATAATATTTGATAATAAAAAGATGCTGATATTTACGAAAGCCCTTGAAATCGCCGATTTCTTGGCAATTCAACGCAATTCTGCCCTTAAACTGGGTTTTGTCCCCACAATGGGAGCATTACACAACGGCCACATCGCTTTAGTTGAGAAAGCTAAACGGGAAAATGACCTGGTAATTGTGAGCATTTTTGTTAATCCTACGCAATTCAATAATCCCGAAGACCTGAAAAATTATCCGAAAACGCCGGAAGCCGATCATAAAATGCTGGATGCGGCAGGAACAGACATCCTTTTTCAACCTACAGTCGATGAAGTCTATAATCATGGACTTAAGGAAGGCAAGGAAATCGACTTAGGTAAATTGGAAAGGGTCATGGAAGGCGCCCATCGTCCGGGTCATTTTAAAGGAGTGGTTCAGGTCGTTGCGCGGTTATTTGACATCGTTCGTCCCGACAGAGCTTATTTTGGCGAGAAGGATTTTCAGCAGTTGGCAGTGATCCGTAAAATGACGTCCGATCTTAATTATAATATTGAAATTATCGGTTGCGAAACGATAAGAGAGAAATCCGGTCTGGCTATGAGTTCTCGCAATCTGCGTTTGTCAGAAGAAGAAAGAAAAATTGCAACGCAGATCTACAAAGCAATGGAGTATGTTCGTGACAACTGGAAAACTCTTGGACAACAGGAAGCATTGAAGAATGCAATTGAAAGGATCAATTCACATCCGCCATTAAAAGTTGAATACCTCGAGATCGCCGATGCAAAAGATCTTCAACCGATTGTACTTTCCGACAAAAAAGTAAATGCTAGGGTTTTTGCTGCTGTGTTTTGTGGGGGGGTGAGGTTGATTGATAATCTTGATATCTCATAGTCGGTCAATAGGTCAAAGGTCAAGGGTCAAAGGTTATTTGTGACCAAGCAATCGCAACTCTTGTGTCACTAGTGTTTTTTATTGTGCTTTGTGTTTTATAAATTAGACATTCGAGCCTTCCGATTAGTAATGTAGTTTGTAATTAGCAAATTGACCCTTGACCTTTGACCCTTGACCTGATACAATTAATTACATAACCTAAAGATTCGTATCTTACCTAACTAAATCACACAACCATGTTCGATGAACTTCTCAAATTAGTAAAAGAAAATGCCGGCTCTGCAATAGTAGACAATCCCGCAATTCCTAATCAGCAAAATGATGCTGCAATCTCCACTGCAACAACAGGAATCATGGACCAATTAAAATCTGCTGTTTCAAGCGGAGGAATTGGACAGATCACTGACATGTTCAGTGGTGGAAATGCCGCAAGTAGTCCAATGGTAAAAAACATAAGTGATGGTGTAGCCAAAACACTAGTAAGCAAATTTGGTATCAGCAATGAACAGGCAAATGGTATTGTTCAATCGCTGATCCCAAAAGTTATGGGTTCACTTGTCAGTAAAACAAACGATCCGAACGATAAAAGTTTTGACTTGAATGGCGTGATAGGTTCGTTGACCGGAGGAGGAGCAAGTGGGGATTTGATGGGGAAATTGAAGAATATGTTTTGAAAGTGGAATTAAAAAATTCCAAATAGGTCAAAGGTAAAGGGTCAAGGGTCAGTTGCAGCATACTTTAAGCAACTCTTTTGACTCTTATTTTTTTCTCTTGTGCCCTCTGTGTTTGAAAAATTAAGGTTTCAAAAAAAATTAGTAAATCAATTTGTAAAATTTACGGTTTTATAATTTCAAAGGTCTCAGAATCGCTAATCACATCACTCTTTGCTGATAGTTGAAGCGAATTTTTATCAGTTGAAATATATTTCCCATTTGCAGCTTTTATTGCAAAGAATTCATTTGGAAGATCAATTAATGTAAACGTTTCCCACAATCTCATTTCTCTTTCACTCGCTGAAATTTCACCATTCTTTGCCAGATTTGCTGAAACATATAGTTTGTTGGTTCCGGTAATTGCATATTGACCGTTGTGCAATTTTTTAAGTATGAAGGTTTCGTTTTCACCCGGCAATTCTACATTCGTTGAGAACAATCCGAATTTTTTTTCAGTTGAATCCAACGTTAAAAAGCCGCCTGAAAGCGACCTGATGAATACTGTATCTTCACTAACAAATGAAGCAGAAGGAAAGGCAGGTTCGTAAATTCCATTGCGCCCTAACTTAGCTTCACGCGCGTCGATCGATGTTGCTGCCTCATCATATTCAGGTTTCCACTTTGTTTTGCCGAAGATCTTGAAATACAGTTTTCTGTTTAAACCATCATAGTGCATTACTTTATTTTCGAATTGATATGTTTGAAAAATATTCAACCAGATAAAGAAAATTGCAGTTGAGTAGAATCCAATTTTTAATATTTTCTTGTTTGTATTGATGTAACTTAATGTTGAAGCAAGTGGAAGTGCCATAATTGCATAACTATCAATCATGCTCCTTAGTCCAAACGAACCGCCATACCACCAACACCACCAGGAGAAGATGATGTAAAAGTTGACAAATGTAAAAAGCCAAATGGCGGATCTGAGTTTTTTCAATTCGTTCGTCATTAAGAACATTCCTGCAAATGCAAAGAGCATCATCGGTGTATAGACAAACCAGCCTTTTCTAAAACTGAACAATCCTTCAATGATTCGTGGTTGATTAAAAAAGAATCTTTCATCGTTGTATGAATAATAAAAGAAATGACCGGTTGCAATTTTCCAGTAGACAAATTGTGGGACAAAAACCAGGAATGCTGAAACGATAATTAGAAGTAAAAAGAAAAACTTTTTTCTGAATAAGATTATACGGGTTTTGATATCGGCAAAATTTGAAATTCCGTATAGTATAAAGAGAATTATAATAATACCATCAGAAGGTCTGGTCAAGGTCGTGAGTCCTGTTGTAAATCCTACGATCAACGAGTTTTTTATTGTTGGAGATTGATACCATTTTATAGTGTAGTAAAAGAAAATGGATATCAGGCAAAATAAATATACATGCGGCATTGGTGCAGATTGTGAAGCATAGCAAAGTAAATTCGTGCCTAGTCCTAGAAGTAGAATTGTAATTGCGATTATGGTATCAGAAAACAGATAATGGTTCAATGTTTTTTTTAGAAAGTATAATCCTAGTGCTAAATAGAAAATAGTACTGATTAGCAACATGGTTGTATAAGGTTGAGAATAGCCGTCTGCATTATAATCGAATAGAAGAGCAATAGAATGTGCAATAAAGAAAAATGGGGAATAAAGTATAGCCAGACCCGTTGTCATCTTGATCACGCTTTTCCATTCCGGAGTATACATGGGCCAAAAGATACAGTCTTTGGTACTACCTTCTCCGTATTTTTTTCAAATTTAATGTCATTATAAATAAAAATAAGCGGAAGATATTGGTAGTAAATAACTACATCGTCTTTAATAACATCTTTAGGCTTTTCAAATTTGCCAATGCTGAAGTTAATTGTAAGGCATGCTAATACAATTATCCAGATTGCAATTGAAGAAAGGCTGAATTTCATGTTATTCTTTTAATGATTAAATTATTCCTTAAGCGCTTAATATTGGAAGAGGTATAACTAAGAAATTATTTCCCGGATTTTCTAATTAATAGAGAAGCCATCATTAATAGAATACTTGGAATCCAAATATAAATAATTTCACTCTTCAAAACCCGAATCCCCCATTCACTAAAAAAGCTGTGAACATTTACCGGAGAAACCTGAACCGGATGCCAAGGGAAGAAATATCTTGTATTGTCGAAGGGAGAAAAGAAAGCCACCCCTAATCCGCCATTTGTAAGTGCATCCAATACGCCATGAGAAACAGTGGCAATGAAGAAGAAAGTGAGAAGTGTAAACCATGTTTTTGAAAATGTTTTTTCTGAGCGAAAGAAAAGAGAAGTTATGATCAATGAGAATAGCAAGGCGAACAGTATTGAATGAATGAATCCGCGATGCCCCCAAAATGAACCGTATGGAATTCCATAGTGAAAACTCAAAACATCGACATCAGGAAAAATGGCGCAGATCATTCCAAGTACAGCAATCTTTGTTGAGTACTTTTTTAATGTGGATTTACCGATTGCGAAAGCTGCGAAGGCGTGGGTGAAGGCTGAGGCCATTTTTTATAGTTGGATTTTAACACGGAGGACACTAAGGAAAAGGGAAGAAGTTTTTACTTTCCCCCCCCCCCCCCTCCCCCCCTCAAGGCCTTTAACCCCAGATTCCTTTTTTCTTTTTCTTACTTTTCTTTTTAGTGTTAAAAAAATTCAGAGATTAAAAGTATCGTACTTAATCTAATTCTCCTGCTTCTATTAAAATCTTCCTAGAGAAAACCTGATCGAAGCATATGCATCTTTCTCCTTCAATCCCATTGCCGTGAGAACATGCGAAGGTTCTGGTAGAGCAGAAGAGCAAGCACTCCCCGTTGCCATTGCCACAGATGGAATGGCTTTCATGATCTCATCCGCTTTCTTTCCATGGAAAGTTAAATTGGAAGTGTTCGGTAATCTGTGTTTGATATTTCCATTGATAGAAGCGCCAAGATCGCACATGGCTTGTTCTAATCGAGTGCGAAGAATGGAGATCGTTCCATTCATTTCCATCAACTCTTCACCGGCAAGTTCGCAGGCTTTTGCAAAACCTACTATTCCCGGAACATTCAATGTTCCACTACGAAGGTTTCGTTCATGCCCACCGCCATCAATTTGTGCGATCAATGTTACACGCGGATTTTTCCGTCTCACATATAACATCCCAACACCTTTTGGTCCATACATTTTATGAGCCGACAAACAGAGTAGATCCGCTTTTAAATCATAGACATCCGTTCTGATCTTTCCACCGGCTTGTGTTGCATCGCAAAATAAGAGGGAGTTTTTTGCATGAACAATTTCTGCAATCTGATCGATCGGTAAAATTACACCTGTTTCATTATTGGCAAGCATTGCACAAACAAGAATTGTGTCATTGCGAATTGCTTTCTCCAGAACATTCAAATCGATCATTCCATCTTCCAGAACAGGAAGAACTGTGATCTCATGACCAAGTGATTCAAGATGTTTGCACGTATCAAGAACGGCTTTATGTTCAGTGGCAATTGTTACAATGTGTTTTCCTTTGGCATGATACGCTTCTGCAACACCTTTGATTGCAAGGTTGATCGCTTCCGTTGAGCCCGATGTGAAAATGATTTCATTGTCTTCCGCTCCGATAAATTTTGCAATCATTGCGCGTGAGCGTTTCACGGCTTCATCAGCAATCCACCCAAAAGCATGAGATCGGCTGGCTGCATTTCCGTAATGTTGCGTGAAATAGGGCAACATAGCATCCAAAACCTTTGGATCAACTGGAGTTGTTGAATTATTGTCGAGATAAACGAGAGAATCCTTCATTTGAATGGAACAAATTTCTTTACTTTGGACATATTTTCAATCCAAAATCAATGCAAAGTACGACATCATCACATCATCACCATCATCACACAGAAGAACATTTTGAACAGTCGGCGACAGTTCGCGACATTGTTATCGGTATGGCGGATGGACTAACAGTGCCATTTGCCTTAGCAGCAGGGTTAAGTACAGCAGTTTCAACGAATGGAATTATCGTCACTGCAGGTTTTGCTGAGATCGTTGCCGGATCGATTGCAATGGGACTTGGCGGATATCTGGCCGGTAAAACGGAGATCGAGCATTATGATGCTGAATTGAAAAGAGAATACTCTGAATTGACTACGCATTATGATACAGAGCGCAGAGAAGTGAAGGAGATCTTTGCCGGTTATGGACTTTCTCCCGAATCACAAGAGTTGATCATGTGTGAAATGGAAAAAGATCATGACAAGTGGGTAGATTTCATGATGAGATTCGAGTTGGGTTTAGAAAAGCCGGACATAAACAGAGCACGCATGAGTGCACGGAATATTGGAGTCGCATATATTGTTGGTGGGACAGTTCCGTTAATGGCTTACATTTTTACCGAAACGCCTAATGAAGGACTGATTTATTCTTCAATCATTACTGTTGTTTGCCTGATGTTCTTCGGATATTTTAAAAGCAAAGCTACCGGACAAGATCCTGTCAAAGGTGGTTTCAGGACAACGATGATCGGAGTATTAGCAGCAGCAGCAGCATATTTCTTCGCACATTTATTTACGAATTTATAGATGCGGGCAATAATCAAAATTCATGGTAGAGAATATCGTGTCGACTTTTCTATGCCGATCGATCTTTCCATTCCCATCATGGCCGGAAACGAAAATGTGAATGCATTTTATATTGATCCGGTGACATACATTCCATTTCAGGCAGGGAGTTTTGTCGGCGATGTAAATCAAGGTGGATCGTGTAATGTGAATACGATCACTATCAATCCACATGGCAATGGAACACATACAGAAACTGTAGGACATATTTCAAAGGAGAAATATCCGATCCGAAATAGTTTGAATAAATTTTTCTTCTATGCTAGAGTGGTTACGTTAACTCCTGAAATTATTGAAGGAGATTCAGTATTGACATTGGAACTCTTAAAATCATTTGAATTGAAAAGGGCGGAGGCATTGATCATTCGAACGCTTCCAAATTCTCCGGATAAGAAGACGAGACAGTATTCAGGAACGAATCCACCGTATATGACAGCAGAAGCTGCATTGTATTTAAGAGAAGAGGGTGTTAAACATTTGTTGCTCGATGTTCCCAGTATTGATAAAGAGGATGATGGCGGAAAATTATCTGCTCATCATGCATTCTGGAATTATCCGGCGAGTCCAAGAGTTGATTGCACAATAACAGAGTTAATGTACGTCGATGATGAAGTTGCTGATGGCATTTACCTATTGGAACTGCAGTATGCAGCATTTGATAATGATGCGAGCCCTTCGCGGCCGATACTTTATAGGATTGAGGAGTAAAAAAAGTCTGAACCTGGATTTACCTGATTTGTGGATTTTCTGGATTTTGGACTCTTCGACAAGAAATGCCAAGATCCAGAAAATCCACAAATCAGATAAATCCAGGTTCAGACTTTTTTGCCAGTACTTCGAAGCACGATTCGACTCACGAATTACAACTCACAATTCACGATTTTATTTAGAATCGTTCTTAATAGCCATTATTTTCCAAATTCCCAAACTTCCGACAGATTTCAAAACGACTGAGTAAAGTCATTAATAGTGAAATCGTTTCAAATAAAAAGTTAATAAAGTATTTATATTGTTGATAACCATATGCATTAGTTTTTAATTTTTTTTTGCGAAAAACTTTTTAGAGTTGCCGATTGTGATAAATTTGCACCCGTTCGAAAAAACTGACAATTTAATGACTGCTTCTGGTCGCAACCTTCATTTTCTGAACAATATTCCTCCGTTTTTACAACGGACTAACAAAAACAACATGAATTACCCTTACATCGCTCGGTACTTTGCGTTTCTAATTTCGGTCTTCTTCTTGACAATATTCAATGTCAATGTGGCATCAGCTCAAGATGGAGAAGCTCTTTTTAAAGCAAATTGTACATCATGTCACGCAGTTAAAGAAAAAGTCATCGGACCAGCATTAGCCGGAGTCGAGACTCGTCGAACAGAAGAATGGTTGATCAAATGGATCAAAAATTCATCTGCTATGATCAAAGCAGGTGATGAATATGGTGTAAAGTTGTTCAACGATTACAACAAGGTAGCCATGACATCTTTCAATCTGAAAGACGATGAGATCAAAGCCATCCTTGCATATACTAAAAAAGTAGCGGAAACACCTGATGCTGTCCCAACTACAGCACCTGTTGCAGGTCAACCAGTAGCTGAAAAGCCAATCTGGCCATATTTACTTATCGCAATTGTTTTACTTTATTTAATTGCCGGAGTTCTGAAAAAAGTTCAGGATTCTCTTGCACATGCAGTCCGAGCTAAAAATAATGAACCAACTCCTGTTCCTGTACCAACAAAAGTTCGTAACCGTGAGTGGATTCGTCAAAACAAAAAATTAATAGCTGTAGCAATTTTAGCACTTACTCTTATTGGTAGTGTTAAAGGCTGGTACACTCTTCAGTCGATCGGTATTTCTCAAGGTTATACTCCTGAACAGCCGATCAAATATTCGCATCAGCTTCACGCCGGCAAATTACAGATCGCTTGTGTGTATTGTCATGGTGGTGCTGAACGTGGCAAAACTGCCGGTGTTCCTTCTGCAAGTGTTTGTATGAACTGTCACAAATACGTGAAGAAAGGTCCTGAAACAGGAACAGAAGAGATCGCTAAAATTTACAAAGCCTTAGATTACGATGTTGACAAAGGAACTTACGGACCAAATCAACAGCCAATTCAATGGGTACGTGTTCACAATCTTCCTGATCTTGCTTACTTCAACCACGCTCAACATTATGTAGTTGGTAAAATTGCTTGTCAGACTTGTCACGGTCCGGTTCAGGATAGTATGACAGTTGCCGGTCAGTATTCGCCACTTACAATGGGATGGTGTATCGACTGTCACAGAAAGACAGATGTGAAAATGGCAGGAAATCATTACTACGATAATTTACATAAAGACTTAATGGCGAAAAATCCGGGCGATTCTACTTTCACAGTTGCTGAAATTGGTGGAACAGAATGTGCACGTTGTCACTATTAAGAATATAAATATAAGCGGTTAAAAGAATTACCATTAAGATTCAACAATGGAAAAGAAATACTGGAAAGGTGTAGAAGAACTTCGCAATGATGCAGAGTTCGTACGTTTAAAAAACGACGAGTTTTACGAGCCTCTTCCTATCGATGAACTCATCAATAAAAAAGCAGAAGACATTACAGTTACGCCTCGTCGTGACTTCCTGAAGTTTTTAGGATTCAGTGTTGCTGCTGCTTCTTTGGCTGCCTGCGAAGCTCCTGTTCGTAAAACGATTCCTTATGTGATTCGTCCTGAGCAGATCACTCCGGGAATTGCTAACTATTATGCGTCAACTTATTTCGACGGATATGATTATGCAAGTCTTGTTGTAAAGACTCGTGAAGGTCGTCCAATTAAAGTGGAAGGAAACACACTGAGCTCAATCAGCAAAGGACGCATCAATGCGCGTGTTCAGGCTTCTGTACTTTCTTTATATGACAACGTTCGTTTACGCGGACCATTAATGAGCGGAAACGCTGCAAGTTGGGCTGATGTAGATAAAGCGATTGGTGAAAAACTAACTGCTATCGCTGCCAAAGGCGGAAAGATCCGTATCTTATCTTCTACAGTGATCAGTCCTTCAACACTTCGTGTGATCGGAGATTTCTCTAAAAAATATCCGACAACAAAACATATTCAATACGATGCAATTTCATTATCAGCAATGCGCCAGTCTAATCTGGACAGCTTTGGCGTGAATGGAATTCCTTCTTATATGTTCAATAAAGCAAACGTAATCGTTGGTATTGAATCTGATTTCTTAGTGAACTGGATTTCGCCTATCGAATACGCTGCTCAGTATGCAGAGACACGTAAATTAGACGGTGGTAAAAAAGCAATGTCGCGTCACATTCAATTGGAAGCAGCAATGTCTGTTACAGGAAGTAATGCTGATGTTCGTATTGGAGTAAAGCCATCACAACAAGGTTCAGCAGTTGTTGCTTTATACAATGCCATTGCATCTAAATCAGGTGCATCTGCGATCAGCGGTGGCATTGAAGGTGAATTAGCAGTCAAAATTGAAAAGGCAGCAGAAGAGTTACTGGCAAACAAAGGCAAGTCACTTGTCGTTTGTGGTATCAACGATATTGCAACTCAGAATATCGTGAATGCGATCAATGTAATGCTTGATAGCTATGGCAACACAATTGATCTTACAACAACATGTAATTTACGTCAAGGTAATGATGCAGAACTTGCAGCTTTCACTGACGAAATGAATAAAGGCGAAGTATCTGCATTATTGGTTTACAATTGTAATCCTGCATACACTTTACCGGACGCGAAAGCGTTCACTGACGGAATGAAGAGAACAGAACTTACTGTTTCTTTCTCTGATCGCCCTGATGAAACATCTTTGCTTTGTCAATTTGTATGTCCTGACCACCATTCTTTAGAAAGCTGGAATGACGCTGAACCGAAGAAAGGTTTTTATTCGATCTCTCAGCCTACAATTTCTCCATTATTCAATACACGTCAATTCCAGGAAACATTACTTGCATGGGCAGGAACACCAACCCTATTTCATGATTACATGAAAGCAGGTTGGTCATCAATGTTACCTGTTGGTTTGTCATGGGAAAAATTCCTTCAGGACGGTGTACTTGAAAACACAGGGACAGCAGCAGGTAAATTCACATCAAGTGCTTCTTTGACTGCACCAGCAGGCGGAGAGAAAGCAGGATTTGAATTAGTGATCTATGAAAAAGTCGGATTAGGAAATGGACTTCAGGCAAACAATCCTTGGTTGCAAGAGTTACCGGATCCAATCTCTAAAATTACCTGGGACAATTATTTAGCGGTATCACCAAAAAGATGCTCGTGAAAAAGGTTGGGCTCAGGGAAATATCGTTTCTATTAAGAGTGGAAATGTAAGTGCAAAAGTTCCGGTAGTAATTCAGCCGGGTCAAACTGCAGGTACAGTTTCGTTAGCCGTTGGTTATGGAAGAACTGCAGCAGGTAAAACTGCAGATAAGATCGGTGTAAATGCTTATCCTTTCGTTACGATCTCAGGAAACAGTCTTCGTTATTCTGCTCCGGTAGAAATTTCGAAAACCGTGGATGAAGATTATCTTTTTGCCGCTACACAGACGCATCACACAATGATGGGTCGTGCAATTGTAAAAGAGACAACGCTTGAAGAATTCATTAAAAATCCGAATGCAGGAAATGAGCCGGAGTTACTGGAAATAAAAGCCGGTAAAGACATCAAGAAAGAGAGAACAGAAAATGTTACTCTTTGGACTGAGCATGAAATCGGAAATCATCACTGGGGATTATCAATCGATTTGAATAGTTGTATCGGTTGCGGCGCTTGCGTTGTAGCTTGTACGGCAGAGAATAACGTATCCGTTGTAGGAAAAGACGAGGTAAGACGCAGCCGTGAAATGCACTGGATGCGTATCGATCGTTACTACAGCAGCGATGCTGATCCGAAAGAACATCAATCGGGCGACAATGCATTAATGGAAATTCCAAGTGACATGCCTAAGGTTGTTTACCAGCCTGTAATGTGTCAGCATTGTAATCACGCTCCTTGCGAAACGGTTTGTCCGGTAATCGCGACAAGCCACAGTTCGGAAGGTTTGAATCAGATGACGTACAACCGTTGTGTTGGTACACGTTACTGCGCGAACAACTGTCCATACAAAGTTCGTCGCTTTAACTGGTTCCAGTATTCGGATAATAAAGACTTCGATTTTAATACCAACAATGACTTAGGTAAAATGGTATTGAATCCTGATGTAGTAGTTCGTTCACGTGGAGTAATGGAAAAATGCTCAATGTGTGTTCAACGTATTCAGGAAGGAAAATTGAATGCGAAGAAAGAAGGTCGTCAGGTGAAAGAAGGAGAAGTGAACACAGCATGTGCTCAGACTTGTCCTACACAAGCCATCACTTTCGGGGATTACAACAGAAAAGACAGTGCAATCAATACAATGTGGAAGCCGGAAGAACGCAGCTACCATTTACTTGGAGAGTTGAACGTTCAGCCAAATGTATTCTATCAAACGAAAGTTCGTAATGTAGAAGAAGTGGCAGAGGTCCACACAAAGGGTGCAGAAAAACATTCATAAGTAGTAACAGTTTTAGCTTGACTAATATAAGATCATGAGCGGTAATCATGAAGCGGTTGTTCGGGACCCCTTAATTCTCGGAAAGAAGACCTACCATCAGATGACGGAAGATATCTGTCGTCCGATTGAAGGAAAGGCAAATAAATACTGGTGGATTTCCTTTATCGTAGCATTTGTTGCGATGATTTGGGGAATGACTTGTCTGGCTTACACAATTGGAACCGGTATCGGTTCGTGGGGAGCCAACAAAACAGTAGGTTGGGCATGGGATATCACCAATTTCGTTTGGTGGATCGGTATCGGTCACGCCGGCACCTTGATCTCTGCCATCTTATTGTTGTTCCGTCAGCGTTGGAGAATGTCAATCAACCGTTCAGCGGAAGCGATGACGATCTTCGCCGTAATTTGTGCCGGACTATTTCCATTGTTCCACACCGGTCGTCCATGGTTAGATTACTGGATGTTACCACTGGCAAACCAATTCGGTTCACTATGGGTGAATTTTAACTCACCACTTCTTTGGGATGTATTTGCGATCTCTACATACTTCTCAGTATCGTTAGTGTTCTGGTATTTAGGATTGCTTCCTGATCTTGCAACGGTTCGTGATCGTTGTGTGGATCCTACAAAACGTTTTATCTACGGTATCATTTCATTTGGTTGGAAAGGAACAGCACGTGACTGGCACCGCTTTGAAGAGGTATCCTTGGTACTGGCAGGTTTATCGACGCCACTCGTACTTTCTGTGCATACCATTGTCTCCTTTGACTTCGCCACATCCATCGTTCCCGGATGGCACACAACTATCTTCCCGCCATACTTCGTTGCCGGTGCGATCTTCTCAGGATTTGCCATGGTATTAACGTTGATGATCATCGCAAGAAAAGTTTTAGGCTTACAAGAATACATAACACTTCAGCATATCGAATTGATGAATAAGATCATCATCCTTACCGGATCGATCGTTGGGGTTGCATATACTACTGAGTTCTTCATTGCGTGGTATTCCGGTAATGGATATGAAGGCTATGCATTCCAGAACAGAGCGTTTGGACCATACTGGTGGGCATATTGGAGTATGATGACATGTAACGTGATCACACCTCAGCTTTTCTGGTTCAAAAAAATTCGTACAAGTATCATGGCGACATTCATCATTTCCATATTTGTAAATATCGGAATGTGGTTTGAGCGTTTTGTGATCATCGTAACATCACTACACCGTGACTATTTACCGTCAAGTTGGGTAATGTATTCACCGACATTTATTGAAGTAGGAATTTTCGTGGGAACAATAGGTTTGTTCTTCGTATTATTCTTAACCTTCTCTCGTCTCTTCCCGGTTATCGCTCTTGCAGAGTTGAAATCGATCTTGAAGAAAACGGGTAATCAGTATAAGAAAAAAGGAATTCTCTAATCATGGCAAAAAGAATCTACGGAGTTTTCGATGATGAGGAAGCATTAATGCATGCCATTCCACTATTGAAAGAAAAAGGAGTAGTCTGTAAAGACGTTCAAAGTCCGTTTCCTATTCACGGAATCGAGTCTTTGATAGGCGTACCGCGTACCCGAATTTCAATCGCTTCATTCCTATATGGATTGACAGGTACATCATTTGCATTATGGATGACATGGTACATGATGATCTACGACTGGCCGATCAACATCGGAGGTAAGCCGAACATGATGTTCTATATGAACCTACCGGCATTTATTCCGGTTACGTTTGAATTAACAGTATTCTGTGCAGCGCATGGAATGGCAATAACATTTTTACTTAGAAGTAAATTATTGCCGGGTGTAACAGCTCCGATTCCGCATCCAAGAATTACAGATGATAAATTCATTCTTCATGTAGACGTGAAAGATGAGAGCAAGGTGAATGATGTTGCAGCTTTGATAAAAAGCGAAGGTGCATCAGATGTTCTATTAAAATCAATGCAATTTTCATGATCCGATCAATGAAAAAAATAGTTAGTATAATCGTTTCATTTGCTGCTGTTGCTCAATTAGCATCTTGCACAAATGATGACCCCAAAAAACCGGGTTTCGAATACATGCCTAACATGTATCGCTCACCGAGCTATGAGACCTATTCTTCTAATCCAAATTTTGCCGATAGCATGACAGCACGTCAACCGGTAAATGGAACGATTGCAAGAGGAGATATGATCTATAACGACTACGATCGTTTGCCATATACTTATCCGAATACTCCGGAAGGTTATGAAGCAGCGGGAACAGGTCTTCGTAATCCGTTGGTGAAAGATGATAATTCACTTGCTGAAGGAAAAGTTTTGTACACAAATTTCTGTGGTCACTGTCATGGTGCAACAGGAATGGGTGATGGAGCAGTTACTAAATTCAACGGGCCAATTCCTCCTGCATACAATTCAGACCTTCTGAAAAATCTTCCGGAAGGAAAGATGTATCATTCTATTACCTGGGGTAAAAACATGATGGGCTCACATGCCTCTCAGGTTACACCAACACAACGCTGGAAAATAATTATGTATGTTCAGACTTTGCAGAATCCTGCAGGACAAACAGCTTCAGCAACACCTGCAGATTCTACAAAGAATGCAGGAAGTACAACAAAAATGTAATTGAGTAAAAAATCTATTGCCAACGTTCTATAAGATGGACAGAAAATACGAGCTTACCCGGAATAATAAAATGATCCCACTAGTGATGATCGCTATTGGAGTGATTGCGATCATTATGGGTTTCATGACTGATAAAACACGTACCTGGGCAGTTTTGCTTCAGAACGATTTTTATTTCACTGCGATTGCATTAGCGGGAACATTCTTTATTGCCTTTAACTATGCAGCCCAGTCGGGATGGACAGTCGGTATCAAACGAGTGCCGGAAGCAATGGGTGGATTCCTTAAATACGGAATGCTGGGATTGATTCTGATCTTTATTTTCGGTCATCACGATCTTTATCATTGGACACACCATTCTCATGAAGAATTATCAGATCCAAATAGCCCCGTATTTGACCCAATTCTTGCAGGTAAATTAGGCTTCCTGAATATACCATTTTACATTTCACGTTTAGTGTTGTATGCAGTGTTATGGGTTGGTTTCACATATGTATTACGCAGACATAGTTTGCAGGAAGATCTTGATGGAAACATCGAGCATTACAAACGCAGTGTTGTTCTTTCAGCGATATTCCTGGTGATCTTTGCTGTATCATCTTCAATGGCTGCGTGGGATATTCTAATGAGCCTTGATGCACATTGGTTCTCTACATTATTTGGCTGGTATATTTTCGCAGGCTTATTCGTTAGCGGATTAGCAATGCTTGCCATGTTTGTGTTGTATCTGGATAGAAAAGGATATATGAACCACCTTACTGATAGCCATTTTCATGACATCGGTAAATTTATGTTTGCATTTTCAGTGTTCTGGACATACCTGTGGTTCTCTCAGTTCATGTTGATATGGTATGCAAATTTACCTGAAGAGGTAGGTTACTATCAGACGAGATGGAAGTTGTTCAGAAGCATATGGATCGGAAACTTCTTCATTAACTTCATTGCACCATTCCTTGTATTCATGACTCGCGATGCGAAACGTACAAAGCGTATCTTGTTCTTTGGCGGAATCATCATTTTAGTTGGTCACTGGATCGATGTATTTGTGATGGTTATGCCTGCCACAGTAGGTGCGGAATGGACAATAGGTTTCATAGAGATAGGAACAGCAATTGGTTTCCTTGGAGCATTTATTCTAAGCACGCTTACAGAACTTACTAAAGCATCTCTGGTTCCAAAGAATCACCCGATGTTACAAGAAAGTTTACATCACCATATTTAATCATTCAAGAATATTATTACAGATAAAAGAAAAGATTATCCATGATAAATTTATTAACGCTCCTGACAATTGTACTGGCTCTTATTACAGGCTGGAGACTGATGCGTGTTCTGGAATTGGTCCGTGACTTACGCGATGAGGATGAGCACATCACTACGAAGGACAATAACTTCAATGGAATAGCTTTTCTGGTATTCCTGGTAGTGGGTTTTGCAGGTATGATCTGGTTTACGATCGATGCAAAAAAATATCTGTTGCCTGTAGCTGCATCAAAGAATGGTGCATTAACAGATGCGTATTTGTATCAGAATTTTGCTTTGATCATGGTTGTGTTTTTTATTACACAATTCCTTTTATTCTATTATGCATGGAAATATCAGTATAAGAAAGATCGTAAAGCATTGTTTTATCCTGATAATCATAAATTGGAATTCTGGTGGACGGTTATTCCTGCAGTAGTTTTAATGGGACTTATCGTTTATGGATTGAAATTGTGGATCAGTATCACAGCACCTGCTCCGAAAGATGCAATGGTGGTTGAAGTATATGGAAAACAATTCGACTGGACTGCGCGTTATTCAGGAGAGGACAATAAGTTAGCAAGATCAAATTTCAAATTGATCACAGATGCGAATCCTCTAGGAGTTGACTCAATCGATGTAACAGGTATGGATGACAAGATCGTAAATGAACTTCACCTTCCTGTAAACAAAACAGTTGTTTTCAAATTCCATTCGAGAGATATTATACACAGTGCTTATTTCCCACATCTACGTGCACAAATGAACTGTGTACCGGGAATGACAACTGAATTTGTTGTCGAGCCAACTATCACAACAGACAGCATGCGTTTAATTGCACACAACGATAAATTTGATTATGTTTTGTTGTGTAATAAGATCTGTGGAGTTGCTCATTATAATATGCGTATGAAATTAGTTATTGAGAGTGAAGCAGATTTCAAAAAATGGTATGCAACACAGAATTACGTTTTTGCACGACCTGAAGTTTCTGCTCCTGCTACTCCTGTAACTGTTGTGGATTCAACAAAAACTGCAGAAGCTGCCGTTACTCCAAACAAAGTCATAGCTTCAAAAAAATAATTTCTTTTAGTAGTTTAAAAAAGTATTTACCCTAGTAAAAAAATAAGGTCTGATGTCACCTCATTCTCACGATCATGCAGTAGATGCTCACGATGGACACGAACATCATGAACATCATGATACTTTCTGGACAAAGTACGTGTTCAGTCAGGATCATAAAATGATCTCTAAGCAATTCTTAGTAACAGCTATTATCATGGCAATCTTAGCCATGGTGATGTCGTTAATTTTCCGTCTCCAACTGGGATGGCCCGATCAAAAATTTCCGATAATTGAGAAATTAGTTGGCCACTGGGGGAAAGGCGGCAAGTTGGACCCGAATTTTTATCTTGCCTTGGTAACGATCCATGGAACCATCATGGTATTCTTTGTGCTTACCGGTGGACTTTCAGGGACTTTCAGTAATCTCCTCATACCTTTCCAGATCGGTGCACGTGATATGGCTTCAGGCTTCCTGAATATGTTGTCGTATTGGTTCTTCTTTGGTTCTTGTGCAGTTATGACAGCATCCTTGTTCATTGAAGCCGGACCTGCATCAGCCGGATGGACGGTTTATCCGCCTTTGAGTGCCTTACCGCAAGCCATACCCGGTTCCGGATTGGGAATGACCTTGTGGTTAATAAGTATGATCATGTTCATTGCCTCAGCATTATTGGGAGGTATCAATTACGTTGTAACAATATTGAATATGCGAACAAAAGGAATGAGCATGACTCGTCTTCCACTTACTATCTGGGCATTCTTTATTACAGCTATTCTTGGTATCCTTTCTTTCCCTGTATTAGTTGCAGCCGCATTGTTGTTATTGTTTGACAGAAGTTTTGGAACCAGTTTCTATCTATCGGATATCTTTATCAATGGCGCTCCACTTCATCATTCAGGTGGTAGTCCGATCTTATTCCAGCATTTATTCTGGTTCTTAGGTCACCCGGAGGTTTATATCGTACTCCTTCCTGCCTTAGGACTTGCATCAGAAGTAATCTCTACACAGGCACGTAAGCCAATCTTCGGTTACAAAGCCATGATCGGTTCAATGCTTGTGATTGCCTTCTTATCGTTTATCGTTTGGGGTCACCACATGTTTGTTACAGGTATGAATCCATTCTTAGGTTCGGTATTCGTATTTACTACACTACTGGTTGCCATTCCATCAGCTGTAAAAGTGTTCAACTATCTGGCAACACTATGGAAAGCAAATATCGTTTTGTCGCCGGCCATGTTGTTTGCAATTGGTTTGGTTTCGTTCTTCATCTCAGGTGGATTGACTGGAATTATCCTTGGTGATTCAGCTTTGGATATTAATCTTCACGATACATATTTCGTCGTAGCTCACTTCCACATTGTAATGGGTAGTTCAGCGATCTTCGGAATGTTTGCCGGTGTTTATCATTGGTTCCCGAGAATGTATGGCAGAATGATGAATAAGAAATTAGGTTACATCCATTTCTGGTTGACCATCGTTTGTGTTTACGGTACATTCTTCCCTATGCACTTTGTTGGATTATCAGGAGCGCCTCGTCGTTACTATGCATATACAGCTTACGAAGGATTTGATGCAGCATTGAACATCAATGCACTGATCTCAGTCTTTGCGATTCTAGGTGGACTTGCTCAGCTTATCTTCGTATTCAATTTCTTCTATAGTATGTACCGCGGAAGAAAATCTGTTCAGAATCCATGGAAGTCAAATACGATCGAATGGACTGCACCGGTTGAACATATCCATGGTAACTGGCCGGGAGAAATTCCAACTGTTTACAGATGGCCTTATGATTACGGTAAGCCAAATGCTGATGATGATTTCATTCCGCAAACAACGCCATATTCGGCTACTACAAAGTCAAATTTGCCGGGCGAAGTGTAAAAGGAAAACAAATTTTTAACCGCAGAGAAAAGGGAGAAAAAAAGGGAGAAAAAAAGATCTCTCTTTTTTCTCTCTTTTTTTCTTTGTGCCCTCTGTGTTAATTTTTTTTATTCATGTTCAAGTGATTCCGGAATCTGATTATCCATCACCCCCGGCTGCCGAATCTCTGTATGCCGAATCACTCCGCCCAATTCGCCGATTTTTACAAGTACAATTGAATTCGCCATTAGAATAACGAGTGTTACAACAAACAATCTCGGGCCGAACTTTTTTCTTGAATTGAAAAAAGTAAAAGCAGCTGCAAGCCCTACACAAATTGTAGTCCATAATCCAATCTCTGCTAATTCTTCGTGTTCGTGAATGATTGAATCCGGAGCTTGATTAATGGCCTCCAAAGCTTCTTCTGCCTTTTCTCCTGTTGTAAATGCAGGAATAGTCATCACAGAAGTAAAAACGATCATCGCTAATGCCGTTTTTTTAACAATGTTATTCTTGAGTAGAAATCCAGCAACCAAGACTAAAACTGATAGAATACTTCCAATAATTGGAAAGTGATTGAATAATAAATGTGCGTGAGCGCCGTCCATTTCGATCGTTGTTTGTTGATGTTTGTGAATTGTGAATCGTAAATCGTGAATCGTTAGCGAAATTACAAATTGTACGCTTATTTAGGATGAGGAATGTCAACCGGATCAGAGATTTTCGTTATGGAATTCCCCACAGATTAAGGCGCAGATAAATACGCAGATCGTATAAAACTCAGTTGATTCAAAGCCCGAATCGACTTACGATTCACGACTCCACGACTTACGATTCACGTTTCAATGCGAATAGTCAACTTCCGTCGGCACAATATTGATCAACGTGACTTCAATATGTTTGTGATGAGCATTTACCTGGAACTCACTAATAATTTCCAAAATATCAAAATCGATCTGTGTACATTCCGAACCATCAAACGTTACGGCAGAATAATTTTTTATCTCTCCAAGAATAGATCGGAGTTTTACTTTGTTTAAAAAACTTACTGTGCTGTTTAGTTTTATTGTGATTAAAGTGGTTTCATTTCTGTTTACTTTCGTTAGAACAAATTCTTGTTTGTAATTATTTGTTACAATAAATATCATGGCTATCAAGAAACCTATTCCAACTCCAATTAAGAGATCTGTCAGAAGTATCATTACTATTGTTACGATAAAAGGTAAAAATTGCTTTAGGCCTGTCTTGTAAATTTTCCGAAAGAGTTTTGGTGGCGCAAGTTTATATCCTGTGATCAATAGTATGGTCGCAAGTGCTGCCAATGGAATTTTATTGATCAGCATTGGAATTACAATTACCGCAATCACAAGCAGGATTCCATGAGTGAAGGAAGCAAAACGTGTTCTGGCTCCTGCATCGATGTTTGCTGCGCCTCTGACAATTACAGCTGTGATCGGTATGGCACCGATCAGTCCGCAAACAGTATTTCCAATTCCATGAGCAATCAGTTCACGATTAACAGGAGTGATGCGATTTTGTGAATCGAGTTTATCAATGGCTTCAATGCAAAGCAATGTTTCGAGCGATGCAAGAATTCCAATCGTAATACCATTTTTCCAAATCTCAAAGTCCGTTATTTTTGACCAATCAGGAAAAATAAATCCACTGAAAAAACCTTCCTGAATTTGCACCCGTGTTATTCTTTCTTGATAAGTCGCAGGCATTAAGTACAGACTTACAAGTGTGACAACCAAAACAGCAACCAATGCGGCCGGGAGGAATTTTATTTTCTTTAAAACCGGTAAGTTAAAACCAATCAAAATGGCCAAAGAAATAGAGCTTAGAATGATCGTTGCTGATGACAGGTGTTGGTTGAGATTTACGAAATTGCTGATGATGTGCGACGAGGTGAATAGACTTAAGAACCCACTATTCCAAAAGTCCGGTGAATCGTATCCCAATGCAATGGGAAGCTGTTTACTGAAAAGTATGATGCCGATTGCTGCCAACATGCCTCTGATCACGGCCGATGGGAATAGATTCGCCAATCCACCTGCTTTAATTAATCCCAGGACAATTTGAAACAATCCTGCAATCACCATACATAATAGAAATCCACTGAAACTTCCAGCAGAAAGAACGGCAGCAGCGACAACAGTGGAAAGTCCGGCGGCAGGTCCGGAAACGCTTAATTGCGAGCCACTTAATAATGAGACCAGTAATCCACCTACAATACCGGAAAGTAATCCGGCCTGATAAGGCGCACCGGATGCAAGCGAAATTCCAAGACATAACGGTAGTGCAACAAAAAAAACAGTGAAGCCTGCAGGCAGGTCATGTTTTAGCCAAAGTTTAAAGAAGAGTTTACGCTTGCTTTTTTTGGTATATGGACTCACAGTTTACAAATTTAGTCAAAGGCCCACTTGAGAAGCTGAGAAAAGTCAGTTCCCGGTAAAAAAATAAGCGAACATTAAGATTAGTTGGATCGCAGATGCATTTTAAAGAGATGGCCATTTGTAATGGCATTGTCATAATTGGGGAGACAATATTGAAATAGTGGTTAAAACAGATTTTCTACAAAGTTGTAGTGCAACTTTGGTTCAAATATCATAAGAGTGACTGATTTTTGTCATTCAAAACACCCTTAAATACGGGTTTATTTGTTCTACGATGAATATAGCACTAATCCTTCATGACAATACTATGACATCTAAAAACGCGTTAAATCGACCTTTGCACGCGGATAAAAACGATGGAAACTTGTATTTGTTAAAGACAATTGCCTTTACTCACAAAAACACTCCGATCAAGGAGCTGAACCGATTCTTTCTTCACGAAGAGAATCGGAAGGAACGTCTTGAGTACCTTAAATTTTCCTGCGATATCGACGAGATTTTCTATGTTGCAACATGCAATCGCATCGAGTTCGTTTTTACCACCCACCATATTTTAGACCATAATTTCCTCCGTAAATTTTATCGTCATTTCAGAAATGACTGGAATTCGGAAGAAGTTGATTTTGCCATTAAATACGGTGAGATCTTCGAAGGCGAAGATGCGTTACGACACATTTATCGTGTTGCTTCCTCACTCGATTCATTAGTGATTGGCGAAAGAGAGATCATCACTCAGGTTAGAAAAGCATATGATCTTTGTAAAGACGATGGTCTGACGGGAGATATGTTACGACTGGTTGTTAAAAGCACAATTACAACAGCAAAGCAAGTATATACAGAAACGAAGATCGCTAACAATCCGGTTTCTGTGGTTTCATTAGCGGAAAGAAAATTACGTGATTATAAATTAGATCGCAATTCAAGAATTCTGATCATCGGATCAGGGAGACGAATACGAATCTTTCCAAATATCTCGTGAAGCAAGGCTTTACGAATTTTACAATCTTCAACCGCACTGTTAACAATGCAGAGAAATTGGCGAAGATCATTCAGTCTGCTGCAGTGAAAGCAACTGCCTTCCCATTGGATCAATTGGAGAATTATCAAGGTGGATTTGATGTATTGGTTACATGTACTGCATCGCCCGATAAGATCATTACTCCGGAATTATTTGCGAAATTGAAAGGTGCAGATGTGAATACGAAAGTGATAGTGGATCTTTCTGTTCCTTCTAACATCTCTACTGAAGTTCTGGAAGCGAATAAAGCGAATGTGATTGATGTAAACGAATTGAAAGAGATTGCGTCCGCAAATCTGGAAGAACGTCAAAGTGAATATGTGGCTGCTGAAGAGCTGATTGAAGAGAACATTAAAAATTTCCGTCAGTTGCATCGTACCCGTTCTTTAGAATTAAAAATGCGTAACGTCCCTGAAAAGATCCGTGAGATCAAAGACAAGGCGATGAATGATGTTTTTGCAGCTGAGATCAACGGACTTGATGAACATTCAAGAGAAGTCTTAGGGCGTGTTTTAGACTATATGGAGAAGAAGTGTATTTCCGTTCCTATGGTCATGGCAAAGGAGATCATTCTCGAAACAACTAATTAAAAGTTTTTCGTTTTTCGTCTTTCGTTTTTCGTAAGGCTTGCGAAAAACGAAAGACGAAAAACGAACGACATATGAGATCGCCGATTATTATAGGCACCAGAGGAAGCGATCTGGCTTTGTGGCAAGCCAATCATGTAAAATCTTTATTGGAAGAATCAGGTTTGAGATGTGAGTTGAAGATCATCAAAACACAGGGCGATAACATTCAGCATTTGAGTCTGGATAAACTCGAAGGAAAAGGTTTTTTACCAAAGAAATTGAAGAAGCACTTTTGAATGGTGATACGGACATCGCCGTTCATTCTCATAAAGATTTACCTACTGAATCACCCGAGGGATTGATCATTGCAGCGGTTTCGCCGCGTGAAGATCCTTCTGAATTATTGTTGATCAGAAAAGAATCAGTCGATACCCGCAAGAAATTTGCTCTCAAACAAAATCCAATCGTTGGTACTTCATCAGCACGACGCAAAGCACAGATGCTTGCTTTTCGTTCTGATATTGAATTGAAAGATCTCAGTGGAAATGTTCCAACACGTATCAACAAATTACGCGAAGGACAATACGATGCAATCTTATTGGCTGCAGCAGGTGTTGAACGACTGGAAATTGACCTAAAAGAATTTTATGTGGAGCGGTTAGGGCCGAAAGAATTTACTCCTGCTCCTGCACAAGGTGTATTGGCGATTCAGATCCGTAAAGGTGAAAAAGAATTGTTTGACCTTTTGCAAAAGATAAATGATAAAACTGTACAGGTAATTATTGGTATTGAAAGGAAGGTGTTAAACTTATTTCAAGGCGGATGTCAGATGGCTGTTGGTGCTTAGGCTGAATATGATGATGAAACAGAAATGTACTCTGTTCGTGTCAGCAAAGCAGCTGCGTGGGACACTAAGCCGGTTTCTGTCTATTCAGAATCAAAAGATCCATCAGTACTTGCACAGCGTGTTGTAGATAAAATCCATGCGGTGAAGCCCGCAACTGTTTTCATTACCCGTGAAGACAGACGCGATGATTATCTAAGAGCTGTACTTACAGGAAATGGCTTTCGGTATAGTGGTAAGGCAATGATTGAAACAACTTTAATTCCTTTCAGGGTAATGCCCGATTGTGATTGGGTGTTTTTCTCCAGCAAACAAGCAGTAAAATATTTCTTCGAACAGCATCCGAATTTGGGAGAACAGAAATTCGGTGCAGTAGGAAAAATCACTGCAGATGCCATTCGACATTATGGAAAACGCGCCGACTTCATTGGTTCAAGTACAGATACACGAATGACAGGAAAACAATTCGCTGCGAAAGTTGGTGACGGCAAAGTCCTTTTTCCTCAGGCAAAAGGAAGCATGCGTTCTATCCAGCAGCAATTTGTAAAACTTGGTCAAGTAATAAATTTACCTGTTTACGAAACGATTAAAAAAATGATGGAGAAATGCCGCAAGCAGATATTCTTGTTTTCACATCACCTTCAAATGTTGAAGCATGGTTTGAAAGATTCACCATCAGTAAAACTCAAAAAGTAGTAGCAATGGGCGATGCAACAGCAAATGCCTTGCGTCAACATAATATTCACGGCTGTGGTCAACCCGACACATTTGATGATTCCGGATTAGCTCGTGCCGTATTTTCAATTTCATCATCAAACTAATTTATTTATTGCCTAATTTATTTACTATGATCATTCGTCCGCGTCGCTTAAGAAAAAATGCCATTGTCAGAGAGATGATTGCTGAAACACGTTTGTCAAAAGACATGTTCATCTATCCATACTTTGTGATCAAAGGAAAAAATATTGTGCAACCGATTACTGCAATGCCGGGTGTAAGCAGATTTACAGTCGATGCTTTGCTTGTCGACGTAGAGAAAGGATTGAAGTCAGGTATCAACAAAATTTTATTATTCGGAGTCGGCGAAGAGAAATCGGAAGATGCTCATTCTGCTCACGACTCTCATACAGTCGTTGCCGAAGCCGTACGCGAACTGAAAGCAAAATTCGGCGATACGATCTATGTCATCACAGATATTTGTCTGTGTGCCTATACAGAAAGCGGTCACTGCGGACTGATCAAAGACGATTACGTTGACAACGACAGTTCACTCGATGTACTTGCAAGAATGGCATTGACGCATACCCAAGCCGGCGCCGATATGGTGGCACCGAGTGATATGATGGATGGAAGAGTAGCAGCAATCAGAGCATTGCTCGATATGAATGGTTATGAAAATACACCAATCATGTCGTACTCGACAAAATTTGCATCAGCCTATTACGGACCATTCCGTGAAGCAGCAGATTCAGCACCGGGAAAAGGCGATCGCAAATCCTATCAAATGGATTCACGCAATTTGCGTGAAGCAGTAAGAGAAGCCGTCATCGACGAACAAGAAGGAGCCGACATGGTCATGGTAAAACCTGCATTAGCATATTTAGACGTCATTCGTGCCGTCCGTGAAGCAGTCTCCGTTCCATTGGCTTGTTACAACGTTTCGGCAGAATACACTATGGTAAAAACCGCCGCTGCAGCAGGTTTGATCGATGAACAACGGATCGTGATGGAAAATATGTATGCATTTGCGAGAGCTGGGGCGGATGTAATAATCACCTACCACGCCCGCGACATCGTAGAAAAAGGCTGGCTATAATTTACAACAACACATCAATCCCGAAGGGATTTCTGCGGTTTTTCTGCGTATTCTGCGTAAATCTGCGGGAGAGAAATCCACCTGAATTATCTCCCGCAGATTTACGCAGAATACGCAGAAAAACCGCAGATTTTTTATACGTGAATTAAATCACCTCCATCCGTGACTTTTCCCCACCTGGTTTGTTAATCAACAAATGACCTTTGACCTTTGACCCTTGACCAATGGTTGTTAGAAAAATTACCTCCCAACCACCCACCAAGCCTCAAAAAACCCTATATTCACCCCTTAAATAAAAAAATCCCCATCCCAATTATGGAACGTCAAAATGAGGTGTTGGACAATGTGATCATCAAATTTGCAGGTGATTCAGGTGACGGTATGCAGCTTACCGGAACTCAGTTTACCAACACAGCTGCGTTGTTTGGAAATGACTTAAGTACATTCCCCGATTTCCCTGCCGAGATTCGTGCCCCGCAAGGAACACTTGCCGGTGTTTCCGGTTACCAGTTACATTTCGGTAGTGTTGAGATCTTCACGCCCGGCGATTTTTGCGACGTACTTGTCGTAATGAATGCAGCGGCATTGAAAGCCAATATAAATTTCCTCAAAAAAGCGGAACGCTTATCGTGAATACCGATGGCTTCGATCCGAAAAATTTGCGTCTTGCAAATATTCCCGAAGCAGAAAATCCGCTGGAAAATCATTCCCTCGATAATTACAAAGTGATCAGAATGGACGTGACGAAAATGACACGCGCCGCTCTTGAAGGTTCTGATCTTGGTGTAAAAGAAATCGATCGTGCGAAGAATATGTTCGTGCTAGGTTTCTTGTACTGGATGTACAATCGCGAGATGACGCATACCTTGAAATTCCTCGATGAGAAATTCGGAAAGAAACCCGATATTCTTGATGCCAATGTTAAGGTGTTGAAAGCAGGTTATAATTTCGCTGAGACGAGAGAAGAAATGAGCACACGTTACACGATCAATCCTGCGAAGATCGCTCCGGGTACCTATAGAAACATTATGGGCAATCAGGCAGCTGCATTAGCATTGATCGCAGCGGCACAGAAATCAGGATTACAATTATTTTACGGAACATATCCGATAACACCTGCTTCCGATATTCTTCACGAATTATCGAAGCAGAAAAATTTCGGTGTAAAAACATTCCAGGCAGAAGATGAGATCGCTGCTATCTGTTCATCGATTGGCGCAAGCTTCGGTGGATCGTTAGGTGTGACTGCATCATCAGGACCCGGCATCGCTTTGAAAGCGGAGGCTATGGGACTTGCATTGATGTTAGAATTGCCATTGGTAATTATCAACGTTCAACGTGGTGGACCATCAACAGGATTGCCAACGAAGACAGAGCAAAGTGATTTGATGCAAGCGTATCACGGAAGAAACGGTGAAGCACCGATTCCTATCGTAGCAGCAGCAACGCCTTCCGATTGTTTCAACATGGTGTATGAAGCATGTCGTATCGCTATTATGTCAATGTCACCGGTGATCATGTTGTCTGATGGTTACATCGCAAATGGTGCAGAGCCATGGATGTTCCCTAAGTCAGCAGATTTGAAACCGATCACGGTGAAGTTTGCAAAAGATAAAAATGCAGGTGAAAAATTCCTTCCATACAAACGTGATGAAAATCTTTCTCGTCCGTGGGCAGTTCCCGGAGTGAAAGGATTGGAGCATCGTATCGGTGGAATTGAAAAGCAACACGAAACAGGAAACATCAGCTATGAAGCAAAGAATCACGAGTTCATGGTTCAGATGCGTGAAGCTAAGGTGGAGAAGATAGCTGATTATATTCCGGCGCAAGATATCGAAGTAGGAACAGACAAAGGAAAATTATTGATCCTTGGATGGGGAAGTACATTTGGCGCCATCAAGAGTGCAGTGTTACAAGCCCGTGAAAAAGGATTAGATGTTTCTCATGCACATGTTCGTTACATCAAGCCTTTCCCGAAAAATCTGGGCGAGATACTATACGGTTTCGAACACGTCATCATTCCTGAATTGAACAGCGGACAGTTGATCAAAATTCTTCGTGACAAATTCCTCATTCCTGCAGAAGGCTTGAACAAAGTACAAGGGATGCCGTTTACGGCGGAGGAGATCTTGACGAAGATTGAAAACCATTTTGGTAAGTAGTAATTAGTAAGTAGTAAGTAGCAAGGGCTACTTAACTGCTAAATGATTACTAATTACACTTGCCTATCAAAAACAATAAGCTAAAAGCATCGAGTAAAAATTTCTTTCGAAAAGCCACTTACTACTTACCACTTACTACTTACCAATCAATATGGAACCAGTAATAGAAAAATTCACAAACAAAGACCTCGTTACCGACCAGGAAATCAGATGGTGTCCCGGTTGCGGAGATTATTCCATTGTTAAACAAGCACAGACAGTTATTCCTGAATTGGGGATACCTCGTGAAAATATAGTATTCATTTCCGGTATCGGATGTTCATCACGTTTTCCGTATTACATGGAGACGTATGGTATGCATTCCATTCACGGACGTGCAGCAGCGATAGCGAGTGGACTGAAGGGTTCTCGTCCGGAGTTGAGTGTATGGATCGTAACGGGAGATGGCGATGCATTGTCGATTGGTGGTAATCACACCATTCACATTTTGCGTCGTAATTTCGACGTAAACATTTTATTGTTCAACAATGAGATCTACGGATTGACGAAAGGACAATACTCGCCGACATCAGAGCAAGGAAAAGTAACGAAGTCGACACCGATGGGTTCGATCGATCATCCGTTCAATCCGATCGCACTTTGTATGGGTGCTGATGCAACATTTGTTGCCCGTTCAATGGATCGTGATCCGAAACATTTGCAAGCGATCCTTCGCCGTGCCAATGAGCACAAAGGCGCAAGCTTCGTAGAGATCTACCAGAACTGTAACGTATTTAACGACGGAGCCTTCGAGATCTTCACAGAGAAGTCATCGAAAAAGAATGAAACCTTATTCATGGAAGCCGGCAAGCCATTGATCTTCGGCGAAAACAGCGACAAAGGAATTCATCTGGATGGCTTCACTCCAACGATTGTAGACCTAACAGCCACAGGCATGTCAGCCAACGACATGTGGATCCACGACGAGACCGACAGAGTAAAAGCCGGCATCCTAAGTCGTTTCTTCGACAATCCTAAAAACCCAAATCACTTACCACGTCCGTTCGGTGTGTTCTACGTTGAGAAGCGGGAGTGTTATGAGGATTCGATGGCGAAGCAGCTTGTTGATGCGAAGGCGAAGAAGGGTGAGGGGGATTTGGATTCGCTTCTGCGTGGTCGAGAGACTTGGACGGTGAATTAGTAAGTGGTGATAGGTAAGTAGTGATTAGCACTGCTTTCTACATTGCAAAAAAATAAATAATAGCGGGGTAGAGATTCAATTTAGGTTGGGTTTTTACCCCGCTTTTGTTAATTTCACAGGAGTATTTTCGACTTTCTCCAGACACAATTATTAATTTTGAAATAAAATTATTAGGTGTTAATTTGGCATATGTTTCTTTGGAATAAGGAGTTGGGATTAGATTGAGTTTATTCTTTATATTATTTAATATCCGAACAAAATGAAAACACAACCAAAAGTAGTAGAATACAATTTTGAGGCAAGTGCATTTGATTGGGAAATTGCTCCCGGAAAAACAATTGAAGCATGGGGATTCAACAAACAACTGCCCGGCCCTGTATTAAGAGCAAATGCAGGGGATACAATGGTCGTTCGCATCACAAACAATCTAAGTGAACCGACTACCATTCATTGGCATGGCATCTGCCTGCCTGCAGCAATGGATGGAACTGACGGTGTTCAAAAACCTATTGAACCCGGTGAATCGTTTGAATATCGTTTTGTGGTAAAAGATGCAGGGACGTTCTGGTATCATGCTCATACTAATGAAACCGTTCAGATGGAAAGAGGCATGTATGGTGCATTGATCATAGATGGTGAAACAGATCCTGTCGTGGACGGTGAAAAGATTTTTATGATTGATGACATGAAGCTGGATGAAAACAATGAGTTTACAAAGCCTTCATGGTTTCTGCCACGCGCAATGGAAAGGCATGATGGTCGCCAGGGCAATACATTACTTTTAAACGGCAAAGAAAACTTGATCATCAATGTGAATGGTGGTCAGACAGAAAGATGGCGCTTTATCAATTCCTCAAGTGCAAGATATTTTGTTTTGCATCTCGGTGGTAAAGCATTTAAAGTTATCGCATCTGATGGTGGTCTATTAGAACACCCGGTTACCATGACTGAAGCATTAATTACACCGGGAGAACGAATTGACATTGCAATTGATTTTAAAGAAGGCGAGTCATTTGCAATTGAATCATTAGCTTATGATAGAATGACATTCTTACGGGCAAAGAGAGAAACATTTGCTACTGTTAAAGCAGGAGAAAATAAGCCGAGTATAGCCTTTATTCCCGAAAGGTTGAGAACAATTATACCGCTCGCCTCTCAGGATGCTGCAATCACCAGAAAAGTAAAGTTGTCTGTTGATCCTAGAATAAGAGATCAAAAGGATTTTAAAATAAACGATGGTGTCCATGTAAATGACAAACCGGTTATGGTCGGTGAGTTGCAAATCTGGGAAGTGTCGAATACCAGCAGGATGGATCATCCGTTTCACCTTCACGGTTTTTTCTTTCAGGTGATTGAAGAAAATGGCAAAGCACCGGAATATATGGCTTGGAAAGATACCGTCAATTTAAAACCAAGAAGTACGATAAAGATCGCATGGATGCCTGATAACCGTCCGGGAACATGGATGTACCATTGCCATATTATTGAACATCATGCAGCAGGCATGATGGCAACTTTTGATGTAATTGATGGCAGTAAACCTTACGAACCAAAGGCGCCAACACATAGCCATCGTCACCATTAAATAATAATTCTGAGCTCAGCGGTTAAACGGAAATTAGTCCGTATCTTTTAAGCTGGAGAATTTATAAAGCGTCATTCCGTCCGGGAATTAGTAATGCCCTACGTGGTGAATTAAAGTGCGGACTGAATGCCGCTTGATCGGATGCAAAATTGAAATGGTTTCATAAACTTCCGCTTAACATCGTCGAACGGTAAATATTTCTGCGAATTTTTCTGCGCCTTCATCTGCGGGGAATAATCACACAGAAATATCTACCCGTTGAACTCGCAGATTTCACACAGAAAATTATTACTAACTACCTGACGGTATGACTCTCGAGGGGTTACAAAATTGAAGCTCTGTCCTGATTGTCCTTGTGATATTTCATAAAGCAAAGCGTCATTAAACATGCAATTAGAAATATGAATTGTATCTTTGTCCTGTCTTTTGACAACGAAAGATTGATCCTCGAAATAAGAGTCCAATGCACTTAGCAATGAGGATAAATAGCGAGCCCAATTTTAAGCGACAAGTCCTAAACAATGAAGAGACTACTAGTTATTATATTATTTATTCCATTAAATCTGGTTGCACAAGAAAGTGATTTTGGAAATTGGTTGATTTATTTTGGCGATAAGAAGATCAGCAACAAGTTCAATTGGCATCACGAAGTTCAATATCGAAATTATAATTTTATAGGGGATACTGAACAGTTGCTTTTAAGGACCGGTATCGGATATAACCTTTCTGAAAAGAACAATAATATTCTTTTGGGATATGGATTTATTTATAGTGAACCATACATCAAAAATACTGACGAAAAAACGAGCACTTACGAACACCGCATTTATCAACAATTTATAACTCGACAAGCATTCGGGGGCTTACTTTGCAGCATCGTTACAGGTTTGAACAGCGATTTTTGGAAAATGATTTTAAACTTAGATTAAGGTATTTTCTTTCTCTGAATATTGCACTTAATAGAAAGGAATTTGCAGATAAGACAGTGTATTTTTCTGCTTACAATGAAATTTTTATAAATACAGAGCAGAATTATTTTGATAGAAACAGGCTTTATGGTGGTCTTGGATATCGATTTTCAAAAAATGTTAGAACTGAGATTGGTGTGATGAACCAAACCACCAATAGTGGTTCCAGAAATCAACTTAATATTATCGCTTTTGTAAATTTTTAAGAAAAAGTGAAAAATAAATTACCGGCTTTGATGTACTAGTTCAACGTCTTAAATCGAAACGGTGACCTAAACTTCAGCTTAACATTCCGTGCGGAAGAAATTTACTGTAGCCAAACTGATACTTTAATCTCCAACCCGGCTGAATTTTACCTGCACGACGACTTTAACAATAACACTGAACTTTGAGAAAGGCTTTGTTACCGCTTCGTTGCAAATTAACCGTACAATATTCTACCTTTGTTAAATGCAAAATGAAATGGATACCTCAAAACCAGCAGCTACGATCAAGTGTTGGGTAGAACTGTATTCCGACAGCATGTATTCATGGGCATTGCACAAGACCTCAAACAAAGAAATGGCTGAGGACTTGGTGCAAGACACTTTTATGGCAGCTTTGCAGTCTATTAATAATTTCAAAGGCGAGAGTAACCCCAAGACATGGTTGTTTGCTATTCTAAAGAATAAAATAAATGATCATTACCGCAGAAGTTTTCGTAATCCGATTATTAGTGATATTTCTATTTTTGAAACTTTATTTGACAGTAATGATCAATGGAAAGACGAGCATAGACCTCAGTGGTGGGCAGATGAGACGGGACACCTTTTAGATAATGACGAATTTCAGCAGATTTTGCAGAATTGTATGAAAAAATTGCCGGGCAATTGGTTTTCTGCAATCCAGTTGAAATTTATGGAAGAAAAAAATAGTGAACTCATTTGTCAGGAATTAGAAATTACGCCTACTAATTTTTGGCAGATACTCCATAGGGCGAAATTAAAGTTGAGAAAATGTTTAGAATTAAACTGGTTCAAAAAATAGAGTAATGCAAAAGTTGATGAATATTTTAATGCTTTCCTGCAAAAAGGCAAGCGAATTAATTGATAAAAAGTCCGTAGTGAAGCTGTCTTTGAAGGAGAATGTGATGTTGAAAATGCACACTTCTATGTGTGATGGGTGCAAGGCATACCAAAAGCAGAGTAAAATTTTAGATGTCTTACTTAAACATCATTTGCAAAAAGCAGATGAAACACAAATACCGCAAATCATCAACAACAGACTGAAAGAACAAATCATTTCCAAACTTTAAATGAATTTTGTATCAAGAATATTCATTTTATTGCTGTTGCTGTTGCTGTTGCAACCAGCTATAGTTGCTTTGCCCAAACCCACCCAATTCTTAGTAGGTTTATTGTTTCAGAAATCAATGGCAGAGCATTTCTTAGTTGGTCGATCATTGCAGGAAGTACTTGTGACGGTATACAGATTTACCGAAGTGTTGACAGTGCAAATTTTTCTCGCATAGGGGAAATAGCAGGGGTATGCGGCAGCGTAAGCTTTGAGGAACCGTACGATTTCACAGACAATGATCCTATCAAGAATAGTATTAATTACTACCGACTTGATTTAGGCAATCAAGGATTCTCGCAAATTGTTTCTGTAGAAATTATTGATATTGAAAGTTTCGGTTATCAAATCCGTCCCCATCCTGCAATAACGGAAGCAAAAATTTATTTTGACAATAGCACTCTGAAGGAATATCAGCTCACAATTTACACTATCAACGGTATTGAGGTTTTTAGTACTGCCACCAAGGAAGATTTCTTTCAACTGAACACCTCTTTGCTCCAATCGGGTTTATATCTTTTCGCCATTTCCATTTCCGGAAATCTACCTTCAGTAAAAGGCAAATTGTTGGTTCAGCACTAATTAATGCAAGTATTTCCGATTCTTCATTAGTTTTTATTTTATTCGTTTGTCAGGTTTCAAACCTTGCAGCGACTGTTTGTTTGTAAATCAATTTTTGTCAAACAATTAAAAATAAAAAAATGAAACATGTAATCTTTGCAATCGCAATTTTAATTGGCATTTCGGCTTCAGCCAACGCCCAAACTTCTTCAAAGAAAGAGAAGAAGGAAAAACAAATAATGGAAATGAAAGACCACAAATGCACAGAAGCGTGTCATACATCCGGGCATTGTGTTTTTATGCATGGCGAAAAAGGACATAACTGTACTGAAGCGTGTAAAACCACAGGCACCAATTCTGGCAATATGGAATTGAAGGACCATGTATGTTCTGATACTTGCAAAAGTGGGGAACATATATATGTACATGGAGAAAAGGGACACACTTGCAATGAAGCATGTAAAAATAAAATGTAATCCTTAAAAAATAAAGAAATGAAAAAGACAAGGGTCATCGCATTAGCAGCATTCTCAATTACACTGCTAGCAAGCGTTCAGTCATGTAAAAAGGATATAGACAACGAACCAGTACCACAAGAATTTGTGGCCGACAACAGCACTTTTGCAAATTTCATGGCTTGGTCGCTGGACGCAACTGCGCAAGGTCCTGACCCGGCATTAGGAGGAATGGCTCATGGTGGGAACGACAGCACTGTTGTTCGAAATGTTTATTTTAAAAACGGACAAGACCCGGTGAACGGAACATATCCTATTGGAACGGTAATAGTGAAGCACTCTGCTAATACCGGCGGAACAGTAAATGAGCACACGGCCATGGTTAAGCGGGGAAACAGCTTCAATTCCAACGTAGGTAACTGGGAGTTTTTTGTGCTCATGCCTGACGGGTCTATTGCGGCTGACAGTGCCGGAACACCCATGAGAGGAGCAAACCTGATGAACGGTATGTGTGGCGGTTGTCATTCAGCAGTATCCTCAAAAGATTTTGTATTCTCTAAATAATTGTCAACTCAAAAAAATTAAACAATGACTTCTAAAATCAAACAAGCTCTTATTGGAGGTATTATCGGCACAGCCGTCATGACAGTTACTATGATGGTATGTCATATGATTGGTATGCCTAAAATGTCGCCACCGGAAATGCTTTCCACGATGATGGGTTTCTCAATTGGAATCGGCTGGCTCATGCACTTTATGATAGGAATAGTTTTCGCAATGGCATACGCATTCATCTTTATAAATTTAGTGAAAAAAGTTGGCAACAACATTTTAAAAGGAGCTATCTTCGGCTTTGCGGCTTTCATCTTTGCGCAAATAATGATGACAATGATAGGAATGATGATGCCAATGCCAACGATGACCGGCAATATGATGTTAATAATGATCGGTAGTATTATGGGACATGTAATTTTCGGAATTACTGTTGCATTGTTTGTAAATGAGCATTAATTATTGAAATAAAGCATAAATATAACTAAGGATTTCTAACAATTACTGTTAGAAATCCTTTTTTTTTGTTTGCACTTTCTGTTTTCTCAGAAAAGAAATAATGTACAGCAGTTCATACAAGTCTATTGATTAGTTGTTAACTGTAGACTAAATTGACTAAATTTGTTCAGGATGAATATTTATATAATATGAGAAGGAAAATTATCACAATCAGTTTAATCATAGCTTCAATCGCTATTCTTCAGTCTTGTAAAAAGGATAAAACCGAAGTAGATTTTGACGCTGTACTTTATAGTGAAATTACGGCGGGTGGGTATACTTACTACCAAAGCGGCAACCTCTTGTCAGGTGCTTCACCAAGTCCTCACGGTTCCTTTAAGTTACGTTTTAACTCAACAGCATTGGCAGCTCTTGACAGTACAGGAGAGCTTTCAGCAGGAAGCAGTTTTCCGGCAGGTTCGATCATTGTGAAAGAAATTTTCAGTGACAGTACCATTAATTTGTACGCTGTAATGAAAAAAGATCCATCAAACGTAAATGCGGGTAGTGGTTGGCTATGGGCTGAATATAGAACAGATGGTTCCGTTGTTTTTACCACAGTAAATAAAGGTAATGGTTGTATTAGTTGTCATAGCGGTACTCCAAATAGAGACTTAGTGCGGACATTTGATTTGCATTGAGTCTCTAATTAATACAAAAAATAATTCGTTGCATATTGGTACTGCACCATTACATTGATTTTTCCTATTTTAGTAACCCTGAAATATCGAAACTTCATCAGTTAAATGGGCGTTCACAATACAAATATCAAAGAATCTTTTTTCCAAAAGCACAAAGCGACAATTGCCTATAGCATTTGCCTGGCGCTTTTACTTTTTTTGTTGAAGTGGTTGGAACTTCGATTCATCATTTTTGATCATTCCTTGGAGATCTATATCGGAGCAATTGCCGTTATATTTACGTCACTTGGGATCTGGCTTGCATTGAAACTTTCGAAACCAAAGATCAAAACGGTAGTCGTCGAAAAGGAAGTGTATATCAACAAAAGCGAGAATTTTGTTTTGAATGAGTCCATGGTAACTGAACTTGAACTGAGCAAAAGGGAGCTGGAGGTTTTGAGTTTAATGGCAGAAGGATGCAGTAATCAAGAGATCGCTGACCGGCTATTTGTTTCGTTGAGCACAGTTAAAACCCATAATCAGAACCTTTTTGAAAAGCTGGATGTGAAACGACGGACACAAGCCATTGAAATGGGAAAAAGATTAAGTTTGATACCTTGATTTATCCTTCTTTAGTACGAAAACAATCACGATATAAAAAAATGGCCGAAAGTATGACTGAAAAAGAATGTCTATAGGTCACATTTGCACAAAAATACAAACCAAATGAAAAAGAATATTATCGTCTATGGCCTCATTGCAGGTATTATTGTTTCTGTTTTTATGCTGTCAACGGTCAACTACCTCAGTCATTGTGAAGGCAGCATTGACTATAACACAAGTATGCTCATTGGGTATGCTTCTATGTTACTCGCCTTTTCGCTTGTATTTGTCGGGATCCGTAATTTCAGAGACAAATACAATAATGGAGTAATTACTTTTGGAAAAGCATTTAAAACAGGGTTATATATTGTTTTGATCGCATCAACTATTTATGTCCTTGCCTGGTTGGTCGATTACTTTTTCTTTATTCCTGATTTTATGGATAAATATGCTGCGCATATGGTGGATGAATTGAAAGCAAGCGGGGCAAGTGCAGCAGAAATCGAAAAACAAACTACTGAAATGGCAGAATTTGGAGAGATGTACAAAAATCCATTCTTCAATGCATTGATGACGTACATGGAAATTTTACCTGTCGGATTGATCGTAACATTGATCAGTTCGTTAATTCTAAAAAGAAAACCTCAACCAACAACCTGATCAACATGGCAAAAGTAGCAGTAATAAAAACAAAAGAAACTGAATCCAGCGTTGAAGATTTTATCAGCAAAATAAAGGATGAACAACAACAGCTTGATAGTTTGGTCATTCTTAAACTGATGAAAAAAGTCAGCAAAGAAAAACCAAAAATGTCGGGTAGCTCAATGATTGGATTTGGAAACAAGAGATATAAAAGTCCGGCATCAGGAAGGGAAGTCGATTGGTTCAAGATTGGATTTTCGCCGCGTAAAGCAAATCTTTCTTTGCATCTTGTTTTGGATTTAAAAGCGCATGCAGCACTCTTTAAAAAATTGGGCAAGCATAAGGCTGGTGTAGGTTGTCTTTACATTAATAAGCTGGATGATGTTGATGTGAAAGTTTTGGAACAGTTGATTGAAGTGGCTCTTAAAGGGAAGTGATGATTATTTTTTAATATGGAATGATGTTTTTTATTTGTGGCTAACACTTCAACGATGTTTAAAATTTGAGTCGTATTTATTTTCTTTGTATTCCAGGTCAAATAAAAAATGGTGCGGGAGGCGGGATAATAATTTACATTGGAAATCTCAATTTCTTATTGTAAAGTGTTGAAAAACAGAATTTAATATGGTAAAAGTTGCTAAAAACGGAAATATGTCTTATATTTATGGACAAATGTCCAAAACGTGATTATGGCAACAACAAAATCAAAAATCGAAACGGAACTTAATAAGGAGATTGCAATGTTTTTAAATCAACCTAGCATCAAAGATCTCTATTGGGAGTTTGACCGGAAAATAACTTACAATGATTTTTTGTCAAATAAAATGCTAATCATATTAGCAATCAGAGCAGGAATACCTTATTCATTATTTAAGTTGATCCAAAATTATACACCATTTACAGAAAATGATTGGGCACGGTTTCTCGACATATCTACAAAGTCGTTGCATCGATATAAAACAGCTGCTGAACATTCTTTTAAACCAATACATTCTGAAAAAATAATTGAAATGGCAGAAGTAACAAAGATAGGGATTGATGTTTTTAACAATATGGAGAAGTTAAAACTATGGTTAAATACTCCAAATTACTCTTTAGGAAATTTGAATCCAATTGAACTTTTAAACGATTCCTATGGAAAAGAATTAGTCATAAGTGAATTGATTAGGGTCAATCATGGAATCCTTGTATAGATGGAGGTATTTAGACTTTCAAGAGAAAGATATGCAAGGACACTTTCAGGAATAGGGGCTTCACTCAAAGGAGCCAGATGGAATTCAATTGGAGTAGAGTTGATTTATACATCAAAGAATAGATCGCTTTCCATGGCAGAAGTTGCTGTCCATTTTACACTCGCAACCTTGCCCGATGACTACATGATGGTGACCATTCATATTCCTGACAATATTTCGATTAAAGTGATCTCCGAATCAGAGTTGCCGGTTGACTGGAAGCAATTTCCTCATCCGACATCAACTCAAAAATTTGGTGATGATTTTATTGTTGAAGGAAAGTTTTGTATACTTATGATTCCTTCTGCAATTACAAAAGGTGATTATAATATTCTAATTAATCCAAGGCATAAAGAATTTGCAAGAATAAAAATTGTTGAGGTCGAAAAATTTCCTTTCGACAATAGAATATTTAAATGAACCATATTCGTCCTAAATCAGTAGTAAAAAAATCCTCGTCAAAATGAAAAATGCCGTCCTTCTTTTTTTGCTCATTTTTTCGACATCAAAATTATTCGGTCAAGGATTTCCGTGGGAACGACCACTTAAAATAGCATGGTCAAATGATGGCATTTCATTTAATACACCAACGATTTTCCAGGATTCATCGGGTGTTCCTTCCGTTATCAGGTGGAAAGGAGATACGTTGGTTGCAGTTTTTCAGTGGTTCAGAGCACCGAACCCTTCGCCGTCATGGGATAGAGTAGCCGTAAAATTTTCATACGATAATGGAATAACATGGACACAACCAACACCAATTGTTGTGAATGGACTTCCGGTAAATTACCAACGGCCATTCGATCCAACGCTTGTTGTTTTAAATAGAGATAGTGTCAGGATCTATTTTTCTTCCAGCGACGGATTTCCTGTCGGAGGTTTGGATTCAACTGTGAATACTTATTCGGCACTAAGTGTCGATGGAATTAACTACACATTCGAACCGAATGCAAGAGTTGATGAGCCAACTAACAGAGTGATTGATCCGGCAGTATTGTTTTTCAATAATGCATGCCATTACCTTTCGCCAATTGGCAGTCCGCAACAGGGCGCATATCATTATATTTCTCCTGATGGAATTAATTTCATGAAAGTGCAGGATATTCCATCAGACAACACTCACAATTGGACAGGCAATTACATGGTCAACGATTCAAGTGACTTGCGATTTTATGGTGCAGGTAGTAATGGGATCTGGTTTAATTCAAGTCCCAATGGTGGAATGTGGAATGGCTATGTGAACACAAATATTCAAGGTGGAGATCCGAGTGCATTAAGAATTGCAGCTAACAATTATCTGATGATCTATGTAGGTCCTCCTTATTCTACAGGAATAAATGTTGAAGCAATCGAACAAGAAAGTATTTTTGTTTATCCAAATCCTGCTCGCGATAAGATCAATATAAAAGCAGCCGGTAATTTGCGAGGTTCTGTTTACACAATTTATGATTCAACAGGAAGATCAGTACTGACAGGAAAAATAAGTACAGAGAATTTTGTAATTGACATTGAGAATTTGTCAGATGGAAATTATTTTATAAAATCAGGTCAGTATTCAAGTGAGTCATTCACAGTTATTAGGAATTAATAAATTATTCTTTTAATCTGCTTTAATCTGCATTTAATCTGCGCTTAATCTGCGAGTTCTGCGAGATCTGCGGGAGAAAACCACACAGAAAAATTTCCCGCAGATCTCGCGGAACTCGCAGATTAAACGCAGATATTGTTGGGTGTGAATTTAAACTTCAAATATCAATATCTTTCTTAGAAGAGTTTCCTTAATATCAATTAAAATCGCATTGGTTTTTATTTGTAGAATTATTACTAAGTTTAGACCACCATTTTTAATCTATATATTATATGAAAGCTATAATAGCTCCCATCGATTTTTCTGAAGCATCCATCAATGCACTTTCATTCGCCGCTGAGTTGTCGAAAAGAGCGTCTGTTCGACTAATTGTATTAAATACTTTACAAAGGGACGATGATGAAATGGAAGCGAAATCCAAATTGGAATCGGTAAAATCCAATTTAAAAGATTCATTCGGTCCGGATTTGAAATGCGAAACACTTTTAGCTAAAGGCGATTTAATTTCCGTTCTAAATGAATTGATCGTTGCCGAAAAGCCTGACCTGATCATTATGGGCACAAAAGGTGCAAGTGGTATAAAACGAATTTTGATAGGAAGTAATGCAGTGAATGTGATTTCGGAAATTAAGATTCCTGTTCTTGTAATTCCTGAAATGGCATTATATAAAGATTTTATAAAGCGAGGAAAAAACAGAATAGTTCTGGCAACAGATCTTGAGTTATTAGAAAATGAGCGATGTGTCAATATTCTTAAAGAAATGGCAATGTTCATGTTTGAGCCCAAGGTAAGAGTATTAAATGTGAGACCGAAACACACAAAACTCCCTGAATTAAAAAAAATAGAACGCAGCTTTCTTCTTTCTGTTTTCAAGCCGGAGATTGAAAGTAAAAGCGTGACACTTTTTGGTAATAATATTCTGGAAGGTATTAATTATTATCTCGATAAAAAAACTGATTGCGGATTGATAGCAATGATTGCTACTGAATCGGGTTCTCTATTTGAAAAACACTATACGAGAGAAATGGCGACACATACAAATTTACCACTTTTGGTATTGCATGATGTATGAGATTCCTTAGCAGTCTAATTTTTGTCGCATGGAATTTTTGAGTAGCGAAATACTCAACTTTAACGAACGACCGGTTACATTAAATGAAATTACCACCCTGAAGCTAGGCGGAATTTTAGAATTCCGCCTAGCTTCAGGGTGGTAATTTCATTGCGGTAAAATATTCTGATATTTAGATAAGAAATTGTGAAGAATCAAAAGAAATCGCCGATAAAATCAGCTTTGAATTGAAGAATAGAGCTGTTAAAACGTGTAAATCAGATACGAAACGTGTGAATTATGCAAGCAATTTGGGAAATTTTGCAACTTTATTTTTAACTGATATTGGTAATTTTACATAAGGTGAACCTATTTCACTTTGCACACATAAACCGATTACTAATTTCAATTCAAATGGAACCAACTGTAGAAAATCGAAAAGAAAAAGAAATGGTCAAAGTCTCAATTGAAGGCGTAGGAATTAAAGCAGGAGTGATGATTTGGATTTCTTTGCTGATTTATTTCATTCTTATGAAATCTTCAAGTTTAATTGAAAGTGAATTGGCTTGGGCATTCAATGCAGTTATTATTGGAGCAGGATTGATGTTGATGTATCGTTATTATAGGACTAAGACTCAATTGACAGTTGATTACCTGCCCGGACTGACATTGGGAATCATAACAACTGTTGTAAGTGTATTACTGTTTTCATTAACAGTATACTTTTGGTTGATACGTTTGGATGTTGCAATACTTGAGCTTCTTAAAAAGAATTCGTTGTTTATGGGTGGAGAGGCTGTCACTCCATTCAAAGTTGCTGCTTCAATTGTCATAGAAGGGGGATGTACCGGCCTTCTGATATCTTTTATGTTGATGCAATATTACAAATCCGGATTTCGGAGAAAAGCCGGAGAAGAATTAATGGAGGGGTAATTTGTGTAATTTCTCAGTTTTGTGTTGATGTTGATTTATTTATAGTCAACACCATTTTGTTTGGGAAGAATTATTAATATCTTTCAGAAATGATAACTTGGTTTCTATTTATCCAAATCCGGATCTGATCAATTGATTATTGGCAGAAGAACTTCAGACGGAAACCTATCGGTTAAAATCTTAAATTGTTTGGGACAGAAACTTTATCATAATTCGAATTTTAAAGGTGATGCCATTGAGGTAAGTTCACTTGAAAATGGAATATATCTCCTTCGGTACTCTGATCAAGATGAGTTTTCAATAGAGCGATTTGTTGTTCAACATAATTAATAATCAAATCAAAAATGAAAAGTCTAATCACCTTCTTGTTTTCATTAATTGTCGCATGCAATGCTTTCAGCCAAGACACAGAATACAATGCCTTCGTGACTACTGCTGATTCATTGTATAGAATACAGAATTATAGAGAATCCGCAATAGAATATTCTAAGGCATTTAAAACTTTCGGATGGAAAGGTTATTTAGTTGATCGTTATAATGCTGCTTGTTCTTGGGCTTTGGCGAATGAAGTTGATAGCGCATTATTTCAGCTAAATATTATTGTAAAAAAGATGAATTACAAAGATTACAATGATATAGTAACAGATCCGGATTTGACTTCTTTGCATTCTGATAAAAGATGGAATGAGTTGCTTGAGCAGATCAAAAGTAACAAAGAAAAAGCAGAAGCTAATCTGGATAAAACATTGGTTGCAACTCTGGATTCAATTTTTAATGATGACCAGAATGGCAGACAACAGCTGAAAGAAGTCGAAGCAATTTACGGAGTTGATTCAAAGGAGTTAAAAGCGCATTGGAAAATGATCAGTGAAAAGGATTCAATCAATCTGATCAAGGTGAAAACAATACTTGATACAAGAGGCTGGCTTGGAGAAGATGTTGTCGGCGAACAAGGAAATACAACCTTGTTTTTGGTCATTCAGCACTCGGATATTAAAACTCAAGAGCGTTATCTTCCAATGATGCGCCAGGCAGTGAAGAACGGAAAAGCAAAAGGAAGTAGTTTGGCTTTATTAGAAGACAGGGTAGCATTACGCCAGGGCAGAATGCAGATTTACGGAAGTCAAATTAATCGTGATATTAAAACTCAATCATATTATGTTTCACCGCTCGAAGATCCTGACAATGTTGATAAACGTAGAGCAGAAGTGGGACTTCAACCACTTGCTGAATATTTATTAAATTGGAATTTGGTATGGGATGTGGAGCAGTATAAAAAAGATTTACCTGGGATTATGGAGAAGTGGAAAAATCCTTAATGAAATTCATGGAGAATAATTTTTGTTTTTGAGAATACAATCGATAATTCAAAAAATCAAAGAAGATAAGCTGTAATCTTCTTAACGATTCATCTCTAATTTTTCCAATTTGTTTTCTTTTCATACTAAAGGATAAATTGATATCAAAAAAAATCTGCGTGTTGTCTGCGAATTCTGCGTGATCTGCGGGAGAAAAAAATCGCGCATAAATTTCTCCCGCAGATCCCGCAGAATTCGCAGATTAAACGCAGATGTAAATCCAATAATTCCTCAATGTAGTTTGGATTAAAATGGAAGTATTACGATAAATATCTCCCAACAATCGGCATCCTCCGTCCTTTACCAAATGCTTTGGGAGAAACACGAAGAATAGGAGGCGTCTGATGCCGTTTATACTCATTCGTATTCACCATTTTCAAAACCCGTCGAACAAGTGCTTCATCGAAGCCCATAGAAATAATTTCAGAAGGTCCACAACGGTTTTCTATATATTCGAATAAAACTTTATCTAAAATGTCATATTCAGGAAGTGAATCGGAATCTTTTTGGTTTGGTCGAAGTTCAGCTGAAGGTGGCTTCGTTAAAATGTTCTCTGGAATGATCACTCCATTGCGATTGATGTACCTGCAAAGTTCAAACACTTGCGTTTTGTAAATGTCGCCGATCACAGAAAGTCCGCCACACATGTCGCCATAAAGTGTACCATAACCAACTGATATCTCACTCTTGTTGGAAGTATTCAATAATATGTAACCAAATTTATTCGATTCAGCCATCAATAATCCACCACGAATTCTCGCCTGGATATTTTCTTCTGCAATACTAAATGGAAGATCCTTGAATATCGGCTTTAGTGAAAGTAAATATTGATCAAGCAGATCTTTAATTGGAATGATGTCGTGCGATACTCCTAGTGTCTTCAGTAAATCCAATGAATCGTCGATCGATCCTTTCGAAGAGAATTCAGATGGCATTAAGATCGTATGAACATTCTCCGGGCCAAGAGCTTTGGAAGCAAGGTAAGTTACTAATGCCGAATCGATACCACCGCTGAGTCCGAGAATAGCTTTCTTGAAATTCTGTTTGCTGAAATAATCTTTGATGCCAAGAATTAGAGCGTCATGAATACTTGCGATCTTCGTGTGGTCATGTTTGATTACAGGCGAAAATTCTGCTGATGTTAGCAACCCTCTATTTGCATCGAAATCAAAAATCGAAAAATCTTCGTGGAAATAATTTAATTCATGAACGATGGTTCCATTCGCATTCATTCCGACACTGCCGCCATCAAATATGATTTCCGTTTGTGCGCCAACATGATTTACATAGATCAACGGCAAATCATATTTCAAAGCATTTCGTTTCAATATTGCTTTACGCGTTTCAGCATGTGAGTGATCGAATGGTGATGCAGCTATGTTGATCATCAACTTGGGCTTCTCCTTGATAAGCATATCCATCGGCGAAGTGATGTACATCGGATCGTCTTCTATGTTCCACAAGTCTTCGCAGATCGTTAGAGCGATCTTAATCCCCTTAAAGTTGATGCAATGAAAAGTGTGTTCCGGTTCGAAGTAGCGGTATTCATCAAATATGTCATATGTGGGAAGAAGTGCCTTGTGGACTTCATCTGCTATTTTACCGTCGCTCAATACAAGAGCAGCGTTAAACAGATTTTTTCCTTCAAGTTTTTTATTGCGAACAGGTAAGCCAATTATTGCAGCAATACCGATGCAGTCCTTAGCGATCACTTCAGCCGCCGCATAGCATTTTAAAATGAAGTCGTCAAACTCAAGGAAATCCTGTGGTGGATATGCACAAATATTGAGTTCTGAAAAGACAATAAGTTCAGCTCCTGATTCTTTAGCCTTGAGAATATTTTGCTTTATCAGACTGACATTTCTGTCAAAATCACCAATGATGTAGTTGAGCTGGGCGAGGGCGATGCGCATTTTTTTTTCAGGTAATTGGTGAGTAGTGAGTGGTAAATAGCAGGCTTCGTTTTTAAGGATATACTTGCGTCTTTGTAAAAGTGAGCTTGATATTAACTTCGACTTTGCTACTCACCACTTACCAATTACTACTTACTAAAATAAGATTCCAATACTCAACCCCAGTAAATTACTATTAGCTTTTATATCTTCTTCGTCAGATATGTCGAGTAATCCATTGTTGAATTGTAATCCGACAAGAAGAACAGTGGAACCTGATAAGGTATATTCAATTCCACCACCAATAAGCATTGAGAAATTCAAATTGTTAGTGTTTTCCTGAATATCTTCATCGTTAGCTTCAAATGTTGGACCGTTAACTTTGTCGCCTGTTGCGAGAGTAGTTGTTTCAGAATTTGATTTTATATCAGCACGGGCACGAATGTTAAATCCGGGTGCAACACCTGCCTGTAAAAAATATGTCAATGAGCCAATTTCATTAGTTTTTAATTTTAATGAGATTGGAATTTCTATGTATTGTAAAGTTGAAGAAGATTCCGTTACCGTAACAGTACTTGTAGTTCCATCATTTACAGTAAAGGATGATTTTAGATTTCCACCGCGATAGGTAACATCCAGTCCTGTTGCGAATGCATAGTGTTCAGCAAAATTGAACTCAGTTATCAATCCATAACAAAAACCGAACTTTGTACCATTCGTTTCAACTTCTTTTGAATCAGTTCTCAACCATGCGATGGAAGGTGTGATTTTTAAGCCGAAATGTAGACCTTCGTCACTTTGAGCCTTTGAACCAAATGCTGTTAAGATGAACAGTACTATGATCGTTAACTTTTTCATGTTATATAATTTTTTTTAGATTAGACGTTTAATAAAGTAATACTGATACTTTTGCTTCAATATCATGCAATATTAATGAAAAAACACTTATCATCGAACGTATGTGCGCTATGTATTATTTACATAATTATGTTCAATTCTTCTTGCACGCAAAACACTCCACGACCGGATGTATCTGCTTTTTCGACTGAATTGAAGGTAGAGCGTTTCGAATCCGACCTTTTTGGTATGGATACACTTCATCCGGCTGAATCAATTGCAAAATTAAGAGCTCAGTATGGCGATTTTTTTGATTTATATATGTTTCAGATTACTTCTCTTGGCTCACCTGACAGTAGCCTCATGCAACAAAGAGTTTTGTCATTTGTTACCGATACGAACTTCCGAAACGTTGCATCTGACATAAATAAAACATTTGGCGATTTTTCACAGCAGAAGGAAGAACTGACACAAGCATTCAAATATTACAAGTACTATTTCCCTGATAAATCCATTCCGGCTATCGTTACTTTATTGTCAGCATTTTCGTATCCAATCGTCTGTGATTCGTTTCATCTGGGTATTGGTCTTGATATGTATCTCGGAAAAGACTACCGGTATTACTACACGCTGGAGCCGCCATTGCCAAACTATCTCCGTATCCAGATGGAAAAAGAAAATGTCGTCAGCGATGCTATGAAAGGCTGGGCTATGAGTGATTATCAGATCGATGAATCATCAGCTCGCGTGATCGATATGATGATCAGTGAAGGTCGAATCGTGACATTTCTTGAATATGTTCTGCCTGATGAAGAAGATGCTAAGCGTTTAGGGTTTACTCCATCGCAATTAGAGTGGTGTGAAAAGAATGAAAAGTTGGTCTGGTCCTTTTTTGTCGATAATAAATTATTGTTCAGTGCAGATCCTAACATCATGTCTAAGTACACTAACGATGGACCAACAACAAGTGCCTTCCCAAAAGAATCGCCCGGCAACATTGGAAAATATATCGGTTGGAAAATTGTTTCTTCTTATCTAAAAAAACATCCGAAGCTGGAGTTAAAGCAATTGATGGAAGAAAAGGATATGATGAAGATCTATCAGGAGTCGGGGTATAAGCCGGCGAAGTAGATGGTAGAAGGTGGTCAAAGGTCCATATAATGGCAAGAAAGGGTCAAAGGTCAAAGGTCAAAGGTTATGGCATTCCGGTACTTTCGCACCATAACCCTTGACCTTTGACCCTTGACCTGAGAAGAATGATAGATAGTTATTTCGAAGCCTCGATACTCTTCCCAAACTCCTCCGCAAACTTCTTAATATTCTTCGAATTCACTTCGTCATTTGTCGCACGCAGATAAGTGTCAGCCATGGTCATGAAATTTTCGTAGAAGAATCGTTTCATGTCATCGACAAGCATTTCTTTCGTCCAAAGGTCGATACGTAAGGTTGTATTTTCTTTCGGGTCCCAGATGCTCATCATTACAGCATTGCAAGGCTTTACTCCAGTCATTCCGCTGTCCGATGCTTCCCATGCTATCATTTCAGGTACTCTTTCTTCGTCTAATTTTACGTGGAAGTTTATTTTTGAATCCATTTTATTGGTAATTGGTAATTGGTAAGTAGTAAGTAGCAACAATTACGTTAATCAATGCTGCCCTTCTCATTATTCATCCCGATAGCTATCGGGATTCATTATTTTTTAAATTCTTTGTTCACTTTTTCAATGTAATCGAGTATTTCGTCTCTTCCGATATTTTTTTCTGCAGAAGTAATAAAGAATGTTGGTAGTTGATCCCATGTCTGCAGAAGTTCTTTCTTGTATGCTGCAACAGACGATGCCACTAATTGTTTTCCGATTTTATCTGATTTTGTAAATACGATCACGAAAGAAATTTCTTTTTCGCCCATCCAGTTGATGAATTTAACATCTACTTTTTGCGGCTCATGACGTATGTCGATCAGAATAAAAACTGTCATCAGATTCATCCTCTTCTCAAGATAATCGCGAATCATTTTGTCCCATGCTGCTTTATTGTCTTTTGAAGCTTTCGCAAAACCGTAGCCCGGCAAATCGACCAGGTACCATTTTTCATTAATGATAAAGTGATTGATCAACTGCGTCTTCCCGGGTGTCGAGGAAGTTTTCGCCAACGATTTTCTATTCGTCAGCATATTGATTAGCGATGACTTACCAACATTAGAACGGCCGATGAAAGCGTATTCAGGTAAATTAGGCTTTGGACATTTCTCGTAGGTAGTATTGCTGGCGAGAAATTCGGCTTCGGTGATGTTCATTTTGGAAATGGTAAGTAGTGAGTGGTAAGTAGTAAGTAGATTAGGTAGGAATTAATATTTGAATTTTGGCAAGTGGTGCTAATTACCACTCACCACTTACTACTCACCTTTTGGAAACGTCTTCGCCAACCAGGCATCCAAGATCGCATTAAACTCCTTGCCTTGCTCCATCATTGGTGCATGGCCGCATTTATCGATCCAGTGCAATTCACTTTTTGGTAGAAGGCGGTGAAATTCTTCTGCTACATCAGGTGGAGTGATCGTATCATTTTTTCCCCAGATCAAGCATGTAGGAAGTGTCATGAACTGCAGATCGTCGCTCATATTATGTCTGATTGCCGATTTAGCAAGCGACAGGATTCGGATCAATTTGCCTTTATCGTTTACAATGCCATAAACTTCATCAACTAATTCTTTAGATGCTGAAGCAGGATCATAGAATGTATATTCAACTTTTTGCTTGATGAAATTATAATCTTCTCTTCTCGGAAAAGAACCTCCCATTGCATTTTCGTAAAGTCCACTGCTGCCGGTCAATACCATTCCTCTTATATTCTCCGGGTGGTTTTTTACATATACAAGTGTAACATGTCCTCCCAAAGAGTTTCCAATTAGTATAACGTCTTTGTATTGCTTGAATTTAATGAAGTCGTGAACGAACTCTGAAAGTGCTTTTACATTGGTGTTAAGAATTGGCAGATTGTAGATCGGCATCAATGGAATAACGATACGATAACGTTGCGAGAAGTGACTAACGACATCTGTCCAGTTGCTTAATGCACCGAACAATCCATGTAGAAGCAGCAATGTAGGTCCATTCCCTTCTTCAATGTAATGGAAGTCATTCTCCTGTTTGATTTCGTACTGCATAAATTCTTTTTTTTTCAAATGTAGAGAAAAAATGAGACGTATAAAGCCTGGTCAATTTACGCTTTATACAACAAAAGTTGTTGATTCTAGATCCCCACCGACGCGAATTTGACATAAACCAGAGCCTTGAAATGGTGGTTTGAGGGTCAAATGTCCTGCAGGATGTTCAAGGCCTATATTCTGAAAGCCGCTCCCATGGCTCGTTTCAGAAAGTTTTCAACAAAGTGGTAAAAAGTGGTAGGAAGTGGTAAAATTTGATTTACATTAGCCGAAGGAAAAAATCTTCGAATGGCCGGTTTCATTGGTGAATTTCATTGTACAGTAGACGCAAAAGGGCGCTTCCTTTTGCCGGGTGGCTTGAAAAAGCAGATCGCGGTAAAAGAGCAGAAGAACTTTGTTGCCAATCGCGGTATGGAAAAGCATCTGGTGATGTACACGCGAAAGGAATGGGACAAGATCAGCGATGAGGTAAACTCATTGAACATGTTTGTTCGCAAGAACCGTGAGTTCCTTCGCAAATTCAACAACGGCGCTACTTCGATGGAACTGGATACTACTAACCGATTGCTGCTTCCGAAAACATTGACGGACTATGCAGGCATCGAAAAGATATTGTGCTCTTTGCTTATGGGAACCGGATTGAAATATGGTCAGAAGCTGAGTATGCGCGCATGATGAAGGATGATTCAGAAAACTTCTCACAATTGGCGGAAGAGGTGATGGGAAAGAAGAAGAAGGAGGAAGAGGATGACGACTTATCATGAGCCGGCTCTGTTGAATGAATGTATTGAGGCCTTAGATATCAAACCTGATGGCGTCTATGTCGACGTCACTTTTGGTGGCGGCGGACATTCGAAGGAAATTTTAAAACGATTGGGAGACAAAGGTCGCCTGATTGCATTCGATCAGGATGAAGATGCTGAGCGTAATGCGATAAAGGACCCGCGCTTTGTACTCGTTCGTCAGAACTATCGCTTCTTAAAGAATTTTCTTCGCTATTACGATGCAATTCCAGTCGATGGAATTTTAGCTGATTTGGGAATTTCTTCTTATCAGATCAATGAAGCAGAGCGGGGTTTTTCCATTCGCTACGAAGCGGAATTGGATATGCGAATGAATCGTGAGTCGAAAGTGACCGCAGCAGATATTTTGAATCAATATTCAGAAGAGAAACTACTTAAAATATTTTCTCAATATGGTGAGGTGCATAATTCGAAAACACTGGCAAAAAAGATCGTTGAAGTGCGGAAAGAAACAAAGCTGACTCATATCGATCAATTTAAAGAAGCGATTCGTCCTTGTGTTGATAAACAAGCAGAAAGTCAGTACTACGCTAAAGTGTTTCAAGCATTGCGCATTGAAGTAAATGAAGAGCTGGAATCATTAAAGGAAATGTTGCTGGAGACAGCAAATGTTTTAGCGACACAGGGAAGATTGGTAGTCTTATCGTATCATTCTCTTGAAGACAGATTAGTGAAGAATATAATTGCAAAGGGGCAATTTGAAGGGGAAGTGGAGAAAGATGTTTTTGGCAATCAGAAGAATAATCCTTTTAAAGCGATCAACCGGAAACCAATAGAAGCAACAGAAGAAGAAGTAAAAAGAAATCCGCGTTCACGAAGTGCAAAATTGAGAATAGCAGAAAAGAATTAAGCAATGGCTGAGAACAAAAGAAAACCGGCTCCTGTAGTTGAAGAAGCAGAAGAGCTGGAAGAAGAGGAACAGGCTCCAAAGGTTGAGAAGAAACCAAAGAAAAAGGCAAAGCCGCCGATGATCTTTGTCCGCTTCATGGATGTGTTCGGGGTTTTTAAACGAAATGAAATTGCGAAAGCAATGCCATTCGTGCTCTTTGTCACTTTTCTTATTATCTGCTATATCGGCAACAGTTATTACGCAGAAAGAGTGATCAGAGATATTGAGAAAACTAAGAATCAATTGAAAGAAAGACGCGCTGAATATATTTCTACTATGTCTCAACTGATGTCAGAAAGTAAGCAATCGGAAGTTGCACGAGAGCTTTCAGCATATGAATTAAAAGAGAGTACACAGCCGCCGCAAAAAATTTTCGCTCCGGAACCAAAAAAGAAATAAAAGGCTACCACCACGACATGGAAGTAAAAAAAGATATAATGTGGAGAATAAACATATCATTCATCGTGATGTGTTTAATGGGATTGGTGATTTTGGTTCAGATCTTCCGTATTCAGTTTGTTCAGGGATCTTATTGGATCTCGCAGGCAGACAGTTTTTCGACACGTTATAATAAAGTAGATGCAAGCAGAGGAAATATTTTCTCTTGTGATGGCAGATTGTTAAGCACATCCATTCCAATTTATGATATAAGAATGGATCTTCGAGCAGATGGATTGAGTGATGAGAAATTCAATGCAAATATAGATTCTCTTGCGATTTGCTTGTCTACTCTTTTTAAGGACCACACAGCTTCCGAATATAAAACGTCGCTTCGCCAGGCAAGAGCTGCCAATGAGCGATTTTATCTGGTCAGAAGAAATGTTCGTTATGCAGAGTTGCAGACCTTAAAGCAGTTTCCGCTTTTTCGATTGGGGAGATACAAAGGTGGCTTAATGGTTTTGCAAAAAGAAGTTCGTGAAATGCCCTTCAAAATGCTTGCTTCACGAACGATCGGAACCATGCGCGATGTAAAACCGGTTGGTATTGAATCGGCTTTCAATAGTGAGTTAAAAGGTGTTGGCGGTCGCCGACTTGAGCAAAGAATAAGTGGTGGAATGTGGAAGCCTTTGAATGACAAAGATGAGATTGAGTCAAAAGATGGGCATGATATTATAACGACTATTGACATCAATATTCAGGACGTTGCAGAAAATTCTTTAGAGGAGCATTTGATCAAGCACAATGCAGATCATGGTTGTGCAGTATTAATGGAAGTTGCAACAGGCGAGATCAAAGCGATTGCGAATTTGAAAAGAAATTCGGAAGGAAATTATGTTGAAGACTTCAACTATGTGATAGCAGAAGCAACTGAGCCGGGATCCACTTTTAAAATGGCTTCTATGTTAGCTGCTTTAGATGATGGATTCATCGAGCCGGAGGACACGATTTTTGTTGGTAATGGTGAACGGAAATACGGTCCACAAAGAATGGTTGATGCTCATCCACCTCATTTTCCAAAATTGTCGATACAACAAGCGTTTGAAACTTCTTCGAACGTTGGAATTTCTTCAGTGATCGTTTCTCGTTACTCTAAAAATCCTCAAGCATTCATTGATAAGATAAAATCGTTCGGATTGGGATCACCGCTTGGATTAGATATTGAAGGCGAAGGTACTCCGCGTATAAAAAATATAACTGCTAAAGATTGGTCAAGTGTTGTGTCACTACCATGGATGTCGATCGGATATGAAACTAAGTTAACGCCTCTGCAAATACTTGCTTTCTATAATGCAATTGCAAACAATGGTACAATGGTTCGCCCGCATTTTGTGAAAGAGATCCAAAGCCATGGTCGTACTTTAAAATCATTTGATACAGAAATTATCAGGGATTCAATAGCGTCACCTGCTGCTCTTGCAAAAGCAAGACAGTTGATGGAAGGTGTAGTGGAAAGAGGGTTCTGCTAAGCAGTTGAATTCTTCTCCTTATAGAATTGCCGGCAAAACAGGAACTGCTCAGATCTCAATGAATAAATTCGGTTACGATAAGACTCATCCTTCTTATCAGGCATCGTTCGTTGGATACTTTCCTGCTGATGAGCCGAAATATTCTTGTATGGTCGTGGTTTATGCTCCTTCGAAAGATGTGTTCTTCGGTGGTGCTGTTGCTGCCCCGATCTTCAAAGATATCGCTGATAAAGTGTACAGTAATCACGTTGAACTGCATGACAAGCCAATTGAAGTAGATACAACTGTGAGTTTAATACCATTTGCAAAAGCAGGACAACAGAAGGATCTGAAGAAAGTTCTTGCTCGCCTGGATATTGCTTCATCTACAAAAGACCTAGATGCGCATTTTGTTTCTCCTGTCGTTGTTTCTGATAGAATCGTTATGACAGAAAGAAAGACTTCAGCAGGAATTACACCAAATGTTTCAGGTATGGGTGTTAAAGATGCTGTCTATATTCTGGAGAATGCCGGTTACAGAGTAAAAATAAATGGAAGAGGAAATGTAGTTCGTCAATCAATTAGCACAGGTACCAAAATAACAAAAGGACAATTGATCATTCTTGATCTTGATATATGAGATTATTAAAAGATATTCTTTATAAGGCCGGAATTGAAGAAGTCTCGGGAAGCACAGAACTCAATGTAATTGATATCTGTTTTGATTCAAGAGCAGCTCGTGAAGGTGGATTATTTGTAGCGGTAAGAGGGCTTCAATCTGATGGTCATAATTATATTTCTTCCGTTATTGAAAGAGGAGTTGTTGCAATTGTCTGCGAACAATTTCCGGAGGATCTGATCAATGGGATTACATATATCAGAGTAAATGATAGTGCACTTGCACTTTCAATTATTTCTTCAAATTATTTTGGAAATCCTTCTGAAAATTTAAAACTGATCGGTGTTACTGGAACAAATGGAAAGACAACAACTGCAACGTTGTTGTTTCAATTGTTCCGTAAACTTGGATATTCTGCAGGTTTATTGTCGACAGTAAGAAATCAGATCAATGAGCAGGTAATTCCTGCAACACATACGACACCGGATCCTATCCAGCTGAATGGAATTTTATCTGCCATGGTAGATGCAGGATGTTCCCATGCTTTTATGGAAGTTAGTTCGCACTCCGTAGTTCAGAAAAGAATTGCCGGATTAGTTTTTGCCGGTGGAGTATTTACAAATCTTACACACGATCATCTCGATTACCATAAGACGTTTGAGAATTATCTCAAAGCGAAAAAAGAATTTTTCGATCATTTGCCATCAGAAGCTTTTGCATTGACAAATCTTGACGATAAAAATGGAGCAGTTATGCTTCAGAATACTAAGGCAAAGAAATATACATACGGATTGCGATCAGTTGCTGATTACCGTTGCAAGCTAATAGAGAACCATTTTTCAGGATTGCTTTTGAGCATGAATGGTCAGGAAGTTCTTTGTCGTTTGGTAGGAAGCTTTAACGCTTATAATCTGACAGCAGCATTTGCAACTGCAACCTTGTTGGAAGAAGATAAATTAGAAGTTTTAACTGCATTGAGTACGCTGGAATCTGTTGAAGGCCGATTTGATTTTGTGACTTCGCCATCGCAGATCGTTGGTGTAGTTGATTATGCACATACACCTGATGCTTTGCAAAATGTGCTTTCGACAATTCATGATGTAAATGACGGGCACGGACAAATCATTACAGTTGTGGGTTGCGGAGGAGATCGTGATTCTGCAAAGCGACCTGTAATGGCAAAGATTGCTGTTGAAATGAGTGATCGTATCATTCTTACAAGCGATAACCCGCGTTCAGAAGATCCAGCTGAAATTATTCGTCAGATGGAAAAAGGAATTCCTCTTGGTGAAGCAAGAAAAACATTGTCAATAGCAGATCGACGTGAAGCGATTAAGACAGCAGTTTCATTGGCAAAACCGGGTGATGTGATCCTTGTTGCCGGAAAAGGCCATGAAAAATATCAGGAAGTGAAAGGTGTGAGAACGCCATTCGACGACAAGAAAATATTACTCGAGTTATTTCAAATAATGGCATAACATGTTATACTACCTATTTGCTTATTTACATGATGAACTAAAATTCCCGGGTGCAGGAGTGTTTCAATACATTTCCTTCCGCGCAGCTTTGGCATTGATCACTTCGTTGGTCATTTCATTGCTTTTTGGTAAAAAGATCATTGGTATTCTGTTAAAGAAACAAGTTGGTGAAACGGTTCGTGACCTTGGACTGGAAGGGCAAAAAGTAAAGCAAGGAACTCCTACTATGGGGGGCTTGATCATTATTGCTGCAATCCTTATTCCAACACTTTTGTTTGCCCGTTTGATCAACGTGTACGTCATAATCATGATCGTTACTACAGTATGGTTAGGTATCATTGGATTTATAGATGACTATATCAAAGTTTTCAAAAAGGATAAAGCCGGTCTCGCCGGGAAATTTAAAATTCTTGGTCAAGTTGGATTGGGGCTAATCATTGGAATAACTCTTTATTGGAATCCAAATGTTGTTGTGAAAGAAAAGTTGGTTAAAGATTCAATTGTAGTTGAACGCAGCAATGAAAATGTAATTGAAGATATGCGTCAATCTGAAAACGCATTGTATTCTCCAAAAGCAGTAAAATCAACGAAGACAACCATTCCATTTATCAAGAATCATGAACTTGATTATTCATTTCTGATCAGTTGGATGGGTGGAAATTATCAAAAATATACTTGGTTGATCTTTATCCCCATCGTCATCCTGATTATTACTGCTGTTTCAAATGGCGCAAATATCACCGATGGTATTGATGGACTGGCAACAGGGACAAGTGCGATCATAGGAGCAACGCTAGGGATTTTAGCATACGTATCGGGTAACACAGTTTTTGCAAACTATTTGAACATAATGTACATCCCTCATGCCGGTGAATTGGTGGTCTTCATTGCCGCATTCGTTGGAGCATGTGTTGGGTTCCTATGGTACAATGCGTATCCGGCTCAGGTTTTCATGGGCGATACAGGTAGTCTTGCACTTGGTGGAATCATTGCAACCTATGCAATAGCAATCAGAAAAGAATTACTGATCCCGATTTTATGCGGAGTGTTTTTAATAGAGAATGTATCAGTTGTATTACAGGTAGGATACTTTAAATACACAAAGAAGAAATACGGTGAAGGCCGACGAATCTTCAAGATGTCGCCATTGCATCATCATTATCAGAAATTGGGTTACCACGAATCGAAGATCGTATCAAGATTCTGGATCATAGGAATAACACTAGCAGTGTTGACAGTAGTAACATTAAAACTTCGTTGATCAATTGAACACACAAACAAGAAATAAGAAACTAGTTGTATTAGGCGCAGGCGAAAGTGGTGTTGGTACAGCAGTGCTTGCACAAAAGCAAGGGTTCGATGTTTTTGTTTCTGACAAAGGAAGTATTAAGCCTGAATATCGTGCAGCGCTTGAAAAATATAAGATTCGTTTCGAAGAAGGAAATCATGACGAAGAAGAGATCATGTCTGCCGCAGAAATTGTAAAAAGTCCGGGCATTCCTGAAAAGGTAGATATCCTGAAAAAGATCCGAATGGCAGGAATTCCTGTTGTCAGTGAAATTGAATTTGCAGGTCGTTATTCAAAAGCAAAGATGATCGGTATTACCGGTACTAATGGTAAGACAACAACGACGATGCTCATTTATCATATTCTGCAAAAAGCAGGATTGAAAGTTGGCTTGGCCGGGAATATCGGAAAGAGTTTCGCAATGCAGGTAGCTGAGCAAGATTTCGACTACTATGTTTTAGAGTTAAGTAGTTTTCAATTGGATGACATGTACAATTTCAAATGTGACATAGCCATTCTTACAAATATTACTCCTGATCATTTAGACAGATATAATTACGAATTGAAAAATTATGTCATGGCTAAATTCAGAATAACGCAGAATCAAACGCCGTCAGATGCATTTATTTATTGTGCTGACGATGCACTGACAACAGAATTTCTCCCTTCTGTTGATGTGAAATCAAAAAAATATCCTTTTTCAATTAAAACTAAAATTGAAGAAGGCGCTTACCTCGAAGATCAACAACTCATAATAAACACAAACAACAACCAATTTACCATGCTGATACATGAACTAGCCCTACAAGGCAAACACAATCTTTACAATTCAATGGCTGCAGGAATTACCTCGCGCCTGGTCGACATCCGTAAGGAAGTAATTCGCGAAAGTCTTTCAGATTTCCGTAATGTCGAGCATCGCCTTGAATTTGTAAGTACAGTCCACGGAATTGAATTCGTTAACGATTCAAAAGCGACAAATATCAATTCGACTTGGTTTGCATTGGAAAGCTTCAATAAACCTGTGATCCTTATTTTAGGCGGAGTCGATAAAGGCAATGATTATGAAATGCTGGAAGAGCTTGTTAAGGAAAAAGTAAAGGCAATCATTTGTCTGGGTAAAGACAATAAAAAGATCATCAAAGCATTCGCAGGAATGGTGGAAGAGATCGTTGAAACAGAAACTGCTGATGCAGCTGTCAAAGAAAGTTATCGCTTAGGAAAAAAAGGTGATGTAGTATTACTTTCTCCGGCATGTGCAAGCTTCGATCTTTTTGAGAACTACGAAGATCGCGGACGTCAGTTCAAAAAAGCGGTTAAGTCTCTTTAACGTTTTTCGTTTTTCGTTTTTCGAAAAACGTTAAACGAAAAACAAATTAACAAACACCTCCCAAATAACCAACAAGATGCAAGCAACCTGGCTTGATAAATATTTCAAAGGCGACCGTACAATATGGATGATCGTATTCATACTGTCGATCTTCTCATTACTCGCTGTTTACAGCAGTACGGGAACACTTGCGTATAAATATCAGAGTGGGAATACAGAATACTATTTGTTCAAGCATTTGTTCATTTTAGCATTCGGTATAGGATTGATGTATGCGGCACATCTTGTCCGTTATACATATTATTCTAAGATCTCTATCATCGCTTTATTCATAACAGTTCCTTTATTAGCAATAACCTTGTTAACGGGCACAAATCTTAATGAAGCCAGTCGTTGGTTAACATTGCCGGGTACTAACATTACATTTCAGACATCGGATTTTGCGAAATTGGCATTGATCATGTTTGTCGCACGGATGTTGTCAAAGCGACAAGACGAGATCAAAAGTTTCAAGTCAGCTTTTATTCCTGTGATCATTCCCGTGTTTATTGTCTGTGGTTTGATTCTCCCCGCAAATTTTTCAACAGCAGCTGTTGTTTTTACATCTGCAGTTTATCTGATGTTCATTGGCCGTATCAGCATGAAATACATTGGGGCAATGATTGGCATCGGAGCAATTGCATTTACGTTGTTTGTTGTCATTTCACTTGCCTTAGGTCATAGTGGTAGAATTGAAACGTGGAAAGCGCGCATAGAACGCTTCTCAGGTGATGGTGTTGAAGACAATTATCAGTCAGATCAGGCAAAGATCGCAATAGCTCGCGGAGGATTGATAGGCAGGTTTCCGGGAAATAGTATTCAGCGGAATTTTCTTCCACATCCTTATTCAGATTTCATTTTTGCGATCATAATTGAAGAGTATGGTTTTATTGGAGCAGCATTTCTGATCTTCTTGTATCTGCTGCTGTTCTTCAGAGTCATCCGATTCATTCATCATAGTCCCATGGCTTTCGGAACATTGCTGGCCGCCGGGTGCACATTCATGTTGGTCTTTCAGGCATTGATCAATATGGCTGTTGCTGTGAATTTATTTCCTGTTACCGGACAACCGTTGCCATTCCTGAGTATGGGTGGAACATCAATCTGGTTTACAAGTATTGCATTAGGAATTGTATTAAGCGTAAGTCGTCAGGTCGAAAAAGAAAAGAAAGAAGGAGGAGCAGAACTTGCAGCGGCCTAGTTTACGTGTTATTATAAGCGGTGGTGGAACAGGTGGACATATCTTTCCTGCAGTAGCTATTGCAAATGCATTGAAAAAAATGAATGCATCGACGGAAATATTATTTGTAGGCGCAAATGGTAGAATGGAAATGGAAAAAGTTCCTGCTGCCGGATATAAAATAGTAGGATTAAATATTAGTGGTATTCAACGAAAATTGTCTTTTCAAAATTTGTTGTTGCCGATCAAAGTGATAAAAAGCATATTGAAAGCAAGGATGATCGTAAAGGATTTTAAACCGGATGTTGCAGTGGGTGTTGGAGGTTATGCTTCCGGCCCGTTGTTATTTGCAGCAACTGGTATGAATATCCCTGCACTTATTCAGGAACAAAATTCTTTTGCAGGAATTACAAATAAATTACTTGCCAAAAGAGTTAAACGTATTTGTGTAGCATACGATGGAATGGAAGCATATTTTCCTGCAGAAAAAATAAAGGTCACAGGAAATCCTGTTCGGGAAAATATGGTCGATATAAAAGGTAAGAGAGATGAAGCATTGAGCTTCTTCAAATTGTCGGGACAAAAGAAAATCATTCTGCTCATTGGAGGAAGCTTAGGTGCAAGAACTTTGAATAATAGCATTGCAGCAGGACTTCAGCAGTTAGCAGATAATAATATACAACTAATCTGGCAGACAGGAAAGGCATTTTTTCCAAAAGCACAAGCGTTGACAACTGACTATTCTTCAAACGGAATTTCAGCATTTGATTTCATTCAAAGAATGGATTATGCATTTGCAGCGGCAGATGTAGTTATCTCAAGAGCCGGTGCAAGTTCAGTATCAGAGCTGGCATTAGTTGCAAAGCCTTCTATATTGGTGCCCTCTCCGAATGTCGCAGAAGATCATCAGACGAAGAATGCAATGTCATTGGTGAAAAAGAATGCAGCAATTCTTGTGACAGATGCAGATGCAACATCCAAATTGATCGCAGAAGCAATTGCATTGATCAATGATCAAGTGAAACAAAATACATTAACAGAAAATATTTCAAAACTTGCTTTAACTAATTCAGCAGAAGTTATTGCTGAAGAAGTTTATGGTATTTCAGGTAAATAAATTGTTCGACAATAAATCACATATCTATTTTGTAGGCATCGGAGGCATCGGTATGTCGGCCATTGCTCGATATTTCAAATCGATTGGGAAAGAAGTGAGTGGTTACGATAAAACGCCGACTCCTTTAACTGATGAATTGCAAAGCGAAGGCATTTCTGTTCACTTCGAAGATAATCTGGGAAAAGCTGATTCGGTCTATTCTGATGTGAAAAGTAAAGACAGTGTTTTAGTGGTCTATACTCCGGCAATTCCAAAAGACCATTCAGAATTGAATTTCTTCCTAGACAAACATTATGAATTGAAGAAACGTTCCGAAGTGTTGGGAATGATCACTAAAAGCAGTTACACCATTGGAATTGCAGGTACTCATGGTAAAACCACGACATCTTCCATGGTTGCGCATATATTAAAGAGTGCAGGAATGAATTGCACTGCATTTTTAGGTGGGATCACAAAAAATTACGGAACGAATTTGCTTTTGGGAAATTCAGTCGGTAAAAAATATACAGTTGTAGAGGCAGATGAGTATGATCGTTCATTTCTGGCATTGTATCCGGATCTGGCAGTTATTACGTCAATGGATGCCGATCATCTGGACATTTATGGAGATCACAGCTATATGGTTGAGTCGTATCGTCTCTATGCGCAACAAGTGAAACAAGGCGGTCGCTTGATATATAAGTCCGGACTTCAACTTTCGGATCTGGAAGTTGAGAAGAATACATATTCAATCCATGGCGATGCAGATTTCAATGGAGATAATATTCGAATTGCCGATCATCGTTATCATTTTGACTGGAAGAGTGCAGAAACTTTGATAAGTGACTTGACTAGTGAAATGCCGGGCTTACATAATGTAGAGAATGCTGTTGCTGCTATAGCCGTTGCAAAGCATGTCGGTATAGCAAATGATATTATAAAAAGTGCATTGGCAACATATAATGGAGTTAAGCGCCGTTTTGATTATCAATTACGTACCTCAGATTGTGTTTTCATTGACGATTATGCGCATCATCCGGAAGAACTTCGGGCTTGTATCTCTTCTGTCAAGGAGTTATATCCGGGAAAAAGAGTCACAGGAATTTTTCAACCCCATCTTTATTCACGCACCCGCGATTTTGCAGAAGGGTTTGCAAAAAGCCTGTCAATGCTGGATTGTCTGATTCTATTAGATATATATCCGGCAAGAGAATTACCAATTCCCGGCATTACATCTGAGATCATATTCAATGAAGTGACATGTGAGAAGTACCAATGTTCAAAGGAAATTGCTCTCGAGGTGCTGGAAGCTCATCCATCAGATGTCGTGCTGACCCTGGGAGCCGGTGATATTGATCAGTTGGTGCAACCAATCAAACAACAACTACAAAAAGCAGTGAAGTCATGAATGAGAATCCGAAACGTAAGAGAATAATGCTCATTTCAGCGTATGCAATCGTTGTCGTTGCCTTTTTGGTGACCTTGGGTTTTGCAGAGCATGGTCAGAAAAGTATGCCGTGTACGGCAGTTCAGGTTGTGATCAAGGATACCATGGGGCATAACTTCGTTGAAGAGCAAGAGATCATGGAATTGGTGAATAATAAGTTCGGTAATTTGAAGGGAAAACCTTTAAGTTCTATTAACATTAGTTTGTTGGAAAAAATCATCAACACAAACCCTTTCATCGCTGATGCTGAAGTATTTTCAACCATTGATGGAAAGATCAATATTGAAGTAAAGCAGCGCACGCCCATCGTGCGAATTGTGAACCAGAAGGACGAGAGTTTCTACATTGATGATCAAGGTGTTTTCATGCCTTTGTCAAGTACTTACACAGCGAGAGTAACGGTTGCAAATGGTTTTATTTTCGATACGGAATCTGAAAGAAGAGTTACAGTATACGACGGGGAAAAGAGAGATACTGCAATTAAACTTTCAAGGATCGATGAAATATTTCATGTAGCTGATTACATCTACCGACATGAATTCTGGAGTGCACAGATTGAGCAGCTTTATATAAATGTGAATGGTGACATTGAATTGATACCGAGAGTAGGAAGTCAGAACATCATTTTAGGAAGTAGTGAAGGGCTCGAAAAGAAATTGAATAAACTGTTTTTGTTTTACCATGAAGGATTGAACAAAACAGGTTGGAACAAATACAAAACTATCAATCTGAAATACGAAGGTCAGGTTGTTTGCACAAAAAAGTGATATGGAAAAAAATGAAGATATCGTAGTTGGTCTTGACATTGGAACAACAAAGATTTGCACCATTGTAGGTCGGAGAAATGAATTCGGCAAGATTGACATTTTAGGTTATGGAAAAAGCGAATCACTTGGCGTTACACGCGGAGTGGTGACGAACATCGTGAACACAATTGAATCTATCAAATTGTCAGTGGCTGAGGCTTCTGAAAAATCAAAGGTAGATATCGGTTCGGTGTACGTTGGAATTGCCGGTCAGCATATAAAAAGTTTACAACATCGCGGAATGCGGACCCGTAACTCCTTGGATGATGAGATCAACCAGGGAGATATTGATGCTATCGTTGATGACATGTACAAATTAGCTATGCCTCCGGGTGAGAAAATCATTCATGTTATTCCACAGGAATACATCATTGATAACGAACAAGGCATAAAGAATCCGATCGGAATGTCCGGCGTGCGTCTTGAAGCGAATTGTCATATCATCACAGGTCAGATCACTGCTGCTAAGAATATTTACAAATGCGTTGACCGTTCTTCTTTAGAGACGAAGGGTTTATATCTTGAGCCGCTTGCATCTTCTGAAGCAGTTTTAACTGAAGAAGAGAAAGAAGCCGGAGTTGTATTGGTTGATATCGGTGGTGGAACAACAGATGTAGCAATTTTCCAGGATGGTATCATTCGTCACACTGCCGTTATTCCTTTCGGTGGAAATGTGATCACTGAAGATATTAAAATGGGTTGCTCAATCATTCGCAATCAGGCTGAATTATTGAAAATAAAATTCGGTTCAGCATTGGCGAGTGAAAATCTGGAAAATGAGATCGTTTCAATTCCCGGATTACGTGGAAGAGAACCGCGTGAGATCTCTGTGAAAAATCTTTCACACATCATTCAGGCGAGAATGGAAGAGATCATCGAACATGTACATTTCGAGATCCGCAATTCAGGCTTTGAAAAGAAATTGATCGCCGGAATTGTGATCACAGGTGGTGGTGCTCAATTACGTCATATCGTTCAACTTGTTGAATTCATCACAGGAATGGACACACGTGTTGGTTATCCTAACGAACATTTAGGAAAAGGTGCTGACGATTTGAAAAGTCCGATGTATGCAACAGGTGTAGGACTTGTTATCAAAGGGTTTCATGATCTGGATAAGACAAGAAAAAGTCAGTCGGCAAAAGTTCAGGAAGTTGAAATTCCTAAAAACTCCCGCGCTGACAAAATGAAAAAAGATAAAGTCATTCAAGGAACACCTCGTCCATCACTATTTGAAATTATCGCTGATATCTTCAAAGAAGAGAAAGACAAGGAACTATAATAAGCTGATTTATTCATCAGTAATCAAAAGAATACACAACGGAACTATCAACAAAACTTAACACAAAAAATTTTCAACATGGAATTCGATCTTCTAAAGGACAAGGGGTCCATCATCAAAGTAATTGGCGTAGGCGGTGGTGGCAGCAATGCTGTTAACCATATGTATCGTCAAGGAATCAAAGGCGTAGAGTTTGTCGTCTGTAATACGGACGCTCAGGCATTAGAAATGTCGCCGGTGCCGACAAAAATTCAACTGGGAAGTAGTCTGACCGAAGGTCGTGGTGCCGGTTCAATTCCTGAAGTAGGAAGAAATGCAGCAATCGAAAACATCGAAGACATCCGCAAATTTTTACTTGCAGATACTCGCATGGTCTTCATCACTGCCGGTATGGGCGGAGGTACTGGAACAGGTGCTGCTCCTATTATTGCGCAAACAGCGAGAGAAATGGGGATTCTTACTGTCGGTATCGTTACTATTCCTTTCGAATTCGAAGGAAAGAAAAGAAAACAACAAGCTGATGATGGTATCGAAGCACTGAAGAACAGTGTTGATACAATTTTGATCATCAGAAATCAGAAACTTAGAGAAATGTTTGGCAATTTGAATTTGTCAGATGCATTCTCTCATGCAGATAATATCCTTACAACAGCTGCAAGAGGTATTGCTGAGATCATCACAGTAACAGGATACATCAACGTCGATTTTGAAGATGTGAAAACGGCAGTTCAGAATAGCGGTGTTGCTATCATGGGTTCTTCAATTTCAGAAGGCGAGCATCGTGCAACCAAAGCAGTAGAGCAAGCATTAGCTTCTCCGTTGTTGAACGATAATAATATCAAAGGAGCACGTTATATATTAATGAATGTTGCTTCCGGTTCTAAAGAAGTAACGATGGATGAGATTGGTGACATCACAGATTTCATTCAGGAACAAGCAGGTCTTACAGCAGATATCATCTGGGGAAATTGTACAGATGAAAGTTTAGGGGAGAAATTGTTAGTTACGATCATCGCAACAGGTTTCAAAACACGCGAAGAGATCGGTACTGAACAAGTGAAAGCTAAAGAAGCAACAAAAACAATTCACAAGTTGGATGATGCTGTTGCTCCGGTAGTTCCGACGCCTGCAATACCTGAATTGAATTTCAATGAGCCGATTCTAAAGAAAGACATTCCGGCTGATACAAATGTTCAAGCAGTTGAAAGTCGCGAAGTAACATTTGATTTCAATCCAAATGCAAGTCGTGAGAATACTATTTCAGTTCCTGTTGCTGAAAAGCGCGATGAGAATTCGAATAAGAACGATCAAGTTGTTTATGATCTTTATGATCATACTGTGGAAGATGAAACAGATGAACAACTTCGTAAAGCACGCGAGCGCGTAACAAAGTTAAAGCAACTCAGCTACAGAATCGGAAATGCAAATGTTTCTGATATGGAAAAAGAGCCTGCTTTCAAAAGAAGAAATATTAAACTTGATTCAGTTCCACATTCAAGTGAGTCAAGCGTATCCAGATATACATTAAGCAACGAAGAAGATAAGAAAACAGAATTGCGTCAAAACAATTCATTTCTTCACGACAACGTCGACTAATAAAAATCTCGTGTAAGCCGTTTTAACATGCGGCCCAAAATAGTTTCCATGTTAAGTTTCGTTTTGTTCCAAGAAGCCTCCTCCCCGGGAGGCTTTTTTTTGAACATAGCCTTGGTATACTTCCAACCACACTCCACACTCCAACTCACACTCCGTTCTATAATAAACCTAAATCAGGCACAGTGTGAGTTTGAGTTTGGGTGCGAAGTGTGACGTGCAACCACATCATAAATACCTCTACCAACAATGGTTACCTACCAACCACACTCCACACCCCAACTCAAACTCACACTCCAGTTATATTTTAAACCTAAACTATAGACAGTGTGAGTGTGAGTTTGAAGTGTGTTACGCAACTGCAATGGAAGTACCCATTTTGACTTTTGATACCGATAGCTATCGGGACTGACTTTTGACTTCAACCAAGGCTTTGAACTTTGCCCTCAGCAGAGTACCTTTACCCAAAATTCACACAATGACTTTAGAAGAAAAAATAAACACCGACCTGAAAGCAGCCATGCTGTCAAAAAATGAAGCAGCACTTAGAGGGTTGAGAGCGGTAAAATCAGCTTTGCTGTTAGCGAAAACTTCCGGTGCCGATGCTGTGACTGAGGCTGATGAGTTGAAGATTTTGCAGAAACTTGTTAAACAAAGAAAAGAGTCAGTCGATATTTATAAGCAGCAAAATCGCGAAGATCTGGCAAAAACGGAGATCGATGAGATTGAAGTGATAGAGAAATATCTTCCAAAAATGATGGGCGAAGACGAGATTAAAGCGGGAATTCAGGCGATTATAGCTCAAGTTGGGGCAAAAGGTCCCGCAGATCTTGGCAAAGTAATGGGAGCGGCATCAAAGAACTTTGCAGGAAAAGCTGATAATAAATTGGTTTCGCAACTGGTAAAAGATCTTTTGGCAGCTATGTAAAGTGCTAATTTGGTGGATATTAATATTATCCTACCTTTGACCCCATAATTAACGCCCGCTATTTAAACAATCAATTATTCGTTTGAACAATCGTGTTGCGGGCCCGATTGCTTCAGACGAGAGATTAATATTTATTACCAAATGAAAACCGGTAAAGTAAAATTCTTCAACGAATCTAAAGGATATGGATTCGTTGTTGTAGACGACAACAACGCTGAAGTTTTTGTTCATCACAGTGGATTAATCGACAAAATTCGTGAAAACGATTCTGTTGAATTTGAGATCGTAGATGGAAAAAAAGGACAGAACGCTGTAAACGTTCGCAAGCTACAATAACAGCAAAACTGTTAAGCATGAAAGGCTACTCTTTATGAGTGGCCTTTTTTTGTGACCTCAATTTTTCTATTCATAAAACTCAAAACTAATTTCTACATTCGTCATTACAAACCTAACTATGAATCAACCGTTCTGCGCCGGAATTGATATCGGCGGAACCAACACGTCTTTTGCATTTATTGATCAGGCTGGAAATATCATTTACAAAAATGAAGTTCCCACCGGAAAATCTGCTGACCCTAATGATCTGATCAGTCGTGTATGTGACGACATGAAATCTGCTCTCGCGTCTTCAGGAAGTGAAAACGATCTTCGTGGGATTGGTATCGGTGCTCCTAATGGAAATTATTTTTCCGGAACAGTTGAGTTTGCTCCGAATCTTACGTGGTATGGTGTGATTCCCGTTGCGAAAATGTTTTCCGAAAAAATGAATGTGCCGGCATTTTTAACTAACGATGCCAATGCTGCAGCAATGGAGAAATGTTTTTCGGAGACGCAAAGGATATCAAGGATTTTATTTTCGTTACACTCGGAACAGGGTTAGGAAGTGGTATTGTTGTCAATGGAAATTTAGTTTATGGCCATGATGGATTTGCAGGAGAGATGGGGCATTGTATCGTTATACAACATGGACGTCAGTGTGGATGTGGACGGAAAGGTTGTCTGGAACAATATTGTAGCGCAACAGGCCTGGTAAAAACCTATCTCGAAATTCTTGCCGGTAATGATCCGGAGAATAGTTCAAAAATAGATCGAGGAATAATTAATGCTAAATACATTTACGATCGCGCAATGGCAGGCGATGAAGATGCATTTTATGCATTCAATTATACAGGCGAGATCCTTGGATTTGCGCTTGCAAACAGTGTAGTGTACACTAGTCCAAAAGCATTTTTTCTTTTCGGTGGATTGGCAAATGCCGGTGAATTATTATTGACTCCTACCATTCTCAGTTTTGAAAAGAATTTGCTGAGTATCTATAAGAATAAGATCAAGATCGTAGTGTCGGGATTGCCAGAAAATGATGCAGCGCTCTTAGGGGCTGCATCATTGGCATGGAATGAATTAAAAACTATTGCTTAACCAATTTAATAAAGGAATGAAAAAAATATTCTTTACGATTGCACTATCTTTAGTTGTAACAACTTTAGTCATGGCACAAAAGCAGATCAATCTCCCATTAATACCACTTCCTCAAAAGCTGGAAATAGGGCAAGGAGGATTTGAGATCAATGAATCAACTGTTTTGTATAGTGAATCAGAAGATGCAATTAATGATCTTAATTTTTTGCAAGCCTACATTACTGATCATTATGGAATCACATTGAAATCGACAATAGGCGCAAAGCAGAAAAAATCTGTTTCAGTGAAACGTAATGCAACGATGAAACCTGATGCATATACTTTGCGGATTGATTCAATGAGTGTGCGAATCGAAGGTGGGAGTGGAGCCGGTGTTTTTTATGGAATTCAGACGCTCATCCAATTGTTGCCTGCCGGAAAAACGACAAAGCTACATGTTGCTTCAGTTAATATCGAAGACGAACCACGTTTTTCATGGCGAGGGATGCATCTTGATGTTAGCCGTCATTTCTTTACGGTGAAAGAAGTAAAAAAGTATTTGGATTACTTGGCAATGTATAAATTGAATACATTTCATTGGCACTTAACTGATGATCAAGGATGGAGAATTGAAATAAAAAAATATCCTAAGCTCACTTCAATCAGTGCCTATAGAAAAGGAACTTTGATCGGACACTACAGTGAAACTCCTGAACGATATGATACAATTCAATACGGTGGATTCTACACACAGGATGAGATCCGTGATGTTGTAGCTTATGCAAGTGCAAGACATATTACTGTTGTTCCAGAAATAGAAATGCCCGGCCATGCTCTTGCGGCATTGGCTGCTTATCCGATGTTAGCTTGTACTTCGGGTCCGTTTGAAGTTGGACGTTCATGGGGAGTTTTTAAAGATGTGTTTTGTCCATTGGATGTGACATTTAATTTTCTGGAAGACGTACTTACCGAGGTTACTGATCTGTTTCCCGGTAAGTATATTCATATTGGTGGTGATGAATGTCCAAAAGATCGATGGAAAGAGAGCCCTTTCTGTCAGGAGTTGATGAAAAGAAATGGGCTGAAAGACGAACATGAATTACAAAGTTATTTCGTTCAACGAATTGGTAAATTTCTGCAAACAAAAAATAAGAAAATGATTGGCTGGGATGAGATCTTAGAAGGTGGTATTGCAGAAGATGCAACAATTATGTCATGGCGAGGTTATTCCGGTGGAGTGCAAGCCGCAAAATTGAAACACGATGTTGTAATGACTCCAACTGCCTATTGTTACTTCGATTATTACCAGTCAACGAGTCCATCGGAGCCGCTTGCTATTGGTGGATATTTGCCATTAAGTATGGTTTATAAATTTGAACCGGTAGCTGATGTTTTAAGTGCAGATGAAGCGAAATATATTTTAGGTACACAGGGAAATCTATGGACAGAATACATTGGTGACTTCAAAAAAGTTGAATACATGACCATGCCACGGATGGCAGCCCTTGCCGAAGTTGCATGGACTGCTAAAGAGAGAAAAGATTATTCGTCTTTTGCTTCACGTTTGTCATCGCATACAAAATTGTTATCTTTTTTGAATATAAATTATTCGAAAGCCTTTTACGATATCAGCACGCGTGTAACACCAAATGGTGACAGAGGAATCAATGTTGAATTACTTTGTGCTTATCCTAACGGACAGATTCGTTACACTACAAATATGACAGAACCAAATTCATCATCGCCGATCTACGATAAGAAATTCAGTTACGATCAATCGATGATGTTGAAAGCGGCACTTTTCGAAGGACCGCAAATGAAAGGGAATGTTTTCTCGCAACGTTATTTGGTGAATTATGCAACAGGAAAAGAAATTGTTTTGCAAGACCAGCCGGATCCGGAATACAACAAAGGCGGCGGATTTACGCTGGTAAATGGAATACTTGGCAATCTGCCATGGAATGGAAACGACTGGCTAGGATTTCAAAAAACCGGATTGAATGCAACGATCGATCTTGGAATGGCTCGTGGAATTTCACAAGTAACGCTTGATGTACTAAGCGACTCTGTAAGTTGGATCTATCCACCATCATCTATGGAAGTATTGGTCAGCGAAAATAATATTGACTTCACAAGCGTAGGAAAATTAGATTCGATAGCTATCAGAAAATCCGGTCGACAGGCAACAATTAAATTTTCTAAAAAGGAAGTTCGGTTTGTAAAGGTAATAGCAACAACGGCAGGTAAGATTCAAGCCGGTGCTCCCGGGGCTGGAAATGATTCATGGATAATGGTGGACGAGATTTCGGTGAATTAGTTAGATGGAATATGAAAAAATCAATTGGATGTGGTGTAGAATTGTTTTAATATTAGTTTTTCTTTCAGGTAATCTATATTCCCAAGTTGATGAATATTCAAATTATGATATAAAAATCATTGAATATTTGAAGAATAAGAATAGTGATGATAGAATGATATTAAAAAAGGATTCAACAGTAAATGTATTTTTTTGCAGAGATCAGTTTGGGCTTTCATTAAAAGATTTTGACAATTCTTTAAAGCGATTTAGAGTAGATAGTTTAAAACAATTTTATGATTCAATAAAAGCGCTCCCTTTCACTTCGCAATTTATTAAGTTGCATTCTGAATCGTATCAGCTTTTTTATCCTTCAAACGTAGTCAGATTTTTCGATTCAAATGGAATAGATTCAGATAAACGTAATGGAGTTTTTATTCAGTTTAGTAATGAAATGAAGTTTGAAAATTTGTCAATAGTACGTGTTTATATTTCAATTCCAAAGTCATCTTATTTTGCTGACTATTTTTTTGTTTTTAATAAGAAAATGGAAATTATCCATTTTTATGGAGATATTTCAATTTTCTAGTTTATTACTATTATAAGCTGATAAATCGCATAATCATTTTAATCCATAAATCCGGGTCTACATTTAGTCTCCAAAATTAAACCATATCTTCCTCCCTCAGTCTTATCAAAAACTACCACATGGACAGACGAGAATTTTTAACCCTGGAAACAGGGCAAGCGCCAATTCATCAGGATTTTTCACATATTTTTCGGACACAATCGGGACTTGCCCCATACACGGGTGCTTGGACAATAAGTGAAGTCCGTCATTTATTGAAACGAACAATGTTCGGGTCAAAGAAAAGCGACATTGATTTTTTTCTGTCTCAATCTATGAATGATTCAGTCGATACACTTTTAGAACTGATCAATCATCCACCTTTCACTCCACCGGCACCACCGGTAAATAATTATTCGGCTACATTGAATGATCCGAATTGTGCTGCAGGACAACCTTGGCCGGGGACAGCTGATACTAACAACGGAACCATTTATACTTATACTTCGAGGAAGAAAAGCCTTAAGTCTTGGTGGATTTCTCAAATGGTCGGACAGCCAAGAAGTATTCGTGAGAAGATGGTGCTATTCTATTCAAATCACTTTGTAATAGAATTTGATATGGTCACAGTTTCAACGTATGTGTATAGATACAATGAATTACTTCGTGCAAATGCACTTGGAAATTTTAAAACGTTGACGCGCGAGATCACTATCAATTCAGCGATGCTAAAATATCTGAATGGTGATAAAAATACAAATACAGCACCGAATGAAAATTACGGAAGGGAATTGCAGGAGCTTTTTACAGTTGGTAAAGACGCGACCGGATTACCTCCATATACTGAAGATGATGTTCAGGCTGCAGCCCGTGTTCTTACGGGTTGGAAAAATGATCTGGTTGGCGGATTGACTTCTGCAAACGGTTTCAATTCTTATTTTGAACCTACTAAACATGATGTTAATGATAAATTATTTTCATCGTTCTATGGAGGTGTAACAATCACCGGTCAGTCCGGAATGAATGGTGCACTTGAAATGGATGATCTGATGAACATGATCTTTGCAAAGGATGAAGTTGCATTGAATATTTGTCGCCGCTTGTATCGTTTCTTTGTATACTATGAGATTGATGCTGCAACAGAGGCAAATGTTATAGTACCACTTGCACAGATCTTCAGAACCAATAACTACGAAATTGTACCAACACTTTCTGCATTATTAAAAAGCGAACATTTCTTTGATGTTCTTAATCGTGGTTGCGTTATTAAAAGTCCTATTGATTTTACTGTCGGCATGAGTCGTGAATTCGATGTCGCCTTTCCCGATTCATCAAATCTTGCAGGGCAATACTCAGCGTGGGACAGACTAAGAACACAGGCTTCTTCAATGTCGCAAGATGCGGGTGATCCTCCAAGTGTAGCCGGTTGGCAAGCTTACTATCAGCAGCCATCATACCATGAAATGTGGATCAATTCTGATTCCTTGCCAAAAAGAAATCAGTTCACAGATAGAATGTGTTCAAATGGTTATACTTCTAACGGAGCAACATTGATCTTTGACCCTGTCATATTTACAACCACCTTAACTACTCCGGGTGATCCATTATTGTTGATCGATGAAGTCTTAAGTCTGTTGTAATGTTTCACAGACGTTGAAAGATTATTTGCTTACCATTTTATTGTCAGGTCAAACAGCGAACTATTATTGGACAAATGCCTGGGATGATTACATGGGTGATCCGACTAATACAAGTTACTTGATGATCGTTCAGTCGAGATTGCAATCATTCTATCGTTACATTATGGACCTGTCAGAATATCAACTGTCATAAACTTGCACCTATGAAAAGAAGAGATTTTTTCAAAAAAGCTGCGCCGATAGTAACACTACCTGCGCTTATCAATGGATTTTCTTTCAGAGCATTTGCAGGTTCACCAATGATGCAAGCTTTGTCGAATTCTGTTTTGACAGATCATGTCCTTGTACTCATTCAACTGAATGGAGGAAATGATGGATTGAATATGGTCATTCCATTAGATCAGTACAGTAATCTTTCAACAGCACGAGCGAATATATTAATTCCCGATACACAAGTACTTCCCTTATCAGGAATTACAGGAACAGGTTTGCATCCTGCAATGACGGGTATGCAGCAATTGTATGATGATGGAAAATTAAATATCGTACAGGGTGTTGGTTATCCATCACCAAATTATTCTCATTTCAGAGCGACAGATATTTGGCTTACAGCTTCTGATTCAAATCAAGTATTAGATAGTGGGTGGACAGGTAGATATTTGAATTATGAATATCCGAATTTTCCAACCGGTTATCCTAATGCTACTATGCCTGATCCATTAGCGATACAAATAGGTTCAAGCGTTTCTCTTGCATTGCAGGGCCCTGCTGCAAGTATGGGTATGGCTATTTCTGATCCGACAAGTTTTTATAATCTGATCAATGGTATTCAAGATCCTGCACCAAATACACCTGCAGGAAGAGAGTTAACTTATATTCGGCAGGTTGCACAGCAATCTACAGCATATGCTTCGGTGATTTCTACTGCGGCGAATAATATTACGGTTCAGTCACCAGGTTACCCTGTTGCAGGTGTAAATTCATTGGCAGATCAATTAAAGATCGTTGCGCGTTTGGTAGCCGGCGGATTAAAAACGAAAGTTTACATGTGTAACTTAGGAGGATTTGATACTCACTCTTCTCAAGTGGATTCGACTGATCCAACAACAGGAACGCATACAGATCTTTTATCTAAAGTTTCTGTTGCAGTCAAAGCATTTGTAGATGATCTTGCATATTTAGGAATTGAAGATCGCGTTGTTGGTCTTACGTTTTCAGAATTTGGTCGCAGAATAAAATCAAATTCATCAGAAGGCACAGATCACGGGGCAGCTGCGCCAATGTTTGTATTTGGGAATGCTGTTCAAAGTGGAATACTTGGTTCAAATCCTGTTATACCTGCCAATGCTTCTACGAGCGATAACGTTCCAATGCAATACGATTTCCGTTCTGTGTATGCTTCTATTTTACAGGATTGGTTGTGTGTTCCAACAGCTGACCTTAATTCCATCATGCTTCAGAATTTCCAGAACCTTCCAATCATCCAAAGCACTGCTTGTTTATCAACCAATGAACATGAATTGAATCAGGCAGCAGGAAATAATCTCATTACAAATTATCCAAACCCATTCGTAGAAAGCACATACATTACTTTCAAAAGCCAAGGGGGCCATACACTCGTCCAGATCTTCGACAACGAAGGCCGCTTAATAAAAACTCCTGTCGATGGCGATTATCCTGAAGGCGAATACAAGATCTGGCTTGAGAATGAAAATTACGCAGCAGGTGTCTATTATGCAAGATTGCAGAATGGTTCTGTGCAACAGGTTCGTAGTATGCTGGTAGCTCAATAATTCAAAATAGGTCAAGGGTCAAAGGTCAAGGGTTATGGTGATCCAAAATATGCTCCTATTATACAAAATGGTTTCCGTGTTCTCAATGTGATCTTTGTTCTCTGTGTTTAAAAATCAAAGACTTTACCTTTTCCTTTATAAGCAAAGCGGTTTCCGTGGCTTCTCATTGTGCTCTTAGTGCTCTCTGTGTTTAAAAAAATCAGAGACGGCAATTCTCCCCGGAGTCTAATTTTTTTCTACCTTTCGCCATCACAATTCTCTAAAGATGGCCTCCAGAAGAAACTTCCTAAAATACACTTCCTTCGCCTCAGTATTCTTGTCAATGAGATCTGCTTTCGGCGTAAGAATTATTGATGGTGCAGTCAGAAAACCTGTAGTCATATCCACATGGCGTCATGGCATTCCTGCCAATGAGGCCGCATGGAAAATTTTATCTGCCGGAGGAAAAGCGTTCGATGCAGTAGAAGCAGGAGTAAGAGTTCCGGAAGCTGATCCGGAAGTTACATCTGTTGGTTACGGTGGTTATCCTGATCGCGATGGACATGTCACTCTTGATGCTTGCATCATGGATGACAAATACAATTGTGGTTCTGTTGCATATCTTGAACACATCATGCATCCTATTTCAGTCGCTCGAAAAGTAATGGAGAATACTCCTCATGTAATGCTTGCAGGTGAAGGAGCGCTGAGATTTGCATTGGATAATGGTTTCAAAAAAGAAAACCTCTTGACGGAGAGTTCAAAGAAAGCATGGCAAGAATGGCTGAAGAAATCAGAATATAAGCCCGTCATCAATTGGGAAAATCACGATACAATTGGAATGATTGCCTTAGATGAAAACGGAAATTTATCAGGAGCTTGTACAACCAGCGGAATGGCTTTTAAATTGAATGGAAGAATAGGAGACTCGCCAATAATCGGTGCGGGTTTGTATGTCGACAATGAAGTAGGCGGCGCAACAGCAACAGGAGTAGGTGAAGAGGTGATTCGAATTTGTGGATCACATTTAGTCGTTGAATTGATGCGTCAGAATTATACGCCTCAACAGGCTTGTGAAGAAGCAGTAAAAAGAATCGTTCGACGCAGAGGAGAAGATGTAGCAAAGAAAATTCAGATCGGTTTTATAGCACTGAACAAAAAAGGAGAATATGGTTCGTATTGTATTCATCCTGATTTTCAGTATGCCGTTTATTCTAAACCTGAAGGAAGTAAATTAATTGATTCAAAAAGTTATTATTGATGGTAGTAGAGATCGCCTGTGGAAATCTTGAATCGGTTATCAATGCCCATAATGCTGGAGCTGACCGGATCGAATTGTGTGTAGCACTTGAGGTAGGTGGTCTAACGCCTTCATTTGGCTTGATAAAAAAGGCGATCAGTATTTTTAAAAAGGATGTTTTTGTTTTGATTCGTCCACGGGAAGGTGATTTTATTTATTCCGATGAAGAATTGGAATTGATGCTCGACGATATTCACCTGGTAAAAGAGACGGGTGTTGGAGGAATTGTTTCAGGAGCTTTGCTTTCAAATAATAAGATCGATATAGAAAGAACAAAACTATTGATAGATGCTTCCGGTCATTTGCCATTCACTTTTCATCGGGCATTCGATCTCATTCCTGATCCGATCTCAGGGATGCTAAGTTTAGAAGAACTCGGTGTAAAAAGAATACTCACGTCCGGACAAAAGGAAAATGCATTGGCCGGGAAAGAGCTCTTAAAGACTCTAACAGAACGGGCCAAGACAATTTCAATTTTAGCAGGAGCGGGAATTAATCCAACTAACGTTATAGAAATCACAACTTATACAGGTGTGAAAGAAGTTCATCTTTCAGCAAAGCATAAAATAGGAAATAATGCATCTGTTTCTATGGGAAATGCTGATACCGGAATGTATGATGTATCCGATGAACGAACGATTCGCCTTATCATATCTGAACTAAATAAACTGGTATGAAGTATCTTTTCTCTATCGCTTTTATTTTATTCGTGAATGTGTCGTTTGCTGAAATGAATGTAGATACTCTTGAATTGTTCAAGTCGGGGTATGTTTATAGAGCCGACTCTTCAGAATTGATCAAAGCCAACGTTCCCGGGTCCATTTATGCAGATCTTCTAAACAGTAAAAAAATAGCAGATCCGTTTTTGGTGATAATGAAAAAGGAGTAAAATGGGTTGAACAAACTGAGTGGATCTATGTAGATACATTCCTGCTAACGTTAAACAATTTAAATGCCAAAAGTATCCAACTTCTATTGGAGGGAATTGACACTTATGCAGACGTTTTTCTGAACGGAACAAAAATTCTTTCTTGTAATAATATGTTTGTGTCATATAGTATAGACATTAAACAATATTGTCGAGATCGAAATATTCTGAAAATTCATATCAAGCCAATCAATAATCTCACCGATTCTCTGGCTTCACAAATACCTTATAAATTACCAGGAGGAAACAGAGTTTTCGCCCGTAAAGCGGCAATGAATTTTGGTTGGGATTTCGCTCCTGATCTTCGTGCCGGCGGAATTTGGAAACCTGTCAAAGTTATTTGCAGAAATGGGCCTTCACTTGAAAATGTGCATTTTATTCAGAAGCAATTGAATGCTGATAGGGCGAAAGGTCAATTCGAAATTAGCTTAAACTCTGATGAAAACAGGAAAGTAAAAATTGAATTTGTTTCTGAGACAGCGCAAATAGAATATGTAAATTTATTTGATGTTATTCCGGGTGAAAATAAATTACTGGTTGATTTCGAAGTCGAGAATCCCTTGGTTTGGTCAACAAATGGAAATGGAGATCAGAACTTATATGATTTTCAGATCAAGGCAATTTGTAATGGTACTTTAATTGGCGAAGAACAACTTGAAATTGGTTTCCGCGATTTGAAATTGATTCAAGAGAAAGATAAGATTGGTGAATCGTTCTATTTTAAATTAAACGGAAAGAAAATTTTCTGCAAAGGCGCAAATGTTGTTCCACCCGAATATTTCGCCGGACTTGCAACCGATAGTACATGGGAAGCCCTAGTCGATAGAGCGGTAGATATGAACATGAATATGCTGCGGATCTGGGGTGGCGGAGTTTATCCTCCGGAAGCATTTTACACAGCATGCGATAAAAAAGGAATTTTGGTCTGGCAGGATTTCATGTTCGCTTGTGCAATGTATCCGGGAGATTCTTCTTTCCTGAATTCAGTTTCAATAGAAGCAAAACAGGCAATTTTGAAATACAAAAATCATCCTTCACTTGCATTGTGGTGTGGGAATAATGAGAACATTGAAGGGTGGTACAATTGGGGCTGGCAAAAAGAGTTTAACTATTCAGCAAAAGATTCTACACAGATCATCGCAGATTATAAATTGTTGTTTGAAAAATTACTTTCAGAACAAGTGAAGAAGTATGATCCGTCAACAATGTACTGGCCTTCTTCTCCATCAATTGGATGGGGCAGAAAAGAAAGCATGTTAAAAGGCGACTCACATTATTGGGGAGTCTGGTGGGGAATGGAGCCATTCGATATATACAAAGAAAAAGTTCCGCGATTTATGAGTGAGTATGGTTTTCAATCGCTTCCAACATTTCCGTCTGTCTCTGAATTTTTAAGTGGTGGAAATTATAGTTTCAATACTCCTGCATTGAAGAATCATCAAAAACATCCTACCGGCTTTGAAACGATTCAGAAGTATATGGATACTTATTATCTTCCCGGAAAAGATTTTCGTTCAAAGATTTACTTGTCAAATATTCTTCAAGCTAAAGGAATGCACACTGCAATCAGTGCCCATCGTAGTGCAATGCCCGACTGTATGGGTTCTCTGATCTGGCAATTGAACGATTGCTGGCCCGGAATTTCTTGGAGCCTATTTGATTATTATGGGAGAGAAAAAGCAGCTTATTATCAAGTGAAGTCGGATTTTAACCAAGTAATTGTTGCATCAGAATTAAATGATCGAAAGCTTTCTGTGAAAGTTGTGTCAGACAGTACAAATAGTTTTATGGCTGATCTAACAATTAGCCTGATCGATTTTGATGGTAACATTCGTTGGGCAGACAGAATAGGAGTAAATGTTCTTTCCGGAATTTCAAAAGTAGTATATGACAAAGATCTTAAAAACCTTAATCGTTTATTTGAAGAAAACTCTTCAATGATTGTTGTTGACCTCAGTTATGAAGGAAAGTCGCTGCACCGAAATTTTCATTGTTTTACTACAGAGAAAAATTTGATTTTGAAAAGGCCTTCTGTTTCAATGAAGCGAATTGATCTTCCGGGAAATATTTCAAGATTTGAAATTTCAGTCAATTATTTTGCAAAGAATGTCGAGCTCTCAATCAATAACGAAACCGGCGGATTTACGGATAATTATTTTGATATGATTCCGGATACCAAGTACGTGATAGATCATTATTCTGCAGAGCCGCTCAAACCGAATGAGGGATTGAATATTCGGTCATTAATTGATACCTATTAAAAACTTCATTTATACTCTGCGGATTTTCTGCGTATTCTGCGCAATTCTGCGGGAAACAAAAGCATAAGTATTTTTCCCGTGGCATTGCCACGCAGAATACGCAGAAAATCCGCAGAGTGGTCTAACAAAAATTTATGGCGCTGACTAAAAATATTTAACTTGCCTGAACTAAATCCGCTCCTGTGAAATCCAGATTCCTTCTTCTCCTTCTTCTTGCCGTATCCTATACTAATGCTCAACCCGGCCCTGCTTCCTATGTTAATCCGTTCATTGGAACCGGAGGTCATGGACATACTTATCCGGGCGCAACTCTTCCATTCGGTCTTGTGCAATTAAGTCCTGATACACGTACCGATGCAAGTTGGGATGGTAGTGGTGGTTATCATTATGACGACAGCCTGATCTACGGCTTTTCACATACTCATCTTAGTGGAACCGGTGTGAGCGATTATGGCGATATTTTATTGTATCCACTGAATGAGAATTTCAACCCAAAAAAGAAATATGCTTCCCGGTTTTCTCATGCTCAGGAGAAAGCAAGTGTTGGATATTACTCTGTGTATCTTGAAGAGCCAAAAACAGATGTTGAATTGACAGCCACTGAGCGAACCGGATTTCATACCTATACTTATAAAACTGCAGGCGACAGTGCAGGAATTCTGATTGATCTGCGCCATCGCGATCGATTGATTGATGCGCAATTGTATCAAGTAGATGCAACGCATCTTGCAGGTTTTAGAAGAAGTTCTGCATGGGCAAACGACCAGTTGATTTATTTTTATATGGAATTTTCAGAACGCATTTCACCGGAAATTGTAAAGTTCGATTCAATGGTTATTGCTCAGGATGAAAAAAAGTTACAAGCGTATTCCGGAAATGTCTATGGTTCGTTTCGATTTAAATTCACTAAAGGAAATCAGCTCATGGTAAAAGTTGCATTGTCTTCTGTAAGTGTTGACGGTGCAAAAAAGAATATGAAGTCTGAGAATCCGGATTGGGATTTTTTATTGGTTAAGCAAGCAGCTGTTTCAGCATGGAATAAAGAGCTGGGAAAAGTGGAAGTGATAAGTGATGAGGTTGAAAAGCTGAAGATCTTTTATACTGCATTATATCATTGCATGGTAGTTCCGAATATTTATAATGACATCGATGGCCGTTACCGCGGACGCGATGGAAAAGTTCATCGTACAGCTTCAAATTATTATACCGTGTTCTCCTTGTGGGATACGTTTCGTGCATGGCATCCATTGATGACGATCATCGATCAGCGGAGATCGTTGGATTTTGTTCGCACATTTTTATTGCAGTATGAGCACGCCGGACTTTTACCTGTATGGGAATTTGCTTCGAACGAAACAGAGTGTATGATAGGGTATCACTCTGTAAGTGTTATCGCTGATGCATATTCAAAAGGCATCAAAGAGTTCGATACAAAATATGCTCTTGAAGCAATGGATAAAAGCGCAACAAGTAAAAAACGATATGGCTTAGATGCTTATATGGATCATGGGTATCTTGATATACTTGATGAATCAGAATCGGTATCTAAAACACTTGAGTATGCATATGACGATTATTGCATAGCTACATTTGCAAAAGCGATTGGCAATTCTGAGAAGTATGAGATCTTCAATCAAAGAAGTAATAACTGGAAAAATTTATTCGATGCGGAAACAAAATTTATTCGTCCTCGTCGGAATGGAAGATTTTTGACTCCGTTTGATCCTCGTGAAGTAAACAATCATTACACGGAAGCGAATGGTTGGCAGTACACTTTTTTTGTTCCCCAGGACATAGCAGGTTTGATCAGAAAAGTTGGCGGGCAAGCAGCCTTTAAAGAAAAGTTGAATCAATTATTTTCAGAAAACTCGGCTACATCTGGGCGTGAACAGGCAGACATCACAGGCTTGGTAGGGCAATACGCTCACGGAAATGAGCCTAGTCATCATATGGCTTACTTATATAATTTCACAGACGAACGATGGAAGACACAATACATGGTGAGTAAACTTCGCACGGATATGTATAAAAATTCTCCTGATGGACTAATTGGAAATGAAGACTGTGGACAAATGAGTGCATGGTTAGTCATGAGTGCATTGGGGATTTATCAACTGTGTCCCGGTGACCCTGTTTATGAATTGACTTCCCCGATGTTTAAAGAAGTTATTCTTCATTTGGAAAATGGAAGCAAGCTTAGAATATTATCTGAACGTTATGGGGATGGAAATACATTTCTCGCCGATGTTAAATTAAATGGTGCTTCAATCGACCGTCTAAGCCATACGGATTTGATGGGTGGCGGTGAATTAAAATTCATGATGTCAAGTTCGAGGGAAGGTTGGTCGGCCAAGGCTGAAATTATAGCTGAAAAGAACCCCAATTATATTTCGGCGCCAACAATTAATTATTTGTCAGATAATTTTAAAGATTCAGTAGAAGTTAGTTTTACTTCAGATTCTGCTACTACTGTTTGGTATTCGATTAAAGAAAACGGTGTTGAAAGTGCTTTAAAGAAATTTACAAGCCCGATTACAATTACGAATTCGTGTTTTATAAAAGCGAAGGCAATGGATGTTACAAATCGTTCTGGTAATTTCACAGGAGCTGCTTTGAATAAACATTTACATCCTGATTGGAAGATAGCAATTGCTTCAACATACAACCCTCAGTATACAGCAGGTGGTGACGATGGAATTATCGATGGCTTGTATGGCGATGAAGAATGGCGGAAAGGCGGCTGGCAAGGATACCAAGGACAGAACTTTGAAGCAGTAATTGATATGGGAACAGAAAGAAGTATTTCTGAACTCACTTCCGGATTTTTACAAGACACCCGTTCATGGATCTTAATGCCGACAACTGTTTCTTATGAAGTTTCTACTGATAATGTCACATTCAAAAAAGTAGGTGAAGTTACAAATGATTTATCTGACACCGTTTTAACAAACACAGTCAAACGACTAGTGGCAAAATTCCCGTCTGAAAAGGTGCGGTATGTAAAAGTAAAAGCTAAAAATTACGGCATACTTCCGTCATGGCATCAAGGTGCCGGTGGAGCAGCTTTTATTTTTATTGACGAGATAGAGGTGAAGTGATTACAAGAATTCAAATGTCATTGAACGACCAATCTGCTTCGTGAAACACTACCGGATTTCATTTCAAGTAGAATGAAATATATTCCTGATGGAAGGGTTTCAGTAGAAAGTTGGATTTGTTTTGAGTTTGTTTTTGATACTAAAACAATTCTTCCTGTACCGTCAGAAATTATAATTTGATCAATTGTTTCAGTTGTCCGGACAGTAATATTCTCTGTTGATGGATTTGGGTAAATGGAAATTTGTTTATCTGAATCTAAATCCGGAACTGAGGTAATCAGATCAGAAAGTGGCGATGAAATTGCATTAAAGATCCTTCTGTCCAGGATATCTGCATTGTATTTTTGCGCTAATCCAATCAAAGTAATATTCGATGAATCAATCGTGTTTGTCTGGTTGCTTGCACCCCAGAAAACTGACGGAATCTGCAGGCTGTATGTCTTTTGGTATACATCTCCATAATAGCATGTATCAGGAAAAATGTTTTCAGATCCCCATGTTCCGCCGACCATAGATAAAAGTACTTTGTGATGTCTAAAGCCAAGGATCGGATCTCCAAGTCCATAGTAAGGATGGCCAACAACTGTATTCGATCCATTTGTCTGATCCCATCCGGTGCCGGTTCCATAGAGTTCGTCGGCAACCACCCAAAGGTTTAATCTCATGTCTCCATAGATCGTATCATAGACCGATGCTTCAACGGTAGCAGTGACAGTTTGAGTTAGGCTATTCCAGTTAACATTTTTTAATTGTATTCCTATGGGTTCATACATCAGAGATCTCTCAATTGCTATTTTTGAATAGTTCGAAGCAAAAGTTGACAGCGAATTATATTCCTGAAATTTGTAAATATCGCATCCCGCTTTCGGATAGCCGCCTCCATATAAAGCAGAAGCGAAAATACTTCCTGTCCAGTTTGAAGAAGCTGAATCCATCATGTCTCCACCATGAATTGATACGCCAATTGCCTCAGGAAATGTTGCAACAGTATTGTCCAGTTGCCAACTTGCATCAGCACAGAACGTGCACCAGGCGCCCGTTTTATCTAATAGAATGGGGTGCCGGTCAGGTAAATTTGCAATTGCATCTATTTGAAAAGTGCTCTCATTGTTTAAAGGGTCGTCATCCGTTTGCAGGCCATTAATATTTGTTATTTCAATTCTTATTGAATGTATTCCTGCAGTCATAGTGTTCAGAGCAGCAGGAATTTTAACATCCAGTTCTTTCTGATAATTGATCGACAAACCGGAGTAGTTCTGTGAGTTGTTAAGTAAGCAATCCACAAAAACATTTGCAGTAAATGAAGTAATTGTAGTCAGTCCATTATTTTTTACTCTATAGCCCGTAAATGCATTTTGTGTTGGCATTATATCACTGTGAAAACTTTTTACGATTGAAAGATCAAATGAAGGCGGATCAAATAAAAGGATATTTGTAACTGCCAATCCGGTTGCCTTGAAATTGTTATCGCTGTAAACAAACCTGAATCGAAAAGTCGAAGTGACGAAAGCAGTAGGAATACTCAATCGGAAGTGTGCCCATGAATTTGACTCGTTCAAACCGAATATGAAATTATAACTACTTCCACCATTACTTGAAAATTCTACAGCACCATCACCATTTGCGTCTTGTTCGCAATAGTAATCAAAACTGATTGTCAGTGAATCTGAGCCAAGACAATTTATAATAGGGGATACGAGGTAAGATTTTTCACAAAGATTGGCCGTGCCTGCAGTATTATCGTATTTATCATCATTACATGCTGCATAAGTTCCGTAAGGCGGAATGTTGAATCCTGCAGATTCCAATGCCATTCCAAATTCCCAGCCTACGGTTGGCGATAAAGTATTGTTCAGAGTCCAGTTTGCCGGCAATGTTCCGGTTGAAAAATCTTCAAAAAGAAGAGTTGTCTGTGCTGAACTATTGATTGATGAAATTAAAAGAAGAAGGAAAATAACTCTTTTCATGGAGATCATTTTTACAAATATAAGATTTGCTTCTTAATGGCTAAATTTAGCAGTTATTACTTTGGCAAAAGTTGGTTTTCTACATGTAAATGCAAAAAAATGGCGAAAATTATGCTTTCATTAAAAAATCACTACTTTGTGTTAGCTAAATCAAATAGATGAAAAAAATATTCCTTATCCTTTTCTTGCTTTTTACTGTTCAGACGTTTGCTGCAGATTGGGATTTATTTCCACGAGGACAGAGATCTTATTTTTCATATCCTGAAGATACTCTTATGAAAGTGGAAGTTTATGCAATGGATTCTGTAGTTGGAAATGGAATTGATGACATTTTATATTTTAGAAAAAAATTGCCTTTTACTGCACCATCTTCTTGTAATCTCGATTCAATTCGACTTGCGCAATGGGATGGAGTTCCTGAATTTCTAATTGATTCTCTTGTAAAAAAATCTGACACCGTTTTTTACTATTCGGCGCTTAGTACGTTACCATTTTATTTTATAACATCTGCAACGGTCGGACAAAGCTGGACAATAACTTCTGATTATACAGGAAATGATTACAATCAGATTACGATCACATGTGACAGTTTAATTCTGGAAACCTTCATTGGGGTTACGGACAGTGTAAAAGTGTTTTCAATGACAGCAAATGGAGTGAGTTCCGGCCAGCCACCAATTGATAACTATAAAATGAAATTGAGTAAAAATTATGGGCTGATTGAATTTGTGCCTCTGAGCAGATTTATAGTGCATCCATATTACAAGCTTTTTTTTGAAATGAAATTGATTGGAATTGAAAGTGATTCTATTCAGGCATATTATAAACAACCCTCATTTTCGGATTACTTTGATCTTTCTCCGGGTGATATTTTATTCTGGGATTATGATGTTTATTTTTTTCAGGCCCCATTCCCGTATGGATATCATGAAAATTACAGAGATTCAATAACCGATGTTGCAGTTTATCCTGACAGTGTCATTTATACTTACGATAGAATGGTTGAAGATACAGATATGGTGATCACTTCTTATTTTAACAGGCGCATGTATTTCGTGAGAAGTATGCTAGCGCCCTTGGTGGAAGCAGGCCTGATTGGTATGCTTATGGAAATATAATAAATATTAATAGTAGTTCAGATCCAAACAACTGGAATCAGTATTGGTTTGCTGATACAATGACAATTTCTATTGATTCGGTCAACAATGATACGACTACTGCTTTTACACTTCATACCTATGGTGCAAGTTTGAATCTCCTTAATTGTAATTATACCGAAACATTCGATTATTTTAATGGAATAACAGTGGATTCCAAGCGTGGATTGACATCAATAATTGTTGGCCCTGAATCGATGACATTAACAGGTTCAAGGATTAATGGAGTTCAATCAGGGAACATTACTTTGAATACTAATGAGCTTCCTAAAAAAAGAACAATAATTCGTGTCATACCTAATCCGGCTTCATTTTATTTCTCATTGGAATCTGATATTAATTTAGCAAATTCAGAGTATAGTATTTATGATTTAACAGGAAAATTGGTGGCTGAAAACAAATATAATGGTAAGCAGATCGATGTTTCTGAATTGACATCCGGAATTTATATTGTATTAATAAAGACAATCAATGAAAATGGTGCAGGTAAATTGATCATCCGTTGATAATTATTACTCTCTGCAAAATATTATTAAGTGAAAAAATAAAGTGTTATCAAATGAAAAATATTATTTTCTGCTTATTTATCCTGATTGCACTTAAATCAAATTCAACTGATTGGGATTTGTTTCCACTTGAGCAAAGATCTTATTTCTCTTATCCGCATTTTTCTGGCAGAACAGGAGTTGAACTATATATTATGGATTCAGTTGTTTTAAATGGCCAAAACAAAGCCAGCTATTTCAGAAAAAAAGATACCAAACGCAAATTATGGTCAATGCAACATTGATTCTATTCGCGCTACAATTTGGACCGGGATCACTCCTGATAATAAACTCATTGATTCCCTAGGAACCATTGGGGACACTACGTTTTATTACTCGGCCGAAAGCACATTGCCTTTTATTTTTTTACAAATGCACAAGTTGGACAAAGCTGGACGATTACTTCTGATTATTGGGCAAATGATTATAACGAAATCGCAATTACTTGCGATAGTATTTATCAAACATCCTTCCTCGGCATTACAGATAGTGTGAAGTCGTTTTCAATGGTGCCAAATGGCATGAGTGCTAATCAAGTTCCAATTAGTAATTTCAGAATGATACTGAGTAAGAATTATGGTATAATTGAAATGGTTCCTTTTGCAATGTTCTTAGAGCATCATCCTTCTATCGATTTCTTTTCAATGCAAATAGTTGGATTGGATAATGGTGCTATTCAAAGAGGTTATTCTCAACCGTTGTTTGCTGACTATTTTAAATTATCCGCAGGCGATATTTTATTCTGGCATTATCATCGGTACCCTTCCAATATTCAGCAACCCCGGATAGAAGAAAATTATCGCGACACAATCACAGCAGCTGATTTCTACGCTGATAGCGTGGTTTATACATATGACAGAGTGATTGAGCACGAAGATCTGTCACTTGCTTTTGAATATGGAAATCATAAATATTTTCGTCGCGCCGATCTGGAACTAATTGTTGAATCTGCACCTGATTGGTTTACTTTTGGTACTGATCATAATTTGGACTCATATATTTCCTCCTATAACCCTACGTATTATTGGTCAACTCTTGAAATGCTTGTCGGGGCGGATTCAATTACGGGCGATACTATTACTACAATTAGAGCGATTACAGCAGATAATGCATTGGATACAGTATCATGTGCTCTTGGCATGACTGCCGATATTTTTCGAGAAATTATTTTTAATAATAAAGAAGGCATTATTTCATACTGTGACTATGCTTGGGGAGATGATTGTTTAGAATTGGTTGGATCCCGAATCAATGGAATTCAAAATGGAAATATTTCCTTAGATGTTGATGATATGCAGATTTCTTCTTTGAACGAATTGATAATTTACCCTAGCCCGGTATCAAATATAATTAAGGTCAGCTCAAGATTTAATTTAATAAATTCAGATCTTGAAATTTACAATTGTGTGGGAAAGCTTATGAAAAATCAAAATTAATTCTCCCGGAAATTTCAGTTTCTGACCTCTCTGCCGGAATTTATTTCGTTAAATTGAACTCTACGCAAGGAAGTTATGCCGGTAAGTTTATTAAGGAGTAATTCTAAATAGGTTTAAACCAATTAAACCTATGATATAAATTCTATATAAAGATAACTGTCGCCAAGTGGCCTAGAGCTGAAACCTTATACTTAAAACCTCAACCATCAAAAACTACCAATTATAATACTTACTCTCCCAATTCAAACTACTAAACGTTTTCTCATAAGAAAGCGCCAGCCAGAAAGTAAGTCCCATGAAAGCGATAAAACTGTGTACAGTCAACCAGAGTCTTAAAAATGTTTCGCTCTCGCGACTTAGCTGATGCATCACAGATGACGGAATTGCAAATGCTAGTGCAGCTGCAAGAACCCACAATGTGATAAAATACGTTTTGAAATTTTGTAGTGGCCAGGTAAGAATTCTTCTATACCATTTCAGGTCTTTTCCCCATTGATGTATCAAGTAATATCTGCCATCTGCAAGTTGGGCAAAGAGTAGGGGGTCTTTATTTATATTCTCAAGTTCAAATGCTTTTGATGGCGCAATGATCCTGAAGTCTTCGATCTTTGTGTTTATCTTTCGTTCGAGCTCATTGATGTTTGCAATTGCTTCATATGGAAATTCGGCCTTAAACAAACGAGTTGGTAAAAAACGCAATCTGTAGCGGATGCAAATTTTCTTTATCTGTTCTATAGTATAAATTCTTTTCTCGTCTTCAATCAATAGTGTATTCGTATTCGATTCGCCACTTCCTTTAAGACGTTCCAAAACCTTGTTGTCCCTTTCAAGTGAATCATTCAGAATGCCGGTGACATCATTCATTAAACGCTGCTGCTTGCTGCGTTCTTTGATTAGTTCTTCTTTAATGTTCAAACGATGGAAGATCATACGGTCGCTTTTCTTTGACAACAATTCATGTGCGGATTTGGTTTCTTGGAAATTGTATAATAAAGTTACAAATGTTTTCCGGAAAATTTAAAGGGATTTTTCCCGCAGATTTTCGCAGAATACGCAGAAAAACCGCAGAAAAATTAAAAGAAATCTGCGGATTTTCTGCGTATTCTGCGGCAATCTGCGGGAAATAATTTTTGTAAGCCACAAAAAAAGCCCTTCCGCCGCGGCGGAAAGGCTTTCCAATTCTATTCGAATGAAGATTAGTAATCCATTCCACCACCCATACCATGAGGCATAGCCGGAGCAGACGCTTTATCTTCTTTCACTTCTGAAAGTACACACTCAGTAGTCAATAATAATCCTGCAATTGAAGCAGCATTCTCAAGAGCTACACGTGTAACTTTAGTAGGATCAATTACACCAGCGGCATAAAGATTCTCGTATTTATCTGTACGTGCATTGTAACCGAAATCTTCTTTTCCTTCACGAACTTTGTTCACGATGATAGAGCCTTCAAGTCCTGCATTAGCAACGATCTGACGAAGTGGTTCTTCAAGAGCACGTTTAACAATTGCAATACCTGTTGTTTCATCTTCATTGTCTCCAACCATTTTCTCAAGAGCCGGAATTGTACGGATGTAAGCAACGCCACCACCCGGTACGATACCTTCTTCAACCGCAGCGCGAGTTGCATGTAATGCATCGTCAACGCGGTCTTTCTTCTCTTTCATTTCTGTTTCAGTAGAAGCACCTACATAAAGAACTGCAACACCACCAGCTAATTTAGCAAGACGCTCTTGTAGTTTTTCTTTATCGTAATCTGAAGTTGTACTCTCGATCTGAGCTTTGATCTGATTTACACGAGCTGTGATCTCAGATTTTTTACCTGCACCATTCACGATCGTAGTATTGTCTTTGTCAATTGTGATCTTCTCAGCTTTTCCAAGATAAGTTAAGTCAGCGTTCTCAAGTTTGAAACCACGTTCTTCACTGATCATTGTACCACCTGTAAGGATTGCGATATCTTCAAGCATAGCTTTACGACGGTCACCGAATCCGGGAGCTTTCACAGCAGCAACTTTCAATGAACCACGGATCTTGTTCACTACTAATGTAGCCAACGCTTCTCCATCGATATCTTCGCTGATGATCAAAAGTGGATTTCCAGTCTGAACTTGTTTCTCAAGAAGAGGAAGAAGTTCTTTCATATTGCTGATCTTTTTATCATAGATCAAAATGTGCGGCTGCTCAAGAACTGTTTGCATCTTGTCAGCATTCGTCACGAAGTATGGTGAAATATAACCACGATCGAATTGCATACCTTCAACGATCTCAACCGTTGTCTCAGTACCTTTTGCTTCTTCAACTGTAATTACACCTTCTTTTTTTACTTTCTCCATAGCATCTGCGATCAACTTACCGATTTCGTTATCGTTGTTTGCAGAGATAGAAGCAACTTGCATGATTTTTTTGTAATCGTCACCAACTTTTTTGCTCATCTTCTGAAGTGATTCAACCACTTTAGTTACAGCTTTGTCGATTCCTCTTTTCAGATCCATTGGATTAGCACCTGCAGTTACGTTTTTCAAACCTGCAGTTACGATCGCTTGTGCAAGAACAGTAGCAGTCGTTGTTCCATCACCTGCAACATCTGCAGTTTTAGAAGCGACTTCTTTTACCATTTGAGCACCCATATTTTCAACCGAGTCTTTTAGTTCGATCTCTTTTGCAACGGTAACACCGTCTTTAGTGATCGCCGGAGAGCCGGATTTTTTATCGATAATTACATTGCGTCCTTTTGGACCAAGTGTTACTTTTACTGCATTAGCTAAAGCATCTACACCTTTTTTCAGGCGGTCACGAGCTTCAACATTAAAGTTGATATCTTTTGCCATTGTATTTGTTGTTTAAGTTTGTTGAGTGATTAATTAAAAAATTGTGTTCAATTAAAGAATTGCGAAAATGTCGCTTTCACGCATGATAAGATATTCTTTACCTTCAATCGTGATCTCAGTGCCGGCATATTTACCATAAAGAACACTGTCGCCAACTTTTACTGTTATTGGCTCATCTTTTTTACCTGTTCCTACAGCTACAACTTTCCCACGTTGTGGTTTTTCTTTTGCTGTGTCAGGAATGATGATTCCGCCTGCTGTTTTTTCTTCTGCAGCAGCTGCTTCCACTAATACGCGATCCGCTAGTGGTTGTAGAGAAACTGACTTTGTGTTTTTGCTCATTTTAGTTAGTCTGATTATATTGTGAAATGAAATATTTTTAGTGACTCTGTTCTGTCATGAATGATGCCACCAGCCTGATTTTCGGCTATGTCTGCCATCTTTACTTTTTAAGAGAAAATGTGTCTGAAAGTGTACTTTTTTTCGGTGACATCATGACATAAAAAAACCTCTTTGCAGAGGTCTTTTATAGTTATTTAGTCGGTGCCGGTTCAGCTTGTTGCTGGGTGGGCTGTGCCGGTTGATTTTGTGTTGGCTGTTGTTGTGCCGGTACATTTGGCTTGGCAGCTGCCGGTGCATTTTCAATTTGCTCCTGCAGTTTGGTGCCGATGGCGCCTCTGTCGTCTTTACTTGGTAAGACCATTCCTGCTACCAGACAAAGGCCGATCAAAGTTAAAACTAAACCCCATGTGAGTTTTTCGATAAAATCAGTCGTTTTTTTAACGCCCATCACCTGGTTTGAACCAATGATGCCCGATGATATTCCACCACCTTTTGGGTTTTGTACTAATACCACCAATACTAAAAGTACGCTGGTTAAAATAATAAGAATCGTAACTGCTGTATACATTATAAATCTTGTTTATCCGGATTATTGTACTGATTATCTATTTCTTCAATAAGGGCCGCAAAGTAAGCCTTTTTTTCGGGATGAAGCAAGATTAATTTTTGGTAAGCCGAGCGTGCTTTTAAAAATGCCCCTTGTAGTCGATAGATTCGTGCAAGTGTCTCAGAAACAAGGTCTTCATGCTCTATCAGACTCTTTTGAGCCTGCTTAGCCGGCGAATAAAATTCCGTTTTCGATGGAACGATCCGAGGCTCAGTGGCGATAAACTTGTCGATCAGATTTTCTACTTCAGGCGAATTCAACTGCGCCGGTGCTGAAAGCACCAACTCTTCCGACTCTGTACTTTCACCCCCAACATTCGAAGCAGGCTCTCGCTCCAACTCTTGACTGTTTACACTTACTCCTACACTTACACTGTTTTCATCGGCGTGGATTTCTTCAAATTCCCCAAACTGATCACTATGTTTCAATTTCAACCAATCTATGAAAGTCATCGGTGTCGAAATTTCACTCTTAACCTGTTCAGTTTTTTGAACTTTACTTTCATCAAGAAGCGGAAGGTTCTCGAGAGAATGAATTATTGTTGACTCAAGTGCATATTCCAATTCTCCGCGATCAACTTCATCATGGCGATGTTCAGCTTCTTTAGCGATTCGTTGAATGATTTCTTCTGAACGATTCTCTGATGGTTCAGTAATAATTTCTTTTACTTCAGGAATTTCTTCTACAACAATATTTTCAATAGTGTTTTCGGCGATCAGTTCCGGATTTATTTGTGATGGTGGTATTAAAATCGTACTTTCTATATTATCCGAAACAACCTCTTCGTGAAAAGTAGTATTTCCAACGGACTGAGGTTCCGTTTCTTTATTGTTTATTTCTTCAATTGGACCTTCTTTCTTTGTGAGAATTTCTTTTAATCGTTCTCTTATAATGTCATGCGGGTCAACTGAAGAAGGGGCAGTGTTTTCAACAGTAACTTCCTCTTCTGTAAAATCAGAAAGTTCATCTTGTTCAATTGGAGCAGGAAGGATAGGTTCGAAGACCGGAGTATACTCTTGTTTGATTTCCGGGAATTGATTTCCTGTTTCTTCAAATGCAGGCGATTCAGTAAACGGATTCTCTGACTCTACAGGAATTGTTGTCACAGACGATGAAACAAATGGAGATACGGAAGCAGATTCAATAAAAATGGAGGATGGCTTATGATGGATCAATGCATAAAGCGATTTTCTGTCACCACAATATGCTGCAGCGATCTTCAACTGTTTGTCAAAACGCACATGCTCTTGTTCTCGCAATGCTTTTGCAAGCAAAGCCTGAGCTGATTGGAAGTAGGGAAACTCATGTACATAATTCTGCAATCCTGATATCGCATCTTTATGCGAAGTTCCGGATGCATCCAAATATGACATAAACTCTTTGTAGTCCATCACCAATTTATTACAGCTTTGTTGAAAATGTCATCCACCAATTGCTGATTGATCTCTGTGATCAATTGATCTTCGATTGAAGTAATATTTGTATTACTTGGGAAATCTGCATATCTCGTAAATGTGGATTCGAAATCCTGCTTTTCATCTTTTATATTCGTGAACTTAACATTGACGGAAATCGTCAATCTGTTCTGTGCAGCAACTTCGTTTGATTGAATGGTCTGCGGACTAACATTGTATTGTGTAATTGCTCCTTCTAATGTCAGGTCACTGACTCCATTAGTTATCGTAAGACTAGTTCCTGTTAAAAATTTGTCTTTCAGTTTTTCAGTGAAAGTCTGACTCAGATTCGATGGTCCAAGTGCTGCAGTCTTCTGAAAGTAACGAATGTCAATAGTTTTTATATCCGGTGAAATTGATGCTCCAGACATAGAGTAATTCACCTTACAGCCGCTATTGAAAAAGATCAATATTGACAAAGTGAAGTAAGCTGCAAACTTTCGTAAGCTGGAAATTTTATGTTGATGAGTTTTCAAATCAATTGCAATATTATTTCTTTTTTCAATGAATTCCATATTCATTCATCTTACGATACAGTGTTCGTTCTGAAATCCCTAACTCTTTGGCCGCAAGTTTTCTACGACCTTTATGTTTTGAAAGGGCTTTTTGGATAAACTCTTTTTCTTTATCGGTCAATGACAACGATTCATCAACAAGAATGTGTTTTTGAACCGGTGTTACTGTAATCGAAGGTTGTCCGGCACTCGGTTGGATTGTAAAATGTGTCTCCTGTGGTTTGTTGTTGCCGGAATTATCCGATGTTTCCAATTCATGGATCATTGGCGAAGGATTGCTCTGCCAGGTTCTTTCATCAGGATTATGTTGCATCAATTGATTTACCATCGATCGTAAATCATTCATCTCCTTCTTCATTTCAAAGATCAGCTTATAAAGGACTTCTCTTTCATTGAATTCTTTGCTGTTACTTAATTCATCTCTCATTAACACAGGGAGATTGTTAAGCGGGGCAGGAGGAAGGTAATTTAATAAGGTGTCTGCAGAAACGTCTCTGGATTTTTCCAGAATTGACATTTGCTCAGTAATGTTTTTCAGCTGACGAATATTTCCCGGCCAACGATAGTCTGTTAGGATCTGCATCGCTTCAGGTTGTAACGACAAAGCAGGAATTCTATAACGCTCTGCAAAATCGTGTGAAAATTTGCGGAAGATAAGATGAATGTCTTCTTTACGATCACGTAAAGGTGGAACCCTGATCGGTACAGTATTTAATCGATAATATAAGTCTTCTCTGAATTTTCCATTCTCAATAGCGCGGAGCATATCTACGTTTGTAGCAGCTACAACACGAACATTTGTTTTCTGCGACTTCGAAGAACCTACTTTGATAAATTCACCTGTTTCAAGGACACGTAATAAGCGAACTTGTGTATTCAATGGCAATTCTCCAACCTCATCTAAAAAAATTGTACCGCCATTACTTACTTCGAAATATCCTTTTCGAGCTTCATGCGCACCGGTGAACGATCCTTTTTCGTGACCGAATAATTCAGAATCAATTGTTCCTTCAGGAATCGCTCCACAGTTTACTGCAATGTACGGACCGTGTTTCCGCGGACTTAACTGATGTATAATTTGTGGAAAACTTCTTTACCCACACCGCTTTCTCCCGAGATCAAAACAGAGATCTCAGTAGTCGCCACCTGCTTTGCTACATTGATAGCATGCTCAAGCAAAGGAGAATTTCCAATGATTCCAAAACGGGCTTTTATTTCGTTGATGCTCATTTTTTATTAGTAAGTAGTAAGTGGTGAGTAGTAAGTAGCATTGCCTAAATTATCCCTACTGCAAACCTCTTAACTCAGTTTTTGAAGCTGAAATTAGTTACGATATTATTCATTATTCATTATTCATTATTCATTGTAATGCAATTACCTCAAGTAGCCCCTGCTACTTACCACTCACCACTTACTACTCACCAATAAGAGTAGCCGGCGTACAATCCACAATCGTCACTTCCACATAGTCGCCGGGTTGATGGTTGTTTCGTGGAATGATAACGACTTTATTTTCTGAGTTACGGCCTGACATATGATCTTTCGAACGTTTCGAAAAATTCTCTACCAGTACGATACTCTTCTTACCGATATCTTTTTTATTGCTTTCGTGAGAAAGTCTGCTTTGCAATTCAATGATCTCAGAAAGTCGACGCGATTTAACTGCTTCGTCAATATCATCAGGATATTTTCTTGAAGCAAGTGTTCCCGGACGTTCTGAATATTTGAACATGTATGCATAATCGAATTGAGACCACTCCATCAGACTTAATGTTTCCTGATGTTCTTCTTCTGTCTCAGAACAAAATCCGGTGATAATATCAGTTGAAAGACCGGCTCCCGGTAATATTCTTCTTATCGCTTCGATGCGATCCATGTATTGTTCACGCGTATAACCGCGATTCATTTTATCGAGTACTCTGGAATTTCCTGATTGAACAGGAAGATGAACATATTTGCAAATGTTGTCATACTTCGCAATCACATACAGAACAGCATCAGTCATGTCACGCGGATTGCTGGTAGAAAAACGAATTCGCAGATCTTTATTTACTTGAGCAACACGCTCCATAAGATCAGCAAACGTTGTAAAACCTTTCTGTTCAGCTTCGGGCAATTTGTGATCCATTGCTAATTTCACAACTTCTGGATCCAGATCTTTTTTCTGTCCGCCACCCCAGAACAAATACGAGTCAACATTCTGTCCAAGCAATGTTACTTCACGGTAACCGGCTTCAAACATTTGTCTCGCTTCATTCACGATCGATTCAGGATCACGACTACGTTCACGTCCGCGTGTAAATGGTACAACACAGAATGAACACATATTATCACAACCACGAGTGATTGAAATGAAACCATTTATTCCATTGCTTCCAAGTCTTACCGGACTGATCTCTGCATACGTGTCTTCGCGAGAAAGCAAAACGTTCACCGCTTTTTGTCCGGACTCAGCAGTAGCAAGAAGATTTGGAAGATCTCGATATGAATCCGGACCAACAACGATGTCAACCAGTTTTTCTTTTTCCATCAACTGATCTTTCAATCGTTCAGCCATACATCCAAGTACACCGACGATAAATTCGTCGTTACGTTTTTTATTTTTCTTGATCTCGCGCAAACGAGCCCAGATCCGTAATTCTGCATTGTCGCGAATAGAACACGTGTTCAAAAAAATCACACTGGCTTCTTCAATGACTTTTGTCGTTTCATAACCCATGCCGACCATAATGGAAGCTACAATTTCGCTGTCTGAAAAATTCATCGCACAGCCATAACTTTCCAGGTACATTTTCTTCCCATTCGAGATCACCGGAACTTCAGCCATTACAGCCTCGCCCTGACGGTCCTCATCGATCACTTTATTGCCTTCCAAATGCATTGATAAAATTTTGAGCTGCGAAGATAGGCTATATGTGGGAATGTGACAAGTTGGCAGAGGGGTTTGTGTAGGATTTTGGTTAAAATGTTGTGTTTAAGTCAAAAATCAGTCCCGATAGCTATCGGGATCAAAAGTCAAAAATTGGGTTAAGAGCCATAAACCAATAGTCAAGGGGTAAAGAAGAATTCAAAATTTAATCTCTAAAATGGAATTTAAATTTTCCACCTGTTTCATTTTAAATTGAAATTTATAACCTAAAATCTACATCTCACCGACCCTGAAAGGGTCGCATATTTGTAGAAAAAAAACACATACCCAAAACCATTTTAGATCCCGGAGGGATCAAAAACAAATAACACGTGTGGATAATGGCCCAATAAATTTAAATCAGAATCAATGTTATTCAAAACATTTAATTGCGTTTTAAATTCTTCACTCGCCGTCTTATTCAATGTAAAATCAAGAATTAAATAAAAATTCTTTTTTCTTTCAACTTGCGGTTATTCTGCGTTGTCCACGTATTCTGCGGTATAAAAACATCCTCTAACTCACTCTGTATAATAAATCGAAAAAGTTCCTTCCGTTAATGCAACATCACCACCTAACGGATTGTGAAGTGTAGAATTAATTGTACCCTTGATTAAATTGCTTGTTGTGTCATTCGAAGTTATGACTAACGTTCCGGCATTACTATTTGTAGATTCATATGCCATAGCAAGTGAACTTGTATACAAAATATGGTTTTGGTCTTGATTGATTGGATATGTTCCAGGAGTGAAATCGTCCAGTTCCAATGTCAAAGTGGAGCCATTTGAATTGATCCCATTGATAGTCATAACAATTGCCAGATCACCGAAGCAAGTCTGATCAGCGCACCAGGATTGACCGTCAACTTTTACGGAAAGTTTATTAGGTAAAATACTTGAGCACCCAACCGGAGCAATTGGAGTAGATGTTTCGTCTTCTTTTTTACATCCTGCAATAATTAAAATCAGTAAGGCAAGCGAGAATAATTTAGATTTCATTTTGCAATAATAAAATTTTCACCCAAACAAATCAAGCTGGCCATTCAAAGCCGGTCTTTTGAACAATGTAAAATCATATTTAGGAAAATTTCTGTCCGATAAAAATCGCTTCACTGAATTTTTAAATAGCTGATGTATACTGTCAGCTTCAACACCATCACCTTTCATTCTTCTTCCATAATTTGAGTCGTTCAGATTCCCTCCATGAGCGGCACGGATCTTATTAAGTACTTTTTCGGCCTTATCGGGATACGCTTTGCGAATCCAGTTGGTAAAAATTTCTCCAATGTCTCCATTCAGTCTCACCATCGTCATTCCTGCTTTTAATGCGCCGGCATTTGCTGCTGCTTCAATAATGTCAGGAATCTCATGACTGTTCAATCCGGGAATGATTGGTGCAACCATAACTCCGGTAGGAATTCCATTTGTATTCAAAGTCCTCACAACCTCAAGACGATTTTTTGCTGTAGCTGTTCTCGGTTCCATATTCAATCGCAGCTCTTCATCAAGAGAAGTAATGCTGATCATTACATGTACTAAGTTTAATTGCGCAAGTTGTTTCAAAAGATCCAGATCGCGGAGGATGAGTTTGTTCTTAGTGATCATTCCGACCGGATTCCGAAACTTCAAGGCAACCTCAAGCAATTGTCGGGTGATTTTAAATTTTCTTTCAGCAGGTTGATAACAATCCGTATTTCCGGAAAGCATAATAGGTGCCGGCTTCCAGTTTTTTTTCATCAGTTCGGCTTCCAACAATTTTGGAGCTTCCGGTTTAATTAAAATCTTTGTTTCAAAATCAATTCCCGGACTAAGTCCCCAATAAGCATGTGTATTTCTCGCATAACAATAAATGCAACCATGCTCGCATCCTTGATATGGATTCATTGAAAAGCCAAAATTCAGATCAGGACTATTTACTGAGTTGATTATCTTTTTTGGAAACTCATTCAGGTATTGCGTGGACTTGCTTAATTGCAATTCTTCATCAAGTCTTTCAATGTGTTCTGTCACCAATTCATGTTTCAAAAACCGGTTTGCAGTATTTATCTGCGCACCTCGTCCCTTGATCATTTCGGTCTTATTACGATCATTACTCATTCTAGTAATGTAATCTTTTTATTAAAAGACCGGTAATACATATTATATATGTATAAATACCTTATTCAAATTATCTTTCTGAGGTGGATTCCTCCAATTTATCTGCATGCTATAAACTTTTATTGATTTCTGTTTTACCTATGATAAAGTAAATATTTTGACGAGAAGGTTGCCAACTATTTTAAGTAGCTTTTCGAAAGTAAATTTCACGACAAAGACATTTTGTTTAACTACTAACTTCAAAATGTGGGAATTTTGCAAGAAATTATTTTTTAAAATTATTTTTCAAAACTTTTTAACACAACTAAACGTTTAGTTTTGAAATCATTGAATCCCTTTGTTTGCACTTGTTTTAAGGTTAATTTAATACAAGAAAAAAACTTCTCCCATTTTGTTAAAGAATAAATTCTTTTATTTGCGAACATTGAAAATAGAAATATGGCAAAAAATTTAGTAATAGTTGAGTCTCCGGCGAAAGCAAAAACGATTGAAGGTTATCTTGGAAAAGACTTTGTGGTTCGTTCAAGCTATGGTCACGTGAGAGATCTGGTGAAGAGTGGAATGGGGATTCAAGTGGAAAATAATTTCGAACCTGTTTATGAGATCAGTCCTGATAAAGAGAATGTGATCGATGAACTTAAGAAGTTATGTAAGAAAGCCGAAATGGTCTGGCTCGCTACCGATGAGGACCGTGAAGGGGAAGCGATATCCTGGCATTTATATGAGACATTGAAACTCAATAAAAACAATACTCAAAGAATCGTCTTTCATGAGATCACAAAAAAGGCCATCACGGAGGCAATAAATAATCCGCGGAAGATTGACAAAAACCTTGTCGATGCACAACAAGCTCGTCGAATTCTTGATCGTCTCGTTGGATTTGAATTGTCGCCTGTGCTTTGGAAAAAAATTCGCCCGCAATTATCTGCCGGCCGTGTTCAATCTGTTGCAGTTCGTTTGATCGTAGAACGTGAAAGAGAGATCGACGAATTTACAATTACAGCATCTTACCGTGTCACTGCAGTTTTTGATACAAACGGTAAAACATTCAAAGCTGAGTTACCGAAGAAATTCAAAACTAAAGAAGAAGCTGAAACATTTTTGCAAAATTGTATAGGCGCAAATTTCAGCGTGAAGAATCTGGAAGTAAAGCCCGGAAAACGTACAGCATCTGCACCTTTTACCACATCGACTTTACAACAGGAAGCAGCAAGAAAATTGGGATACAGTGTGTCTCAAACAATGGTCATCGCACAGAAATTGTACGAAGCAGGTAAGATCACTTATATGAGAACAGATTCAGTAAATCTTTCTCAGGATGCATTGGATTTTACAAAAGAGGCCATCATAAAAAATTACGGCGCCAAATATCACGAAGGTCGTCAGTATAAAACAAAAACAGCTTCCGCACAAGAAGCCCATGAGGCCATTCGTCCGACAGATTTCACAGTAGAAACTGCAGGCAGCGATCCGCGTGAAGAAAAATTATATAGTCTGATCTGGAAGCGTACTATCGCATCCCAAATGGCAGATGCCATTCTTGAAAAAACAGTGATCACGATCTCTTCTCAGAAAACTGCTGAAGATTTTGTGGCAAATGGTGAAGTAATTAAGTTCGACGGATTCCTGAAAGTATATATGGAAGGAACTGACGATGAAAATAGTACTGAAGAACAAGAAGGACTTCTTCCTGCAATGTCGATCGGTGATAAATTAAAACTCCAGGAAGCGAAAGCCACAGAGCGTTTTACTTATCCACCAAGTCGTTTTACAGAAGCTGCATTGGTGAAAAAGCTGGAAGAACTTGGCATTGGCCGTCCTTCTACTTATGCACCAACGATCAGTACTGTCCAGAAACGTGGTTATGTTTCGAAAGAAGAAAGATTAGGTAAAGAGCGTTCTTATTCTGTGCTAACACTGATCGACAACAAGGTCGTTCATGAGACAAAGACAGAGATCACGGGCGCAGAAAAAAATAAATTATATCCGACCGATATCGGAATGGTCGTAAACGATTTTCTGGTTGTTAATTTCAAGCAGATTCTCGATTACAATTTCACTGCTTATGTAGAGAAGGAATTCGATGATATTGCCAATGGCGATTTGCAATGGCAGAAAATGATCACAGAATTCTATGGTCCATTTCATGGTACAGTTAAGACCACTGAAAAAGAATCTGAGCGTGCATCAGGAGAACGAATTCTTGGGAAAGATCCTGTAAGTGGCTTAACATTATTAGTGCGTATCGGACGTTTTGGTCCGATGGCTCAAATTGGAACACCGGATGAAACAGAAAAACCAAAGTTCGCCAAATTAAGAGCAGAGCAGCGTCTCGACCAGATCACTTTTGAAGAAGCCATTGAACTTTTCAAATTGCCTCGTAATCTTGGTCAATATGAAGATCACGATGTTGTAGTTGCAATTGGAAGATTTGGTCCGTATGTACGATTAAATGACTTCTTTGTATCAATGAAAAAAGAAGACGATCCATATACTGTTACTTACGAAAGAGCTGTAGAATTGATCGAAGAAAAACGGAAGCAAAATGCTGAGCGATTGATCATGTCATTCCCCGACGAACCGGAAATTCAGGTAAACCCCTGCTAAGAAAACTGCCACAGCCAAGAAAGCTGCACCCGCTAAAAAAGCTGCGGCTCCTGCGAAGAAGAAAGTAGCTGTGAAGAAGAAGGCGGCAGTTAAGAAAAAATAGAAATTAATTTAATAGGTTTAAATTGTTGAAGGAGTTTAAAGTGGAACTAGTTGTAAAGCACTTTAAAACCCTTAAACATTTTAAACCTTTTTTACTTTACATTCGAAAGCTTAAATAAAACTTCAAAAAGAATGGATATCAGCATCTTCTTCGACCCCCTCGACAAAGTTCGTTTTGGGAATTACGAAGATCAAAAATCATCTATAGGAAATGTCATAACACGATTTCTTGAGGTCGATAAATTTCCTTCTTTTGAAGGGGTGAATATTGCAATTTTCGGAGTGGAAGAAGACCGAGGATCGGTCCGCAACGACGGATGTTCACAAGCACCGGATGTGATCAGAGAAAAATTTTTCGCATTGAAAGTAGCTGATTATCCCTATTCAATTGTTGATCTTGGAAATCTCAGAGTAGGAGAGACCTTAGCCGATACATATGCAGCAGTTACAACCATCATGGTTGAATTGATGAAAGAAGGCGTATTACCGGTTTTGCTTGGAGGCAGTCAGGATCTGACTTTTGCACAGTACGTAGCCTATCAAAAGCTTGAAGAAACGGTGAACATTGCATCAGTAGATGCATCATTTGATCTTGGCTCGACAGAAGAAAAGATCAATTCAAATTCATTTTTAGGAAAGATCGTTTTGCATGAGCCCAACTTCCTTTTCAATTTCAGCAATATCGGTTATCAGACGTATTTCGTTGGTCATGATCAGATCGAGTTAATGGAACGTCTGTTTTTTGATGCATATCGTTTGGGACAAGTACGAGCAGATATGGAAGAAGTAGAGCCCATCGTTAGAAATGCAGATATACTTTCTTTCGACATTACGGCTATCCGACAAAGTGATGCCCCGGGAAACTGTAATGCAACACCAAACGGTTTTTACGGCGAAGAAGCTTGTAAGATCGTGAGATATGCAGGAATGAGTGATAAGCTTACATCTTTTGGAATTTTTGAGATCAATCCACTTTTCGATAACCATGACCAGACCTCTCATCTTGCAGCGCAGATGCTTTGGTATTTGATTGACGGCTATTACAACCGTAAAAAAGATGTACCTCTCAAGAGCAAAACCGGCTTTGTGAAATACAGGGTTGCCTTGAAAAAAGATGATCAGGAAATTGTTTTTTACAAGAGTACTAAGAGTGAAAGATGGTGGATGGAAGTGCCTTATCCGACAAATAAAGTTCGGTACCACCGTCATCATTTAGTGCCCTGTTCGTACAAAGATTACGAAACCGCTCTCCGTGAAGAAATGCCGGAAAGATGGTGGCAGGCATTTCAGAAGATCGCAGTTTCTTAAGTTCAAAGTTCTGAGTTCATAGTTGGTTGCCTACAAAGCAAAAACTTTGAACTTTGAACTCAGCACTTCATGTAAACACCTCAAGAAGCAACCATTTCACCTATCTTCCGTTGAACCTTCAAAATAGTGAAGAAATTAACAATCGGTCATTCAAAATAATTTTGTTTTTAGATTTATTTTTTCATTACTTTACCCGCTCCAAAAGTTGAGAAATCTAACCCTTCAGCTAACCAACACTGTTCTAAAGATGCGTAAAACCTTTACGATTGCATTTTTTTGCCTCTCCTTTCTTGTTTTGAAGGTATCTGCCCAGCAGGATCCTCAATTCAGTCAGAACATGTTCACCAAACTTTGTGTTAATCCAGGTTTCGCAGGCTCAAATGATGCCATTTGCGGAACTTTGCTTTACAGAAACCAGTGGACAGGATTTGGTGGAGAACCGAAGACAATGCTTTTGACTGCCGACATGCCTGTTGAAATGTTGCATGGAGGAGTTGGCCTGACCGTTTATGCCGCTGATGGATTAGGAGTTGAAAAGAATTTGAATGCGCGATTGGCTTATGCTTACCGTGCGGATCTAGGTTCAGGTCGAATTGGAATTGGAGTCGATTTTGGAATGCATCAAAAATCATTGAACGGATCGAAGTTCGTATATAACGATGCCAATGACAATAATATACCAACAGGTAACGTTAGTGGTTCAACATTCGATCTTGGATTTGGGGCATATTATAATACTGACAAATTGTATGTTGGTTTATCATCAGCGCATCTTACAGAGGGAGAAATCAATTACGACAACATTACTTCTAGTTTAGCAAGACATTATTATCTTATGGCAGGTTATAGTTTAGATCTTACTTCATCTCTTACACTGAAACCAATGGTTAAGTTGAAGTCTGATGCTGTATCTACTCAAGCCGATATCAATGCAAATTTATTTATTAATAGCCGTTACTGGGTTGGAGCATCTTATCGTTTACAAGATGCAATAGTGTTGATGGCAGGATTAGAGATCATGCCAAATTTGAAACTCGGTTACGCTTACGATTTGACTACATCAGAAATAAAAACATATAGCAGCGGAACACACGAGATCATGCTGGGGTATTGTTACAAACCTGTAAAAGTAGTAAAACGCCAATTCCACAGGAATGTAAGATTCTTGTAAAGATTGCGTAAAGAGGGGTCTGATCTTAGTTTAAATTTGGTGCAACCTATGATGTATCCGGTCGTTCAAGACCATTACATTATATTGGATCGATATTTAACCATTGATCATAGTACAAAACGAAACAAGTATTATTCATAAAAAACGATGAATATCAAGAACTTAGGGAACAAAAAAATCGGTTTTCTGTTTATGATCGCCTTAATTACGCTTGCCGGCTGCGGTAGCGGAAATAAGGGTGAATTAACAGGTGTACTAAACCGCGAAAAATGGTATCAGGCTGATCCGTTTGGAATGGTCTACATTCCTGCAGGTTCCTTTAATATGGGACCAAGTGATCAGGATGTGCCATATGCTAGACTGCTCAAGCCAAGACAGTTACAATTCCTGCATTTTACATGGATAATACTGAGATCACAAACAACGAATATCGTCAGTTTGTGTACTGGGTGCGGGATTCATTAGCACACCGCCTGATTGGTGGTGAGCATTTGATCGACGAAGGTGAATACGGTGAGCGTATCAACTGGAGAGAAAAGATCAAATGGGATGATGAGCAAAATGAAGAAACACTTGCTGAACTTTTCTTGCCTGAGACAGAACGTTTCTATCGTCGTAAAGAAATCGACACACGTAAATTAAATTTCGAATACTATTGGATCGATCTAAAACTTGCTGCTCAACGTGAAAGCCGTGATCAGGGTATGAGAGATCGTTCAGTGTTTATAAAGAAAGATGTGATCAATGTTTATCCGGATACATTAGCCTGGATCCATGATTACACATATTCATTCCATGATCCATTAACGCAAATGTATTTCTGGCATCCGGCTTACGATGAATATCCTGTCGTAGGTGTAAACTGGAAACAAGCTCGTGCATTCTCTATCTGGAGAACACAGTTAATGAACAGTTACATGGAAGAAAATGGAAATGCATATGTGCAAGATTACCGTTTACCTTCAGAAGCTGAATGGGAATATGCTGCACGTGGTGGACTTGACCTTTCTCCATATCCTTGGGGAGGTCCATACATCCGTAATAGTCGTGGATGTTTCCTAGGAAACTACAAACCAATGCGTGGTAATTATATGGATGATGGTGGTGTTTACACAGTAAAAGCTACTTCTTACTGGCCAAATGATTATGGTCTGTATTGCATGGCAGGAAACGTAAGTGAGTGGACGAGCAATGCATTTGATGAGTCTTCATATAGTTTTTCTCACGATATCAGTACTGATTATGTATACGAAGCAAAAGAAAGCGATCTTCCTGCTTTGAAACGTAAAGTTATTCGTGGTGGATCCTGGAAAGACGTAGGTTACTACTTACAGACGGGTACACGTACCTATGAATATCAGGATACATCGAAGTGTTACATCGGTTTCCGTTGTGTACAAAGCTTCCTTGGTCGTGATAAAGCCGATTACTAAAATTTATCGGATTCAATTTCGTTTGCTAATTAATTCTCTCTCAATTAATAATTCAATTATTGTGTAACTAACCAAATCATCTAAACAACACTATGGGAATTGCCGAATTTACACAGAGGAAGGGCTTCAAGAATTTCATGGCTAAATTGTACGGTATTGGAGCTGCGATCGTAATCATCGGTGCGCTCTTCAAAATCCAACACTGGCCATTTTCAGGATTTTTCTTAGTCTTAGGATTAGGAACCGAAGCAGTTATCTTTATTTTCTCAGCCTTTGAACCACCGCATGAAGATGTGGATTGGACATTGGTTTATCCTGAATTAGCAGGAATGGAAGACGAAGACAGTCATGGAAGAAAAGAACGTCGTAAGAAAACTGATCCTGTTGTTCAACAGTTGGATCGTTTAATGGCAGACGCGAAGATCGGCCCTGAATTGATTGCAAGTTTAGGAACAGGTCTACACAGACTTGGAGAAAACACAGGTAAATTGGCTGACATGAGCGATGCCGGTGTTGCTACAGAAAATTATGTGAAGAACGTAACACAAGCAGCGAAATCTGCAGGTGAAATGTCTTCGTCATATACAAAAGCTGCTGCGGCAGTAGAAAATCTTTCCAACTCAACTGAAGAAGTTCGTGTTTATAAAGATCAGGTTGTTTCAGCAGGTAAAAACCTTGCTGCTTTGAATGCAGTTTACGAATTGCAATTACAAGACAGCAGTGAGAACCTTAAACAAACAGCTCGTTTCTATGAAGGTATTAACGAATTGATGTCGAATCTTAATTCTTCTCTTGACGATACTAAAAAATATCGCGAAGAAGTTGCAACACTTGCTAAAAACCTTTCACAGCTTAACACTGTGTACGGAAATATGCTTTCTGCAATGACCGTTCGTGGTTAATATCCGGTTCTCTATTTTTATCTAACCTAAACTGAAAACCAGAACCTAAACCATGGCAGGCGGAAAACTCTCCCCAAGGCAGAAGATGATTAACATGATGTATCTCGTGTTAACAGCCCTTCTAGCCCTCAACGTTACAAAGGAAGTCATCAATGCCTTTGTGACTATCAACGAAAGTGTGGAATTATCGAAAGACAATATCGATAAAAAGAATCAGATGACCTATGAGTTGTTCAAGCAACAAATGGACAATGATGCAAAGAAATATTCTGCAGTAAATGACCAAGCTCAGAATATTAGAAAAGGTGCTACTGAACTTAATAAATACATTGACGAGCTTAAAGTAAAGTTAATTCGTACCGCTGATAAAATTGACGATGGTCTTCCTACTCCAAAATTACATGATATGGAGAATAAGGAAGATTACGATACACCAACTCATATCATGATCGGCGACGATGATGCACAGGGAAAAAGGTGAAGCGTTGGTTCTTCGAAACAAATTGGATGCTTTCAAGAAATTGATCGTGTCTAATGCACCTAAGGGATCAGAAGCGGATTATCAAAAAAGAATGGACAATTTGTTAAGCACAAACGATCCGACTAAAAAAGAAGACGGAAAAGGTACATGGGAATTAGTGAGTTTCTATCACAATCCTATTGTCGCTACTGTTGCGCTTTTAACAAAGTTTCAATCGGATGTTCGTAATGCTGAATCACAAGTGATTGATGACCTTCTTGGATCTGTTGATCGTAAGATTGTAAAGCTTGATCAATTGCATGCAAAAGTTATTGCTAACAGTACTGTTGTAACAATTGGTAGTGATTATCAGGCAGATGTATTTCTATCTGCAACATCTTCTACAGTTGCTCCTGAAGTTTTCATTGGCGCAACCTGGGATTCATTAAAGAAAGAAGTTGTAGGTGGAAGTAATACTCCACTTCCTGTTGAAGGGGGCTATGCAAAATATTCTGATCGTCCGGGTTCAGAAGGTGAGAAAAAATGGAGTGGTGTAATAAGAGTTAAGAACCCTGATGGATCTTTTTCAGGATTCCCATTCACTTCATCATACGTTGCTCAGAAACCATCTTCAGTTGTTGCAGCTGAAAAGATGAACGTTCTTTACATTGGTGTTGATAATCCAATGGCGATTTCTGTACCTGGTGTTTCTAACAACGCTGTCTTCCCTAGTATCTCAGGAGCAGGTGGTAATTTGAAACCGAATGCTGCAGCTGGCGGAGGTCACTTCATAGCAACTGTAACTACAGTTGGAGAAGCGAAGATCAATGTTACTGCAGAGATCGGCGGCAAGAAAATGCCCATGGGAGAATTCAAATATCGTGTTAAACGTGTACCGGATCCGGTTGCTACTATATCGAATAGCAAAGGCGGTCCGATCAATAAGAGCTTACTAGCAGCGGGAACATTGATCCCTCAATTGGAGAATTTCGATTTCGAATTATTCTTCAAAATAACAGGATTCAGAATGTCAATTTTCGCTAAAGGAAAAGATCTTATTGAATACGAAACAACAGGTAATCAATTATCGCAACCGATGCGTGATGCAATTGGAAAATTACGTGCAGGTGATAAAGTGTTCATCGAATACATCAAAGCAAAAATGGCTACCGGTGCCGATCAGTCGACACGAAGCCTTTCGCCGATGGCATTTACTATACAATAATAAATAAAACAGGAGTCATGAAAGCCAGAATCTTATTTGTGATCATGTTTGCAATGCTCAGCACTGCAGCCTTCTCACAAGATGTGCTTGATGCGGTTTATGTAAAAGAAACTGCAATCACGCGCCAGGTAATCCCTTATCCGTTTTTACGCGAGGCCGATGTTATGTGGTCCAAGCGTATCTGGAGAGTGATCGACCTACAGGAAAAGATCAACTTGCCATTGAAATACCCTTCAAGCAAGCAAACAAAGGATCGTAAGAACCTTATGGATGTTGTGATGGATGCTATTTCAGAAGGTTCATTGACTCCTTATAGTTTTGAAGACGACGAATTCACAAAGCCATTGACTGTAAAAGAAATTGAAGGTCGTGGTGGTTCTCGTACAGATACGGTTAAAATGCAACGACCGGATCCTCCCTACGATGAATACGATACGATTATCGCCCGTGAATTCTCACGTGATAAAGTAATCGGTTTCCGCGTAAAAGAAGATTGGTTCTTTGATAAACAACGTTCAGTGATCGATGTCCGCATCATCGGACTTGCACCATTGATCTACGCAGTAGATGAAACAGGTGCAATTCGTGAAGGTAATATCAAGATCCCTCTATTCTGGATCTACTATCCTGAAGCTCGTCGTCTCTTCGCTAACAGTGAAGTCTTCAACAGAGAAAACGATGCAGAACGCCGTACGTTCGATGACATCTTCCAGAAACGTTTATTCGGAAGCTACGTGTACAAAGAATCAAACGTGTACGACCGTCGTATTGAAGATTACAAACAAGGTCTGAGCGCTCTCCTTGAATCTGAAAAGATAAAACTAGAGATCACCAACTTTGAACATGATATGTGGGAGTTTTAAAGCTTCCACTTATGAGAATACAAAAGCTCTGCTTCGGCAGGGCTTTTTTTATGCACCGTAGTTTAAAATAGGTCAAGGGTCAAAGGTCAAGGGTAAGCATGACCTTTGACCCTTGACCTTTGACCTTCTTAAATAAAACCCTCCGTTGAACGTTTAACACGTACCTAAAACCAACCAACCATGAAAGCAGTTATTTCTTTGTTATTGTTGTGTGCAGTGTTTAACACTGAAGTGTTTTCGCAGGAAGATATTATGAGAGGAGCATTTAAAAAGGAGGGCACTAGTAATCGTAAGGCTGCTAAGTACGCAGTATTGAGAGAAGCAGACGCAATGTGGTCTAAACGGATCTGGCGTGTAATTGATCTGAATGAAAAAATGAATCTTGCATTTAAATATCCTGCAAGTAATCAAACCACCGATAGAAAAAATTTGATCGATGTTATTTTGGATGCAATAGCTAGCGATGTACTGATTGCATACGGATTTGAAGACGATGAATTCATTAGACCAATTACTTTGAAAGAAATTTTGAGTCGGGGAGGAGCAAGAACAGATACAATTATAATGCAGCATCCGGAACCACCATATGAAGAATATCCGGCAGTCGTCACGACTGAATTTTCGCGTGACAAGGTAGTAGGTTACAGAGTTAAGGAAGATTGGTTTTTCGATAAGCAGCGATCTGTAATAGACGTACGCATCATTGGTATAGCTCCATTGATTTATGCAGTTGATGAAACCGGAGCGATCAGAGAAGGGAATATTAAGATTCCGTTGTTCTGGATCTATTATCCTGAAGCCCGAAATCTTTTAGCAAGGAGCGAAATTTTTAACTCTGGAAATAATGCTCAACGACTCTCATTCGATGATGTTTTTCAGAAACGTTTATTTGGAAGTTATATCTACAAAGAATCAAATGTTTATGACAGACGAATTTCAGATTATGCTCAGGGATTAAATGCACTACAGGAATCAGAACATGTCAAAGAACAGATCGTGAATTTCGAACATGATATGTGGGAGTTTTAATACTTCCGCTGTTGAGAATACAAAAGCTCTGCTACAGCAGGGCTTTTTTTATGCACTGTAATTTAAAAAAGGTCAAGGGTCAAAGGTCAAAGGTCACACCGGGATACTAGTTTGCGAAAACATATTTCAATTTTAAAATCATCCTTTCTATGTTCTCATTGTGTCCCTATAGCTATCCGGATCTATGTTCTCTACGTTTTATTTCTCACATTTCTTTCGCCCATTTATTTCTTTTTTCTTTAAATTTTGACTTCTTCGTTTTGACCTTTGACCTTTGACCTTTGACCTTTGACCTTTGACCCTTGACCCTTGACCTTTAACCTTTGACCCTTGACCTTTTTCCAAAGTTCATCCTGTAAGCATTGCCTCCATTTTCAATCAACTCCTGCCTCCCAAAACCGTTTTAAAGTAACACTCCAAGAAGTGCAAACTTCTCTTTGCTCACACAAGAACCAATGAAAACAACGTTTTTAAGCGATTTGTTGATTTAGCCGTCAAACGGATGATCTTTCTACGATTATTCATTTTGCTGATGCTAAATCCTTTTACAGCCTCTGCAACGCATATTAGTGGCGCTGATATCACCTATAAATGGATCAGTGGGAACACTTATCAGCTGTCATTGACGCTTTATAGGGATTGTGCAGGTATTGCTGCACCGGCTACTGCTGCGGTTACTTATTCATCTGTAAGTTGTAACCGAAATTTGACTGTTAATTTGACCAAAGTACCCGGAACCGGACAGGAAATTTCACATACTTGCAGCACTGCTGTTACAACATGTAGAGGCGGTACATTAGCAGGAATTCAGAAATATGAGTATGTCGGCAATGTCACTTTACCGGCTAACTGCTCCGACTGGATTTTTGGTTACGCTATCTGCTGTCGTAATTGTGCTATAACAACGTTATCATATTCTCCTAATAACTGTAACGGTGTTCCCGGTACTTATGTCGAAGCGACTTTAAATAATTTAGTCGTTCCAAATAATTCAGCCCCAATCTTTACAAATATTCCCGTTGCATTTTTTTGCATGGGACAAACTTTTCATTACAACCATGGTGCTTATGATACGGATGGCGACTCGCTTGTTTATTCATTTGTAACACCGCGTTCTGCAGCAAATACATATGTTACTTTCAAGCCGGGTTACTCTGCATCAAATCCAATCTCATCATCACCTGCAATTACACTTGATAATTCAGGTGATATTGCAATTACACCAACCTCGCTTGAAGTAGGTGTAATGACCATCCTGGTAAAAGAATACAGAAATGGTATCTTGATTGGATCTGTTCTCAGAGACATGGAAGTATATACGCAATCTTGCAGCAATGTCTTGCCAACAGCATCAGGCGTGAATGGAACAACAAATTTCGATATTATCGCTTGTCCCGGAAGGCCGCTTAGTTTTACGATCAATACTGGTGATGGAAATACATCGCAGACCGTTTTAATATCTTGCATAAGTATTATACCGGGCTCTACATTTACAAGTACAACAGGACAGTTTCCAATCGGAACTTTCTCGTGGACACCAACAATGGCTCAAGCGCGTTCTCAACCATATTCGATTATCGTCACGGTCCAGGATAACAATTGTCCTTTCACAGGATTCCAAACCTATTCCTACACTATTAAAGTGCCGCCATTATCAGCAACACTTCAAACAGTAAATGCCACTTGCGCAGTGCCCGGTAATGGATCGGCTTCAATAAACGTAAATGGTTCTTCTCCCTACCAGTATTTATGGACACCGGGCGGCGCAACTACTGCATCGGTTTCAGGATTAGCTGCGGGAAATTATTCCGCAGTCATTACCGACCGATATGGGTGTACAACAACTGTTGCAGGAAATTTACTTGCACCATCACCATTAAATGCAGCCCCTGTTGCGACGAATGTAAATTGTTTTGGAAGAAACAATGGTTCAATTTCCGTCAGTGCAAGCGGAGGAACTTCGCCATATAATTATGCATGGACACCTGCTCTTGGAAATTCGCAAACGATAAATAATTTATCGCCCGGAAATTATCAGTGCGTAGTTACCGATGCAAATGGATGCACAAGAAGTGCATCAGCATCGATCACTCAACCGGCAATGCTTATTTCTTCAATAAATTCCTCGACGAATCCTCTTTGTTTTGGAAGTAATCTAGGGTCAGCATCTGTTGTTGCAAGCGGAGGAACAGCTCCATACTTATATAATTGGTTGCCGAATAATTTTACATCATCCACTATAAATAATCTTTCTGCAGGAACTTATCAAGCGACTGTAACAGATTCAAGAGGTTGTTCAAGTACAACTTCAGTAACAATAACACAACCCTCTGCATTAAGTGTTAGTTCTACGTCGACCCCTACTACTTGTGGGAACAATAATGGAAGCGTTCAGGCAGTGACTTCAGGAGGTACAGGTTCATATACGTACAATTGGACTCCCGGAAATCAATCAGGAGCATCGTATTCCAATTTAGCTGTCGGAAGTTACACAGTGAACATCACAGATGCAAATGGATGTACGGCATCATCCTCTGTTGCTGTAACAGCTCAACCCTTACCCACCGCTTTAATTTCAGGAACAACAAATGTATCTTGCTTTGGCGGAAATAATGGGTCTGCAATTGTCAATGCAAGCAATGGACTTAGTCCATATTCCTATCAATGGATTGGAACTACCGACACAGATAATACATTGAACAATGTAACTGCCGGAACTTACTCAGTAGTAATTACTGATGCAAGAGGATGTACTGCAACAGCAAGTACAATAATTTCTCAGCCGGCCATTCTTCAAGTTAGTTCATCAGCCGTGGCTTCAACGTGTGGAAATTCAAACGGGTCTATAGATCTTAGTGTCAACGGAGGAGTTGGCCCGTACAATTATAATTGGACATCCTTATCAGGTGCAAATTCTGCTCACGTAGGAAATTTAGCTGCCGGTAGTTATCAGTCAATCATTACCGATGCAAATGGATGTACGCAGAATATTGTAGTGCCTGTATCAAACATTGCCGGACCGACTGCAACGTTAAGCGCTACACAAAATGTCAGGTGTTTTGGAAATTCCGATGGTAGTGCAAGTGTAGCTTTAACAGGAGGAACAGGTCCATATAATTATTCTTGGTCGTGTTCTGCACAAACTACATCATCAGTCACATCTGTTTCAGCAGGATCATACACTGTAACAGTTACTGATGCAAATAATTGTACAAGTCTGGTTCCATTCATAATATCGCAGCCAAGTGCACTTGCCGCTTCGGTGAGTTCAACAAATATCAATTGTTTCAATGCGAACAACGGTTCAGCAATGGCGATGGCAACTGGTGGAACTGGTCCTTATCAATATTCATGGATTCAGACAGGAGCTTCAACAGCTTCTGTGAGTAATCTTGCAGCCGGTACTTATCAGGCAATCGTAACTGATGCAAATGGTTGCACTACCTCTGTATCAACTACTGTTTCCCAGCCGACAGTATTAAATATTTCAACAAGTTCCACAGCAACTACATGTGGAAATAATAACGGTAGTGTTCAAGCTTCTGTAACCGGTGGTGTTTTTCCGTATACATATCGTTGGATGCCCGGAAATTATTTGTCATACGAATATTCAAATCTTGGTACAGGAACGTATACTGTAACGATCACTGACGGAAATGGATGTACATCATCTATGAATGCAATGGTCAATGCAAATCCATTGCCTGCTGCAACAATTACATCATCTAATAATGTTTCTTGTTACGGCGCCAATAATGGTTCGGCAACAGTTGTTGCCTCTAGTGGTGCCGCTCCGTATTATTATCAGTGGTCACCATCAGGAGGAACCAATGCAAGCGCAAGTCAATTAACAGCCGGATCATATTCAGTACGTGTTACTGATTCGAATGGTTGTACTGTAAATTCATCGGTAACAATTTCTCAACCTGCTGATCTTGCTATAACACCATCTGTTACCATGGGTACTTGTGCAAGTAGCAATGGAAGTGTTTCTGTTGCGATCGCAGGTGGTACTTCTCCATATAATTACTCTTGGTCAAATGGCGTTTCAGGAACAAATTCGATCGGTGGTTTATCTGCCGGAGTATATAGAGTCGTTATAAATGATGCTAATGGCTGTACACTTTCCTCTTCTATAAATGTGCCGAATTCAGGTGGTATGAGTGCAACAGTTTCTGCTATTGCAATGCCGAATTGTTTCGGTGATGCAAATGCTACAGCAACTGTAGCAATAACCGGAGGCACCGGACCATTCTCTTTTGCATGGCAACCAAATATCTCTAATACTGCAAATGCTGTTGGATTATCAAATGGACGATACGATGTAACAGTTACCGATGCTAACAACTGTATTGCAATTGCAAACGTAATTGTTGATCAGCCGCCACAGATTCTTGTAAGTACTTCTGCAACTCTTGCAGCGAGATGTTATGGTGCAAATGATGGTCAGGCGGAAGTTACTGTGAATGGTGGTATCCCTCCGTATTCTTATCAATGGCTAGGCCATTCAGATACAGATAATATTCTCGAAAATGTTCCTGCCGGAATTTACAGTGCAATTGTTACGGATTCTCACGGTTGTACTTCTGTTGCAGACGCCATAGTGGCTGAGCCTTCACAAGTTCAGATAAGCGCTTCTACAATTTCAACAACGTGTAGTGCTTCAAATGGAGCAATCGATGTTTTAGTGAACGGCGGCACAGGACCGTACAATTATTCCTGGTCTTCATCGCCTGCAAATCAGACTGCACATCTGGGTTCTGTTTTGGCAGGTTCATATCAAGTGACTATTACCGATGCGAATTTATGTACGATAACTCAGAATTTTATTGTTAATGATATTGCGGGTCCACAGGCTTCAATTGCCGCTCTTCAAAATGTGACATGCTATGGTATTTCAAACGGTAGTGCTTCAGTATCTTTACTTGGAGGAACTTCTCCTTTTAATTATGCTTGGACTTGCTCGCCTCAGAATAATTCTTCAGTTGCAAATCTGTCGCCGGGTGCATACAGTGTACTTGTAACAGATGCTAATAATTGCACAGCAACAATTCCATTTGCAATTACTCAACCAACAGAACTTATTTCTTCTGCAAGTTCAACAAATGTAAATTGTTTTGGAGGAAATAATGGTACAGCAACTATTGTTGGTTCGGGTGGAACAAGTCCCTATCAATATTTATGGGCACATGATCTTTCAACAAATAGCACTTCGAGTGGTTTAAGTGCCGGAAGTTATCAGGCCATCATTACGGATGCAAATGGATGTACAAGTTCTTCATCGATACCCATTGCTCAGCCTTCAGCATTGAATCTTTCCGCAACTTCTTTGCCATCATATTGTGGAAATGCAAATGGCAGTGTAGAAGCAATTGTTTCAGGTGGGGTCGGTCCATATAATTATCAATGGATGCCGGGAAATATTCCAACGGCATCATCTTATAATCTATTGCCCGGAACATATACTGTAATGATTACAGATGCGAACGGATGTACGTCAACAATGAATTCCGTTGTTGCTGGGCATCCTTCGCCTATAGCATCTATTGCTTCTTCATCCGATGTTAGTTGTCATGGTGAAAATACTGGCTCAGCTACTGTTTCTGTCACAAATGGAACTGCTCCATTTGTCTATAGTTGGTTTCCTTCAGGAGGGAGTTCCGGTAATGCAAATCAACTTTCAGCCGGAATTTATTCTGTAAATGTAACTGACGTTAATGGCTGTACTTCTAATGTTTCCGTTGTGATCAATGAACCTGCTGCTATGACTGTTGTGCCTTCCACGACAATAGGAACATGTAATGTGAATAATGGAAGTGCTGCAGTAACAGTAAGCGGAGGAATTGTTCCTTATAACTACAACTGGTCCAATGGTACCAATGGTGCAAATATGATCACAGGTCTTTCTGCAGGAACGTATTCGGTAATAGTAAGTGATGCGAATGGTTGCTCTCAAGCAACATCAATTGATGTCCAAAATACGGGAGCAGTATCTTCATCAGTTTCTTCAATATCTTCACCAAATTGTTTCGGAGAGGCAAATGGTAATGCCACTGTTTCCATCAGTGGTGGTACAGGGCCTTTTACTTATTCATGGCAACCAAATGTTTCAACCCTTGCCACTGCAACGGGATTGGCTGCCGGTTCATATTCAGTTACCATTACGGACGCTAATCAATGTACAACTACAACTAATTTAGTGGTCAATGAACCGTCCCAATTGATGTTAAATACTTCATCAATTAATGTAAATTGCTTCGGAGATAACACAGGGCAAGCACAAGTAGTTGCTTCAGGTGGGATTCCACCATATTCATATCAATGGTCGGGAAGTACAGATACCGACAATACACTTGAAAATAGTTTTGCAGGAATTTATTCAGTCGTAGTTTCTGATTCACATAGTTGCACAACAACAGCTACTGCAACAATAAATGAACCTTTGTCGATTCAAATAGGGCAATCCACCGTGTCTGCTACTTGTGGAAATACAAATGGATCTATTGATGTTTCTGTTTCCGGAGGAGTTGCACCTTATACTTACTTATGGAATATTCCGGGCAGAGGAAGTGTATCTCAATTGACAAATGTAGCAGCCGGCTCATATCATGTAATCGTTACTGATGCTAATGGATGTTCGCAACAAGCTTCAATTGGCGTATCAAATGTTGGTGGACCTTTAGTTTCTATTGCCTCATTGCAAAATGCAAATTGTTTCGGCAGTACGGATGGTAGCGCGTCAGTTAATCTGATAGGAGGTACAGCTCCATTTACGTACTCTTGGTCATGTTCAACAGCTAATTCAGCTTCTGTAACAAATATTGGTGCCGGAATGCATACAGTAGTTATTCAAGACGGCAACAATTGTTTTACAGCTATACCATTTACGATCACAGAACCGATACGATTGATCTCTTCAGCGAGTGCTACTCATGTAACTTGTTATGGTGAGGCTTCGGGTTCTGCATTAGTCGTAGCAAACGGTGGTAGTGCTCCTTACACATATGTTTGGTCAAATGGTCAGACCGGTGCTTCTGTGAGTAATCTTTCATCAGGATATTTTTCAGTTGTTGTAACAGATAACCATGGATGTAATTCTATGGCAAGTTTGAATATAAATCAACCTACACCAATTTCAACAATGGCATCATCAATAGATGTAAAATGTTACGCCGGTGATGATGGATCTATCTTTGTTAGTGCAAATGGTGGGGTTGCACCTTATTCGTATTTGTGGTCTGACGGGCAAAGTACTGATCAGATCAGTGGTTTGGTGGCAGGTTCATACACACTTGTGATCACAGATGAAAATGGTTGCACAAATTCAACATCCTATTCGATCAATCAGCCTGGAATTTTAGAATCAGCAGCATCAATAACTAATGTTTCATGTTATGGTTTAAATGATGGCAGAATTAATCTGGAAGTTAATGGAGGAGTTGCACCTTATTATTTCGGCTGGAATCCACCTGCTATTAATACACCCGGAATTGCAGATCTGGCAGCAGGGATTTATGTAATTACAATCACAGATGGAAATGGTTGTTCATTAACTTCTTCGATAACTATCGAAAGTCCACCTGAAATTATTGCTCAAACGTCAACTCAGAATCTACTTTGCTATAATGATGCAACTGGAAGTGCTTCGATAAATGTCACAGGTGGAGTAAGTCCGATCAACTATCAATGGTCAAACGGTTCTCTCGCTTCAGCAATAAATTCATTGGATGCGGGAAATTATTTTGTCCAGATTACTGATGCAAATGGTTGTACTCAAACAAGGCAAATTCAGATTTTACAACCGGATCAATTAATAGCAACAACAACAACTCCTTCCATAATCTGTATTGGTCAAAGTGTATCCGTTACTGCTTCAGCTATCGGCGGTACGCCTGCATATAGCTACATTTGGAATTCATCTGATTCAGGAGAGGTAATAAGTTTTGCTCCAACATCTACATCTTACTATTCAATGTATGCCTTTGATGCAAATGGTTGTCGATCTGCTACGGTAAGCATTCAAGTGCCTGTGAATCCGCCTTTACTTTTGTCATCTGCAACCTCTGATACAATTTGTGCAGGTGATTTCGCCTCTGTATTTGTGAATACATCCGGAGGAAATGGAGGACCATATCAGTATTCATGGAATACTGGTTCGACAGATAATTATTTGCATGTCAATCCTACTTCAACACAAACGTACACAGTTCAGGTTACAGATAATTGCGGTACGCCTGCAGTGAGTAATCAAGTGTTGGTTTATGTTAATCCAAAACCCAATGCTGCCTTTGCGCCATTCCCGGTAGAGGGATGTCCTGATCTTTCGGTGAACTTTACTTTACCTCCGGCATTTGTTCCAATCGTTTCACATTCCTGGAATTTTGGTGATGGCTCAACAAGTATGCTTGGTGAACAAACCCACATCTATACCAATCCGGGAGTGTATTCAGTTTCTCACTCTGTTATTTCTGATCAAGGATGTACGGCAGTTCAAATTGCTCCCGCTTCAGTTTTTGTATTTGATGAGCCAATTGCAGATTTTCTTGTGTCAACGGAAAATCCGACCATGATCAATCCAAACGTTTCTTTCACAGATCTGAGTATTGATCCTGTTTTCTGGAATTGGAATTTTGGTGATGGAGATCATTCATCAGATCAAAATCCAAATCATATGTATGGCGACACAGGAACCTATATTGTTCAGTTGATCGTTCACAATTCGAAGATGTGCTACGATACGATCTATAAACCTATCCGTATCAAAGATGAATTCTCCATTTATTTCCCAAATGCATTTACGCCAAATGATGATGGTGTGAACGAACAGTTCAAGCCACTAGCAGTAGGAGTTGCAGAATTCAAAATGCTGATCCTGGATCGTTGGGGTTTGGTTATCTATTCAACTTCAGACCTTGAAAAGGGATGGAATGGTACAATGAATTCGACCGGAAAAGAATGTCAAATGGATACCTATGTTTACATGGCCATCGCTACCGGTGAAAACGGGAAGAAAAAGGAGTTTATCGGACACGTTAGTCTCGTCCGGTAAAAGCTTGGTTATGGTTTAAAGAGTTTAAAATAGTTTAAAGGTTTAATGTGTATCGACTCCCCTTAAACCCCTTCACCAATTTTAAACTAAAACGAAACCAACTTCGATTCTGCTTCCTTCATCAACCACATCGGAGTAGAAGTTGCTCCGCAAATCCCAACTGTTTCATTAGCATTGAACCATGTTTGGTCAATTTCAGAAGTTGAACTTACAAAGTATGTTCTCGGATTATATTGTTTACAGACATCAAATAATACCTTTCCGTTTGAAGATTTTAATCCTGAAACGAAGACGATGACATCAGAAGACTGCGCAAAAGTTCGGATTTGAATATCCCGATTTGATACTTGGCGGCAAGTAGTGTCATTCAGGTCGACCTCAATTCCTTTAGCAAGAATTTGATTGTAGATCTTATAAAAATTTTCAGTGCTTTTTGTGGTTTGGCTGTATAGAGAAATCTTTTTCGGCATTTTTTCAAAGTCAAGTTCAGAAAGGTCTTTAAAAACGACAACTTCGTTAGTGGATTGACCAATCAATCCTTCTACTTCAGCGTGACCTCTTTTTCCATAGATGTAAATTTGTTTGTCTTCATCTGCAGATTGTTTCACCCGGTTTTGTAATTTTAAAACAACAGGGCAACTTGCATCGACCAACGTAAGATTATTTTCAATTGCTATCTGATACGTCGATGGCGGTTCGCCATGGGCGCGTAAAAGAACTGTTTCGTTTTTTACTTCCTTTAATTGATCATGTGAAATAGTGATCAGGCCTTTTTTGCGAAGCCGATTAATTTCTTCGTCGTTATGAACAATGTCTCCTAAACAATAAAGAATTCCTTTCTCGTCAAGTATTTCTTCTGCAAGTTGAATTGCATAGACTACACCGAAACAAAACCCGGAATTAATATCAATATTTACTTTTAGGTTTAACATCCTTTGAGAGCAGCTGTTTAAAGTATTCGTAAAGACAGACGTTCATCAATAACAGGAGGAGCATATAGACAGTATCTTCAATAGGTATAGTTCCTATTCTAATTCCCAGATTTTCTTGATCGTTATAAGTGACTACCGGAATCCATGTCAGTAATCCATTCACGACGAAGAAAGGAATCAGACAGACCAAGTATGCTCTGTAAAATTTACCCATGAAACTGAAATTTTCAATGAGTACATATGCAAGCATAAATACGGTCAGAGTCAGCTTGATCGCAGTATATAATTTTCCTGTATTGAAAAGAACAACAATTATCAGGATAACACCCAGAGAGCTGGAAATGTTTTTGGAATACTTAGATAGTGAATCCGTTTTTATAAGGAAATTCAAAGATTCATAGGTAAAAACGCAAGCATAAGGGATAGTAAAGAAGAATAACCACTCTTCAATCGGTAGGTCCCACAAATAATAGCCAATGATGTAATCCGGATTGAAAGCCCAGACGTTCCAAACCGTCATTAAGTGGTCCCAAACAATAAAAAAACTCCGGTGATCAGAATTGCAGGAAGTAGAGCTTTTAGTTTTTTGAAAAGTAGATCCTTTTCTCAAAGGAGAATAAGAAAGGCACAAGAAAGGCAAAGAAATTGATCAGTAAATAGGTGTATTGTTTCATCTGTCAGATTGAGGCTAATTTCTTTTTCTCGGTTTCTGTACAAATATCGCTTTTTAATAGAAATTGAGAAACTAAGGTTTTTAAAGGCAGGTCTTTTTCGCTTTCAATTCGACCTAGAATCGTGTTTTTATCCTCCTCTACATTTGTATTCATTCCAAGGAAGGAAGGAATGTTTGTTTGAATGATCAATCTTAGATATCTTAATTCGATGTCATGCGGGGCTTTGTCAATTGCAGATGAAAGAAGGATTAGCCCTTCTTTGCAATAGTTGTATTTTTTTATTGGGTTAGAATTGTATTTAGCACGTAAGGCGACTACAGCCCCGTAATATCCTGAATGAATTTGATCAACATTTTTTTGTGCACTCAGTTGGAGGTAGAGCGTTTCAGTATTTTCCTTTGAAGTGCAACCTTGAAATTTATTTCGCATTTCTAGCCTGGAAAGCTCTTGCGAATAGGTAGCAAGAGCTTGTGTAAATAGGACAAGAAAGATCAGGAAATATTTCATTCAAATAAGTCTTAAATTATATCGAAACCAGGTTTGGATCAATAGAATTATTTTTTGAATATTATTTATACGAATTCTTTCGCTTTTAATTTTGTTTGCAGGGATACGACGAATTTTTTTGAAAAGTGTAACGTAGTAAATGTAGGCCACTGATACACCGAGTTTGCTTCCATTTGGAAGTTTGATAACACCTTTCCAAGCATCATTAAATTCCTTTTCTATTTCCTTTTCTATTTCTTTTTTCTGATCATTTGTGAAATTGTTAAAATCAATTCCCGGAAAGTATACTCGTCCTCTTTCCGCAAAATCACTTTTGAAATCACGAAGGAAATTTATTTTTTGGAAAGCAGAGCCAAGACTCCTTGCCGGAGCAACAAGTTTTTCGTAGTTTTTTTCGTCACCTTGACAAAAAACCTTCAGGCACATAAGTCCAACAACTTCTGCTGAGCCATAAATATATTCTTCATAGCTGCTCTCTTCATATTTGGAAAAAGAGAGATCCATTTCCATGCTCTTTAAAAATGCATCGATTAATTTTCGATCAATCTTGAATTTGTTGACAGTGTCCTGAAATGAATTGAGGATAGGATTCGTGCTGATTCCATTATCTAAAGCTAAATATGTGTCTTCGCAAAATCTTCTGAATAGCTTTTCTTTATCGTGTTGGTGAAAAGTATCTACGATCTCATCGGCAACTCTTACGAAGCCGTAAATTGCATAGATTGAATCATGGAATTTTGAATCGAGCATATGAATCCCTAGAGAGAAGGACGTACTGTACTTTCTCGTTAGCCTCTTGCTGAAATCATAACTTATTTGGTCATACAGTTCCATGCTCTTCCTGAATACGTTCAGTTACTAATTTAGATGAAATTACAACCATTGGTAACCCTGTGCCTGGTGTTGTGGACGCACCAACATAATAGAGATTCTTGAATACTTCGTCCTTGTTCGAGGGTCTGAATCCGCCAACTTGAGAAAGTCCATGTGCTAAACCCAGTCCGCTACCTCGATACAGATTAAATTTTTCTTCCCAGTCAATCGGATTAAGAATAGTTCTGGTTAAAGTATTTTTCTTCAAGTCAATATTAATTCGTTTAGACAGATCATCAATAATATTGTCAGCAAGCTGTTCACTGTCTGACCAGTCTGATTTAAAACGTAGATCCGGAACCGGACAAAGGATGAAGAGATTTTCGCAGCCTTCAGGTGCAGATGCCGGATTGCTTTTGCTGCTCACATTGACGTAGTAATACGGTTTTTCGGGACTTGTAGATGCAGTGAAAATATTGTCTGCATAATCCTTGAAATTGCTGCCAAGAAAATAATTGTGATGGATCAGACTTTCTGTTTTTCCTTTTATGCCCAGATAAATTGTGAAAGGAGCGAGCGTCCATTTCATTTCATCTAGTTTTTTAGGCGCAAACTTTTCACGTTTAAGGATCTTCCCTCTGAAAGCAGCAGCGTCACTGTTGCAGACATACAAGTCGGCGGTCCAGTTTTTATTGTGATTGTCAGTGAAATGTTTGATCTCATTTCCTGAAAATTCGACATTGGTAATTTCAGTATTGTAGTGGAATCGAACATTTCTTTTCTTCAATAGATCGACGATCGTTTCCGTGATCTGATACATACCACCTTTTACATTCCAATATCCGTCGTGTTCAAGTTCCGTATAATTCAAGAGGCTGTAAACAGCAGGCGTTTTGAATGGAGTGTCGCCTAGAAAAAAAGCTACCAATGAAAATATTACTTTTGCTTCTTCTGAAGTGAATGTGCGATCGAGTTCAGTCCACATAGAACGAAACATTTTCGGACTGTGTTTTAAAGGGACTTGTGTTAGCTGAAGCAGGTAGTCTAATTTGGATTTAAAATTTTTTCTGATAACAATGTTCTCCGTATCATGGAACATTTTTTTTGCTGAGCCAATATATGCGCTTAGTTTTTTCGCAAAATCAGTTTCCAGTCCATCGAATTCTTTTGCAAGTTTTTCTTTGTCTTTGTAAATTAAAAATGGTTTATTTCTGTGTGCAAAATTTACAGCATAGACAGGATTTAGCTCTTCGATCTCAAAAGGCATTGGTATTCCAATCGAATCAAAAAGTTCTTTGAATTTAACTCATGCTGAAGAAAGAAGGTCCGACATCGAATGTGAATCCATCTTTTTCCATAGTATTCAATCGTCCGCCTGCTTGATGATACTTTTCTACGATATCGATCTCATACCCTTGATGCGAAAGTCGCAAAGCCGTTGCTAAACTTCCTAATCCCGAACCGATCAATAATACTTTTTTCCCCATGTTGAAATGATAAGAAGTGATAACAAATGAACCCGTCCGAATGTTTTGGATTAATACAAAAAAATATTGTAATTAATTTGAAAATTTATTGATAAAAGTTGCTTCTTCAGGTCATTCTGCCTGTTTTCTGAAATGTTTTTTATTGAAAAGCAGCAATCCGAATTCTTCGCCATCTTCTTTACCCATTTTTTTATGGTGTACTTTATGCGCTTTTCGCATAGCCTGAAAATAGGAATTGTCTATTTTATCTAAAAATTTACCTCTGCGATGAATGAAAACATCGTGTAAAAGAAAATACGTAAAGCCATAAGCTGTTACTCCAATACCCATCCAGAATCGATAATCTAAATTGTCGTATCCGAAGTACATTAGAACCATTGCAACACTGGCATAAAAAACGAAAAAGAAATCGTTCAATTCAAAGCGTCCTTTACGAGGTTTGTGATGTGATTCATGGAGAGACCACAGAAATCCGTGCATGATGTACTTGTGATTCGACCATGCAACACCTTCCATTGCGATGAAAGTGCCTAAAAAAGCAAGAATATTGATAATGGTTGTTGATTCCATTCTGCGAAATTACTTAAATTATACCGAATTAACGACCCTGATTTATATCATTAACAATCTCTTATTTGTTTAGTTTCGCTACCTGTAATTTCAATTAAAAAGGATCATCCACCTTAAATCGGAAATTTAGTCCGCTATTCACTATTCGTTAAAAAAATGTCTGACTTAAACCAAACCTTCAAAACCAACGGTTTTCTTGTAATGAACGATTTCTACACTGCTGCTCAATGTGACACTTTGATAGAAAGAGCGAATGAACTTTCAAAGCAATATGAATACACTGGAGCAATTTCTGTTTTTCAGACTACAGAACAGACAAAGACGACTGACGAATATTTTCTCGAGAGTGGGAATGCTATTTCATTCTTTTTTGAGAAGGATGCATTTGACACAAATGGAAATCTTAAGCAACCTGTAGAAATTTCATTCAACAAGATCGGTCACGCCTTACATGATCTTGATGATGTCTTTAACAAATTTTCAAGAAGTGAAGAGCTGAAAAATCTTTCAAAGCAGATCGGTGGGGAAATCATCATACTTATGCAGTCTATGTTTATTTTCAAGCATGCAAAGATCGGTGGAGTAGTGGACGTGCATCAGGATTCAACTTTTCTGTACACTGAACCGGATTCATGTATTGGTTATTGGTTTGCATTAGAGGATGCAACAATTGACAATGGATGTTTATGGGCAAAACCCGGAGGACATAAAACATCGTTGCGTTCGCGATTCAAAAGAAAATATAACGGCGGAACAGAAATGGAAATTCTTGATGAGTCACCATTTTCTCTCGAAGGAATGATCCCACTCGAAGTAAAAAAAGGGACCTGCATTGTACTTCACGGCTTATTGCCGCACTATAGTTTGCCAAATACAAGTGGTAAATCTCGCCCGGCTTATTCGATACATACTGTTGATCCAAAGTGTTTTTATCCGAAGGATAACTGGCTGCAACGAAGTGGGGAATTGGAATTGAGAGGGTTTTAAACGATTTCATTTTCCCTCATATAATGGTTGTGAAGATTTTAAGCTATCCTCATCTTGCGTTTAAAAAATGTTTGATTTTGAAAAGCTGAATGTTTACCGGAAGGCTAAAGTATTTAATGATCTAATTAAGGTTGAGGTTTTAAGTAACCCGAATTTGGATAAAATTTACAGAGACCAAATAAAGCGAGCATCAATCAGTGTTGCTCTTAACATTGCAGAAGGTGCAGGTCGGTTTAGTAAGGCAGATAAGCGTAATTTTTATGTCGTTGCACGAGGAAGTTTAGCAGAATGTGTTGCAATTCTAGATTTACTTCAATCAGACGAAATTGTCAGTGCTGAAAAATATAATTCCTTTTATATTATTGCCGAAGAGATTTCAAAAATGCTTTATGCAATGATTCGGGAATTTGAAGAAAACTCGATAAAAAAGAGTTAGTTTATTTTGGGTTATAGTGTGCAGAAGCAGCGTCGCACTCCACACTTCAAACTAAGACTCCACACTGCATTTAGTTTGGGTTGGAGTTTGAAGTGTGTCGTGTGTAGTTGCTGCATCACACTCCACACTTCAAACTAAGACTCCACACTGTGTTTAGTTTGGGTTGGAGTTTGAAGTGTGTCGTGTGTAGTTGCGGCATCACACTCCACACTTCAAACTAAGACTCCACACTGTATTTAGTTTGGGTTGGAGTTTGAAGTGTGTCGTGTGTAGTTGCGGCATCACACTCCACACTTCAAACTAAGACTCCACACTGTGTTTAGTTTGGGTTGGAGTGTGAAGTGTGTAGTGTGTAGTAGCCACGTCACACCGCACACTTCAAACTAAGACTCCACACTGTATTTAGTTTGGGTTGGAGTTTGAAGTGTGTCGTGTGCAGTTACGGCATCACACTCCGCACTTCACACTAAGACTCCACACTGTATTTAGTTTGGGTTGGAGTTTGAAGTGTGTAGTGGCCGCATCACACTCCGCACTTCAAACTAAGACTCCACACTGCATTTAGTTCGGGTTGGAGTTTGAAGTGTGTAGTGGCCGCATCACACTCCGCACTTCACACTAAGACTCCACACTGTATTTAGTTTGGGTTTGAGTGTGGAGTGTGCAGTAGCCACGACACACTCCACACTTCACACTAAGACTCCACACTGCATTTAGTTTAGTTTAGTTTAGTTTGGGTTGGAGTTTGAAGTGTGGAGTGTGCAGGGGTCGCATCACACTCCGCACTTCAAACTAAGACTCCACACTGTGTTTAGTTTGAGTTTGAGTTTGAAGTGTGTAGTGTGCAGTAGCCGCACCGCACTTCATACTATAACTTCACACTGCAAAGTGGCCCCACCAGGGATCGAACCTGGATCTCAGGTTTCGGAAACCTACATACTATCCGTTGTACTATGGAGCCAATAAAAGAACTTTTTATTTTGTGAGCTGCAAAAATAGAAAAACTACTTCGCCCGGAAATAAATATTAACCGGTGCGCCCGTAAAATCAAATCTTTCCCGAAGTTTATTTTCAAGGAAACGAGCGTATGATTCATTCACATACTGTGGAAGATTACAGAAGAAAGCAAACTGCGGCGTTGCCGTTGGTAACTGTGTAACATATTTGATCTTTACGTATTTCCCTTTCACTGTTCCGGGAGGGTATCGTTCGATCAATGGCAAAAAGAAATCATTCAATTCAGAAGTCTTTATTTTCTTAGATCTGTTTTCATAGACCTGAACTGCAACTTCAAGCGTTTTATGGATACGTTGTTTCTCATGCACGGAAGTAAAAAGAACAGGGATGTCTGTCCATGGTGCAGTTTTTTCGAGAATCTTATCTGTATATTCCTTTGTCGATAAATTGTTTTTACCTTCTACAAGATCCCATTTATTTATAATGAGTACAACACCTTTATTATTTTTTTCAATCAGTCTGAAGATGGCAAGATCCTGAGCATTCACTCCTGATGCAGCATCGATCATCAATAAACATACATCTGCTTCTTCAATAGCACGGATCGAACGAAGTACTGAATAGAATTCCAGATCTTCTTTCACTCTTGCTTTTCTACGAACACCGGCTGTATCTACTAAAACGAAATCATGACCGTATTTTGAATAACGTTGATGAACCGGATCACGAGTTGTTCCTGCCATTGGTGTAACGATACTTCTGTTTTCGCCAATAAGCATGTTCAGCAAAGAAGACTTCCCGACATTCGGTTGTCCGATGATTGCAAAACGTGGTAGGCCTGCTGTTTCATCGACAAATTCTTTTGGAAGAACTTCAACAAGAGCATCAAGTAATTCACCTGTTCCGCTTCCGTTGATCGAAGAGATGCAATACGGATCACCTAATCCAAATTTATAGAATACTGCTGACTGTGGAATTCGTTGTGGATTGTCAACTTTGTTCGCGACGATAAATACTTTCTTTCCGCTCTTGCGAAGCATTTTCGCAACAGCATCATCAAGATCAGTAATTCCGGCTTCTACATCTACAACAAAAAGCAGGATGTCGGCTTCTTCAACGGCAAATTCTACTTGCTCACGAATCATGTCTTCAAACTCATCGTCAGATCCACGCACATAACCGCCGGTATCGATAACGGAAAATTGTTTTCCAATCCACTCAGCATGGCCGTAGTGGCGGTCACGGGTTACTCCACTTGATTCATCGACAATAGCAGACCTTGTTTCCGTTAAACGGTTAAAAAGTGTCGATTTCCCGACATTTGGTCTTCCTACTATTCCTACAATTGTTGACATGATTTTAATCTTTATTCAGCCTTTAGCTAAAATACTACAAACTAACGACTTAGCTGAATGGTATGCTTTTACTGATTTGAGGCGCGAAGATAACCTATTTCGGCGTAGGACTCAAATCTAATAGTGTTTCCGTTCAGGAATAAGGCGATTTTATTTGATGGAAAATGCTTGTTTCTACCATATTACGATTGTTATCCATTTTAAGCTAAATTAGCGCAATCAATTTCTAAAATCGAACGAGGAAATATGCAGAAGCAATTATTTATTTTCTTTTTAGCAATGGGCAGCCTGATCACTTTTAGTATCGGAGCATTACCTGATAAATCAGAAACAGTTGTTATCAAAACAGCAATTTATTGTAGTCACTGCAAGGAGTGCGAAAGTTGTGGCGGGAAAATTCAAAGAGACCTTTCGTTTGACAAAGGAATTCTTCAAGTCGACCTAGACGATAAGTTGATGACCATAAAAGTGGAGTACAATCCGAAGAAAACTAATCCGGAAGAGATCAGGAAAAAGATTTCCATGTACGGTTACGATGCTGATGATGTGAAGGCAGACTCGCTTGCAGTGACGAAATTGGATGGGTGTTGTTTGAAGAAATGAAGTTTAATATTTTTTTAATAATGATTATTTATTAAAACAATTTTTTCCGGTTTCTGATTTTCGATTTCGATAATATAAATTCCTCTTGAATAGTCTAGCAAAATTTCATTACCCGTTATTTTTCTATTCAAAACTACTTCGCCATTTATGTTGTAAATTTTAATATTTGCGGCATTTAGTTTTTCATAGTTTTTAAAACGAATCTTATTGGAATTGTTATCGAAAATGAACACAGAATTCTTGTTTAAGTTTATATCATTCGTAGAAACGGCAAAAGGACTTTCTATAGCTCCAAGGTCAACAGTTCCTTGTTGTATTCTGGTATTGTTTAAATAATCAAAACCAAAAGCGCTTACAAGTGAATTGTCGCCTGCATTTATTCCTGGCGAACTAAATTGCAACGAATAATCAAAAGATGAAACATCTATTGGTGCTGAACTGAGTAGTGCAGGGTTTATGAAAATTGGATCTGTATTTAAAATGTTTACACCGGCAGAATATCCATCTTCAACAATTGAGTTCACGACATTATTTCCCGAATTTATTTGAGCGTTCACGTCAGATTTAGTGTTTCCGTATATGATGCAATTGTAAATATTATATGGTGAATTCGATTTGTGAATTGCTTCATCAGATGGAGTTGTTGAAGAGTTATTCCTGTTGTGGCAAAGTGTTACATTGATAAGATTAGAAGAATTTTGTGCTATTGAATAGGAGCTTATCACACTAGCGGAATAGTTGCTTTCAATAAGGTTTCCGGCAATTATGGAATTGCTTATTGTGAAAACATCGGCGTCGCTGACTTGAATAATACTTCCTGAGGTTGCTGTATTGTTTGTGATAAGAGTCCTGTCAATTCTTAATAAGTCGCCATCAAAAATTATCGCGCCTCCACTTCTGGAATTATTGCCTGAAAATACAGAGCCGGTTATTTGAATGCTTGAATTTGAAACATTGGCGGAGTAAATAGCGCCACCACCATAGTTGTAATTCGAATTGTATACAAATTTGCAATTATCAAATAAAACATTTGAATATCTTATGAAAACAGCTCCACCTTTGTAATATGTATAGTTATTATAAAATATGCAGTTCATGAAGTTAATGCTGCCTGTATTATTATTTATATAAGCTCCTGAGCCTTCTCCTGAAGAGGTTTCATCATAGCCGGAAAAAATTCTGAATCCATCAATAATTAAAGGGGAGTTAATATTTTCTATTTTAATTATATTCTTACTGTTATCTGAATTGTCTCCCGGTGCTCCTATGTCTCCTGACAATGTCGTTGGATTAGCCGGAATATTCCGTTGATTAATGTAAGCTTCTGTGCCCGCAAACCCACCATAAACATGCACTCCGTTTTTCATGACAAATGAGATACTTCTATCATTAACATCAGATGCTTTGTAGCTTCCGGTTGCAACCCAAATCTCATCACCGAAAAATGCATTGCTCAAAGCAGATTGCAAATTGTTAAAAGCATTTTCCCATGTTGACCCATTATTTGTTCCTGTAGCGTTTATGTTTACATAGTACGTACCGGCAAATGAAGTGAAGTTGACTAGTAAAAGTAATGTTAGAGTTAGTTTGAATTTCATTTTTTTGCTTTGCATTTGCGTGATTTTATTTCGGCCACTCAATAGAGTAAATATCGCCAATATTCTCCTTCAAAGGTATAAGAAATAAGGAAATGAGTTTTTGGAAATCCTAAATTTCAGAGTTTTAAAATCGATTTTTATTGAAATTTCGAAAGTTGCGGAGAATATAAGATGTATTCACCGCAAGAAATGCGGAGTAAAAATTGACTAATAAATTACTAATGTGTACTCTAAGTTCCACATTCGGACAAACTTCCATTATTCCTTATGAATTTGTTAAAAACCTTTAATATTTATTGAAATCCGAAAAAGAGTAATTACTTTACGTCTATAAAATTCAACACAATGAACAAAAAACTATTACGCTATACAGTGGGAATTGCAATGCTTGCAATTGTTATACCTGTGACGTTAACTTCTATGATTACAATTGAGGAAGCGGTGAATGCCGATAACCCAATTACAAAAAAATGGGTTGGTGATTTTGGTGGCATCCCGCCACTTGATAAGGTAAAAGTTTCTGACTTTAAGCCTGCACTTGAAATGGCAATGGCTGATAAATTATCAGAGATCGAAAAGATTGCTAACAATACTGAAGCACCTACATTTGAAAATACAATTGCTGCATTAGAACGCAGCGGACAAATGTATGATCGAGTTCAAACAATGTTCGGTATTTGGAGTACATCGATGAACGATGAAGAATTTCAGAAAGTGGAAACAGAGATGGCACCAAAACTTTCAGAATTCGATGACAAGATCGTACAAAATGAAAAATTATTCAGTCGTATAGAACAAGTTTACAATAAAAGAGAATCAAGTAATTTAACTCCGGAGCAGCAACGTCTTGTCTGGAGTGATTACACTTATTTTGTGAGCGCAGGTGCGAAACTAAAAGGAGAAGACAAGAAAAAATGTCAAAGATCAATCAGGAACTTGCTTCTTTTTCACAAAGTTCGGACAGAATCTTCTTGCTGATGAGTCGAATGGAATGGTTGTAATTAAATCGGAAGCTGACCTTGCCGGTTGTTCTGCGTCAATGAAAGATGGATATGCAAATGCGGCAAAAGAAAGAAAGCTTGATGGATCTTGGGTGATCTCAAATACTCGTTCTTCGGTTCAGCCATTTTTAACTTATGCTGAGAATCGTGCTTTACGGGAAAAAGTATGGCAGATGTTTATAAACCGTGGCGACAATGGTGATGAGCATGACAATAACAAAGTGATCACTCAGATTTTGAATTTAAGAAAAGAACGTGCGAAACTTTTAGGTTTTAAAAATCATGCTGAGTGGCGTCTTCAAAATTCAATGGCAAAATCTCCGGAGCGTGCAATGGAGTTAATGATGTCAGTTTGGCCGGCTGCAATAGCGAGAGTGAAAACAGAAGTTTCTGACATGCAGGCAATGGCAGATAAAGAAGGAGCGAAGATCAAGATCGAACCTTGGGACTATCGTTTCTATGCTGAGAAAGTTCGCAAAGAAAAGTATGATCTCGATAATAATGAAGTGAAGGAATATTTACAATTAGAAAAATTGCGTGAAGGAATGTTTTGGGTAGCGGGTGAATTATTTAATTTTTCATTTACACCATTAAATAATATTCCTGTTTATCAACCTGATGTTCAAAGATAAAACTACAGGTAAACATATTGGCCTATGGTATTTTGATGCTTATGATAGAAAAGGAAAACGTTCCGGCGCTTGGATGAATGCATACAGAAATCAGCAGCGTATGGATGGCAGCATCACAACGATCGTTTCTAATAATTCAAATTTTATTCAAGGAAAACCAGGCGAACCGGTTTTAATTTCCTGGGATGACGCAACTACTTTGTTCCATGAATTTGGACATGCATTACACGGACTTTCATCAAATGTTACTTACCCTAGTTTGTCAGGAACAAATGTTGTTCGTGATTATGTTGAATTCCCATCGCAATTACTGGAGCATTGGTTATCGACCCCCGAAGTGTTGAATAAATTCGCTTTGCATTATAAAACTGGAACGCCAATGCCTAAGTCGCTTGTTGATCGAATTGAAAAAGCATCGACATTTAACGAAGGATTCTCGACTACAGAATTTCTCTCCAGCGCATTGGTCGATATGAAACTTCATACAAGTGATCAAGACAACATTGATCCTGATAAATTTGAAAAAGAAACGTTGAAAGCGTTGAACATGCCATCTGAAATTGTAATGCGTCATCGCACACCACAGTTCGCGCACATCTTCAGTTCCGATGCATACTCTGCAGGTTACTACAGCTACCTATGGGCTGATGTTATTACAGCAGATGCATTCAGTGCATTCACTGAAGCAGGCGGGCCGTATGATAAAAAAGTAGCTGCAAGACTTAGCAAAAACATTTTCTCGGTCGGAAATACGATTGACCCGGAGATTGGATTTAGAAATTTCCGCGGACGAAATGCGGAGACGAAGGCGTTGATGAAAGAAAGAGGGTTTCCGGTGAAGTAATCAATAAATAGTTTTAGTAACTTATAAATGAAACGCGCTTCAGTTTGGAGCGCGTTTTTTTTGGTCTGTGAAATTCAGTTTGAGTGTGTCGTTTGAGTGTGACTGCTACGATTCCAGGCATAAAAAGAGTGTAAATGTTCGTGCACACTCCGCAGTTCACACACATTGACCTTAAGTAGCGGAGACCGGACTCGAACCGATGTCCACCTCTTCGGCGGATAAGAGCCATCAAATAACAGGAAACATTAAAGCATAAAAAATCCCCAGATTTCTCTGAGGACTTTTCTAGGTAGGGACCGGACTCGAACCGATGACCTTTGGGTTATGAGCCCAACGAGCTACCAACTGCTCCACCCCGCACTATATTTTTCTCAACCACATCGCCCAACGACTACTCCCTATGGGACTCCACCCCGCACTATATCTTCAAATAGCCTGATTTTTATAAACGATTAAAAATCAATAAATAAGCTATATTTCTTTCTTATTTGGACTGCAAAGATATAATTCGTTCTTTTACTAAACTAATAAGTACAGAAATAAATATTAAATGGGGCATAAAGCAGGATTTGTGGGGATTATTGGAAAACCCAATGTTGGTAAATCGACATTAATGAACAGTTTGATCGGTGAACAATTATCGATCGTTTCACATAAAGTACAAACTACAAGACATCGTATTAAAGGTATTTTGAATGGTGATGAATATCAGATCATCTTTTCTGATACTCCCGGAATTCTCGAACCGCATTATCTTCTGCAAGAGAAGATGATGGAATTCGTCAATGCATCGTTGGAAGATGCTGATGCGGTTTTGTTCATTACCGACAATAGCGAAGCGTACATGGAAGACGACATCGTTGCACGATTGTCGGCGATAAAAGTTCCTGTGGTGATCGTTATCAATAAAAATGGATCTCTTCATCAACAGAAGAGATCAACAAGCTCGTGCATGGATGGAAGAAAAAAGTAAATCCGCATGCAATCATTCCTGTTTCCGCTACATTGAAATTCAATGTAGAGAAGATCACAGAAATGCTTTTGACTTTAATGCCTGAAGCACCTGCATATTTTCCGAAGGACCAATTGAGTGATTCGAATGAACGTTTTTTCATCAGTGAAATTATTCGCGAAAAGATCTTCATGCATTATCAGCAGGAGATTCCATATTCTACACAAGTAGAAGTGGAGGCGTTTAAAGACGAAGGTAAGATCGCTCGTATCTCTGCAGTCATTTTTGTTGAACGAGATTCTCAAAAAGGAATTATTATCGGCAGTAAAGGTGAAGGAATAAAACGAATCGGTTCAGAAGCGCGCCGCGACATTGAGAAGTCGCTTGGGAAACAAGTATTTCTTGAGCTCTTTGTGAAGGTTGAAAAAGAATGGCGCAAGAACGAAAATAAATTGCGTAGATTCGGGTATTCAAGTTAAGATTATCCGTATGAAAATTCTTAAGCGTATTTTTGGTTCGCTTTACTGGCAGCTATAGGCATAGTGTGGCAATGGTAATTCTTTCTGTTTTTCCAAAACCAAAATATTCCGGCACTGTCCGAATGCCTGATCTTGATTCAACGATCACTACCTATTTTGATCCCTACGGTATTCCCCATATTTATGCAAAAAATGAAGAAGATGCTTTTCGTGCATTGGGTTATATTCATGCACAGGAAAGACTTTTTCAAATTGAATTGATCCGTCGTGTTAGTGCCGGCAGACTATCAGAAGTATTCGGAAGTAAGACATTAGAAGTCGATAAATTTTTTAGAATGCTTGGAATTGCTCAACACGCAGAAAGATCTGCAGATGTTTTTCTAAGCAGTCCTGATTCGCAGGTAAAAAAAGATGTACTTGCATATCTCACCGGATTGAATCAATACATACTGAAAGGTAAGAAGCGAATGGAATTTCTGATGTTAAATATTCCTCGCGAGCCATACACAGTAAAAGACCTGTTTCTTGTTGTAGATTATATGTCCTTCAATTTTCAAATGGGATTTAAAACAGATCCTGTGTTGACTCGAATTCAAAAACACTGGGTGAAAATTACCTGAACGATATTTTGAAATCAAATCAGGACACTTCGTCATTGTTGATTGATTCACTTGCAATTCCATCAATAGAAAAACAGATGAGTTTCATTTCTGAATTGGAAGAAATTCTGCCGGTAAAGATCTGGAGTGGTAGTAATGCGTGGGCATTATCCGGTAATCGTTCTGTATCCGGAAAAGCATTGTTGGAAAATGATACACATATCGGAATTCAACAACCTGCAGTTTGGTATGAAGCGCATCTTGAATCGCCGGGTTTTAAGTTCTATGGAAATTTCTCGCCGGATTTCCATTTGCACCAATTGGACATACGATGAATCACGGCTGGGGATTAACAATGCTTGAAAATGATGATCTTGATTTCTTTATTGAAAAACAAATCCGGATGATTCAACTCTGGTGCTTTCAAACGATCATTGGGAAAAAATTGCAACAAGAAATGAAGTTATAAAAGTAAAAGATAGCGTCTCGGTAAATCTTGTTAGCCGTTCGACACACCACGGCCCGATTTGCAGTGATGTAATGCCTGAGTTTAAAACGATGACAACAAATCCGGTATCGCTTGCTGGACATTTCTGAACTTCAATAATAATCTGATGGAAGCTACCTGGAAACTTGCACATTCAGAAAGTATGGTTGAATTCAGAGAAGCTGTTTCAATGATTGCAGCTCCCGGACTAAACATTGCTTATGCAGATGCTCAGAATAATATAGCCTGGTATACTGCAGCAAAATTTGCCATTCGTCCAGTTGATGTCGATGCTTCATTGCTGCAAGATGGGACAGGAGCAAATGACTGGCAAGGATATTACGACTTCGATAAAATCCAAGACAGGAAAATCCTGAGTTGGGATTTTGTTTTGTCTGCAAACAATGATCCGCAGATTGATACGACAAATATTTTTCCGGCTATTATGTCCCTAATGATCGTTATGTGCGCCTACGCAATTTGTTGTTTACAAAAAGTAAATTCAATCGCGACGATCTTGAAAGAATAGCAATAGATGTAAAGAACCCGGTTGCATCTGAAATATCAAAAGCATTGATATCAAAAGTCAGTGGTGTGAGCAAACTGAAAACTCAGATCCATGAACGCGCATCTTTGATGCTGGCGAATTGGGATGGCGACCATAAAGTGACTGACAATGGTCCGGTTGTTTACTATAAATTCCTTTATCACGTTTTTGCAGAAGCTATGATGGACGAACTTGGTGAGAAGGATTTTGAAGTTTTTTAAAAACGCATGCACAGAAACGGATGATCATGAATTTTATTAATAATGATTCTTCTGCATGGTGGGATAATAAGAACACAATGGTTACAGAGACTGAAAACGGAGTCATTGAAAAGGCATTTGATAAAACTGTACAAGAACTTATTGTTCAGCTTGGATATAATCCGGACAAATGGATATGGGGTACTGTTCATACCATCGAATATGAGCATCCTTTAGGCAAGCAAAAACCATTGGACAAAATTTTCAACATCGGACCATTTCCGGAAATGGGAGGGATGGAAACAGTCAATAATCAGAGTTTTTATTTGAATGGTAACGGAATTTACAAAGTAAACCTCGGCCCTGCTTTAAGAAGAGTAGTTGATTTTGCTGAACCTGAGTTGGGCTACAGTATCAATCCAAGTGGACAATCAGGAAACTTCATTAGCAAACATTATAGTAATCAGGTTAAACTATATATCAGTGGCAAATACCGAAAGGAAATGATGAACAAAGATGAGATCAAGAAAGTTTGTAAGATATTTTATACTTCCAGCCATTAGATTAAACATCTAAAAAAGTGAATTCCCGGAAAATTCATTTTCCTCCATTATGTTTGACAAAATCAATTAAAATAAACTATGAAAACTAGCAAAAGAATAATTTGGCTTTTTATATTATTTACTTCAATTTGCTTCAATTCAAATGCTCAAAAATCTGTTGTGGTAAGCGGTACATTGCCTGCAGTATCAGATTCAAATCTGTTTTTGCAAATTGATAAAAATCACATGCGGAGAAAGATGACTTCTTTTAATACAATCTTACATGATAATACGTTCGGATTTAAGTTCGATATTGAAAGGGATTATCTGATAGAATTAGTAAATCCTGCATTTCGTTTTCCGCTATTTGTTTCGCCGGGCGACAGTATTGTTATGACTTTTGCTGAGAAGCCATCACCAACAATGGATCTAAAAGGTAAAGGGTCACTGGAGAATAATTTTCTGCAAGTGTTTTATACAAGTTTCAAAGATGAATTCAATGATACAATTTCAGAGAAGCTAGCTTTGTCAAATACAATAGATGCATTTGAAGCGAAATTGTTCTCGCAAAAGAAAAAACTGAATGATTTTTTTAAAGCAGATCCGAATTATTCTCGGTTCAGTGAAAATTTAAAAACGTTTATTTCAAATGAAATTAGTTTTAATTATTGGAAGCAGTTGTTTTCTTATCCAATTGTAAACGCTAACAGCAGTCAGCAGATCATGAAAGTTACGCCAATACCTGATTTGATGTTGGCAGATTTTGCAAAAGTAAAATACAATAGTGAAAATGCACTTATCTCCGAAAGCTATAGGATGTTTTTGAAGTACTTCATTACCTATGAAACATCAAAGGCTAATGGCTTTAATAAATTTACAGACATGTCTGTTTCCGCAGACAGAAAATCAGCCGTTGCGAAGGAAAAATTATCAGGCGAAGTATTGACGTATTGGTTAACTAAATTTGTCACTGATGAATGCGAACGTATTAGTCCGTACATGACAAATAAGATATATGAATCGATCAAAGAATTTGATAAGAATAAATCGTATCAACAAATTGTACTTGATGTATGTGGTGCTAAAATGAAAGAGAGTGGAAAATCTCCTGATGCGGCTAAGCAAACTACAAAAGCTAGCGAGAGTAATTCCGACGGTTTAGATCTCACAACACTCGATGGAAAACCATTTTCAATGAGTTCGTTAAAAGGTAAAGTTGTTTACATCGACTTTTGGGCAAGCTGGTGCGGACCATGTCGTGGAATGATGCCTTTCTCAAAACAGCTCCACGATAATTTGACAGAGAAAGAAAAGAAGAATATTGTCTTCTTATATATTTCAATTGATGCCAATCAGGATGCATGGAAAAAGGGTATTACTGACATGGGTATGGAAGGAATACAAGTTATTTCACCCGGTAACTGGAGTTCAAAAGTTTGCAAATATTATCAGATCAACAGCATTCCACGATACATGATCATGGGAAAATCCGGCGACATCGTTGACTTCAATGCGAAAAGACCAAATGATCCGGCATTGATTGATCAGCTTCGTGAATTTCTTGTTATAATATATCCCGATAGCTATCGGAATGAATCCCTATCGTAACGGATAAATCCCGATAGCTATCAGGATGAAAAAAGCGGAAACCCCAAGCCTACGTAACATCATGACCCCGTAGGGGTCAAATGTCGGTAGAAAAAAATGCGTTCACGTTCCCGACCCCGGAGGGGTCGTATGTGAATTAAGCCATTGCTCCGGATATCTCAGCAATATTTATGGAGTCGTCCTAAAATAGGTTGACAGATTATTTTCTATTAAACGAAGTTAAAAAACCACAAGAACCTTTCAAAGTTCTTGTGGTTTTTTTGTGGGTTGGTATTAAGGTTTTATGCATTTTACTTGGTGTTTCCATTCGTAATGACAAGTGCGGTCTAAAATCATTGTAGGTGGTAATACTTTGGGAGATAACTTGTTCTGTCTGTTTAATGTCTTCATAAGTATCTGTGAGGAATTCCATCTTCAAGATGCCGTTCATTCGTTCTGCTAATGCATTTTGATAACAATCATAGCCATCAGTCATACTCGTTTGAATATTGTTCTCACCAAGCATTGTCTGATAGTCATAAGAACAATATTGAAGTCCTCTGTCAGAATGATGAATCAATGGCCCATTATAATTTCTATTCTTTATTGCCATCCTTAATGCACTTAAAACTCCTTCTGTCCGAAGGTCATCGCTTAAATGATAGCCCATGATTTTTCTGCTCACTGCATCTGTCACTAAAGACAAGTAACTATTTCCTTGTTTTGTTTTTATATAGGTAATGTCACTGACCCACAATTGCTCTGCACGATCAAATGTTCTATCCTTGATCAGGTTCGGATATTTTCTCAACCAATGTTTAGAGTCAGTGGTCTTGGTATAGCTTTTCTGTGGCTTTATCAGTAAATGATCCATACGAAGAAAAGAAAATAGTTTGTCGCGACCCACCTTGAGTGAACGCGAACGAAGGCTGGGCTGCAATAGATAAAATAATTTACGCGTACCGATTCGAGGCATACGACGACGACGATCGATGACCAATTCGCGAACTTGCGATCGTATTTCTAATTGCTCTTTCTGACGAATTCTATTTTGATAATAGGCTTGTCTACTAATCCCAAACAACTTACAGGAGGTACTCAGACTTAGTTTTCCCGCTTGCTGGAGTTGCGTTGCTGCTTGGGCGAAGACTTTTTTCGTATGGACAATCCATATTGCTTCTCAGCTACATCAATAATGGTATTTAATAAAAGTGTTTTCTGTTTTTCAAGTTCTAAAGCTGCCTCAAGTTCCTTGATGCGCTGCTCCGGGGTCTTCTCTTTTGAAGTTGTCACAGAATGGAGTTTAGGTTTGGTCCAGTCTAAGGTACCTAATTTCCTTAACCATGTCAAAACTGTACTTCGTCCTTGAATACCGTAGTGTCGTTGGGCTTGCTTGTAAGTCATTTCGCCCTTTTCTACTTGACTTACAACCTGGATTTTAAAGGCTAAATTGTAATCACGTTGACTACGTCTTTTCCTTTTTTTTGATTCTGATCCTTTCATCTTAAGTTGAGTTAGTGTCAACTTATTTCAGGACGGGACATGATAACAAAAAAGGCCCACCATCCGGCGGGCCTTTTCAATTATCATATTTCAATCCTTAAAACGCTAATTCAAGTTCTGTTTTTTTTGCAGAAGGTTTTTTAGCAACAACTTTTTTCGGAGTCGATTTTTTCGTCGATCCTGCTTTGAAAGCAGTCTGGATTTTTGTTACGTAATCTAATTCTTCCCAAGGGAACAATTTAACAGAAATACGTTTTTCGTTTTTCTTGCCTTTGTTGAAGATCTTAACTTTTGTTTCAGGTTTACGTCCCATGTGTCCGTAAGCTGCTGTTTCAAGATAGATCGGTGTACGAAGATTGAAACGTTTTTCGATTGCATATGGACGCATATCGAAGATCTGTTCAACTTTACGAGAGATCTCGCCATCATTCATATCAACTTTCGCAGTACCGTAAGTATTGATGTACAATCCAACCGGTTGAGCAACACCAATTGCATAAGCAACCTGTACCAATACTTCGTCACAGATTCCGGCAGCAACCAGATTCTTTGCAATGTGACGTGTAGCATACGCTGCTGAACGGTCAACTTTCGAAGGATCTTTACCAGAGAATGCACCACCACCGTGAGCACCTTTTCCGCCATACGTATCAACGATGATCTTACGACCTGTTAATCCTGTATCGCCATGTGGTCCGCCGATAACGAACTTACCTGTTGGGTTCACATGATATTTAATTTTATCGTTGAATAATGCCTGAACACGTTTAGGCAATTTTTTCATTACCCGAGGAATAAGGATATTGATGACATCGTCTTTGATCTTTTTCAACATGATTGCATCTTTTTCGAAGTCATCATGCTGAGTAGAGATCACGATCGTATCGATACGCATTGGTTTGTGATCGTCGCCATATTCAATCGTCACTTGCGATTTCGCATCCGGACGCAGGTATGTCATTAATTTTCCTTCGCGACGAAGAGAAGCTAGTTCTTTCAATAGCAAATGTGCTAACTCAAGAGGAAGCGGCATAAAGTTGTCGGTTTCGCGACAAGCATAACCGAACATCATACCTTGATCACCGGCACCTTGTTTCCAGGGATCAGTTTTTTCAACACCGCGGTTGATGTCAGCAGATTGTTCATGGATAGCAGAAAGGATACCGCATGAATCAGCTTCAAACATGTACTCGCTGCGAGTATAACCGATCTTGCGGATCACTTCACGTGCAATTTCCTGCACATCGAGGTAAGCCGAAGATTTTACTTCGCCGCCCAGTACAACCTGGCCTGTAGTTACTAATGTCTCGCACGCAACTTTTGAAGTTGAATCATAAGCGAGGAAATGATCGATTAGCGCATCAGAGATTTGATCCGCGATCTTGTCCGGGTGACCTTCGGAAACAGATTCTGAAGTGAACAGATAAGACATAGTCTTTAAAAAGATTTTGGTTAGAGAATACTAATTCAAGGAGAAAAGGGACAGCCGGGAAAATAAATTGCCTTAGCATTTTTTTTACCGTGGTTGCAATATCCCATTGGGACCAAATCCTTCCACCTTTGTCCGCAAAAGTAGGAAAATATCAGTATTCAAATACAAATGAAATATTTTTTGAACAAGAATAGTCCTAAAACGCCCTGAAATCAGTAATTCTTGCCATTGTAAAAGATAGTTGTTGTATTATTTCCAACTTCATACTTCAAAACATTTCCATTCACATAGTAATTATTGACAATTTCATAGGAAACAGTATAGGTTTTCCCTTTGTGAAAAAGCATTAAAACTCCATTATCACCGATCCATGCAACACCATCATTTCCCATTTTATAGCTGTTTGGTACCCAGGTTTGAAGCTGTGTCGTCTTGCCATCATAATAGACATTGAACGTATTGTTGTAGCCATAGACAATAGTATTTCCTTTTACTTCAAAAAACTTTGGACGATCAGGAAGTATTTCTACTGAGGCACCATTCTCGAAGATTTTGAAATTTCCCAGATTGTCTACATATGCCATATTAGCAAAACCAACTTTAAAGGAATCTGGCGGGAAGAGTTCAGCGGTAGCTGTATCTCCTTTATAAAAGAGACGGAACTGTTGTACATAGTCGTCGACATATGCTACGATATCCCTACCTGCAGAATAAGCTAATGGTGCAATATTGTCAAGCTGATAAAGTTCGCCGTGGTAAAAGACATTAAAGTAATTCGATTGATTTACCCATGCAACTAAGTTAGGCCCGGTTTTTATTGATTTAGGTTTGTCAAGAAAAGAATCCTCCATATCTACAACTTTGCCATCATAGTATGCGCTAAAGACATTTCTTGAATCATCAAAGAAGGCAAGAATGCTGTCATTGACTGCATACATTGTGTTGTAGTAGCATAGTGTTCTTTTTTCTCCTTTATCGAATGCATATAAAACTTGACCAACTTTAAAAGAGATCAAGTAGTCTGTAACATTGTAAGAAAAATCCGCAGCATTTAACATTGTTATCGTTGATCCATTTGAATAGATCCTGAAATCATTTTTATTGTCAATGTAAGCAACAGAATTGCCCGCATATTTATAGTTCCTCACCGGCAAATACTCCAATTCACGAAAAAGCCCACCATCAAATACCTGTAAATTGCCTCAATTGTCAGGATATGCTGCAACATTCTGCGCATTAACTTCTCCTCCGAATAAAGTACAGAACAGAAATATTATTTTGTAACTAAATTCGTAAGGTCGCTGCATTTATTTGTTGTAAATTGTAATGGTAAGTTGAGAAACCTAAATTTTTTTTTAGATTTTCGTTATTCGTTATTCGTTATTCGTTATTCGTTATTCGTTATTCGTTATTCGTTATTCGTTATTCGTTATTCGTTATTCGTTAGCTGATGAAAAACATCTTCCAACCTCTGTTCCTCAACCTGTAAGGAGAGCGCAGTTAAGTCATTTGCAACTGCCCATTTGAATATTGAACTTCGGACAGTAAGGTCGTTCACTTTTAATCTCCATTTGTTTCCGTTAATATTTTCACACGATTGGACTCCGTCGATTGAGCGTAGTTGTTTTCTGAAACGGCAGAATCAAATTCAACCAGAATGATCTCACCACTTGTTCGACTTTTCTGAAGTACACTAGTACTTTCATTGGCTACGATCTTCCCTCGATTTATAATGATCACTCTGTCGCAGATCGCTTCCACTTCCTGCATGATGTGGGTCGAAAGAACGACCGTCTTTTCTTTGCCAATCGATTTGATCAATGCTCTGATCTCTGTCAATTGATTAGGATCTAGTCCCGAGGTAGGCTCATCAAGAATCAAAACTTTCGGATCGTGAATTAATGCTTGAGCCAATCCAACACGTTGACGATATCCTTTAGAAAGTGCTGCAATCTTTTATTTTGTTCAACAGTAAGTCCTGTAAGTTCGATCAGCTCTTTTATCTTAGCGTCCTTTTACCTTCAAATTTATAAACACCACAAATATAATTGAGGTATTCTTTCATACATTTCCGGATAGAGCGGATTATGTTCCGGGAGATACCCAACTATTTTTTACGTCAATGGATTGTTCTGTTACGTCGTATCTGCAAACAGAAACATCACCGGATGTTTGTGGAATGTAGCAGGTAATGATTTTCATCATTGTAGATTTGCCCGCACCATTGGGCCCGAGAAACCAATAACCTGACCGCTGCCGATCTCGAATGAGACGTCGTCAAGCGCTTTTTGTGAGCCGTAAACTTTAGTGATGTTTTTACTGAAATCATAACTGCTTTTGTAGCATAAAATGTGGGACAAAACTAATACTTTTAATTGAATTTTAATTTCCTAATTTCGCCTCAGACTATGCAGGGAATTGTAATCAAATCTACAGGGAATCAATACTTGATCCGATTGGATGATCAAACACAGATCATTGGACGAATCCGTGGGAATCTTCGTTTACAGGATTTTGAAGCGACCAATCCATTGACAGTGGGAGACAGAGTAGAGGTCGATATCAACAATTTTGAAGGTGACCTACATTGGATCACTGCTTTGGTTAAGCGGAAGAATTACATTATCCGTAAGTCTGTTAAGTTGTCGAAGCAGGTTCAGATCATTGCTGCCAATATTGACGTAGCATATGTTGTGGCAACTCCGGTTTTGCCGAAGACCTCCTTAGGTTTCATCGATCGTTTTCTGTCAACTGCTGAAGCATACAACATTCCCGGTGGTATCATCTGGAATAAAGCTGATCTTTATGAAGAAGACATCCGTGAATTTTTAGCGGAGGTAAATGGACTATATGAATCGATTGGCTACAAAACTTTTGTTGTTTCTTCGATCAGCGGCGAAGGCCTGGAGGAGTTGTCGGCTGCTCTAAAAGATAAGATCAATTTATTTTCCGGACATAGTGGAGTAGGAAAATCGTCGCTTATTAATAGATTGATTCCGACGCTGAATCTGAAGACAGCAAAATTATCAATGCGGCACATGAAAGGAACACATACCACAACATTTGCAGAAATGCATTTGTTGCCTTTCGGAGGTTTTATTATTGACACACCTGGTATTCGCGAATTTGGGACAATAGATTTCAATCCGAAAGAGATCTCGCACTACTTCCTGAAATATTCAAAGTAAGTAAAGGTTGCAAGTTCAATAATTGTATTCATACAAACGAAAAAGATTGTGCAGTAAAAACTGCTGTCGAAGCCGGTGAAATTGCCATGAGTCGTTATGAAAGTTACCTAAGTATTTTAAGCGGACAAGATATTTTTAAATAACCCTAAATAAATCACCGCAATCAGTTTAATCAGTACAATCAGTATAATCAGTGTAATCCAGGTAATCCCGTTCATTTATGCGTTGCGTCATCCAAAGAGTTTCTGAAGCATCAGTTACAATAGATAGAATTGTTAAATCTGAAATTGGCATAGGCCTTTTAGTTCTGGTTGGAATTGAAGACGCAGATACTGACGAGGACATTGAATGGCTGTGTGGAAAAATTGCAAAGCTGAGAATTTTCAATGATGCCGACGGAGTAATGAATTGCTCCGTTTTAGAAGTGAATGGAGATATTTTGCTGATCAGCCAATTCACCTTGCATGCCTCAACAAAAAAAGGAAATCGCCCTTCCTATTTAAAAGCGTCTAAACCTGATTTTGCAATTCCCATGTATGAAAAACTCATTGCTCAAATGGAAAGAGAAATGAATAAAAAAATATTTACCGGCGAATTTGGAGCAGACATGAAAGTAAGATTACTGAATGACGGTCCGGTTACAATTATTATTGACTCAAAGAACAAAGAATGAATTCAGAGATCACTTTAACACAGGCTCAGCAGAAGGTTGATGAGTGGATCAAGACCTATGGGGTCCGTTATTTTAATGAGTTGACGAACATGGCAATTCTCACCGAAGAAGTCGGTGAGGTGGCAAGAATTATTGCACGCACTTACGGCGAACAATCGTCAAAAGAAAGCGATCTGAAAAAACAATTGCCCGATGAATTAGCGGATGTACTTTTTGTATTGATCTGCATAGCTAATCAAACCGGCATCGATCTGCAGGATGCTTTTGAAAGGAATTTGGAAAAGAAATCGAGTCGGGATTCTACTAGGCATTTGGATAATCCGAAGCTTTAAAAAAAGGTTAGTAGTAAGTGGTGAGTAGTAAGTAGCAGCCTGCAACTTACTACTCACCACTTACTACTTACCTTTTTTCTTCATGAAAATAATACCTCAAATCAATCGTCAAATAATTTCCAATCAGTTGGTTTCCTACAGCAACATCTTTACCATGGTACTTGTATCGCACCTGATCGAAGTAGATGTATTCAAATGGTCGGTGGTAAGAAACACCAAAATAGATAGTCCCATCTTTCGGTGTTCTGTATTCGAACCCAATGTTGCCATTGATGGCAAACTGGAAGATCTGTCGATAGGATGAAACGTGATTGAAATAGTAATCATACGTCTGAATATCGCTGGCAAACATGTTTACAGCCGGGCCAAGCGCACCGCTTGCGTATAGATTTTCTCCAACTCGTGTAAATATCATTGCAGAAACAGGCACTTCATAGCTGATTATCCGATACGATGATTCTCCTTTGAATGCTGTGTCAGAATCGGTAATCGTCAAGCTGTATTTTCTCTTCACATAATTAATTCCTGTTTCCAATGAGATCAGTTCGGAGAATGAATGTCTGATTATTAATCCCCCACTGAATCCTGAAGTAAGTTCAGTTTTGAAGTTGACATTAGCTGTGTCATTATAAATTGGACCTGTGTTCAGGAAATTTAATGGGAAGATGGGTTTAAATTGAATGCCGAGTGTAGTCAGTCCTTTTTGAGCAAAGAGAGGCGATCCTGCAAATATCAGGAAGCAAAAAAAAATACTCTTTGAAAGGAATCGCATAAAATTATTGGTTTGACATCTTTTTCAGTTTGTCAAGATAGCTCATAAAAGCGATCCAGTATTCCTGATTGCCGGGAGTCGAAGGCCAAAGAACTTTTGAGCCATGTTCGCCGAGTGAAGTAGGGATATACTGAATCTTCAAACGAGAGTTTACATCTTTAAGTAATTCTGTCACTGTATTTGCTTCCGCTTTTGAAGATGTTGCAAATACCGGTTTCATTAATGTTTTAATGCTGTTGCCGATATAATTTTTGTCTGTGAAAACTTCTTCAGGACTGAAAACGGCTGCAGCCATCACTCTATTGTTTTCGGCAGCAATTTTTAATGCTAAAGAAGCAGAATAGCTACTTCCAACGATAATGATTGGTTTTTTATATTTAAGATATAAGAAATCGATTGCAGCGATAATATCTTTCTCGGCATCTTCAAATTTTGGGTTTTGATGCTTTGATTTTGCTTCGGCAGCAGTTTCATTTGGAATATTATTTACGGACTCGCCAACTCTTTGGTCAACGGCCATACAATTGAACCCGAATTTATTCAGGCGAAGAGCAGTTTCAATATATTCACCTCGACTTGATTTGTCCTGATGACAAAGCAAAATGACAGGTAGGTTGCTGCTTACCGGATACCAGTCGGCAGTAACATCCAGCCCATCTCCCGCAGGGAAGAGAACTTTTAACTGTGCGGAAAGTGGCTGCATTGAAAAAAGAAATGCAATTAAGATTAGAATTTTTTTCATGTGAATGTCCTCGGATGAGGTGGCAATATAACCAAAACTAAACCTCGGCATATCTCTTTTCAACCAAGTTTTTGACTATGAAATGTTATTAGCGGAAAACTGATTTTAAGACGATTTATGGAAAAAGCTTCCCGATTTGCTCATGTCTAAAATCTAAACCTATGAAAAGAGCTCCCAACAGTTACGAAGATCTGATCTTCGAAAACCGCAACAAGTCCTATGGCGCTTATGAATTAAGGGTCACGTACAGGCAAATCTCATGAAATCTTTTTTATTGGAATCGGCGGCTTGACACTTTTGGCATTCATCATTTATCAGATCGCACATGATCCACTTCCGGCCTTGGTGAAACACAAAGAAACTACACTTAACGACATGTCTAAAATTTTTGAGATCGAACCTGAGAATAATATCCCAAAATCGCTTATAAAAAATATCTCAAAACCTGCATCCCTTGCGGCCCCTAAGCATGTTGTCGATCCGCTTTCTTTCAAGCTGGTTGCAAAAGTGGTAGAGCCAATACAACCGGTAAAACCTGAACCGTTACCACTTCCTGTCGAACCAATTTCACCTTCTTTGCCGGGCTCCCTTCCGGCAGCACTTCCTGTACTTCCTGTAATTGGAGGTGGTGCCGGTTCAGAATTGGGAACAAAAGTACTGAGTAGCGCAGCTGTCGATAAGTTGCCAATGTTTCCGGGCGGCATGGAAGGATTCTATAATTTTCTTTCCAGACATATGCGTTTTCCGGATGCAGCACGAACAGAAGGCATCAGCGGCAAATTGTTTGTGTCTTTCGTGATCAATAAAGACGGAAATCTGGTCGAAATCGAATTTGTGAAGAAAGCCGGCTATGGAATGGAAGAATCCGTTGTAGCAGTTTTAGAGAAATCGCCGAAGTGGGCTCCGGGCAAGGTTGGGAATCAACAGGTCAATACCAAAATGATTTTACCGGTTAGTTTTAATCTCGTTCAATAAGTGCTTTTGGATTTCGTTTGACTAACATACTAATGTTTAAAAGTACAAATTGACGAGAGATAGTAGGAGGGCGTTCTCACTACTTTTGCTAGCTACTCAAATAGAATTCTATGATCGGATTTATCTTACAGATTACACAAACAGGCACAATGGCTGCTGATAGTTTAAACAATGCAGCAGCAACGATGACACCACCCGTTGAGCAATCAATTTCGCTCTGGGAAATGGCAGTAAAAGGAGGGCCGATTTTATATCCTATCGCAATTCTATCCATTGCAGCATTCTATATCTTCTTCGAACGATATATTACGATTCGTAAACTTTCTAAAGTAGACAGAAATTTCATGAATCAGATTCGTGATTATGTTCACAGTGGAAATATTGATTCAGCAAAAGCATTATGCAGAAACACGAATACACCTGTTTCAAGAATGATTGAAAAAGGAATCATGCGTCTTGGAAAACCGGTAAAAGAAATTGAAGGTGCTATTGAGAATGTCGGTAAGCTGGAGATCTTCAAGATGGAAAAGAACATGAACATTCTAAATTCCATTTCAGGTATAGCGCCGATGTTTGGTTTCCTTGGAACAATTTTCGGAGTAATCAAGATCTTTTATCAGATCGCTCAGCAAAATAGTTTGGAAATTAACACTATTTCCGGTGGTCTTTACGTAAAAAATGATTTCGTCGGCATCAGGACTTTTAGTTGGTATGATCGCTTATGCAGCATATCACTACTTAACGTTCATGATCGATAGAGTAATAAATAGAATGGAAGTAAATGCGGTAGAATTCATCGATTTACTAGAAGAGCCGGTTAAACGATAATTTAATACAAGAAGTCATGAATTTAAGACGAAGAAATCGTGCATCAACAGAGGTGTTTTCAGCATCACTGAACGACATTATGTTTTTCCTATTGTTGTTCTTCCTGATCACTTCTACGATGGCTACGCCAAACGTATTGAAGTTATTGTTGCCGAATGCAAAGAGCAGTAATCAGGGATTCAAACATCCGCTTACTATATCTGTTACAGAAGATCTGCAATATGCAGTGAACAATACACCCGTTGCTCAGGAAGAGTTAGAGGCAACCCTTGTATCTATGATCAAAGGTCAACCTGATCCAACTGCATTATTGAAAGTAGACAAGACCGTTCAGGTGCAAAACCTTGTTGACTTACTCGATATTGGAAACCGTTTGAAGATTAAAATGGTATTGGCAACACAAACGTCGTCAACTGCAACAGCAAAGAAATAAAATATGAATGCTAACATCCGTTCGCGCTCGGCGATCTTATCGGTCGCAGTTCATGCCGGACTCTTTTTGATTTTACTTTCACTATGCTGAAGACTGAAGTTCCGCCATTTCCGGAAACAGGTGGTAGCGGAGGTGTGATCGTAAATATCGGAATGGTAGATGAAGCATCAGGTGAAATTCAACCGATGGCTGAAGTTGTTTCAAAAGAACCTGTCGTAGAAAAAGTTCAGCCAAATACTGCCCCAGAAGAGAACGTTGCAACGCAGGATATGGAAGAAGTTAATATTCCGCCGGTAAAAAAAGTTGATACCAAAAAGGACGTTAAGCCGACGAAGACGGAAGTGAAAACAACAACGAAGCCTGCTGAACCCGTGAAGACTGTTAATACAAGTGCATTGTATCAAGGGAAAACCACTGCTTCAAAATCACAAGGTACAGGAAGTGGAACAGGAGATCAAGGCGATAAGAATGGCGACCCGAATTCAAAGTACACAGGAAAGAATGGTAATGGTACAGGCGATGGTGGTGGAGAAGGAACAGGACAAGGAAATGGTACGGGAAAAGGAATTTCATTCTCATTGTCCGGAAGAAAATTAATTCGCACCCCACAGATCACCGATCATTCGCAAGAAACAGGAAAAGTTGTTGTCGATATCACAGTTGATAAAGACGGAAATGTTGAAACAGCAATTCCCGGCGGTCGAGGATCTACAACAACAAGTGCATATTTGTTTCGCTTAGCAAAAGAAGCTGCCATGAAAGCGAAATTCAATCCGAGTCCTGAGGGGGCGGATATACAGAAGGGGACGATTTCTTTTGTCTTCCTAGTGCAATAAAAAGTAAGTAGTGATTGGTAAGTGGTGAGTAGCACGGGCGTGTTCAGTTTTAAGCACTTCCTTTTAACTAATTTTATTACCGTCAGCTTTAGCTGACGGATAAAAAGCTACAAAGAGCGTAACGGCTTTAGCCAAAAATACTTTTTCGCAATAGCCTCCAGTCAATAAAAGTTATTCAACTACGGTCCTCCCTGACTTTATCTCCTGTTGACTTTTCAAACAAACAAAATAAATCCCTTTCGAAAATCCCTCTGAAGAAAGTGGAATATTATTCTCGCCTAAATTCGATTTGATTTTTTTCATGAAAACCTTTTGACCAAATGCATTGTAAATTTCAATCGTTGATTCATCGCGATTCTCAGAAATAAAATTCAGGTTAAAATTGCCACTTGAAGGGTTCGGATAAATTTCTAGTTTGTTTTTTAATGAAAGAGAATTTTCATCAATTCCAATTACCTCGCTCATATCGCCCGATTTTATCCCGCTTCCGAAGCTAGTCACCCAAATCATATTATTCTGATACGGATTAAAGAACACACGTTCCGGCTGACGGAAAGGATAGCTTGTAACATTCGTCCATGTAGGAGTTGCAGCATTCATATCAAGTGATGTCCACAAACCTTGGATCTCTGTTGTAAGATATGCCTGATTGAGATTGTTCGGGTAAATGTTATTGAAGTCACGCGATCAAATTGTGAAGCGGTGAGTTTCGCCCAACTGCTTCCGCGATTAGTTGTTTTGTATAATCCGCCCAATCCATTTGGCGCACCGCCCCAGCCGCTGAATACGCCGACGTACCAAGTATTTTGCGTTGGATCATTCGGATCGATCACCACATCTTTTGTCCAGTAGTGCATTCCGTTATCACTTACATCTGTCCAAGTATTTGCGATCGGATCGTAAATAAAAACTCCGGAGCTCGCAGTGAATGTCCCGCTTGAATTTCTTCTGCCGGAAAAAGTACAGACAGCTTTTCCATCATTCAACACTACAATACTCGCAGGGTGACCTTCCGTACGCGGAGGGTTAGATAATTTTGTCCATGTAGAAGTTTGAAGGTTATTCAAATCATTTGTCATAAATTCCGCCAACTTGACTTCCTTGTGTTCCTCCATAGTGAATAACAGAAGCGTACATTCTATTTTGATTATTCGGATCGATCGCTAACCAGAACACCGGATGATTGAAGACATGCAGGTTCGTCCACGTTGCACCACTGTCTGTTGAGTAAACAATTTTTCCGTTTGCATCATTTGCGTCAAGTTGTGCATCAGCTAATCGTGTGCTCTGGTACATGTCGTGAATGTTCGAGCAGCCCGCGAAGATTGTCCCGCTCGTATTTTGTTCCAGGCGATAAACAGAATTCACTGCAAGACCTGTGTATTGAAATCCCCAGCTCCAACCCATGTCAGTACTTCTGATCAGTCCTATATCGCTGAAAGCACCAAGAACATTTGTCGGCGAAGTCCATAGTACTTGCCATGAAGTTGTATTCTCCAATCCGATGCTATGATATGCGCGATGTTTTGGAGTTGGATTACCCGGAAGGGTTTTTCATCGCCTTGATCAACATACGCTTGTCGCCAGTTGTCACCTCCATCGCTGCTTACCTGAACATTTGAGAAGTTGCTAAAAATTATTTTCGAAGAATTATTTGGAGCCGCAGTTATGCCAAAACACGTTTCACTCCAGCTGAAATTTTTATCGCCTTGATATCCTTCCCATCCGGTTGCGATGTTAGCATTGTTGATCGTCTGATATTTCGATGTCCAGTTTGTTCCGCCTGTTGTCGATTTTAAAACGAGAGGAGCGCTATTTGCATTATCATTTCCTCCCAGATAAATTGTATTGATATCATTCCACGCCATTGCGCAATACATGATGAAGTCATTGGAGAAATTTATTCCGGCAGACTTATCGACCCACGTTCCGTTTGCATTATCCATTGTATAAACGGCTTTTGCAAATCCCCAGTAGTCCCATGGTTTGATGCCATTGTATGTTCCGGAAACATCTGCAGCGATGCAAGTGAAACGAGTAGTTGCTCCATTCTTCGCACCTGCAAAATTCCATATGACTTGTCCTGCCGTCATTCCTGTTGTTGTCATCGTAGAAAACGAAGTCCCGCCATTGGTGGAGTAGAGTAGTCCATCGTTAGTTCCGATGTAAATATTTTGTCCATCGAAGAATACTCCGCCGAGAATCAATCCTGCGCCCATTGAATTTGCAGTTTTTACGAGAGAAAAAGATGCACCACCATCATTTGAAATTAGGATATCGCCATAAGCGCCGACAATAAGTTGACTCGGATTATTGTAATTTGCTTTGAGTGCATAAGCAGATCCATACGTCCCGAGATTGTATGCATTGATCGTAGACCAAGTCGCGCCGGCATCAAGAGACTTTACCGGAAATTCGTTATTGCCATCGTTGTAGATAGTGTAAGCGGTAAATCCATCGTTCGTAAATTCGAAAGTAGAATTATTCGACACCTGCAATTGCGCGAAATCACATTGCGAATACGTCATACCGAAATTGGTTGTATGAAACGACTGACTCATATCGCAACTCACATAATATTCGTTGTCATTTCCCGGATTGATGGTAGGAAAGAAAAGAGCACCGCCACCGCCGACTCCGTGAGGATAAAAGGCGATTGGTTGAGAAGAGACAGAGAGGACAAGAAGCAAAAGTTGTCCGAGTATGAAGATTTTAATTTTCATTTCCTGAGGTTTGATAGGAGAAGACTTTAATTGAAGATTATTAAAGATAGTTAATGTATCATTTTGAATATGGTAATTTCATTGGAAGTTGCTCACTTTCGGATAGTCAAAAATCAGAGATCGCAATCCCGATAGCTATCGGGACACAATAAGTCCCAAAATTTTCTGTTGATATTCTGCGTATTCTGCCCATAGCTATCGGATCTGCGGGAGAAAAAACATAGAAATTTCACGTCTTGTTCCATTAAACTTGAAATCACAAATTGTGACATCAAGTTTTCTCAATTAATTAGAAGTAAGCACAGAAAGCACACATTTTAACTCTTTCAAAATGAGTAAAAACCCAAATAAATGATGTTTTTTTTTCATGAATTACTTTTGAATTCTTGTTCTCAGAGAAAATTCCCCTATATTTGCCATCCCAAAGAAAAAAAGTGCATTTCTTTGAAAAATGGGATCTTAGCTCAGCTGGGAGAGCATCTGCCTTACAAGCAGAGGGTCACAGGTTCGAACCCTGTAGCTCCCACACCCTAAGAATCAAGCCTTTACAGAGATGTAGAGGCTTTTTCTTTTTGGGCCGGTTTAAACATAGTTTAAACATTTTTGATTTTCTAAACTCTCATTTTTTCTTTTCTTCAAGAAAATATTGAAAATGGCGAAAATTGAATTTCACATATATGACCTAAATCTCTCGTCAATAAGAAAGAGATTGTTAGAGTTATCTACCTCAGCAACCAATCTAAAAGTGAAGAACAAATGTGAAAGTTTGATTAGCATTTTAGATTTTCAAGGACCTCTGTATGCTGAACCAAATGGAATTATTTATAAGCATAATACGGAAAGATTGCTTCCCATTCTGATTGATCCAAGATCTACTATGTATCACGTGTTTCTTCAGATTCAGCTTGCAATAATTGATGTATTTAAAATCAATTCCTATTTAGACTATCATTTTACTGCGTTTGAAGGAAATTATTATGCAAAAGATAAAACTGAGTTTGTTGGAATGATTCAATATGGAGTTTATGACAAAGTCTCGCAAAATTGTTTTCATGAGTGCATTTTAAGAAGACAAGCAATAATGAATTGGGTTGATTCAAAAAGGAGCAAAGACCAAAACGAGGTCGATAGTTATGTTTTTAAAGAAATTGCAATCAATGAACATTTTCTTCCACAATTTCATGCTCTTTTAAAACCATATTTTGATTCTAAGGAACACGAAGTCCTTGAAATGCTTTTGAAAGGGAATCCAATTGAAAATCCATTAAGTTTTCAAGCATCCTGCATCAAACTTTTAGATGCATTCCACAGACTTCACCACAAAAATCTGATCTTGAATTCGAAGAAGAATTTAGAATCGTGGATTTGCAGGTATTTTAAAGGGCAGAAAAGAAATGAGATAATCGAACTAACTGAAAATTATGTTCATAAAAGTATTTCATCTGCGAATGCGCCTACTGCTAAGCCAATCCCAGGATTAATTGAAATGTTAAATTTTTAAGGTACTTGTAAAAGTACTTTTTTGTGACCTTTTATTGTTCTTAATCTTGACGCCATGTCAGGCTACTCGAATATTAGAATCATTGATCTCAGTGTAGAACAACTGGAGGCTATTATCCAAAATAAATTGGATTCTACAATTCTTAATTCTTTTAACCGCCCCGAATCAACTAGGAAAGTGAATATAGATAAATTGTGTCAATTATATGGTTGGCCTAAAGCGACTATCTATGGATGGGTCTTTAAGCGATACATTCCTCATTCAAAAGTTGGAAAGGTATTGATGTTTGATCTTGAAATTATTGAAGAATGGATCAATGGAAAGCGTATTAAAACTAAAGAAGAAATAATTGAAAATGGACGATAAGAAGTTTAGCAAGGACTCTAGACAAATAAAGCTAGATCCAGATTCACCAAACTATAGAGTTTGCCCTGCTTGCAAAAAACCTCACATGGTTTATAATAAAGGACGAGATTATTGTTCCAACAAATGTTATCAGGACTTTTATAATGCAACTCATAGAGTAGTAAAAAGCAGCAGACACATCTGATGCAACAAGAATATAACAAGGATGCAACAAAAGAACTTTTAGAAGCAAATAAAAAATTCTAGATTCTCTAATGCTTAAACCAGAAGGAAATCATTATCAGATCCAAGAACTTCAAAAGTTCGGTTTCAACTTCTGTGCATATTCATATAGATTTCCATTTAATTCTCACTTAAACATTCAGTGTGTTGAATATGGGGAGTATCAAACTTTCTTAATAAAACCAGACGTAATTTTAATTCACAAAAAAACTATATAAAATGATTAACTATTCTGATATTATAAAATTATACGGGACACCGATATCTCAGATTCCGGTACCGTTCAATCCTAGACAATTTAGTAAAATCCAAATTGTCATTGGTACAGCAGTTGTTGTCCTAGCAATCATAGGAGTGTATAAACTTATTAAACCATATGGGTTCGAAAACATTAGGATAAAGGAGCCTAAGGCGGAAATTATTGATGTTAAAAAAAAACGAGAAGTAAAGTAGTTAATAAAATTAGTTTGGTTATCTCCAATTTCAATTACGATCACCAAAATGACGTTCCGAATCAAAAATAAGCTTGCAAAATAGGTTTAGCCTATAAACTCTTTTCCGTCAACTAATTTTGCAAGATTATATTCTTAAAGACGATCACTTAATATAAGTACTGGTTTTCCAGAAATTCAATTTTTGGTTAATTTTCTATATATTTGACTTCGTCTGATGAATTATAAAAAAGAATAAAAAACTAAAATTTTCAGATATAACCAGTTTAAGATTACAAACTAAGTGTTTAGTAAAATATGACCTTGAACGAAATCAGCCTCAAAAAGGCTCTCAATAAAGCTTACAGCTTAATAAAACCAAAGCGTCCGGACATAGAATTGTTTAAAGGCAACCTTGTAAAGTTGTTAGGACAAATTGACGAAAAAGAAAGTGAAGAGAATGTGAAAATTCATTTGATGGATTTTCTAAAAGATACTTGGTACAAGCAAGATTACTTAGTTGCTACAAAAGGTCGTACCGATTTTGTTATTCACACAGGTAAAGAAGCAAAAACACCAAGCGGAGTTTTGTTTGAAGTAAAACGCCCAACTAATAAAGGCGACATGGTTACAAGGCAAAATCTAAATGCCAAAGCCATGCATGAATTGATACTTTACTATTTGCGTGAAAGGATTAATGAAAAGAACATTGACATCCGCCACTTGGTTATAACTAACATTTACGAGTGGTTTATTTTTGACGCTTCTCTTTTTGAAAAGGTAGTTGCTAAAAATACTAAGCTTGTAAAAGCTTTTAAGGATTGGGATAGCGGACAGAAGGTAAGTACCAATACCGATTTATTTTACAAAGAGATAGCCAAACCATTTTTAGATGAGTTAAAAGAAGATATATCTTTTACATGGTTTGATATTCGTGAATACGAAAAACCGTTAAAGAATAATGATAGAGCAGATGATAACAAACTCATTGCTTTATTTAAAATCTTCAGCCCTATTCATTTATTAAAAATTCAATTTGCTAATGATAGTAACTCTTTAGATAAAGGTTTCTATTCAGAATTATTGCACATCATCGGATTAGAAGAAGTAAAAGAGGGAAGCAAAAAATTAATTCGAAGAAAGCAGGAAGGCAAAAGAGATGCAGGTTCGCTGTTAGAAAACACCATTACGATTTTAGACTTAGAAGATAGCCTTCATAAAGTTCCGGACATATCGTCTTATGGTGATACCAGTCAAGAGCGTTTGTTTAATCTTGCATTAGAACTTTCAATCACATGGATTAACCGAGTATTGTTTTTAAAATTACTCGAAGCACAATTAATTAAATACCAAAAAGGTGATCAATCTTACAAGTTTTTAAACTACACTAAAATATCTCAATACGATGAGTTGTATAAACTCTTCTTTCAAGTATTGGCAAAAAAGCAGGTGATAGAAACGAAGCTATCAATAAAAAGTTTGGCAACATTCCATACCTCAATAGTTCTTTGTTTGAAATTAGCGAGTTGGAAGACCAAACAATTAAAATTAATAGCCTTGATGACGCATTGGATTTGGATTTATACAGCGGAACGGTATTGCGTGATGCTAAGAACAAACCCATTGCAAAGAGTTTAAATGGATTGCAATATTTGTTTGATTTTTTAGAGGCGTATGATTTTGCATCAGAAGGTTCAGAAGAAATACAAGAGGACAGTAAAACATTAATCAACGCATCTGTATTAGGTTTAATATTTGAAAAAATAAACGGTTATAAAGATGGTTCGATCTTTACTCCTGGCTTTATTACAATGTACATGTGCCGACAAGCCATTCGTTTGGCGGTGTTACAAAAATTTAAAGATGCTTATGGATGGAAATGTGAAGCCTTTGAAGATTTAAAAAACTACATGGCTGACCGCAGAACCGGAAAAGATGTATTAGAATTTAATGCGTTAATAAACGGTATGCACATATGTGACCCTGCTGTGGGTTCAGGTCACTTCTTAGTTTCTTCTTTAAATGAAATTATTTCAATTAAGGCAGAACTCGGCATATTGGCGGATGATAAAGGTGTGCGTTTATCCGGCTATGAAATAGAAATTGAAAATGATGAGTTGATTGTTACTTATAACGATGGGCAGGATATTTTTGAATATCAAGTAAACAACGGTAGTATTAATAAAGAAACTCAACGAGTACAAAAATCTCTCTTTCACGAAAAGCAAACCATTATTGAAAACTGTTTATTTGGTGTGGACATTAACCCGAACTCGGTTAAAATATGCCGATTACGTTTGTGGATTGAGTTGTTAAAGAATGCTTACTATACAGAAGAAACAAAATTTAAGGAATTAGAAACGCTTCCGAACATTGATATCAACATTAAATGCGGAAACTCTTTAATAAGCCGCTTTGCTTTAGATGCAGATTTAAGCAAGGCATTAAAAAGCATTAAGTATAACATTAACCAATACAAGGGCTTTGTACACGATTATAAAAATGCTCACGATAAAGAGTTAAAGCGTGGCTTAGAGCAAATTATTAACTCAATTAAAAATGATTTTAGGGTTGAAATAAGCAGTAACAGTAAAGAATTAAAAGATTTGAATAAATGGAAAGGCGAATTGATTAACCTTACCATGCAAACTGACTTGTTCGAGAAAACACCTAAAGAAAAAAAAGACTACGATCTTGAGGTAAAAAAATTGACCGAAAAAATAAGCAAGCAAGAAGCATTAATTGAAGATATAAAAAGCAACGCCATTTACCGGAATGCTTTTGAATGGCGTTTGAATTCCCGGAAGTATTGGATAAGGAGGGAAATTTTGAAGGCTTTGATGTGATAGTCGGCAATCCGCCTTATGGTGTAAAAATGAATCAATCTTTAAAAGACGCAATAAAGAGAGAATATTCAGCAACCGAGGACATTTACACTTCATTCATTGAACTTGGCACGAAATTAAGCCATCACAAAGGTAATGTTTCGTTTATTATACCTGTTTCTTGGCAGACTGGTGACAATTACATAAATACAAGAAGTTTTATTAAAAACAACATACAATTAAGTAAAGGAATTGTTCTTCCTTATGACGTGTTTGATGATGTCTACGTTGATACAGGTTTATATTTCTTTTCAAAGAATAAAGCACAGTCATCTTTTGTTTATGAGTATTCATCAAAAGATAAAGTTTCGTTGGACTCCTTAAATAATTTAGCATTCAAGGAAATTCAAAATAAGGAATGGCAAAACACTTCATCTCTTAAAATTGTTTTTAATGTCGGAATTAGAAATATTCAGGAAAGTTTTCAAAATTAGAAACGACAATTGGCGATATTACAAAATCGGTTCGAGGGATTTTAGCTGACTCATCAGATTATTCAATAAAGAAAATTGATTCAACTTATAAATCTGTTTTTGCTGGAAAATTAGCCAGGTATTCTATTGACAATGAATTGATGTTTGTTAAGTACGGAGAAAATTTGAAGGAAAAACCATCAACTGAAAATTATTTTAAAGGCGAAAGAATTTTAGTAAGACGAATAATTAGCAGGCAATTTAGAGTAATGGCAACCATAACAGATCAAGATTTTGTAAATAAAAAAGACATCTATGTTTTTAAATTGAATGATCCAGAGTTTGTCTCCAAGTATTTACTTGCAATAATTAATTCAAGATTAATTTCGTTTTTAAAAACAAATGCCTCCAATTCAGCAAAGAAGGATGATTTTACTCAACTTACATTGGGAGATATAAGGAAATTAGGATACCAAAATTTCGGTCAAATCGCAAGCGGAATATGTTAAACAGGTAGATAAAATTATCTCAAATAAAATAAAGGGAAATGACACGAATGAACTTGAAAGTAATTTAGACTTGATGATCTACAAATTGTATGACTTATCAGAAAATGAAATAAAGTTGTGGAGATGGGTTAATAAATTAGACAAGCTGGCGGCAAAATACTATTTCTTGCAACACTCGTCCAGCTTAGAATAAGCAACCGGATCAGCTTTCACTTCATCAGCATCTAAACCATATTTTGAAATTAGTTGTCGAATAGCTTCAGGGTTGGTCTTTTTGGAGTTATAAGTTACTTTGATAGTCATTGTTTTTTCATCAAGTTGAACTGCTTCAATACCTTTATCGAAAGTTAAATCACGTTCAATTTTTCCACCACAACTTTCACATTCTTTGCAGTGATCACAATAGATGTTAGTCTTGATAATAAGGGTATCTGCGTCTTTTGCCAATAAGGAATTCGAAACAGTAAATAAGAATAAAAAGGCGGAAACAATCTTTAATTGATGGAATACTTTCATGTTTTGGATTATTTAGAATAATAAAGATACAAAATATGAATAAAGAGTAATGAATAAACGATGAAAAAGCACTTTTCTTTAAATTGCTTATTTCGAAACTTTCTTACTACTTTTGCTTGTGAACATTTTCAGGCGGATATTTAGTTTTCACTTGTCATCTATCTGATGACAATTATGCTCATGCCCTGCAATGACATTTGTGATTCACATCAACACGATGCCCCTTCTACAATTCAAAGCGCTTCAGAGCATCATGAAATGGACAATGACATTTGCAGCCCATTTTGTTTCTGTGCATGCTGTTCAACGGCAATGAACATTCATTACTTACCAAATATTACTTTGCGTTTGGACCAGTATTACAAGACTTTGTTCTTTTCGATCAACAGTTTTTTTCAATAGACAATTCTTCTATTTGGTAACCGCCCAAAATCAGTTAATGAATTCCTAAACTCGTTTTAACGGGTAATCGCTTTTTCTACTTAGCATTTTGCTTTGTAGCAATCTGTGTATTCATTCATTTTTAACTGATATATAATGCTTAATAAAATAATTATGTTGCTTTTAAAAAACAAATTCATCATTGGATTGATGACATTTGCACTGATAATTTGGGAGTGTGGGAGTGCAAAACCAAATTACTGTCGATGCTTTACCTGACATCACAAACAATCAGGTTCAAATAATTACTCTTTGTCCAACTCTTGCAGGTCAGAAGTAGAGCAATTAGTTACATATCCCATTGAGCAAAGCATTGCAAATCTCCCGGATCTTGAAGAATTAAGGAGCATTTCGCGTTTTGGTCTATCTGTAATTACTGCTGTTTCAAGGATAATGTGGATATTTACTGTAGGGCAACGGATAAATGAAAAGTAAAGGAAGCTGAAGAAAAATACCAATGGAATTGGTACTCCTGGAATTAGCTCCTGTAAGTACAGGGATTGGGTGAGGTATATCAATATATTATTCATCCTAAAAAGAGGGAGTGAAGATAAATATACTGCAATGGATCTGCGAACCATGCAGGATTGGATAGTTGCAAGACAACTCTATGGAACTCCCGGTATTGCCGAAGTCAATAGTTTTGGTGGGCAATTAAAACAATATGAAGTGGCAGTCAACCCTGATCGCTTAATTGCAATGGGGATTACTATTCCGGAAATTTTACCGCTCTTGAAAAAATAATGAAAATACAGGCGGAGCTTATATTGATAAAAAACCTAATGCATATTTTATTCGAGGGGTTGGTCTGATTGGATCATTTGAAGACATAAAAAATATTGCAGTAAAAAATAATCCAAATGGCATTCCGATTCAGATAAAAGATGTTGCGGATGTCCGATTTGGTAGCGCTGTAAGATATGGCGCACTTACTTATAATGGTCAAGTTGACGCAGTCGGTGGTGTTGTCATGATGCTTAAGGGAGCAAACAGTGCTGATGTCGTAAATAGAGTCAAAGAAAAGATGACTACTATTCAAAAGTCTTTGCCAGCAGATGTAATTATTGAGCCATACTTGGACAGAACAGACCTTGTAAACCGTGCAATCTCTACAGTTGAAAAGAATCTTTTAGAAGGAGCATTGATTGTAATTTTCGTATTGGTTTTATTTTCTCGGAAATTTCAGGGCGGATTAATTGTTGCTTCTGCTATTCCATTATCAATGTTGTTTGCCTTTAGGAATGATGAATGTTTTTAGTGTCAGTGCAAACTTAATGCGTTTAGGAGCAATTGATTTTGGTTTAATTGTAGATGGAGCGGTAATTATTGTTGAAAGCATTTTTCATCGTATCTCAACAAGCCAAGTAAATAGTGGGATGAAAAAGTTGACATCCGAACAAATGGATTAAACTGTTTTTGAGAGTGCAAAAAGAATGATGAATTCAGCTGCATTTGGTCAGATTATTATTCTAATTGTTTATTTGCCTATAACTTTCATTAATTGGTATAGAAGGAAAATGTTCGGTCAATGGCACCGACAGTTTTCGTTGCCATATTAGGGCATTCCTTCTTTCACTTACATATTCAATGGTATCTTCTCTCTTTTTAAGTAAAAAAGTAGAACATAAAAAATATTTCTGACAGGATGATGAGTTTCTTTCAGAGAAAATATGCACCACTCTTACAAAGAGCAATAAATGCTAAAAAATATGTGGTTGGTACTACCGTTGCAGCATTTTTCATAACAGTTATTATTTTTTCCAGAATGGGTGGTGAGTTTATTCCAACCTTGGCAGAAGGAGATTTTGCCTTTCATTGTATTTATCTCAAGGAACATCGTTATCAGAAAGTATTGAGACATCAATGCAGCGTCCAGAATAATAAAAGAATTCGATGAGGTCAAGATGGTTGTAGGAAAAACAGGAAGTGCAGAAGTTCCAACTGATCCGATGCCTCCTGAAGCATCAGATATGATGATAATCCTAAAGCAACCCGCAGAATGGAAACGGAATATTACTTACGACGAACTTGCCGAGGAAATCGAACATAAATTAAACGCCATTCCCGGAGTTTTCTTCGAAAAGAATCAACCAATACAAATGCGCTTCAATGAACTCATGACTGGTATACGTCAAGATGTCGCCGTAAAAATATTTGGAGAAAACATGGATACGCTTTTAGCATATGCAAATAAGGTAAATTCAATTGTATCAAGCGTACAAGGTGCAACAGAACCCAGTGTTGAAAGGGTTGCAGGCTTACCTCAAATTGTAATTAACTATAATCGTACGCAAATAGCAAATTACGGTTTAAATATAGATGATATAAACCATATTGTCGCATGGCCTTTGCAGGTGGCGGAGCTGGAGTAGTTTTTGAAAACGAACGTAAATTTGATCTGGTAGTACGCTTGGATAGTACTCATAGAAATAATATTGATGATGTAAGCCATTTATATATTCCCACTGCAAACGGTGTACAAATTCCGCTTTCACAAGTTGCAAGTATCAATATGGAGTTGGGGCCGGCTCAAATAAGTCGCGAAGATGGCAAACGAAGAATAGTTGTAGGATTTAATGTAAAGGATCGGGATGTAGCAAGTGTAGTTAAGGACATACAGACC
>JADJFC010000005.1 GCA_016708785.1 Bacteroidota bacterium | reverse complement strand
GAGATTACGATGGTACTGTTGTGAAATTTGACCCAAATGGAAATTTTGTTTGGGCACGAAGAATGGGAGGCAGTGATAGTGACAAAACATATGGAATTGCCAGTGACAATAATGGAGCCATCTATGTCACAGGTTATTTTGTAGGCACGGCTGATTTTTCTCCTTCTTTTAATTTAAACGGAAACGGTCACACCGACATTTTTCTTGCAAAGTATGCAACTGATGGTACATTTCAGTGGGCTAAGATGGCCGGAGATACAGGTTTTGATCGCGGCTGGGATGTAATGGTCAATGTGAACGGACAAATAATTATGACCGGTGAATTTCAAACAGGATACTTTGGTTCTACACAAATTTTTTCAAGAGGAAATCAAGACATGTTTCTAGCTGCCTATGACAGTAATGGAAATAATCTCTGGGCTCTTCCCGGTGGTGGTGTTGAAGATGATATTGGCAGAGGTCTAGGTCATGATGCTGCCGGAAATATTTTAGTTGTGGGTGATTATGCTGATATAGGCCATTTCCCTCCACAAACTGTTACATCTAATGGCTATGCTGATTTGTTTGCAGCTTCCTATTCAGCTGATGGTTCTACTTTAAACTGGATCAAATCGGCCGGTGGACACGATAGCGACAGAGGAAGAGGAATTGGTTCTGACAGTGACGGAAATACTTACATCTGCGGTGAATTTATTGACTCCATTCAAATGGGAAATACAAATATGATCGGCAATTTATATCTGGATATTTATGTAAGTAAAATTGGAATAAACAATATCTGCTCTGCTCAGTTAGCTATAAATTCACAAAACACATGTGCAGGGCAATGCGATGGTACTGCAGTTGCAACAGCAACCGGTCAAAGTCCTTTATTTGGTATGCATGGGCACACTCACCAGCTCAATTTCAGGAATTACAGCTACGGGATTATGTACGCAGCGAATCTATTCAGGTGACGCTAACTACAAGCCACTGGATGTACTGCAACAGCTTCTGCAAACGGACAAGTCACTGATTAACTGGTCCCAAAACAGCACTTCAGGTAACGACTTCAACAACTGGTCCAACATGTGCAGGAACATGTACAGGAACTGCAACAGCATCTGCAAGCGGACAAAGTCCATTCACTTACTCATGGTCAACTTCCCCGGTTCAAACCGGAGGGAATGCAACCGGATTATGTGCAGGCAACTATTCAGTTCTTGTGACGGACAATCAGGGATGTACAAGTACTTCATCTGTGACCGTAACCGAACCATTACCACTACAATTAAGTGCTGTAATCACAAATTCAACATGTATTGGCTGCTTTGATGGAGAAATTGATGTAACAGTAGCAGGTGGTACTCCAGGATTTCAATATCTGTGGTCGATAGGAGAAATAACTGAAGATCTTTCAATTTTACTAGCAGGTATATATAGTATATGTGTGATCGATCAGAATGGTTGTTCACTTTGTGACACATATACGGTCTTGGATCCGGGAACAGGAATCTCTGATAACGCAACCGATGTAATTTCATTCTATCCAAATCCTTTCAGCACCTCGGCTACTATCCATTTAAATTCGTCTGTAGGAAAAACTACAAAACTTATTTTGCACAGGGATTCAATGACAGAGAAAGCATTTATGAAACTGAATTTTCAAGTGAAATTATTATTTTAAATGCCGGCGATTTTTCTAAAGGTGTTTATTTCCTTCAATTAAAAAATGATAGTTTTGAAAATGGCAAAATAATTCCGGTGGTAATTGGTGATTGAATCAAGATTGGTAAAATCTAATTATGGAATCAAAATTAAAGCAGCACTTCCATTTGAAGTGCTGCTTTTTTAATCTGCATGTATGTGTGTGTAGGAAAACTTAATTATTACTTTTAATTAGAATTAATGAGCGATGACTATTTTTTGATGTAGATATTCCATTCCGTTGATAATTATAAAATATATACCTGTTGATAATTTTGAAATATCAACTGAAGTTGTCTGATCTTTTAAGTTCCGTCCAGAGAAACAACTTTCCCTAGAATATCTGAAATAGTAAATTTAAAATCCATCTTAGCGTTAATATTGATCGATTCAGATGCAGGATTTGGATAGCACTCCATCATTTTTTCAATCTCAGAATTTTCTGAAATGCTATTAGCAACACAATTCTCAACTCTTGAAGAACATTGGTCGCCATTCAAATATGTAATTACATCTGTCAGATCAGATGCGCACATCAGCCAAACTGCTGTAAAGCGAACTTTTACAATCGGCACATTACCGGGAATAGTTTGAAGTGAATTCGAAGTAAAACGTAACGTTGAATCGGACGTGTTATAATATGCCATTACTTGCAATGCTGAAATCAAGTTTGTAATTGTATCAAATTGGAACATAGTCTGGTCAAACTTCAGCGAAAAATCGACAGCATTAATTGTATCATCTGAAACAAAGTAAACCGGAAATTCAATTGTGCTCAACTGCGAGATCGATTGTGATAATTCAAAGATAACTGAATCTGCTGCATCAATTGCATTTATTGTTGGGTGATCGCTGCCGGATCCTGCGTTTGATTTCCGCAATTGCATATGTGCTATTGAATATAACAATTCCAAAAACAACAGTATTGCACATTTTTTTGTCTTCATCACATAATTTATTTATACATCAAATCTAAGGTTCTCTCTTGGCTTCACTGTCAAAAGTAAATTAATTTAATATGAACATTAGGTAAACCGGACACGGTAATGAGCTGGTTTCTTAATCCATAGGAATTTAGATTTCAAGAAAATAAAAAAGCCCCGCATGAACGGGGCTCTTAGTTAATGGAAAAAACCTACTATTTATTTACTACTACTTTCTTTAAAGAAACAAAATTGTTATTATAAATTTTGATCATGTAAATTCCATTCGCAAGTGACTGGAGATTTACTTCTTGTTTTTGACCGGCCATTAAACTAGTCTGTACATATATTACACTGCCATTAATATCCATCAATTGAACGATAGCGTTTTCATTTGCAAGTACATTTATTAATCCATTAGTTGGATTTGGATAAACATCTACTTGTTGATTGTTGCTGCTGATCGATGAATTACGTGCAGTCAATAACTCTGCATTAACTTTCTCGCCATTAAGGTAACATTCCAATGAACTGAAGTCAGACTCATCAATTTTTCCGCCAATTGCAGAAACACGAACTGAAATCAACGATTTGTTCATCTCATAGTTCTGAAGACTGTAAGATGTAAAACGAAGTGTCTTGTCATCAGAATTTAAATTAGATAATGATTGCAAATAACCTGAATGATCAACTACTGAGTTAAACTCCAAATTACCGTTTGAGAAATCCATTGAAAAGTCAAGTGAATTAACTTCCTCATCAGAAACAACAGAAACCGGAACTTCGAAATAACCATCTACCAAAGTCGCTTTTGTAAGATCAAAGATCACACGATTAGCAGAATTTTGTCTAAGTGAACCACCTGATCCAACAGTTGAAAAGTTACCATTCACATCACCTAGTAATACTCCTTTATAAGTCTCCTGACCGATGATTGAACAACCCAAAGTTGTTGTTACCGGAACTTCAAGACAGAATGGAATTTGCGGAACACGTCCTTTCGAATAACCTACGCCATCATTTGATGGATATGTAGACGAAATTCTAAAACTAAGATCAGTGCTAATTGTTGTTGCATCAATAAACATCCAGTCTTTTGATGGCTGTCCGTTTGATACGCCACCTGAACTATAATTCCATGCCTGACGGAATTCAGGTGTCAATAAAACTGCTCTTTGGTTAATTTGCGAAAGATCGCCAGCACTAACTACTCCATCAAGATTGACATCCATTCCGATGATCTGAAATACTGACGGACTGAAAGATCTGTCATTAATTAGTACTCGACGAGTAAGGAATGCATCAAAACCATTGATAACAGATTGAACACTGCTGGTTCCAAGGATGTCTCTTGAAATACTTATGGAAGATCCATTATGAATATTGTATTCAAAAGATCCACCAAGGTCAGGCTGCACTGCAATTGCAGATAAGCTTGAACATGTAGCATCATTACCATTGATATTAGAAATTAAATACTGAGAAGGATTTAATGCATCATAACGCAACGGGCTGTTGTCTAACCAGAATGTCAAACCTGCTTTGAAAGAAGAATCAGGAAAAGAAATTTGCTGACCCGGGTCAGAAAGCTGAGAAAGCACTCCGGTGAAATAACTTTCCTGAATGAATGGTAAACTGAAACCTGCTGTGTCGCTAGCACCGAAACCTGATGTTTTGCTGAATTCAACACAAAAAATATTTCCTGAGCCGGTGAAAGTTGAATTTGCCGGGGCAGATCCATTGAAGTATAAAGAAATACTAATAGACCCATTTGCAGTATCTATGCTATTTGCAACATCTACGTAAGAAGAATTGATAAGGTCACCATAAACTGTAACCATACCTGTCGGGTTTACTTTCGTTTTATCATATAACATTACTACGTCATATCCAATCACATTTGAAACCGGATTGACGGCAACTACAGGAACACATAAAATTGAAGACGAGCAACTATTTGCAGCTGTTGCAATTTTGTATGGTAGAATTGTGCTAACAATATTCAATGAAATCGCAGAAGATGTTGTTTGCGCGCCAAGGTTATCAGTTGCACGGGCAGTAACTGAATGCAAACCTAAAACTCCGGTATAACTTGCAGCATAAGGTGATGCATTATCTAAACCAACAGAAACGCCATCAACAAAGAATTCAACTGAAGCAACAGAACCATTATCGCTTGCGTTAGCAGTAATAGCTACAACTGAACCGATAATAAAACTTGAACCATTCGCAGGTGAAGTGATGCTTACTACAGGAGCAGGGTTATTCGCAACTGTAATTGCAACAGCAACTGATGTTGTTTGCGCTCCTTGATCATCAATAGCACGTGCTGTCAAGTTGTGATTACCTGCAACACTTGTATAATTCGCCGAGTAAGGAGATGTATTATCAAGTCCAATTGAAACTCCATCAACAAAAAACTCTACAGATGCAACAGAAACGTTGTCTGCAGCTGTCGCTGTAACCGGAACAACAGTTCCGGTAATGAAACTTGAACCGTTTGCAGGTGAAGTTATTGCAACTGTTGGCGGCGGATTATTAGCAACTGTAATTGAAACAGCCGCTGAAGTAGTTTGCGCGCCGTTATTATCAGTAGCTCTGGCCGTTAAACTATGAGATCCTGTTGTGCTTGTATAATTCGCTGTATAAGGCGATGAATTATCAACTCCAACAGATACACCATCAACAAAAAATTCAACAGAAGAAACAGTACCATCAGCATCAGCCGCTGTTGCTGCTATTGCAACCACAGCACCTGTGATGAAACCCGAACCATTTGCAGGTGACGTAATAGAAACAGATGGTGCAACGTTTAATGCACCTAAGGTTCCCATTAGACTAGGAATAGATAATTCCCCTGCAATTGGATTCAAAGCAACATAATTCTCAGTCCCACCTGCAGGTGTTCCAATTTGAATATTCAATTCATAATGAAACACACCATTCGTTGTTAATTGAGCAATTAATACTCTGTTAGAAGCAAGGGGTCCTGTTGAACCATTCAAAGAAGCCCATGATCCATTACTTGTTGTAAGAATATTTCCAACAGTTCCTGAATTACTTAGAAAATCCAGATCAACTGTAGAGATTCCCACAAAAGTTACAGCCTCAGGTGCTCCTGCATAAAGTCCATCTTGAGTTGTTAATGGAATCCCGGCAGATGCATCTGTATTTGCAAGTATACCACTTGCATTGATCACAGTTGCACCACCACCTGCTACAGCATCTTCTGTCTTAAGAACTCCGAAATTACTTGCACAAGCAGCGCCAACTGACAAACCACGAATCAAGCATCACTGTATTAAGGCGTGCATTTGTTTTTGAATATGCAGGAGTAATATCACCTCTGTCGGTATTTGTATAGAACCCTGTTGTAGTTGATAGAACCAAAGCGTGATCCGTTACTCCATAGGCAGCTTGAAATTTATATCCCGGCAGCATGTCTGCATAGATACGGTATGTTACCGAACCGATCGGAAGGTCACTACCGAATCCTATTGCTCCTATTGAATCGGCAGCATTGGATACGTAGTATTTTTCGACAATCACACTTTCCAACCCATTTTGTGCTTGGGCAAAAAGTCCTGTCATAATTAGGCATATGCCCAACAATATTTTTTTCATAAAGAATGTTTTTTAACTGATTTGAAATGATAAATTAATTACAAGATTGATTGAATTTACCAAGTAGAATCAAGAAGTCAACGTTGTTAGTAACACCGTCTACATTGATATCTGTTGGACATGGCTGAAGACCTGCCGTCACATTCAACACTTGCGTATATGACCAGTCTGACAACCAGTTTTTACCTGTACTTGCAAATGCACCACGGTAAGGAGCAATTGAATAAAAACCATCTGATGGTGCAACAGGACAACCTGTAGTAGATAATGCAGGATTTGGAGTTGCATCATATTGTGCAGTTACAATATTCGTACTGCTGTTCATTGTCCATGTATAATCGAATCCCGGAATTGTATTAGCACGCACATTCTTGTCAGTAGTATAAAACTGAGCTGTATCAGTAGAAAGTAATACTCCAACATTATTTTTATCAATTGCAATATCATTTGACATACCTACAAACGTGTTACATTTTATCTTCAAGCTATTTGAACCATTTCCACCTGTGTTCGCCCAGTTGTGGTATGCTTCGCTTGAACCTGTTCTTGTTCCAAGTGCTTTAATTAGATTAAGACCATATCTGAAATTCGCAAATACTGAATTGTAGATCTCCCCTTCTGTAAGTTCTTTTGCTGCGATTGCTGCGATTCCTGCGTTGTCACTTGTCAATATTTTTTTACCATTACCAATCATTGTAACATTGTAAATGTTCGGATGAGAACGGACAAGTAAATTTGATTTCTGATCATCAGCGTCCATCTCGAAACCGTTATCAGCATCAGGACTTGTGCTTAATGTATCATTTGTTGAAGATTTAATACCGAAAGCAAATTGAATTCTTCCACGGTAACCATCATCCCAATCTAACATATCATCGTTTCCGAAAAGTGTTGCAAAGTATTTTACATCAACTGTTCCACCGAAGAATTCAATTGCATCATCTGCGCAAGAAATAATTTCAATGTGTTCAATTGTTGTACCTCTTCCTACTGAACCTAATGTTAAGCCATTGATCTCACCACCTACTTGTAAGTTAGCTCCTGAATGACGAATTGAAACATATTTCAAGATTCCTGAATTGTCATTGTCATCGAAAACTTCTCCAATTGAAAGGTTTTGACCAAACTGATCTTTTGAATTTGAACTTGAGAATCCTTCGAATGTTCCAAGACCATTTGCGACACAAAGTTTACCATCACCAACACCAGGTTGGAATGGACCATTTGCAGCTAATGTTAAATTGTTAGAAGCTTTACCTGCGATTAACAGTCCACCCCATTTTCCTTTATTGGAAACCGGATATGTTCCATCTAAATTGTCAGCCTCTGCTGTAAAAACGATCTGACAAGTTGGTGAACCACTTGCGATAATTGTACCACCACGTTCAACTGTAAGAGCAACTGCAGAATCTGCAGTAGTTCTAAAACGACCTTTAATCACTGTACCCGGATTAATTGTCAAAGCTTTTCCACTTGGAACATAAATCTTTTTATCCAATATCCATGTGTGTGCGCAATCTAAAATTGTATTAGTAGCAAGTAGTTCTCCATCTGCTGCTCCACCTGAAGTAGCAAGTGTAGAAAGTAATACTGTCGGTCTCGACGACACAGGTGTCGGACATCCGCAGTCAGCTCCCAGGTTTGTCTGGGCAAAACCGGTTAGAATAGAAGCGAAAACTACAGAAGCAGTCGCAACCATTTTCGTAATTGTGTTTTTCATTTTTTTAAGTTTTTTTTTATTTGAGGTTTGTAATATTGAATGGGACAAATGTCAACTATCAATATTAGCTTCTCAAAAACTAAAACTTATCAAATGTTTACTTTAGTGTTTACTCATTCTAAACTAAAAAACAATTGCACATCACTGGAATGTTAAGCGCAATGCAAATTAGTTATGTGAAAAGAAAATATGTTTTATCATTTTTCGAAAATATCGAATCAAAATTAAAATTCAACAAACCGGATTCAATAATCCATCAATCCTTTACACATCTAACACTCAAGCCATAAGTCTTTAATACATGCGATCTGAAAATTTGCGAACGCTTGTAATCTAAATAACGATACCATCCTTCATTGAGATTTTTTTCTGAATCTGTCCACCAGAATCCCATATAAACAGATCCAATTGGCGTACTCCAAGAACCATCATATAATCTACAACCGGTAGCACGTGCAGAAAAACCACATTCATTGGTTGCCCACACAGAACCATACGTTTGCCAATTGTCTTCACCTGCAATTTTTAATTTGTCGCCTTCATTCGAGCCTCTCCATCCGGTTTTATCTGATTGGTCTACTGACATTCCTAAAAAATTCTCAAGAATCTTCCAATCTTGATCTGTCGGAATATGCCATCCTTCAGGCGAAAGTTTATTGCTATTATGGATAGCGAACCAATTATAAAGAGAACCTGCACCGTTAGAAGTATTTTCATTCGGGACTCTTGCACCCGATGTATCATTCGACCATGCGGAATTATCCGTTCCTGAAATGGTGGAAATTACAACTCCATTTCTATATCTTGTTGTATTAAGATCTTCTGCCATCCACCATTGATTTCCAATCTTTATTGTTTTATAGATATTATTATCGATATCAGTAACAGTTCCTGTTTCAAGGAGAATAGCCTCTTCCTCTTTTTTACATCCAATGAAAGACGTCACTAATAGAATCAGAGCTATCAATTTTATATTAAATGCAGATTTATTCATTTTCATTTTGATGGAGGAACTATTTTTTTATCACTTTGCTTGTTGTGGAAATGTCTGTACTGTTTAATTTGAAAATATAAATTCCGGAAATTAAATTACTCATATCAATCTGATCTGTGAATTGCCTGGTCACTTTTCCAAGAGCACTGTGCAAAACCAATTCACCAATTGAATTATAAATTGAATATGAATACTCTTTTTCCTGATCAGAAGTAAACTGATATATTAAATCATCATTCACCGGATTAGGATGCAAATCCACAAACCGATCGGAATTCCTACCAATTGAAAGGAAGGACAAACAATGCCAATATCCCGATCACTGCAATTCCCCGGATAACAACATAGTCCCGGTAAATTGTAATTCGCACTCGCATCATAATTGCAAGCTAGTGTATCAGTACATCCAAATATTATCCGCGTTAGGCAAGAGTCCACATTGTTACAAGAGAAACTTGCATTGTATTCAAGAAAATTCGGATCTGTACAACCACAACTTGCAGGGTAACGTAGAAAAGGACTAAGCTTCAATGTATCACTGTTTGATTCTCCGTTTACGAATTCTGATACATATTTTACATAAACAGGATTCGGAAAGGCCGGCACTTCCACTTCTATATTTAGATCAAAAGAAATCTGACCTTTCGTTGTAATTTGAGCGACAAGAACAATATTACTGTCTGCATTCACTCCACTCACTCCCGAATTCATCAATGCTGCATTGTAACTTACAAATTCATTCCCCTGCTTCGCTGAACCAAATATTGTTGAGTCAACTCCCGATGTATCATTTATAAATCCGTAATCAGCCCACGAAGAAGGAATGGTATTCATCGTATCCATTCCATCAGAGACCGCTATAGGAATTCCTGCTGCAGGGTCATTATTGGTAAGCAACCCACCTGGTATAGCTGCACTTCCTCCATCATTATTTACTCCACCGATAAAGGAGCCACTAACATCCTGACTCTTCAATACACCAAAATATGTTTTTGCTCCGATCCTTGTTGTTTGTCCTAACGTCAACCAGGAATCTAGAGCTACTGTATTCTCGCCTAAACGTGATCTATTAAAATCCTTGGCAAATGTTAATCCATCTGCTGAATTATTAAAAACTCTTTCTGTACTTGAAAATTTAAGCGGATGATTCTGGTCTCCGTAAATCTTTCTCAGTTTTACACCAGGTGCAAGATCAATATATATTCTGTATGTCGTTGATCCAATTTCCAGTAATCCGCCGGTTGTATCAGTTGCATCCAGACTGTCAGAAATATAATATGGCTCCACTATCACTTTCTCAATCTGTGAAAAAGCAAATTCAGCATTGCATAAAATCATGGCAAGCACGATACAATAAATTCTTTTCATCTCATTAATCATTATGATACCTGTACATTCAATATTGAGTATTATATTTTATAGACGAAACCTAACACATAATTTGTCCCATAACGATATGTGTCATAATCCAGAATGTCTCCGTTGGTATATTTGTATGATCGTTGAACAGGTGAATTGAAAATATCCCTCACTGTAAAGTTTATACTGAAATGTTTACCAATCGATTTCGAAATCTTGAAATCCAATAAATGTCTTGGTTGCTCATAGATATCCGGTATTTCTTTTACATCTGCTGCAATAACCAATCGTGAACCTTGTACATTATAACTTAGTGTAGCTGTCAATCCTAAACTGTCTGCTGTGTATGACACAATACAATTGATTACAAACGGAGCCTGGCCGAACATGGAACGTTTTACTGTATCCTGCGGAATATAATTTTTCACACCACCACTGATGTCCAATCGGTTTCTAACGAATTCAGTTTGAGAATAAATGAGTGAGATATTTGCTCGAAAATCAATATTCTTCCATAACTTTTTTCTTCCTTCCAGTTCGATCCCGGCCACTTGAGAATTGTCAACATTTTGCCAACTATATCCAACTGATTTAACCAACTCAATGTGATCTTTAAATGTCTTATAAAAGAGACTAATCGAAATATTTTCCCCTGATTTAAAATAGGACTCCAAACGAAGATCATAATTATTGACATGCGCCATTTTCAGATCTGAATTCCCGTAAACAAATGCTCTGTATTCGTAATCAAATACAGCAACTTCGGAAAGTTCCCTTATACTTGGCCTAGCAATAGACTGACTAAAATTAAATCTGGCATTTAATTCAAGGTCTTCTGACTTTTTCCATTTATAAATTACATTCAACGAAGGCAAAATACTCGTTTCGTTTAGTTTTCCTGGATTTGCCAGTGGCAATCCATCACGATAATTTCTACGTGGGTCATTTTCTTTATAATTGAGGGAATCGAATTTTACAACATCAGTTTCTATAACTGCATTTTCTACTCGAAGTCCGCCAGATACACGCCACTGATCTGAAATGGAATAATCAGTCATAATAAATCCTGCCGCAATACTACTATTTCCAAAAGTATGATTTGCATCCGAAGCTGCTTCATTATAGAATATATCAATTGTATGATGGTCTACAGAATAAATATCCGTAAATGAATACAAATTAAAATTATTTAAATTAAACAACCCTTCAAGATCATCATTCTTCATTGTTAAAGCAGAGTAATTTCCAAAGTCAATTGAATAATCATACTGATCACTTTTCCTTTCATTGCGTTGATATGCTCCACCAAATTTTACTTTTCTTACCAGATAATCTCTCTTCTTGATTGGAAGTTCAAATGCAAGTTGAGAATCAAACAGGTCATCAGATAAGTAACGATAATAACGATGGATACCATCCCTGATCTCTGGCCCAATCTGATAAAAATCCGTGAATGGGTCTTTCAAATACTGCACGTTTTTAAAATCAGGTGCACTACTTTTCCATTCGTATAAGATGCGCTGAAATCAATTTTTGTTTTAATTGTAGGTATGTAATGCTCGGTTTTAAGTTGATAAATTAATTGTTGTCTCTGCTCATAAAATTGACTTTGAGTAATTACAAAATTTGAAGAATCTCTATTATCAACCGAGCTTAACACAGTATTCACTCCCGTGAAATTAGGCATGAATACCAATGAAAAACTGTTGTTTGGATTGATTTTATAGGAAGCATTTACCAATGCGCTCCAGCCATTGGCCTCTTTACTTACTTGCTGTTGCATTGCCGATGAGACAGTGTTCACCAAATTTCCCTGATCATCAGCAGCTACAGCTGCACGATTGGAAACAGAATTCGCATCATACACAATTGAACTACCATATCGGTATCCCACAATAAATCCCAGATCTCGTTTGAATAATTTCACTTGATTCCCTATAGTAAAACTTTGACTGAAATTGATAGGAGCTTTTCTTACTGTCGTATTCCAATTATTCGGAAATGAATTCCCTGTAGTCGGTACACCTGCATTCAAATTATCAAAAGCCTGATTTTTATAAGGTCCATTAATATAAAGCAACTTGGCATTGTTGAAAGCATCTTGGTCATCGAATTGTGCGGGAGGAAGCAGACCTAGTTGAACCAGTCCTAGTTTAAAATACATCTCACCTGTTTCTGTTCCTTCGCCCCAATTTTGCTGATTAACACCCAATGAATTGTAATAGGAACCAAGTCCCAAAGCAACGAATTCCTGATACTGAGTTGGTGTACTAACTGCATTTGTAAATTCTGAATGGTTGTGTTCTCTGAAAGTATTATCATAGCCCAACCAATCAGTAGTGCTTCTTTGAGAGCTCAATACGTTATTGAATGTTGACTGACTGTTATATCCGGCAGTGGTTTCAAAATTTACAGTCAACTGTTCAGGAAAATCCTTCGTCTGCACTGACATGTAAGCCCCGGCCCAGTCTCCCGCAATATCGGGACTAGCTGTTTTGGTTATAGTAATATTATCAACAAGGTTTGCAGAAAATAAATCAAGCTTAATATTATTTGTAAAAGGATCCAATGTAGGAATTCTTAAACCATTGATCGCTGTTTTAATATACCGATCACCAATTCCACGAACAGTAATAAAATTGCCATTGGTTGAAACTCCTGAAACTCTTGAAATCGCTGCAGACACGCTAGCATCTCCTGTCTTTTTTATTGTTTCAGAAGATACATAATCGAGAGTTGCTGCAGACTTTTTTTTCATGCTCTCTATATAATAATCTTTCGATTTTACTGCCTTCGAAGTAATCACAACTTCATTGATCTGTTTAGCATCAGGTTTTAAAACATAGTTTAGGATCAACACCTGGCCATTGACAGGATGAATTGTTTCTTCGATTTTCTGATAACCAATTATTGAAATGATTAATGTCTGCGCCAGGCTATCAGTAATTTTCAGTGAATAATTCCCATCAAGATCTGTTACTATACCTACCGTCGGCTTTGATTTCAATACAATGGCCGCACCAATTATTGACTCTCCATTTTCATCTGTGACTTTACCTCTTACTGTACCTTGACCCAAAGCTGAAAAGAAGCTTAACAAAAGGATCAGGCAAATTAAACTCACATGTTTCATAGAGCAGAAGAGATTTGTTTAATAAAACAGACATGTAATTCTGTTGAATTACTTGTCTGTTTATTGGATGAAATATGTTTTATTTTTTAACTATGCGCTTATAATTTTCAATTCCGTCTACAGATATTTTAACGAAATATTGTCCTGATGACAATGAAGAAACATCTACCTTCTCAGTATATTCTGCTGATATTCTACCTAAGTTTTTATGAATGACTTCAGTTCCAAGAATACTGTATATAGTATAAGAAGCATCTGCCTCCGGGACAACAGATTTGATCTCAAGATCGAAATTGACGACTGCAGGATTTGGGTAAACATTCAATACCGGAACCGAAACAGATAATCCATTGCCAATACCATTGATTGCGGAATAGATAAGAGTTGGTTCTAATATTTCAGCACCAATTGGGTTTCTCGCCACATAATTTTCAACGCCACCTGAAGGAGTTCCAATTTGTATATTCAATTCAAAAGAAAAATCTCCATTAGTTGTCATTTGAGCTATCAAAATTTTATTGTCTGCTGTATCCGGTCCGATAGAACCATTTAATGATGCCCATGAACCATTGAATGTAGAAAATAGCGGACCATTTGTTCCATCATTTTGTGCATCAAACATTGCCATTTCAGTGGTAATACCAACAGCTGTAACTGCCTCCGGAGTTCCTGCAATAAGTCCATCTTGAGTTGTAAGTGGAATACCTGCAGTAATATCGCTGTTCTGTAATACACCATCTGAATTGGTAAAATTATTTAGTCCATCATCCAATGACTTCAATACTCCAAAATTACCTGAACATGCTGCACCAACAGATAACCACGAATCTAGCATTACTGTATTCTGCGAGGCTTGATTTTTAGTATAGGTTGGAGCGGTTGCTCCCCTATCTTCATTATTAAAGAACAAAGTTGTTGTTTCAATTCGAAGTTCGTGATCCGGAACTCCATATGCTGCTTGAAATTTATATCCCGGGAGCAAATCAACAAATACTCTATATGTTACTGAACCAACAGGCAAGATACCACCCGTAGAATTCATAGTTGCATCATTTGCATCTGAAACATAGTAGCGCTCAACAATAACACTTTCTAATCCATTCTGAGATCTTGCTGAATGGGAAAGTAAAAGAAGTAGTAATCCTGGTATAATTTTTTTCATGATTAGGAAGTTAATTAATGAATAGATAGATTTTTAGTTGAAATATTTTCTGCTGATTGCGATGACAAAAGTCTGAATTGAAATCTGCAATCCACTTGTTTTAATATTATGGTTGTATTAGTATTGGATTAACAGAACCTGATTAAATTGCTAACAACCAAGTTTTATTTATTAGTTTGATATAGATAAAATGACATTTTTTTAGAGAGCAACTCTAATAAATAAAAAGGTCCTGACTTGAAAATGTGTTCAAGTCAGGACCTTTCATATAAAGGAATCAAAATAACATTAATTTAATTTCCCTACTGGTGGCGACAAAGTTTTTACATTCTCATTTTTATAATTTAATCCCGGAAATAATATTTCTTCACCAATCGGGTCTTTCGCAACATAATTTTCGACACCTCCAAAAGGTGTACCCAGTTGAAGATTCAACTCAAAACTAAACTCGCCTTCGGTAGTGAGTTGCGCGATTAAAACTCTGTTTGAAGAATCAAGGCCAATTGAACCACCAAAAGATGCCCATGACCCATTATCAGTATAGAATGATTGGCCTTCATTGGCCGGAATATTATTTTTAAAAAACAACATTTGTAAACTATCAATACCATAGATACTTGCAATTGAAAGTGGTGATGCGGGATACAATCCATCGCTTGCCTTTAGGGAAATTTTGCTTTTACGATCTACGTTTTGTAAAATTCGCTGATTACTATTTACTATGGTAGTAGAGTCGTCTTCCTTTAAAACTGCAAAATTGCCGTCTGAACCAGCGCAAACCGAGACCCATGAATCAAGCATAACTGCACCTGTATTTAAATCCATATTTGAAATATCGTTCGCTGTTGCACCTCCATTTACTTCATCATTGTAAAAATAAGACGTTGTAGAAATTTTCATAGGATGACCTGGAACGCCATAAACTGCCTGAAATCGATACTTAGGAAGCATGTCAACAAAAATACGATATGTTACAGAACCGGAACTTAGAGCGCCGTCTGTTCCTTTTTCATCTTCATCATTGGAAATATAATATTTCTCAACGATGATCTTTTCAAGTCCTTGTTGTGCTTCAGCAGAAACACATTGAATCAAGAATAGAATGCTGAATAGATAATTTTTCATTTGGATTCTTTTGTGCTGCAAAATTGAAAAATCCCAAACGAAACTGAATAAAACGAATATTATGCTTTAGTTAAATTAGTGTACATTTTCAACTAGAACAGAATTGCTATCTAAAAACTATTTAACGTGCTTTAAGCTGACTCCCTTTCCGGAAAATATTTATTAAGCATTTTATAAAACTTAGGGCTATGGTTCAAATGCTTTAAATTGAAATTTTTTAAATTGATTCCTTTTATACTATCGGGTTAAGTTATTCCTTGTTGAGCTGCTCTCCAGCAGAGCTCAACTCCGCTTTACTTAACATAACAAAGATCAATTAAATTATTGTAATTTAGTACTTCAAAAGTGACAAGAAAAAACAGGACTAATTTCTAAAACTTGTAAGGTTTTTTCAAGACGGGACATCAGCACATTGAATCTATTTTTATATAAAAGTACAATTTCTTTAAACATAATTAGATTGAAACTTAGTTCTTTATTACAGGAAACACCTTATTTATTTTTCCTTCAATTTTCAAAAAGTACAATCCAACTGTAAGATCTTCTAATGAGACTATAGTGTTTATTCCTTGCATCCAACCTTCCAATAATTTCTGACCCAGATTATTCATAATTATATATCGAGCATCATCAATTCCATTTTCAACTGATATTACAATTTGTGAATGAGTTGGATTTGGATATACAACTATCAATTGATCTTTTATACTAGGTACCAACGTTGGGTCTTGCAAAATTGTTAGATTGTCACAACTGGTGCAACCCAATAGATTTGTTACACATATCTGATAAAATCCAGGTGGAAGTCCTGTTATCGAATCACCAGTAATTATTCCTTGCGGTGGATCAATTGAAATAGTATATGAGCCAACCGGTTCATCTACATTCAGTAAAAAACTTCCATTGTCACATGCAATGCATGAAGTGTGTCTAACTTCTGCAATAAAGTTTACGCTATCGTTTTCGATCACAAAACTAGAAACAGAATTACACCCAATACTATCTGTAACTGAAACCGAATAATATCCAGTACACAATCCGTTAACAGATGTAGCAGTAGACCCGTTACTCCATAAATAATCAAATGGAGGTGTGCCTGTTGCTACAACACTTGCATCGCCATTGCAAGTTCCAATACAGACAAGAGCTGATGAGGAAACTAAATTTATTGTACATACAATCATGTCAATGTTGTTTGAATATTGATAGCACGTCCCATTATTTAATATTCTCAGGCTATAATTCCCGGGAACAGTTGGAAGATAATAGTTGTTAAGTGCTCCAACTATTGGCTCTCCATTCAACAACCACTGATATCCGGTACCTTGTACAAAAGGTCCATCATAATAGAGCATTCCGTTCAATGAATCGATAGAAAAGACAATTGAATTAATGCCATTATAAGTATAGAAACAATAGGTCTCACAGCCATCAGGGGTAATTACTCTACAAAAATAATTGCCTCCCAATGTGATATTTACTCTATACGAATTTCCACTATACCATGTAGAATTATATTGCCATGAATAATTACCTCCAACAATTTCAGGAGCTTCAAGAAAAACTGAATCACAATTTCCCGAATGAACTAAAACCAGATCCATATCCGATCGAGGCATGCTCGAGATCACATGAAAATCTGACGACTGCTCGCAACCGTTGAAATCTGTTTCATAAAGTGTATACTGATCAGGATAAACAATATTTACAATTGTATCTGTGCTAAATGTATTCTGATCTACCTCCCACCGATAAGTACTTCCCGGATTTGGATTGACCCAATATGTTCCTACACCTGTTTGGCAAAATCCAACCGATTGCTCAAGAAAAATATGTGGACCCGGAACAACTTGATAAAAATAAAATGTATCGGGTTCTGTAGTTATCAAACAACTATTTGAATCAAGATATATTACTTGACAGATAGAAGATCCTGTCAAATTATATGTTCTCGATCCACTAGTCATTGTGTCACCATTTACGATCCACTTCTGAACCATAGCAGTTGAGTAATTCAATTCTACAGTTTCACCATTACCTTGACACATTGGTAACGTTGTTGCAGAAATTGTAGAGGGAACAGGTTGATAGACATAGAAATTTAATTGATCAGTTGCGACCCGACCTTGACTATCCGTTACAGTTAGTGTGTAAGTTCGATTGGAAATGGCATTCACTATTTGTCCTCTTCCATTTCCCAAATTAATTACACCTGAACTCCATGAATAGGTAAACGGTCCAACACCGCCTATAATAGGATTGTACATTCCAATAAAAACTTCGCTTCCATAACATGCCCATACATCCGGTCCAACAGAAACATTTAAACTTGTCGGATCAATATAGATCGTATCTGAATATGTTTGACATGTAGCATAAGACGATACTACGTAAGAATAATTGCCTGCAACAGTAGGAAAATAATATCCTTGATTTGCACCTGAAATAGGTACTCCATCCAGATACCACTGAATTGGTGTAGCGTTCGGAGAAGAGATCAAACGATTATTCGTGATAAGAATATTGCTTGTCGGAACGTATGCATGTACAAGCACAGAAATGTTACTTTGATTCGAACATCCTGCAACATTAAAAACTTCTACATCATATGTTCCGGTGTTACTTACTGTAATTGATTGAGTAGTATCGCCACTCAATGTCCACAAATACGAATCAGCAGTCGTGCATGTAAGAGTTACACTATCGCCTTCGCAAATGTCAAGTGGCCCGGATGCAGTGATCACAGGAGTTGGCGGCTTTTGACGAACTACCAATTGACTTATTGATGATGTATCACTTCCGCAACCACTAGTTGCAATTAAATAATAATCACCTTGCTGATTGCCCGAATATAATTGCATCAGATTTTCAGTTTGACCTGACAATGCTATACCTCCTCTGTACCATTGATATGTCACACCATCTTCATGAATCGAATATAAAATCACATTCTCTCCTGTACAAAGATTGACAACACTATCCACACTTTGATAAACAACAGGAAGTGAACCGGAAATCTCTACATGAATTTGAGGGGTAGTAACTACCCAACCATCCGGTCTGGTAATTGTCACTTGAAAATATCCAGATGAATCTACTGAAACACTAGTAGTGGTATCTCCTGTATTCCATAGATAAGTACTGCCGGGACAACTATCGACTGATAAAATGTTCGGAGTACCTGCGCATGAAATTGTATCTCCAAACAGTTCTGCGTAATAATAATCGAATGACTTATCACTCACGAATCCGCCCATCGTTTCAGTGTGAATAAAAGCAGTGGTTAACACTCCATTTGTATAATTATAAGAACCATAACCAGGGTTACCTGGTGATGGGTCTGATGCCCATGAGAGCATATTTCCCAATGAATCATTGACCTGTGAGTAATAACCATTATCTGATGACCAGGTTAGTAATGGGGAATAGTTAGCATAATATGATTCTCTATAAGACAAATAACCATATTGATCTACATCTGTAAATTCATCATATTCATAAAGCCATTGAGACGCATCCCATGACAAAGTATAGTGATGAATTTGTTTATTTAAAATTCCATATGTGAAAATTTCCATCTGATTATTCTCCCATATCCCTAGTGTTTTTTTTCGGGTATACATTGTATCAAGCAATGAATTTGTATTGAAATGATAGTAGGTGATCAATGTAGAATCCCAAACACCAGTAATATACTTCATGGAATAATTTTCAATCTTTTGTCCGGAAACATTATATACTTTGTCTTCTCTTAAAGAGTCGTTCCACGAACTACAATTCCGGCCTTGAATGATCACTCTTATATCATTGTTGCTCAAATCATAAGTATGAAGTGCTTTATAAATGTAACTTGGAGTAATTGAGTAATGAACAGTGCTAAGTACATTATTTTGCAAATCATAAACATTGGAATCTGATTCAAGAATGTTCCATATTCCATTGAAATTACTTCTTGTATCAGTCAATTTATTTCCGGAAACATCATAACTATATTCGTACTTATAAATAGTAGGATTTGGATATTGAACTGAACTTTTTGAAATATGATAGATCAGGCTATCATTCGAATCATATTGAAATGAATCAATGTCGGTGACCACCCAGATAGCGCCTGGTTCACTTTGACTTTTACGGGTAATGTCAAGTACTTTTCCGGTCGAAGAGTAATGAGTTACCGTTTGACTAAATGAGGTATAAAAATATCAGCTACGTCTCTTTCATTTTCAATGACCACAGAATCGCATTGAGAAAATGACTTTGCAGAAATAAAATTAATTACAAAAAGGATCAAAAGAATCTTAATTCTCATGGGAGTGAAGGTTAAAATTATTAGTTCAATAAATGTAAACAATAATTTTAATACTTCCGGGTAGGAAATTTCAGATTCCGGTCAAAGATGCTTTTACGCTTCCAAAATGCAACTCATGCACAATCCCATCCGCCAATCCGAACTGAGGTACAATAATCTCTGCTGCATTAGATGCTTTCATCATACTCAAATAAATTCTTGCGGCAGGAACAATTACATCGGCACGATCAGGATTCAAGTCCCAGATCTCCATTCGGTCATCGAGTGATTGAATTTTCATTTGACCATAGAGTTCTTTCAACTTATCTATAGGTAATGGCTTTCCTTTCCGGCCAATCATTTTAAAGATCTTATTGATGTTTCCTCCTGAACCGATAGCAGTAATTGGCTGATGGTGGATTGTATTATCAAGCGTCCAGGTCTTCATTGCTTCCCATTCCTGCACACTGACTTTCTCTTCTAGCCATCGTATGGTGCCGACATTAAATGAATTTGATGCTACAATTTCCTTCTTATCAAAAATTGTAAGCTCTGTGCTTCCACCACCAACATCTATATATAGATATGAATGATCATTACTTAAAAATTCTTCCACATGATTTGCATAAATTAATTCCGCCTCTGCTTTGCCTGTGATGATGTCTATCTGAAGTCCACAAGCTTTTCTCACTTTTTCAATCAAATCTTTTCCATTGATTGATTCACGCATCGAAGCTGTTGCACATGCTCTATAGGAAACCGGTTCAAATACATCGATCAACAATTTGAATGCCCGCATCGTTTTTATAAAACGTTCAGACTTTTCTTCACTGATCTTACCTGCACGAAAAACATCTTCTCCTAATCTCAAAGGTATTCTTACCAGCTCTGACTTTTTAAAATGCACTACGCCATGCTCTTCAACAACATTACACAATAGTAATCTGACAGCATTTGATCCAATGTCAATTGCAGCATATTTTAAAATCTTGTTTTCGATAGCCATTTTAAATAATTACTCCGGAATTCAACTTTTTAATTTTTGAATTCTGACAGGCGAGGTTGAATTTTTTCTTTTTGCACTTTTCAAGCTACTTACCTTACCATTTAGCTCTTTTGGAAGTCGGCTCTGTTGCGATTGCAAGTTAAGAATCCATTTGTAAATTTCATCCTGTGCTTTAAAAGTTCGTTTGCTGTTATGAACATACTCATTCACATTTTCAGGTGAATGGAAACGAGCTTTGGAGTTGTCCTGGAACTGAATTTTAACATATTCCATCAACTGAGCTTGTAATTCATGATCATAGATTGGAACGGTAACTTCTGACCTGAAATCGAGATTTCTATTCATCCAATCGCCTGATGACAAAAAATATTTTTCTTCGCCGCCATGGCAAAAAATAAAAATCCGGCTATGTTCTAAAAATTTATCTACAATACTGATTGCTTTAATATTCTCGCTTAAACCGGGAACGCCAGGAATCAATGAGCAAATCCCTCTTACAATTAATCGGATCTTTACTCCTGCCGAACTGGCTTCATACAGTTTTTTAATCATGTCTTCATCAACAAGACTATTCATCTTTAGAATCATCCACGCATCCTTTCCGAGTAAAGCATTTTCAATTTCTTTGTTGATCAAAGCAACATACCGTTTTCTGGAATTAAATGGCGAAACGATCAGGTGTTTGAAATGTCCGGTCTTGTAATTATCGTGGTAAAAAGCAAACAACCTTTCTACTTCTTGTGTAATTGATTTATCTGCTGTAAGCAATGAGTGGTCGCAATAAAGTTTTGCAGTCTTTTCATTGAAATTTCCGGTTCCAATATGAGCGTAATGCACCACCTTCTTTTCTTCCTTTCTTGTAATGAGAAATAATTTTGAATGCACTTTTAAACCGGGAACACCAAAAATAACCTCAACTCCTGCTTCCTGAAGTTTATCTGCATAATAAATATTTGTCTCTTCATCAAAACGTGCCTGCAATTCCAAAACAACAAATACATGCTTGCCATTTCTTGCTGCATTGATCAATGCATTGACAATACTACTATTTGTTGATGCTCTATACAAAGTCATTTTTATGGAACTCACATTTGGATCAATTGATGCTTCGCGCAACAAATCAATTATATGCAAAAACGAATGATATGGATAGGCAAGTAGAATATCTTTACTCTTTATAACAGACAATAAACTTTTCTGGTCAATAAAAGCAGGGTGATTGAGTGGCTTGGGGATTTTAAACCACAACTCTCTTCTTCCGATCTTGGGAAATTTATAAAATCTTTGAAGTTATGATACTTCCCGCCCGGTGTTAAATACTCTCCATCTTTCAACTTGATTTTCTTGACAATATACTCTAGAAGGTCTGAAGGAATTCTCTCGTCATAAACCAATCGAACGGGCTCACCTCTCTTTCTTTGCTTGACACTTTTTTGAACTTTCTCCAGCCAGCTTTTTGAAACGTCGCTGTCGATATCCAATTCGGCATCACGAGTTAGTTTTATTGTATAACCTTCAATGGCCTCATAATCAAAAATTGAATAGATATCATTCAGGCAAAAACGAATGATATCTTCAAGTAAAATAATATTTTTTTTATCCGTTGTAGATGGCAAAACAATTATACGCGGCAAAACATCTGTCGGGATCTCAATCAATGAGAACTTATTCTTTGGTGCGTTTTTTATTGTTGATTTGATCCGAACAGCCAGATAAATCATCCTGTCTTTGAGATAAGGAAAATGTGGTGCAGAATCGATCATGATCGGCATCAGGTTAGGATAGACCTTCTGATGAAAATAATCACGAACAAATAACTCCTGAGTCGGATTTAATTCTTTGTCACTAATAAAGAATATATTTCCCTCTTCCAACTCCAGCAAAATCTTACTGAATAGTTTGTCAAATTTTTTTTGCTGTTTGATAACGATCTGTTGCACCTGCTCCAGTAACTGAGCCGGGTCAGCACCAATGATCTCTCGACCACGCTTGCCGAATTTCATCATCCGGCGTATGGTTGCAACACGTACTTTAAAAAATTCGTCGCGATTGTTACTAAAGATCCCCAAAAAACGTAACCGTTCTATCAAAGGCACAGATTCATCTTCAGCTTCCTGTAATACACGTGCATTAAAAGACAACCAACTCAGATCGCGGTTGATCAAAGTACTGACTTTATTCTTCATAAAAAACGATCAGACTATTTCTTCCTTTTTGAGACTGCGGCTTTTTTCTTTTTTACTACGCTCACTTTTTTCTGCAAACGTTTCTTTTCTTTTTCAATTGACTTTAGCGCTTTTGAGAATTTTTTCGCAACTAGTTGTGCGGCTTCGTCAATCGCTTTTTTTGATTTCGAGATCGCAACTTTCTGCTCACTAGGCAATGCGCCTGAAACGGCTGCTGAAATCTTTTTTTCAAGAGCTTTTCTTAATTCTTTTTCATAGGTAATTTTTAAGAATGAGTAATATTTATCTAAATTATGACATAGGTACTATGCATACAATGACTTAACATTAATTTAATAATGAAACCGGGTGATTTATATCATTTTTGGAACCAGCAGATCGACGAATTGTACGTTTTCTTTTGACAAATGCGACCATTTATCAGTTAAAACCCGAAACTGCACAACTGCACATGTCGGCATATCGACCAGTTTTCCGGCCCAAAAGCTACTTAAATCGCTTACGACCGGATTATGTCCAAAAATAGCCACAGATCCTGCACTGTTGCTTATGGATTTCAGTACTTTTTCATACTCATGTGCATCAGTATCATAGAGCAATGGCTCAATCCTGATTTCGGATTTGGGATAGCCTATTTCTTCTGCAAGGATCAATGCTGTAGTCAAGGCTCGGATGGCAGGGCTACTTATTATGACTTGAGGAACTTGACCTTTCCCTTTCATCGCCTTACCAACATTATGTGCATCGTTATAACCCCTCGCATTCAACGCTCTGTCGATGTCTGTTTGCCCATCAATTGACCAGTCAGATTTTGCATGACGTATAATGTAAACCGTTTTCATGAAGCAAAGGTATACTATTTAACCTATAATGACGCTGATTTTTCTCGCATCTCTAAATGATTTTAAATTTCTGTATACTCCGATGATTGCCTACTTTAGCTACTTACAACCATTCAATGCACGATTTTATTCCTCTGGTACTAGGCTATCTTGCTTCAGTTTTACTTGCAATTTCGTTACTGGTCTCTAATGACATTCGCTTTAGATGGCTCAATAGCTTTGGCTGTGTCGCTTTTATTCTATACGGAATCTCAATTGATGCTTTTCCTGTTATATTGACCAATAGCCTTCTTCTTTGTATCAACCTTTTATACCTGATCAAAATCTATAGAACCACTGAGAATTTTGACTTACTGGAATTTGAACCAAAGGACCTTATCATTCGCAAATTTCTGCTTTTCTATAAAAAAGATATCAAAAACTATTTTCCTGATTATTCAATTGAAGACACAACAAACCAAATTCGATTTGTTGTTTTAAGAGACTTGGTAATTGCAAATATCTTTGCAGCTCACGTTGATGAAAACGGAACTGCTTTCGTAAAGATCAACTATACTGTAGAAAAATTCAGAGATTTTAAAGTTGGTCGATTTATTTTCGAAAAAGAAAATAAATATTTGTTCGAAAAAGGCATTAAACAAATTGCATACGAAAAAGTATCTAATAAAAATCACGAACGGTTTTTGAAGATCATGGGATTTGAAAAATCGGTTTTGAATGGACGAGAATGCTACATAAAACTTCTTGAAAAGTAAGCTTCACCAATGAAAAACTTCTGTTTCTTATTTTTTCTTGTTCTGAATTCTGCATTCTCCTTTCAATCGATCGGACAAACCGCAAATGCTGAAATACTGAAATGCAAAGTTACCATCGATGGAATTAACCCGGAATCTATTTCCAAATTGCAATTTCAGAATGCAACAAAATTGCACGTAGATTCAATCGGATTAAAAATCACTTCCTTTGAATTTTCAGTATACCGAAAAAATAAAAAACCTCTTGTCCTTCGCAATAGAGAAAATGCTCTTTTCACAAAAGAAATGAAAGATGTGATTTCTGATTGCGAAACCGGTTCAAAAATTTTCGTTGAGTATATTACATGTGTCGACATAAAAAATATTAGCCATACACTAAGCCCGTTTTCGATTAAAATTAAATAACCCAATTCTGATTTTCATTAAAACAATTTCATTAAATAATGCGTAAAATTCTGCTTTAAGTCCCAAAAAAGTTAAATTTTACCGGGTTTTAGAACCGGATTTTGTCTTTTTCAGATTTTTCACTAAATTGTCCTACTGGGGAATCTGCGGGAACACAACCATTACAACACAAAATTCATGAAAAAACTATTTACTGCAACAATTCTATTCTTGTTATCGTGGTCTGCAAATGCACAGACATTCTCATGGACAGGAGTTGAGCCTATCATGGACAATCAGACAGATACAGTACCAATCATTGTTTCGGGTTTACCTAATGTAATTGACACCACTTTTGGCCTTGCACATGTGTGTATGACGATTACTCACACCTACAAGAATGATTTGCGCGTAAGTCTTGTTTCACCGGATGGACTGACTGTGAGTATCATTTCTGGTGTTGGTGGTTCAGCAGATAATTTTACAGGAACATGTGTCGGTATGGATGGAACTGCTTTCAGCAATGGAATCGCTCCCTACACAGGAATTTATCTTCCTGCAGGAAACACTGCTTCTTTCAACAACGGTCAAAATCCAAATGGAACATGGTTGTTCATCGTAAGTGATGTGGCAAATGCAGATACAGGATCTATTCGGGTTGCAAGTATCGTATTCGTACAAAACCCTCCCAACCCGGGAAGTACTACCGTCGGAAGCGGTCCAACAGGCGATTATCCTTGTCCAACTTGTGTTTGTCCGGGTGGTGCTGCCGGTTGCGATTTGCTTCCTGATATGACAGCATCTGGAAAAGAAATTCTTGATCATCATACGGAAAATCCGGGATTCCTTTACATTTCTAATGCTACTCCAAATATCGGTTATGGGCCTATTGATATCTATGGCTACGATTCATGTTTTTGCGGAACAACAAATGTTCCTTGTAATACAACTTGTCCGAATGGTGATTTAATAAAACACATTGTAAAACAACGAATCTTTCAGAAAATACCGGGAAGCGATACTCTTGGATACTATGACAGGATTGCGGGGCAGATGACATACCATCCTGCACATGGCCACTTGCATGTCGACAATTGGGCAAATTACACATTACGAACACCAACTGCGGATCCTGATGCACGTAACTGGCCCATCGTTGGTACAGGTGTGAAGCAAAGTTTCTGTCTCATCAATCTTGGTCATTGTGCAACTAATCCCGGTGAGTGCGTTGACAATGCAGGAAATCCTATGACGACATTCCCGAATAACAATCTTGGATTTCATACCGGTTGCGGACTTACACAAGGAATTTATCCGGGAAATTATGACGTGTACAGTATTTCACTGAATGACCCAATTCCTCTCAACAATGTTTGTAATGGAACGTATTATATTGTTTCCATCACTGATCCTGACAATAATTTTCTGGAAAGCGACGAGAATAACAATTGGGTTGCTGTGCCAATTACTCTTACTCAACAAAGTGTAACGCCGACTATCACTGCAAGTGGACCAACAAGCATTTGTGTTGGAGGAAGTGTAACATTAACTTCAAGTGTAGTTAGTAATTATATCTGGTCAACAGGCGATACTACACAATCAATTACGGTATCTGCTCCCGGTAATTATACTGTTGGAACTAATTGTGGCACTTCGGTTTCGAATTCCGCTCCTATAACAATTACTACCATACCAATTTCAACTTCCGCAACTTCAACAGCGTCAACATGCAATGGAAGCGCTGTACAATTGAGTGCAACTTCTACTTCCGGAGGTACACAGAATTTAGCTTCTACTTTTACTAGCAATGTTCCGGTTTTTATTCCTGATAATAATGCAACAGGTGTTACGTCGCCAATCGTAGTTTCAGGAATCAGTCCGTCAACATTAAGTGCAACGTCTGTCGTTTCAGTTAATTTAAATCTAACTCACACTTATGATGGTGATCTTGCCATCTCACTTATCTCTCCTTCGGGCAATAGCGTCTATTTGAGTAATCGTCGTGGAAGTGGTGGCGATAATTTTATCAATACAGTTTTCACAATGTCTGCAGCTACTTTGATAAATTTAGGAACTGCACCATTCACAGGAAATTTCAAACCGGACGGTAACCTTGGCACATTCACAGGCAATGCAAATGGTACATGGTTATTGAAAGTCCAGGATCTGGCCGGCGTTGATACAGGACGAATACAAAATTGGAACATCATAATCAATAGCCTGGTACCGGAGACGATAAGCTATGCATGGGCATCATTACCGGCAGGATTCACTTCAACTGATCAGAATCCGGTTCATAATCCTGCAGTGAATACAACTTACACTGTTACTGCAACCAGCAGTGCTACAGGCTGTACTGCAACAAACAGTGTTTCAGTACCAGTTTCTGACCCGCTTACTATTTCAAGTTTCGCCCCTGCGAGCGGAGTTCCGGGAACTGTTGTAACAATTACCGGAACAGGATTTACCGGTGCAACTACTGTTTCTTTTGCAGGAACAAATGCATCTAGTTTCAATGTTGTTAGTCCGACAGTGATCGAAGCTGTTGTTCCAAACATCAGCCCGTCCAGTGGTGTTGTATGTGTTACAAATGACAAAGGATGTGTACTGTGCACAACTACAAATTTCTCGATCACGACCGGTATTACTCTAAATGTAAAATTATACATTGAAGGCTTCTATTTATCAGCCGGAATGATGAGAGCTGTTGTTAACCCTGTTGGTTTACCAACATTGTGCGATACAATCGTTTTGAAATTACATGAATCGACATCGCCATATGCTGTCTTACAAAGTTTCACAAGCACGATCAATACCAATGGTGAGGGTAGTTTTATATTCCCTTCAGAGTTATTGAATGGTAGTTATTATATCAGTGTTCATCACAGAAATGCATTAGAGACATGGAGCGCTTCTCCAATCACTATCTCAGGTGCAGTAAGCACATACATTTTCAGTGATGCAATTTCAAAAGCAATGGGAGATAACATGAATGATATGGGCGATGGACGATTCGCACTTTTCTCCGGTGATGTGAACCAAGACGGAAGCATTGAAGTCGTTGATATGGGCAACATACAAAGTGAATCGCAAGTAAATTCCAATGGATATATTCCGGAAGATCTTAATGGTGACGGCATAGTTGAATCTTCAGATTACAGTCTCCTGGAAAACAATATGAATGTACTTCGAGTTCATCCGTAAGTTACAATTCACCTCAAAAAGCATTATCTTTTGCATAAGAATACTTAACAGACCGAACAACTGTCCTGTCTGCTAAGTATTCTTATCTTTGTACAGAATAAAAATAAGAATGGAAGATTTAGGATTTGAAGCATTTAATTTCAGTGATGATTTATTAGATGGTCTTTATACAATGGGCTACGACAAGCCTACACCAATACAAAACAGTGTAATACCCGAAATTTTAGCAAAACGCGATGTTTTAGCTTGTGCGCAAACGGGTACCGGAAAAACAGCAGCATACTTACTTCCTACTTTACAACAGATCTCAGACAGTAAAACTCCTCATACGGCTGCGCTCATTTTAGCACCCACACGTGAACTTGCTGTCCAGATCGATCAGGCGTTTCAGGGATTTGCCTACTTCACTCATGCAAATTCAATTGCCGTTTACGGTGGAAATGACGGATTCTCCTTTGATCGTGAAAAGAAAGCGTTGATGGAAGGTACTTCCGTTATCATAGCGACACCCGGTCGGTTACTCAGTCATTTAAAACTTGGTTATGTAAAAATGGATCAGCTGGAAACATTGATACTTGATGAAGCAGATAAAATGCTTGACATGGGTTTCTATGAAGACATCATGACCATCAACAAATTTCTTCCGGAGAAAAAACAGATCTTGCTTTTCAGTGCAACGATGCCTGTGAAGATTCGTCCGTTAGCAAAAAAGCTGATGAATAATCCGGTTGAAATAAATATTGCAATAAGTAAGCCTGCAGCAGGTGTCGATCAAAAAGCATATATCGTTTATGATGACCAGAAAAATAATCTGATCATTGAACTTTTATCGCATCGTAAGATCAGCACTGCATTGATCTTTGCTTCAACTAAAATTGCTGTAAAGACGTTGTAAAAAGTCTTGCAAAGAAGAATTGTTCCTGCAGCAGCAATTCACAGTGACCTCACACAAGCAATGCGTGAAACTGTTTTGTTGAACTTCAAAAATAAAAAAACGCCGGTGCTTATTGCAACTGATATTCTTTCGCGAGGAATAGACATTGAAAATATCGGACTTGTTATCAATTATGATGTGCCCGGCGATGCGGAAGATTACGTTCACCGTGTTGGTCGTACTGCACGTGCTGAAACTACCGGTGAAGCCATTACATTTGTAAGTCCGAAAGATCAGTCGCGATTTGTTCAGATCGAAGAATTTATCGAAAGCCAGATCCCGAAGATCACATTGCCGGATTCGCTTGGCAAAGGTCCGGTTTGGAATCCTATCGAACATAAAAAAAGTAATTTTAGCGGTAAGAAGAGAAATTTTTCGAAAAATAAAAGACCGAATTCCAGTCCTAAAAAATAATTTGTAATCCTCCAATGCTAACCAATAACGATATCTTTAAAAAATTACGCGTCGCACTTGAACTACGTGACGATGACATTGTTAAAATTCTAAAGTTAGTTGAATACGATATCAGCAAAACAGAACTCAGTGCTATTTTTCGAAATGAGGACCATCCGAATTACAAAGTTTGTGGTGATCAGCTGTTACGAAATTTTTTAAATGGTTTGGTCATCTATAAGCGTGGGCCGAGGCCGGAAAATAAACACTAAGAACACAAATTTTTTAGCCACGAATTCACGAATGAATTATTTTTTATTCGTGAATTCGTGGCTAAAATTTTCGCGACCTTAATGCTAATCACTATAAGAACAAAAAATAATTTAGCCACGAATTCACGAATGAATTATTTCATTCGTGAATTCGTGGCTAAAATTTTAGTGTACTTAGTGTTAAATATCATTCACCTAAAATGAACAAAAAACGAAGCTCGTCTTCTCCATTTTCATTGCTCTACTTCTCTCCTCATGAATTAATGCTCAGGCTTTGTTTGAGAAATACTTGAGCACATCAACAGATCAAAATAAAAGTGAAACTTTTTCTATTTATTAAAAACTGATAGTACAGGTTCATTCATGGAAAATAATTCTGAAATCAACTACCTATCTTCAAAAATCTATCCTAACCCTTATAACAAATTTCTAACAATCGAATTTCCATAGAAAAGAAGATCAACCTAGATAATAATTTCCGACTTGACAGGAAATGCGATCGACGAATTTATTTTTTCAGAATCAGAATTAAAAATTGACATCGGATCTTTTGCAGAAGGATTGAATTTTTTATAGATCATTTCTGAAACAGAGCTTTTTAAAACAAAACAATTTCTTGTAATTCATAGACGAAATTTTAAACAGTATTCTGGTCATCCTCATTATTACCCTTCAGCGTTTCCTTTTTCGGTTTTCTCTTGAAATATTTTTTTGATGCGGCTGCAACTCCTGCGATCGCTAAGGCAATAATTTTCCAACCTTTTTGCAAGCAAGATCCCTAGCTTCGCAAGTAGTCCCGTTTTCGCTAAAACTCCTCCGGCAATTAGACTTGCAATACCATACTCCGCAATTTTATCAGTGTCTACATTGAAATCATTGTAACGATTTCCTGCATTAAAATTTGTGCTCGCCATGATGGCATTGATCTTAGATTTTATTTCAGGCAACTGCTCCATGCTTGCAACGACATTTAGTACTAACACTCCTTTTCTTCCAAGCATTCGGACATTATAATTAAGCGAATGCACATTCTCCGGTCCAAATGTAAGATCCTTTGCCCAATGTAGTTTATGTTGTTCCTTATCATAAAATGGTGTTTGTGCCCAACCAACTAAGTGCATGGCATCATAACCATTTTTCAGCCGCTCTGCATTTGCATTCTCTATGTCCTCTTTCATTGTTGCAAGCAATTCATCATACTTGATGTCATTTGCATCATCGTCATTCACATGACCATCCTCATCGTATGTGAAAACTACTACCCACAGATCTTCACTATTGGCTTCAATATCACTTGGCACAATGGCACCGAGAATTGAATTGTCTTCGGGATTATTCCACATCACATGAAGTAATTTAATCGCATCTGCTGATTCCAGATATGAAAATCCGTTTTCCGCTTTTACTGTTGCCAGGTTATCTCCAATTACAAATAACCCCTGCTTATACTTTAATGTAGAAGCAACACTATCGTATATCATTAGCTGTTGATTCATTTCTTCTTGAATTGAATCAGAAGAAATTGAATCTTGCTCAGGTTCTGCTTTTAGGAATGTGGGCGAAAAAAGAAAACCTAAAAGTAAAATACTTGAAACGATTTTTTTAAAATTGAACATAAGTGCGGTTAAGAATTAGTTAAATAATTTGAGCCGAATAATTTGTATAATTATGTAATAATAGAATTAATTATTCAGAAAACAAACACTATAAAAATTCCATTTCTTTCAAATAATCAAATTGCAGATCTTCGTGTAACTTCGAAATAGCAGTTGCAATTTTTTTCTGTTGATTGGCGTACATGTTGATCAAAACCTGACTATCATAATAAGGAATATCTGAAGCCTTTAGTGTTTTGCAAAAATGAATCAACAAGATCGCTTCTGTTTCTTTGTTTCCGGAAAAGCGACAATTCTTATTGATCATACGCAAGATCTTTCGCAAACTTTTTTTTGCCAGATATAAATTACTGCGATTCATGTCCTGAAATTGTTGTTCTGTCTCAGCCTTAATCTTCTCACGAAATCCATCCTCGTCGTCTGATTCATTCAAAAGATAATCCAGCAACTCTTTATTCTCCTTCTTATGTTTCGCGATCCGCACACAGATCTCCGCAATCTTCTTTGGGGGAAGTTTTTGGAGTTGTTTGTTGAGGTCGGAGATTGTTGAGGTCATGAGAAATGAATGTGAGCTTCAAAATGGTTTAAGGGATTTAAACCAAATTTTACCGTTCAACAATAACCGAAACCATAGCCACATCCCCGTTCATTGGTGGAGCGATCTTGGTGAGTTCGAGACTGAGTTGTTCAATGCCTTTTATTTCTTTCTTCAATGCATCGGCCATTCTTGCGGCAACGTGTTCAATCAATTTTGAACGGATCTTCATTTCACGAATGATGATATTGTAAACATCACAATAGTCGACAGTTTGTTTTAAATTATCAGTTTTCTCTGCACCTGAAAAATCTGTTTCCAGTTCAACGTTTACATCGTAGTACCCGCCGATTTTTTCTTCTTCAGGTAAACATCCGTGATAACCATACATCCGGATCGGACCAACTTTAATTATTCCCATTATCTGAATTCTTAGTAGTAAAAATTATTTCTTTCCAGCTTCTTTCGCCCATGAATCTTTCAACCCAACTGTTCTGTTAAATACAGGATTGTCAGCTGTTGAATCCGGATCCATGCAGAAATACCCTTTGCGGACGAATTGAAATTTGTCACCAGCTTTAGCCTTTTTCAATTCAGGTTCTGCATAAGCGTTTGATATAACTTCAAGACTATTCGGATTGATATGATCTTTGAAATCTCCTTCAGCATTTGACGGGTCTTCCGGAATAAATAATCTGTCATACATTCTCAATTCACAATTGATGGCCTGCGCTGCACTTACCCAATGGATCACACCTTTTACGCTGATCCCACTTGTATCATGTCCGCTTTTACTTTCAGGGAAATAGTTGCAATGAATTTCTGTTACATTTCCTGCTTCATCTTTTTTGAATGAAACACATTCTAGAATGTATGCATGCTTCAGACGAACTTTCAATCCGGGTCCAAGACGGAAATATTTTTTCGTCGGCTCTTCCATGAAATCGTCACGTTCGATCCATAATTCTTTCGAGAATGGTATTTCACGTGTCCCTCCTTTATCTTCAGCTTCAGGATTGTTTTCGCCCGGCAACAATTCAACTTGTCCTTCCGGATAATTATCAATTATCAGTTTGATCGGATCTGTAACGACCATCACACGATTAGCACTTTTATTCAGGTCTTCACGAATAAAATATTCAAGAAGTCCTACGTCTATCATATTCTCTCTTCTTGCAACACCAATACGATCACAGAATTCACGAATACTTTCAGGTGTATATCCTCTGCGACGGTAGCCACTCAATGTCGGCATTCTAGGATCATCCCACCCACTTACGTGTTTCTCATTTACGAGTTGTAAAAGTTTACGCTTGCTCATCACCGTATATGTGAGATTCAATCGAGCCATTTCATACTGATGACTTGGAAAAATATTTAGTTTCTCAATGAACCAATCATAAACAGGACGATGAACTTCAAATTCAAGTGTACAAATTGAATGCGTGATGTTTTCAATTGAATCGCTTTGTCCGTGTGCATAATCGTACATCGGATAAATACACCATTTTTTTCCGGTTCGATGATGTGGCACATGACGAATGCGATACATCAATGGATCACGAAAATGCATATTGGGTGAAGCCATGTCGATCTTCGCTCGCAATGTCTTATCGCCGTCTTTGAATTCACCGGCACGCATTCGCGCAAAGAGATCAAGATTCTCTTCGACAGAACGATCACGATATGGACTGTTCTTTCCCGGTTCAGTTGGCGTACCTTTCATAGCGGCGATTTCCTCCGCAGTTGAATCATCGACATACGCCAAACCTTTTTTGATCAGTTCGCAGGCACATTCATAAAGTTGTTCGAAATAATCGGACGCATAGAATTCATTGGCCCAGTTAAAACCTAGCCAGCGAATATCATTCTTGATGCTTTCAACATATTCAGTATCTTCTGTAACCGGATTTGTATCATCGAAACGAAGATTTGTTTTACCACCGAATTCCTGAGCCAAACCGAAATTGAGACAAATAGATTTTGAATGACCGATATGTAAATATCCATTCGGCTCCGGTGGGAAGCGAGTAAGAACTCTTCCACCATGTTTTCCATTTTTCACATCTTCCGCTACGATCTCTTCAAGAAAGTTCGGACCTTTTTCGATTGACATATTATACTATTCTATATTAAACTTAATGATAACTCCCCCCCCCTTTTTATTTTGAATGGTCTGATTTCGCAGCCATTGACTGCATTATTTTATTTACTCCTGTATTTAATCTTGTGATCACCTCTTCTTTGCCAAATAATTCCATCATGCCAAGTAGATCGACTCCCGTTCCTGAACCACTCATCAACACTCTTAACAATTGCAGAATTTCTCCAGGCTTCAGTTGATTTGCTGCTGCAGTTTCTTTATTCTTTGCATCGATGTCAGCTGTTGTGAACGAAGTCATCATTCCATATTCAGCAGAAAGTGCATTGAAGAAATTCTCAAAACCCGGCTTCCATTTTTTTGTAATTATATCCTGATCGTACTGAGTCGGAGCAATGAATAAATAACTTCCCTTTTCTGCAAACTCATTTTCGAACTGAACTCTGTCGAGTAACAGTGTTACAACTTTAGACAAATATTCATTCGTCAATCTTTTATCGCCTTCAGCAATCTTGTATGTTTCAACGATCATTGGCTTCAAAAGAGAAACTAATTTTTCAATTGGCTCATGACGTAAATATTCCTGATTGAACCATTTCGTTTTTTCAGGATCGAATTTTGCTCCACTCTTACTTACTCTTTCAAGTGAAAAATCGTGAATCAATTCCTCCATTGAAAATATTTCCTGATCACCACTCGGATGCCAGCCCAATAATGCCAGCATATTGTTGAATGCTGCAGGAATATAGTTCCTTTCTCTGTAGCCGGATGATAATTCACCGGTAACAGGATCTTTCCAATTCAAAGGAAATACAGGAAATCCTAATCGATCACCATCACGCTTGCTTAACTTCCCATTCCCATCCGGTTTAAGCAGCAATGGAAGATGAGAGAATTTCGGCATCACATTTTCCCAGCCTAAATAACGATACAATAAAACATGTAATGGCGCTGATGGCAACCATTCTTCACCGCGGATCACGTGCGTTATCTGCATCAGAAAGTCGTCAACTACATTCGCCAGATGATACGTTGGCATTCCATCACTCTTGAACAACACTTTGTCGTCAAGTTGTGAAGAATGTACACGAACTTCGCCACGAATAAGATCATGAACGACCACTTCTTCGTTTTCCGGAATCTGTAAACGAACCACAAATGAATCGCCCGCATGAATACGCTTTTCTACTTCATCAGCAGAAAGTGTCAATGAGTTAACTAATTGTTTTCTTGTCTTTGAATTATAGGAGAATGCCGATTTCTCCGCTTCCATTTGCTTTCTCAATGCATCAAGTTCAACTTCACTATCGAATGCATAGTAAGCAAAACCGTTATCAACCAGCTTCTCTGCATACTGACGATAAATTGCCATCCGCTCACTTTGTCGGTAAGAAGCATGCGGACCATCACCAAAACCTACACCTTCATTCGGAGTGATTCCACACCATTTCAATGATTCAATGATGTATTCTTCTGCTCCCGGAACATATCGGTTCTGGTCAGTGTCTTCGATCCTAAGAATGAAATCACCACCATGCTTTTTCGCAAAAAGATAATTATACAAAGCGGTTCTTACTCCACCGATGTGTAACGGTCCGGTTGGACTGGGAGCAAAACGTACGCGAACTTTTCTTTCCATTTTTTTGGGTTATTCAGGAGGCAAAGATAGGATTTTGAGGGAGAGATGGTGGTGGGACCTTAAAAAAGGGAAAGTATGAAAATCGTTTCATTCTAAAACAGAAAATCTCCATCAATTTACTAGGGGCTGACCCCCGCGGGGTCATGCGGTTACTAATTTCAAAATCGGATTTTATTATACCAACATTTGACCCCGCTGGGGTCATGTTGATTTTAATTGGCTGGTCGAATCTTTGTAAAGCAAAAAATTTGGTTTACGCTATTGGTAATCTAATTCTTCCAGGTCTTTTTTTATTTCGCCGTATGGCAAAATCTCCCAAACACACCCAACGGCAATTTTAATCCTGTCGTCGAATTCAAAAACAGCTCGCCTGTGTGAAGGTCTTTGAAATCCCTTAGCATGTTCTCTACAACCAATGATGAGAACCCTAAAGAGTACGTATTGAGAATTAAAAAACGCTCTTCTTCATCGAGCAATTCGAAAACCAAATGCATCATTTCATTGATCATCTCTTCCAGTTTCCATTTTTGGCCTTCAGTACCGTGACCATATGCTGGAGGATCGAGAATGATACCATTGTATTTCTTCCCGCGTTTCACTTCTTTTTTCACGAATGCCATAGCATCCTCCACAATCCAGCGGATGTCTTTGAGATTACTCAATTCCTGATTTTCATTTGCCCAACTCACCACTTGTTTGATCGAATCGAGATGTATGGTATCGGCACCGGCAGCTTTTGCAGCCAATGAAGCGCCACCGGTATATGCGAAAAGATTCAGCACTTTCGGTTGCGGAGTTTTCATGCTTTTAACAGACTGATAAATGTAATCCCAATTCACACTTTGCTCCGGGAAAATACCCACATGTTTGAAGGAAGTCAAGGCCAATCGGAACTTAATGCTGGGACCTCTTTCAATCGGATATTCGATATTCCAACGATCAGGTGCGTCCCGTTTTTTCTCCCAGTCACCAAAGGATGATGACCTTGGAACGAATTTCATATTGGCTCTTTTCTGCCACTCTTTTTCAGGAAGAATCGGATCCCAAAGCGCTTGTGGCTCGGGACGAATTGTAATGAATTTTCCGAAGCGTTCCAGCTTTTCGAAGTTACCGCAATCGATCAGTTCGTAATCAGGAAAATGACCTGGACTTAGAAGTTCCATGTTAAGAGGGGTTATAATGCAAATTGATTATTGAGAATTAAATTCAACTTGTGACAGTCAAATTCGAATTTCAATAATCAATTTAATATTATTAATATTCAATATGTAATTTACTAACTAAAGGTCATCATGGTTCGACAACACAGAACCTACGTTCCATTTCCCTTTTGGAAGGGGGTTGTCAGCGATTTCAGCATGACGATCCTGTAGTCCGACATGACTTTCTACTTGTGCCGCAAGAGGAGCGTGCCCGGTATTTTCTACAAATGATACACCTTTAGATGTAATTTCATAATGCCCTTTTTTGCGTGCTCCTGTATAGCGAATCAAACCGAATTTCTTTAATGTGGATACATAACGAGCGCCGGTTACGCCACCAATTCCAACGAGGTTGAAAAGTTCATTGGCTTTCAAAGAGGCAGTATTATAAAGATGGAAAAGCATCAACATTTGCTTTTTCAGATTCGGGCCATTTTGAGCAGTCTGTCCCGGGAAAGTTTTCCATCGGTCATACAATACATCCATATCGAAATCGACTAATGCCGAATTGATCAGTACTGATTGCTCCTGGGTGGCCGCAGGGTTGTTATTGACTGCAAAACGACTATCACTGCGAGTTCTCAAACGGTCGTTGATCTGCATCATATTTCCATTGATCAATTGCAATTCTTCGATACGGACATGCAGATCGTCGATGATCTTCTGCAGATCGTCCACACGTTTAAGCATTTTGCCATTACGGATCATCAGGTGGTTGTACTGATGGAATAACTCTTCGTTTTCGTTGGTTAATTCTTTTAGCAGCTTTGACTGATTTTCTACCTTCAATTGAAGTTTTTCGATTGTCATTTCCATGGAAGAGTTTTTTCTTTTGAATTTTGAGGCAATTTATCTTATTAATTGATGATAGAAAAAGAAAATGTGCTGAGTTAAAAACAATCGTTGTTGATATCCTCGTAAGCAATTGGTGAACAGATTCATATGAAAAACGAAATAATTGCCTTTCTGCGGATTTTCTGCGTATTCTGCGCAACTCTGCGGGAAAAATGAGCTAGTTTTATGTCCCGCAGAGTTGCGCAGAATACGCAGAAAATCCGCAGAAAATAGTTTTTATAGATGAGAACATAGTCGCTTTTCATTCGTATTCCACTCTCAGCTTTTAACCAAAGCCCCAAGAATATTAACCCTTTCGAGCCGTTTTAAATGTTAAATTTGCTGTTAGAGGGCCCTTTATATGAACGATAATTATCAAATACTCATTGACCGGTTGGATGCATTCATCCGGAAGTACTATAAAAACCAGTTGGTGCGTGGAGGGATTTATGCTTTTACGCTGTCATTGGCATTTTATCTTTTAGTGGTAACGTTCGAATATTTCGGTCATTTTAATACCGGTGTTCGAACGTTTATGTTCTATACATTTATTATCGGAATCGGATTTATTGTTAGTCGATTTGTCATCATTCCATTAATGCATCTATATCGTTTAGGAAAAATAATCTCCCACGAACAAGCTGCAGAGATCATCGGCAAACACTTTTCAAAGGTTCAGGATAAATTGTTGAATGTTCTTCAACTGAAAAAACAAGCTGACGAAAACACTTCTACTCATCCGGAACTACTGCTTGCCGGAATTAATCAGAAGATCGACGAATTAAAACCTGTTCCTTTTATTTCTGCAATCAATCTAAACGAGAATCGAAAGTATCTTCGTTTTGCTGTGATTCCATTGTTTGCTCTGATCGTAATTTTATTCGCTGCTCCTTCATTGGTTAAAGACAGCACGAAACGATTGATAGAACACCAAACATTCTTCGAAAAGCCTGCGCCTTTTACTTTTGAAGTTCTCAATAAATCATTGCGCGCACTTCAGCAGCAGGATTTTCAAATCGATATTCGTATCAACGGTAATGAAATTCCCGCCGAAGCATTTGTTGAAATTGACGGAAATCAATTCAGACTGGAAAAAGAAAATCTGACGACGTTCCATTATCTATTTAAAAATCTACAGCGAACACAATCATTCAAACTGTTTGCTGATGGTTTTTATTCAACAGAGTATACTATTGAAGCGCTTCCGAATCCCCTTCTGATGGGCTTTACGATCAATCTTGAGTATCCCGTTTATCTGAACAAACAAAACGAAGCTATTCAGAATACAGGTGATCTTGTTATTCCTGCCGGAACAAAAGTGAAATGGAATTTCAATACAAAGAATACGGAACAATTGAATCTTGTCTTTCATCCCGATAGCTATCGGGATTCAATAATTAAACTTACTCCAAATGGCGATGATCAGTTTTCGTATTCACATCGATTCACAAAAAATGATTCGTATGTTGTTACAACGAGCAATCATTTCATTCATAGTAAAGACTCAATCCATTATACAATATCAGTGGTTCCTGATATTTATCCATCGATAACTATTGAACAAAGTAAAGATTCATTATCGGGCAAAAGAACATTTTTCCGGGGAATGATCAAAGACGATTATGGATTTTCAAAACTGTCATTCAACTATCGTTTCCTGAAATCGAATGATAGCCTTCAATCGAATCAGGGCAAACAATTTACAGACATCATTCCTGTAAGCAAATCAGTTTCTACCGATCAGTTTTTCTACTCATGGGATCTTGAGTCAGTCAGTATTGTTGCCGGTGATGAAATAGAATATTATTTTGAGATCTCAGATAATGATGGCATTTCAGGTCCAAAGTCTACTCGCTCTCAGTCACAGATCTTCAAAGCGCCAACGCTGAAAGAAATTGCTGAGAATACGGAGAAGAATAATGAATCAATAAAAGATGATTTGAAAGAATCAATTGCCAAAGCAAAACAGATCCAGAAAGATCTGAATGATCTTGGTAAAAAGATGCTCGACAAGAAAGAACTTTCTTATGAAGATAAAAAGAAAGCTGAGGAATTATTGAATCGTCAAAAAGAGCTGGAGAAAAAGCTTGATGAGATCCGCAAGAACAATGAGAATAAAAATCGTCAGGAGGAAGAATATAAAAGGGTGAATGAAGACATTGCTCAAAAACAAGAGCAGTTGCAATCCATTCTTGACAAACTAAAATCGCCTGAACTACAAAAACTGCTTGAACAATTACAGCAGCTAATGCAAAATGTAAATAAAGACCAATTGCAGGAACAGTTAAGTCAAATGAAACTTGACAATAAAGACCTGCAAAAAGAACTGGAGCGTTCAATCGAATTATTCAAACAAATGGAATTCGAACAAAAGCTTCAGGACAATATTGATAAGTTGAATGAGCTTGCTAAGAAGCAGGATGAGTTGGCAAAAAATAACCAGGATTCGCAGGACTCTAAAGATAAAAAGGATTCTAAGGATGACAAAGACCAAAAGGATGGGAAGGATAGTAAAGAGAGCAAAGATGCCAAAGAAAAAGATCTGAAAGATCAGCAGGATAAATTGAACAAAGACTTCGAAGATTTCCGTAAGGACATGGATGATCTTGCGAAAAAGAATGAAGAGTTAGAAGAGAAAAAAGATCTGGACAATACAGAAAAAGAAGAGCAGGACATCCAGAAAGACATGGAAGAAAGTTCTGAGCAATTAGAGCAGAAGAAAAGTGGCAAAGCTTCTAAGTCACAGAAGAATGCTTCGCAAAAAATGCAACAACTTGCACAGAAGATGAGCAAGATGAAAGAAGAAATGGAGCAGGAAGAAAACGAAGAAGACATGGATGCTATGCGAGCCTTGCTCGAAAATTTACTTCGCTTGTCATTCAATCAAGAGCAGTTGATGCAACAATTAAAAACAATAGACATCAACAATCCGCAGTATTTAAAACTCAGTCAACAACAACAAAAATTAAAAGACGATGCGAAGTCAATTGAAGATTCACTTTTCGCATTGAGTAAAAGAGTAGTTGAAATTGCACCGAAGGTGAATCAGGAGATAACAGCCATCAACCAGAACATGGAAGAGTCACTTGATAATCTGGAAGCACGTATGGTTCCACAAGCAAGAAGTCGCCAGCAGTTTGTGATGACTTCAGTGAACAATCTGACCCTGCTTTTAAGCGAAGCATTACAACAAATGCAACAACAGCAAGCACAATCGATGTCTCAATCGAGTTGTAAAAAGCCGGGCAAAAAGAAATCTTCTTCAATGGCAGAACTCCGCAAAATGCAGGAAGAGCTGAACAAGAATATGAAGAAGATGAAAGAAGGGATGAAACCCGGACAAACGCCAAAACCGGGCAAACAAGGCAAGGATGGACAGCAAATGAGTCAGGAGTTGGCGAAGATGGCCGCTCAACAGGAATTCATTAGAAATGAATTAAATAAGCTAAATCAAAGCGAAAATAAGGACGGCAAAAAGACACTGGGTAACCTGGAAGATATTGCCAATCAGATGGAGCAAACTGAAAAGGATATTGTAAACAGAATGATCAGTGAGCAGACCTTGAAACGTCAGCAGGAAATAACGACCCGACTCTTAGAAAGTGAAAAGGCGGAACGTGAGCGGGAACAGGATGAGCAGCGGAAATCCGAGGAAGCAAAAAATGCTTTTCATCGTAACCCTTCCGAATTTGAAGAGTATAAGAGAATGAAGCTAAAAGAGATGGAACTGCTAAAAACAGTGCCTCCTTCTTTGAATTCTTATTATAAGCAAAAAGTAAACGATTATTTCCAATCCATTGATAAATAATTCATTAATGCAACTTACAGGCGAAAGTCAGACACTTGAACTGCCGTCAATTCCCGAAAGCATTTCGGCGGTTGAACGCATGATCGATGATATCCGCAACAAATACAACGTGAGTGAAGATATGTTCGGAAACATGTTGGTTGCTATCACAGAAGCAGTCACGAATGCTATTTATCATGGCAACAATTCAGATCCTGCTAAAAAAGTCAGCATCAGCTGTACTCATTCTCCGGGATCAATTGTATTCACAATTGCCGATGAAGGAACAGGTTTTGATTATTATAATCTACCTGACCCAACAGCTCCGGAAAATCTGGAGAAAGAGTGTGGTCGCGGAATATTCTTAATGAAACATCTTACAGATCAATTAATTTTCTCCGAGGACGGTCGCGTTGTCGAGATGAATTTCAAGATATCTTAGTAAAATAGTTAGAGTTTGGTTAGACGAAAAGGAGCTGGGAGAGCTCCTTTTTTTGTGGCTTAAAAATTGGTTGTGTGTTTAGCTAACTGAAGTCCGATACGAGAGTATTGAAACTACATTTTTAAAATCGAGTGCAAAAGTTATTCTTTTTTTTTGGCGGAGGTGCTGGCTGAAGTCCGGTGCGAGAGTTATTCGGACAGTTTCATCAAACCAATCGCAAAAGTATTATAATTGCTTTTTTCAATTGAGACTTCAGCCAGCATTCAAGGCAACGTCGTTATTCGCATTGTAGTCCGATGCGAAAGTTATTCGGACAGTTTCACCAAACCAATTGCAAAAGTATTAAAATTGCTTTTTTCAATTGAGACTTCAGCCAGCTTTCGAGGCTGCGTCGTTGATCGCTCGTGACAATTTTGAAACTACATTTTTAAAATCAAGTGCAAAAGTTATCCGATTTTTTTGGCGGAGGTGCTGGCTGAAGTCCGGTGCGAAAGTTATTCGGACAGTTTCACCAAACCAATTGCAAAAGTATTAAAATTGCTTTTTTCAATTGAGACTTCAGCCAGCATTCAAGGCAACGTCGTTATTCGCATTGTAGTCCGATGCGAAAGTTATTCGGACAGTTTCACCAAACCAATTGCAAAAGTATTAAAATTGCTTTTTTCAATTGAGACTTCAGACAGCTTTCGAGGCTGCGTCGTTGATCGCTCGTGAGAATTTTGAAACTACATTTTTAAAATCAATTGCAAAAGTTATTCGATTTTTTTGGCGGAGGTGCTGGCTGAAGTCCGATGCATAAGTTATTCGGACAGTTTCACCAAACCAATTGCAAAAGTATTAAAATTGCTTTTTTCAATTGAGACTTCAGCCAGCATTCAAGGCAACGTCGTTATTCGCATTGTAGTCCGATGGATAAGTTATTCGGACAGTTTCATCAAACCAATCGCAAAAGTATTATAATTGCTTTTTTCAATTGAGACTTCAGCCAGCTTTCGAGGCTGCGTCGTTGATCGCTCGTGACAATTTACGGATTAATTTTATTGCGAGGGAGCTACCTTTCAAGACTTCAGCCAGCATTCAAGGCAACGTCGTTATTGTCTCGTGACATTGTAAGGATTAATTTTATTGCTAGGTCGCTACCTTTAATTCAATAAAATCACCTGCATATATTGGATGTATAAAAAAATGTTTGTCATTAAATTTGTCGGATGGGCGGTGGATATAAAATTGACAAACAAGACGGAATTTATTTTACAACTAGTACGGTAGTTGGATGGGTCGATCTTTTTATTCGGGACACATACAAAAAAATTCTTGCTGATAGTCTGAACTTTTGCATAAAGTACAAAGGACTCAATGTGCATGCATATGTATTTATGTCCAGTCACATTCATATGGTTGTAAGTGCAAACAATAATAACTTGAGCCAAATTATGTGTGATTTTAAAAAATTCACGAGTACAAGTTTAATTCGTGAAATTTTGACATTAAAAGAAAGTCGACGTGAATGGATGGTTCCAATTTTCAAAGAAGCGGGATTGCTTAATTCAAAAAATACCCATTTCCAAATTTGGCAAAACGGAAACCACCCAAAAGAAACTTTTTCACCTCAATTTACTGAGCAAAAGATAAGATACATCCACCAGAATCCTGTGAAAGAAGGCATCGTTCTGAAGGCTGAAGAATATCTTTATAGTAGTGCGAGAGACTACATAGGATTAAAAAGTCCCGTAAAGACAAAAAAACTTTTATTCGACAGCCTTGGCCGAATTTACTTTAACGAAGAATAATTTAACAAGATCATAGCAATGAAACCTAAGCATAAAATGAATATAAAGAGCCGAGAGACTAAACTCAGGCCCGGAAATAATCTTGAATATTTCTTTTATGCAACTAATTGGGACAGTGCTGAACATCTAATGCGAGAATTATTACTGCTAAATTATTCAGTCGAAATATCAGATGTATCGAACTCAGAAGTATCCTTTCTTATCAATGGCTGCACTTCAGATTATATTTCAGACGAAAACAAACTTGCCTGGTATAACAAAATGAACAGACTAGCGAAAAAACACAATTGCGTTTTCGATGGCTGGGGATCACGCTTAAGTATGTAAGTCTACTTAAGCAACAACATTTATTAATTGTAACCTTTTGCCACCGGGTGTAGTCTTCTTAATAACTCTCAGTAAAATTGCGTAAGGCCACTTCTAAATAAGATGCTAGTGAATAACTTCCGCACAGACTACACCCTACCTTATCCAAATAGCTTTCCAAACACAAATTTCTTTTCTACCTTCCACCACCATGAACCCAAACCCCATCTCCTTCTTCAAACAAGACATCGCTTTCCGCCTCAACAAGAAAGAACAACTGTGCAAATGGATCACTTCTGCTGCTAAAAAAGAAGGTTTTGAGATCGTTGAACTTAATTACGTTTTTTGTTCTGACCCCTATTTGAAAAAGATGAATGTGAAATTTTTAAAACACAATTACTTCACTGATATAATTACATTCGATAATTCAATGGTTAAGAAAAAAATTGTCGGCGATATTTTTATTTCCATCGACACGGTACGCTTCAATGCAAAACAATATGCGACTACATTTGACAATGAACTTCATCGTGTCATGATTCACGGACTACTGCACTTGACCGGCTACAAAGACAAATCACCCGCGAATCAGAAAGAAATGAGGATGATGGAGGACTTTTGGTTGAAGAAATTTTTGTAATCGATATTTCCTGCGATCGAAGCAAAATTGCTTTAAGCAACCTCGTGCGATTTGCTCCTTTGGCCGGGAAGTTGTCTGCAGACTACCAAATAACGAATCTGCACCTACAAAGCCACTCACTATTCACTATTCGTTATTAATTATTCGTTATTTAAATGTGGTTCCAAACAATGACTGCAATCACCATCCAAATAAATATTTCATAAAACTGTATCCGCTTTTTTGCCGACAATAAATAGTAAGCTGCGAAGATTGAAAACGGTATGGCAAGCAATGAGAAATTTACAACGGAAATATTTTGTCCAAGAAAAATCGATCCTACACTAAAGATGAAAAACAAAAATAGAACTTGCTGAATGATCCTTGCACGAATAACGTTTTTCAAATAATTCATTCGCAATTTTACAAGTCCTAAGAACATCCAAATGCCGAACAATCCGGACAATGTAATCAGCTGCGGAGTGAAAACAATACTGCTCACCGGTTTTAAGTGAACAAATCTTCCCAGATAGTCTTTCCAGAAATAAAGTAGATCATGATTCCAATACATCCATACACTTACAAAAAAGTATGGCAAGGAGAAACCAATGAACATGATCAACCATTCTCTGAAATTGAACGGTCGAAGTAAACTCAATGCAATGATCATGACCGGAATTACAATGAATGCCGGAAAGAAGATCAATGCTGCCAGTGCTGCCAGAAAACTACTATCGAATATTGATGGAACAGGCGAGTCATTCTTGATCAGTGAAAAGGACTTGTCGAATACCCGAAGAATGATCAGATTAACAATATGAATTGGATGAACTGTAAGAAACTCAGGTACCGAAGAAATAAACAATGCATAAACAAAGGCCGGCAAATAAGAATTCTTATAAAGTACCTCATGTTTGTTTGAAATCTGATTGATGTAAATGGCACTATAAGAAACCAACGCAACCATGATCAACCAATTGACACCGGAAGGAAGCGATTTGAAGACAAAAAGGAAGAGTTTCCAGACCGGCTGTGCACTGACTTCCATCACCGGAAAACAATTCATAAACGCTTGTGCCCACAGAATCAATACGATAGCGGGAATTACAATAAGCGAAGCCGGTTGAGGCGACTTGAAAAAACGAATCATTGGTGTTAAAAATAGAGAATTTTCATTGTAAATTGTCCGGAATCCTTTCTATATTTGTCACCGTATTAATGTAAAAAAAACACAATGACTGGATTCTGGTATTTTTTAGGCGATTTGTTCAACGGGATATTCAAGTTTGTTCCCTTCTTCGGATTATGGTTCAATAAGTTCCTTATTGTAGTCGGATTTTTCGCCTTTTTCGCTTGGCTTTGGTACATGAATAAGAACAAAGAAGTTACTAAATGGGATTAATAACCCATCCATATAGAAAAAACCCGGTCTCTCAAGAGTCCGGGTTTTTTTATGCCTTTTCTGGAATGTTGATCAGATCCATTCCAATGTCCGTACGATAATACTGACCCTCAAACTTTATCGATGCGATCTGTTCGTATGCTTTTGACTTTGCCTCCATGATAGAATTTCCGAAAGCAGTAATGCTCATTACTCGTCCGCCGTTTGAAACAACTTTTTTATCAGAATTCAATTTTGTTCCAGCATGAAAGATCAGACTATCATTTTTCGAAGTAATGTCAATTGCTTTTCCTTTTTCATAATCACCCGGATATCCTCCGCTAACCATCATGATCGTTACTGCAGTTCTCGGATCGATCTCGAAAGCAATATTCTTTAATTGCACATTCGCTGTAGCAAGAAATAATTCGACCAGATCATTTTTAATTCGGGGAATGACAACTTCCGTTTCAGGATCTCCCATGCGTACATTGTATTCGATCACATAAGGCTCGCCTGCAACATTCATCAAGCCTATAAAAATAAATCCTTGATAACGAATGGCTGCATTCTTCAAGCCTGAAATTGTTGGCTTAATTATTCTTTGCTCCACTTTTTCAATGAATGCAGCATCCACGAAAGGCACAGGTGAAACAGCACCCATACCGCCTGTATTCAATCCGGTATCACCCTCTCCTATTCTCTTGTAGTCCTTTGCTTCCGGTAATATTTTATATGACTCTCATCCGTCAAAACAAAAACGGAACATTCTATCCCTTTCAAAAATTCTTCGATGACAACTTTATTTCCTGCACTACCAAAACGACCGGAGGTCAGCATATCCGTCAACTCAGCTTTAGCTTCTTCAAGTGTTTCAGGAATAATCACACCTTTTCCTGCTGCGAGTCCATCAGCTTTGAGAACATATGGAGCATTTAATGTTTCGAGGAATTTTATACCGTCGTTCAGTGTGTCTTTTGTAAATGTCTGAAATGCTGCCGTCGGAATTGAATTCTTTTGCATGAATTCTTTTGCAAAATCTTTACTGCCTTCCAGTAATGCTCCTGCCTTTGTTGGACCAATTACCGGAATGGATTTTAACTGATCATCAGAGAGAAAAAAATCTGTAATGCCATTTACTAAAGGTTCTTCCGGACCGATAATGACAAGGTCGATTTTTTTAACTAGAACAAAATCTTTAATTGAAGAAAACGATTTTACATCAAGTTCAACATTCTCGCCACATTCGCTTGTACCTGCATTGCCCGGAGCAATGTATAGTTTCTCACACTTTTTACTTTGTGAAAGTTTCCATGCAAAAGCATGTTCTCTTCCTCCTGAACCAATAAGTAAGATCTTTACAGGCATCACAATAATTATTAAAGCGGAATGTTTCCGTGTTTTTTACGAGGTAATTTTACTGCTTTGTTCTCAAGCATTCTAAAGGCAGCGATAAGTTTCGTACGTGTTTCATCGGGACGAATCACTTCATCGATATAACCGTGTTCAGCTGCTTTGTATGGATTTGCAAAAAGCTGATTGTATTCATTCTCTTTTTCTTTCCATGCTGCTTCTGAATCTTTCGCTTCTGAAATTTCTTTTTTGAAGATGATCTCTGCTGCACCTTTGGCGCCCATCACTGCGATCTCCGCACTTGGCCAGGCATAGTTCATGTCTGCACCGATGTGTTTTGAATTCATCACATCATATGCGCCACCGTATGCTTTTCGAGTAATGACAGTAATGCGTGGAACTGTTGCTTCGCTAAAGGCGAACAATAATTTCGCACCATTAGTGATGATTGCATTCCACTCCTGATCAGTTCCTGGTAAAAATCCGGGAACGTCTTCGAATACTAAAAGCGGAATATTAAAACAATCGCAAAACCGTACAAAACGAGCTGCCTTTGTTGATGAATGAATGTCGAGTACTCCTGCCAAATGAATTGGTTGATTCGCTACGATACCTATGCTTCTTCCAGCCAAACGTGCGAAACCTACTACAATATTTTCAGCAAAATCTTTATGTACTTCTAAAAATGAATCTTTGTCAATGACTTCTGCAATGACTTCACGAATGTCATATGGCTGATTCGGATTCTCCGGAATAATTGAATTTAATTTTTCGCGTTTTTCATTTGTTGCTTCATAATCTAAACGCGGAGCTTCTTCTTCGCAATTCTGAGGAATGTAACTGAACAGACTTCTTAGTCGGTTGATGCAATCAATTTCATTGACACATGTAAAATGTGTTACTCCCGATTTTGTTGCATGCGTCATTGCACCGCCTAATTCTTCAGATGTTACCTCTTCATGCGTTACTGTCTTTACAACGTTTGGACCTGTAACAAACATGTAGGAAGAATTTTCTACCATCATGATGAAGTAAGTGATAGCAGGTGAATACACTGCACCACCTGCACATGGTCCCATGATCGCTGAGATCTGAGGAATAACTCCTGACGCTAATGTGTTGCGGTAAAAAATATCTGCATAACCGCCTAATGAAACGACTCCTTCCTGAATTCTTGCTCCACCTGAATCATTCATGCCGATCACCGGTGCGCCATTCTGCATGGCTAGATCCATGATGCGACAAATTTTCTTTGCATGTGTCTCAGACAATGAACCACCAAAGACTGTGAAGTCTTGAGCGAAAACATAAACCAGTCGACCATCGATGCGACCGAAACCGGTCACTACTCCATCGCCAAGGTATTTCTCTTTGTCGATACCGAAATCAGTTGCACGATGAGTGACTAACATGCCAATTTCTTCGAAAGAATTTTCATCCACCAAAAAATGGATTCGTTCTCGTGCTGTCAGTTTGCCTTTCTTATGCTGAGCTTCAATTCTTTTTTTCCCGCCGCCTAATTGAGCTTCACTGATCTTTTCTTCAAGTATTTTAAATTTCGGTTCCATTGAATTAATATGAGCGACGAAGATATAGGTTTTTGGGGATATTTGGGCTTGGGTGGTGGACTGATTGCAGTCAATTAGGAATGATTTAATATGCTGAAATTCAATAACTAACTGCCAAAAATTTAATCCTTCAATCTAACCAATCAAAATACTAAATTCGCGCATGCAAAAAGAGATCGTTGTTAGTGGAATCCGTAGTACGGGAAATTTACATCTGGGGAATTACTTCGGGGCTATCCGGAATTTTATAAAGATGCAACATGAATACAAATGCTTCTTCTTCATTGCAGATTATCATTCACTGACGACTCATCCTGTTCCTGCTGATCTTCACAACAACGTAAAACAAGTTTTGGTTGAATACCTGGCTTGTGGATTGGATCCGGAAATTTCTACTTTATATGTTCAAAGTGATCTTCCGGAAACTGCAGAATTATATTTGTTATTGAACATGAATGCATATGTTGGTGAGTTGGAACGATGCACTTCTTTCAAAGATAAGATTCGTCAACAACCTGATAATATCAATGCCGGATTACTGACTTACCCAACATTGATGGCTGCTGACATTTTGATCCATCGTGCATTGAAAGTTCCTGTTGGAAAAGATCAGGAGCAACATTTGGAGATGGCTCGTCAATTTGGAAATCGTTTCAACAGACTTTATCAGATTGAGTTATTTCCGGAACCATATGCATTTAATTATGGAACGAACTTGGTGAAAATTCCCGGGCTGGATGGTTCAGGTAAAATGGGAAAAAGCGAAGGCGAAGGAAATGCAATCTTTTTAGCTGATAGTCCGGAGGCCATTCGTAAAAAAGTGATGCGTGCAGTTACCGATAGTGGTCCTACGCAAGAGAACCAGACAAAACCGGAAGTGATTGAAAATATTTTTACTCTGATGAAAGCTGTCTCTACTGATGAGACTGTCCGTTATTTTGATGAGCAGTACAATGGTATGAAGATCCGTTATGGTGATCTTAAAAAACAGTTGGCAGAAGACATGATATTATTCACAGCCCCATTCCGCGAAAAAATTCTTGAATTAAGCAAAGACGAACTATTCATTCAAAAGATCGCTCGCCAAGGTGCAGAAAAAGCAAGAGAAAGTGGAGCAGCTACTGTTCGTGAGGCTAGGAAGGCGATTGGAATCCGGTCCTTTTAAGTGAGTGGTAAGTGGTGAGTGGTAAGTAGCAATAGTTACTTACTTGGATGCGCTTTCTTTTGTGCATATAGCCCAATCCGAAATCCACATTCCGAAATCACCTCATTATTCGTTATTAATTACTAAGAGCGTGTAACGTTCACAGGAATCAGTTCACTGAATTCCGGGCAACAGAATTTTTTCTCGACTTGTAATCCTTGTTGTGTTGCTAAAATTGTGATCGTTTGATCAGCGTTTGGATGCTTTTCGCAACGTTTATTTCTCACACCATTTCTTACTTCCATTGCAAATCTGTCGGCCTTCGTATTCCAGACTTCTTTCGAGATCTGTTCTTTTAAATCGTCGCTGGCATCAGATGCTACATTTCGGGTGATTACGTTTATCATTCTTGGATTTTCCTTAAAGGTAGTCTAATTCGCCGGAGCAGGGCTGATTTATTATTAGGATTCTATTATACTCATCGAAGACTCACCTTTCTTATCCTCCTTTTTATAGGAAAATGGTATAAATGTACCAACATCAATTTCCTTGAAAATTGAAAAAAGGTCAAAATCCTGAGCTTTCGTTAGTTCTCCAATGGATTTTTACGTGTTCATTTTCAATCAATTGCGAAATAAATAACAATAGATGTTGTAACATCTATTGTTATAACATACATTTGTACCCGTAATTGATACTCAAACAAACTCAAAAAATAAAGAACAATGAAAAAAATCACTCTAATGGCCGCACTTGTTATCATGACAGCATCGGCATTCGCACAACAACTATGGAAGATTGACGGAGCTCACTCTAAAGTTCGTTTCACAACTAAATATCTGTTGATATCGGATGTTGACGGCGAATTCAAAAAGTTCGACGGGAAAGTAACTTCTAGCGCTGCTGACTTTTCTGACCTTGCAGCTACGATCACAGTTGACGTAAACAGTATTGTAACCGACAACGACATGCGCGATGGCCATTTGAAAAGTGATGATTTCTTTAATGCAGAAAAATATCCTTCAATGACTTTCAAAAGTACTGGAATCAAAAGTCTGGGAAATAAGAAATACATGTTAAGCGGTCTCCTTACTATCCGTGACGTAACTAAAGCAGTGTCGATTCCATTAGTATATGGTGGAACAGTAACTGATCCTTGGGGAAATATCAAAGCAGGATTCAAAGCAACAGGATCTATTAACCGACAAGAATACGGACTGAAATGGGATAACAAAGCTGCCACCGGCGAAGCAGTAGTTAGCGACGATGTAGATTTCACGATCGACTTGATCCTCATCAAAGACGTTCCAAAAAATAATCAACTTCAAAAAGCCGGTCTCTCTCAAGAACCGGCTTTTTTTTAACCCAATAATAATATGAAAGAATTCATGATCGTTGTCGGTCTGCCCGACATCTTCTCTCCCCGATTCATTTCATTAATACCCGAACAACGCTCAGTAGTAAATGAAATGATGAATGAAGGAGTAATCCTGAGCCACGCTCTTGCAGAAGATCGCAGTAATCTCTGGATCGTTATGTCTGCAAAGAATAAATCTGAAGTACTTAAAAACATTGCACGATTCCCCCTTGTTCGTTACATGAAGCCACAGATCAAAGAACTCATGTTTCAACAGAGCGCTACATTCATTTTACCTGAACCTTCACTGAACTAATATGAAATTCGCAGAACACATAAAAGTAACCAACACAGGTACGCACTACGAAACGAAAGTAATTGCAGGAAATCATTTACTATCTACTGATGAGCCACTCGATCATGGTGGGCAAGACAAAGGACCCACTGCACATCAAATGTTGCTTTCTGCACTCGGCGCATGTACTGCCATCACCTTAAGAATGTATGCCGACCGCAAGCAATGGGACTTACAAAAAATCCATGTGTATCTGAATATGGAAAAAGTTATGGAAGGCACTGAAGAAATAACTAAGATCTATCAACGATTAGAATTCGAAGGAAATCTCGATGAAGAACAAATTACAAGACTCAAGATAATTAGTGGGAAATGTCCAGTACATAAAACGCTTGTTGGCAAAGTGGTTCTTGAGGAAATGGAATGAAAATTAAGAATGAATAATTAATAATATTCATGGAATTATTAGTAATTCAAAATCAAATTCTGAGGGAAAAATTTGTTATTCAGCGTAATCACAAGAAATATGGGGAAATAAGAATATCTTTAATCAGAGATCGCACTGTCAATTAAAGAAACGCAGTGCTACTCACCACTTACCAATTACAACTCACCAAAAAAAAAAATGGAAAACAACATCACAATCACCGGCACAGGCCCGTACCTTGTAAAAGGATCAATTCAATTAACTGACGACAAAGGAAATGTCGTAGAGACAAAAGAAAATTTCGCTTTATGTCGTTGCGGACATTCGGCTAACAAACCATTTTGTGATGGTGCACACCGCGCAAACACAGATTGGATATCTCCAAAATAATCAAATGACAATTCACAATTTAATTAGCAAAAGAAAAAGCATCCGTGCTTTCTCTGAGCAGCCAATTGATGATGAAACCCTCGCCAGCCTTTTTGAGGCTGCGCGGTGGGCACCATCGTCGGCAAATGAACAGCCGTGGAGGTTTATTCTTGCAAAAAAAGAAGATAAAGAGGCATTTGTAAAAATGCAGGATTGTCTTCTGGAGGGAAATAAGATTTGGGCGAAAGGTGCTGCGGCATTATTTATTACTATTGCAAAGAAGAATTTCGATTTCAATAATAAGGCGAATATTTATTCATGGCATGACGTAGGACTGGCAACTGCAATGTTATCTGTTCAGGCGACAGAATTGAATCTGTATCTTCATCAGATGGGTGGATTCGATCATGCAAAAGCGAAGGAAGTTTTTGCAATTCCTGATGACTATGAAGCTGTGAGTATTATCGCTGTAGGTTACGAAGGAGATCCGGAACTGCTTCCTGAAAATCTTCGGGCAAGAGAAGTTGGTGAACGTAAACGCAAACCGTTATCTGAACTCGTTTTCTCTTCTCAATTCGGAAAAGAAAATGATCTGTTTAAAACAACAAACAATTAAGAAAGGAAAACAATAATGAAAACAATTTTTCACGCAGCTTCATCACGCGGACATGCTGATCATGGCTGGTTAAATGCACATCACAGTTTTAGTTTCGCGAATTGGTATGATCCTTCGCGAATAAATTTCGGAATGCTTCGGGTTCTTAACGACGACATCGTTGCCGGTGGACAAGGCTTCGGAACGCATCCACACAATGACATGGAAATTATTACCATCATCCTCGATGGCGCTTTGGAACACAAAGACAGTATGGGAAATGGTTCTGTGATCAAGCCGGGCGACGTTCAGGTAATGAGCGCAGGTACAGGTGTGATGCACTCGGAATTCAATCCGCTGAAAGATAAAGCTACCAATCTATTTCAGCTTTGGATCTTTCCGAAAGAGAATGGAATTAAACCGAGATACGATCAAAAGACATTTGATGTAGCTGATAGAAAAAACAAAATCCAAACAGTTGCCTCAGGATTTAAGACTGGCGATGAATTATACATCCATCAAAATGCAGCTATTTCATTGGCAAATCTTGAAAAAGACAGCATTTTGAATTATGAACTCAAGGACAAGAATAACGGTGCATATATCATGGTTATTAATGGCAATTTGGATGTCGAAGGCACTCAACTTGGAAAAAAAGATGCAATTGGTGTCTGGGAAACAGAAAAAATCACATTGAAAGCGGGGGAATCCACGGAAATTATTATCATTGAAGTTCCAATGAACTAATTGAAAAATGGAATTAGAGAAAGAAATCAATCAGAAGAAGTTTCGTAGCGAGAGCCATAAACTCATGGTAAACATAATCTATACATTCAATTGGTTGAACGGCCAACAGGCCGATTTCCTCAAGCCATATAAGATCACTTACCAGCAGTTCAATGTGCTTCGTATTTTACGCGGCCAACAAATGCAGCCTGCAAGTATCAAATTGATCCGTGAAAGAATGCTTGACAAAATGAGTGATGCCTCTCGCATTGTAGAAAAACTTCGCATGAAAAATCTGGTTGAACGTCACATCTGCGAACACGATCGCCGCTCATGTCAGGTCTTCATCACTCAAAAAGGAATGGACCTACTCACAGAGATCGACAAAAACGAAGCACAGCAAACTGATTCGATGATAGCACTCTCTGAACCTGAAAAACAACAATTGAATTTGTTGTTAGATAAATTGAGAGGATAATTTTAAAAAAACACTTAGAACACAAGTTACACTAAAGTACACGGAATTAGACTGAATTCATTCCGTGTACTTTTGTGTACCTTGTGTTCTTGTGTTTTTAGAGCCTCAGCACATTGAAACACAGTTGCTTTAAAAATAAATTTCCCCATAATCCGAAATTATCCTACTTTAGCCACATCTCCCTATGGCGTCAATAGAACAACATATCTCCGAATTGCTTTTTGATCACGATTGTGTGATCGTTCCTTCGCTGGGAGGGTTTTTGGCTTCGAATCAGAATTCTGTGATCACTGCAAATCTGGTTCTTTTTCCGCCATTCAGAAAAATTGCTTTCAATGTTTATCTGAAAAATAACGACGGACTTTTAGCAAATCATCTGGTCGAATACGAACACATTTCTTATCAGCAGGCATTAATTCAAATTGAAAAATTTGTTGCCACTTGCATGTCTGAAATGAATGACGGCAAGAAAGTTTATTTCAATACGATCGGTACTCTTTTCTTCGATAAAGAACACAACATTCAATTTGAAGCGGCACGAAATTCAAATCACCTGAAAGACAGTTTCGGAATGGATGCTTTACAACTGACTCCAATCAGTCGTGAAAATGAACCTACATTAAAACCTAAACCTGTTCTTGCTGAAATTCGTCCATCGAAACCTCAACCTAGAACGATCTCTCCTCGATTGAAAAAAAGCGGCAGACTTGTAGGCATCGTAGCTGTTGCGGCAACTGCACTTTGGTTCTCATTCAATTTATATCTGGTAAATCCGAAGACGTATGACGCTGCATCGTTGAGTCCGTTCGATAGTCAGGCAATTTCGTTGAAGTTAAAAGATACCAGCACGCTTCCAACTACAATTAAACAAGAGCAACCTGCGAAAGTTGAAACTGTTTATGTTTCCAATACCACTCCGGAAGTTAAACCTGCACCTGAAACGATAGTTCCTGAAACTGTTGTCCCAGAAAAACAGCCGGAAGTTCTGCCTTCAACTGTAAGTACAGGCGATAATCATCACTTTGTAGTTGCCGGCGTTTTCAAAATCCATGAAAATGCGCTTTCGCAACTTGACCAACTGCAAAAACTAGGGTTTAAAAATGCTTCCATGACAGAAGCCAATAATCGCTGGTATGTTTATTATCAGGGCTTTGAAAATCGCTCCGAAGCCATTGCTTTGACCGATAGCCTCAAAAACAGCAATCTGCAAGGCTGGATCTGGAATTATTAATTTTTACCGACAATCCTTTTTATATTTGTTCCTACGCAAAAAACCATCAATTTTGCAGAGTAGAATACCGCTTCATTTATGAGTCACTTACGTCAAGGGTTAAACCAGAAACTACTTCAGAAATTATCGCCGCAACAAATTCAATTGATGAAGTTGTTGCAGATTCCTGTCGCTAATCTTGAGCAACGCATCAAAGAAGAAATGCAGGACAACCCTGCTCTCGAAGAAGGTGCCGATCAGGAAGAAGATGAATACGATACGGATGCCGACGACGACACAACAAATGATGACGATGAAGAATTAGCTGAACGCGAAGAAGACATTAGCATCGACGAATATTTGGTCGATGATGAAATTCCGGATTACAAAACTTCAGTGAACAATTCATCGCCAGACGATGAAAGACGCGAAATGCCTTTGAGTACGCAAGGGAATTTTCAGGATCAACTACTCGCTCAACTTTATCTCCTCGACTTCGATGATCGTGAATATCACATCGCAGAACAATTGGTCGGCAGTATAGATGACGATGGATATCTACGTCGCGAGTTGACTGCAATTGTGGATGATCTTGCATTCTCGCAAAACATTACTACTACAAAAGAAGAATTAGAACATATTTTACTGGCGATACAAACGCTCGATCCTCCGGGAATCGGTGCGCGTTCTTTACAGGAATGTCTGGAATTGCAATTGGACCGTAAGGATCAGAAACGTGATTCTGTTTTGCTTGCGAAAAAAATCCTCAATACACAGTTCGAAGAATTTTCGAAAAAACATTACGAAAAAATTTCCCGAGAATTGGAGATCACCGATGAGCAATTGAAAAAAGCAATCGATGAAATTCTGAAATTGAATCCAAGACCGGGAAGCGCTGCCAATCAAGGACAACGTTCGATTGAACATATCATTCCGGATTTTATAATCAACAATACGGATGGTATTCTTGAGTTGACATTGAATTCCAGAAATGCTCCGGAATTACGAATGAGCCGCGACTACAAAGAAATGCTCGATCATTACAGCAAAGACAAAAAGAATGTGAAAGCGAATAAAGATGCCATCACATTTGTGAAAGCAAAATTGGATTCTGCAAAATGGTTTATCGATGCATTGAAACAAAGGCAGCATACGCTTTATCAGACGATGCATACGATCATGGATTATCAGCATGAATATTTCCTTGAAGGCGATATGCGCAAGTTGAAAAAGATGGTGTTGAGAGACATTGCCGAAAAGATCGGAATGGATATCTCTACAGTTTCGCGTGTTGCGAATAGCAAATATGTACAAACACCATTCGGAACATTCTTACTGAAAAGTTTTTTCTCCGAAGGATTATCTACTGAAAGCGGCGAAGAGGTTTCGAGTAAAGAAGTGAAGCAGATCCTTACTGATTGTATCGGTGCTGAAGACAAACGTAAGCCATTGACTGATGATGCGCTGACAAAAATTTTGAATCAAAAAGGTTATAATATCGCACGGAGAACGGTAGCGAAGTATCGTGAAATGCTGGATATTCCGGTTGCACGATTGAGAAAAGAGCTATGAACAAAAAATTTGCACAATTTCTTTCTGTAGTTCTTCATCCGGTATTAATGCCAACGTATGCGCTACTATTTATTTTTCAGAACAGCACTTTCTTCTCCTACTCTATTCCTTATCATGCTAAGCTTGCACTTTTCCTGGTCATCATATTAAACACGCTCGTTTTTCCTGTTATGGTTTCATTCATTCTAATAAAAAAAGGAGTGATCAGATCATTTGAAATGGAAAAACGCGAAGAGCGATTGATCCCGTATGCAAGTAATATGTTGTTAATGATGGTTGCTGCATATCTTATTCATGCATTACGACTTCCTCAAGTATTTTTTCAATTGATCTTAGGTGCGATCGCTTCTGTGGCAATTGCTATTATTATCAATATGAAATGGAAGATCAGCATTCACATGATAGGTGTTGGGGCAATGGTGGGAACGTTGTTTGGGTTGTCTACTTTTTTATTAGTTGATCTTCGCTTCCCGATAATTTTTTCTTTATTCGTTGCCGGACTTTTAGGTTCAGCACGAATGAGTCTTGGTGCGCATAGTCCGTTTCAGATCTACTTGGGGTTTGGGATTGGGTTTGTTTGTGAGTTTCTTTTTCTGAGTTTATAAAAAACTTCTGCGGTTTTTCTGCGTATTCTGCGGGAATCTGCTGGAAATAAATTTAGCCGTATTATTTCCCGCAGATTTGCGCAGAATACGCAGAAAAACCGCAGAAAAAAACTCTTGCAGTTTCCCACAAGAGTTTCCGAAAAATATCTTATTGTAATATTAAAATGTAAACGTAATCCCAATCGAAAGCGGAGTCAACTCCGGTCCTTTGTCTTTTCTGAATACATTTACTAAAGAATAATATACTGAAGCAGCTACGTTACCATAACCAATTCTTCCTGTAACACCGGCCTGGAAAGGATTAAGTCCAATAGTATTGTACAATTTTACTTTTCCGTTTATATCTTCGTACTTCGTGTGACTTTGAAGTAAGTAACTACCTCTTACACCTGCATTGAATTTCCATCTTTTACCTTTGCTGTTCTCTGCTGTTCTTAAACGAAATTCTAAAGCAACATCAACAAAATTCAATGAAAGTTTATTTGTTTCAAGCTCCAATGAATCAGGAACTTTTTGAAAATACGTTTTCGCAGTAACATCATCGTAAAGTAATACTCCATCAGTATGTACATTCTGGGAAGTAAATCCTAATCCATAACCTAATCCGAAGTTTCCAGCCGCATTCATCTTTTCATTCATGAACATAAAACTGAATCCGCGAGAACGCAATGGCTTTGCTTCTAAACTTGAAGGAAGATTCACCCAATTATCCGAACTGAACGTCATAATGAATAGATCATCTGCCGCAGTAATTTTCTCAAGTGTTCCTTGCTTTGGTGTTGATGTAGCGTCCTGAGCATAAGTTGTAAAACTTAGAAATGCAATGGCTGCCAGACTGAATAGTTTTTTCATAGTTCTTAAGATAAAAATAGTGGGCCCTGATGGAATCGAACCATCCACCCACAGATTATGAGTCTGTTGCTCTAACCGAATGAGCTAAGGGCCCGGTAAATTTGGGGTGACAAAGGTATCTTTTCAGGGTAATAATTACAAATTCCTTGGGATTTTTAATGTGTTCGTCGCCCTGACAGATCCGAAGTTGTTATTAGGTCAAGGGTACAAGGTCAAAGGTCAATTTGTAGGTTCTTCTGCAACAACAAAAGTACTGGTTATCAGCAGTTTATTTTGGTGCTTGCTTAGTAGGTTCCATCCTTGAAATTCAATTCAATTAATTAAGGCATGAATTATACATATATATATGTATAATGATTCCGACTTAATTCAAATCTCCGAAAATCATCGTGACTAAAACTGATAGATAATACCCAAAGCCGGGATGAAGGTTGTGTCTTCGTTTTTGATCAAGAGCGGAATTGCATTGGAGCCATCTGCCTTTAGCGCTTTGCCATCTGTCGTTTCGAAATCTGTGTTGTCTGCATTACGTTGGAAAGTATAGTAATCTTTCGAAACGGATTTCGACATAAGCACATTTTGAAAATCGAGATAGATATTCAACGTCGTTCTTTTGTAATTGAATTTTTTATCGATACGCAGATCCAGTTGATTGAATAAAGGAAGTCGTTCAGTATTTAGTTTTGAGTAATCATCCGCTCCTTGTCCTGTGATCGTATAAGTACTTTGTGACAGCGGCATATCGTATGGTGAATATGGAGCACCACCTGACAAGCGATATTTTACTCCCAACTCCCAACCTTTTTTGAATTTCTTTCCGACGATAAGCGACAATAAATTTCGTGTATCCCAACTTGATGCTACATACTTGCCGTCGAGCCCTGAGAATTTTGAATAGAAGAATGTATACGATGCCGTGACGTAATAATCTTTGGTTAGTTTTTGTTGTACAAATAATTCTGCTCCGTAACTTTTCCCTTTCCCTGAACTGATCACTGCTTCATTGCCAATCGCTCCAAAATCAGCTCCAAGATTTGCAAGAGATATTCCCTTAGCAATTGAAACCGGATAGTTGCTATAGAATTTATAAAACCTTCTACTGTAATTCGCAACGAAGGAGTAGGCAGGAATTCCAGTCCGCCTGCAATATGATCTGAAATAATATTCTTTACATCTGAATTTTCCAATTCACCGGCTGAATTCCTGTAACCTAAAATAGTATATACGGGAACTTTGTTATATCGGCCTACAGTTGCATTGATATTGATCTTCGGTTTTACCGCATAACTTACAGAAAAACGCGGCGAAAATATCTCTTTGAAGCCATTTGCCGATGCAGTAAAAGAATTTCCATCAAGACGCAGTCCGAGAGTAAGTGAAAGTTTTTCATTCAGTACTTTTCTATTTACAGAAGCAAATGCTCCATATTTCATAAAGTCGATTGCTGTAACAAATGAAGTATATACAGCAGGTTGAATTATTCCTCCAACTGAATCTGTTACTTCATTGGCAACTTTTGCAAATAGATCATTGTTATACTTCACATATTGTGAAGAGAGACCATAGCTAAACTTCCATTCGTTCACAAACTTGTTTACATCTAAGCGGAGTTTATTTTCGATCTCATTCGACACTGATTTGAAAGTCCTTTTACTTTCATTACCAAAATCAGCATCTTCAAACTGGTCGAGCTGATTGTTGAACATATTCCTGCTAAGAGTAACATTGTAATATCCATTTTGCACCAGACGTTTCAATGTAAATCCAACAGTATAATTCCATTGGTTAATTGTTGGATAAGCACGGATGATATATTCCTTCGTCGGATCTGATTCCTTCGGAACTGCGAATGTAAATTCATCGATTGCGCCCAGACCAATTGCTGTCAATGTTGTTTTATCATTGATCTTATGAGTTACCTTATATTGAAAATCCCAGTAATTTGGACGAATCGGCAAATCAATCAACTTGAAGAAAAAATCCAGGTAAGAACGTCTAGCCGACAACATGTAAGTTGTTTTCTTATTAATGGGACCTTCCAAAGAAAGTGCAAGTTCAGTACTACTCAATCGGATGTTGCCTTCCATTTTTTCCGGATTACCATCACGTTGACGAATCTGCATAATGGAAGAAAGCGCATTTTCATATTTAGCAGCGAAACTACTGGTAGAAAGTGATACATCTTCAATGAATGAAACATTGAGTATTCCCTGCGGGCCTCCACTACTTCCTTGAGTAGAAAAGTGATTGATCTGAGGAACTTCTACTCCATCGAGATAATAGATATTTTCACTTGGCGCTCCACCACGAACGATGAGATCATTACGGGCAGCATTTCCACCTGTACCACCTACACCAGGAAGTACCTGGATCACTTTCGAAATATCATAATTACCACCGGGATTATTTCTGATCTCTTCTATGGTCAGACTTTGAATTGAAAGTGGTGATTCCAGTCTTTTACCAAAAGTATTTGCCGTGATCTGCACTTCTTTCAACTTTGAAGAAGCTGCTTCGAGATCAATATTCAACTCACTGGAATTTCCTGAGGTAACGACAATATTATAAAAGGTCTGAGATTCATATCCCAAATAATTCACTTTTAAATTATAAGACGATGATGGGACATTGGCAATTTTAAATCGACCGTCAAGATCAGTGACAGCACCTAATTGTGTTCCTTCTAACTGAAGAGTAACACCAATCAGAACCTCTTGGGTATATTTATCTTTGACGGATCCGAAAACTACTCCTGTATTTTGTGCTAATGTTACTTTTGATAATAATAAAAGTGCAAAAATTGCAATCTGACGCTTCATAAACCTTATTTTGAACATTGAACAAATTTACCGGAAAATTGTTCGGCTGAATTGATGTAAATCATATAAATTTATATTTATTCATTTGAAATTAATTGAAAAAGGCAATCTTTGCCACTTATGAAAAAAACTCTTTTTCTGTTTTACACAATTTTAATGATGTCATGTTCCACGGGTCAAAATAAGTGTGGTGATTTTGATTTGAATCATCCCGATGAACTTATTAAACTTCCTGCAAAATTAAAGGAGATCTCCGGCATCACTTTTCTGAGTAAAAATAAGATCGCTTGTGTTCAGGATGAGAAAGGGACAATCTTCATTTATGATATTCACAAAGACAAATTGAAGGAGTCCATCGATTTTGGTGGGGACAAAGATTATGAAGCGATAGCAAACGTCAACGATACCATTTTTGTATTGAGAAGTAATGGCGACATCTATGAAATTGATTCTCTTGAAACGAATGGTGTGGAAGCGGTCATTCATCACACTTTTCTTTCGAAGGTCAATGATTGTGAAGGGATGTGTTATGATCCTAAGCACGACAGACTTCTTATTGCTTGCAAAGGTCGACCTGAAAAGGGCAGTGCAAAGAAGTATGAAAAAGCAGTTTATGCTTTTGACCTGAAATCAAGAGCAATGTTTGAAGAACCGGTACTGATATTCGATCCTAAAATAATCAATGAGGCGGTAAAAAATTCAAATCGATTATCGTCAAGAGAAGAAGCAAATGGTGCTGAACTTTTCGAGCCTTCAGAAATTGCGATTGAACCATTGTCAGGAAATTATTTCATACTTTCGGCAGTTGGAAAAAAACTAGCTGTTTTCTCAATTACCGGACAATTGATCTGTGCAACCGCACTTGATCCGGCGATTTATAAACAACCCGAAGGTCTTGCATTTTCAACTGTTGGAGATCTGATTATTTCTGATGAAGGGAAGAATGGGAAAGGGAATCTGGTGGTTCTTAAAATAGTGAATAGTGAATATCGCTGAAAAAATTAAACACGGAGAAAAAGGAGAAAAAAAAGAGAAACGTAAAGAAAATTAAACACAATCCCGATAGCTATCGGGACAAAAGGAGAACACGGAAAAGAGATTGATTCCAAAGTCAAAATAAAAAGTCTAATTATAATTGCCCATTTGTCGTATTGGATAGCTTGCTACTCACTACTTGCCAATTACTACTCACCATAATAAAATGGAAAAGAAAAACCTCATCCTCGACCTTGGAGGTGTGATATTGGATATCAATTATCAACTTACGATAGATGCTTTCAAATCGATAGGGATTCCGCATGCGGAAAAACTATACAGCCAGCAATCTCAGATTCCATTATTTGACCTTTTGGAAAAAGGATTGATCACAGAAGAGGAATTCTTCAATGACATTCGTGCAATGAGCGATAGTGAACATGACGATGAGGATCTTCGTAAATGCTGGAATGCAATTTTGATCGGGCTACCTGAAGAGAATGTAAAAACGCTATATGACCTGAAGAAAAAATACAGACTTTTCTTATTAAGCAATACGAACTCGATACATGAAGCAGCTTATCGAAAAATGATAATAGATCAATATAGATTGTTCATTTTCGACGATATCTTTGAAAAAATGTATCTCTCGCATATCATTCATCTTCGGAAGCCGAATGCAGAGATCTTTCAATATGTTATTGGAAATAGTTCCTTGAATAAATCTGAAACTTTCTTTATAGACGACTCCATTCAGCATGTTGAAGCTGCGAGAAAAGTGGGGATCGAATCTATATTGATGCCAAAGGGTAAATTGCTGAAAGAGGTAATTTGAAAAAAGTTCGAAGGTTTGCAAGTTGAAGGTTTGCCGGTTCTGCGTGAAGGGGAGTGAATACTTCTTTTAACTTATTTGATCTCTTGACAAAGTTCGACGAGAACTCCGTTTGTGGATTTTGGATGGAGGAAGCAAATTAATTTGTTATCTGCACCTTTTTTGGGTTGATCGGAAAGTAGTTCAAAGCCCAGATCTTTCAAACGTTGCATTTCAGCAACGATGTTATCTGTTTCAAAAGCAATGTGGTGTATTCCTTGACCTTTTTTCTCTATGAATTTGGAAATGGGGCTGTTATCACTTGTTGCTTCAAGTAATTCTATTTTTGTGTCGCCGGTCTTGAAAAAAGAAGTTTTTACGTTCTCGCTTACAACTTCTTCCATTTTATAATTTGAAATGCCCAACAAACTTTCGAAAAGCTTATTGGCACTATCCATTTCTTTAATTGCAATTCCGATGTGTTCAACACGTAAAATCATACTTACTTATATTATATATGTTCGTTTCTGGCATTTGGAATATGTACTGTGAACGTTGTACCTTTTCCAACTTCACTTTCAAAGTTAATGGTACCCTTCATTTTTTCCAAAGCATTTTTTACGATAAACAATCCAAGTCCGGAACCTGTAGAATCAGGGTGGCCTCGATAAAACATTTCAAATACTCTGTCTCGAATTGCCTCTTGAATTCCAAGTCCATTGTCAATAACCTGCAAAACAATTCCATTCGATTCCTTTTCAACTTTGATCTTCACATGCGGACGATCTTGATTACAATAATTGATCGCATTATGGATCAGGTTCTGAAAAACAGACAAGACGAGTACTTTATCTGCCTTCAATTCCAGTAAGTGATCAATCTTCACTTCGAAATTTATACTTCCAAAATCAGGCAGATGACGTAATGAGTGTAAAATATCCTGAACTAATGACATCATATTAATTTGCGAAAGTTTACTCGTCCCTTTTCTGGTCCGCGCAAGCTCAATAAGGTCAAGAAGTGTTCGGTCTAAGTCCTTTCAAATCATGCGATGCTTTATAAAAGAATGTATCGAGTTCCTGATTTGTTTCTACCAATTCTTTTTCTGTCTTCTTTCTGTCTGTTATATCAGTTTGAACTCCCCATGTTCTGACCAGGCAACCATTTTCAATGACTCCAATATTATTGTTCAACATGAATCTGACAGTACCAGATTTATCAAGTTCTTTCGATTCCGCATTGCTTATCCTATAATTATTGACGATGAAACTTTGCATAAATTCCCTGGTCTTTTCTTCGTCAAAATTATTCTCCATGTAATAGAAATCGCGGATTCTTCTTCCGATGAGATCAGAAGAAATATTGTAGCCATACATTTTCGACATAAAATCGTTGCATTCGGTAATGATTCCGGTATCGAGGAGCAATTCGATTTGCTCTGAGATTGGGAGGTTGACCGGAATTGGCTGACGATATTCTGCGCGCCAGATTCCTACCGCACTTTGATCGATGAAGGTTTTATATCCTTCTTCACGTTTTTTCAGCAGTTCTTCTATTTCTTTCAGACTACTTATATCTGTGTAGACAATCATTGATCCATTTCGGGAACCATTATCGTCATAATAAGGCGAGCCGACCATCTGTATCCATACTTGTTCACCATTTTTCTTTTTGATGATCGCTTCAGCACGAATCGATCGGCCTGCAATCAGATTTTCGAACTCGTTTCGGATACTTTTTGCATTGACAAATTGATCTAGGAGTAAATCAAAATCTTTGTTCTCGATTTCATCTTTTGAAATGTCCGAGATCTTACAAAAACGTTCGTTTACAAAAGAAATAGTCCTGGATTTATCTACATAGATCAATCCATCGTTCATATTTTCAACCAAAGAGACATAACGTTGCTCTTGTTTTTTGATTTCGGTCTGATATTCTCCTTTTCTTTTCAATATTTCTTCTGAAAGAAAGGCTCCGGAATATAAAGTGACAATTGCAATTGCAAATTCAGGCTTCCATTGCCCGGAAAGTATCATCAAAGCCATTAATAATGTCGTGATGATGAAAATAAAGAACAAACTTTTGTAATATCGGTCAAATACCAATGAAAAAGTGAAGGTTGAGATAGCAACGGGTAATAATAACGTGACTTCAAAATTCCTCACATAGGTTACATAAGCTGCCCAGAAGTGCAAAAGAAAGATTGAACCTGTAGTTAGGTGCATGAAATTCTTCCTGCTCCATTCAGAATAGAAGGACAAGAAGTAATTTGATGTAAGAATCATTGAAACAATCAATCCGGTGGTAAGAATATATCCGTCGTGATATGAAAATTCAAAAACGAAACCCAATCAAGTGACAAAAATGGAGCTGAATACATTTAGCAAACGCAAATTCCGCATTTCTTTCTTGCGAATCTTATCGTTGAAGTTGGTCAGCATTTATTTTGGAGATCTATTGCGATCAAAATTATCAAAATTATTGTCCTCAGATTTTTTCCTGAAGAATCTTTTGCATTATTTCAGAAATGGTTTATCGTTTTAGCTTACTTATGGAAAAAAGTTCGCTATTGTCCATCTTTTTTTTCATTTCATATCATTTCAAAGACACTTTTTGATCTAAAGCTGACGTCCAATATTGAAAATCTTCCGTCTTTTTGGCCGGAGAGGCATTTTTCAAATTGTTAATAACGTTGATTTTTTTTCGAAAGCGAAGCACGATTTTTTTTGTCGTTAAAAATATTTTTCAAAATTATTTTTTTGCTGATGCTCTGAACAATGCGCCAACTGCGGCTTTCAGAGGTACTCGTTTTTTTTCAATAAAATTTTTTATCATGCGAAACGGAAAAAATGTGGTCCTCAGAAATCAACAATTAATTGTGCAAAAAAAAATCTCAATTGTTGTTGTAACCTTTTTTTATTTATTAAGTTTGAGTAGTCATTAAACAAACAAAAAATTAAAAACTATGGCAAAAGCAAAAAAAGCAGCTAAGAAAAAAGTTGCGAAAAAAGCAGCAAAGAAAAAAGTTGCTAAGAAAAAAAAGTAAGCTAACGCTTCCCGCACTAAAAGCGGTTATCAAAAGTCCTTCGCTCTTCATGATCGAGGGACTTTTGTTTTAAAGACCTTTCCATCAATCAATCCATATCTTGCCCAACAATGCTCCATTGGTCCATTGAAATAATCCATCTCGATTTAAAATATACGTGGAAAATCGCGCGAAATGCAACAGATTTCAAGAAAAACATAATTGTAACCGTATCTGACGGGAACATCTCCGGCAAAGGAGAAGGAGCACAGAATGTTCGTTACAACGAATCAGCTGAGGCTTGTGTTGATGAATTCAATCGCTTTGTAAAGATACTCGGCACCAATTCTGATGCGCTCACATCGATCCACAATGCAATTAAAGATAGTTCGGCTTCTCATGCGCTGGCATTTGCAATTGAATCGGCATGGTTTCATTATCGATCTAAATCAGAAAAGAAATCTGTTCCCGAACTTTTAAATATTCCATCTCCCGGTCCGATACCAACTTCTTACACTATTCCGATCATGGAAACCGGTCTGCTTAAGAAATTTTTCATTGAGAATAACCTGAAACGCTTTCCTTACATCAAACTTAAAGTTAATGCCGATGATGCGTTTGACTCGCTCACTGAGCTAATTTCATTCTGTGATCAACCAATCATGGTCGATGCCAATGAAGCATTCAAAGATGTCGAGCAATGTATTCTTTGGATTGAAAAAATTAAAAAAATTCCAATTGTCTTCGTTGAACAACCACTTCCATCAACAATGAAAGCTGAATCCGAGTATCTAAAAAAACACTCTCCATTTATTATGATGGCCGATGAGGTGATTACAGACACTGCAGACTTCTCCGAACTAAAAAAATCGTTTGACGGCATAAATATGAAATTAATGAAAGCAGGCGGATATATGAATGGATTAAGACTACTTAAAGAAGCTCGCCAGCACAATATGAAAACAATGATCGGCTGCATGGTCGAGACTTCACTTGGTATTTCATCAGCGATGAATTTGTGTGCGATGACGGATTATGCGGATTTATATAGTTTTATTTTATTGAAGTAGGAACCGTTTGGGATGATTGATGAGAAGAATGGGGTGTTGTCGTTTCGTAATTCGATGGCGGATTAAAAATCCGCAGCACGGGGGTTCCGGATTATAAATCCGGAACGGCTGCACGATCGCATATCCGGAACGACTGTTAATCAAATTTCTTCTTAAGATAATCCACCAATCCTGTCTCTTCTAATCCTTCTATATCACTCAACTCCAATTCGAGTGCTTTTGTGCTGAGATGGATTTCGAGCAATGAAACTAATAAGGAAGCGGTGAAAAGGATCAAGGAAAATGCAAATGCGAAATGTGCCAATTCCATTCGCTCAATGTAAATCAGATACATGGTCACGATGGCAAGTAAAAAACTGGAGATTCCAAGGATCTGCATGTTCTTGATCAATCGTAAACGATACCGCAAACTTTTAATTTGACCGTGAATGATCAAATTCTTGTCTGCAGTATTTGCATTGTACCTATCATGCAAATTCCGAATCCGGTTTGAGATGGCCAGAAACCTATTTCCAAATGCCAGCATGATCAAACTTATGGCCGGGAAAAGAAGAGCGGGGGTGTTGATGCTGATGTCCATTTTATTTGTTCGTTGTTAGGATTCGAAACTAGAGATTTGAAATTAGAAATTAGTGACTAGAATTCTGATTTGAATACGAATTTAGGGGAAATAATTCAATTTAAATTTTAGATAACTATGCGGATTAAAAATCCGCAGCATGGGGGTTCCGGATTAAAAATCCGGAACGGCTGATCATAAATCCTGAACAGCTGAAAATAATCTCGCTACCGAATCACATTCAAGATCCGATTGATGACCTTATCTTCTTTCAAAGTGATCTGAAGATTGTAAACTCCTTCCATAACTCCGATCGCTGACCACGAATCATCGTAATTGGGATTATTATAAATCACATTTCCCCAGCGGTCAAAAATATTTACTGAACTTCCTTTTCCATTAAAGATCGTTAATACATCATTGATACCATCTCCATTTGGAGTAATTGTATTCGGTACAAAAATTCCACAATATACTCTAACATCATCCGAACTGAATTGAAGTCCGCATGTATCGGTAGCTGCTACTTCAAAGATTGTATACTCTTCTATAGTTACATCTATTGTTTGAAAATCGGAAGAGCCACTCTGCCATGTCCATTGATAACTGTAATCATTTCCATATCCACCGAAAGCTTGTGCACTTAATTGCACCTCCCCTGCTCCACATGCAATCGAAGTATCATTGCCGGCTGCAATACTCAGCTTTGGAAGATCTGTAATCTTAATTGTACAACGCGGCTGCGGGAAAATTGAACAGACAGTGAAGTCGGCAATGAGGTCGATCGTCACCTCTTCAATGCCTTCATTCAAGTTGTCAAAAACAGGACTCACTTCCAGATCAAAAACTTTTTGACCCGGTAAAAAGTTTATCGATGGTGAATTCAGTGTATAATCCGTTGCTGAAGCAGTACCACTTAATATATAAGACAATGTTCTGGGAAAACTCAAATCATCATACCTTTCGAAATGAATAATCGCTTTACTGCATCCTTCGCCAACAGCAGAATCTATTGTCGCTCCGGTTACTTCAGGTAATGTTGACACATTAATATATTGACTATTAAAACTACCGGCTTCTATAAAAACACCTGTATCGAATGTCGGATCATTTGCTTCTGCGACAACCATAATTATATGATAGGTCTCACATGGAATTACAAGCGATTTTGCTTCGAGAACAACTGTCAAACCATCGTATTGAACTGTTAAGCCATTTGTATTGTCAACATAATATGCAGTGTTTCCTAAATGACAATAAGGATATGCAGGATTTGGTCCATAGATTGAATCGCCAAGAATTCCACCATTGACAGAACTAATAGAAACAGGAATATTGGTATTCGGTATCAGTGCAAGATTTTGAACTCCCGTTATCCCGGGGCCACTGATATAAAAACCAAAGATGTCATTGTACGGAGTGCATACACCTTCAGAATATTCTTCAGAAGCAAAAACATATCTGAACCTGACGGAATCAGAAGATGGAACGAAATCAAATTCCAGCCGACATGCTTCCATTGTATTCTGATTGAATAATGCATCAAGCAACGGATCACCCGGCGATTGGTTCACAAATGATTTTGCCGGATTATCATTGGGTCCAATTGCATCGGTTGCCCGACCGGTTGTTAGTACAATTCCTGAATTCAATCCCAGATTGCTTACACCGCCTTGAAAATATCCTGATGCTTTTTGTTGTCCTGTGAATTGAATATTACTTGCAACAACGCCGGGCCCAAGCAAAATATTATTCACTAGAAATTCCGGAGTCAATGTTGTGTCAACAATCAATTGACCATATCCTGAAAAGGTATTCAGTCCAATGAATAATAATGTCGTTGCAAAAAACTTCATTAGAAGCAAGTTATGACAAATTACCGAAACGTTCTACAAACTAATGTCATAAATGGCGGATTAAAAATCCGCAGCACGGGGGTTCCGGATTATAAATCCGGAACGGCTGAAGTTGTGAAAATCCGGAGCGGATGGAAATCAAAAATCCTTCACTGTAATGGCAATATTACTGTTCCTTCCCTTATCATCGCTGCATGAAATCTTGATTTTTCCCACTTCAGGAACAAAAAAAACGTCCTCGCCGGTCATGGCTGATTTATAAAAACGATCGTTGATATACCAGTAAACTTGACTTACATCATTGGAAACATTTGCGGCCAATAATAATTGAGGCGGATGCTTTTCATCGCGTTCAACGGTATATTCCTTTTTGTTCAACAAGGAAGTTATTCTTGGTTCGAATTCAGTGAAAACTCTTTCACACTTTGGATTATGAGGCGGGATCTTGCGATACGATATTTTTTCTGACTCATAATAAGAAAGAATATCAGGGTCTAAATTTGGATATTCTGCTGTTTTATATCCATTCGCAGGCAAGCATGAGGTATAATAAGAGAATGTCGAATCGGAATTGATGAACACTTTTTTCAGATGATCGCATCGACGAATGGAAGTAACTTGTGGAATGTAATAATTGATCACCCGATTTAAACAATTATCTTCGGGCAACATTCCACTTTCAGAACACACCAACCGGAAGTCAAGGTCTTCCGGAGAAACTATTCTGCTTTTTGCTGAATTGTAATCAATGGCATTGAACAATTCAAACAAAAGGGGAGTTGCCATTTCTGCTCCTGTCAATTCAGGAACTCCTTCGCCGGAAAAATTTCCAAGCCACACTCCTATAGTATAGTCACTATTGAAACCGATACTCCATGCATCCCTTCGTCCATAAGAAGTTCCTGTCTTCCATGCGATCTTTGGAATGTGCATTGCTGAACTTGCCACATCAGTCGGCAACTCCGGACGATTCACTTGCGATAAAATATCTGCTGTCATGTAGGCCGCCGCCGGTGTCATAAGTTGAACAGGTGCATTTAGTGTATCTGATTGCAAAAAATGCGGGCGATAAAACTTACCACCATTTGCAAATGCACTGAACAATGTTGTCATTTCTTCGAGCTTAACACCACACCCTCCTAATACAACCGACAAACCGATCGATCCCTCTGAATGTAAAACCTGACCGAATCCTGCGAGCTTCATTTTATCAGTAAGCGACCGGATACCAACCATGTTCAGCGTTTTTACTGCGGGAATGTTAAGTGAATTTGCCAAAGCATATTCAATTGTAACATTGCCATTGAATTTGGAATTATAATTTTCCGGTGCATAGCCATCAAAATTTACGGGAACATCAGCAATCATACTTTTGGGAGTCATCAATCCGTTATCAAATGCAATTGAATAGACCAATGGCTTCAAAGTTGAGCCCGGAGAACGTACTGCCACTACTCCATCGACTTGACCGCTGTGAAGCATGTCAGCGAAATCGGCGGAACCAAGATAGGCTTCAACAGTATGTGTTCGATTGTTAAGTATCATCACTGATGCATTGTAAATTCCATAACCATGCAAGCGCTTTGAATATTTTTCCGCAATTGTATTCAACTGTTGCTGATGATGCAGATTGATGTTCGTATAAACAATTGGCATATCAGGATATTGATTGTGCATCCGTAACGAAAAGTGCGGCGCAAATTTCGGCAGTTCTGATCGTTTAGCATCGATCGGTTCATTCAGTGCATCATCGATCAACTCGTCAGAAAACAATTTATCGACTTTCATTTTCTGTAACCATTTGTTGCGCGCTTTCACAAGTTCATCGGTATTTGTCCCCGGACGTAATGTTCCGGGACGATTTGGAATGATGGCCAGCGAAACGATCTGCGCCAACGACATCTTATCAGGCTTTCGTCCAAAATAGATCAACGAAGCAGCCTTTACGCCTTCTATATTTCCACCATAAGGAACCAGATTGAAATACAAGTTCAGAATCTCTTCCTTTGAATATTTCCACTCCAGTTGAAATGAACGAAACATTTCCGTGAACTTATTCAAGTATGTCCGCTTCTTCGGATACATTAATCGTGCAACTTGCATGGTAATCGTACTCGCTCCTGAAGTTCTGCGCTGATATATTGTATTGTTGAATGCAGCACGCAGAATAGCAATTGGATTGACTCCAAAATGATAATAAAAGTATCTGTCTTCTTTATAAATGATTGCTTTTCGAAGTTGCTGATTGATCTCTTCCGGCTGAACGAGCATTCGCCATTTGTCATCAGCACTTAAAAATGCATACATTAAAGTTTTATCGGATGCGACGATCTGCTGCGAATAGGGAATTTTTTCACGCAATGGAAAAACGATATTCATCAGAAAAAAAAGAAAGAAAAAGCAAAACGCACAGAAGAGGGCGAACTCGGCCCACCTGGATAGCTTTCTTTTCAATCTGTTTGGTTTGATCATCTTTTAATTAGGTCAAGGGTCAAAGGTCAAAGGTCAACGCTGCATTACTAACCTTTTGTTTGCCCCTATGGGGACCCTTGACCTTTGACCTAAATATGTGCTCGTCTGAAACTAACGCACAATAATCGTCTGTGCTCCGTGATATGAATGATACTCGCCATTATACATTGCATCCGCAGATACCGGCCCCATTTTAAATGTTCCAGTCGAAACGGCGCGAACCAGATAATAGAATGAACGCGGTTTTAGTTCAGCATGAGTAAAGAATGTGATGCGATCATCGCGCACATCCAAATAATCTTCAAATGCCTGATCTTTTATCCAATTCATGTCGGCTACTTCTCCTATTCTCGAATTTTCAATTTCAAATCCAGCAGGAAGAATGTCTGCCAAAGCAATGTTTTCCACTTTGGATTTTTCCGAATTCTCCAAGGTCAGTTTCACTGCTATTAAATCACCTTGCTTAACATTAGAAGGATTAATAGGCTGACCGAATCGATTGAAGAATGACTTACGTGCTTTAATAAACTTGTCTTCTTCTTTCACATCGCCTTTTGCATTTATCCCGCTGATCTCTGCAAAGAAAAATAGTTTTCCGTTTGTAGTCACGTTGAGCGTCTTCCCTGCAATTCCTTTTTTCAAAACAAGCTCTTGCCCTTTGAAGTCACCGACAACTTTTCCGTCAACAGAAATAGTTGCAGTCACATTCTCTTTTGAAAGTCTTCGAGTAAATTTACCTAAGGCAAGGAATGAATAAGCCGCTTCCTGAGTGTTGATGTAATCCATTCTGTTCAATTGCTGCGAAATGTGGCGAACCATGATCGGGATCTGAACATTGTCAGGATCAACATCCAGCAATACATTCAATGCAAGTGCTTCATCTCTCAGATAAGAATAGAAACTCCCACCAAAAGAATGTTTGGATTGCTCACCTTCAAATGCCTTTGGTAACAATTGCTCATATGTTTTTCTTTCGCCGATCGCCAGATATGTACATGCAAGCATATAGCGTGAATCTAATGCCAACATATCAACTTGCGATTTAAAGAAGTTCATTGAGGAAATATCGGCTTTTCCATACATCGCCATTAAGAATAAAGAATAGATATTCTCTTTCTTATAGATCTTACGATTCTTAACGACGTTCATATAATCCCAATAATAGTAATCGCTTTCCATCTGATGTTCCTTAACTTTTTGTCCCATGTACAACAAACATCGATTGATCACTTCCTGATTGACTTCATATCCTGCCTTTTTCGATTCAGCAAGGAAATGTGTTGCATAGGCAGTTCCCCACCAACTTTCATCTGAATTTCCCGGCCAGTAACTCAAGGCGCCGTTATAAATTTGCATCCCCTGCAATTTCACAATTGCTGCCTGAACATTTTCCACCGGACTTTCTCCTGAAGAATTTCCAAATCGCATGTTCTTCACCAGATCAGAAAAATAGATCTGCGGAAATGCTTTCGAAGTCGTCTGTTCAACACAACCATATGGATAACCGATCAGGTAACTAAGCGATTTACCCAACTTCACCATTGGATTCGAACTCACCGTCACAACTGCTGAAGCCGATGACGGAATAAATTCATGCTGAAGTGAAATTGTTCCTGTTCCCTGGATTTCTCCATTCAGACTTTTCTTCACTAGAGTAGTTGCCGGACGAATAGTTATATCGGTGCTATCATTAAATGTCTCATTCATTGAATTGACTGATACAACAATTTTCGCCAAGCCCATTGAAGGCGGAGCAACGATTGAGAACGTTACTTTCTTTTCGCCATTAGCAGGGATCACACAATCTTGTTTACTCGGACCATTAATCACCAATGAACCGGATACCTTTACTGTTGTCGATGCATTTGCGGGCTTATTCGTTGTATTCGTTAGCGTGACAGGCATGACAAGTGAATCGCCGGGTGATAAGAAACGTGGTATCGATGGACTGATCACAACAGGATCAGCAACTTTAATATGTTTGTCACTGCTTCCAAATGATCCACTTTTGTAAGCGCAAGCCATTACGCGAAGATCACCTGAGAATTGAGGGATGTCAATTGAATAATTCGCTTCACCATTGGCATCGGTTTTCATAATACCACTCCATAACGAAACCAATTTCACTCTTTTATTTGTCAATGGATTCACACGCTTATCCATGGCCATTGCCATTTTCATATCCATATCACCGCCGGTCGATGAGCGACGAAGTTTAAGATCAGGCAGTAACGAAGCATACACATCATATCCATCCACCATTAATGCTTTTTTCTGATAGAAATAATTATAGGGATTAGGTGTTTGATAACGACGAAGTGCGAGAATTCCTTCGTCGACAACTGAAACTGTAAATTCAGTATTCGGTGCACTTTTTAATTTGATGGTCTGCTTTGTTCTGCTTCTTGATTTTTTCTACACAATTGATTGCAACAGACAACTTATTACTTGCTTTCTCCACTTTTACCGGTAAAAATCCGTGAGCAACAGTCAATGGAATAGATCCATCATCGACCGGACGGAATAAGGTTGCTGTTACATAAATGTTCGGAAGGAAACCTTCTCGTAAAGGCAATTCAATGAAGCATGATCTGTTATCTGTTTTCAGATAGCGTGTTTCTATCACTTTATCACATTCAATTGTCACTAAAACTTTTCCATTGAATGGTGTTTTGAAGATAAATTTCGCTTTGTCACCAACACTATATGATTCTTTATCTGCTTGAATATCGATCTGCCCTTCCGTATTCACCTCGAAGGATGTGTTGTTTGTATATCCCCAGCCATAAGCATAAAATTGACTTGAAACAAATCTTGAACTACCCGGTTTCTGAATCCTGATCTCATATTCACCGGATTCACGCGGTACATATGAAAAATCATGTCCCTTTGATGTTAGTGTTATCACCTGATCAGCCAATAGCACTTCCTTCTTTTTCGAAATGTAATGATATCTGTTTCCGTATTGGTCTCTTTCCAACGATGAATACCAATCGTAACGAACAACCTGAACGTGTGCTTCTGAACTTGTTGCTTTGCCATCTTTATCTGTAACGATCAAAGGAATAATAAATTTCTCGCCACGATTGACATAGAAATCATTCATTTTTATTCCGAAGAATTCTTTCTGTGTAAAGATTGGGAATGACACTGCACGATTCACCGGTCTTCCTGTTTCATCGGTAACTGTTGCAAATGCCTTCACAGACAACAATCCCTGATCATTCCATTCGGCAGGAGCAACAAATGTTTCTGTTGCACTTCCTTTTGCATCGGTCTTTCCTTCACGAATTCCGTCGGTTGTCAGTGGAGATTTATTATCTGTCTGAATACTGAAATTATACTGCGGGAAATTTTTACTGTAGAAATTCCCGCGATCGACTGTAAACTGAAGTTCGTATTTTCTGTCACTTGCAGGTGGACCAAACATGTTAGTTGCTGTGATGGTGGCTTTCAAACTATCGCCGGCAAACATTTCCTTCTTCGACAATTCAAGTTTTACATCAATTCTATCCGGCATAAATTCTTCGACAGAGATCTGTTTTGAATTCAACAAAACATCGTTCGAAGAAAACACTTCTGCTGTATATGAACCTGTAAGTGCAGCTCCGGGAATGAAAATATTAGTTGAATATGCTCCCTCTTTATTCAATTGTCCACGGACACTTTTGAATTCTTTTCCATCAGGGGCAATTAATTTGATCTTTATAGGAACATTATTTAATGCCTGCCATTGTTCAGTTCTGATGACAGTATTCAGATGAATGGTTTCACCCGGACGATAGATGTCTCTGTCACCATAAATGAAAGCCATCAATTGCGATTCATTTACTCTTCTTCCGCCGACTTCGAATCTAGATGCATCGACACGTGTATCTGAGAACAGCACGTAATTAAAATCTTTGTCGATAGAAGCTGTTACCATAGATGCAACAAATCCTTTGCCTTTCGATTTAAGGTCTTTGAAGATTGCAATCCCTTCGTTGTTTGTTTTTAAGGTAGCAATCGTCTGATTATTTGTACTCATCAGATTCACTGAAACACCACCCATGGCCTCGGCAGTTTTAATGGAATTTGCAAAACACAAAACCTCATCGTCGACCGCTTTTACGATCAAACCAATATCTGAAACGGAAACCAGTTTTGTTGTACGGATCCAGTTGTCTTTGACTGATGAAGCGATCACCAGATAAATTCCTTTGTAAGTTGCAACATCATCGAATGACAAATTCAATAGATGAACATTATTCAATACGGCCAGATCTTTCGTTTCATATACACGATCAAGGATCTTATTTGAATACTTGTCCATTTCATACGTATTGTATTGAACGCCGCCATTTGTATAATCGCCTTCATCATCATAATATCCGTCTGTATATCTACCGGAGCGCAAATAATGCTGAATGTTATTTTCAAAGATGCGATAGATCTGCACATTGACCTTTGGCATATTCACAACATTCAAAGCAAGATTGCGAGTCCCTTTTGAAGTCATGTAAACACCTTTCTGATTCACGAATGAAATAGCAGGCTCCATTTCGCCAAAAGTGACCTGTGTACTGTATTTGTTTTCCAGATTTCCTCCAAGAAAACCCTTTAGTTTTTCACTAATTTCCAAACGGTAATTTGTTCCACTTACGAAAGGTCCGTTGATATAAAATCCGCTGAAAGCTTCTTCAACCGTAAACTTGATCGCAGGATCAAATGAAATAGATTGTTGTGCAGTTGCAAGATCGATCGATTGCGTTGTGAAAATATGTACGCGTGCTTGTAGATTCTCATATTCAGCAACAGCGTCATTGATCTTCAATTTATCGGGCGATGGAACAGAAAGTGCTTTTTCAAATGCCAATGTCGTCTGGTATTTGCTTTCTACCATTCTCAATCCTTTTTCAATAACAACTTTCAATGGCATTTCCTCTGCAACTTCCGGCGAAAGATTGTCAATTACGACAGTGATCACTTCAGCAGGAGCGGAAGTTTCCATCCGGTAAACTGCAGGAGCATCTTTCATCGTGATCTTTAGTAATGACGACAACATTACAGGATCAACTTTGTAATTGAATTCCAATGACACTTTCAAAGCTGCCATTCCAGGGTTCGTAATTGAAGCAGCCCAATAGCCGTTGGCATTGGTCATTTGCAAATACGGAGTATGGAAACTCAATTTGGCATTGTCTACTTCAAAAGCACTTCCGGCTTTTTTAGCAAGGGCTTTTTGCAACTGCATTGTATAATCGGTTGCAGCTGCAAATCCAACCGTCGGAGAAAAAACCAACTCCTCCGCCGATGTCCAGCGAAATTTGCCGGCTACTTCAGGAGTAAACTTTACATAAGGAATCGTATCCCAGATCTCGAATAATGAATCGGCAACGATCGCTCTATTAAAAGTGAATACTAAGTTCTGTTGAAGCTGAACTTCCTCACCAAAATTCTTGTTGGCGATCTCAATTTTGTTACGACTTGAACATGAGAAGAGCAAAGCAATGCAGAGTACAAAGCTGAGTTTGGAAATGGTTTTCATATGTGTGGTTGGTTGTTAGAGGCAATGCAAGGTAATTGTAACAAAGATTTAATTATGATAAATTGAGCAAAGAACGATTGATTTCCGACCATATTTTTGACCTTAGAAAATAAATACTCCTTTGGAAAATTCAGGTTGTAATTTATTCCTTTTCGGGCGAACTTTCATTCTTTCAGGTAAAATTTCTCTTGAGTTTGGGTAAAAGTTGATTCAATTGGAAATCGAATATTTAATCTCATTTTTTTGGGCATAGCTCGCCCCGGGGGCAAGTCTATAAGATTAGCTTGCCCCTGGGGCATGTCATTAAAAAAATGCCCAACAAAGATAAGGGGCATGTCTTTAAAAAATGCCCGCCAAAGATAAATCGCACGACAACCAAGTTGTACGTACTTATTATTAAACCAATAAATTTTGTAGTAAAAAGGATAGACTGACGTCTTGCGTTTACCCCTGGGTTTATCCCCGTTTGCAAGTCTTTCTTTTGAAGGCAGTCCGAATAAATAGTCAAATGACTTTATTATTTACGACAATCGTAACCGCATAAATGATGGTACTTTTCTTAAACAACTTTAAACGGTCAAATTCCTAAACTACTTCGCAACCCGAATCGCCAACTCTTTTAAATGCTCATCAGAGATCGTAGAAGGCGAATCGATCATCACATCACGGCCTGAATTATTTTTCGGGAAAGCAATATAATCGCGGATGGAATCTGCTCCGCCGAATAAAGAACACAATCTGTCGAAGCCAAATGCAATTCCGCCATGTGGTGGTGCACCGAATTCAAAGGCATTCATCAAAAAGCCGAACTGTGCTTGTGCGTCTTCGGGAGTAAAGCCAAGGATACCGAACATTTTTTGCTGCAATTCTTTGTTGAAGATTCGGATTGAACCTCCGCCTACTTCCACGCCATTTATTACCATGTCGTATGCATTGGCCCGAACTTTTCCCGGATCAGTTTCCAATAAAGCTATGTCTTCCGGCTTTGGTGCAGTGAACGGATGATGCATAGCATGCCAGCGTTTTGCATCGTCGTTGTATTCTAACAATGGAAAATCCAAAACCCAAAGTGGCTTGAACACGTTTTTATCACGCAGACCTAAACGACTTCCTATTTCCAAACGCAATTCGCTCATTGCTTTGCGTGTGCGCGAATCTCCACCTGCCAAGACTAATATTAAATCGCCCGGTGTAGCATTGCATTTTTCTGCCCAGACTTTCAGATCGGCTTCAGAATAAAATTTATCGACTGAAGACTTCAAAGTTCCGTCTTCGTTGAAACGCAAGTAAACAAGTCCGGTTGCGCCGATCTGTGGACGTTTTACCCATTCAGTCAGTTCATCAAGTTGCTTACGAGTATACGATGCACAACCTTTTGCACAAATTGCAATTACGCTTTCTGCATCATCGAATACTTTAAAATTCTTGCCGGCTGTTGCAGATTTGATGTCGACGAATTTCATTTCAAAACGAATATCCGGTTTGTCGTTTCCATAATCGCGCATTGCCTCCGCATAAGTAATGCGTGGTAATTCACCGATATCAACATTTTTTACATTCTGAAACAAATGACGGGTCATTCCTTCGAACATATTCAGGATATCTTCCTGTTCAATGAAACTCATCTCGCAGTCGATCTGTGTAAATTCCGGTTGACGATCTGCGCGAAGATCTTCGTCGCGGAAACATTTTACGATCTGATAATATTTATCCATTCCCGCCACCATAAGCAATTGCTTAAATGTTTGCGGTGATTGTGGTAATGCATAAAACTCTCCTGCATTCATGCGTGAAGGCACAACGAAATCGCGGGCGCCTTCGGGAGTAGATTTGATGAGTACAGGTGTTTCAACTTCTACGAAGTCCTGTAGGTTGAGATAGGTTCTAGTCTCTGCAGCAACTTTTGCACGAAGTAACAATGCTTCCTTCACCGGATTTCTTCGAATGTCCAGATAACGATATTTCATTCTGATATCGTCGCCGCCATCGGTATTTTCTTCTATAGTGAATGGTGGAGTTTGAGCTTTGTTCAACACAACAACTTTGTCAACGATGATTTCGATCTCACCTGTTGGCATGTTCAGATTCTTATTGCTACGTTCAGCAACTTTTCCTGTCACTTGTAAAACGAATTCTCTTCCATACGAACGTGCTTCTTCGCAAATTGCTGCATTGGTTTCCATATTGAAGACCAATTGCGTCATTCCATAACGATCACGTAAATCGATGAACGTCATTCCGCCGAGATTACGAGACCGCTGAAGCCAGCCGCAAAGAGTTACATTTTGTCCGATGTGCTGTTTATTGAGCTCACCGCAGGTGTTGGTACGAAGCATGTTTTTGATTGAGTCGCGAATCTATGAAAAATCTTCCGTTTTTCGTTTTTCGTCTTCCGTTTTTAGTTTTTCGACCAGAAATTAATTTTATACTTTAATGAATTTGAGAGTATTAGCCATTTCTAATTCAACATCATCAATAAAATTCAAAATTCAGCCTTTGAACGAAGCATCTCTTTCATACTTTTAACTCGAAAAGCCAATACCATTCGTTTTTGAGAAAATCACCGATCGAAAAACGAAAGACGAGAAACGAGAAACAAATATGATCATCGAATCCACCCCCGAACATTTCATGCGCGAAGCTTTGAAAGAAGCCATGCTCGCTTTCGAAGCCGATGAAGTTCCGATTGGCGCTGTGGTCGTTCATGGAAATCGTATCATTGGGCGCGGACATAATCTGACGGAGCGATTGAATGATGTGACTGCTCATGCAGAAATGCAAGCCTTCACTGCCGCTGCGAATTTTGTGAATGGAAAATATCTGACTGATTGCACTCTCTATGTAACGATAGAACCCTGTGTAATGTGCGCCGGCGCTTCGTACTTGACGCAGATCAGCAAAATAGTTTACGGTGCGCGCGATGAGAAAAAAGGGTTTCAGAATATTTCTTCTTCTATACTACATCCGAAAACGGAATTGGTTGGTGGTGTGATGGAAGAAGAATGTCAGAAAGTTGATGCAGGATTTTTTTCGTTCGAAAAGGTGAGTAGTGATTGATAAGTGGTAAGTAGCAGTGCTCGAATAGTCTCGATTGCTTTTTTCAATTTGCCTATTGATAGTGCGCATTCGCCAAATAGGGCTATTCGTTTTAAAAACGCTTGATTACATTTGATTAAATTGTTTGATATGAAAAGAATTTGTTTGATAGTTTTTTTGTTGTGGAATGCAACCGCTTTTCACAAGACTCTTTTTAGAAACATTTAATCTTCAAAACCGCGGCCAAGCCCTTTTCATGAGACAAACTGAAGATAGAGGTTTCTTTTTAGGGGAAATGACTTAGTTACAGGCGATGTTTTTTATACAAAAACCGACTCCCTTGGAAATATAGAATTCAGCAAAATTATTGCAGCAAGTGAATCATGCAGTATCAATGATATGATCACTGTAAATGGGACTAATATTTTATTAGGTAACGATAATGCCGGGATTTTTTTCATGACAAAGATCGACTTAAATGGTAATCCTCAATCTATAAAATCATTTATAGCCCAAGGAACTGGTCTCAGATTTATTGATAAAACAGATTCAACCATTCTTTGGTCGGGCAATTTTATTTCACCGCCTTATTATAATATATTAATTGCCAAAACAGATACAGCTGGATCTTTTATCGGGCCAAGTTAACGAATACTAATTATCGTGGAACATTTGATTTTGTCAGCCTAGGTAGTGAGGGATTTTATTTACTTGGAAGTATATATGATATCACCTTTCCAAACTGGCTAACTACAGTCATCAAATGTGACATTTCTGGAAATATAATCTGGAGTAAGCGTTACGATCTGATTTCAAGAGGGAGAATTAGTTCAGACAAGACAATTAATAATGGGTTAATAATAAGTTCTGATATTCAAGATTCAATTACAAATAAAACTGTTTTATTAAAAATTGACTCTATTGGAAATATAGAATGGAATAAGGTATACACCACGCCTCTTCCCGGAAATATAATTGATACAAAAGTAAAAAGTGTACTTGGAAATGGATATGCAGTTACCGGCAGTATAGATGAATCATTTAGGAGGTTTGCGTTTTTGTTTAAGACTGATCTTTTAGGAAATATACAATGGGCAAATAAATATAATGGATCATTTGAATACGTTCACAATATGTGTGTAACATCAGATTCCGGATTTGCCTTGAGTGGCTCAACAAATGGATTCGGTGGCGCAAGCACAGGCACGACAAGCTTTTTAGGAAAAACTGATTCATTAGGAAGACTTGGTTGTTTTGATTTACCATTAATTATCGATACAACGTCAATCCAAATCTCTTATACGAATATAATCTTTTCATCTTCCCTTTATACACTAGTAGATACAATACGCACATTTCCTGCAACAACAGATGACACCGGTGTCCTTATTTGTTCATCTACATTAAAAACACCGGAGATAGAAAAACAGTTTTCTACAATTTACCCAAATCCAATTCACGATTATGCCACACTAGTTGTTTCGGAAAGAAAAAGATATACGTTTGTTGCTCATGATATTTTTGGAAAAACAATTTTTTCAAAGAATATAAATTCAAAAGAAACAGAACTCGATTTCAGCAATCTCCCAAACGGAATCTACTTCTACCAACTAAGCAATTCAGAAAATAATTTTACAGGGAAATTTATTGTCGCACATTGATTGAAACATGTGATTTCAATAGAAATTTTAACACAGAGGGCATGGAGAAAAAAAGGGAGAAAATAAAGAAATGGCTCTCTTTATTTTCTCCCTTTTTTACTCTATGCACTCTGTGTTTATTTTTTAAGCGCCATTATTTTTTAAACTTCCTCTCACAAGGCAGATAACACGCCAACAGACTTCTTATGCGCAATATCCTTCAGCGCCTGTTGCGTCAATGGCTTCTCAAGTTGTCCTGCTACAAAAGTGTTTTCAAATATTTTCTTCAAGCTGTCAGGGTTGTTGAAGACAGAAAGGACAATGATCTTTGAACGCTCTCTGATGAAATCAGGAAGCGTTTTAAATTCTTCGATGAAATCGTAGCCGCTCATCATCGGCAAATGCATGTCGAGGAAGATCCAGTCGGGAGCATATTCCGGCTTGGTACATTCTTCTCGTAAAATTCTAAGGGCTTCTTCTCCCGTGCCGCTTATCATCACGTCGGAGACAAAATTTGTAAGCTGCATTAAACGACGGTTCACCAATACGTCAATCTCGCTATCGTCGACAATCAATGCGCGTTGAAAGTAAAATCCGTTTGAGGCCATTGCTTTTGTTGTTCGACCAAAGATAGCATTTCTTTTGTTATTTGATAGCCGTATTCAGGGAATCGAATTTGTTATTTACCGGCAGTTGTTCACAAATGGTAAGTGGTAAATGGTGAGTGGTAAATAGCACAATTTACTAAACTGGAATAGCAAACATTTATTAAAGGGAAAGGGGTTATTGGAAAATACCAACAACCCCTTTTTATATTTTTATTTTTTTGTAAGTAATCTCAGAATAGTATCTGGTGCTACTTACCACTCACCACTTACTACTCACTATATATTAATCGCATCGAGTACCGGCTTATTCAACGGCTTGTTAAGAAACTTGTAGACGTAACGACTTTGATTGGCGCGGTTCAGATCTTTGAAACTTTCTGAAGTGGAAAGCATGATGATCTTCGACTTACCTTTTACTTCGTTCTGTAATTTGTCGAACTCTTCCAGAAAAGCGAAACCATCCATGCCGGGCATCATGATATCGAGGAAAATTACTTCGGGGAGTTTATCGGGACTGGTCGCTAATTTTCGTAAGTCTTCGAGTGCAGCCTGCGCTGACTGGTGGACATAAACATTACCTGCGAATTGTTCATTTTCAAGTAACTTCTTGTTGATGAAGTTGTCTAACTCATTATCGTCAATAAGCATTACTGAAGCGTAACGTGTAGCTGAACTCATACGTGGCGGTTTTTTTAACGACTTCGGTTTACGTCGGGAGTAGGGAATTGTTTCGTTGAAAGGCCGAGAATCGTGATTCGTGATTCGTAAATCGTTTCTAATTGCCTAGACAACAAATTAATCGGAGATATTGTTTCTGATATAAATGGAAAATTAACACGGAGAAATGGAGAAAAAAGGGAGAGCATAGAGGACAAAAAAAAAGAAGCAAAGGCCCAGTTTTGCTTCTTTTAACAATACATGAAATTATCTTTTCGGTGAAAGGTGATTAGTGGTTGCAAAACCGTAATTCGAGATTTGTGATTCGTAATTCGAATGCCGGATAAACCTTTAACCTTCTTTTTGACTTTGAATTTTCTCCCGCAGATTTCGCAGATGACGCAGAATAACCGCAGATTTTATGACTTGTGAATTTTGACTTGTGACTTATAACGTCGTTTAGTTAAAATCGTTACATTTCTTTTAATACACAACTGTAACTGCGCCTACTTTTCCTTTAGACTCCAGTCCTTTAGCAAAGACTTGAACAACGTAAGTCCCTGTTTCGACGGGCTGTCCCTGGTACTTTCCATCCCACTGATACTTCGCATTGGTCGATTCGAAAATTACCGTTCCCCATCTGTTGTAGATCAACAAACGGTAGTCTTGAATCCCTTCGCCTTTGATGCCGAATACATCATTCAGTCCGTCTCCGTTTGGAGTGAAAGCAGAAGGAATATAAATACTCAATGGTGGAATTACCTCCGCATAGTTTGATGTACTGCGAATAGTAGTGTCGCCTTTCTTATAGCCGGTGACTCTGTAGATCTTGTTGTCAAGTACATTTTGAGCTTGACTTTGAGCAGCTAATGAAATCAATAGTGCTCCGATTGTAATGATGCGTATTAGTGTGTTCATGTTCATATGTAAAAGGTTACATGCAAATTAAAAATATATGAGGGGGCTGCTGAGTCCATATCCGGCACACCTTGCATATGTAAGAAAACGCCCTTTTTAAGCAGGAAATAAGGAAACTCTTCAAAAACGGGTCTAAAAAGCGGAATAAATTGAGGTATTTAGAAAATGGAGGGAATTGTGTTGTAATTTTGCAGTCAAATAATCAAAAAACTATGCCTTATCCGGAATATATCTGCGCTCCAATGCGCGATGAGTTAACAAGTGTCGGTTTTCAGGAGCTAAAAACACCAGAAGATGTCGATAAATCGATCCCTAACAGCGAGGGAACAGTACTATTAGTAATGAATTCAGTATGTGGATGTGCGGCAGGAACTGCTCGTCCGGGTGTTAGACTTTCATTAAATTCAGGTAAAAAACCATCGAAATTAATGACCGTTTTCGCAGGACAAGATCTTGAAGCTACTTCTCAAGCCAGAAAATACACACTTCCTTATCCTCCATCATCACCGGCAATTGCTCTTTTCAAAGATGGCAAACTCGTTCACTTTATCGAGCGTCACCACATCGAAGGTCGCAGTGCAGAAATGATCGCTGAGAATTTGAAGATGGCGTTTGAGGAATATTGTTGAAAAATGGTGAGTGGTGAGTGGTGAGTGGTAATTAGCACAGCGAAAGTCATTCACTAATCCATTTCAAATCAGATTACTTTCAGGTCAAAGGTCAAGGGTCAAAGGTTAGTACTGTCGCACTTACCTTTGACCTTTGACCTATTTTATCTACTTAGTCCCTACAAAATAACCAGGATACCTCTCCTCAATCGGAGCATTGATCACTCGATAAACTTTTTCTTTCAAAGCATCAATATCATCTTCTGTCATTCCTGTAGTTGGAATAGGGTCGTGTAAAATAATTCTTGCGATTCCTGGATGACCGATTCTTCGGTAGAAATCATCGGGCAATAAAAGCCAATTGTTCATGAATGTGATCGGAACAATAGGAACTTGTTTTTCGACAGCCAATTTAAATGGACCATTTTTGAATCGGCCCATGACCGGTCCTGTGTGATGAATCGTGCCCTCAGGAAAAAGTGTAATGCTAATTTTTTTCTCTATGTCGGCGGCCGCACGCAAAAACGCACGATGCGAGTCTTTTCTGCTCTTTCTGTTCACCGGTATATTCATCCGGTCGAAAAATGCCGGAATAATGGCACTCGACGTAATTCAGCCTTGCCCATGGTATGAAAATAGACGGGTATTGCTATGTAAATCAGCATGATGTCTAAATACGAAGTGTGATTTGGACAGAAAACATATGACTGGTTGGGATCGATCTTCCCTCTTTTTTCAATTTTGTAAAAAATTCCGACAGGCCAGATAATTAAGTGTGCCCAGATTTTTTTAAGGGTAAAAACGTGCTTGAACCAACTTTTACTTCTCAATAAAATGTAAAATATCGGGAAAAATACAAAAAATGTGATAACAGCGTTGGCGAAAAACAAAGATCGCCAAAGCCATTGGAAAGGAAAAAGCAGGTATTTGACTAATTTTTGCGGGTTTTTAAGCTTTATTATTGCGAAGGTAGTCATCCAAAATAGATAGAGGCACCGCACATTCATTTCTTCAAATAATGCACACAAATGCCTGAAAGTCTTGACCGAAAAGTATTTTTTTTTACCTTTGTCCCCCTTGTAAAAAGGAGGTTTGAAACAATGAGCGGCTCACGGGAATATGTAATTAATTACGGAAGTCTTCCATTTGGTGAACATGAGTTCGAGTTTCATATCAATGATGCGTTCTTTCAAAGATTCGAAAACTCACTTGTTCAGAAAGGTGATATTGATGTTCTGGTTGTCGTTGACAAAAAAGAACTGATGATGTTACTTGACTTCACGATGGAAGGTCATGTTATAGTTGAATGTGATCGTTGTCTTGAAGATCTTGAATTACCAATTGAATCTTACGAAGAGTTGATCGTAAAATTCGGTGAGAAAGAAGAAACGGAATCAGAAGAAGTGATCGTAGTTTCTACAAAAGAATATGAATTGGATGTATCGCAGTTTATCTATGAATACATTTCACTTCAGATTCCAATGAGAAATGTACACGATGAAGAAGAGAACGGTCAGACATGCGATCCGGAAATTCTGAAGACACTGGAAAAACTTCAACCGCAACAAGAAGAAACTCCACCAACAGATTCACGTTGGGATGGTTTGAAAGGAATAAATTTGAATTAGTACTCCATAGGAGAAACGATAAATTACAATAGTATAATACAAAGATAAAATGCCAAATCCGAAACACAGACACTCGAAATCCAGAAGAGATAAAAGAAGAACTCATTGGAAAGCTGAAGTTCCTACTATAGCTACGGATCCTACGACAGGACAACCTCACCTTTTCCACCGTGCTCACTGGCATGATGGTAAACTTTACTATAAAGGTAAAGTGGTGATGGAAAAAGAAAATGCGTAATCATTAATAAATTGCGTTTGAAAAGCAGTTGTGGGAATTTTTTTGTTTCCGCTCAACTGCTTTTTTTTATTTTTATTACATTCGTTAGTCTTAAGTAAGGATAACCAAAGATGAAAATCGGTATAGATATTATGGGTGGCGATTTCGCGCCGGAACAAACAGTACTTGGTTCGATTGAAGCTCGTAAAGAACTTCCTTCAAGCGTTGAACTAGTTTTGATCGGTGATAAAGATGCTATGCTTCCTATCTTCGAACGGGAGAATTTTTCTGCTGATCAAATTTACGATCGTGCATTGCACTGAAGTGATCGGCATGGCTGAACACCCAACAAAAGCCATTCAACAAAAACCGGATTCAAGTATTTCTATCGGATTTCAATTGCTGAAAGAAGGCAAGATCGATAGTTTCGCTTCTGCAGGAAACACAGGCGCAATGCTTGTTGGTTCTATGTTCAGCGTAAAAGCAATTCCCGGAATTCTTCGTCCCGCGATTGCAACATTGCTACCTAAATTTAAAGGTGGCTGGGGATTACTTCTTGACGTAGGTGTTAAAGCAGATTGCAAACCTGAAATACTTGCACAGTTTGCAACACTAGGAACTATTTATGCTGAAAGCATCTTACAATTAAAAAACCCTTCTGTTGGATTGATGAGTATTGGTGAGGAAGAAGAAAAGGAAATTTGCTTACAAAAGAAACTCATCAGCTTCTAAAAAAATATGACAAGCATTAACTTCATCGGTAACGTTGAAGGTCGTGACTTGTTCAATGAAAAAGCGGACGTAGTTGTATGCGATGGCTTTACAGGAAATGTTATTCTTAAAGAAGCAATCTTTTTATAGAATGATTCGCAAGCGCGGAATTCGTGATGAGTATTTCGATCGTTTCGATTTTGAAGATTATGGTGGAACACCAATTTTAGGTATCAATTCAAATGTTATTATCGCACATGGCATCAGTAAAGCAAAAGCGATAAAGAATATGATTCTTCTTTCTAAAAATGTGATCGACGCGAAGCTGTCTTCGAAAATAGCCGGGGCGTTTACGAAGGAATCGGTCTAATCGTCGATTCCAAAATTTTGATTGGCTAAGTCAAAAACAAAACTATAAGGTAAAATAATCGGTCAAGGGTCCAAAGGGCGCGAATTTCAGTAAGTGCTGACCTTTGCTTGCCCTAGACCCTTGACCAAAAAACGGACCTACTACTTACCATTCGAGATTGCAGAATTCAATAAAAAGCTACATTTGTCCCTCATTTTACAATAAGATAAACATGTCGAAAATTACTGCGCAATCACGGCTGTTGGAGGTTTTGTTCCGGATTACGTTCTTACAAATGCGGAACTGGAGAAAATGGTGGATACAACCGATGAGTGGATCATGTCACGTACCGGAATTAAAGAACGTCGGATCTTAAAGGAGAAGGCCTTGGGACTTCTGATCTTGCTGCTCCTGCTGTACTTGAACTTTGTCGCAAGCGCGGAATCGATCCTTTAGAAATTGAATTACTGATCTGCGCAACAACAACGCCTGATCATCAGTTTCCTGCTACTGCAAATATTATTACCGATAAAATAGGCGCAAAGAATGCATGGGGATATGATATCTCTGCTGCATGTTCAGGTTTTCTTTATGCATTAGCAACCGGTTCTAAGTTCATTGAATCCGGTCAGTATAAAAAGTAGTTGTAGTTGGTGCTGATAAAATGTCAAGCATCGTTGATTACTCTGATCGCTCTACTTGCGTGATCTTTGGTGATGGCGCAGGTGCTGTTTTGCTTGAGCCAAACACAGAAGGATTAGGAATACTCGACAGCATTTTACGAAGTGATGGTTCTGGCCGTGTTTATCTTCATCAAAAAGGTGGCGGTTCTGTAAAGCCCGCATCACATGCAACAGTAGATGCCGGTGATCATTATATTTTTCAGGATGGACAACCTGTATTTAAATTTGCTGTGACGAATATGGCTGATGTATCTGCTGAGATCATGGAAAAAAATAATCTCAAAGCAGAAGATGTTGCATGGCTCGTTCCTCATCAAGCGAACAAACGTATCATTGATGCAACTGCAAGACGTATGGGTGTAGGCAGTGAAAAAGTAATGTTGAACATTGAAAAATACGGCAACACTACCAGCGGTACTATTCCCCTTTGTTTATGGGAATGGGAAAAGCAACTCCACAAAGGTGATAACATCGTACTTGCAGCATTTGGCGGCGGGTTTACTTGGGGTAGTATTTGGATCAAGTGGGCGTATTAAGCTTGGACTTATCTGTCAAACTTCCACTTCCACTATAAAAGGTCAAAGGGCAAAGGTCAAGGGTTAAAGGTAAATTCTGCGAAATTAACCTTTAACCCTTGACCTTTGACCATCAAACTGCGAACTTTCCCAAATAACCCCCTATTTCTAAGCATTTTACAACAAACTACCCTTTTTAGCAAGGAAAACTTCAAAACCGCTTTGATATTTTTGCAAATTAGATTAGGTTTGGTATTCGAAAAATTTTGAGGATCTGCATAACTACGCCCAACTAATTAAATTTCAGGATGAAACAAAAAACCCCGTTGCAAAATCAAAACCTGCAACAGAACCAACCATGAATATTAAAGACATCGAAAGCCTAATAAAATTTGTACAGAATAGTGGTGTAGCTGAAGTAAGTCTTGAGCAAAAAGATCTCAAGATTACAATCCGAACAACGCATGGACAAATGATGATGGCCTCTGCTCCAACTACACATGTGCAGCATTTTGCTGCTGCTCCTGTTGCAGCAAATCAAGTTTCAGCTTCTGCTCCTGTCGCACCTCCTGCGGCAGAAAAACCAAAAGGTGGTGCTGATGAGTCAAAATACATCACCATCAAATCACCAATGATCGGTACGTTCTATCGTACTCCTTCACCTGACAAACCGGTGTTTGTGAATGTCGGTGATGAGATCAAAGCGGGAAGCGTTCTTTGCATCATTGAAGCGATGAAATTATTCAACGAAATTGAATCTGAAGTTACAGGTAAAATCGTGAAGGTGTTAGTTGACAATTCAACTCCGGTTGAATATGATCAACCACTCTTCTTAGTAGACCCTAGCTGATAAAAATGTAATTGATAAATTTCTGTTGCTTTCAACTTTTTATAAGGCTTAGGCAAATATTTTATCAGTTATCTCTCCCACTTATTTGAATCAACTCTATGTTCAAGAAAATATTAATTGCTAACCGTGGTGAAATTGCTTTGCGAATTATTCGCACATGCAAGGAAATGGGTATAAAAACGGTTGCTGTTTATTCAACTGCGGATAAAGATAGTTTGCATGTAAGATTTGCTGACGAAGCAGTGTGTATCGGTCCGCCACCAAGCAAAGATTCCTATTTAAATATTCCTAGTATAATGGCTGCAGCGGAAATCACAAACGCTGACGCTATTCACCCGGGTTATGGTTTCCTTTCTGAAAATTCTAAATTCAGTCAGATCTGTAAAGAGCATGGTGTGAAATTTATCAGTGCCACTCCTGAACAGATCGATCAGATGGAGCGATAAGTCGAATGCAAAGATACAATGAAAAAGCCGGCGTTCCTACTATTCCCGGAAGCGAAGGTTTACTTACCGATCTAAAGAAGGATTAAAGACAGCAAAGAAGATCGGTTATCCTGTCATCATCAAAGCTACTGCCGGTGGTGGTGGTCGCGGAATGCGAATCATTTGGAAGCCGGAAGATTTCGAAGCACTTTGGGATTCTGCTCGTCAGGAAGCAGGTGCTGCATTTGGTAACGATGGAATGTATCTTGAAAAATACATTGAAGACCAAGACATATTGAAATTCAAATTGCGGTGATCAATACGGCAAAGCTTGTCACTGTGAACGTGACTGCTCTATTCAACGTCGTCACCAGAAACTTACAGAAGAAACGCCATCTCCTTTTATGACGCCTGAATTGCGTGAAGCCATGGGTGATGCTGCTATCAAAGCTGCATTAGCTGTGAGTTACGAAAGAGTAGGTACTGTAGAATTTCTGGTTGACAAACATCGCAACTTCTATTTCATGGAAATGAATACTCGTATTCAAGTAGAACATCCTGTTACAGAAGAGGTGATCAACTACGACCTTATCAAAGAACAAATAAAAATTGCTGCAGGTATGCCGATCTCAGGAAAAAATTATTTCCCGAATCTCCATGCCATCGAATGTCGGATCAATGCAGAAGATCCATATAACAATTTCCGTCCATCACCGGGCAAGATCACCGTACTTCACGTACCGGGTGGTCATGGTGTTCGTGTTGACTCACATATTTATGCAGGCTATATCATTCCGGCAAATTACGATTCAATGATCGCTAAATTGATTACTGTTGCTCAATCACGCCAAGAAGCCATCAACACTATGGAACGCGCATTGAGCGAATTCGTTGTTGAAGGTGTAAAGACTACCATTCCTTTTCATCAGCAATTGATGCGTAATGAAGATTTCCGTAAGGGGAATTATACTACGAAGTTTATGGAGTCGTTTGTGTTGGAGGAGTAGTGATTGGTGGTTTGATGGGATAAACAAACTTTGAATCCGGGATTTATGGATTTTCAGAATTTTCAGGGATTGGTGGTATAGGTTGTTTGTGACAGGATTTATGGATTTGATGGTGAATGAGGCTGTGGGCGAGGTGCGTGAGGCAGTTGATTGTTATATTTTGCGTTGAAGATCTTTTTAAACTGAAGACTGGTAGCACCAAAATTAATCAAGAGACCAATTGGAAAGTCATAGGCAACTACATAGTTTTTGCTTGCGCTAAATGTACATTCTCAAGATTGATTACCGCTTTTATCTCAACAATTATTTTATCCTCTATCACGAAATCCGCTCTTCGGGTGCCGACATCCCTACCTTCATATAAAATCACCTGTTCAAATTCTCTTTTAAATTTCAGCCCGCTTTTCTCAATTCAATGGCCAGACACCGTTGATAGATCACTTCTTGAAATCCGTTTCCCAGAGTATTGTGAACCTTCATAGCACACCCATTTACGATATATGTTAATTGATCAAGTGTCATTTTATTTAAATTTAATTTTAAGTAGCCAATTTCCGCCCTAAAATTTCTAATTTATTTTTGATCAACTACAATAAAATCATGAAAATCCATAAATCACGAAAATCCTGATTCAAACATTGTATATGCAGAAAACACTAAAATACTTTTCCAAGTTAATTGATCAATAAATAATTTTTTTAACAAAAGTAGGATTTCTCTTATCACCAAAACCATCAAACAAAACACACTCTATCACTTTATAGCATATAAAACACCGCATTAATTATCCAGTTTTACCTATCAATTAAAATCTAATTCGAAAATTTCAAAGACAAAAGACAAAGAATCTAGTCAATCAATGCTTCTGATACTGCGCATACAACCTCTGCATATACGATTGCCCTTTTATTAAAAGAGAATCCATTTCCGGCGTCGTCAGAGGATGCGAATGATTAATTACTGTTTCTGTATTGTATGAATAAACAGCCCACTTCGTATCTTCGATGTAACCGAATGTTTCTTCGAACTGATAAAATGCGTACGATGGCGTAAGCGGATTCAAAAGATTTTTACTCCACTGATAGGCTGATGCATTCAATGCCATCTGGTAAAGGATCGTAGATGGAATGTCATGATGTCCTCCTGCTTTATGGATCTTCATTCCGCGGTACTCCGGTTTTATTACTTCACCGAAAAACAATAGCGGAATTCTTCTACTCTCCGGATCAAGGATCAATCGCTGCATAGGCAAACGATGTCCGTGATCGGCTACAACAACAAAAAGTGTATTGGCATACCATGGCATTGTTGCTGCCTTTTTAGATAATCACCCAGACAAGCATCGGTATAGGCTGCGGAATTTCTGAACTTGTTGGCTTCACTTTCTCCTGTAATTCTCACCTCACCGGGAACATCAAATGGTTCGTGATTACTCAGCGTCATTAATGTCGTAAAAAACGGTTCTTTGCTTTTTGAGATCTCAAGAAAATGTTTGTCAAATAAAAATTCATCGGCTACTCCCCATCTGCTTTGTCCAAGTTTCGGATCGAAATTATCATTGCTGATGATCTTGTTGAATTTCTGCGTCACAAATATGCATCAAGATTTGAAAATTACCTTCGCCACCATAATAAAACGATGTCGTATAATTTTACCAAGGCCAAGGTCTTTACCAATGATGGCAATCGCATTGACTTCTCACTCGATCGCATAATAGAATGATATGGCGTTGCGGCCATCCATTCAACACTGATACAATTCCCTGATCAGTCCGTGTGCCACTCGAGTAAATTGAATCGAAGAAGATCCCTTCACTGATCATTTTTTCAAGATTAGGATCTGTCCGTTTATCGCCACCTAATGAGGCCACAACATCAGCAGTAAAACTTTCAAGAATGATCATCACAATATTCGGACGCTGATTTGTCAATACTTGCGGGAAGGTCTCATAGGAGACTTGAAGTAATTTGTCGACAATAGGATCTGCCTTGTCATCAGGGATCTTTTGAAATGGGTTCGAGATTGACAATCCTGCCGTATAGATATCGTATGTCAAATGCCAAACCGGATTTACGGCCGATTGATTAAGAAAATTGTTCTTAGAATAGTAGACCAGACTCTCATTCATTGGCAACATTTGAACACCTCCGCGGATTCCAATACAATTAGTCGGCTGAAATGACAAGCGAGCCAAATTTTATAATGGCATTTGAATCAGTTTTCTCAAATGGCTGATATGCAAATTACGGAACAATAATATGCTACCTGAAGGAGAATGATCATTCCAATGATGACAACAATAGATTGAATCAATGTTAAAAAGTAAAGACTTCAGTAGGATCAACCAAATAAGAAACTGCCCTGAAATTGATCATTGAATTCCAGAAATGATAGAGCACGGCATTTCCCGCGACGACATGACTGATAACTATAATGACAAAAGCATGAATGAAAAAATCAATTTGATTGATGATCTTTTTGGGATAAACATAAAAGATTAGGTTCAGCAATAATGTTGGGACAAGCAAATAACAGGACATGGAAATATCCATTCGTAGTCCATAGAAAAAAGAGGGCAATGTGTCTTTCCAGTGGACACTTCCATCTTCAGGAATATTTACGATAAGGAAAATTAATCGCCACAACGAAAAAAAGATCACATAAAACAATGTGATCTTCAAATAATGTAAGAGTGTTTTTTTCAAGTGACTTCTCGGTTAAACCGGAAGTCAACGATTACTCTTTACAAGTCTTGGTTTAGAAACTTCGGGCCATTTTCCAGTGTTACAAAATAGACACCTTTTGCAAACTGTGCAGCATCTATCGGTAATCTATTGATCCCTTCATGAACAGGCCATCCTTTTCAAATACTTGCGAACCCATTGAGCTGATTAATCTAACCGTTATGACTTTTCTTGTGCTGTATATAAAACCGCTTCAACTTTGTCTGTCGATGGATTTGGCTGAATTGTACATAATTGTTTAGAAACTGAAAATTTAACCGGCAAGATGTCTGAGTATGTAAATTTACCGTCAAAATCTACTTGCTTCAGTCTGTAATAAGAAACTCCTTGAAGAGGTTCATAATCGGTAAGTTATAATCAAGCATCTGTGTGCTATTTCCTCCACCTTTCATTTTATGGATTGCAGTAAACTCAATCCCATTCGAACTTCTTTCAATATCAAAGTAGTCGTTGTTGATTTCTGTTGCAGTTATCCAACTCAAACGGACGAAGAATTTTCAGGTTCTGCATTAAACGTTAGTAATTCGACAGGTAATGGCAGATCACAATCGAGTGATGCTCCATCCGTCAGATTCCAATTCAATGCAAATCCATTTCCACCAGGACTCCATTTGCTGATAACAACCAAATAAGTTTCACCGGTGTTTACTGCTAATTCATCGGTAAAACCGTTGCCATCAGCTCCTTCTGTTAAATCACTACCATTATTTCCAGTACCTGTATTTGTAGATGCGTTCAAAGTTGAATTCATTCCTGTATTAGGAAATGATGCCCAGTTTGCTGCATAAGAACAACGAATTGGTGAACCTAATGCGCCACAATTTGGATAGGGTCCATATAAGGCAAAATCATAATCGTCGCTTGTTGTATTTGGAATCAGATTAAACCCAATCTTCCCTCCTGCTGATACCTTAATTGCATACCAATTGGTATAATTTTCTGTTGGAATACAACCATCAGTAATATCAGAGGATAAACCGGGTCCAAAACTTGCGTCAATGATCGATTGATTGCTACATACTCCTGTAGCACGTATGCAATCGAAGTTTTCAGTTCCTACAGGTGCTGGAAGGAAATGGTACACAATCTAATGTTGTTACCCAACCCGCTGCGCTGGTACTTGAGTTAGAATAAAACGGAATGTCAGACATCCACTTTGATCTGTCGAAACATATGGCCCCATTCCTGCTGCTAAACAAGCAGTATAGGAAGAATAGTTCCCACTCCATGTTGAGCCTCCGGTAAATTGCGGACTATTTTGTGTTGCTCCATTCAATACAGAAAGTTCATCAACACCTGATTGAGTAGATAATGACCAGAACGATACGCGCACAGCAGTTCCACCTGTTGTAGGGCAAAACGTGCGATAAATATTTCCAATATCATTTGAATAATTCGAACTAACTCCACCATTGTCTGTGTATGTAACCCCACAATCATTTACCATTTGTGACCCTGCAAAACTTCCTGCAATTCCTGAGGTAGGATGAGTGTAATCTGCTGTCGCTTCAGGTACAGTAGGACATGCAACACAAGATACAATTGCCGCCCAACCATTGCTTCTATTACTTCCATCTGTTTTAAATCTGAAAGTCAAACTTCCTGTCGTAGAAATAATACGTGGTGGTTTTGTTGAGCCACTCCATACACAATTCTTGTTGCAGATGTCGAAGAGCCATCAAATATTGTCAATGTATCTTTTCTGATTGTGTTGAAAAGGAAGTAAATTCAACTTGCAAACATGTGCTGTTATTTGATGTAAATGTTTTAACAAAATTTTCATTATGGTTGTATTGCCCTGCAGGACCACCACTGTCATAGAAATTTGCATCGCATGTACTAACAGAGGTATTATTCATGTTGTAAGATGAATTACATGTTACGCATGAAAGTGAAATTGCCCATCCGGTTTTGATTGTGAATTATTACTAACAAATTTAAACGTAAGACAACCACTTGATGCGATCAAATCTGCAGGAACATTATTTCGGGAAAAGTTCCAAGCAATGGTGCAGGTGTATTCGATCCGTCATAAACGGAAAGAACATCGTTCCCGGCTGAGTATTGAAGGCTGTGAAGTCGGCCATCATACATCCTGCTGTAGCACAAAATGTAATGGTATAATTCTGATTATTTCCATAATTGCTTCCACTCCCACCTGAATCATAAAATGTACCTGAACAGGTATTCACAGTTGTTCCGTTAGAAGATGAATTCAAGACATATTGCGCCGAAGCAATTTCAGCCAATAGCAATAAAATGGCGAGAACGCCGAAATATTTTTTCATAATACGATCATTTGTAAGCCCACAACAGACTTTAACTCATTCTCCTTCTATGAAAAATGCACTTAATGTTAATTCAATCTAGTGCAAATCCCTACATGGACTTTAATAGTATCATTTGTATAAAAAGTTAAAATGGAGTCCCAATGGCCATTTATAAAACAAAAAAGGAGAAAATCTTGCATTTCCTCCTTTTGATATTTGAAAATAGTTTGATCGATACTCTAGACTAAAACAGCTTCCCCGATGGCTTGACGAACTGCATCTTTAATGGCATTTGCATCAAAGTGACATTCATCGTAAAGTTCCTTTTGCTCCCCATGATCAATAAACTGATCAGGAATACCAAGACGAGTGACGCGAGCTGAATAATTATTATTCATCATAAATTCTCCAATTGCACTTCCAAAGCCACCCATTAAACAACCATCTTCAACAGTGATTATTTTTTTGAAACGAGAAAAAATATCGTGAAGCAATTCCTCGTCAAGAGGTTTTGCATAACGCATATCAAAATGTGCGGGTAGCAATCCTTCCTTCTCAAGATCAGCACAAGCTTTCACAGCAAAATTTCCGGGATGGCCTAACGTTAAAATTGCAACTTCTTCTCCATCTCGTACCATACGACCTTTACCAATTGGAAGTTTTTCAAACGGTGTTTTCCAATCGAGCATAACACCATTTCCACGCGGATAACGAATGGAAAATGGCGCATTTGTTTCAGGAAGCTGTGCAGTATACATTAAGTTACGTAACTCCTGTTCATTCATCGGTGCAGAAACGATCATGTTTGGAATGCAACGCATGAATGCAATATCAAATGCACCATGATGTGTTGGTCCATCTGCTCCTGCTAATCCGCCGCGATCAAGACAAAATACAACATGCAGATTTTGCAATGCAACATCATGCACAACCTGATCATAAGCGCGCTGCATGAATGAAGAATAAATATTGCAAAACGGAATCAATCCCTGCGTTGCCATTCCTGCTGAAAAAGTTACAGCATGCTGTTCTGCAATTCCTACATCAAATGCACGATCGGGCATTGATTTCATCATAATGTTCAATGAACATCCACTTGGCATAGCCGGAGTAACACCAACAATTTTTTGATTCTTCTCTGCCAGTTCTACAATGGTATTTCCAAAAACATCCTGATACTTTGGTGGCTGAGGACTATTGACAACAGGTTTTATTATTTCTCCACTGATCTTATCGAACAATCCGGGTGAATGCCATTTAGTTTGATCCTTCTCTGCAAGATCATAGCCTTTTCCTTTTACTGTTAGAACGTGAAGAATCTTTGGACCGGGAATGTCTTTTAAATCATTCATCACTTTCACCAAACGATTTACATCATGTCCATCAACAGGACCGAAATAACGAAAGCGAAGTGACTCGAATAAATTACTTTGTTTTAATAAAGTCATCTTGACTGCATTCTCAACTTTCGAAGCGATCTCTTGTGCATTCGGACCGAACTTGCTGATCTTCCCTAACAACTTCCAGACTTCATCTTTTACTTTGTTGTATGTATGCGAAACAGTGATGTCCGTTAAGTATTCTTTCAAAGCACCAACATTTGGATCGATGCTCATGCAATTGTCGTTCAACACAACAAGCAGATTTGAATTTTCTACTCCGGCATGATTCATTGCCTCGAATGCTAAGTCCGGCAGTCATTGCTCCATCACCGATCACAGCAATGTGTTGACGATTTTTATCGCCTTTCAATCGTGATGCAACAGCCATTCCAAGTGCAGCAGAAATCGAAGTGGATGAATGTCCAACACCAAATGTGTCATACTCACTCTCACTACGCTTTGGAAATCCACTTATGCCTTTGTAAATTCTGTTGGTATGAAAAATTTCGCGACGACCGGTAAGGATCTTATGTCCGTAAGCCTGATGGCCAACATCCCAGATCAACTGATCGTAAGGTGTGTTGAAAACATAATGTAATGCAACCGTAAGTTCGACAACACCTAAGGAAGCCCCGAAATGCCCGCCGTTAACCGACACAATATCAATAATATAGTCGCGTAATTCCTTAGAAATCTCAGGAAGTTCCGATTCATCGAACTTTCTGAGGTCTTCAGGGAAGGTGATCTTACTTAAGTGTTTACCGGGTATAATTGCCATCTGTTTTTCAGAGTTTACAAATATAGGAAATTTAGGGTCAAGAAGGGGATTTGTGCCCTTCCGAACGGACTTTCGGATGGTTGTTTTACCGTTTTCAAGGATTTTGGGGTGGAATGCTGGATTATTAACAAAGATTAAGAGAATTTGTTCATTAGGGAGGTCAGGTGGAAATACAAAAAGGCAATCGATAGCTATCTGGATCAAAAGACAAAAAATCAATAAAGCGCTTCTAGTTTTTCAGGTAAAGCTAAGATCACTAAAATCTTTGCCACGAATTCACGAATGAATTATTTTTTAATTCGTGAATTCGTGGCAAAAGTTTCAGTTAACTAAGTGCTAAACACAAACATACGTGTCACTTTGTTAATGCATATGATTTAATCTATTAAACTCAATAAAATAGAGAAGATAAAGCTTAACAAACATTTAAATTGAATTTTATTCCATCTTCGACAAATTATCAATCACTTCCAATAAGGTGGTCGCAAATTGCGACCACCTTAAATATCTTGTAACCATGAGCACGAACAAAATAATTGCAAAAATTCCTGATGAAATAATTGCAAATAAAATAATTTCCTTAAGAAACAAAAAAGTTATGATTGATTCAGACCTGGCAAAGCTTTATGGAGTATCCACAAAACGATTGAACGAGCAAGTTAAACGAAATTTAAAACGCTTCCCTGATGACTTCATGTTCAGAATTACAAAAGACGAGTTAGATAAAATAATTTTAAATTTTGATCATTTAAAAACTTAAAGTTTTCATCAAGTCTTCCCTTTGTTTTTACTGAGCATGGAGCAGTGATGCTTGCAAGTATTCTAAATAACGATAGAGCAATTGAAATAAATATTCAAATCGCTCGTGTTTTCACAAAAATAAGACATTTGCTTTCTGATAACACTGAATTGCGATTTGAAATAGAAAAAATTAAAAATAAGGTTCAGAATCATGACAAAAACATTGAACTCGTTTTTCAATATTTGGATGAGTTAATCCATAAGACAGAAAAAGTAATACCAAGGAAGAAAATTGGATTTAAAATCTCTGGGAAAAAATAACACCACTCATTTCCAATTTTCGATTTCGATGAATTTGTGAGACTTTTCTTCACATTGATTTGAAAACTACGAAAGGTCTTTTTAGCGATTTTGCGCCATTTTCATACTTATCTCCCAAGGAATTCCCTACATTTGCCGCCTATGAAAAAGCTTAGAGTAATTGATCTGCTGAAATCGACAGATTATAACAGCACAACAGAAATTAAAGGTTGGGTACGTACAAAACGTGGTAACAAACAAGTTGCTTTCATCGCTGTCAATGATGGATCAACGATTCATAATATTCAACTGGTAGTTGACCTTGCAAATTTTTCTGAGGAGACTTTGAAGCCAATCACTACCGGTGCTTGTATTCATGCGAAAGGAATTTTAGTTCAATCGCAAGGACAAGGACAAACAGTAGAGATTCAGGTTTCAGAAATTACTTTGCTTGGTGGTGCTGACGATACTTTTCCATTACAGAAAAAGGTCATACGCTTGAGTTCCTTCGTGAAGTTGCGCATCTTCGTCCGCGTACAAATACATTTGGCGCTGTACTTCGCATTCGTCACAATATGGCTTTTGCCATCAACAAATATTTCAACGATCGCGGATTCTTTTATCTGCACACTCCCATCATCACAGGTTCTGATGCAGAAGGTGCGGGAGAAATGTTTCGTGTCACAACTCTTGACCCTGTTAATCCCCCGAAGAACGAAGACGGAACAGTAAACTACAAAGAAGATTTTTTCGGCAAGTCGACGAACTTAACTGTAAGCGGACAACTCGAAGGAGAACTAGGCGCTATGGCATTGGGTCGTATCTATACTTTCGGTCCTACATTCCGTGCAGAGAATTCAAACACACCGCGACATCTTGCAGAGTTTTGGATGATTGAACCGGAGATGGCATTCTATGACATTGCCGACAACATGGATCTCGCAGAAGACTTTTTAAAATATCTTATTCAATATGCACTCGATAATTGCAAAGATGATCTCGAGTTTTTGAATACGATGTATGACAAAGAATTAATCGCGCGTTTGCAATCGGTTGTTGCTGATCCTTTCGAGCGATTAACTTATACAGCAGCTGTTGAAGTACTGAAATCAGCGAAAAAGAAATTCGAATTTCCTGTTGAATGGGGAACAGATCTACAGAAAGAACATGAAAATTATTTGGTAGAACATTTCAAACGTCCTGTTATACTTACTGATTATCCGAAAGACATCAAATCATTCTACATGAAATTGAATGAAGACGGAAAGACAGTTCGTGCAATGGATATTTTATTTCCATGGATAGGCGAGATCATTGGTGGTTCACAACGTGAAGAGAACTACGATAAACTTGTGGCGCGCATGACTCAAATGCATGTTCCAGTCGAAGAAATGTGGTGGTATCTTGATACTCGTAAATTCGGAGCTTGTGAGCATTCCGGTTTTGGATTGGGCTTTGAACGATTGATTCTTTTTGTAACGGGTATGACGAATATTCGTGATGTGATTCCGTTTCCGAGAGCGCCGAAAAATGCTGAGTTCTAAAAAGAATCGAAGCAAAAGATTTTTCAAAACTTATAGAAAATTAACTGATAATACTCTAACAGAAAATTTTCCCAATTCGAAATACGACAATTATTTTAGGAAACAGCACGAAATTCTTGTGGACACTAATTGTCATTTGAGGCATATCGTCAAAATAAAAAAATGTTTTGATGATACACTATTACTCAACTAGCACTAAAATTAATAATGAAAAAGAATTATTCTCTTATTCTGATTATAACTTTCTTTTTTTTGAGTTTTCAAAATTCAAATAACAATTTCGACCATGGAATTGTAGAAGGTCATCAATATAAAAACCATTTTCTAGGTTTAAGTCTGACAGTTCCTAATGACTGGCAGATTGCTGATAAAAAACAATTAGAAATAATCTACAACATGAGGCATCATGAACAAACTAATGGCGATAAAAAAACCAAGCCAATAGTAAAGGATCAAGAAGTAACCCATGCTATATTATTTTATGCAACTAAACACCTGGCAACTGAGACCGAACCTTCATTGCCATCAATTTTCCTAATGGCGGAAAATTTAAAAAATACTCCTCAAATTAAAACCGGAAAAGATTATCTAATCGCACCTAATACATTAAATATGAGTTTCAGAAATTATCCTTATAAAATTAACGATATAAAAAAAACAAGTATAGGTTCGAAAGAATTTTATGCAGTCAGAGAAAAAAATCTGATCTTAAAGCACGAATTGACCAAAGTCACTTCTTCAACTATAATAAATGGTTTTAGTCTGACTATTGTTGTTGGATTCGAAAATAAGGCGCAAGAAGATGAAATAATTGAGGTACTGAAAAAGATTACTTTCAATTAAAATTATTTAAGTGGTCAAAAAAATTAACACAAAGCACAGAAAAAAGGGAGAAAAAGATTTGCCTCTATTTTCTCCCTTTTTTTCTCCATGTTCTCTTTGTTAAAAAAAAATCAAAGCGAAACTTTTTCCTTAAAGAGGACAGCAAGTAAAGTTTGCCCCACAGCCCGCAACGTATTCGTATCGATCACATCCATATTATCAGCATGTGTATGCCAATGCGGAGGGAAACCATTGCGACTTGAAAGATCACTGTGAATGATATCGATGGAGGGAATACCGATATTGTTTACATAAACATGATCATCTGTCACCCAGCCACCATCCTGATGAATAAAATAATTACTGTAGCCGAGAGTTTGCAGTATTCCATACATTTTGCACTACAGACCCCGCTCGTTCATATGACAATCCTTCGAAGCGGAATTGCGCATTCTTTGCTCCTACCATATCCAGTAAGATTCCATAGTTAGCAGTGTAATCTTTTACATGCAGATTCTTCGTCCAGTATTGTGTGCCTAATGCATAGCTGTCTTCCGACTCCGGTCCGCCGCCTTCTTTTCCCCAGTCTTCTGCATCGAAGAATGCAATGTCGACACCGATCTCAATTTTATTCAACTTCAACTGTCGCGCGATTTCCATTAATACTCCAACTCCACTTCCACCGTCATCAGCACCGAGAATTGGTTTGTCTTTATCGTTGATGTCTTTATCGGCCCATGGGCGAGTATCCCAATGTGCAAACAACAACACTCTGTTCTTTGCTTGCGGATTAAATGATGAAATGATGTTTCTGAAATTTAATTTTGTTCCATCGTATGCAATTACAATTCCTTTTTGAACGATGACGGTATCGGCCCAGGATTGCATTTTTCGATGAGGTAATCGCCGCAGGCAATATGTGCTTTTGAATTCGGAACGCGTGGGCCAAAATCGCATTGGGCTTTTACGAAGGCATATGCTGAGTCAGCGATGAATTCCGGGACTGTTATTTGAGGGGTATTATTCACTACGGGAGTTTCGACAGGTTTTCTGTTTTTGAATTGCAGGAAAAAAGAAAAAAAATCAGGAAGGATATTTGGAGTATTTTCATTGGCTAATTAGTACTGTTGACTAATGTAAAACTTTGATTTTTTAAACACTAAGAACACAAGTTCACAAAAGGCCACGGAATGTTTGATATTCTCATAATCACAAATTCCGTGTCCTGTTGTGAACTTGTGTTCTTGTGTTTTTATATTAAGATGCGGTCCACGAAACTTCCCCATTCTTCTCATCCTTCAACTGTATATTCAGTTCAAGCAATTGGTTTCGGATCTTATCACTGGTGGCGAAATCTTTTTTGGCTTTGGCTTCTTTGCGGATGTCGATGAGCAATTGAATTACGCCGGGTAATTTCCCGTCAGACGTAACTGACTCAACTTTTAATCCGAAGACATCTTCTAAATAAGATTTGAATTTTTCTTTTAGCAATTGAATCGTGCTTCCGGATAGTGCATTGATATTGATGATGCCATCTTTGATCGAATTGATCACAGGAACTAATTCAAACATATTCGCTACAACTTTTGCTGTATTGAAATCATCATTCATACTTTCATCAAACCCTTGAATCAGTTTTGCAACTTTTGTTTCAAGTTCGTTATCAGAAGCAGTAGAATTTGTCGTGTCGAAATTTTGCAGCAATTCATATGCATCCCATAAACGTTTCAATCCTTTTTCCGATGCCTGCAATGCTTCATTACTGAAATCAAGTGTACTTCTGTAATGTGTCTGCAACATAAAGAAACGAACCGTCATTGGCGAATACGCTTTTTCAAGTAATGGATGATCGCCGGTAAATAATTCTCCGGGTAAAAATCCATTGCCCAAAGATTTACTCATTCGTGTTCCGTTTACTGTTAGCATATTGGTATGCATCCAGTATTTCGCAGGACTTGTATGATAACATGCTTCACTTTGTGCGATCTCATTTGTGTGATGAGTTGCTGCTAAGTCCATTCCTCCGCCGTGAATATCGAATTGTTTGCCGAGATACTTTTCACTCATTGCAGAACATTCAATATGCCAACCCGGGAATCCCATTCCCCATGGACTAGGCCATTGCATTAAATGCTCAGGCTTTGCTTTGATCCACAATGCAAAATCTAATCGACCACGTTTTTCATCCTGTCCATCGAGATCTCTTGTTCCTTCTAACAGGTCTTCAAGTTTGCGATTAGTAAGAATGCCATATGGTTTTTCTTTGTTGTATTTTTCTACGTCAAAATAGATCGTATCATTTACTTCATAGGCATAACCATTTGCAATGATCTGCTTTGTCATTTCGATCTGCTCTAGAATATGACCTGTTGCCGTTGGTTCAATTGACGGCGGCATGTTATTGAACAGATCCATCACTTGATGAAATCCGACCGTATATTTCTGAACGATCTCCATCGGTTCCACTTGTTCAAGTCTCGCTTTCTTTGCAAACTTATCGTCACCTTCATCGCGATCACCTTCAAGATGACCGGCATCAGTAATGTTGCGAACATAACGGACTTTATAACCAAGATACTTCAAGTACCGGTAAATGATATCGAATGAAATAAACGTACGGCAATTTCCCAGATGAACATCACTATAAACTGTAGGGCCACACACATACATTCCGACATACTCAGGAGTTATGGGTTCGAAAATTTCTTTTTCTCGGGTAAGGGTGTTATATATTTTTAAAGGCATAATTCGTTTTTCGCTAATCGTTTTTCGTTTTTCGAAAGTGTTAACTTTTATCTAGCCTTACTTAAAACGATAAACGTAAAGCGATAAACAAATGATTAATGATGCTGAACCATAGCCTGAATGTGACTCAACATATCTTCAGTCATGCCTTTCAAATCGAATTCAGGCTTCCAGTTCCAGTCTTTTCTAGCGTGACTGTCATCGATACTCTTTGGCCATGAGTCGGCATATTGTTGTCTGACATCAGGCTTGTATGAAATTGTAAAATCAGGAATGTGTTTGCGGATCTCTGCTGCCAGTTGTTTTGGAGTAAAGCTGATCGCTCCAACATTGTATGAAGAACGGATCTTTACCTGATCTGCGGAAGCATCCATCAATCCGATCGTAGCGCGAAGTGCATCGTGCATATACATCATCGGCAATTCTGTATTTTCTGAAAGGAAACATTCGTAGGTCTTGTTTTTGATCGCTTCGTGGAAAATGTGAACAGCATAATCAGTTGTTCCTCCGCCCGGCTCTGATTTATAACCGATCAATCCCGGATAACGGATCGAACGAACGTCGACGTTGAATTTCTCGAAATAGTATTCACACCATCTTTCCCCTGCAAGTTTGCTGATTCCATAAACGGTCGATGGTTCTGTGATGGTGAATTGAGGCGTATTTTCTCTAGGCGTATTCGGACCGAAAACGGCAATTGAACTAGGCCAGAACAATTTGAATTTCTCCTCACGAGCCAGTTCAAGGGTTCCCAGCAATCCTTCCATGTTCAAACGCCACGCCGATTTCACTTTTTGTTCGGCAGTTGCGCTAAGCAATGCAGCAAGAAGGTAAACCTGTTTCACATTGTGCTTGCGGATGATCTCAGAAACCTTTGGAAAATCCAAAACGTCCAACTGATAGAATGGTCCGCTGTTCAGGAATTCATCCGAAGGCATTTTGATGTCTGTTGCAATCACATTTGAATCGCCATAGATCCGACGAAGCTCTTCGACTAATTCTGATCCGATCTGCCCTTTGGCGCCTATTACTAAAACTGATTCTTTCATTGCTTTTTGTTTGCCCTGCAAATGTACGTTTTTAGTCATTTCAACACACCCTTCTTTTGTTGACTTCAAGTACACTTTTCAGGGAAATTGAAAACATTTTTTTACCCTATCTTTCCAGCCGAAACACATGAAAAATCGGCTCCTTCTTCTTCTACTTTTACTGCCTTTACTCCTGATAGGGATCTCGAATTCCCATGATTGGGGCGACGATTTTTCGCAGTATTTACTTCAGGCTCGTAACCTGGTCGAGGGCCATCCACAAACCAATCATGAACTCGTCTTTGCTGAAGGCGAATTGCCGTATGCCATTGTCGCTTATCCGGTCGGTTTTCCTGTCCTTTTGGCCCCGCTTTTCAAATCGTTTGGGCTTTATATTCCTCCTTATTTATTCCTGAATTCAATCTTTATCATCCTTTCGGTTTTACTCCTTTTTGATTATCTAAAAAAGACTTTTGATGTTAGATATTGCTTTTTGATGGCAATATTCTTTGCTTATAACCTCATTTCATTAGTACTGAAAAAAGAGATTTTGTCGGAATTTCCGTTCACATTCCTCCTGATTTCAATACTTTTAATGATCAAATCGGATACTAGAAAATCGTTTGTGTTGGGCGGTCTTTTAGCCGGATTAATGATCTCGGTTCGGTTCTCAGGTATCGTTATTTTGCCTGCAATTTGGGGCTGGCATTTGTTCACTCAAAGACTAATTCCTGTAAAAAAACGATTGCTGGACAGTACTATTTTTACTGCTTTGGCTGCGACTGTTTTTTACCTTTTGAATGTGGTACTTTATGAAATTGACCTGCGAAATTTCATCGGATTTTATGCCGGCCAGTTTGACTCGAACCGTCTAATGCTTCCTTCCAATTTCTTTGGCTTCTTCCAAAAAAATGGCTGAGGCAATTTTTCCTCCGTTGCAATCAACTCTTTGGACGATCATTCTCATCATTATTCTCATAACCGGATTCTATAAAAAATTCAAAGAAGGCGCCTTGGCCGAATGGTTCTTTATCTTTTATCTTCTACTAATTATAATCTATCCATATGCTTCATCCGGACTGCGATTCATTTATCCTGTTCTTCCGTTTCTGATCATTTATCTGGTAAAGGTATTCAGACGATTTATCAGTTTATTACATCAAAAGAGAAATCGTTTCAGCTATTGACAATCATTTTTTCAGTTTCTATGCTCTTATCCTTACGGATGTTCTTTTCATTATCGACACCGGATGGACCTTATTCAACCGATGCACATTCTGCATTGAATCATATACGAACGAATACTCCGGAAAATGCTATAATCCTTTTCTCCAGAGCAAGAGCTTTGAATTTGTATGCAGAAAGAAAATCCACCTTCTTGATTCAGCATAAGAGTGAACAGGAAAATCTGGCTATTCTCAAAAAACTACAGTGTGATTATATTCTATATGCTGATGAACGATCAGGTGCTTTCAACCAAAGCCTTCAGGATTTTCTTATTATCAACAAATCAGATTATGATACGATCTACAAAGTGGACCGCTTTCTTCTTTTGAAAATGAAAACAGAAGATCGTCAATGAAAACATCGACAAACGTTATCATCGACAACTACGCAGGTGGCTTTGTTGTTTTTGTGTTGAAAAATCTCTCTCGTATTTTCAATTTCAGAAAAAGTCAGAATAATGGTCCCCTAAAACAATTGTCGTATGCAAGTTTCTTGGAATGGGAAGCATTGTTCAATCTACACCTCTCCTGCAAACCTTAAAAGCAATTTCCGGATTGCAGAATTATCTACCTTTCTTCTATTGCAAATAAAAATTTCATCGGCCAGATATAATTAATTGATGAATCGATAATCATCAATGACCAATCGCTTTTTTCTACTATCATTTCAACTCTTTCTTGTATCAGACTTCTCCTTTCAAAAAGAATCGATCTCTTCGTTGATCTTGAGGTGTATTCTAATTTCAGCAAGATCTTTACGATCGTCAGTAATGCACGATTGAAATTCGGATTAACCAAAGACGGCGCCAAAGCTCAAAACATTTATACTTCAACATTTCAATTGCATACCGACCGACCGGTTTCTGAATCGTATCTTGAAATGTGCAAAGCTTTTAATTCGCAGAAAATCATTCATGAGCTTTATTCATTTGCTGTTGACACAATCAAATTAAAATTTCTGCTCAAAAATTTAGAGATTTCGGGCGACTACATTGTTGTAAACCCAAATGCATCCGATCTCAGAATTGAACGCCGTTGGCCGCAAGAGAATTTTTCTGAATTGATAAACAAAATCGTTTATGCTTATCCGGAAAACAAGATTGTCCTCATTGGTTCAAGTGCTGAAAGTAATTACGTAAACAATATTCTTGCAGGTATTAATCCTTCACTTCAAAAGTCAATTGTCAATACAGCAGGCAAGTTGTCAATTGATGAATTGATCGCATTGATCAGCGGCACAAAATTAATGATCACTAACGACACCGGCCCGATGCATTTATCATTTGCCATGAAATGCAGGACACTTGCACTTTTCGGTCCCGCTTCCCCACTTCAATTCGGGAATCATAAAAATGCTACTTCTGTCTACAAAAAAGTTTCATGTAGTCCATGTGTACACGATCACATTAAACCACCATGCGGCGGGGACAATATTTGCATGAAGGGGATTGGGGTTGAGGAGGTTTTTGAGGAAGTGGTGAATTGTATTGAGGTTAAAGGGCAAGGGGCAAAGGTTATTTTGTAGCGGTGACACCGATAGACCGTACCTACAGGACTAGCTTTACAGCTACTCATTCTCCCTTACCGATAGATCGTCCCTATGGGACTCGCTTTACAGCGACTCCGCCTCCCTTACCGATAGATCGTCCCTATGGGACTCGCTTTACTGCGACTCCTTCTCTCTTACCGATAGGTCGTCCCTATGGGACTAATGTTTGCAGCTAGAAACCAATTGGTTCGAGTGGGATTCCATATCGAAATCGGTCAAATTTTTCCCTAACTTTGAATCTTCTGAAAACCCAACCGGAATTACAATAATTCGTTTATTCTGCCGTTTTCAGATATTCTTGTCTACCTATGAAAAAAAATCTCCTCTTAACACTTGTAACCTTTCTGGTTTTCTTATCCGCTTCTGCTCAAATCGATCCGGTTTCACTTGGAAACTGGAGAATGCACATTCCTTACAACAAAGGAATTCAAGTTGCTGAAGATTATCAGGGGAAAATATATTGTGCTACTCAGTTCGGCATGTTCAGCTACGAGAAATCAAGTGGGGAATTTGATTTCTTTACTACGCTGAACGGACTTTCCGATAATGAGATCTCCAATATCCGCTTCGATCAGACAACAAAAATTCTGATGATCACTTACCTTAATTCCAATATTGATATTATTCTTCCCGACAAAACGATCATCAACTTACCTGACATCAAACAGAAAAGTATTGTTGGCGGGAAAAAGATCAACAGTATCACTTTCATCAATGGCTTGGCTTATTTAGGTTGTGAATTTGGCATTGTTATTATTGACCTCCAAAAACAGGAAGTCAAAGACACCTATTTCATCGGACCAAACAGTAGCAATTTAAATGTTATGGATGTTGCTTTCAATGGCACCGACATTATCGCAACAACTGAAACAGGTGTTTACAAAGCTTATTTTTATGATCCGGCAATCTTTAATTTCAATGCCTGGGCAAAAGACCTCACACTGGTTGAACCAAATGCAAATTATACTTCTGCTGCTGTAGTCGATAATAAATTTGTTATCGTAAAAACAAATGCAGCGACGGAGAAAGACTCTGTATTCATGTATGACGGAAGTTCATGGTTTTATTTTATCAATGAGGATTACAAAGGTGCTTACGTAGATGATCACAATGGTAAAATTGTTTATCGCAATGGCTATCGTTTGGCAGTATATGATGCATTAGGAAACAAATACGATGAAATAGACATTTTCAGTGGTGATAATCTTGATTTCAGAAAAGGTTTTTTAGATGCAGATGGATATTTCTGGGTCGCTGATTTCAGAAATGGTTTGTATGGAAAATTTCCTGACAACACTTATCACAAGATCTATCCAAATGGTCCGGGTGCAGAAGCCGTTTACAGTATGCAAGCTTTGAAAAATAAAGTATGGGTTGCTTCGGGTTCTATTGATGGTGACAAAGCATTTTTTGATATTAAGAATGGCATCTACCGTTTTGCTGATGGCAACTGGAAAACTTTTAATCGTGAAAGCGATTCTGTTTATGATGCCGCTTGTAGAATTTCTTCCCCGGCAGTTAGCAGTGTTGCAATTGATCCAAATGACCCGGAGCATGTTTTTGTTGCGAGTTATGGTGCCGGAATTCTGGAATATCAAAATGATAAAGGTGTTCGCATTTACAACACACTGAACAGTACGATTTCTCAAGTTACAGTTTCTGATTCGAATGATATCAGAGTTGGTGGATTGACATTCGATGATGACGGCAATTTATGGGCTGTTACAGGTTACACAATTTCTGCATTGACGGTGAAACGTGCCAGCGGAGGATGGTTCACTTATCAGCTACCCGATCCGGGGCTGATCGATGTTGTATGCTTCAAGCCGGTTGTAGATGATTATGGACAAAAATGGTTCATCGGACACAAAGGTGCCAGTAACGGAGCCGGATTATTTGTTGTGAAGGAAGCAAGTTTATCTTCTAATTCAGGATTGAAATTCAAACAATACACCAATTTGAAAAACTACGGCAACCTACCTGATCTCTTCGTTCGTTCACTTGCAAAAGATAAAGACGGAGCCATCTGGATAGGAACCAATCAAGGCGTTGCCGTAGTTTATAATCCGGGAAGTGTTTTTGATGGAACAAACTATGACGCACAAAAAGTGATCATTGAACAAGATGGATACGCTCAATATCTTTTGGAAACTGAAAATGTAAACGCTATTGCCATTGATGCAGCAAATAGAAAATGGTTTGGCACTGCTAACGGCGGATTATTTTTAATGTCAGCTGACGGAACAAAACAGTTGCTTAATTTTAATACAGAAAATTCACCATTGCCTTCGAATAACATCACTGATATAGCTGTCAATGATGTAACCGGTGAAGTTTTCATTGGCACAGACAAAGGATTGATCAGTTATCAAGGTGATGCAACAGAAGGTGGTGAAACCTGTGAGGACTATTTAGTTTTCCCAAATCCGGTTTTGCATAATTATAATGGACCAATCGCTATCAAGGGCCTTATCAATAATGCTGATGTAAAAATTACTGACGTTGCCGGAAATATTGTCTTTCACACAAAAGCCAATGGCGGACTTGCAACATGGAATGGAATGAACTATAAAGGAGAACGAGCACAGACAGGAGTTTACATTGTTTATGTTTCGAACGAAGATGGCACACAGACGTGCACAACAAAAATGTTGTTCTCAAGATAATGCTTCATAAGACAAGAGGAATTGTTTTTTCATATACTGAATACCGGGAAACCAGTCTCATTGTAAAAATTTATACTGAACTTTTCGGCATCCAATCGTACATTGTAAATGGCGTCCGAAAGAAAAATGCAAAACTAAATGTCGGCTGGTTTCAACCGCTTACTTTAGTCGAGTTAGTGGTTTATCACAAAGAACGTCACGGATTACAACGCATTTCCGAAATTCGTCCGATGCCTGCACTTCGCGATATCCCTTTTGATGTAATAAAAAGCACGATCGTTTTATTTCTGAATGAAGTACTTTGTAAGGCTATAAAAGAAGAGGAAGAAAATCAATTGCTCTTTGAATTTGTATTCAATACTATTCAACTTTTCGATGTGCAGCAACCGGTGTCAAAAGATTTTCATCTGCTTTTTCTAATCAGACTAACACGATATCTTGGCTTTTACCCAATTCAGAATTATGACACGCAACATCCATTTTTTAATTTGATAGATGGGAAATTTCAATCTCAAATTCCTTTGCATCCCTATTACTTGAATGAATCTGCGGCTTTAAATTTTTCGAATTTGATTTTTAATTCTGCAGATCTTTCCGCAAGATTAAATATCACTGCTGAAGATAAAAAGAAACTAATCGAAAATATTTTAGAGTATTATCGATTACACATAGGCGGCTTCTTTGGTGTAAAATCGCATAAGATTTTAGAGCAAATTTTCGAATAAATAATTTGTCGACATGATTGTTGTCAGAAATAATTTCCCTAAACATGAAATTACTGTAAAAATGTAAGATTCCTCCTATTACATTTCTATAGATTTGTTTTTCTACCATCAATTATTTAAACTTGTTTTTTACAATACACACACTGTTTTTCAAATCACAAAAATCCAAAAAATGAAAAATAAACTTCTACAAAAAACACTCCTGTCAATTTCATTAATACTCTTCGCTTTTATTGCTCAAGCCCAATGGCAGCAAACGAATGGGCCATTCAGTGGAGTAGTAGACGCTCTTGCCACTGATGGAACGCGCCTTTATGCAGGTTGTAGAGGTGGTGGAATTTACCGTTCAGATGACAATGGTACAACATGGCCCAATCGATTTTTCGATGAGTACTATTTTTCCTACAACGATCTATTGATTGACGGGAGCAATGTATACGCTGCAACCAATAACGGATTTTCAATTTCTACAGATTATGGTATCACCTGGAATTTCAGCAATATCGGACTTTCCTGGAGCGCAAACTGCTTACTTAAAAATAGCACAAAGTTATTTTTAGGAACTCTTGGCGGAGGATTATTTGTTTCGACGGATAATGGAGCGACTTGGAATCCGAGCGGTAGCGGAATTACATACAATGACATTCATTGCATCGCTATAAAAGGAACCGATCTGTTTGTTGGTACAAATGGTGGTGTTTTTAAATCGACTGACGATGGTCTGACTTGGAATCCTGCAAGTAGTGGAATTACAGGCTCGGTAATTAATAGTATGGCTTCTAATTCAACATCGATTTTTGTTGGAGTAGAGGCTGATGCAGTTTACAGATCGGATGATGATGGAGCGACATGGAGCCCTGCATCCACTGGAATTCCTCCATCATCCTATTATTTTAACACTATGCTTAGTAAGGGTTCTGATATTTATGTTGGGGTTTATGGAAATGGTTTCTACAAAACAAGTGACGGATTGAATTGGACTGAAGTGAATACTGGAATAGCAAACAAATACGCTTTAGCTTTAGCTACTGATGGAACATCTATTTTTGCAGGAACTGAAGCAGGATGTTATCTCACTGCTGATGATGGTGCCAACTGGACGTTAGAAGTGAACGGAATGAAAGGAAGCTACATTACAGATCTTGTTAATACAGGATCGGTTATCATGGCATGTACAAATGGTGGTGGAATATATACTTCAGCCAATGGTGGCGCCGACTGGTCAGCAGCTAGCAATGGCTTCACTGTGTTAAATCAACAATCATTATTTGTGAATGGGTCAAGAATTTTTTGTGGAACTAATTATTCCAATGTGTTTATTTCCGACGACAATGGATTGACATGGACACCTTCCGGAAACGGAATTACGAATCCGAATGTATATTCTTTTGCAACACATGGCAGTGTTTTGTTTGCAGGAACTTTAGGCAGTGGAGTTTTTTCATCGACCGATAATGGACTTAATTGGGCTCCTGCCAACAATGGAATGACCAATCAACTTATTTCTTCCTTTGCTGTCGATGGTTCAAATATTTTTGCAGGAACATTTGGCGGTGGTATTTTTCTTTCTACCGATGACGGTGCCAACTGGAATCCTGTTATCAATGGCCTTACAAATCAGAATATTTTTTGTATGACATCCTTAGGCAATAAAATATTCGCAGGTACAAGCACCGGTGAAGTTTTTATGACGGATGACAATGGAAGTAACTGGACATCGATGAGCAATGGAATCTCTTGCCCATACATAAGCAAATTAACAACTGACGGAACCAATATTTATGCATCAGGAAATGTTGGAGGAGTGTTTATCTCCACTGACCAAGGAATGAACTGGACTGCATTTAACAATGGACTTGACAACAACCCATATGTTATTTGTGCACTTCCTGTTGGGTCTGACTTGTATGTAGGAATCGGTGGCGCCGGGGTATGGAAACGACCGGTTAGTGAATTAACAAACATTGAATCGCTTAATGCTTGCTGTAACCTGCTGAACATTTTTCCAAATCCGGGAAATGGGAAAATTAATCTTTCAATCAATGGCACGGAACCAATTTCAACGGTAACTGCATCAGACCTCGCCGGCAAAGTTATCGCTATATACAATCTGGTTGGTCAGAATAAAACAGAATTCAAACTTGACTTGTCAGCATTAGCAAAAGGGATGTACATCCTGAATGTTCAATCTTCAGGTGGAAATATAAAGGGAAAAATCCTGATTGAATAATTGGATTATTAGAATCGGTTTAAGTGGTTTAATGGGTTTAAAGTATTCAAAGTGTTAAAAAGTAGAATTTCCTGCCGATACACTTTAAACCCATTAAGCCCTTTAAACAAAAAATATCTGCCTCGTTTTTTAGCTTAAATGACCGTTTAAAGGATGATTTTCGTCAAAATGCTTAGGCATGACCAAGATTTTCTACCTTGCACCTTCAGAAAAAAATCATGGCATTTATAGACGAAATTCTCGAGAAACCATCATACGGATGGACTGACGAAAAGGGCAATTTTTACAAACCTTCACCCAAAGAACTGATCAAAGAATTTTTCAGTCGCTTGAATGTATTCAAAAACAAAAAGAACTGGCTTGCCTTTACTTCATGGGTTTCCATTCTGATCTTATTTCCGTTTTTCCTTTTGTTTATCTTCAAATACTTTACCTGGAAATTACTCATCGTTACTTTTATCTATAGCATGATCGTTATGGGTAGTCACGGTACTGTATGGTATCATCGTTATTGCACTCACGGTGCTTATCAGTTTCGTAATCCGTTTTGGAGATGGCTAACACAAAATCTTGTTCTGAAAATTATTCCTGAAGAGATATATGTCGTATCGCACCATGTTCATCATGCAAAATCGGATACACCCGGGATCCGTACAATGCTTACGGTGGTTTTCTATATTGCTTTCTTGCCGATGTAAATCATCAGCTTATCAATAGAAACCTAAGTGAAGCAGATTACAACAAAGCTTCCGGACTAATGGAGCGAGTTGGTATTTATCGTAACAGCTACAAACAATATCAGAAGTGGGGATCTATTGCTAATCCATTGACGACTGTATCTTTCATTATTTTAAACTGGGCATTCTGGTTCACGATGTTTTATTTGATTGGTGGAATTGCGCTTGCAGTAGCACTCTTCGGTGGCGCTTTCTTCTGGGCTGTCGGTGTTCGTACTTTTAATTACGAAGGTCACGGCAAAGGAAAAGACAAACGCGAAGATGGAATGGACTTCAATAGAAGCGATATGTCAATCAATCAGTACTGGCCCGGAATTGTTGCCGGTGAATGGCACAATAATCATCATCTCTATCCTTCAAGTGCGCGTTCCGGATTTTTAAAATATCAGATTGATTTTGCATGGTATTACATTTATATGCTCTATAAAATTGGCGGCATTGTTTCATATCACGATTCGAAAAAGCAATTCAACGAACAATACCTCTCGCCTTACCTTCGCAAATCTGAAAAGGTAGAGAATGCGGAGTTGTCAGCAAGTGGGAAGTTAACTAATAACTAATAGTGAATAACTAATAACGAAAGGCTATCGTAGGAAATCATTTACCTTCGATAGCCTTTCATTATTAATTATTATTTCCTTTTTATCGATGGAGTCATTAACCTATCACAAAGCTATTGCAGCTGACATCGAAATGATGTGCGAAATGCGTCTTGCTTTTCTTACTGAATACTTGGGAAAGCAAAGCGAAGAAGCTGAAAATTTATTACGTGAAAATCTTCTAAGTTATTTCAAGACTTCGCTTGAAAATAATTCTACTATTTGTTGGTATGCGAAATCCGGTAATGAAGTTGTCGGAATTGGCTTTATTGAAATTCATGATCAGCCGGGCAATTTTAAAAATCCAACAGGAAAGATGGGACATGTTATGAACATGTACACTTTAAGTTCATTTAGAAAAAAAGGCATATGCACAAATATTCTTAACCGACTTGTTGCTTCTGCAAATGAATTGGGCGTGATAGCTTTTGAACTTCACGCATCCGCTGAAGGATTACCAATCTATGCAAAAAATGGTTTTCATATACATACAGAACCGACGATGAGGAAGTACCTTGTAACGAATAACGAATCCCGATAGCTATCGGGATTCGTTATTCGTTTTCGCAAAATAATCCAAGTCTTGCCTCGTAGAATTCAACTTTTTTAAAGGCATTTTTATTCTGTAAAACGATATTTAATTCATCTTCCCGTTCAGCTGCTAGTTTTACCGTTTCGGCAGGTTTTGTAAGGATTTCAGTTTTGAATCGCTCACAGCAACAACTCAGAAACCGTTGAATAAAAAATTACTACCCCTTCTTATTACCCTCCCACTTTTCTTATCGTCTATTTGTTTTGCTCTAACGGGGGTGTACCTATTTGAAATAGGTGGACTTAGCCAACAACGAGGTGTTCCGGAATTAAAAAAAGAACTTCAGTCAATTACTGAAATTAAAACTATTGAATATTGCGAAAAGGCAGGGTTACTGATCATAGAAACAACCACTCCAATTGATTCTGTCCGATCAAAAGTAAATCACTTATTACATTCACTAAACTACAGATATATCATTAAGTCTTCAATTCCAATTGAAGAAGCACATAAGATCTGCAACAGAATTCAAATTAAAAATCAACTATAGTCTATTATCTCATTAACCATGAAATTCCCAAAGTTTATACTTCTAGCTGCGATAGTATTGTCACTGGCTTTGGGAAAACATGGGCTTGCACAAACGACAGTGCTTAGTGCAACAGGTGATGGCGGATTTGAAACCGGCGCAACTTTCGCTGCAAATAACTGGACCGTTGTAAACACAGCACAAACAAACCAGTGGTGGTGTGGTACTGCTGTTGCCGGACAAAATGGCGTTCGTTGTGCATATGTTGGTACTTCTGCTGCTAACAATAATTATACTGCAACTGCAGCGTCAGTTGTACATCTTTATCGTGATGTTACATTTCCTGCCGTAGATCAGATTACTTTATATTTCAGATACAAAGTTCGTGGTCGTTCGAATGAAGATTATATGGAAATCTCTATAGTTCCAACATCGGTAACACCCGTAGCAGGTTCGCTATTAAATTCAGGAACTCTCGGTACGAATTATAGAAATCAAACTACATGGCTGAGTGATTTTATTGATCTCCCTTGCAACTTGCGGAACTACTTCACTTGGAGCTGCTTCGGAAATAATCCTGCAAGTGCTATTGACAGTATAGCCATCATTTCAAGTCTTGGTTCATCATGCGACCTTGGACTAGGAAATATAAATGTGAGTTCACTGCCATATACAAGTGGCCCTGGTACAACATGCGGTTTTGACGATGACATCAGTAGCGGAAATGCAAATGTTTGCCGGATTTCTGGATGGTGAAGACATGGTTGTTTAATCCAACAACATCAGGACTAATAACAATTGACCTTAATGCTCAACGCTCCGCTACTTTTGTCCAACGGGGGTTGTACAGAATTTTCTTGAGATTTTAATGGCAGTAAAAGTATGTGCGTGTCTGTAATTGCAGGTACTACATATTACTTAGTACTGGATGATGCAAATGGAAATTGCAATGACTATGACAATCTCTTTATTTCATCTGTGAGTGCTTCTTCTGTTGGAGCCACGTGTGCGAACCCTGTTGTTATCGCTTCGCTTCCATATAGCACGATCAATGAAACTACTGCATGTATGGGTGATGATTATAATGATCTCACTCCCGGAACATGTTCGACAGTTTATAATTCCGGTGAAGACAAAGTTTATGCTTACACGTCGACAGGTAGTCAATGTATAAGCATTACTCTCAACAATGGCACAACCAGCTTGATGGGCTTTCAGGTTTATCTTGGCTGCCCGGGTATCAGGAACATGTATAGCAACTGACGGAGGAAGCTCCCCACTTGTTTCTGATGTAACGCTTCCTTCTGCAGGTACATACTATATTATTATTGATAGCTGGGCACCGCCTCTGCGTGTTGTCTTACCTCTTATGGTTCAGGGCTGCCAACGATTTACCTTGCAATGCGATCAACCTGCCGTTGAACTGTCATTCTTGGACAACAATTGTTCAGGTGGATAGTGACCTGCAATACCTGCTTGCTGGAGTCCGGAAATATAAATTCTGTTTGGTACAAAGCTATTGTTCCACCTTCCGGATTCTCAATGAAACGCGATCGTCATTGGGTGATCAAATTGAGGCATTCACAGGAACATGTAATGCACTAGTTCCAATTCTTGATGGATGCAACGACAATTCAAATTCAGGATGTGGCAGTGTCAACACTGCTGCCTCTTTACAGTTGAGTGGTTTGATACCGGGCACTCTTGTATTCTTCTGTGGTTTGACAATCTCACAGGAACATTTAACATCATGGCTTCTGATAGCATTTCGCAATCCGGCTTCAACCATCAGGATGTTGCCATTCCTGTTGAATCAGGTGTCGTTCAGCCTGTTTTGGCGCTTATCTCAAATACCGTATCAGGTACTCCTGATATTAATCCGCCGGTTCAACTCCGGTTGTCTTTTGGCAGGTGAATTGAATATTGTTGGTATTCCATTCATATTAATTCGCCTGGTGCTTTCTGGACACCCCCCCTTTGATGGATCATGTTTGACATTACAAATTCTACATGCAGTGACATTATCAATAATGTTATTTCACCGGTTCGTTGTAACTGGAATGGCGCAGGATCAACGATGTGCGGAATGCGCAATCCGCTTCCTCCGGGTGGAAGTCCATTCAACTTTCAGGATCCACTTCCTGTTGTAGCCGGGCAAACAATTGTACTTGCCTCTCAAATTACAGCTATACAAATGGCGGATACACACTCGACTTTTCAAGCTCAACTGCTGGAATAGGAAATTCACCGATCATTAACTGGACAGGAGCATCGAATTCCGCATGGGCAACAGGAACAAATTGGGCAGGATGTAATTCTCCCGCATGTGGTGTTACAGCAAATATTTTTCCTGCTGCAATACAACCGATCATTTCTGCAAATACAACAGTTCAATCGATCAATGTACTTGGTGGTGCAAGTCTGACTATTAATCCGGGAGTTACCGTTACTGTTTGTGGCGACTTCAATAATTTCGGGACTATAAATGTTTCACCTACATCAACTATATTGATGAATAATGGAGCAGTTGCACAAAATTTTGATGGCGCATTAACTGCCAACAATAAATTAGGAAATGTTACTATCACAAAAAGCGGTGTTGCAAGTACTACTGTCGACATGGACATTGCAGGAAACTTTACTACTTCAAACGCAGGAAGCGTTTTCAACACTAACAATAAATATATCAAAGTTGCAGGAAATTTTACTAATGCTTCAGGTAACTCAACATTTACGAATGTAATTCCCGGTGGCTATTTAGAATTCAATGGCGCTGCTGCACAAACTTATTCTCCGGGCGGAATACTTACTTTAGAAAATGTTGTAAAATTCCGGCAGGAGTTACTCTTGTCGGATCAGATATGCTCTTGGCAAAGGTCTGACCTAACTGAAATAATCACTTCACCTGCATTACCAAAATTCAGCCCTTTCAACACAATTCATTTAGTTTTGTTCAGGAAATCTTCGACGCTTTCTATCCGGTGCTGCTAGTTATGATTTCCCGTGGCCATGCATTAAAGGATACCAAAATGCTAACATATCATTCACAAACAATACTCTTATTCGACTGTGGCAAACTTTGAAACATATTCTTCTATTCCCACTGGCCCTGTATCAAATGATTGTGTTGGCTACTATAGTTTATCAAATGTACTAGACAATGGATTTTGGAATATCAATGCATCGCTTAATCCCAACAGCGGAACATACAATGCAACTTTATACAACACTAATTTTTCGCCAACTGCCAATTTTGCTACTGTACTAAAAAGTTCCATTACGCCTCCAACCTCCTTTCTGGGCTACTTGCGATCCAAGTACGGCTTCGACTACATTCCGAACAGGAATGAATGGCTTCGGTGTTTTCGAACGTCTTTCTACTCCTATCAACTTCCAATCGAACTTATTTCATTTTCCGAATTGCTGCATTCTAACAGCAGTTACTTCACGATCGAACATTCTGTTGACGGTTTACACTGAAAGGATCAGGGTGCGGGAAATAGCACCATGCTTAGCTATACCGTCATCACCCTTGCTTACAGATTAAAACAAACGGATTCGGGAAGTTTACTTATCCAAATTGTAATTGCTAAACAATTCTACCCGTGTCCCTTCCAACCGTCAGATGTTTACACATTCAAACAACAACTCAAAATTTTTCAATTGCTTTTTCTGATGCGGAAATTATCAAAAAATTTCCAAATCCTATTGACATCAATACATCTGTCTTTCAAAGGAAGTTTAAATTTTTAATAGCAAAATGGAGATGGTTTGAATGGTTTATTCGTGAATGGTTAGTCGCTATTTTGCTGTTTTGCGGATCCACCTCGGAAGAATGATCGCTCCTATGAAAAGGTAAGGATAATAACTCACCAATCTCCACAACAATCCTAATGAAGCAGATAATCCTTGCGGGATAAATTCACCAAGGAAATCGGAGAACATAAATTCTGCAATTCCACTGCCGCCTGGTGTCGGACTGAACAGGATTATAATTCCCATTACAATTTGTCTTCCAAAGATCAGGAAATTGTCTAAGGGTACATTATGAAAAGCGAGGATCAAGCAATTTACAATACAGTAGCGAGCCGTCCACGATACAAATGTTCCGGCGAATGAATGCACCCAGAATTTTCTGCTTTTATTCTTTAATCCTTTAGAGGCAATTATAAGTTGGCTTCCTGTTTCTAATGCATTATGCTTCCATCTTTTCAAAATAGGAAGCGAGAACAATTTCAGCAATAACCATTTTACAAATCGAGGATTGATAAACAATGCATAGGCAACAAATATTTTATATGCAAGAATGATGTAGTAAACAGCCCAGAATGAATAGAAAAATCCACTGCCGAATTTTACAGGATTGATACTATTCACATCGATGGTCGAAAACAATGCCTCTTTCCCAATTGTGAAGTAAACCAGCGGCGCCATGATGGCGAGAAATACTCCATCCTGAAAAGATGAAAGCATAATTGCAGTTATGCTTTTTCCCATATTGATCTTCTCACGATTCAAAATGAAAATGGCGAAAACAAATCCGCCGCCAAGCATACCCGGTGCCAGTGCCGAAGCAAATTCCCAAAGCATAATAACATTGAAAGCATTGCGCCATTTTAACTTGTCGTCAGTCAATGCACGAATCCGAACCATGTAAGCTCCATCTCTGATGACCATCATGACCAATGCCATGAAGATCCAGAACGAGGAATTCCACGTCCACGAAATACTTTCAAAAGCTTGTTTATCGAAATTTCGGAGTAACAGATATGTAGCTGCACCCAAACCAAGCACAATCGGTATTAAAATTCTACCGGGACGAAATGCTCTTAAGAGTTGCTTGGTTTCTGTCTGCATCCATTAAATATTGATCACGCTTCCGGCTCAAGATTCTCGCTTAACCAGAAATTGTTGAAGCCCATGCCCAATGTGATCTTGATTAATTGCTCTTGCAACAATTCTAAAATTCCAAGGAACGTAAAAATCGCCTGAACTTTATTCTCACATGAAAATATAATTTCTGTAAATGCTACTTTCTCTTGTCCTTGCAGCATCGACTTGACGGTTGCTTTTTGATCAAAAATAGTATATGGATATGCAACAACATGATGGAACACTTTGTTCTTCTCAGCATCAAAACGCTTCAATACTTTATTGAAACTATTGAGTAATTGATAAAGCGTAAGATTCATCAACTCCTCTGCATGAGAATTTTGCATTGCGATACCGGCAAGTTCTTTCTGAATATTCCCACGAGTGGTTTTCAATCCGCGATCGTCTTCCATAACCTTCAACTCTTCGCAAGATTCTTTGTACTGCTTGTAAAGTAATAGTCTTTCAATAAGATCTTTCCGTGGATCAACTTCATTTCCTTGCTCGTCAACTTCCGGACGAGGCAATAACATCTTTGCTTTGATACGCATCAAGGTTGCTGCAACAAGAATGAACTCGCTTGCCAATTCAATGTTCAACTCATTCATCCGATGGATGTATGAAAGAAAATCGTTAGTGATATTCGAGATATGTATGTCATTGATATCGATCTCATCTCTCTCAATAAAAAAGAGAAGAAGATCGAATGGACCTTCAAACTGTGGTAACTTTATTTCAAACGCTTTTTCCACGACTTAAACTAATAGATTAGAATTCAAACTTAAGGAAAAATTCCGACTTTTTAAGTGGTTTTGGACGATCAAAGCCTACAAAAACGACTTAACAGTTAAGCAAAATACTATTGATTATCAATGATATATGAAATATGTAGCGCTGGAAAAGTGATTTGTCTGTTCGTCTTCTAAAAATATAAACACAAAGAACACAATCCTGATAGCTATCGGGACACAATGAGAGCACGGAATCCCAATTCCCCACAGGCCGCATTTTTTATTTTTCATCCCGATAGCTATCGGGATTCACTATTAGATATTAGTTAATAAGCACTCCACCCTCCATCCACAACCAAGATCTCCCCATTCACAAAAGACGAATCGTCGCATGCAAGGAACAATGCAGCTTTTGCAATTTCCGGAGATTCACCTGTTCTCGGATTCAATGCCATACCACTCATGATTCTATCGTTCACAAGCGGAGTTATTTTAGTCATGTCAATTGTCTCAGCAATATTTGTGTTCACTGCTCCAGGTGCAATTCCATTACAACGAATCCCTGATTTAGAATATAAATATCCGGTACTTTTTGTAAGTCCAACTAAAGCATGCTTACTTGTTGTATAGGCTGCTCCTGCAACACCACCTTTATTCCGCCAATAGAACAAATATTGATGATCACCCCGGATTTCTTTTCGAGAAATATTTTAACCGCACTTCGCATCGCTTTAAAAGGCCCGTCAACATTAACTTTCATTACTTTTTCCCACATGCTATTATCTACTTCGCCAACCGGACCAAAGTTGTCCATGACACCGGCATTGTTTACCAATATGTCCAATGTGCCATACTTTGTAGTCGCCATCTTGATCATATTTTCGATGTCTTCTTCTTTGGCGACATTTGTTAGAACTGTAGTAAGCTCTCCTCCACTCTCGCTGACCTCTTTCTTAAGAGCATCCAATCGCTCTTGATTTATATCTGCAGCAATTACCTTGCTTCCTTCTGCTGCAAATAAAATCGAAATTGCTTTTCCCATACCGGAACCTGCGCCGGTAATAATGGAAACTTTGTTTTCTAATTTTTTCATGGCCTCCAATTTTTTTCATTTATATCAATCATCATCATGCTCCTTCTTCCCTTCCTTCTTGCCTGATTTAATGTAGTCTTTCACATTCTTTGCATCTTTCTGATTTAACTCCTGATTGGATCTTCCATTCATTCGTATATCATGCTCATCAGCGCTCTTGTGGCATGATACACAATTAGTAAAGTTATTTATTCCTTCTTCAATATGCTCTGACCTGATCTTGCTTTCTGAATGTTCGTGACATCCATAGCAAGTATATGCTTTGAAGTTATTATTGGTATGACAAGTAGTGCACTCGGCATTGTGATCCTTATCCAATACAAAATAGTTGGAATGATCAAAAGTAGAAGGCTTCCACTTACTTGTTGTATGGCATTTATCGCAATTATCTTTGAAAGAATGATGAAATGTATCATCAGGTACTTTATGGCACGATGAACAATTGTTCTTTGCAACACCTTGAATCATTTCATGATCGAAAACAACATCCGCCTTCCAGCCTTTGGTATTGTGACAGCTTTTACAATCTGTGGACAGTGGTTTATGCAAGCTATCAGCCGGCTGAACATGGCAACTGTTACATTTATTAAAATCTGTAATGGATAAAATTTCGTGAGAGAACTTACTTATACTCATGCCGGGCTTTAGTCCTTTATGATCAGTATGACAAGTAGTACATTCTTGATCTGAAAGATTCTGATGAAACAAGATCTTTTCATCCTTACCTTTTGGCTTTAAGGAGTCTTTTCCAATTTCAGAAAGTTTGTGACATGTAATACATTTTTCATTTGGCAATCCTTTGAACAGTGTGTGGCATGAAAGACATTTGCTATTCAGCTCCTGATGACCTTCAACAAGTTCGCCCGGATTGAGCATCGTATGTGGAAACTGATACATAAGTCCGATACACACAACTATTATCCCGTAAACAAGTGCTTTTTTCATTTGCCAAACATTATTACAGTAACAACGTGCATCAATGAAAGTATTCCGAGAATAAGTGTTATCGGTAAATGTACTACTCGCCACTTTTTCATCAGGTCTACGGTAATTGAATCAAAGTGCAGTATTTTCTCTGCCTCTCCAATAGTAATTCCTGTATTAATTAAGTCCTGCTTTCTTTCCTTTAATGCTTCATTTGCCTTCTTCAAAAGAAATTTTCCAACCAATCCACTTGCTACAGTGATCAGTAGCATAAGAACTGCAAGCCATGGCAACAATGCATTGAAATGAATTCCGGCATGTACAAGTAACATAATGGAACCTATCCACGACAAATATTCATGCAATGATAAAAGTTTCTTTGGCGAACCAAAATCGATCAATTTCCTTTTCCTGAGTGAATAGGTCAATGATACAAGAATAAACAATGTTCCAATTAATCCCAGGTAACGCCCTACCCAAACTAAATTTAATCGATGAAGAAAATAATCAATTGCTATTGCAATCAAAATCATCAATGCATACCACTGAAAGAAAGGCAAAACATATTTTACAAGAAGTGGTTTTTTCATGGTCAGTCAATGTCAATGACTTCAACTCGAGTAAAGGTTGTCGTTTTTTGTCATTTTCGACATGACAGAAATCACAATTAAATATGGAATAAACCCTTTTACCGAAGGACTATTCTTTTATTACTAACACCTTTCTCAGAATGAGTTTTCATAAAGTAGACACCTCTTGAAAGCCCGGATAAATTCATTTCAAAATGCCGTTGAAAAGAAGTCATGGTCATAAAATAAACTCGCTCTCCAATACTATTAAAAACCTCAAAATGTATCGCCTTATCATTCGAATCAGAGATGTTCAAGTGAATTTTCCCTGTCGAAGGATTTGGATAGATAACAATATCAGACGGTGACTGATTCTCCAAAATACCAGTAGAAGGAAAATATTCATATGCACCTCTATCAATGGCAGCTCCTATTATAACGCGTGGCAACAATGCTGAATTAAAAGACTGATACATACTAACAGGCACCAAAGAAAATCCGGTGTTAGTCACTCCTGCAACGGACCCTCGATTAATGGCTGCAGTTGCTAGAGAAGTCAACGTGTAATCATCAAGTGATGCATTTGTAAAAGGAAATGTTAAGTAATTATTGTTAAAGTGATTTTGGGAAGTATCTATGGTTGCCGGAACATTTGTAGCAAAAACAACAATAGCTGCATTTGCGTCCGACGCAAAAATATTATTATAGATTTTAAAAGTGCTTATTCCGGAAGAAGGGACAATATTAAAATAACGAACATTTCCGGCAAATTTATTCACGACTGTATTATTCACAAAATAAAAATCTTCCAACAAATTAGTTACTGCATCATAACCAACGATCCCATGATTTGCACCTGATGTTCCTTGTATAATTACATTGCCCATAATTATATTCAACCCGCCTTGAGCAATATTGATCTCCCAGCTTCCATAACCTGTTGCTTCTTCGTCGATCAAATTATACAAAATAAAACTTCGTTGTGCTCTCGTTTTAATTGAATTTGCTTGTCCACGGGGATGATGAAACCAATTATTCATCACCATCAATGTATCTGCACTTGCTCCAATGTAAATGTGGTGCTCATAACCCGAATAGGTCGGATCATTCTGCAACTGGTATCCATTATTATAAAATTCGAATTCGTGATCACTACATTACTTGTACTCACGCCTGCATTACCTTCAAGAATTCCATTCTGACAGTTCATGAATTTGCAATTGTTAACCGTAATATTATTTGCCTGAAAACGAATTCCTGCTCCATTTCCACCATTGGCATCAGAAACCTGTGCGCCATCAAAAACAATATTCTCTAAGTATGGATTATCACATGTTCCCGGAGTTTCAAATACAAAAATTCCTTTGCCACTAGGAATATCTCCTATGTATTGCAAAACTGTTGGATCGATTGCCGTCCCAAGTCCTATGAACTTTAGGTCCTTGTTAACCCATTTAACGGCATCATTAGAATAAACTCCGGCGTCAATATAGATCGTGTCACCATCTTGCACTAAAAGTCTAACCTCACTTGGCAAAGTATAGGTGCGTGTAGGTCCAACTTGCCATACGGTTGCTTTGCTTTGACACAGTAGAACCATGCAGAATATAAAATGTAAGATTTGTTTTTTCATAGCTGAAATTTAATTCCTTTTAATATCCTTGTCTTTATCCGGTTTATCAGAACACTAATGTAATTTTCAAACGGGTATTTGCAATCGCGAAAATAAAATGTGTTCCGGCAATTCACATTCGACCCCTCCGGGGTCGGTGCTTTTTGTGATTGCATATTTCTACCAACATTTGACCCCTCTGGGGTCAGCGATTGTGAAGTGTTGTATTGGGTATTTCTCTACACACATATTCATTTTATTGTTACAAATAATAAGGAGGTGAAACTTACTTTGCAATAACAATTCAATGAGTAGGCAAATCTATTTCATACAACACGCATTCCTTCAACCTTTCGTCGTCTTTCAATGCAGGGAAAATAAAATGCTTCACTTTCTTCATTCCAATATTCAACATGATTTTCTCCGATTTCAAGTTGACTACCGGAGTAATTGAATAGACTTTCTTTATTCCTAGATCTTTGGACGCATATTCCAGGCAACGTTTAGCTCCTTCTGTTGCATAACCTTTATTCCATTCACTGCTTTTCAGTCTCCAACCAATATCTATGCAGGGCGTAAAATCAGATTCAAAGGTCTGAAGATTTACTCCGATAAATCCGATAAGTACATTGTCCTCCAATTTATCAACTGCAAAATAGCAATATTCCTTTTCCGCAAATTGTTTCTGCATTCGATCAATAAATTCGATTGTTTGCTCTTTGGTTTGTGTTCTTGAAAAAAACTCCATTACTTTTTCGTCGGAGTTTATTTCTGACATAGGTTCAATGTCCGACGACTCCCAATTTCTAAATCCTAATCGCTCAGATTTGAAGAGATGAGATCTATTCGTTTTCATTTTTCTAATGTATACAATAATTTTCACTAAATAAAAAAACGCAACTTCAACAAGGTGAAGTTGCGTTTTATAAAATGTTATGGTGTAGTACGGGGACTACTCACATCTTTTAGTTTTTAATAAATCTACCATTACTAACCGCATCACCGGTCCGCAATGTAAATTGATAACTTCCGGCAGCATATTTTGAAATATCCAGATTGTAATTACCAATGATGTTTAGACTTTCAATGATACGGCCATCTGTGCTGCTTACGATCAATGTAGATTTGTTTTTGTTTTCAATTGTGATCATGCTTGAAGAAGGATTCGGGTACGATACAACTTTTGCAGATGTATTTTCTTCATTGATTCCTGTGAATGGAACATTATGTAAACGGTAGGTTTGATACATAAAATTAGTAGTATCGATTCCGTAACCTGCAAGGTACTCACCATTCTCTGACAAACAGAAGGCACTGTAAACGATAACCGGTCCTGTAGAATATCCAAGATCATTGCTGATATATGTATTCAGGTTTTGCAATCCACCTGATGGAGTCCAGATAAACGGTATCTGTGGATCGCCCCACAACTGACCATTGAACCATCCAACCACAATAGTTCCATCTGAATTTATTCCCGCAACATTTCCGGTTCCTGCACCCGGTAATAGTCCTAGGTTAATTACACCTGTCGCTCTGCTCCAAATCCAAGGTTCATTATTATTAGCATAATCTCCGTAACCACCGATCCAGTTTCCGTCAGAAGAAATTGCACTACATTCTCCAAGTTGATTATATTCATCATTCGGATTTCCGTTTGTATCGATCAACAAATATTCATTCGGGAAATAACCACCTGCCGGATTTTTTCTCCATACAGCCGATTTCCAGGGACCATTATAATCCTGCCATCCAACAACAATACTTCCATCGCCGCTTACTGCATTTCCACGAGTGCTTCTTCCAATATTTGCAAACAAACTTCCGAGGTCCATAAATCCTTCAGTAGGATTCCATGCAACTGCATGAGTATAGACAAAACCACCGGTAGTGTCAGCCCATGAATTTCCTACAACAGTGTTGCCGTCGCCCGAAATATTAAATCCACCGCTTATATTACTATCAAGCGGAAATCCAAATCCACCCAAAGTCTGCCATGAATTTGCTGCAACATCATACCTTGCCATTTCAAAACCTACAGCTGAACGACTTGTTCCGGAAATATAATTTCCATCATCTGAATAACGTGCTTGACTTCCGATTCCTAATCCGGGTGCTAATCCATCGATATTCAATATTGTTGCCGAATCCGGATTCCAAATTGAATATGGCCCCGCTTGTGCTTCATATCCAACAACATTGCCTTGATTTGAAACTCCTGTTGCTTCGAAATAAGTTGGCTTCACTAGAAATTGTCCATACATCAATGGCACAGAAAGAAAATATGCCAGAATAATTAAAGTAGTTTTTTGTTTCATTATTTGATTTATTTTAATGGTTTTAGGGTTGAATTTACAATGCAAGTATCGGAAAATAATTATTTCATTTTACGCCTTTAACAAATATTACAAATTGATTTACCATGAGAAATATCAGCAACTCTGTTCTTTCTAAATGGAAAAGTTGCGATTATTCAAAAAACAAATACTAAAAAGATAAAAACTCAATAAAGTTCCATCGGAATTATGTAATAAAACACATTTTCAGAATACCTACTTTTGTTAAAATTGATTCAAAAAGTAAATAAAAAACCATTACAACATGAAAAAACTATTGATGATTGCCATTGCAGTAACAACATTACAGGTTGCTCAGGCACAAACGAGATTAGGTATTAAAGCAGGCGTAAATTTCGCTACTTATGTTGGTGATGACGTCGACGACGCTGACATGTTAACTTCATTCTACGGGGGACTGTTTGTTAATCTACATGTTTCTGACGTTCTTAGCATTCAACCCGAAGTTCTGTATTCCGTTCAAGGCGCAAAGTCTACTTTCCTTGATACGACGATAACTTCAAAACAAGAGTACATCAATATTCCTTTGATGCTTCAATTAAAAGTGATGGGGTTTTACGGTGAGATTGGACCACAACTTGGAATTTTAATGGCATCAGAAATTTCCGGCGCAGGAATAACATTTGACACAAAGGATCAATTAACATCGACTGATATCGGATTGTGCATTGGAGCCGGCTTTAAATTTGAAAATGGTTTTGGAATCGGGGCTCGTTACGCTATGGGACTTACCTCATTAGATAATGTTGACGATGGCTATGACAGCGACTATAAAAATTCTGTAATTTCATTAGGGTTGCTTTATACATTTGGAAGTAAATAATTCTTGTCTTCGCTTAACCCAGATTACTAGTACAATACAATAAAAAAAGGAACAGACTTAACAGTTTGTTCCTTTTTTATTCTACTCCTTATGACAAGTGACCGATTAGCACTATTTTTAAAACGAGAATTTTAATTCTGTTTCCTTCACAGCGACAACATCTAATTGTTGAATCTGAGGATCCAATGAAAATAAGTGTGGTGATCTATTTATAAGTGCTTTTGCTACTTCACCTGCAAGATGTGCCTTTCTGGCTGTATCATTTGGAAAGGTATTAAAGATCCCAAATTTATTTGCACCCATTTTAAAAGCATACCATGTTATTGTATTGGTTTCTGATTCAACTAATGATAAGGTTGTCTTAAGAAATTCTTCTACTTCGTCTTCTTTACCTGACTTTGCCATGAGAGTAGTCAGTAGTGCATATTTTATCATGATAAGTTTCTTAAGTAGTGAAGAACTTCCTGCTATAAATCGAACAAGAAATTAATCCTGTACAACAAGACGATCGCGCATGTTTTTAACTTTGTCGTGATCCGCTTTAATTATTGCATGCTGAACATTTAACATCGTATGTTGTTCGGCAGATATATCATTCAAATTATTTTCAAGTGCTTTCGCATAGGCTCCGACGGCAACATCTTCGCCATACTCGCAAGAATCAAGGACAGCTTTTCTGTCCTTACCTGTTAGAGCAGCTTTTACATCCATCCATACTCTGAAGAATTTACCCGTTGTCCGTGTGCCTTCGATAGGTGTACCATTCATCTTTGTAACTTCACTGATCAAATCCTGCTTGCATTTTACACTTGTTTGCATAAACTGAGCAAACATAGCTTTCAAATCCTGTTCTTCAGTTTCCTTCGAAGCAGTTTCATACCCTTCAATTCTATCATTATTTATTTCGATGAGTGAGTTTAATACATCAATAGCTTTTTCTTTATTCATAATATTTCTTATTTGTAATTGTTAGGACTTCTATTGGAAATAATTAGCGAAATAATTTCACTGGTTTTTATTTTAGGTTCTCAACTTCTTTTTGAACGACCATTGCTTTATCAAGATGCATTCTTAAGTTCGCAAGTGTTGATGCTGCCCATGCCTTCACATCTGCGTCATTACCATCTGTTGAAATCTTCTCAAAAACAGAAACTGCATCTTTATGATCATTCACCATCATATCAGCATAAGACTTATCAAAATCACTTCCGGATTTATCATTCAGTTTTTTGTATGCGTCCAAAGCATTTTCAGTTGTTGATGTAGGAATGGTAACCATTTTTGACTTCGCAAGTGCAGTTAATTCATTTAAGGAATTAGTATGTGCATTTTCCATTGCTTTTCCTAACTCTTTCACACTAGCTGTTCTTCCAAGCTGCTGCGCCAATTGCCCAAGTTTTATTTCTTGCAAATCAATTTCAGCGGCATTTACAAGAAATTGAGCATCCTTTTCCTGATTATTGTTATCAAATTTTGCCTCGTTATGTTCTTCAGCATTTTCTTTCGTATCTTCTGTTTTAGGGCTATTGTTGCAGGAAATAATGAATAATATAGCTGCAAATATTCCAATCTGCGCTACTGCTTTTTTGATAAATTTTAGAGAATTCATATTGCTTTTTTTGGTTTTAGACTGATTCGAATTCGGGATAACTTTCAAGCCATTCCGCATTAAATTATATACTATCGTTTTTTCTTTTTTGACTCATCGCTTTTCGTTCAGTGTCATCTAACTCAGAATCGATCAAAGATTCATCTTCTTTAATTGTTTCTTCTTCCTTCTCTTCACTGTCCTCTAATTCTGAATTGAATGGAACTTCGCTTGTTTTAGTACTTGGATCCTCAATATTTTTTTTGCCCTTTTCCGGATCTTGTTGATTGCGATTGTCTTTTTGGTTTTCAGTCATCTCCTAATTCGTTAAAATGTTTGATAATTTATTTCTCTGCAAAGTTGAGGATTGACAACGCATTTTCACTTACATAATTTTTGAAACAAATTACATTATTCACATGGTAGCTAGCAATTTCTTACGATAAACTCGTTTTTGTCGAAACGGAAAATATTGCGATATTAATAGGTTTGGAATCAAAATTATAAAAGCCCCATGAAGAAATTAGAAAGGTCTTCATAGCAGACATTAAAGTAGTTCCGAGTTCGCATTGTGAACTTACACTCGTAGTAAATTTCTCCGTGCGTCTCCCTTTTTTCCTCTTATGATCTCTGTGGTAAATTTGTAGTGTTCTTCCCTAACTCGCAGATTTGGCTTTTGCAAGTATCAATTTTTAATCAGCTTGACTGTTTGAATTGATCCACCTGATTTGAGACTTAAGAAGTATATTCCGTCGTTCAATTCTGATAAATCTATATTGATTTGGTTCCGCCCAATTAAAAGATCAGTCGGATGAATCAACTTTATAGTTCTGCCTACAACATCAACAATTGTAACAGTTGTGCAATTTAATTCTGCAAAATATATTTCTAAAGTTGTTAGTGATTGAAATGGATTAGGAAAAACATCAATGTGATTACTCATATCCTTTTGAAAAGGGTTAGCAATAGTCGTTGCCAACGCTTGTCCAATTTTTGCAGTAGTTCCACCAACAACATAAATTACATCACTTGTTTGAAAATCAAATGCATTTGCATAGCTACCGGGAACGGCTACTGTCCATTCGGAAATACCATTACTATTTACTTTGCAAAGCGCCATCTCCGTTAAAGTTCCGGCAGCAAGATAAGCGGCATTATCAATATCCATTTTCATCTGTGCATGCAGCAAGAGTGCATATGCAGGTCCATCTGCATCAAGATTTTGCCACATAATAGTTCCTGCATTGTCGTACTTTATAAATGCAGCACCGGGAGTACCTGAATTTGGAAAGCCGCATATTACAGGATTGTCATCGTTACCAACTTCTACCCTGTATGCTGTAATGCTATTAGTGTCTGCCCAAATTTGTGAACCGTTAGGCGATATTTTCTGTAGCACACTTCCCGAATTTGAAATCACATATTCACCATTGACCAAATATGTATTTCCTTGTGAATCTCCGGCTGCGTCGCCAACTGTATTGCTATTAATTCCTGCAATGCTCCACAGAAGATTTCCATTCAGATCAATTTTTGAAAAACCGTTAAAATTTCCTGACAAAGTTCGGTGAACAATTAGCATATTGTTATCCGGCGTAAACTTTATGTTCACCGGAGCTCCAATACCGACTGTATCAAAATATGACCAAACGGGAACTCCGGACGAATCAAATTTTTTCACCTTGGTAACCATTCCGCTCGGACCTGTTCCTAAACCCAATACATAAATATTATCATTAGGGTCTACAATTAATTTCTTGGTTGAAGATCCATCAAATGAATTTTCATAAACCACTCTCCATAACAATGCTCCTGATGAATCAAATTTCATTAATACACTGGCGGCATTCACCGGACTTGAAAAACCTGAACGTATCGTTCCTGAAACTAAAATGTTTCCGACATTATCCGTCTCCACCCATGTCGCAACTTCATGCAATGTGTTATCAGTATTGTCATAAGCAGTATCCCATAATATAGCCCCTGTGGAATCTCTTTTGGTTAAAAGTATATCGCCCGCCGGATTATAATCCCAGTCAATTGTATAAACATCAAAATTACTATTGGTAGCTACAGCTACTCCTCCGGGGTAATTATACCAATCAACATTTACCTGAGCTTGCAAGTAAGCACTACTTATAATAAAACAGAAAATCAATTTTAATTTCATGATCCGATTAGTTTTTTATTATTTTAGTTGTTTGCAAATTTCCATTTGACTTTACCTTGCAGAAATAAATTCCTTTGTTCAGTCCGATAGATCCAGGTCGATGATGTTTTCCCAATTTGAAAATGTTTTGCTGCAATATTTTTTACTTCCTTCCAGTTGCATCCATAAAATTATTGAAACACTTTTGCTTCAAAGTTAAATTAACTTCCAAAGCTGTTGAAGATAAAAACGGATTTGGGTATGCTGAAATACTATTTCCATTTGTTTGATGGTTATCAATAATTGCCGTCGTACCGGAACACATTTGCAAACTCTTGCCTAAGCAACTATAACCTACTACGCCATTAGGATTAAAAATTGCTATTCCCATTCCTGGTGTAGTGATCCAGATATTTCCAAGTGTGTCCGCTGAAAGTCTTCTAACAAACTCTTCAGGCAATCCTGAATTCGAAGTAGTGTACGTTAACCACGTTGTTCCGTCAAAAGAAAGTATGCCTTGTGGAACTCCGGGAAATACTGCATCTTCCGCATGGATATATAACAATCCATTTGCATCAAACACAATTGCACTTACCCAATCACCAAACATAGGCGTAGTAGTTCGATCAAATAATGTCCAAGTTGTGTCATCGAATTTATAAAGTCCGTGCTCAGTAGCAATCCATTTGTTTCCCAAACTATCGAATGCAATATCATTCACAAATCCGGCTTGTATAGGTGAAGTCAATGAAGTATAAAATGTCCAGTTTGTCTGATCGAACTTTGCAAGTCCGTTCCCACCGCAAACCCACACATTATTAGAATCGTCAACTCGTATAGAATTGATTTCATTTACACCACCTATCTGAGAAATATTGAAATTATTTGTCCAGGAATTTGTTACACGACTATATCTTGCCACCGTTGTTCCTAAACTTGAACCCACCCAAACATTTCCGGATTTATCTGCACAAATGCTAGTAGTAAATCCCAAAGGAACTCCGGCAGTTACATTATCCCACACTACCCACGCTGCTGAATTCTGAACATTTCCGTTAGGAATTTGCACAACACCACCCGGCGAACCATCATAAAGCATCCATATATCACCGTAACTATCTTCAGTTACTCCACGACCGGTTCCTGTATACGTGATTGGCTGCGGAAAATGGTTGCGATTATTTGGTCCGTAACTTTCCCAAGTCGGACAATCGAACATGCTGATACCACCATTGAGTGCACTTCCTACCCATGCACGATTTTTTGTGTCAATGAAGACATCATAATTCTGCATAGCAGGTAAACCGGTATTAAATTTATCATACGTAGTCCATGCTGTCCCGTCAAATTTTTCTACAAATCCAATTCCACAAGCCCAAAAATTTCCGTTATCTGCTATTCGCACATCATAAACATGCCCTGGCGATAGATGTGTTGTCCATGAAACACCATCAAAGATAAAGTATCCGGAAGTGCTGCCTAGTGAACCAATAATTACAGTGTCGCCACGAGCATCCACTTCCACCAAATTTGCATTTCCAACAGGAGAATTTGTATTGTCAATATGAGACCATGCTCCATTATCATAAATATCTACAGAAAAAACTGTCACGATATAGATCTTATTTGTTACTTCATCTACTTCCACATCTTTTATTCCATTATTTACTGAGAGTCCTGAATTTGCAGAAGTAAAAAGATCCCAATTAATTCCGTCAAATTTTATCACTCCTAAATTACAACCTATCCAAATATTATTTTGCGCATCCACATCAATGTCTTCCACTTCTTCTGAAGGCAGACTTGAATTGGCAGTTGTATATACTGTCCATGATGTTCCATCATATTTTGCTACGCCACCATTACCGGAAACATTATTATAAAATGTGATCCAAACATTATTGTTTTGGTCCACTACAATTCCTTGAACATAATCTTCCGTCAAAGGTGAATTGGTAGAATCCCAGATCTGCCATGTTGTTCCATCGTAATGTGCAACGCCACCATGTAATCCGAAGTTTTTATTTTCATCACAACCAACCCAGACACCATCGTTATTGTCAAATGCAATTGCAGTCACAATCGATCCGGGGATATACCCTTCAAAATTGCTCCAGCAGGTCCAAGTGGTATCATTGAAACGCGTCACACTTCCCTGAGCATGAAAAGGTAGATATCCGCCTGTCCAGATATTTCCGCAATGATCTGTTTCAATTACAAAAGAGTAATCGCCACCAATTCCTGTGTTGGTCGTGCGAAGATATTTCCAATTAGGATCTATCGTTTGAGAATGCGCTGTTGCAAAGGATGAGACGAGAAAAATACAGTAGAGTACAATTGATTTCATGTTTGGCTTTATTAGATGCTATGACGATTGTTAAATAATAGCACCAAGGTACATAATCGAAATTGCCGTTATATTATAATTTGCTGAACTGGAAGAAATGGGGAGTGAAACGGATAAAAATGTGGAAAGGAAGGATATTGACTGAATAGGATGTCACGTCCTCGAATTTCCGATGAGGCTCTTTTTACTTTAGACATCCACTTACACTATTTTGAATGTAGTGGATTTGTAAGTGGACGCTTAAAGAGATTGGCAAATAAACGTTCAGCAGAATCATCAGAGGATTGATAAATGACAATTCCTCTAATCAATTATCGTTGAACAACAAGTTTTTGATGTTGCCTGAATTCTTCATTTGTAAGGACCAGAATATAGACCCCAGTACATAAATCTGTCACATTGAATTGATGGGTGTTCTCTGACAGTTGTTCTGAGCGAATCAATTGCCCAACGTTATTATAAATACTGAGTGTTGATGATGCAGTATTTCTTTTCTTGATATTCAATGTTGTTATATCTGAAGCAGGGTTAGGCCAAAGACTGAATTGCAATGCTGAATTTTCAGTATCATTCAAACCTGTTGCATTGCTTTGTCTTACCCAGATCTGATGAAAAGTGGAAGGCAGGGTGCTGCAAGGATAATCATCAACTTCCCATCTGACGCTGCTGCAAAAAGCATCAACACCACCTAAATACCAGTGATACATAGATCCCGTCCAAAGAGGGTAATCCGTCATAGCATAATTTCCCTTGTCAGTTGCATCCATGTTGATTGCTGCAGGTAAAAAAGCAGAATGATCGGCAAATGCTGTGAAGGATGAACTTACTCCTGCAGTTGAACCGATGCCTGTTTTAAAATTTGATACTGTTCCCGGATGAAATGTTTTAAAGTTTATTATGCGATTATGTTCGGAAGTGATTCCATAAAAACGAATTTCATCAAATGGAAGTGCATTAACTATTGTTGTATCTGCATGACCCCAATAATGTGAATTGCTTTCATCAAAACCAAGAGTTGTCGCCCCTTGTAAAGGCAAACTGTCAGTAAATATTTTTAATGCAGGGTTGGTTGCTGCCAGATGATTGTAATTCAGAATTAAAGTCCAACCGCCGCCATCGGTAGTCATATCACAATAACAATCCATAGATGGCAAAACACCTCCGCTATCCGGATCAATCCTATATACGCCAGAAACAGAAGATGGATTTCTTGCCAAAATTTGGCTGCAGTTTCTTGGAGTTTGAGCAACTGAGTTAAAGAAAGCTGTCACCAGCATGGCAAGAAGTATCAGATGGTTTTTCATTTTTTTGTCGTCCATAATTATCGTGACATAAAAGTAAACCCATTTGCCATATGCTGACACTGACCAATGTCAGACAAGCCCATGAAAAAAATCTTTATTTCATATCAAATGCAAAAATGTCGGCAGTCCGAAAAGAAGTACTTTGCGCTTAATTTTTTGAGATTTGCAATAAGAAATTAGAAAGTCCTTCGAAGCAAAGCAGAACCTCATTCCGTGGTCTCATTGTATCCCGATAGCTATCGGGATTGTGTTCTTATGTTCAATCTTCTCTATGCCCTCTATGTTTTAAAAAAAATCACACGCAACACAGCCACAAGCAAATCATGCAGATTGAAACACTATTACAAGTCGGAAATGAATTTACTTAAGCAAAGCTATCTGTCCACTATGATAAGAAAGATGACTGATCCGTGTGATCATTACATTTAATTTATTGCGATGCGGCTCCTTTGCAAAATCTTCTGCTGAAATAGAATTATGTTTCTCAAACCATTCTTTAGGTGTCAAACTTTCGAACTTCTTATTCAGGACTTCATTCTGCTTTTTCCACATTGCACGCAATTCACTTGCAGAAGGGATTGTACTGGTTGCTTTATCCGGAAATTTAATAAACGGCTCCTCCAATTCAGGAAATAATTTCTCGCCAAAATTTAATATCGGCATCATATCGTCATGAACAGCGACAAGATGTCCAAACAAATAAATTCCCCGATTCTTTCCCGGCGAAACTTCCTTCTGCAATTTTTCGTCAGAAACAGAATCAAGTATCGTATCAAAAACTTTTAAAAGCGAATACCATCTGTCTAAAACCATTTTAACCATAATTTGATTTGATTCCATATTCCTTTTTTTTAGAACTCGTTGTTTAACACAAATATAGAATCTTATTGGAATTATTTTAAGGAATTGGCTTGTAATTTATTTGACGGGGCACATTTTTCATTGCGCTGCAGTAAACATAATCACCAAAATTAAATTTACCCCTAATCCAACACCCCAGTTTGTCCAGACTTTCCCTTGCTTCATCTTTTTTGCTCTGGCATCATATCCTCTATGGTAGTCCGGATTTTTCAAAAGCTCTGCACTGGGAAAATTTAGATTTTTTTGCTTTGGAGGTGTTGCTGCACAAGCAATGGCCGGCACCAATCCCAATAATGGCGAAACCAAACTTGTAACCAATGTTCCTGTACCGGCACCTGTATATCCGACATAATATCTGGTCGCATCTTTTTGACCTTTCATGTAATAATCGTTGCTCGACATCACAGGAGTCGGCGCCAAAACAGGTGGAGATGCCGGAGTAGAAGGAGTATTACCACTTTCCTCCTTTTCAGTATTAAAAATATCTTTCGTTCCGTTTTCATAACGGATAGAAAGAACATCTGATCTAAGTATAATAAATACAGGCCCATTTGGATTGTCAAATTTTTTATACTTAATATCAGTCGAAGTTATTTCAAAAACTTTTGCCTGAACTTCTTCAAGACTTCGAAATGTAATTGTGTCTTGCGAAAAACAATTGGAAATAATGAACACAATCGCAAGCGTAGTAAAGATTGCTTTTTTCATACTAATAAATTATTGCTCAATTTAAGAAAGTTTATGAAATGACTATTCGAAGACAGTAGCTAGTAATCATTTCAATTAGTCAAATTAAGAAGAATGAAAAAGTTTACAATTTAAGTTAACGATCGACAAGTACATCGCATTCTGATGGTAGTAAAATCCAAATGAGGCAGAGTAATAGCATGAATAATCAATTTTATTGTCTTAATTATCAATATATTATGATAAAACAGTAAATTTTTCTTGCATATACATAAGATTCCGATGTATAATTGCGTTAGGTAAAAATACAAAACAATGATTTATTCATCTGAACTCATCAAAGGAACTCTAAAGACGATCATTCTCAAATTGCTTCGCGACAATCCGAGAATGTACGGCTACGAAATGACGCAACGTGTGAAAGAGCTCACCGGAAATAAAATACAACTCACCGAAGGTGCGCTCTATCCTACGTTGCACGCACTTGAAGCAGATGGCATTCTACAAACCGAATCGGAATTCATCGGTAAGCGAGTACGAAAATATTATTCGCTAACGCCCAAAGGCAAAACCAAAGGCGAAGAAAAAATCTCCGAACTCGCAGACTTTCTGGAGACGATGAAGTTCTTAATAGGTATGAATACTCAATTAATTAACTAATCATTGAATTAGTATAAGGAATGTATCAATTAAGTGATCAACAAATGGATTGGATTCTCGATGACATAAGACGTCGTGGCATTGAGACGGAGGACCTGCAGGCTAACCTCCTGGATCACATTTGTTGTATCATCGAAAGTGAACTCGAAGAAAACGGAGACTTCGGGCAATTCTACTCATCTGTCATAACTCGTTTCTACAAACGCGAATTGATAGAAGTAGAAGAGGAAACTCAATCTCTGCTACTATTTAAAAACTACTACACAATGAAAAAAATAATGATGACAAGCGGAACTATTGCCGCTGCTTGCACAGCCTTAGGAATTCTGTTAAAGTTTATTCATTTACCGGGCGCTTCCATATTCATTCTACTCGGAATCGTTTCGTTCAGTCTCGTTTTCCTTCCGTTACTGCTAACTTTGCGGATCCGCGAACGAAAAGAAATCAAAGAACAGATCATCGTTGTGACCGGTGTGATCTCCGGAATGTTGCTGAGTATGGCCGTATTATTTAAAATTCAACACTGGCCTTTTGCAAACATCATGGGATTTACTTCCGTGATCATGTTTGCATTGCTCTTTCTCCCGTTATATTTCTTTACAGGAATTCGGAATCCAATCAACAAAGAAAATGTAATTGTTAACTCGCTAATTATTATAATGGGCTGCGGACTTTTTCTCACGCTCATTCGGACAAACCAAAATCAACAAAGAATTCAGGCAGATCGTACCCGTGATTATATTCAACAGGAACAATTACTTGCACACGAAAGAGCGCTTACCAAGATCGATTCTGCGAAAATATTAGTGCAGGAAGCACAATCGATCAACCAATTATGCGAAGATCTAAAGAGGAAACTCATAAAGTTCGACACCGGACTGGAAATCATTCCGACCTCGGCTGATGAAGGCAAAATTCTCCTCAGCGAATCACTCGCAAGCGATTTCATCGGACACGGAACCGAAATGGGTACTGAAGTTGAAAAACTTCGTGCTTCTCTCAGCGAATACAATCAAAAACTATCACCCGGAATGTCGCCACTACAGGATAATCTTGACTCGAAAGAGTTGCGTACTGTTACTGCATTGGAAGGATTGGTGAGAATACAACTTTCTTTGTTGCAGAATTCACGCGTTGGCAATTAACTGTTTTAAAAATTCAATGTCACTTGTTATGCAATTTAGGAACTAGCTGATTGCAAAATTGGGGTGTAGTCTTCAGGCTATACCCCAATTTTGTTAGCAGCTGTTCCCATCAAAGATTTGCAGCGACTGATTACGATTAACTTACTCGCTACAAGTGGAATTATAAACACATTTACATTACTCATCCCCCCGCTCGGAGGAATGTTAAGCGGAATTACGGACACATTTTCAATACGCAACACATCAAGCGTCATTCCGGCCGGGAGTTGTGATGTAGGTTCCCGTAGAAATGATTCTGTATTTTTTTCTCCCGCAGATCTCGCAGATCTCGCAGAAAAACCGCAGATTTTCTAAATGTTTTTGTATTTTTATTTTCCGTGGCATTGCCACAGATAAATTCGCAGATTGCTGCCGCGAGGAATGTTAATCTTTAATCACATTTCAAACAAAACACATACCGGTGAATGATCACTATGCATAAACCAATTTTCATAAGATCCAATTTCAACTTGCTTAACTTTTTCAAGCAAGTCTGCTGAAGCAAAACAATAATCTATATGATATGGCTTTTCTAGATTGCGATATAGATACAAAGTTGGATGCTCTTCCTTTCCTTGTTCCATATTGAAATGCTTATGATAAACGCTATGAATGTCTCTGCTTGCAAGGTATCTTACAACATCAGAATGTGATCCAACTCTGTCTTTGTAATCCCAAATCTTATTGCTATTAAAGTCGCCGATTAAAATAGTTGAGCTGCCAAGCAAGTCTTTGTAATGATTAATTGCAAGCCAAACTTGTCCGATGTAACGTGCTTCACGTTTTTCTTTGTTATCCATGGCCCATACAGCCAAAAGAGTAAATGTCTGTCCGTTTCCTGTTACCTGAATCGGCAATACATAACGAAACTCAGGATTAAATTCAGGAAGAAGTTCAAATTTATAATTAGAGTACGAAAATATTCCAATTCCCTTTTTCCCTCCATCACTATACCAATAAACAGAATCAGGTTTAAGTGTCTCTGCACTAAATTTTAATTTGTCCGGATGCTCACATTCCTGAATAACCAAAATGTCAGGATGCAAAGCCAAAATAAAATCAGCTTTCTTTCTGAATGCACCTTGACAGTTCCAGGTTATGAGTCGCATTAATGGGTGGCTTGTTTGGGTTGTGAGTATGATAAAATGAGACCTAAAACTTTTGATTTGCGAAAATGAACGTCAAATCAAATCTTATTCAAATTCTAAATTGAATTTAATGGTGGCACTTCTCCAAATTTCATCGAATATTCTTTCAGTAATTCTCTTTCAAGCTCTTAGGGCTGATTACTTTCATTAAGTTCTAAGTATAGTATTTCATATGGAAATTGGCTTGAAATATTTGGATTTGACCTATATCTCCTGCCACAAATATGTGCAGATCCACTATAGTCAGGTGAAATTGAAGTTTTCAAATGAATTACTCTTTCAAGATAGGATGTTGCTTTACCTATATAAAGTACACCTGTCTCGTCAGATCCAAGAAATCTATGAATAGGAATTCTTTGACCATTTTGAAATGCAATTATTTTATAAACACCACCTTTTGTTTGGTGTTGAAGATTGATTTTATTCCACAATTCTTTGTCGGCAAGTTGAAGTAGGCCCATATACTATTTAGTTCATGTGAAACTCTGCAACTTTTTCATTGATAAATGTTACTTTATATCGATACTGGACTTTGTGTTTAGCATCATTGTATTTTTCATAATAAAGAATTTCTTTGGTAAAATTCTCTTTTCGCGTTATGCCTTCTGATTTCTCTGGTGAACCCAAAGCGACTGTTACCATTTTTTTTGTCATTCCAATTTCTATCTTATTCTGGTTTATCAATACTCCAAAACCATCACCATATCTTTTTAGATTATTTTTTTTTCGCGCATTGGATGACCATGCTCTTAAGAAGATATAGCCGATAACGATTAAACCAATAGTGATTTTAAAATCCATGTTAATTTGAGTAGGAGTATTTTGAGCTAAAAATTTATTACACCAAACTATAGCTAAATTGACACTTTAGTTTTTACTAAAACCTTCTAATTAAATCCCTTGAAAAACTCATAATCAATCTCAAATACAGTAACTGGCTTTAGTCCCAAATGATATTTTTCGAATAATTCAACTAGCCTTTCACCATCAATTAATTCTATCGGAGTTACTCCGTCACGGTTTGCTTCACTCTTGGCTTCCTTAGTAAATCTACCTGTAGTAATTAATAACCCTTTTTCTCCTCTCCCTTGCATTGCTCCTCTGAAGTCACGAACATGATGAGGAGAAACAGTTTCCTTATATCTTTTACATTGAAAAAGTATATTTAAACTTACAACGTCATTGAGTTTGACAATCCCTTTTCCGTCAATTCCTTGGTCACCTGAGCCACCAGTGATTATTATATCATTTATTCCGATTTCTGTTAATAGCCTTTTACACAATTTTTCCAAACCGGATGCAGGTAAATTTTGAATCAGATTTAATAAACCTACAGTATGTTCCTCATCTTCCGTTGCAGTTTCCTCGAATTCAACTTCAGGTTTTATTGTCTCATTTGTAGGTGCTTTTTTTCACACTTTCTTGAACACCTTTAAATAGTGCATAAACATCATCGTCCGTAAGGTTTTTTTCTAGGCCTTCATTAGTCAATCTCCATATACCTCGTTGAGCATTATCTATCAATCCTGCTTTAAAAAGATAAAACCTCGCCCATTGAATCTGATTTCTTACACGTGATTGACCATTAGAAGTTGCTTCTTCTAATTCCTCATCGGATATTCCTTGGTTTTCAATAATTTGTTCAATTACGTTTGAAGCATTTCCTGCTCCACCATTTGATTGGAGAGTTGTTAAAACCGGATTTATGTACTTTAAAAATTCTGGGCCTTTCATGATATTTACTCTGATTTATCTTACAAATTAAAAACTATTCAAAAACATGTCACAATTCTAAGTTGGTTTCCATCAATAACCACTTGCCTCTGAAACCCAACACTGAATTCTTTCATACTCCAACACGATAAACATACCAAATTAAATCCCTCCCCACAAAACTATTTCCAATATAAAAGCCACCACATTAAGAACCCTCCCTCAAATTAATAACACAAAATTCACCATTTTTTATTTTTTCCCATCATCCAAACAAGTACTTTAGCCAAACGATTTTCCCACTTGAATCATAAAAAATTTACACCATGAAAAAAATTTATCACCTCAGCTCTTGCAGCACTTGTCAACGGATCATTAAAGATTGGAATCCGGGGAAAGATGTAGTTTTGCAGGATATTAAAACAGAAAAAATTACGCCGGCTCAAATTGATGAAATGGCGAAACTTGCGGGAACGTATGAAGCGCTGTTTAGTCGCATCGCTTTGAAGTACCGGAAAATGGGATTGCATGAAATGGAATTGAAGGAGAAGGATTATAGGAAGCATATATTAGAAGAGTATACTTTTTTGAAACGACCGGTGATGATTCTGGGAGATAAGATCTTCGTGGGGAATAGTAAGACGAATGTGGCGGCGGGGAAGCAGGCGTTGCGTGCGTGATGCCGAGTAAAAATTAAACACAGAGAAAGAGGAGAAAAAAAGGGAGAAACACAGAGAAAATAAAACACAAGATCACGAGATCACAAAAGACCACGGAATGAATGAATAAGAAAAAAGCACATCTTGCTGCTAGCAAGATCGATTACATCGAATTAATTTATAAATGAACGGTGCGAATTTTAGTATTGCAAAGTTGATCATGCCGGGAATGATACGGCCAAATGCTTTCATTCTTCTTCGTGTCGTTTTTGCTACGCTGCTCTTCTTCTTTATGTATCAATTTACAAAGTCGGGTGAGAAAATCGAACGACGCGATTATTTCCGTTTCTTTTTACTTGGATTGTTTGGTGTCGCTATCAATCAACTACTCTTCTTTCAGGGTCTTTCGCTCACGAGCAACATCAACGCTGCTCTTATTATGACTTCCAATCCGGTTATGGTCATGCTCTTCGCGGGGATTTTGATCGGGGAAAGAATAACTCTTTTGCGGATCACAGGAATTTTCCTGGGTATTCTTGGTGCAGGAACCCTCATCTTTTCCAACAAAACTACCGGAACCGGTTCGTTTACAGGCGATTTGTTCATCTTTATTAATGCCGCATCTTACGCTGTATTCATCGTCATGGTGAAACCAATGATGAAAAAATACAATATGTGGCTGGTGCTTACCTGGGTATTCTTTTTCGGAACAATCATCGTTATCCCCTTCGGATTCAATGATGTAGGCATGGTCGCATGGCAGGCTTTTGGCCTCATCCATTGGGGAGCATTGATCTTCGTGATCTTTTTTACAACGTTTCTCGCTTACTTACTCAATACGCTCAGCTTGAAAGAATTAAGTCCGGCGGTGATGAGTTATTACATTTATTTGCAACCGATTTTCGCAACGGGAATCAGTCTGGCCATCCATCACGAACCACTGAGATGGGTCCACCTCATCTCCTGCCTCATGATCTTTACCGGCGTCTACCTGGTCACAAAACCTACATTTGTCAAAGCGAATACTTAGAGTAATTTTGCAGCACTTTTTTAAACCCATGATCCATGATCCGTTCAATGACAGGATTCGGTACTTCTGCTATCGATTTTGAAAACAAAACAATAACCGTTGAGATCAAGTCTGTCAACAGTAAATTCATGGACCTGAACCTCCGCCTTCCTTCTGCTTATAAAGAAAAGGAAATGGAACTCCGTACAGAACTTTCCCGATCGATTGAACGCGGGAAATGTGATGTCGCCTTTTCAATAGAAACACAAGAGGCTGCGAAAAAAACGACGATCAATCGCCCACTCGCTAAAGCATATTTCGAAGAACTGAAAATGCTCGATGCTGAACTGGGAATCTCTACTCCGAATTTTCTGCAGATCATTCTTCCATTGCCTGATGTAATGATGAATGATAAATCTGTACTTTCTGAAGCTGAATGGAAAGCTGTTGCTACAGCAATGAAACTTGCATTGGATGCTTTCCAGAAATTTCGCGCCAATGAAGGTGCTGCTCTGCAAAAAGACGTTGAACAACGACTGAAAAATATTCTCGACGGAATTATAGAAATAGAAAAATTTGAAGGCGGAAGAATTGAAACGGTGCGCAAACGCCTGCAATCGAATCTGGAAGAATTTATTCAACTCAATAACATCGACAGAAATCGTTTTGAACAGGAACTGATCTTTTACATAGAGAAATACGATATCTCCGAAGAGAAAGTACGACTGAAAAGTCATTGCGATTATTTCGTAAAAACGATGAACGAAGATCCTTCAGCAGGAAAAAAACTTTCTTTCATCGCTCAGGAAATAGGACGTGAAATAAATACCATCGGTTCAAAAGCAAATGATGCCGACATGCAAAAAGCTGTCGTTATCATCAAAGATGAGCTGGAAAAAATAAAAGAACAAATTCTGAATGTGCTGTAATGGGGAAGGACAATAAATTACTTCTATTCTGTGGACCGTCGGGCAGTGGTAAAACTACCATCGTTCATCACTTGCTGGATTCTGATTCCCGATTGAAGTTTTCTGTCTCTGCAACAACTCGCCAAAAAAAGAGCAAATGAAACTGACGGCAAAGATTATCATTTCATCACAGTCGACGATTTCAAAAAACGAATTGCCAACGACGAATTTGTTGAATGGGAAGAAGTTTATGTCAACGGATATTACGGCACTCTAAAATCCGAGATCGAATCGATCTGGGCCAATGGAAAAATTCCTGTCTTCGATGTGGATGTTGAAGGCGGACTGAAAATCAAAAGCATCTTCGGTGAGCAATTGCTTGCTGTGTTTGTTCGTCCACCCTCGATTGAAGATCTGCATCAACGATTGCATGCAAGAAATTCCGAAACGCCGGAATCTTTCAAGGCAAGGATTCTAAAAGCAGAGCATGAGTTGACGTATGCGGATAGGTTTGATCATATAATCGTTAATGACTCATTGGAACAGGCATTGGAAGAAGCGCATCGGTTGGCGAATGGGTTTATTTGAACTGCTATTAAAAAACACTAAGAGCACAAGGAACACAAAAGTTCACGGAATTTTCTTCATAGTATTCTGAGATTCTATTACTAGCGCAAATTTCCGTGAACTTTTGTGTTCCTTGTGTTCTTAGTGTTAAAAAAATCAAAGATCGAGTACTCAAATAAAACAAACATACTACTCACCACTAAATGAAAATCGGTTTATTCTTCGGCTCCTTCAACCCCATCCACAACGGCCACATGGTCATTGCCGGATATATGTCGGAGTTTACGGATCTGGATCAGGTGTGGTTTGTGGTTTCGCCGCATAATCCGCTGAAGCTGAAACATACGTTGCTCCAGGATTATCACAGACTGAGTATGGTAAAGATCGCAATCGGAGATAACAGGAAATTAAAAGCTTCGGACATTGAATTCAAACTTCCGAAACCTAGTTATACGATCAATACGCTTGCACATTTGTTTGAGAAATTCCCTGAACATAAATTTGCTCTCATCTTAGGAAGTGACAACATCGACACCTTTCACAAATGGAAAAACTACGAACAGATCCTGGAACAAACGGAACTTTATGTTTATCCCAGGAAAGATGCGTCGCAAAGTGAATTGATGAATCATCCGAAAGGGAAACTGGTACCTGCACCACTGATGGAGTTATCTTCAAGTTTTATTCGTGATGCGATCAAGGCGAAGAAGAATGTTCAATACATGGTACCTGAGAAAGTTTGGGAGTTCTTGGAGGAAATGAATTTTTATAAATGAAGTGAGTAGTAAGTAGTGAGTGGTGAGTAGCACGCGAAAGTCAAACACAGATTACTTGTTTCAATTCAATAAAACACAAAGAGTATAATCCCGATAGTTTTCGGTACACAAGGAGTCCAAAGAATATTCAATAAGTCAAAAATAAAAATCATAAAGTCGAACAAAGAAAACCAATTGCAATCTTAGACACATTGCTACTTACCACTCACCAATTACTACTCACCAAAAAATAACCAACCATGTATAAATTCGGAACCCGCGCTATCCACGCCGGACAAGAACCTGATCCATCAACGGGAGCAATCATGACTCCTATTTACCAGACATCTACTTATGTGCAGGAGAGTCCGGGGAAACATAAAGGATATGCTTACGCTCGCGGGAAAAACCCGACGAGAGTGGCTTTGGAAAAATGTATTGCATCATTGGAGAACGCGAAACACGGCTTGTGTTTTTCCAGCGGACAAGGTGCTGAAGATGCTATCATCAAACTTTGTCGCCCGGGCGATGAAGTAATTGCAACAGACGATCTGTATGGAGGTTCATACCGCATGTTTACAAAAGTATTCGAGCATTTCGGCATCAAGTTTCATTTCGTGAACATGAACAATGCAAGTGATATTTCAAAACACATCAATGCGAAAACAAAAATGATCTGGGTGGAAACACCTACGAATCCATTGATGCGCATCATCGATATCAAAGCCTGTGCAGAGATCGCTAAGAAAAACAATTTGATCCTTGTTGTTGACAATACATTTGCTTCTCCTTATTTGCAGAATCCTCTTGATCTTGGAGCGAGTATCGTATTGCACTCTGTTACCAAATACATCAACGGTCACTCTGATGTTGTTATGGGCGCAACATGTACGAATGACGATAAAATTCAGGAAGAGCTTGCTTTCATTGCCAATTCATGCGGCGCAACGCCGGGACCGCAAGACAGTTTCCTTGCATTGCGTGGAGTAAAAACATTGCATGTTCGTATGGACAGACATTGTTCGAATGGAAAAGCGGTAGCGAATTACCTCCGCTCTCATCCGAAAGTTGATGCAGTCCACTGGCCGGGATTCACTGATCATCCTAGTCATGCCATTGCAAAAAGTCAGATGCGTGATTTCGGTGGAATGATATCATTCACACTCAAAGGCAATTCAATGGAAGAAGCGTTCAGAATGGCTGCTGCAACAAAAGTATTCTCTCTTGCTGAATCACTGGGTGGTGTTGAATCATTGATCGGTCACCCTGCATCGATGACTCACGCATCAATTCCGAAAGAGCTTCGTGAAAAATCAGGTGTACTTGATTCACTTCTCCGCTTGAGCGTAGGGATTGAAGATGAAAGTGATTTGATTGAAGATTTGAGGCAGGCGATTGGGTAGTGAATAGTGAATAGTGAATAGTGAATAGTGAATAGTGAATAGTGAATAGTGAATAGTGAATAGTGAATAGTGAATAGTGAAAAAATAAAAAAAGAAAAAGAAAAGAAAAAAGAAAAAAGAAAATCTCGGTTCGACTTTATTACCTAAAAGTTTCCTCCTGAATGACATGATCGATTTTTTTTAATCGACGAGGGGAGATAGGATTGAATGCCGATGGCATTCAATCCTATCTCCCCTCGTCGATATTTAAAGCCTGACGCAACGTCATTCAGGAGGAAACTTTTAGGTTATGAAGAATGAAATCTGAAAAGTGTTCTTTGAACAACTTTTATCTCTTCGAAACCGGACAGGTCCCCCTAGGATGGTATTTAGATTGTCTTGAGTGACGGAAGTGAGAAAAGGTGTACTTAAATCTGCATTAAATTATTTATTACAAATTATCAATTAATAAATAGATTGTAAAAAACAAATCATCATTTCGACTTTATGACCTAAAAGTTTCCTCCTGAATGACACAATCGATTTTTTTTAATCGACGAGGGGAGAGAGGATTGAATGCCGATGGCATTCAATCCTCTCTCCCCTCGTCGAAATTTAAGATCTGACGCAACGTCATTCAGGAGGAAACTTTTAGGTAATGAAGTATGCAATTTGAAAAGTGTTTTTCCAAACAACTTTTCTCAAATTCCAAATTACTATTCTCCATTCTCAAAAAAACGCCAAAAAAACGCCATAATGAAGCCCCTTCCCCCTTTGTCAGCAGAAAGTAATATCTGACCAGAAAGGGCGTCCTAACACTCTGTTAACTATAAAAATTCAATATTTTTTTTTAAATTTGTCTTTCGTCAAAAAAGGCAAAAAAGCAAAAATCTCTACCAAAATACTCATGAAAAAAATTCTACTCGCATTTGTTCTTGCTGCATCTATTGCTACAGTATCAAGTGCTCAAGAGCATCGTTGTTATTCTTCGGAAATGAATAACCAGGCGCTTAGTAACAATCCTGATCTGGTTCGTCAGACTCAAGAACTTGAAAACTTTATTCAGCAATATGCTACTGTTGAAAGAAGAAACAACGCCGTTGTTTATGTCATTCCGATTGTATTTCACATTCTGCATAATTACGGCGCTGAAAATATTTCAGATGCACAAATTCATGATGAAGTAAGAATCCTAAACCGTGACTATCGTAGATTGAATGCAGATACAATTGATCTTGTTCCCGCTTTCGTTGGTTTGGCTGCTGATGCTGAAATTGAATTCCGTTTGCCAAGTATCGATCCGAATGGTAATTGTACAAACGGTATCGATCGTATCCCAACTTTGCTTACATACAGCGCAAACGATCAGTCAAAACTTAATCCTTGGCCGAGAGACAAATACCTAAATATTTGGGTAGCTAACTCACTAGAAAATACTGGCGCTGCAGCATATGCATATTTACCGGGTTCTGTTCCTTCACCGGCTGTTGATGGCATTCTTAGTCGCCACAATTACATTGGAAGTATTGGTACGAGCGATGAAAATTCAAGCCGTACATTGACACATGAAATTGGTCACTGCCTGAATCTTCAACATCCATGGGGCAGCACAAATCAACCAGGTGTTTCTTGCGGTGATGATCAAGTAAGCGATACTCCAATAACAATGGGCTGGACTTCTTGCGTACTTACCGGTTCTGTTTGTAATCCTCCGGTAATTGAAAACGTTCAAAATTATATGGACTATTCATATTGTGATGTCATGTTCACAGCAGGGCAAGTAGCAAGAATGCGCATTACTTTGAACAGTTCTGTTTCACAAAGAAATAATTTATGGACTTCTACTAACCTTCTTGCAACAGGAGTTACACAAGGTCCACAGATATGTACTCCTAATGCAGACTTCAACGTAAACAATCGTTTGGTTTGTCAAGGTGGTGATGTTACATTCTATGACCTTAGCTGGAATGCTCAAGTAACTACAAGAAGCTGGTCATTCCCAGGTGGTGTTCCTTCAACATCGTCTGACTCTGCACCGGTTATTAACTACCCAAATCCGGGTGTTTATGAAGCTACATTGGTTGTAAGCAATTCAACCGGATCTGACTCCATTACTCGTACTGACCTAATTTACGTTTCAGGACCACAACAAGAAACTGTTCCATTTATCGAAAGCTTTGAAGACACTTCTTCATTCCCGGGTTCTACAGGATTTGTACTTAACTATGACAATGGTACAACATGGTCACGTGTAACAAATGCAGCTGTCTCTGGAGTAGCCTCGATCAAGATCAATAACTACACAAATACAAGAGGACAGATCGATGAGTGGGTAATGCCTACTTTGGATTTTTCAAATATCACTTCGCCGGTAGTAATGACTTTCTATGTTGCCAATGCTCAAAGAAACACTACAAGTAATGATGAACTTTCATTCTCAGGAAGCTACAATTGCGGAGCTAACTGGGTGCCACGTTACAACAAAAGCGGTGCAACTCTGAAAACTACTACAGGTGTAGTTTCAACGAACTTCACTCCAAATGCAAGTCAATGGAGAATGGAAACGGTTACATTGAATCCATTCAAGTTACTTCCAAACATTCGTTTCAAATTCACTAATACGAGCGACAGAGGAAACAATACATTCATCGACAGCATCAATATCACAGGAACAATCGTGAACGTTGACGAAATGGATGAGATCCAATTGGGATTCGCTCTTTATCCGAATCCAACTACAGAATCAAGTACAGTACAATTCAAATTGTCAAAAAAACAATCTGTAAGTGTGGAAGTGAAAAACATTTTAGGACAAACGATTTCAAATGTTCTAAACGCAGATTTGGATGGCGGAATGCATGAGATCAAACTTCCTGCCCTTTCAAAAGGAATTTATATGATCGATCTTTATACAGGCAACAAACACCATGTTCGTCGTTTGATCGTTTCTTAATAGAATAAGCTTGCGTAAAAAAAAGCCCGCTACACTGCGGGCTTTTTTTTACGCTTAACTATTTCAAATTACGTTATTAAACAATTTACTATTTTAGATTGTTACCCTATAAGCATCAACAAATAATTAAATGAAAAAAATTCTACTCGCATTTATTCTTGCGACAACTATTGCTAGTGTTACTAATGCTCAGGAAAAACATTGCTATACAACTGAAATGGACAATGAGGCGACATTGAATAATCCTGACATGCTTCGCCAACGACAAAACCTGGAAACTTTCATTCAGCAATACGGTAAGGCTGAAAGAAGAAACAATTCCGTTGTCTATGTCATTCAATCTTATTCCACATCCTTCATAATTACGGCGAAGAAAATATTTCTGATGCACAGGTATTAGATCAAGTTCGAATCCTGAATCGTGATTTTCGCAGAACAAATGCTGACACGGTTAACATCGTACCTGCATTTCAGGGAATGGCAGCAGATATCGAAGTTGAATTCCGTCTGCCTAGCATTGATCCGAATGGCAATTGCACCAATGGTATTGATCGGGTACAGACCATGCTAACGTACAGTGCAAACAACCAATCAAAAATTAATGGCTGGCCAAATAATAAATACCTGAATGTATGGGTAGCTAACTCTCTTGAAAATACAGGTGCTGCTGCGTATGCACATTATCCCGGTGGGAATAATGCTGTTGACGGAATCATGAATCTCCACAGCTATTTAGGAAGTATTGGCACAAGCAGCGAAGGAAGAAGTCGTACACTCACTCATGAGATCGGCCATTATCTTAATTTAGCTCACGTATGGGGAAGTACTAATTCTCCGGGTGTTGCTTGTGGCGATGATAACGTAAGCGATACACCTGAAACAAAAGGATGGTCAAGTTGTGTACCTACTGGATCCCTTTGCAATCCTCCTATCGTTGAGAATGTACAGAACTATATGGAATATTCATTCTGTGAATACATGTTTACGGAAGGACAAAAAACCAGGATGCGTGCAACATTGAACAGTTCTGTCTCCGGGAGAAATAATTTATGGACACCCGCTAACTTACTTGCAACTGGTGTCACTCAAGGTCCACAAGTCTGTACTCCGATCGCTGACTTCAATGTAAACAAAAGACTGGCTTGCGAAGGTGGCGATATCACTTTTTATGATCTAAGCTGGAATGCAACAGTTGCTAATCGTGTCTGGTCGTTTCCCGGTGGCGTTCCTTCTACATCGACCGATTCTGCACCGGTTGTAAACTACCCTGTTGCCGGAAACTATTCAGCATCATTAACAGTAAGCACAGCAACAGGAGCTGATTCTATAACACGTTCTTCTCTTGTTTATATCACAGGGTCACAACAAACAAGTGTCCCTTTTGTCGAAAGTTTTGAAGATACCGCTTCCTTTCCGGGCGCAACAGGATTTATTCTTAATGAAGACAATGGTACAACATGGGCCCGTGTTACAAATGCAGCGTCTGCCGGTTCTGCATCTATCAGAATTAATAATTACACAAATGTAAGTGGCCAGATAGATGACTGGGTGATGCCGACATTAGATTTTTCTAATATTACTTCTCCGGTTGTGATGACATTCGATGTTGCAAATGCACAGAGAGATTCTACAAGTAACGACAGACTTACATTCTCAGGAAGTTTGAACTGCGGTGCAAATTGGATCCCTCGTTATAACAAAAGCGGCACATCACTTTCTACTGCAACTTCGTTAGTAGTGACAAACTTTACTCCGAATGCAACACAGTGGAGACAGGAATCTCTTTCCTTGAATCCGTTCAAACTTCTTCCGAATATTCGTTTTAAATTCTCTAATATCAGCGACAGAGGAAATAATACTTATATCGACAACATCAACATTACTGGTATGATTGTGAGTGTGGATGAGATCGATGAGATCCAGTTGGGTTTTGCACTCTATCCAAATCCAACTACTGAAGGAAGTACTGTTCAATTCAAATTATCAAAAAAACAATCTGTAAGTCTTGAAGTGAAAAATATTTTAGGACAAACGATCTCTAATATTATCAACGGTGAATTAGACGGAGGATTACACGAGATCAAACTACCTTCACTTCCAAAAGGAATTTACATGATCGATCTTTATACCGGCAACAAACATCACGTTCGACGTTTGATTGTTTCATAAAAGAACCTGCATTTATGCGGTAACGAATGTCATTTGAAATAAAGTCATTTGTGTATTTATTACTGCTGTCTGCCTCAGGCGGATAGTCATGCGGAAGGGAAAACTTGGGGCCTGTCCGCATGGCGTCAGCCATTTTCTTTACTAATGCTATTTACTGATTAACCTATATTGGGACGATGAAATTTCAAATTGCCGCCCCCGGGGTTAAATATGTATGGTTGCTATTCTATTCTTAACCATAGTCAAATACATCATGACCAACTGTGGATCTATTGATAGTGCGCGCCCTTAAAATATGACTGAAAACCTGTCAAAAAGTGGGCTTTTTACACGTATTCACATATCCATTTCTGTGTTCAATAATTTTCTTAAATTCGTAACCCGAAGGAAATTTCAGCCCTTCTTTCCCTATCAAAAATTATCATGAAAAGAATTCTACTCGCATTAACTTTTGCGACAATTATTGCTACTGTTACCACTGCTCAGGAAAAACAATGCTTTACAACTGAAATGGACAATGAAGCGACAGCTAAAAATCCCGATATGCTTCGTCAACGTCATGAACTTGAAAATTTCATTCAACAATATGCAACTGTTGAAAGAAGAAACAATAGTGTTGTTTATGTGATTCCAATTGTATTCCACATCCTCCATAATTATGGCGGTGAAAATATATCTGATGCTCAAGTTTTGGATCAAGTACGAATTCTTAATCGTGATTTCCGCAGATTGAATGCTGACACGATCAATATTGTTCCGGCTTTTCAAGGACGCGCAGCTGATTGTGAGATTGAATTTCGTTTACCTAGCATTGACCCAAATGGAAATTGCACCAATGGTATTGACCGCATACAAACCATGCTAACTTATAGCGCAGATGATAATTCAAAATTAAATCCTTGGCCTAACGATAAATATTTTAACGTCTGGGTAGCTCACTCTCTTGAAAACACCGGCGCCGCTGCTTATGCATATTATCCGGGAGCCCCTAGCTCAATTGACGGAGTATTGTGTTTGTTTACTTACATCGGAAGTATCGGGGCAGGTAATGAAACAAAGCCGCGTCCTTACTCATGAGATCGGACACTCCATGAACCTTGCTCACGTTTGGGGAAGCACTAATTCACCGGGAGTTGCTTGCGGTGATGATAATGTAAGCGATACTCCAGAAACAAAAGGCTGGACAAGTTGCTATTTATCTGCTGCAGTTTGTAATCCACCGATCGTTGAGAACGTTCAGAATTATATGGAATATTCATATTGTGATGTCATGTTCACTGAAGGACAAAAAACAAGAATGCGCGCCACTTTGAATAGTTCTGTTTCAGGAAGAAATAATCTCTGGTCTCCCGGGAATTTACTTGCGACAGGTGTAACACAAGGACCACAAGTTTGTGCTCCTATTGCAGATTTCGGCATCAGCAGAAAATTGGTTTGCGAGAATGGCTCTGTTTCGTTTCATGACTTAAGCTGGAATTCTACAGTCTCAAATTGGAACTGGTCTTTTCCCGGTGGTGTACCTTCTACTTCAACTGACTCTGCACCTGTTGTGACATATCCAACTGCAGGCACCTACTCTGCAACATTAGTTGTCAGCAATGCAACAGGAAGTGATTCGATCACACAAACATCTATCATCAATGTTGCCGGTCCAAGTACATCAGCCATTCCATACATTGAAAGTTTTGAAGACCCGTTATCTTTTCCCGGCACTTCAGGTTTGATCATCAACGAAGACAATGGAACAACATGGGCACGAGTTACAAATGCTGCAGTTTCAGGATCTGCTTCTATTCGAATCAACAATTATACAAATACAGCGGGACAACTTGATGAATGGATCATGCCGACTATGGATTTTTCGAATATCTCCGCACCAATTGTAATGACCTTCTATGTTGCCAATGCACAAAGAAATTCCAACAGCGACGACAGGCTTACATTCTCCGGAAGTTTAAATTGCGGTGCAAACTGGATGATGCGTTACAACAAAAGCGGAGCACAACTTGCAACAACAACTTCATTTTCTTCAACCAACTTTACACCGAATGCTTCACAGTGGAGAGAAGAAACAATCAGCCTGAATCCATTTAAACTAATTCCAAACGTTCGTTTCAAATTCTCTAACACCAGTGATAGAGGTAACAACACTTTCATTGACAGCATTAACATCACAGGAACACTTGTGAATGTTGATGAAATGGATGAGATCCAATTAGGTTTCGCTCTTTATCCGAATCCGACAACTGAATCAAGCACTGTTCAATTCAAGTTGTCAGGTAAGCAATCGGTAAGTCTGGAAGTCAAAAATATTTTAGGACAAACTATTTCAAATGTACTTAATGAAGAAATGGATGGTGGTTTGCATGAAGTTAAACTGCCAACACTGCCAAAAGGTATTTATATGATCGACCTATATACTGGCAATAAGCACCACGTTCGCCGATTGATCGTTTCCTGATAAGATAATCAGCATAAAAAAGCCGGTCATTGTACCGGCTTTTTTATGCTGATTTGTTAAGATAACTTAGCTAAAAACGTTGCCAATCAATGATGTTATCACCTTTCATATGTCATATTTTTTTTGAAGATTTGCAACCTCACTTCCACTTCCGAAGTACTACTTGTTTACCGTATCTTACCCGAATGTTTACACAGCGCTTCAGCATCATTTTATTCGTTTTTGGCTTAATTTCAAGCTTAGCCAGTGCTCAAGAAGCTCCTGTATATCGAAAAAATGCCATTTCAATCAATGTGACGCGCTGCGCTACTAACGAAATTAGCTTAAGTTACGAGCATCGTTTCTCCGTTCGGCGGGCAATTGAATTCAATGCCGGTTTGATCTATGTCAATGACGGACTTCAGGAGTTTGCAAAGGATTGGGTTAATACACAGGTTTTCTATGAACATGGCTTTGCAGCAAGGGTCTACTACAAGATCTTTAAAAAACCGGAAGACGATAAAACAAAATGGCGCGATTATATTTCTCCGGGCATTTCGTACAAATATCTTTATTACAACAAACAGTGGTTTGAAAATGAAAAGACAGATGATAAAGGACAAGTCTATCACGAACGTCTTTATCAGCATCGGTTCAGAGATAAGTATAGCCTTGAATTCCTCTGGGGAAAAGTCTATGAAATGAATCAGACGATGGCTTTCGAATTTTATTATGGCGCCGGATTAACAGGTACCATTTCTGATCGCTTTGTAATTTACAAACAACCCGACGATCGCGAACCGGAAATCATCACTGTTGAAGAATATGACAACAGCTTTTATGTGAGACCTTCGTTGTTGGTGGGAGCGAAACTAAGAATCTCTTTTTAGTGAGTGGTAAGTAGTGAGTGGTAAGTAGTGAGTGGTGAGTAGCAGGGGCTACCTTACCTGCCTTTTATTACTCAATTAAAAAAGTAACTAGTAAGTCATCTTGTACACTTTGCTACTCACCAATTACCACTTACTACTCACCTAATGTGCTTGCAGCCAATTCGTACCCGTCCCCATCCCAATCTCAATCGGAACCTTCAACGGTAGAGCTGTTTTCATTCTGTGATTAACGAGTTTTTTAAGATCTTCTACTTCATCAACATGTGCATCGAAAACAAGTTCATCATGAACCTGAAGCAACATCCTTGATTTCATTTTCTTTTTCTTAATGTCGCTGTGTATATTGATCATAGCAACCTTTATCATATCGGCAGCACTGCCTTGTATCGGTGCATTGATTGCATTTCTCTCTGCGAATCCACGTACAGTTGCATTGGCTGAATTGATATCACGTAAGTAACGACGTCGGCCGAGTATGGTCTCTACATAGCCTTTCTTTCTTGCGCTTTCAATTGCATTGTCCATATATTCTTTTACATGCGAATACTGACGGAAATAATTGTCGATGATTTCCTTTGCTTCACCACGCGAAATATTTAATCGCTCTGAAAGTCCGAAGGCTGAAATTCCATAGATGATTCCGAAGTTCACCATCTTTGCATTACGACGCATGTCTGAAGTAACATCTTTTAAAGCTACACCATAAACTTTCGCTGCAGTAGCGGCGTGAATATCTTCACCACTATTAAATGCTGAAAGCATTCCCGGATCATTACTCAATTCAGCGATGATACGTAATTCAATTTGTGAATAATCGGCTGAAAGCAAAACGAAATTTTTATCGCGTGCAATAAATGCTTTTCTGATCTCTCTCCCGCGTTCTGTACGAATAGGAATGTTTTGCAAATTCGGATTGTCGGAACTCAATCGACCTGTCACTGCTACAACCTGATTATATGAAGTATGAATTCTTCCTGTCGACTTGTCAATCAATTCCGGCAAAACATCTACATATGTATTTTTCAATTTCACTAACTCTCGATAATCCAGAATCCGTCGAACCATCGGATGCTTGTTTTCCAATTTACTCAACACATCTTCAGCTGTTGAATATTGTCCAGTCTTTGTCTTCACAGGTTTTTCAGTGATCTTCAATTTCTCGAACAAGATCTCGCCAACTTGTTTCGGTGAACTTACATTGAAGACCATCCCCGCCATGTCTTGAATTTCTTTTTCTGTGATGGCAATATCTTTGGCAAGCACTTCCGATAATTCTTTCAATGAAGCTGTATCTAATCGAATGCCCTCTGTTTCCATATCCATCAACACATTCACCAATGGCATTTCGACTTCGTGAAAAAGTTTTTCCAGTCCGGCTTTCTTCAGTTTTGGTTCAAAATTTTCTTTCAACTGCAAAGTAATGTCGGCATCTTCAGCGGCATATTCTGCTACTGCATCGATTGGCGCATCACGCATATTCAATTGCTCTTTGCCTTTCTTCCCGATAAGTGTTTCTATTGAAACCGGCGAATAAGAAAGATATGTTTCAGACATCACATCCATATTGTGGCGCATCTCCGGTTGAATTAGAAAATGCGCTATCATAGTATCAAATGTCTTTCCGGACAGTTCAACACCGTAACGTTGCAAGATAGCAAGATCATATTTCAGATTCTGAGCGATCTTTTCAATCTTCTCGTTTTCGAAAAAAGGTTTGAACTCGTCAACAATTTTTTTCGCTGCTTTTTGGTCTGCCGGAACAGGCACATACCATCCTTCATGTTTCTTTACGCTGAATGATAGTCCGACAAGTTCCGCCTTACTCGAATCAAGTCCGGTAGTTTCTGTATCGAAACAAACCGATTCATGCTTCAACAATTCAGCAAGCAAATTCATGCGTTCTTTTTCTGAATCGGCGAGAAAATATTTATGTTCTGTAGTGTGAATTGTATTTAAATCTTTTTCGGCTGCTAATTCAGGCTCTTCATTTTTTTCTTCGACAGGAACTACAACTGTGTTATCATCACCGAACATAGATGTTTGAGATGACTGAAGAACAATTGGTTTCGACTTTCCTGGTTCTGCAGCAGGAACATTTGACAAATTCAATTGCTCAGCCAGACGACGGAATTCTAATTCAGTAAAAAGTTCGCGCAGTTTTTCTTTGTCCGGCTCAACAGCAATAAGATCATTCAGATTGTTATTCACGGGAACATCAAGAATGATCGTCGCCAATCGTTTTGACTGAATAGCCATTTCTTTATTGAGCTCTACTTTTTCTTTCAGCTTTCCTTTTAGTTGATCCGTATTCTCCAGTAAATTTTCTATGCTGCCGAATTGTTTTACTAATTGAATTGCCGTTTTCTCACCAACACCGGGTATTCCGGGAATGTTATCGGATGCATCGCCCATCAAACCAAGAATATCTTTCACCTGTTCAACTCTTTCAATATCCCAGCGTTTACAAACTTCTGCTGGGCCCATCACTTCTGCTGGACCACCGGCACGTGCAGGTTTGTAAATGAAAGTATGTTCATCAACTAATTGCCCGAAATCTTTATCGGGCGTCATCATATACGTATCAAAACCTTCCTTCTCTGCTTTCACTGCCAACGTTCCAATGATGTCATCGGCTTCAAACCCTTGTTTAGTAAGCAATGGAATATTAAAACATTCACATAACCGAAAAATGTAAGGAATACTTTTAGCAAGATCTTCAGGGATCTCTTCACGGTGTGCTTTATAAGCAGGAAATTCTTCGTGTCGAGCTGTAGGTCCTGAAGTATCAAATACTACTGCAATGTGAGAAGGATTTTCTTTCCTTAAAACCTCCAGCAATGTATTGGTGAAGCCAAAAATAGCAGATGTGTTTAGTCCTTTCGAATTGATACGATGATTGTTTGAAAATCCGAAATATGCACGATAGATCAGCGCCATTCCGTCCAATAAAAAAAGTTTCTTTTTTGCCATTGTAATTTTTGTTGAATGCCAAAGATAGAAAAATTAGAGAATCGGCTCAATGCTAAAAATCTAAAACTAAGATCACTAATTTTTATGACCATTCACGAATAAAACAAATATAATTGTGAATTCGTTGTAAAAATTTAGTGTTCTTGTGCTAAAAATATTTTAAGCAGTGTTATTATAGCTTTACCGTTGACCTAAAGGATTAACCGACCCTTTCAATTCTTCCACAATCAAAGCGACTGCCGGACAAATCATCGAATTCAAATACGTGATCGGTAAAATTGAACGAATATTTCTTTGGTCGGTATGCGGATATTCACGACAGGCATTTGGACGCGCAGAATAAACAGAACAATAATTGTCATCCTTTAGAAAAGGACATGGCATTTTTTTGAAGACATAATCATTGTCTTCGTCAATTCGCAAATGCTCACTGACAAAATTTGCAGGTTTTACTCTTAATTGTTCTGAAAGTCTATCAATGTCTTTATTCTTGAGCAATGGTCCTGTTGTCTTGCAACAATTAGCGCATTTCAAACAATCAACTTTCTCAAAAGCTTCCTCATGCAGATCGTTGAACAAAGCGTCAAGATCTCTCCCCGGGATTTTTTTCAACTTCTCAAAGAAAGATCTGTTTTCCTTTTTCTTTTCAACTGCACTTTTTAATAGTTTTTCGTATTCAGGGAGCATTTGACGAAGATAACGAATAGTGATGAATGAATCCTGATAACCATCGGGATGAAGAATTGTCATGTAGCTTCAGTGCTTTCCTCTTCGATTTACGATTCTCGATTTACTACTCTCAACCTGTTAATAACACATTCAGCCTACCTCCCACAAGTCGAAACAAAATTCTACTTTAACGTTTAATCAATCACACAATTTAACCACTAAAATCAGAACACATGTTAGAATTAAACTGGACCATTATCCTGGTCTCTGCCTTGGTTCCTACCATCACAGGCATGATCTGGTATAACCCAAAGGTTTTTGGAAATGCCTGGATGAAACTGAATGGTTTCACAGAAGAACAAATGAAAGGTGGAAGTTTGCCAAAAATGATCATTTTGTCAATCATCATGAGTTTGTTACTCACGATGTTTCTACATCCGGTTGTTATTCACCAGATGGGAATTTACTCCGTCCTTGCTGATGAACCTGGTGTTAAAGGAGCGAATGGCGCAATAGATACTACTACAGCAGCCGGTGCTTATTTGACAACTTTTTTTGAAACTTATGGTGATCGTTTCCGGACTTTCAAACATGGCGCATTTCATGGTGCTTTAGCAGGAGTTTTTCTCGTTTTGCCTTTGTTTGGAATCAATGGACTTTTCGAAAGAAAACCGTTCAAATTAACATTAATCCATGTCGGCTACTGGACATTAACACTTGCAATAATGTGTGGTCTGATCTGCCAATTCACGTAATTTTTAATTGAAGTTGGGGTGTAGTCTGCAGACTACACCCCAACTTAATATGGACTGCAGACTACACCCCAACACAATCTGCCGAATACATCTCACTTTCATAATCATCTGTTTTTTCAACATTAATAAATTTTCAGCATTTAAATTTTATCTTCGCTGCCCCGACCCCGACATGCAGTTCGCTTTGCGGGATTCAGAATTAATGAAAGCAGCAAAATCCAACTACAATTTCTTAGCAGTACTGATTGCCATTTACACTCTAAATGTCTCTCAGGGCTATTCACAAGTTTCACTACCCGAAAGAAATCCACTGAAATTGACAGTCAGAGCCGGTGCAATGTCAAACAATGGTGATCTCGCTGCACAATTGAAAATGAAATCGGATGGCGAACTTGGCCATACGGTTGATATGTATTATGCTGCTATTGGTGATGTAGAATTGTCGATTGACTTACTCCATTTTCGTGGAGCAGGATTAGGTTTTCAAATTTCAGGAATGGTTGCCCGTCCGGAATTGAAAGCTACTGACACCTATGGGAACAGTGAACGTGTCGCCATGACAGAAATACAAATTATTCGTTCAACACTTTCTTTTTCTTTCAATGGTTCCGATCCGTATACGATGTTTGAATTGCCATATCATAGCAATAAAGAAGCTGTACTTGGAATTTCAGCAATGGTCCAGCGAACACACAATACAAAACTTACCAGTTATGCAACAGATACATTGGGTATTGAAAGTATAAACGGCGATTGGTGTTCGTCTCTAGGATTAAACTTCGGATGGAACTGGAGACTTGGTCAATCAGGGTGGGTCATTGGTATAAGCGGCGATGTTATGTTCGTGATCAACAAAAGCCATCTGGTGGATGTTAAAACAAAAGAGTCTTCTCTATACACTTCAGACCGTCTTGATTTCGCACCGAGAATTATCACAGCAGGATTCGGCTATCACTTTTAATCGAGTTCCTTTTCTATCCTTACTTTTTTTCTCGCCTTCCTTTTACTCTCTTCCTTCTTCTTGTCCTTCACCGTTTTTTCTTTGAAACGACCATCGTAAAACCCTGCTTGAATTGCCAATTTTCGTTGCAGTCTCAGAGCAATGTTAAGGGATGAGTTTTTGTCTTTTTTCATGGCTAGTGAGATCGAAGTACGGAAAAAATTAAACACAAGACCACTAAAATTTGTCACAAGATCACTGAGGTTTTTGTGAGATTCGCATTAATGTCAACTTGTGTTAATTTTTTTAGCATCGTTTTCTCTGTGCTTCTCCCTTTTTCCTCCTTTTTCTTCGTGTTTAAAATTACAACTGTCACCCAAAAAAGCGACAAATCTCATGGAAATTAAAAAATAATGCTTTAATTTTAGGGTAAATCTTTTCAGCTATGCCTTTTCCTTGACGCATAGATATTCAGTTTCCGGATCCTGATGAAAATCAGCTGAGATCTTTTGAACTTATCTCACCCATCGACCTTCTCAATTAATTAACTAACCACAAAAAAATATTATCATGAAAATCTACGACGACAAACACATTAAAAACGTGGTGCTCGTGGGCGCCCCGAAATCCGGCAAGACCACATTGGCTGAAGCCATGATCTTTGAAGCCGGATTATTAAACAGACGCGGTACGGTTGAAGAAAAAAACACGGTCTCCGATTACCACGAAGTTGAACACGAAAGAGGAAGTTCGGTTTATGCGACTTCATTACATACAGAATGGAAAGATTATAAAATTAATGTTATTGACACTCCCGGTTTAGACGATTTTATTGGTGAAGTAATTTCTTCCTTAAGAGTAGCAGATACAGCGGTGATGTTGCTCAATTCCGAACATGGTGTTGAAGTCGGAACTGAATTAATTTGGAACTATGTAGAAAAATTTCAAAAGCCAATCATCTTTGCAATCAATCATCTCGACCATTCAAAATCAGATTTTGATACGACACTTGAAGAAGCTAAAAATCGTTTTGGGAAAGCAATTGTACTAATGCAATATCCGATAAATCAAGGCGACGGTTTCAATGCGATTATTGATTTACTGAATATGGTCATGTATAAATTTCCGGAGAAAGGTGGAAAGCCTGAGAAACTTCCTATACCTGCCGATGAAATGGAAAGAGCAAATCAATTGCATAATGAACTTGTTGAAAAAGCCGCAGAGAATGATGAAAAATTAATGGAACTATACTTTGAAAAAGGCACACTCGATGAAGATCAACTTCGCGCAGGACTAAAAGCCGGGATGCTTCATCATGATGTGTATCCGGTTTTCTGTTTGTCTGCGAAAAAAAATATGGGAAGCGGTCGTCTCATGAGTTTCATAGACAATGTTGCGCCCTCAGCAACAGAACTTTTTCCTGAAACATTAGTCGATGGCGATGAACTGGAGTGCAAAGCAAATGGCCCTGCAACATTATTTATTTTTAAAACACTGATCGAACCACACCTTGGAAAATTGTCTTTCTTCAAAGTAATGTCCGGTGAGATCAAAGCAGGCGACGACCTTGTCAATTCAATTACAGGACAAACAGAACGACTCAATCAGCTTTTTATAATGGATGGCAAGAATAGAAATGTCGTCAACAAATTAACAGCCGGAGATATTGGTGCTACACTAAAATTAAAAGACACTCTTACTAATCAGACACTATGTGCTGTAGGTAAAAGATAGAGATCACCAATTCATTTTCCGGATGCACGAATTCGTACAGCCATCATTGCTAAAAATAAGACCGATGATGAAAAATTAGGAACTGTACTCGCTGAGATCCATCAAGAAGATCCGACATTGACCATTGAATATTCACGTGAGTTGAGACAAATACTTCTTTCCGGTCAGGGTGAATTACATTTGGCTGTAATAAAATGGCGACTGGAAAAAATTTATCACCTCGAAGTAGAATATGTAAAACCTCGCATTCCTTATCGTGAGACAATTCAGAAACCGTCTATGGCATCATACCGCCACAAAAAACAAAGTGGTGGTGCCGGACAATTTGGTGAAGTGAATTTAAAGATCGAACCTTACTTTGACGGCATGGCTGAACCTGATGGACACAGTATCCGTGAGAAAGAGATTCTCGAATTACCATGGGGCGGACGGCTGGTATTCTATAATTGTATAGTGGGTGGTGTGATCGATCAGCGATTTATTCCTTCCATACAAAAAGGTATCATGGAAAAAATGCAGGAAGGTCCACTCACAGGAAGTTATGTGCGCGACGTCAGAGTAATTGTTTACGATGGCAAAATGCATCCTGTCGATTCCAATGATATTTCTTTCAAGATTGCAGGAATGATGGCTTTCAAAGAAGCATTTCATTTAGCTGATCCAAAAATTCTGGAACCTATTTATGAAGTAGAAATAAAAGTTCCTGAAGAACTGATGGGTGATGTTGTTACAGATCTTCAGACACGAAGAGCGATCATTTTAGGAATGGATGCTGTCGGAAGTTATCAGGTCATAAAAGCGAAAACACCTTTGGCAGAATTGGACAAATATTCAACTTCACTTCGTTCAATTACTCAGGGACGCGGTAGTTATTCAGGCAAGTTCACTGAATACGCTCCTGTACCTTCTGAAATTCAGAAAAAGCTTGGAGAAGAATATAAAAATATTGAAGTCCATTGAATCTTTACTAGTGAAAAGGTTGGGCGCCTGATGAATTTTCATCAGGCGCTTTTTGTTAAAAAAAAAATTTGACCTAAGTGCAACAAATAATGGCATTTGGTTGTTTATTTTTAGGGACGGTAAAACCTTTATTTTAATTGCAATTTGAATTTGGTAATTCGCTTAATCGCTCAAGGAAATAGTCAGAATAGAGTCGTTTATGAAAACATTCGTTTTTAGTAAAAAAACTTGGTTTAAGCTAAGTTTGTCTAAATAACATCCAATTACTCACCCAAAAAATCCTGTTATTTACATAATTAAGTGTTATTTAGCCTAGTATATCCGTACTTTTGCCAAGATATCTCCCTAAAAATATGAAAAGAAAATTACTACAATCTGTCTTCTTCTTTGTGATCCTTGCTACATCAGCAAATGCACAAATACAGTTTAGCAAAGAATACGGTGGTATTTACAATGATGATGGCCGTTGGATGGAACAACTACCTGACAGTGGTTTCATTATGACCGGTGGATCGAGTACTTACAGCAATGGACAAACCGATATCTGGCTAGTTCGTGCTGACGCATATGGGAACCAACTTTGGACAAAATCCATTGGCGGAACTGAGTTTGACTTTGCGAACATGGTCAAGCATACACCTGTCGATAATGGATTTATCATTTGCGGACTTACGAATTCGTATGGTGGTGGTGATAACGACGGTTGGATTGTTAAGACTGATGAAAACGGAAATACACTTTGGTCGAGAACAGTTGGAGATGCGGGACTTCAGGAATTAGAAGCGATCACTCTGACTTCAGACGGTGGTTATGTTGCTGTTGGAGTAAATTATACAACAGGTACAGTATACTATGACGTTTTGTTGGTGAAGCTAAACTCTGCAGGTGTTATCCAATGGCAAAGAAACATTGGCGGTGGCGGTTTCGAGATTGGAAATTCGATTCAAGAAACTGCTGATGATGGATTTATTCTTGCAGGTCAAAGTTACAGTTACGGATCTTGAAGATGGTGACACCTACCTTGCAAAGACAGATGCTTCGGAAATCTTCAATGGTATAAGTCCATTGGAAATATTGGTATTCAAGAATCACATTATGTTACAATCGCTCCCGATGGAGGATACGTAATGATTGCTGATGCAGATTCATTACCAAATAGTTTAGGACAGACTGATATCTGGCTGATCAAGACCGACGCAAACGGTGACTCACTTTGGACTCGCACCATTGGTGGAAATAAAAAAGACGGAGGGAAAACCGTTGAATTCACTTCTGATGGAGGAATGGTCCTTGCTGGAATTACCAGAAGTTTCGGACTTATCAATCCAAATTATTATTTAGTGAAAACAGATAGTCTTGGTACAATCGAATGGCAAAACACTACATATGGTTCTGTGTATCATGATCACGCTTATCGTGGAATTGAAACTTCAGATGGCGGTTTCGCTGAATTTGGGTTCTTCAGAAATTCAGCCGGATTCATGAATTTCAGTCTTGTAAAATTAGGGCCTAATGGTGGTGTTACAAAAGATATCGCTGTTGATGAATTTATTACTCCATATAGTTCAGTTTGCAGAAGTAACAATGTTCCCTTTGAATTAAAACTTACCAATTACGGAGCAACTAATGAAACCAATATTGTTGTCAACATTGATATTGATAATGGAACATCAATAACAACACTTACTGATACACCTTACCGGTTCACTTGGCAGCGGTGTAACAAGAACACTTTTATTCGATGACACTTATAATTTTAATGTTGATGGTGTTTACTATCTGACTGCCTATACATATCACAGAAGTAGTGACATTAGCTATTCAAATGATACAAGCTTAATTACCGTTACGGTGGTACCTCCAACAGTTGATCCTTCTACAACGAGTGGGGCTAGTTGTAACCCTGCTTCTTTTACACTCACTTCTACTGCTGCCAGTGCAGCGGATTCAATGTTCTGGTATGATGCTGCCGTGAATGGCGAATTGATTACTACTGGATCTGAATATACCACTCCGACATTAACGAATTCGACAAATTACTATGTTGAATCCGTAAAAGGAAAAGGAAGTAAAGTTGGACCTGTTGACAATACCATCGGAAGTGGAAACACTAATAATAGCGGCTATCTGAAATTTGATACCAGACTTGCATTGAAAATAATTTCTGTAAAAGTTGTTGCAAATACTCCCGGAAATAGAACCATTGAATTGAGAAATTCTTCTGGAACAGTATTGCAATCAAAAACTATAAATCTTCCTGCAGGTGAAAGCAGAGTATATCTTGATTTCGATGTGCCTCAAGGTATCGATTTTCAATTGGGCTTAGGAGCAGGAAGTGGCAACTTATTCAGAAATACCAGTGGCGCTGTTTATCCTTATGATATTTCCAGAACAATTGAGATCTACGGATCCAGTTCCTCAAACACCAACGTATATTATTACTTCTACGATTGGTATATTTTTGTTCCATATGAAAATTGCGGAAGTAACCGTGTAGTGGCTGAAGCAAATATCGGCACAACTACTCCAACAACAGCTTATGATCAGGCACGTTGTGGAACAGGAAGTATAACTCTTTCTGCTTCCGGAACTTCACTGAGCTGGTACGATGCTCCTTCAGGAGGTACGCAACTAGACACAGGTAATAATTTTACTACTCCTTCATTGTCTACAACAACTTCTTATTATTTGCAAGTAGATGCTTGTTCACCACGAATCGAAGTTCAAGCAATCATAGCAGCTCAACCTGCTCCTCCAACAACAACAGATGTTACACATTGCGGACCGGGACAAGTTACTTTGACAGCAACTTCAACTGATTCGATTTTCTGGTACGATGCTGCAACTAACGGAACACTTCTTGGAACAGGATCGTCGTTTACAACTCCACTCCTGAATAGCACACAAACATATTATGTTTCTGCAGGTACAACTTGCCCAAGTGTACGTGTGCCGGTTCAAGCTATCATCAATGCAGTTGCTGCACCTGTAACGGCAAATGTTTCTGCTTGCGGACCAATTTCAGTTACATTAAGTGCAACTTCTTCGGATCCTGTTGGTTGGTATGATCAACAAGTAGGCGGGACTCTTCTTGCAACAACTTATAATTTTGTAACGCCGATACTGGGAATCTCAACAACATATTTTGCTCAATCGCTCGGAACTTGTCCAAGCTCGAGAGTACCTGTTGTTGCCGACATCACAACTGTAGCTTCACCTGTTGGTACTGATGCTGACCGTTGTGGAGCCGGTTCTGTTGTTCTTTCTGCACAATCAATTGATACCGTTACTTGGTGGACTGCACTTACAGGTGGATCACAGATCAGCACAGGGTTGATCTATACAACGCCTGTACTCTCTGCTACAACTGTATATTATGCACAGGGAGCAAACAATGGATGTACTAGTGTGCGTATTCCGGTTACTGCGACTATTACAAATACACCTGCACCTACTGCAAGTGATAATGCAAATTGTGGACCGGGTACTGTAACGCTCACAGCAGTTTCAACAGATACAATTTACTGGTACGATGCTCCAACCGGTGGAACTCTTCTCTTTACCGGTGACATTTTTACCACTCCTTCTATTTCAACAACTACAACGTATTACGCTCAGGCAAGTCTGGCTTGCCCAAGTCCGCGCACTGCTGTTGATGCAATCATCACTACTACTGCTGCAGACCCAACTGTTCAGGATACTTCGGTTTGCGGAACATCAGTTGTAGTAATTTCTGCAACAGCTTCCAATCCTATAACCTGGTATGATGCACCGGGGGGAACTGTTCTTGGTACAGGAAGTACGTTTACTACTCCTTCCATTTCTGCAACAACAATTTATTATGCTGTTGCAGGAATTCCGGGATGTATCAGTAATGCTGTTCCATTAACAGTTACGATCAATACTATTCCAACATCTCCTACTGTTACTACAGCCAGCAGTTGTGGACCTGCAAGTCTTACTGTGAATGCAGTTGCAGCTGATCCTGTTTCCTGGTATTCGGCACCTAGTGGCGGAACATTGCTTTCTGCTACCGGATCTTATACAGCAAACTTCTCTACTACAATTACTGTTTATGCAATTTCAACAGACGGAACTTGTAACAGTGCTGCAGTCCCTTCAACAATAACGATTCACACCCTACCTAGTATCAATATCGGTCCGGCTACGATCAGTATCAACAGCGGACAAACGGTTACCCTAGATGCCGGCAATGGTTTTGCTTCTTATTTGTGGAGCACAAGTGCGACTACACAGACAATAACTACCGGTATTGCAGGATTCTATTATGTGACTGTTACTGATGGAAACGGTTGCCAAGCTGCAGATTCAATCACTATTAGCGTTTTGATTGGTGTAGAAGATATCGATCACGACAACACTTTGTTGATCTATCCTAGTCCAACTACGGGCATATTCAATGTTGTTGTAAGAGACCCATCACTTAAATTTGAAGTTCGAATTACTGATGTGCTAGGTAAATTAATTGCAGTCGACAAACACAATGAGAATAAATTGTACAGCAGATCATTCGATCTTTCAAATCAGCCGAATGGGGTATATTTTATTTCAATTATCGGTACGAATGGCATTGTAACAAGAAACATCATTATTGAATAAACAATTCAACGGTAAAAATCGAAAACCTGCCGTGATAGCGGCAGGTTTTTTTATTATATCTTTATCAAACACAACTCCCTAACATATGAAAAAAATATTTCTATTTACTATTGCCCTTCTCTTGAATGGCCTTGTTTCTCAAAGTCAGGTCACTTGGGAAAAACTTTTCAGTGCAAAAAATACTGATGTCTTCAGAAGCGTTCAGGAAGTTCCTTCCGGTGGCTATGTAGTTGCCGGGTATACTTCCGATTCTACTGTAAGCGATTCAGATGCTTATGTAGTAAGAATGACTGACTTCGGAGATACAATTTGGACTTACAGACAAAATATCGGCCTGAGCAGAAAAGACCTTTTTTATAAAGTGATCAATACAGCTGATGGTGGTTTTGCATTGTGCGGATATACCAGCAGCATTACAGGAATTTCTGATGACATACTCATCGTGAAATTAAATTCTTCAGGACAAATGATCTGGACCAAACCCATTGGTGGAAGCGGAAGAGATCGTGCACAGGATATTGTTGAATTGAGTAACGGTTCCTTTGCGATCGCCGGGTATACTACTTCTCCGCCTGCACTTTATTATGATGCCTTTCTTTACAAAATAGATGCGAATGGCGACTCGCTTTGGTTCAAACGTTACGGTACTGCAGTTTATGACGATGCGAATTCCGTAAGAGCTTTAGCAAATGGAGGTTTTCTTCTTGGAGGACAAAGTACAAATGGCGCAAATGGATTTGATCAATACCTGATTCGTACAAATGATTCAGGTGATACTTTGTGGACAAAAAATTCGGGACTGCAGGTACTGACAATGTCGATTATATTGCTGTTGGAACAGATGGATTTTTTCTTGCAGGTGGAACTAATGGTGCAGGTGTTGGTGGGGATGATGGATATGTTGTTAAAACGGATACTTCGGGAAGTGTTTTGTGGTCAAAACTTATGGCGGTTCTCAACCCGACGATTTTCATCGTGTTGAAATTACAATTGATGGTGGTTTGATCATGTCAGGAACAACAAGCAGCACTGGACCACTTCAACCAAATATGTGGTTGTTGCGAGCGAATTCAACAGGCGATTCATTGTGGTCAAAATCATTTGGTGGCGACAATCATGATCATGGTTACAGTGCAGATGAAACCAGTGATGGTGGATTTATAGTTGTTGGTCACACCGGAAGTTTTGGATACAACGGTGAAGATGGCTATGTGGGAAAAACTGATTCCAATGGAGATATTTTAAATTCGATGAAATACACTACAGTTGTTGCATTGATCACTCCTACAGCTGTTGGCTGTGGGACTTCAAATGTTCAGGTAAAAGTACTACTACGGAATTTTGGAAATGCAACAGTGCCAAATGTCCCTACTACTGCAGATATTACAGGTGCATTGACAACAACACTTAGCGGAACTTACAATGGAATTTTTTTTCCACAAGATGCAGATACTCTTCTCTTCCCGACAACAATAAATACTACAACAGGCGGAACTTTTACTTTCGTGCTTTCAACATCAAATAACAATGATGTATATCCGGCAAGAAATTCTATGACTGTTACTCTTACGATTGATGGAAACAGTGGAGTACCAACTGTAACCGGTGGAACGAATTGCGGACAGGGAACGGTTACGCTTACCGGTTCTTCTGCAAGTACGATCTATTGGTATGATGTTGCTTCAGGCGGATCCCCTCTTAATTCGGGACCAACTTTTGTTACCCCTTCTATTTCTGTAACCACGCCTTACTATGCTCAAACAGGATTAGTATGTGCAAGTGCGCGTGTACCTGTTACTGCTACGATCAATACAATTCCGACCGCACCAACTGTCACAGATGGTTCTCGTTGCGGAACAGGAACAGTGGATCTTTCTGCAAGTTCTGCAAACACAATCGAATGGTATGATGTGAGTTCAGGTGGAAGTTCTCTTTCTTCAGGAGCTAATTTTACAACTCCATCAATTTCTACGACCACACCTTATTATGTTCAGGCTGTGGATGCAAATACATGTATAAGTTCACGTGCAACTGCTACTGCAACAATCAATACCATCCCAGCTGATCCAACAACAACCGATAGCATTTTTTGCGGACCGGGAAGTACTTCAACATTATTGGCATCGGGTGGTGGAATTTACTGGTATGATGACGCAAGCGGAACGAATCAAGTTGGAACAGGTGGAGTTTGGGTCACACCTACTCTTTCAGCAACAACTACATTCTATGCACAATCATTCAATGGAACTTGTGGAAGTGCATTTATTCCTGCTACTGCAACGATGGTTGGATTTCCAACTGTGTCTGTTGGACCTGACACATCAGTTGAAATCGGAACTGCTTACTTAATGGATGCAGGTGCAGGTTTTTCTTTTTATCAATGGAATACAGGCGATCAAACGCAAACAGTAAATATACTTTATCCGGATACTTTCTGTGTTACTGTTACAGATGCTAATGGTTGTACTAATTCTGATTGTGCGATCATCGATTTCTTTGTAGGAGTTTCCAGTCCTGATGCAAACAATGCATTCAGCATTTATCCAAATCCTGCAACAGAAAATTTCAATGTCGCTTTCAAAAGCAGTATGAAAAATTCAACATTATCAATCGTTGATGTTTCAGGTAAAATTGTTTTATCTACAGGATTCGAAAAAGCAGATGCCGGAACTACAATTACAATTAATACATCGACACTAGCTTCGGGAATTTATTTCGTTAAAATTTCTTCTGACGAAAAACAATATTTCCAAAAGCTGATTCTTGAATAGATCGTAATTCGAGGTTCGAAATGTGTACTTAATAAAAATAAATTTAACACAGAGAACATAAAGAAAAAAAGGGAGAAAAAGGAGATTGCTCTCTTTTTTCTCCCTTTTTTTCTTTATGTTCTCTGTGTTTAAAAAAACCGAAGACGAAATCTTACCTCTGCTGCGAAGTCACCAATCCGAAGAGTGATTCAAAAATAATTTTCCCATCGGTATTTCCTAATACTCCTTCAGCAGCGCGTTCAGGATGTGGCATCATTCCGAAAACATTTTTCCCTGCATTACAAATTCCCGCAATGTTGTCTGTTGTTCCATTCGGATTTGCTTCTGCTGTTATGTTTCCTTCTTCATCACAGTATCGGAATATGATCTGTCCGTTCGCTTTCATTTCCGCTAACGTTTTTTCATCGGCATAGAATTTCCCTTCGCCATGTGCAATTGGAATTTTCAAAACTTTGTCTGGATCAATCGTCGCCGTAAGCATTGAGTCATTATTATCTGCCCTGATAAAAGTATTCTTGCAAATAAATTGATGGTTATCATTATTAGTCAGAACTCCCGGCAACAACCCTGATTCACATAAAATCTGGAAACCGTTGCATACTCCAAAAACAAATCCACCTTGATTAGCAAACGAAATTACCTCCTGCATGATCGGAGAGAATCGGGCAATTGCACCGGATCTTAAATAATCACCGTAAGAAAATCCGCCGGGTAAAATGATAAAATCACAACCCTGTAGGTCGTGATCCTTATGCCATAACTTTACTACCTGTAATCTTAAAACATTGCGCAGAACATGTACCATGTCTTCATCGCAATTGGAGCCGGGGAATACTACAACACCTATTTTCATGTGACGAAGGTACTAATGGTATTCGTGAATAGAAACTTCTGATGCCGAATTTTTTATCAAAAAATCATTCAAATTAATTGGTAAAAAGCCCGGTTATCAATTGAACTTATATGAATCCAGCTTCTTCATCAGCTCTTTGCGGGCATTGTGAATTCTGACTTTCACGGTTCCTAATGGAATCTTTAAAAATGTGGAGATCTCCTCATATTTATAGCCTTGATAACTAAGCATAAATGGAGTTCTTAAGTTGTCTGAAAGCCCTCCAAGTGCTTCATTGATATCTTTCATCACCAGATTTCCTTCGCCTTCATTCGATCGATTTGAAACTGCAGAATTCAGATAATACTGATCTTCCGTAGAATCATTGAAGATCTTGGATTTCATTGCCCGGCGATATTTATTGATAAAGATATTTTTCATCATGGTATATAACCAGCCTTTCAAATTTGTTCCCTCAGAAAATTTGCCTTCATTGATAAATGCCTTCAGCATAGTATCCTGAACAAGATCCTCCGCTTCTTCCTGGTCATGTGTCAATTTAATGGCGTAATTTTTTAAAGGAGATACTTCACGAGAAACTTTCACTTGAAATTCTTTTGTCATTTCCATGGCCTTCTTTGTTTAATGTTTTTTGTTATTACTTAGACAAATGTACATGAGAATATGACAAGTACCAAATTTTTGTTTAAGATTTAACATTTTTTATTAAACAATAAAAAAGGGCCAAAATTGTTGTTTTGGCCCTTTTTTTCAGAAAGATTGTGTTTAGAAGTACTTGGAAAGGTCTACCGGACTGGAAATAACTTCCATTCCTTCACCTATCATCTCCGGATATTGGTTGAAAAAGCGTCCGGTGACCATCAAACGAGTCGATTTAAATTTCTCTTTAAGGTTTGCCAGCATTTCGACTGCAAATTCAACCGAGTAAGTGGTCGTCATGGAAACAATGATTACATCCGGATGATACCGTGAGGCAATTTTTTCGACATCTTGTAATGGAACATTTTGACCTAAATATACTGTGTGATTCCCGGATTTACGAATTATAAAATTTGCAAAAAGTAATCCAAGTTCATGCAATTCGGTTTCTGGTAAAAAGAGCAAAAATTTCTTTCCCGACTCTTCACTTCTGATTGGCTGCCCTTCGATTGCTACTATTAATTTCTGACGAATTAAATTGGTCATGAAATGTTCGTTAGCAGGATGTATAGTTCCTGTCTGCCACATGACTCCAATTGCTCCCATAAATGGAAAAATCACATCCATCATTGTACTCTCAAGTCCCATTTGAAGAATGCAGGTCGACATAATACGATCAAAAGCAATTTCATCAAGGTCGATCATTGCAGATATCATTGTCTGAATAATTACCTGATGCTTCTCGGTTTGTAAGGAGTATGAAACTGCAAGATCGCTTACTTCCTTTTGATCCAGTTTAATGATTTCGGAGATCTTATGTCCGTTGTGATTTAGTAACGATATATTCAGTAAAAGTCGCAGATCATTGTCATCATAATATCGGATGTTTGTTTCCGTTCGTTTTGGAAGTGGAATATTATATCGCTGCTCCCAAATTCTAATTGTATGCGCCTTGATTCCGGTTAGCAGTTCTATGTCTTTGATTGAATATCTTCCCATACTAATTGACTATAACAATACTGAAATATTTACGGGTCAGCACCTTCTGAAACTCGCGCTGAACGATCATTTCAGCCAGTTTTGAGTTAAATTCCTCTTTCGATGCATTTTGCATCAAATTTCTAAACTTCTGTTCGCTGATATCTATCTGGTACAAAAGAGCATTAAAACCGCTTCTGTTGGTCTTGTACATAGTACTCAGAATGGGCTCAAGCTGAGCCACCAGTTCACCATATGCTGTAAATTCATTGCCACTGAAGGTGACCTCAAACTTATGAATGCTGAAATCACGAATTACTTGTGCTGCAGTTTCCCGAATAATTTCCAGATCGTGACGATATTTTTCAGGGGAAAGGTCCATTATTTATCTTTTGAAAAATCAATTACCAGTCGCTCTACAGGGCGATCATTCAGTATATGTTCATCAATTATTTGACTAATATCGCTTTCTTGGACTCCACCATAAAAAACACCTTCAGGATAAACGACCAGGGCAGGACCGTGTTCGCAAGCATCCAGACAACCGGATTGTTGAGCTCTAACCGGAAAATCGATCGATCTTTCCTTTAGTTGCTTTTTAAATTCCCGAACGAGATTCATTCCGCATTCTTGGCCGCACGATTTTTTTTGTCCTTCGCCACGTTGGTTGGTACAAATAAAAATATGTTTTTTATATTTCATCTTGCGAAGATACGTAAATTGAAAAAATTAGTCCTTCATTGATTCACTAAATAAAATAAAAATGGCTTCAATAATTCCATTTCTTGAGATTGCCGGACGTAGTGTGGCTGTTTACCTATTCATGATTCTTGCAATCAAATTCTTCGGCAAAAAAGAATTATCGCAATTATCAGTCATTGATCTAGTTTTCATTCTACTCATCAGCAATTCTGTGCAGAATGCCATGGTAGGCCCTAGCACTACATTGGAAGGAGGCATAACAGCAGCAGCTTCGCTTTTCATCATCAACTCTATTCTGAAACAATTTCTTTTCCGCGACAAAAAAGTCAATCAATGGATTCAAGGCTCACCGGTGATACTTGTTCACGATGGAAAAATCATAGAAGATCATCTTAAGAATGAAAAAATAACTCATGAAGAATTAGAAGCTGCTATTCGCGAACATGGCGTGAACTCTGTAAGCGATGTCAATCTGGCAATTCTTGAAGTCGATGGAAATATCAGCATCCTTTCAGATAACTATCAAAGGCATTCGAAAAGAAAACGGAGAGCGAGGAAAGATTTGTCTGGGCTTAATTAACCACTAAATGAATAATTGCCACGAATGCACGAATAATAATTCTTGGCAATTATTCGTGTATTTGTGGCAATTATTCGTTAATCGTAAATTAGTAATAAGTTATAATAGAAAAGGCCTCACGTTTCCGAGAGGCCTTTTCTATTATAACGAGAAGATAAAATTACATCTTCACAATTTTCTGTACTGCTGTTTTTCCATCAGCTGTAACTTTCACATAGTATACTCCGGAAGCATTTCCTGAGAAGTTGTATGTGTGTTTACCTGCAGACTGAACTTCGCCTGCTGCAAAGCTGTGAACGATTGAACCCATCATGTTGTACACTTCAACTGAAACTTTTGAAGTGTTCTTCAGATTGTATTCAATGCTTGCAGACTGATCGTATGGGTTAGGATATACTGAGAATCCGATCTCGCGATTGAATTGTTCGATACCATCGTAGAATGATACGAAGATCGAGTAATCTTCGATCTGTCCGAATTGAAGATCAAGACATGGAGTCGGAGATGGATTTCCTACGTAATCAGTAGCAACGCGCATACGCAATGGTGATCCTAACACTGTTCCTACATCAGGAATAGAATATGTTCCTGTGTGAGTTGTTAATGCTGAATCTGAGAAAATCAATTCCGTTACAGGATCTAATGTTCCGTCATCATTCAAATCTAACCAGATCTTTACGCGTTCCGCATATGTGAATCCTGTGCTTACAGAAATGTTATAAGGGTAGTTAGTAAGGAATGTATTTGGTGGTGAACATGTGTAGTCTACATAACCATCAACTGCATCATTAGAGTTGTTGTTGATCTGTGGACCACCTGAAATACCAAATGTAAAGTTTGTTACTCCGATACCACAGCAATATGCTAATGTAGCAGGATAACATGTTGTAGCACGTGGACCAGTGATCACTGCACTTAATGACTGAACAACTGTATCACAACCTGCTGCATTACATGCAATAAGTGTTACAGTGTATGTTCCGTTTGCAGGGAAATAATGTGTAGGGTTCTGAACGTTTGAAGTATCGCCATCACCAAAATCCCAATGATATGTATCAGGAGTGTTGATCTGCGTAGTAGCAAATACAGATGAACCATTACATGTATTTGATGTAAATGTATAATCCATACAAGGATTGAAATCTACAGCTAAAGTCAATGGAATGGATTTAGTAAGATTCAATGGATCATTTGTGTTGATAATAAGACTTGAAGTCTGGTTACCACCTGCTAATGTTCCGCTAGAGAAAACTAAAGTGATTCCAACTGAATCGCCGACGTTAATTACACCTGAAGTTGGATTTGCTGTTACCCAAGCTGCTAAATTGCCTAAGTTGTAAGTAAGATTACTTCCACCCGTGTTATACAACCAAACGACCAATGAATCAGTTGTTCCACAAGCACGGAGTGCCTGAGTTATACTATTAGTTGATGTAACCAAGACCGGTGCAGGGAATGCAGAAGCGGTTAAACAAACAGAAGTATCAATATCATTATTCTGGATAGAAATTGTTCCTGTAAATGAACCAACTGTTCCGCTGCTGAAAGTGATAACTACATCAGCATAACCACCCGGCAGTAAATATGAAACACCGGAAGTAACTACAAATTCAGGAGAATTTGAAGTGATTGAAGAAACGAATAATGTATCGCAACCATTGTTGATGACCTGGAATGTATCTCTAACAGAAGTGTTTTGCATTACGCTATCATAGTTCAAACAAATTTCTGATAACCCAACAATTGGGAAACCTGAAACTGTAAGTGTACAAGGAAGGAGTACGATTGGTGTTACAGGGTCATTACTTGCAACTCCAAGGTTAGCATAGTATGTTCCTGTAGGTAATCCTGTTGTTTGGAAAGTAACAACTGCATTTGAAGTATTTCCGGCACCAACTGTATCAGTCGTTGGAGCAACAGAGATCCATGAAGGAAGAGCATTTTCTCCACCCCACTGAATTGCATTTGCAATTATTTGTGAGCTTTCTACTGATGGTGAGAAATAATCGAATGCAATGAAGATCGCTTTTCCTGAACCGTAGTAACGGTAAGAAACTACATCTCTGCCACCTGCTGAAACAACCTGAACTCTGTCAGTGTTTGTAAGATTCATAGAGAAGGTAGCGCTTGGAGGACTGAAAGAAGTTACTCCTATGCCGGCAACTAATGGATGTCCGGGATCATCAACAGTCACATTTGTAAACGTTGTGAATTCGTCCTGTGCATATGTTCCTGAGAAAACTCCGGTATTGAACATGCAATCTGATTCTGATGAATAAGAACCAATAAAAATTACTGACCCGCCATTATTTAAGAATTGCTGAATTACCGGTGCCATTGCTGTCCACGTAGAAGGAACACCTGTTTCCTGTTCAGGGATCAAAAGAACATTTTGTCCAATCAACAAACTATTTAATGTTCCAGGATTAGTTGTTGCAGTAGTCGTTAATGTATATGCAGTAAAATACTGATTGATCGCATTGATCATACTTGGATATTCAGCAAATAGATCGGCACCATACGTCATTGCTAAAACTTTGATCGCTCCTACGTTGGAACCATCAACAGTATAAACCAATTCACCACCTGCTATATTACTTATGTCAAGAGGGAATGCAACTGAATCACCGCATGCCGCGCTGATACTAAAACCTGTTTGTGCAACACTGATCTCAGGTGGACCCTGAACAGTCAATGTTTGAATCATTGTATCTGATTCGTTACATGTAAATGCAACCAATGTAATTGTATAGGTTCCCGGTGCTGCAAATGTATGCAGTGGGTTTTGACTGCGAGCAGTATCACCGTCACCGAAATCCCATAACCATGCTGTTGGACCACCTACAGATGTATCTGTAAAAGCGACATTCACACCAAGTGGTGGATTTGAATTTCCAATTATAAAACCTGCATCAGGTGCAACACTTGGTGCAATTACTGAAGACCAGTTACATTCAAAACCCGGATAAGTAACTGAAACATCAGAGTGCCAAACAACCAACATTGCTCCGGAAGTAGCTGTTACTGTACTAGGCGAAGGAAGTGTTTGTCCGTTTGCTGTAACTAACAATGTACCGCTAGTTGTTGTACCATCGTAAACATATAAATAATCGAAACTTGATTCTGATTCGAAAGCAGTAATGTTTAGTGTGATACTTGTAGCACAAGATGGTTGAATTAGAAATTCAAAATCTTCATTGTCCACGTAATCGCCGGTAGGACCTCCGGAATCATAGAGTGTCCCGCTTGTATCTGTAGTAGATGTAGTGGAAATGTTGTATACCCCTTGTGCGAAGACACCTGTGTGTCCTGCGATCAATAAAGCAAATACAACTAAAACATTAAGTAGTAGTTTTTTCATAGCAGTATGAGTAATTTGGATGATATTTCAAATGTAGAACTTATTTTTCATATTTCAAGGGCGGAAACCCTTATTAACACTCATAATCCAACGTTTGTCCTAAATAACTTTACAGAAATTGCCAGTAATATGATTCCGAAGACTTTTCGGAGAATACTGATTCCTGCCGTCCCCAGAAATTTTTCCAGGCGGTAGAGATTCCGTAAAACTATGTAAACAAGCACTAAATTGATGAAAATGCCTGATATTATGGTAATTGAATCGTAAGCAGCTCTTAATGAAAGCAAGGTCGTCATGGTTCCAGTCCCGGCAATTAACGGAAAGGCTATGGGAACGATACTTGCGGTTTCCGGAATTTCATCTCTGTATAAACGGATGCCAAGGATCATTTCAATAGCCAGAAAAAGATGACCAAGGATCCTGCAATGGCAAATGACTTTACGTCGACCCCCAGAAATTTGAGGATGCTTTCTCCAAGGAAAAGAAAGAGAATCATGATCAAAAATGAAACGAAAGTGGCCTGTTCGGCTTTGATATACCCAACCTTCGACTTTACCTGAAGCAAAACAGGAATAGACCCAACGATGTCGATGACAGCGAAAAGTATGGTTGAAACAGTGAGAATATCTCTTAAATTCAATTCCATTTAGGGCTGGAGGTTAGTATGAATTTGTTTTGCGAAACAATGATACAACTTTATAAGCCAAAAGAAAAAAGAAAAAAGCCAAAAACGGCAAACGCTATTTTTGGCTTTTTTCTTTTTTCTTTTGGCTTAAATTTTATCCGTTAAGAGCTTCCGCACCGGCAACGATTTCAAGAATTTCTCCTGTGATCGCAGCTTGTCGGGCTTTATTATATGATAACCTTAGTTCTTTCAGAAGATCGCCGGCATTATCTGTTGCTTTACTCATGGCCGTCATTCGCGCTCCGTGCTCTGAAGCATTTGAATCAAGTACGGCCTTATACAACTGAACTTTGATGGACTTTGGGAATTAATTGTAACACTAATTCTTCTTTCCCGGTTCAAAAATATAATCATTTGCAGCCTTACTATCTTTTGCAGCAGTTGGTGGAATAATTGGCAAAACTTGCTCTACCATAACATTTTGAACAGCAGCATTTTTGAATTGATTATATACCACTTCGACCTTATCAAATTCCCCTAATGCAAAGCTTTGCATTACACCTTCAGCAACTTTTGAAACTGCTTCGAATGTCAGGTTTGCATAAATTTCGTTGTGATTACCACCATTCACATTCCCCATCTTTGCAAAAAGTCCCCGGATTTTTTTCCGATACTCATGACCTTTACATTTCCTGACTGCGCTTGAGTAGCATAATTTTCGCGGATCATTCGGCTGATCGTACGATTGATATTTGCATTGAACGCTCCGCACAATCCGCGATTCGAACTTACTGCAATGATCAATACTTTATTCACCGGACGAACTACTGAATATTGTCCGCCAACACTTGAATCAAGTGAACCGGAAATATTCGACATGATCTCACGAAGTTTTGATGCATACGGACGCATCATTGTGATTGCATCCTGTGCCCTGCGTAGCTTTGCAGCACTTACCATTTTCATTGCCTTCGTAATTTGCTGTGTAGAAATTACTGAAGTAATGCGGCTCCGTACCTCTTTTAAATTTGCCATGCTTATTCCTTTTTCAATCCTCCGCCGTGGCGGAGAAAAGAATTATGATTTATATTTTGGTGTTAACTCAGAAGCTACTTTCTCAAGTACGCTAGTCACTTTATCGTCGATTGCACCGCCGCGGATCGCATCCAATGTAGGACGATGTTGAGCATCAAGAAGTCCAAGGAATTCTGTCTCAAATTCTCTTACTCTCGATACAGGAACATCACGCAACAACCCTTTTGTTCCACAATAAATAATGGCTACTTGTTTCTCAACTGTTAGAGGAGAGTACTGTCCTTGTTTAAGGATCTCCACGTTACGTGATCCTTTATCGATAGTAGCTTTTGTAGAGGCATCAAGATCAGAACCGAATTTAGAGAACGCCTCTAACTCACGATACTGAGCCTGATCTAACTTCAACGTTCCGGCAATTTTCTTCATCGATTTGATCTGCGCATTACCACCTACACGAGATACAGAGATACCTACGTTAATGGCAGGACGAACACCTGCATTGAATAAGTTTGCCTCAAGGAAGATCTGTCCGTCAGTGATCGAGATCACATTCGTTGGAATGTATGCTGATACGTCACCCGCTTGAGTTTCGATGATCGGAAGTGCAGTCAATGACCCGCCACCTTTTACAAGATGCTTGATCGAATCAGGAAGATCGTTCATTGTTTTTGCAATTGCATCTGAGTTGATGATTTTCGCAGCTCTCTCAAGAAGACGAGAGTGAAGATAGAATACATCACCGGGATATGCTTCACGACCCGGAGGACGACGAAGTAGAAGTGATACCTCACGGTAAGCAACTGCCTGTTTTGAAAGATCATCATAAACGATCAATGCAGGACGACCTGTATCACGGAAAAATTCTCCGATTGCAGCACCTGACATAGGCGCGAAAAATTGCATTGGCGCAGGAGTTGATGCCGGAGCAGCAACGATTACAGTATATGGCATTGCACCAGCTTCTGTAAGCGTCTTTACAATTTGTGCAATCGTTGACCCTTTTTGTCCAACAGCTACATATATACAGAAAACAGGTTGCCCTTTTTCGTAAAACTCTTTTTGGTTGATGATCGTATCGATTGCCACAGCAGTTTTACCTGTCTGACGGTCACCAATGATCAACTCACGTTGTCCGCGACCAATTGGAATCATTGCATCGATCGCTTTGATACCTGTTTGAAGTGGTTCAGTAACCGGCTGACGGAAGATTACTCCCGGAGCTTTACGCTCGATTGGCATTTCGTAAGTTTCACCCGTGATCGGTCCTTTACCATCGATTGGATTTCCCAACGTATCGACAACACGACCAAGCATTCCTTCACCTACGTGAATAGAACCGATCTTTCCTGTACGCTTCACGATATCACCTTCTTTGATATCTGATGAAACACCAAGTAATACGGCACCTACGTTATCTTCTTCAAGATTCAATACGATTCCTTGAAGGCCGTTTTCGAATTCGATCAATTCACCTGACTGAACACGAGTTAAACCGTAGATACGGGCAATACCATCACCCACTTGTAATACAGTTCCTACTTCTTCGAGTTCTTTTTCTGTTTTGAACCCTGCCAATTGCTGACGCAATATGGCTGATACTTCATCGGGTCTTACTTCTGCCATTTTATTTAGATTTTATTTTTGTTCTGTTATAATTGTAAACTGCTTCTACTAAATTCTTTCTTACATAAGGATTCGAAGAGAATGCCTGCGTAAGTTTACGAAGTTCTGAAGAAATAGAAGCATCGTATTGCTTATCGTCCATTCTCAAGATAAATCCGCCAATCAGTTTACTGTCAATTTTCTCGATCAATTCAACTTCTGAATTTGTACTGTTACGAATGATATCGTACACCTGTTTGCGGAGTTTATCGTCAAGTCCAATTGCTGAAGTGATCTCAGCAGTCTGGATATTTTTCAACTGCTTGTATTTGGAAACGAATTCTTTTGCGATCTGAACAAGATATTTCTCACGACCTTTTCTTGTTACGATCTCAAAGAAAGAGATCGTCAGTTTATTCACCTTGCCTTCGAAAATGCTTCTTAAAACATTCATCTTTTTATCGGTGGCAATGATGGGATTCAATAGCATTAACACCAAATCATGATTTTGTTCGCAAACCGAAATGAATAATTTCATATCGTCGCTTACAGCATCAACAGACCCGTTTTCTTTCGAAAGTTCGAGTACCGATTTAGCGTATCTTTTTGCAACTTGTATATCTACCATTTGTATTTACTTCTTAATTGATGAATAATTTTTCACTGATTAGTTCAGGGAAATGTCTTTCATCAGATTATCCATCAAAGCTTTTTGTTTCTCGTCGTTACTAAGTTCCTGACGAAGGATCTTTTCAGCAATTTCAATTGACATAGCAGCAACCTGATTTTTCAATTCAGTGATGGCTGCATTTTTTTCTGTATTGATGGTCTCACGAGTAGTGGCAAGAATTTTATTTGCCTCCGCTTGTGCTTTGTTTTTTGCTTCAGCTACAATTGCATCTTTAGTGTCGCGTGCTTCTTTCAGCATCGTATCACGTTCTGCTCTTGCCTGAACAAGCAACTTTTCATTGTCAGCTTGTAACGCTGCCATTTCTTTCTTTGCTTTTTCTGCGCTGTTCAATGCATTGGTAATCGAATCTTCACGCTCTTTCAGTGACTTCAGAATGATCGGGAAAGCGAATTTTGCCAATAAGAAAATTAATACCAGGAAGGAAATTGCCATCCAAAATATTAGTCCGAATTGTGGTTTTATTAATTCCATTGTAAATGAATTTTTTCTTTTTCTGTTTTTACTATTTCGTCAATTGATTTATAGAGACTTTTTTACTGAATCCCTAAAAGATCCCTTCCGGATATTTCATTCAAATTTAGTTTTTGAATTTGAATGAAATAATTAAAAAAGAGCGGCTCAACCAACCGTTGAACCGCTCAATTTCTTTACGCCTTGAATGTAACAAGAAGACCTACTACCATTGCGAAGAAGGCAGCACCTTCTACAAGGGCAGCAGTAAGGATCATGTTCGCGCGAATGTCGCCACTAGCTTCAGGCTGACGTGCGATTGATTCTAGAGCAGAACCACCGATACGGCCGATACCTACACCTGCTCCAAGAGCGGCAAGACCAGCACCTAATGCAGCAACTCCGTAACCTAATCCGAGATTTCCTGCTTCAAGAAGAATTGAAGATAACATAGTAATTATTATTTAAGGGTTTAACTAATTCAAACGATTGCGGCTTCTTCTACATGAGCATCTTCACCATGGTGGTCGTGATCATGCTCTTCTACTGCAGCACCGAAATAGATCGCTGAAAGAAGTGTGAAAACGAATGCCTGTAAAAATGCTACCAGTAATTCAAGAACTGACATGAATACTACGAAAGCTACCGATACTATAGATACTCCGAATCCTAATCCTGTACTCATTTCACCGAAGATGAAAATAAGCGAGAAGAAAGATAAGGCAATGATATGTCCTGCTGTTATGTTTGCGAAAAGTCGAATCATCAATACGAATGGACGTAAGATAACACCAAGCAATTCGATGGGAGTCAACAACACCAATACGCCAACCGGTACGCCCGGCATTGCAAAGATGTGTCTCCAGTAGTGTCTGTTTGCAGAGAAGGTTGTGATCAGGAAAGTGATAATGGCAAGCGTCATTGTCACAGCAATATTTCCTGTAACGTTTGCTCCGAATGGCATGATTGGAATAAGTCCAAGCAAGTTATTGATCCAGATAAAAAAGAAAACGGTAAGAAGATATGGCATGAAGCGCTCATACTTTTTACCGATAGATGGTTTTGCGATCTCATCACGAACGAAGACAACAAGTACTTCGATCAACGACTGCATTCCTTTTGGCGCCATTCCTTTTCTTTTAGCATACGATTTTGCAACCGAAAGGAAAATGAATAACATTATAACAACGCTTACCAGAAGAGCTAAAACATTTTTTGTAATCGAAACATCGTAAGTGGCTGCTGTCAACTCTTCGTTTACAGTTGCTGTATGAGCATCTGTTTCTTCCATTTCATTTACAGCTTCGATATGATTTTCGTGAATACGATATCCTCCGTAAGTTTTATGTCCATGCTCAAAACGGCTCGACATAAACATTGAAACACCACGTTCTTTATTATAAACGATCACAGGAAGAGGAACAGAAACTGAATGTTCGCCTTCTCCCATGATATGCCAATCGTGTGAATCTGAAATGTGATCTACAATCGTTTTTCCGGCATCGAATTTTTCTGCTCCCACCGTCACCGCTTCCTCATTTGCAAACGAACTTGTCGCTGCAAAAAGACAAACTACCAACCATATCAATTTTGACTTCATAAATTCCACGTTTTGAATACATTACACCGATTTCTCAAGCGGCGTTTTTAAAGAGAGCGCAAAAGTAATATTTAAAGGGTTAAGTACAAAGGGGAACGGGGAAAAAAAACCTGGACAGGGCTTCGGGGTAAACAAGTCAGAACCTGGATCTAGCTGATTGGGGGAGAAGTCTTAACCTGGATTTAGCTGATTTGTGGATTTTAAACCAGGATTTCGGGATTTTAATGATTTTTGTTTGTGTTGGGCGATCTTGGAGGAGATTTTTGGTCCCTTCAGATTTTTGGCTAAAGCCAATTGCTACTCCGCCTTTGTTTCGTCAAAAGCCAATTGCTTGCGCGTTATTGCCATCAGCTTTAGCTGTTGTAAATAAAATTGCGAGAGTCTTCATTGCCGTCAGCTTTAGCTGACGGATGAAAGGATAGAAAATATCAGCGGCTTTAGCCAAAAAACAGCCCAAGTAATGATGCTACAAAAATGCCTATTGGCAATCATTTTAGTCTTTTATTTTATCAAATTAATCTTTTTGATTGTTGAAAGTCCCTTTTGGTGGAATTGGAGGAAGTAAAATCCTGAACTGAATTCTGAGAGATCTAGGTCCATAAATTCCTGTGCATTGTCTATGGTGAAATGTTTAATCGACCGACCTAAAACATCGGTCAGAATGATGTTTAGCGATTCTGAGGAATTCTCGGCAACCCTAATTTTAATATGACCCGAAGTCGGATTTGGATACAGGCTGATTTTTTGTCCAAAAATTTCATTCTCGGAAATCCCCGGATTTGGAGTTGAACAGCCATTGGAGGTAATGAGGGAAGCGCGGGAGCCGTAAAGTGTTGAATTCATCCGGACAGCCTGCTCATACGTAAACATGACCATGCAACGGTCGTCTACATAATCCATGTAATTCATGTACATTTCTCCATTGGCATTGGAGCCACATGAATTAAATGGACGACGTGGAAATGTCGGACAATTTGCGTTGTCGGAAACCTGTGGTGGAGTATCAGAAATTAAATCGTCACCACAAAAGGCATCGCCCCAAATATGCTGCAATCCGAACCAATGGCCTACTTCATGCGTCACCGTTCTTCCAAGATTATAGGGAGCTAGCACATTTCCAGTTGTACCGAAATTTGTATAGCCGATCACTACTCCATCCGTTTCGTCGGGACCGCCGGGGAACTGCGCATAACCAAGCAAATCAGGACTTCCGGGTTCCCAATCTACCGTCCACAAATTTAAATAACGATGAGGATCCCAAATGGTCTGTGGTTTCAAAATGTTGTTACAATCGCTCATGGACCAATCTAACCCTCTATTTAATCGCTCAATACCTGTCGATGGTTGTCCTCCAGGTGTTTGTCGTGCCAGACAAAACTCAATCAATACATCGCAAGTGAATTGCCAAAACGGATGACTTGGCTGAAGTGAATCAGGATTCAAAAGACGAAAATCTTTTGTCATTGCCTGAATTTGAGACTGTATTTGTGCATCACTGATATTTGTTCCTGTACCAATCGCTTCATTATTATGGATCACATGAACTACAACAGGTATGGCAACGACCACCTGAGTTCTTCTTTTTGTGAGCTCATTTCTGTCTGTGATCGCTTTTACTTCATTTTCGATTTGCTCTCGTAAAACAGGATTTTTCAGGATCATCTGATTATAATTTTCAACCGTGCCACAGGTACGTTGAGAAAATCCGGCAGATGAAAAAATGACTGTGAAAGAAATTAGAAGTAGGGATCTTAACATTTTTTGGTTTTGTGATGCACACTAAAATATGCAAAATTAATCATACCTCAACGATTCAAAAATCATTTGTATTTCACTGCAAATCTTTTATCTTGTAGTCGCAAAATTCATTTATGATTTTGCGAAAATCAACGATTAGTTAAACCAATAAAAATCATTAAAAAATGGAAAACTCAAACAGCACGCTAAGAGTGATTGGCGCATTAGTAATTGGTGCAGTGGCCGGAGCAGCAATCGGAGTTCTTTTCGCACCTGACAAAGGAAGTCGTACACGCAGAAAAATTGCGGACGGAGTAAGTGATCTTACTGACGACATTAAAAGCAAGTTAAAAAGAGAAGCCCGCGACTTACGCAAACAGGCAGAAGATCTTGAAAGTATGGCAGAAGAAAAGTTAGATGATCTGACAAACAATATCAAACACAAGGCTGAATCATTTAAAAACAACCATTAAGAGTGCTGTTATTCAACAAGTTGACTTTATGCTTTTCATTCTTTGACAAAAGTCATTCTTTATTAGACGATAACAAAATACGTTTGCTGTCTTAATTTATTCAAAGTGAGCAAAACGTTATCCTATCAAAAATTTGAATTAGGGAAGTCAATTTCGCAGGCCGAGATTGACTTTTTTAATAAATATGGATTTATCCATTATAAAAATTTTATCACGCCTGAACGTGCGCAAACCGTTTCTGCTGCAATCGATGAAAAGCAAAAGGAAATCATCGCGAAAGGCATACAGAAGATCAATGGTATTCCTATTAAGTTTGGCGAAGACGAAAACAGTGAACCAATCATTCAAAGATTTCCATATACATCGCAAAACGTTCCTGAAGTCGCAAAGTTATATGACGACCCACGACTGGAGAATCTTAAAGAGCTTGTACCTGATGCAGGTTATCCGAGACGAATTGGATTAAATGAAAAGATGGTGTTGTAGCAAATCATTATGTGAATACAGGAAATAGTAATTACAAACAACTTGGTTGGCATACTGATGTTGCGCGTGACTTTCTTTTAGGAAAAGGAATGTATCCGATGTTAAATGTTGGGATCTATCTGACTGATTCAAATCCGGAAAATGGAGGGCTTCGTACTCTACCGGGAACACACAAACAAAATGGTTTTCAAACCATGTTCAAGAAGCTGCAGGTCTTGAATACGAAAGAAGATCCGAATGAAGTATCAATGGAAGCAGAAGTCGGAGATCTTTGTGTACATGATGGCCGCCTATGGCATCGCGTTGCAATGTCTCCTCATGTGGGAAAGAAAAGTCATCGTCGGGTAATGTATGTTTCTTTATTATCGGGTCCTACGGATGAGCGAAATGAAAAGAGTAAGACGCCGTTTTATCTGAGGTTTTTGCGGCTTGCGAAGTGAAAGTATGTCTTCGGTAAATAAAAAAAGTCAAGGGTCAAAGGTCAAGGGTTAATGCCCATCTACCTTTGACCCTTGACCTTTGATCTAAATCAATTCTTCAAAAGGACTTTAGTGAACTTCCCGTTGTCTTCGGAAATTAGTTGTACGAAATAGAGACCCGGTGCAATGTCAGATATTGAAATCATACTGTTGTTTCCGGAAACAGATTGTCGTTTTATTATTTCTCCGAGTGAATTATAAATTTGAATGAAGCCGTTTTTAATTTTTCCGTCTCTGAATTGAATTGAAAACTCATCGTGAGCAGGATTTGGATAAATATCAAAAATATTTTCTTTACTTAAGGCAGTTACTTCACTTAAAGGAGCAGTAGTATATTTTTGTGTGAGATTGTAATTATCAAACGTACGCGATAAATAAATTTCACATTGATCATCGAAATCGAAACTTCCAGGAACGGTATTTACCGATGCCGTATCATACCAAATAGTATTCCCTATTGTATCTGCACTATGAAGAATAAGAATGTTATTCAAAGTATCCAGATGCTGCGATGAGAGAACATATAATTTGTCATCGCAAACACCGAATTGAACTGCGCCGCCATAACCTTCCTGTGTTGAAAGCGAATCGGCATCTGTGAAATATTCTTTTTGCCACTGGAAGTTTCCACTTGTATCAAGCTTTGTCAACATATAGTGAACGTTATCCCAATATCCGCCGGCGAATGATGTATCCGGATTGAAATACTTGAAATTACTCGCAGAATATATAGAATTACCGATGACTGAAAATCCAACATTGGAAAGTACTGCGGTATCTTTTGTGATTTCTGCGGCCCAGATCATATTTCCAGATGAGGCTCTTCGTTTTTCGATAACAGGTTGTGAACCGGTAAATCCAAGGGTGTAAAAATTTCCGGCATTGTCTAATTGAATTGATTGATGATTCGAATTGATACCACTGTAAGAACTTTCCAATCGGTAATCAAGATTACCTGTATCATCAAGTTTGAAAAAATAATTTTTATAAATTCCTACAGAACTATTAGTGGCAGTACCAATTCCATAAATGTTATTACTCGCATCAATAGTAAACGATGCAATGATCTCAGAAAGCGGATCACCAATACCTCCGTCAGGAAGTTCGAAATGCCAGTCGAGAAAACCAGTTGAAGTATCGAATTTCGCAATTGCAAAGTCTTCCTGATCGATACTGTCAACAGTCGCAGAGAAACCGACCACAAGGTGTCCATTGTTATCCAACATTGATTTTACCGGTTGAGCAGAAAGAAATGGTGAGATCCAGTATTGCTGCCACAATAATGTACCTGATCCATCAATACGTTTTATTCTTATTTGTGTACCTGTGATGTCATCATATTCTCCTATAAAGATCGCACCGTTGTTCTCTACTGGCACAATGTTAAAGTACTTATCATTACAATCGGTTAAACAACTATCATTTACATATTCCCATAATTTAAGTCCATTTGCATCGTGTGCATAAAAAACATAAGTCACATAAAATGAAAGCGCCGACTGCGTGAAATTTACCGAGTATGTATTTCCTGCATTATCCGAAGCAAAACTTCTTGAATCTGTAATTTGAGAATTTGTTTGAGCTGACACTGACGACCATATCAGTCGACTTTGAGCGAAAGAAACATTGGTAGCCAGACTCGCAAGTAAGAAAACGAGTAAAGTGATCTTCTTCATTAAAGTGGAAATTTAAGATGTTAAGAGCGCGCTAAAAAAAAAGCGAATGCAAATCTAATTTTTATTGGCAAAAAGACCAAACAGAAAAAAGTGCGAATCCGTTTAATTTTGCACTTTTCTATATTTCATAGCAGTGATGACCTCAAATGCAGTAAATAATGCATATGCGACCATAAAAGATATTATGAAAGGAATTGCATTTGTTTTATGTGTCATTGCATAAATCAGAATAACACCCAAATGTATTAGTAATTTAAAAGTTGTCGCAGCCATATAATAACGGATAAAATTCTGCGGTTTCCCAACAGAACTCTTGACCAGACCATAATGAAAACTGAAAGATACAATTGAAAAATAACCTAAGATCTGCCATCGCATCACAACTTCCTCCACTGTTCCACCAATCATTAAGATCAACGCCGCACAAGCAGCAATCAAGAGGATGAATTGGATGTAGTACTGTTTCATTTTTTCAAAAAATCTTTAATGCTCAAATAAATTGCAACAGCAACAGAAAGTAAACTTAACACAAGTGTAGCGATCGGAATTTTCCAGCCGAGATATTCGTCTAATTTTACTCCTCCGAAAACACCTAGCCCGATAATGACCATCATCTGTGTACCCATTGATGCATAACGCATCATGGCATTTTTATCGTCAGGCTGTTTTTTCTTTGTTGAGTTCGTTTGATTTGTCGGCATCCTTTATGTCTTTAATGACAGGGCCCATATTGCATGAACCTGTAAATGTTGCTCCTACTTCAACAACTAATTTACCGGTAACAATATCGCCAATTACTTTTGATGCTGATTTGAGAAATAACAATTCTGAAACAACTGTCTTTCCTTTGATTACTCCCGAAACATCGGCATTCTGGCTGTTCACATCGCCTTCAACTATTCCTGTTGCGCCAATCACAACTTTCGCTTTTGAAACTACGTGACCGATAATTGTTCCATCAATTCTAATGTCGCCATTCGAACGGATGTCACCCTCGATCACTGTTCCTGCTCCGATCAAATTGATCGAAGAATTTCCACCCTCTACAGCTTTTGATGAAGGCGCATTTTCTTTGTTTCCTTTGTTATTAAACATGTTTATCCCAAATTATAGGTGAATAAATCCCGAACTTTTGTTCCCCGTTATTGTGTTCAGGCTTACAAATATAGCTTTAAAATGAAAAATAAGATGAGGTTTTTCATCCTTCTGTCCCAACAAGGGAACCGCCATATTTTTAATGGGTGTTTTAGGTTAAAGATTTCAGATTAAAGGTTCGTCGATTCGTTAAATCATCCTAAAAATGAGGTGTTTACGAATAGAATAACAATGAAAATACTTAATTATTCGAAGCTTTTCAAGCTAATAATACGTGTTGTAACATGAAACCTAAAACTTATAAACTGTAAACAGACTACCTATAGAAATTCCTGTAAAAATCCTCATACTCTTCCGTTTTCATTTGGCGGATAAGTTCAGGAAGGTTGTTGGCGGAAATTACATATTGGAAGTAATTATCAGTACTGACATTTCCGTACACGTCATCGTTGTCATACATCATAGTATTATAACTCAACGCTTCTGCCTTATTAGTAAATGAACGCAAAACAAAGATCTTATTTCGTGGACCAAATAAAAGATCTTGTACCTGAATAGCTTTGGATCCGAAATTTGTGGAATTGAAATTTGATAATTTCGTTTTGAAACGTGTTGGATCTATTGGTCCGCCAATGTTCTGGAAAATCACAACTACAAAGTGAATCGTGTCGGGATTATATTTGAATGCGCTTGAAGCAACAACCGGTTGTTCAGTTGGGGTACTTATCACTTCTGAAGATACCGTGGGAGCCGTCGGTACTACAGGTGTTGTAGTTCCTCTCGCATGAATGGCATCTAAAATTTCCTGTGCACGATCTTTCACAGGATCTTCTTGGTTATTCTTTATTACTTCCAAAAGAGATGCTTCAAATGTTGAAAGTGGTTGTGTTTTACCAATGGCCAGTGCTTTCAATAATTCAAATTGAGGAGAAAGAATACTTTTAGGGAATCTTGAGTCTGCTTCGTTTTTTCGTTGAATAACTGCCTGATATTCTCCATTCAAATATTTACGATATGTCTCTTCATAAAACAATTCCAATTCCGTTTTCCTGTTTGCTTTTTCAATGGCATAATTTGGATTGCGGATGATCTCTGCATATTCAGTATCGCCATGCTTTGTAAGAATAATATCCTTGAAATAATCAGCACGTTGTTTATTTTCAACACTCGGACCAATTTGTTGTTTGTTGTTTGTTGCGCCGGAGTACAAACGATACAACTGATAGTAACACTGCAATGTATATTTACTGTCCGGAAATCTTTTTAATAACGCTTCAAAAGCATCGGCAGCTGCAGCAAAATCGTTGAGTTGTTCACGATAGATCAATCCAATCGTGTAATAGGCTTCGATGATCTTAGCAGTGGACTTATCTAATGCTTCTTTGTCTGAAGGAATTGCTTTCAACATTTCCTGTTTTCGGATCTCCTTTGCATTTCCACCTTGTGCGAGTGAGTCATTTTTGGCAGTCACATCAACAATTTTTTCCATCTCAATATTTTCTTCAACATTGATATTGGATTGCTTATTGCTTCTTCTCCAGTTATCCTCACGTTTTCTATCGCCAAATTTTCTAAGGAATTCATTGAACCCAAGGCCAACAGCTTGCGGGTTATAAAAATACCAGCTAGAACCTGTTCCACTATTCATTGCATTGAGCACTTTAGGGTCAGCAGGCTGGAAGATCTGATTCGCTTGCTTTTCTTCTTCCGCTTTCTTTCTTTCTGCCTCTTCCTGCTGGAATACTTCCTCCACCATACGCTGTCTTTCCATTGGCGTCAAATTAGCCATTCGCTGCAAGCTGTCTTCATTCTCAATGATGCGAAGATTCTTTACTAACTTGGTTAGACTGTTTCTTCGGTTCAAAATTTCTGTGTAGTCAGGATAGTCGTTCCCCAGATTCGAAGTTGTGCTATCATAATATGCCTGAGCAATTCTGTATTCCCGTTTAATGAATGCAATTTTTCCTAATTCCAGATAAGACAATGCTTTCTGATTCACATTAGCAGTACTTGCCCGCACTGATTTATTCAGGTATTCGACCTGAGCAGTTTCATCGCCTTCGTTTTTCGATAGTCCGGCAAAAGCAAAATAGATCTGATCCAAAAAGTCTTTGTTCTTCGGATCTTTTTCCATTTTCTCAAGCTCTTTACGCACCGTCAGATTATTTCCTGAGCTTCCATCCGAACAACGAGCTCGATTTAAACGCGCATTGAATCCAACCTCATACTTCGGATTCATTTTTATAACTCTTGTATACAGATCAAAAGCCTGTTTGAATTCGCCTTTAACCTGATGGAGTTGAGCAAGGATAAAAAGCCAACGAATCTTTGTGTCACGTTTCTTCACTAACTCTGCAGCTCGCGCCAAATGTGTTGATGCTTTTTCGTAATTTTTTGTCTGAAGATAAAAATCTGCTGTTACCGCTTCCAGTTCCCACTTACTGTTTTTTGGAAAATCACCTTGGTTACGAACATAATCGAGTTTCTCTTCTGCTTCTCTCAACTGCGTAAGTTCAAGAAATGTCTTTGCCTGCCAAAGAGACCCTAAATGTCGCCCCTCTTCTTTTCTGTATGTCGTTTCAACATACTTGAAAGTGGCCATTGCTTCAAAATAATCGTGCTTAAAAAACTGGCATTTACCGTATAACAAGTAATTATCGTCGATCCATCTTTCAGATGCCGGTTTTTCATTTCCGCGTTTGTCGATGATCGTATGACGTTCAATTGCAGTCTTCGTGCGCTTCATGGCATCTTCCAACTGCGGATAAATAGCCTTTGCCTTTGTTGCATCTGCATATTGAAAAACCGATAAAATTCGGTCATAATGGTCAACATGGGTCTCAGCGAGTTTGTCTGTCGCCTCTTCCAGCTTTATTCCTGCGTTATAATACCCATTGTAATGAGCACTTAAATTATGGCATGTCCTGTTAATGAATGTATCCTTCGTTTGTGAGCACGAAGTCCAGGCCATCGCCACGGGCAACAGAAATGCAAGGCCCAACCTTGCTGTTCGACGAAAAAAAATGTGCGGGACCATTGAAAGTGGAATAACTGCAAATTTGCGAAAATATTTTATAAATCCAATGGATTTAAGTGAGTGGTAAGTAGTAAGTGGTGAGTGGCAATTCACGATAAACGTCCAAATTCGAGGGAAAAAACAACCTTTCCATTTTCGCCCAAAAAATGTAGCTTGCGACTTCTAAAAATGAAGTTTAAGGACTTAAAATATATCCGCCGGTTAAAGGGGAAGTTTCGATTGGTCATTATGAACGACGAAACATTTGAGGAAAAGGCGTCTTTCAATCTGCGACCGCTCAAAGTTTTTGTTGCAACCGGAATCATCATCATTTTACTGATTACCATTACCACTTTCATCATTGCATTTACAGGATTACGCGAATACATTCCAGGCTATGCTGATTTGAAAACGCAGCGGCATGTATATAATATGGTGCTGAAAACAGATTCGTTACAGAAGGAAATCGATAATCGGAATGCTTACATTGAAAATATCCGGAATGTGATCAATGGCACTTTGCCGAATGAAGATACAGCCAAACAAAAATCCGGCGCTTCAAAGTATGATACGATTCATCATCTCACTCGATCGGAAGAAGATGCGGAATTGAGAAAACAAATCGAATCACAAGATGCCTATTCACTTACGGAAGGCTCTGCTTCTATTAGAAACAGCATCAAGAGCTTTTTATTTTTTGCCCCTTTGAAAGGAACGGTGACGAATCGTTTTGATCCGGTTACGAAACATTATGCAATCGACATTGTGTCCAACCCGAATGAAGCCATCAAATCAACACTCGATGGAACTGTTGTGTTTGCAAACTTCACCTCAGAAACCGGCTACGTAATCGGAATACAACATTCAAACAACCTCTTCTCACTATATAAACACAATTCCGCTCTACTGAAAAAAGCCGGTGATTTTGTAAAGGCCGGTGATGTAGTTGCAATTATCGGAAATTCAGGGGAACTTAGTCAAGGGCCACATCTTCATTTCGAACTCTGGTTCAACGGAACTCCAATAGACCCAATGCAATTTGTCGCATTTTAATTTCGCTCACCCACATGGCACTTCTTTCACTCCTCAGCAAACCTTTTGCATCGTATATGACGAAGCAAACGATGATGTGGTCGAAAAATGCTGCTCTGATGCAGAAGCGTATCTTTGAACAACTAATCACCGGCGGAAAAACAACTTTGTTCGGTAAAGATCATTGGTTATCGTCAGTGAAAACGTATGAGTCATTTCGCGAACAAGTTCCTATTCGTGATTACGAAGAATTCAAACCTTATATTGAAAAAATAAAAAAAGGTGAAGAGAATGTATTGTGGCCGGGAAAACCATTGTATCTCTCTAAAACTTCCGGGACAACTTCCGGCGTAAAATATATTCCACTCACTCGCGCGTCTATTCCGAATCACATTAACTCAACACGTAATGCATTGTTGAGTTATATTCATGAAACAGGAAAAGCGAAATTCTTAGACGGCAAGTTGATATTTATTTCCGGAAGTCCGGCATTGGAAACTCTTAATGGAATTCCTGTCGGACGATTATCTGGAATTGTAAATCATCATGTGCCACAATACCTCCGCAGAAATCAGTTGCCGAGTTACCCGACGAATTGCATTGAAGACTGGGAAGTAAAAGTCGATGCAATTGTTGAAGAGACGTTGCAGCAAAACATGACACTCATCTCCGGGATTCCGCCATGGGTGCAGATGTATTTCGATAAACTTACTGAGCGTACAGGTAAAAAGATCAAAGACATTTTTCCGGAATTCAACCTTTTTATTTATGGCGGTGTAAATTACGAGCCGTATCGCAATAAGCTCGAACAAAGCATCGGAAAAAAAGTGGACAGCATAGAATTGTATCCGGCGAGTGAAGGATTCATTGCTTATCAGGATAAACAAAATGATCCTTCTTTGTTATTAATGGTGAACTCCGGAATATTTTATGAGTTCATCCCTGCGAATGAATATTTCAATACGAATCTAACGTGTATCTCATTAAAGGATGTCGAACTGGGAGTGAATTATGCAATCATCTTAAATACAAATGCAGGACTATGGGGATACAGTTTAGGTGACACTGTAAAATTTGTTTCCAAAGATCCGTACAAGATCTTAGTCACAGGCCGCATCAAGCATTTTATCTCCGCATTTGGAGAACATGTTATCACAGAAGAAATTGAAAAAGCGTTGATGCATGCAGCACAACAGCAGCATGCAGAGATCGTTGAGTTCACAGTTGCTCCACAGGTAAATCCGGAAAGCGGATTGCCTTATCATGAATGGTTCATTGAATTCCATAAGCAGCCCGACAACCTTGAACAATTTGCTTTGGCGCTCGACGAAAGTTTGCAGCGACAAAATATTTACTACCGCGATCTGATCACAGGTCATATCTTACAGCCATTGAAAATAAAACGCCTCCGCAAGGATGCTTTCATTTCCTATATGCGTTCACTTGGAAAATTAGGTGGGCAGAATAAAGTGCCGAGATTGTCGAATGATAGGAAGTTGGTGGATGAGTTGGGGAAATTGTTAGTTTGGCCTGAACACTAGTTTTTTAACACAAGAGCGCAATCCCGATAGCTATCGGGACACAAGAAGACCACGGAATATTTTATTTCAAATTAACATTTGACGTGCATTTTTTTTTGTCTTCAAACGCAGATCATGAAGTCGGTCATCTTCCTTATTGCATTTTTAATGTCATCAACTCTTATTGCACAGCACTTAAATTTTGCCGGACACTTGATTGATAATTCAAAGGCCAAAATTTTATCTGCTTCTGACAATGCAAATAATTTCAATATTCCAGCTTCAGTACAATTAAAAGGCGCCATTAAGTTCCGAACACAATATGGATACATCACATTAATGCCTTATGAAGAAGATGCGCAATGTGTCGTTCGACTATATGATCTGAAAGGGAACTTGCTCCAGCAGAAATTATTTTTTCAGACAATTAACTTTTGTTTGTCACCTGACAGAAAATTTGCGGCATTTCATGATACACGAAATATTCAATTGATCGATCTTGAAACCGGATCATTCACAAGTATTGAAGGATCCAATGTGTTTACTTTTTCAGAAAATAATTCATTTGCATATTATGATGAGAAAAACAGAACTGTTCATATTAACAGCAACACATTACAAGTCGATGAACTTGTAACAAAACTTCTCTTTATCAAAGAAGATTTACTGATCGTTTTGAGAAGTGAACTTAAAATAGCGAAAGGGAATTCGATTCGCCAATTGTTTTCTAAATCATCTGAAAATATATTTGACATTGAAGTAATCAATAACAAACTTTACATCAGCACTAAAATAGTATTTGCTGATCACTTTGAATTTAATTCATATTTCACGAGTGACATGCAGATTTTCACTAAAGATGAAACAGTAATTTATCCGTTGAAACATTCAACGACTCAGTTCGAAAATATCCGGAACAATAGCCGTCTTTCTAACACATTGCCCGGCGAACAAATTCGCAACCCGATCAATTATTATCAGGACACTGTTTATCAGCCTGTAGGCAACAGTTACGATGAAATTCAGGATTACTCCAGTGGGGTAAGTATTTATCCGCATCCGGGAGTTGATCTGCTTGGTGTTTACTTACAGGATGTTTATTCTGTAAAATCGGGATTTGTAAAAGCAATTCTTACGACAAGCGGAGATTTTCATTGGAGAATTGCAATTGGAAATGAAAACATTCCTGATTCATCGACCGGATATCTTTATGCACATCTTGAAGAAACAAGTATACCATATGTCGTAGGTGACTCAGTTGCTGAAGGCGATATCATTGGTCAGTTAGTTGACTTTCCTGTGACCGGTTTTGTACATTGTCATTTTGCACGAATTTATGATGAAGGGTTAACATGGTCAGGTGGCTGGTGGACGTATGACAATCCGCTTTCTTATATGGTAAACCATTTTGATAGCATGCCGCCGGTTTTTGAAAGGACGATTGGCAATGATGCTTTTGCATTTCGTGATTCATCTGACACGTATTTATCGCCTGACAGTTTGTTTGGCAAAGTTAAAATCATCTCGAAGGTTTTTGATCAGATCAATTCCACTTGGCATGTGGATGTAAATAAATTGCGTTATAGCTTGTCGCCATTGTCAAGTCCCCAGACAATGCTACTCGATACATTTGCCTATGAATTTAATTTCTTCAACGACTTTTACAATGCAGGTCCTTATATTCAACAACTATTGCGAACGATCTACTCTTTTGACCAGACATGCTATTCAATCGGCAATTATACTGACAGAAATTTTTACCACATTCTCTCTAACTCTGATGGAAATGATACAATAGATGATGTTGATTCTTTACAAATGTTCGACACTCGCTTGTTTGCAGATGGCGATTACATATTTCGTGTTACTGCTTTTGATCCGAGTGAGAATAGTAGTTCTGATTCCATGGTAATTAAGTTAAGAAATTTGAACACAGCCATTGATGCTTTTGATAAATCATCATTGGTGACTATTTCGCCTAATCCATTCGACAGGTTTTTGAATATTAATTTTAATAAGGAAAATGTTCAAATAAGTAATTTATCGGTAAAAGATATTTCAGGGAAGGAAGTGCACCATCATCTCTCAGTCAATGCCATGAACGAGAAATCGATTACGATTGATTTAGGCATGCTTGCTTCGGGAGTGTATTTTATTTCTTTTCATTATGAGAACAGAGTTTTTAGCGGAAAGATAATTCGCAAATAAAACTAGTTTTACAAATTAACACACGAAGCATTAAACTACATCTAGGCAAAGTCTGCCAAATAACTTTATAATTCTAGAATTATTTGTTGCCTGACATTTTCCTAAAAAAATAAAGAAAGCCCCGTATTTACCCCGTACTTATTAAAACCAACATTTTGATCGAGTATTGGTTGCCGATAAAGATCAGTTGAAATATCAGCAGCGATGCTCCAAAAAGTGAGTGATAAACTTTAGTGCAATAACCAAATCCTATTCTGAAAGTAGCTCGCTGATAATCCAAACTCTTTGATAACATAGTTTGAGTATCTATTCCAGCAGTTCCATATATTATTTTTTTTGCATAAAGACTGAAAACAAATTCCGATTCCGTGAGAAAATAAAAGAAGTTCTCTTTTTTAGGAATATTCAATCGGAATTTAATTTTTAACGGTATGCCCAAATTATCTGATTCAAAATCCACTGGTCTATTATAGTTTCGGGGACCTTTGTAAATTGAAGTCTGATAATGTTCGTTAAAGTACGATAACCCTGATTCGAATTGCGCCCATTTTAATTTGTAAATAAATTCAGCTGCAATTTTTCTATTCATCGGAAAATAATCATCCTCCCAAACACTAACATTTGCATTTTCCATATTCCATCCTATAATTTTTTCAAAACCTATTGTGCCACCAAAACCAAATTGCCCTTTTCCATTACACGTCATTGCAATTAGAATTGAAAAAAGAAAAGAAATAGATAGGAACTTCATGTGAGTAATTCGAAATGGATTGGTTCAGTGCTTTGGTAAACATAAACAAAATTTGGCTAAAGCCTTGAAATATGCATTAATCCTTATTCCGTCGCCTGAAGGCGACGGCAATGAAGATGCAGATATTGCAAACCGGAAAAAGTTGCATTTATGAGATTTCATTTTTATTTTTCTAACAGTACTTTTGTTTGATTGTTTTTTCTCAATTACTTTTTAGAACTAAAATGCAATTACAAAATATTGAAACCAAAATCCACGAAATACGAGGGCAAAAAGTAATGCTCGATTTTGATCTGGCGGAGCTTTATGAAATTGAAACTAAAAATCTTAACCTCTCCGTTAAAAGAAATTCAAAACGTTTTCCGAAAGACTTTATGTTCCAGCTTACAAAAGAAGAATGGGAAAGTTTGAGGTTGCAAATTGAAACCTCAAAGAGCAGAGGAGGAACAAGATATTTGCCTTATGTTTTTACTGAGCAAGGTCTGGCAATGCTGAGTGGTGTTTTAAATTCTGATATAGCGATATTAGTCAATATTGCTATAATGAGAGCATTTGTATTTATCAGACAATATGCCTTATCGCACAAAGATTTGACAGAAAAACTAAGCGAACTGGAAAATAAATACAATCAACAGTTCAAGGATGTTTATGAGGCGCTGGAATATTTATTAAAAAAAGATGAGCAAATTATCGGGCAAAATGACCGAAAAAGGATTGGATATAAATAACTTCTTTCTGCTTCTTCTTGTACTCACTGATTTAAGATTAACATATTAAAATATCCTTAAAATAAGCATGAATTCGCCTAGCAACGGAAAATCCTCGCCCGAAAATTCCTACTTTTACCGCCATGAATTCTTTGTCCATTTTAAAACAATACTTCGGGTTTGAGAAATTTCGTCCTATGCAGGAGGATATTGTCAATGCCGTTACTCTAGATAAAAAAGATTGCCTTGTCCTCATGCCTACCGGCGGAGGAAAATCACTCTGTTATCAAGTTCCTGCTTTGATGATGCCGGGAATTACGGTTGTCATTTCTCCGCTCATAGCTTTAATGAAAGATCAGGTGGATGCCCTTCGACTCAATGGTGTGAATGCAGCATTCCTGAATTCATCACAAGACAGCTACACTCAGGACCAACTTATTCAGGAAATAATAAGAGGAGATGTCAAATTACTTTATATCGCACCTGAGCGACTCAATCCTGCCTCGGGAGATTTTTTCGGATTTCTGAAACGATTGAATGTCTCCTTGTTCGCAATCGATGAAGCACATTGTATCTCTCACTGGGGACACGATTTCCGTCCGGACTACTTGACGCTGTCGAAATTAAAATCGCATTTCCCCGATGTTCCAGTGATCGCACTTACTGCAACTGCAGATGAATTGACCCGAAAGGATATTCTCGAACGACTTCATCTTAACGAGCCGAAAGTTTTTATTTCGAGTTTCAATAGAGCAAATATCCGTTATACAATTGACGATAAAAATGATCACTTCAGCAAACTCACGGAATTTTTAGCTGCACGAAAAGATGAAACAGGAATTATCTACTGTCTTTCACGTGCTAACACTGAAGATTATGCAGAGAAATTAACTGAGGCCGGTTTCAGCGCTCAGGCCTATCACGCAGGACTTGATGCGAACACAAGAACTGACAGACAGGAAAAATTCAAACGTGACGAAACGAAGATCATCGTTGCCACGACTGCATTCGGAATGGGTATTGATAAATCGAATGTGCGGTTTGTTGTACATACGAGTATGCCGAAAAACATTGAAGGATATTATCAGGAGACCGGTCGTGCAGGTCGTGACGGACTTCCATCACAAGCATTATTATTTTATAGCGCCGGCGATCTGATGAAATTGAAAAAATTCGCTTTCAATGAAACCGGTCCAGCGCAGACAAAGATCATGATGCAGAAACTGGAACGTATGGCTGATTTCTGTTCATCGTATACTTGCAGAAGAAAATATCTGCTGAATTATTTTGACGAAGAATTCGAAGCACCCTGTGGCAACTGTGATATCTGTCTGAATACAAAAGTTGCCGAGACATTCGACGGAACGATCATTGCACAAAAAGCATTGTCAGCAATTAGCAGATTGAAAGAAAAATTTGGCGCATTGTATGTGATCAATTTTTTGAAAGGTTCGACAACTGCAAAAATTTACGACGAACATAAATATCTTCCGACATTCGGCAGAGGAAGTGAGTATTCGCTTGAAGAATGGCGACATTATTTCAAACAACTTCTCGACCTTCACTACATAGAGAAGTATGGCGAATATTCTGTTTTGAAAATTACAACGAAAGGAAAAAGTGTTTTGTTTAATGATGAACAAGTTCTTCTTCATCCTTTCAAATCGAAAAAAATAGCACGCGTAGAACGTAAAGGAAAATACGAAGAAGCAGCGCTTGATGATTATAACAAAGAGTTGTTTGATGAATTGCGAAAACTTAGACTTGCGCTTGCATCACTGGAAAATGTCCCTTCATACGTGATCTTTACAGACAAAACTCTGGTTGAACTCAGCACTTATCTGCCAACACAAATGAGCGACCTCGAACATATTTCCGGGTTCGGCACAGTGAAGATCAATAAATATGGCGAACAATTTGTTTCTGCCATCAATCATTTCTGCAGTAGAACAAATACTCATTCAAGGATGAGTGAAATCCTGCCTGCACAGTCGGCGCCAAAAAAATCTGTTTCGTCTTCATCTTCGTCCACCTTCCTGCAAAGTCTTGAACTTTATCAGCGCGGCATGACAGTGGCAGAAATTGCACAACGAAGAAATCTGAAAGAAGCTACCATACAAGACCACCTTCTTCAATTTATCCTTACCGGTGAATTGAATGTCCTGAAATTTGTGACGAAAGAAAAATTAAAAACAATAGAAGAAAAAATCGAAGAGCATGGTAACGTTAGTCTAACACTTTTGAAAGAACAACTTGGGGAGGAGTTTACTTACAGTGAAATTAAAGCAGCTATCAACTATAGACGGAAATTGCGAGAAGTAGTGAAGAATTGAAAAATGAAGAATGAAGAATATTTGAAAGGAATTAACCTATTTCCTTTGAATGATGATTTATAGTACAATTATTAGTTGATCAATGGACAAATCTTGAATCTCAACCGCGTCCCTGCTAATTACTACTTACCACTTACTACTCACCAAAAGGATGAACCAAAAAGAAGAAATCCTCGACCGGCTCGACGAAGCCGGCTATCCGGAAAATGAATTCGCGCTTCAATACGACGAATTCTTTGCGGACATCGAAGACCAGGAAGTCATCGGTGTAAATATTCCATACGACAAACCATCGACACAAGAATTCTATCAGGTGCTGCAACTCATTGCAGAATATCCGGAAGTAGAAGGAATCTATGTGCGAGTAGCAGATGCTGATTATCCGCAGGATTGGTTTTATACTGACACTGTATACATCATTGGAGAAATGTCAACGGACCTTATTCGCAAATTGACTGAGCCGCTTTTTCCGGATGAAATAAATCCTGGATGGCTGTATGGATTCCCGGTGAATCTGGAGAAAAAGTTGGAGAAAAAACGTGTGGTAAGCCTTTGGTGGGACTAAGGTCAGTGTGGAGTGTGAGTTTGAAGTGTGAAGTGTGCGCAGTTAACAATCAACTAACATTTACAAAGTAAATTCTATCCAAAATAGTAAGTGGTGCTATTTACTACTTACTACTCACTACTCACCAAAAAGCAACCGAAAATTCCTTACCTTCACGGCCATGTCATCACGGAAAAATATTGCGATTTTAGGGTCTACGGGGAGTATTGGGACGCAGGCATTGGAAGTTATTCGGGAACAACATTCACATTTTAATGTGGAAGTACTTACGAGTAATAGCAATGCCGCTCTTCTCATCAAACAAGCTGAAGAATTCCATCCGCAAGTTGTTGTGATCGCCGATGAAAGCAAATTCGATGAAGTTCGTCAGGGATTGCGTGAATTGCCGATCAAAGTTTATGCTGGACAAGAAGCGCTTGCAGATGTTGTTCAATTACCATCCGTCGACATGGTGCTTACTGCATTAGTAGGTTATGCCGGTTTGAAACCAACTTTGAAAGCGCTTGAAGCAAAAAAAAATATTGCATTAGCGAATAAAGAAACACTGGTCGTTGCGGGTGAACTTGTTACTTCGCTTGCGACAAAAAATAATTGTGATATCTTCCCTATCGATTCCGAGCATTCGGCAATTTTTCAATGTTTGGTTGGCGAAAGTCACAATGCCGTTGAGAAGATTTATCTGACTGCTTCCGGTGGTCCTTTCCGGGGTCGCGATCGGAATTTTCTATCGACTGTCCGGAAAGAACAGGCACTGAAGCATCCGAATTGGGATATGGGCGCGAAAATCACCATCGATTCAGCCTCGTTAATGAATAAAGGCCTGGAAATGATAGAAGCTCGTTGGTTATTCGGTCTGGAACCGGATCAAATTGACGTAATCGTTCATCCTCAAAGCATTATACATAGCATTGCCCAATTCGAAGATGGTTCCATGAAGGCTCAGATGGGTCTGCCTGACATGAAACTGCCGATTCAGTATGCTTTGGGCTATCCAAAACGACTGAAATCGACATTTCAACGATTTGATTTTGTGAAGTACCCGTCACTGACCTTTGAAACTCCTGATACAGAAACTTTTCGTAATCTTGCAATGGCTACGGAAGCCATGATAAAAGGGGGAAATATGCCTTGTATCGTAAATGCTGCAAATGAAATTGCGGTTGCAGCTTTCCTAAAAGATCAGATTGGCTTTTTAGAGATGAGCGATCTGATTGAAGACTGCATGAACAACATCTCTTTCGTCAAACACCCTTCTTATGAAGATTATGTAACGACTGACGAAGAAACCCGTAGAAAAGCACTTGAGTTTTTACCGGCATAACAATTCGTTCTCCCAATATTCGTTACAGAAATTCGTCTTAACTAATGATACAATACTTAATCAATAATAAATTTTAATGGCAGCTTTAATTATGGCAGCTCAGTTAATTCTGGGCCTCTCAATACTCGTTACACTTCATGAATTAGGACACTATCTGGCAGCTCGTGCTTTTGGAATTCGTGTAGAAAAATTTTACCTGTTCTTTGATGCATGGGGATTTAAATTCTTCAGCTTCAAAAAAGGCGATACAGAATACGGACTTGGCTGGTTACCACTTGGCGGTTATGTGAAAATTGCAGGAATGATCGACGAGAGCATGGATAGCGAAGCAATGAAATCGCCGGCACAACCTTGGGAATTTCGTAGTAAGCCGGCATGGCAACGTTTGATCGTTATGATCGGCGGTGTTACCATGAATGTGATCCTGGGTGTTGCTATTTACACTATGACATTGATCAAGTATGATAAAGAATATCTGAGTAATGATAATGTAAATGACGGCATCTACGCATACGATCTTGGACAAAAGATCGGCTTGCAGAATCACGATAAGATCGTTGCTATCGATGGGAAACAATTCGATCGCTTTAATGACCTGGTTTCTTCGCGTGTAATTCTTGGTTCATCGATAACTGTTTTGCGTGATGGAAAAGAAATAACATTGACTGTTCCTGAAGGTTTTTATCGTGAAACGATCAAGGCCGGTAAAGGAAGTTTCATTTCACCTTTTCAGGCACATTTAGAAGTTGATAGTATTATAAAAGACATGCCAGCTGAGGCGGCAGGATTGCAGATGAAAGATCAGATCGTCAGCGTAAATGGTATACGGACTTTCTCAATGGATGCATGTCGTAAGATCATCTTCGAGAATAAAGGCAAACCAATCACAGTACAAATAGTTCGCAATGCAGATACATCGATGGTTCAACCGGTGGTGAACGATTCAGGATTGATCGGAATTCGTTTTCATACTGAAATGGGTAATTACGCATTGACGAAATATTCATTCGGAACAGCATTGATGTACGGCGCAAGTGATGCGAAAGAAGCCATCGTTTCCAACATCAAAGGACTGAAGCAAATTTTTACAGGAAAAGAAAAAGCGAGTGATTCACTTCAGGGCCCGATTGGAATTGCTACGATCTATGGTGGTGTTTGGGACTGGTATCGGTTCTGGACGATCACAGGTTTGTTGTCTATGGTACTTGCGTTTATGAATATCCTGCCGATTCCGGCATTGGATGGTGGACACGTAGTTTTTCTGGTGATCGAAGCTGTGACCCGTAGAAAATTCTCCGACAAATTCATGGAGCGTGCACAAGTTACCGGCATGGTGATCTTGTTATCTTTAATGGTGTTCACAATTGGCAATGATATTTGGAAACATCTGTTGAATTAGTTCCGTATTATAAACACTTATCATGATAAACTATAGAGGAATCATATTAATAAATCCTGAAGTAAGGTTTGGCAAACCGTGCGTAAGAAATACGCGTATTTCTGTTTATGATGTGTTAACCTGGTTGGCATCAGGTATGACTGTAAAAGAAATATTAATAGATTATCCGGAGTTATCTGAAAATGATATTCAAGCCTGTTTAGCATATGCAGCAGACAGGGAACATAGAATCAGAGTTGCATAAATGAAACTACTTTTTGACCAAAATATTTCCTTTAGAGTCATAAGTAAACTTGACACTATTTTTCATGGATCCGGTCAAGTAAAAGATCTTGGATTACAAAATTATTCCGATATAAATATTTGGAAGTATGCCAAAGAAAATAATTTTTCAATCGTAACATTTGATTCTGATTTTTTTGATTTGGCAAATTTATATGGCCATCCTCCTAAAATCATTTGGCTTCGAACCGGAAATCGCACAACTCAAGAGCTAGCGGAATTACTAAATTCGAAAAGTGAAGTCATTATTGACTTTATTTCGAATCCAACTAATAACGAACTTGGTTGCATCGAAATCGATATCTAATTAGTAATAGGCAAAATGAATATCGCCAAATCGCTCAATCTATGCCCTCCCATTCGGGAACCTTTTACCCAAAAAATACACAGCTGTGAATAAACTAACCAACTTCCTGATTCTTGTACTCGCATCGTTTTCATTGCTTGGACAAACAAGTGATTCACTTCCTGAACGAAAGATGTCGGTAATGGTCATTCCATACATGCCGGCAATGCATTTGTCGGATGCAGATCAGGATATTGCTGAAGAATCGCAAATGGACATCAACGAAGTTCGCTCTGAATTCCGTAAAGGAATTGTCAAGAAAATGAATCAGCGATTTGTAGAAGTGTATGATGCACAAATTCCTAATCAGAGTTTTGTTGCAAATAACAATGGGGACATTGATATGATCTATCACTCGCTTGCATTCGAAACAGACAGTACTTCTCCAATGAAAGATCCGAAGAAGTTTGCAGTAAAAGATACGACTATCAAAGGCAAGAAAACGAAGAAGAAAGAAATTGACAAAACATACATTGACGCAGTCCCAAGAGATCCTGAACTACTCCCTAGTTTTTCAAAAAAATACAACGCTGATTATTTTATAATATTAAATGAATTTGATATCAAGACCCATTTTGATGATTGCATAGATCTGGCTTTAAAGATCTATCGCCGTGATTTGAAAATTCATTACTCCATTTACAATAGCAGAGGTGAAAAACTGTATGGCGATGTGGCTGTAGTGCACTTCCCTTCAAATGAGAATCGAGTGGATCAAATTGTTGATCAGAATTTTCCTAAGATTTCGGATTATGTGTTTGAGTCGTTGAGGAAGGTGAAGGACTAAGGTCAAAGGTCAAAGGTCCAAATAACCTTTGAAAGTTGAATCGACTTCGAAAGTTTGTCCGAAGTATTTTGATTTGCATTCGTAGGCAATCAGTAATGTCGATGCATAACCGTCTCTTTCTGGATCTGATTTTTTTATGGACGCTATATTGGAGTTGGGCGGGATAATTCTTTTCAACTTCTGTATGTCATCATGTAGTTTTTCATCAGGACGATAGAAGATGTTCATCGTTTCTATTGGGGATCGGAAAGCGTGATACAATTGTAAGATGTTTACGTCTCTGTCGCCACACATTAATACCTCTTTCGCTGGGCGTTTAATGCACAGGATCAGAACCGGGATTAGGATGATTAATTTGATTTCACTGATTCTTTTTGTTGCCTGGATTTTTTTGATTTCGCTGATTTTGGATGAGGGGATGGATGTGAAAATTTTATCTATAAAAAACACTATCATGGGAATAAAAAAGCGTGCAAATCCAGATGTAACGTTCATGGACCAGGATCAGACTGTAGCCAATATATAGAGCGCAAATTACAAGCAATGAAATTTTGATCCACAGGGGAATTACATCGTCTGATTTTTTCCTGAACAGAGAAATGATGAGAAAGAAAATAAAGACCCATCCGAGTTGGTTTCTGAAATCATGAAAATAAATGCTCTGTAAATTCCGGTTTACAACATTAAAATAATATGCAATATCACCAAATGGATCCAATGGCGTAAGTTGAATTTGCGATGCAGGTTCTTCCCAGGCTGACAATGCAAAATCGTTTGAGGGTTCCAATAAGCCATTTCCCAATACCGGAAGCTGAACGGTCTTGCCAACAGTCGGCGCGACTTCGTATGTAAAATTAAATTTAGCAGATTCTGAAATAGTAAACTTGCCGTATTTGATTGACAATAAAATGATCCACAAGCCGGCAACTGTTCCGAATGGCAGAAGAATTTTCTTTAACGTAATTTTTGGAATTCTTTCATCTTTCATCCAGATAACAAAACAAAAAAGAAAAATGAAAAGCGGTAAACCGAAAGACTTTGTGAGAAACAATAATGCACCGAGTTTTCCAAGCTAGCTACCATCCGTTTGTTTATCGAGCCACCTTATCAATTCTATAATGAGCGCAAAAAGTATTCCTACAAATAAAAGATCAGGAGTGAGATTAAGTAATGAATAACTTACTATAAATGGAAAGATCACAAATCCAAGAACACGCTTCCATTTTTCTTCAACATCAACAAAAACTAAAAAATTAACCATTTTCGAATTACAAAAATTCCAATGGCCATTTGAAGATATTTGAATGCTATAATGCCATCATTAAAGATCAAAATAAATGGAGCGAGAAACCATGTGATCAATGGACTCCAGTAACCATTTATTGCAAGCGTTAATCTCCCATCAAGAATGTGATGAGCGATATTGATGTACTGCAGACTATCCGGATTGTCGACATACCACTTTACATAGGGCATAACGCCAAGGCAAGCAAGAAGGTAAATTGCGACAATTAACAGGAAGTCTTTTTTCATAGGGGAGGCAAATCGGAACCTGGATTTAGCTGATTTGAGGATTTTGTGGATTAATGCCGGAATTTGGTTTAAGATTGCATTGAATTTTGACTGAGATTTGGCTAAATTATGGATTAAAGGGATTGCTTCATGGTAATTCAAGGTAAATTAAATGTTGTGACGCATTACCTAAAATAGGTACTCAATCTATAAATCCACCTTCAATAAACCTCCAAAACAGCCAAATCTCAATCTCAATTGATGGTTTTGTCCGTCTGTTTAATTACCTTTGCAATCTCTAAAAAATCAAGATAATTCTATGAAATCTGAAACGTTAGCCACAAAAGATTATGGCATTGCTGAAGTATTAAAAACTCTCGGCATCAAGGATGTAAACCGAGGCGCATGTACCGGTACAGTCTGGTTGGATACCAAAGGCGAAGAAATCGAATCGTATTCTTCTTCTGATGGTGCATTGATCGGGAAGATCAAGCAAGCAACAACGGCAGATTATGAAGCAGTAATCGTAAAAGCACAGGAAGCTTACAAAGTTTGGCGCATGATGCCGGCTCCGAAACGTGGAGAGATCGTTCGTCAGATGGGCGATCAGTTACGTAAATATAAAGAGCCACTTGGAAAACTTGTTTCTTATGAAATGGGGAAAATTTATCAAGAGGGATTAGGTGAAGTTCAGGAGATGATTGACATCTGTGATTTCGCTGTTGGTCTTTCTCGTCAGATGTACGGTTTGACAATGCACAGTGAACGTCCGCGTCACCGTATGTACGAACAATATCACCCGATCGGAATTGTGGGAGTAATTTCAGCTTTCAATTTCCCTGTTGCTGTTTGGGCATGGAACTCTATGCTTGCAATGGTTTGTGGCGATACAGTAGTATGGAAGCCCAGTTCGAAAGTTATGCTATGCGCTATTGCTGTTCACAATATTCTTGCAGACGTTCTGAAAAAGAATGATGTTCCTGAAGGTGTGATCAACTTAGTAGCCGGCGGGTCAAAATATATCGGCGATAATTTCCTTGCTGATCACCGTGTACCTCTAATCTCTGCAACAGGTTCTACTCGCGTTGGAAAACGTGTAGGAACAATTGTCGCTGAACGTTTCGGTCGTTCGTTACTGGAGTTAGGTGGAAACAATGCAATCATCATTACTGAAAATGCAGATCTTGAAATGGCGCTTCGTGCTGTAGTATTTGGTTCAGTTGGAACTGCAGGACAACGTTGTACTTCTACTCGTCGTTTGATCATTCACGAATCAGTGTACGAAACATTCAAAGCGAAATTATTGAATTCATACAAACACATTCGTATCGGACATCCACTGGATGCAAAAACTTTGGTTGGTCCTCTTATCGATAAAGGTGCTGTGAAAGATTTCCTAAGTGCTATCGATAGAGTAAAAGACGAAGGCGGAAAAATTATTTTCGGCGGACAGGTTCTTCAAGGTGAAGGTTATGAAAGCGGTTGTTATGTTCACCCATGTATAGCAGAAGTAACCGGTAACTTACCTATCGTATGTGATGAAACATTCGCTCCACTTCTTTACATGATGAAATACAAAACTCTTGACGAAGCGATCGAGCTTCACAACGGAGTTCCGCAAGGACTTTCATCGGCGATCTTCTCTCGTAACATGTTAGAGACAGAAAAATTCCTTTCTCACGAAGGAAGTGATTGCGGTATTGCAAACGTAAACATCGGAACCAGCGGCGCCGAGATCGGCGGGGCTTTCGGTGGCGAAAAAGAAACCGGCGGCGGACGTGAATCAGGTAGTGATGCCTGGAAAGTTTACATGCGTCGTCAGACGAATACGATCAACTACTCTACGGAATTGCCGTTGGCGCAGGGGATTGTGTTTGATACGGGTGAGGAGATTGTGGGTTAACTAAAGATCAATCCCGATAGCTATCGTAATCAAAAGTCAAAAAGTGCTGAATGCATTTTTTGACTTTTTTTTTATTTTAATAAACCACCAGGATTAGTTAAGTACTGAGATATGGAATACTATTGGGCCAGGTGTTTGCTTCGTAGTCATTAGCGACACCGATAGGTCGTCCCTATGGGACTTGGAGTGTCCGCTTGGCACCGGGTTACCAGGATGTCGTCCCTGCGGGACTTGGATGTTGTTTTGATGGGAGGTGGTGGTTGTCCCTACGGGACTTGGATGTTCGATTGATTTGGGATTACTATGATGTCGTTGTTAGGGACTCGTGTTACTTTTTCTAACTGACATGTCGTCTCAGGAGACTCGTTGCAAGCAATATTTTTTATAAAGTGTATATTTGCAGCAGATATAAAATCATTTATTAATAATGAAAAAGTACCTTCTTCTGATCTTATGTTTCTATTCGCATTTAGTCATTGCGCAAATCAAACCCGGCATGTGGCGGGGTGAATTGATCTTGCATGACACTCTTTCGCTGCCATTCAACTTTGAAGTAAAAGATAATGTTGCTATGATCATCAATGCTGATGAAAGAATTCCGGCGACAATTTCTTTGATGCAGAACGACAGTATTTTAATTCGTCTTCCGGATTTCGATGCGGAAATTCATACAAGCAACTTTGGGGAATTACTGATCGGTGAGTTTTTCAATTTATCACGTAAAGAAATAAATGTAATTACTTTCCGTGCTTCAGCTAATACCGGTTACCGTTTTAGCGATCGTCCTGAAAGAACTTCGACGAATATCACCGGGAAATGGAAGGCAAAATTCGATGGTGAAGATGATGAAAATAAATATTGCGTCGGTCTTTTCAATCAGGAAGGCAATAGAGTTACAGGAACATTTCTGACTAACACCGGAGACTACCGATTTCTCGAAGGAGAAATCTCCGGTATGCATTTATCGCTATCTGCATTTGATGGAGCACATTCGTTTTTGTTTATTGCTGATGTGATCAACAATGAAATCAAGAATGGCCATTTCTTTTCCGGATTACATTGGCACGACACATGGAGTGCTGTTCGCGATTCGAGTTTTAATTTACAGGACGAACGATCTTTCTCTCATCTTAAAGAGGGTTATTCAAAATTGGAATTTTCATTTCCTGATGTCAACGGAAAAATGGTTTCACTTGCAGACAGTGAATTTAAAAACAAAGTTGTCATTGTTCAGATCATGGGAAGTTGGTGTCCGAATTGTTTAGATGAAACCAGGTACCTTTCTGATTGGTTCAACACAACTAAACCTGAAGACGTTCGCATTATCGGATTAGACTATGAAAAAATCACAGATACAACTGTTGCATTTCGAAATATCCGACGATTAGCAGATCGCTACCATGTTAACTATCCTATACTTTTTGGAGGAAGTTCAAATCGCGAGGAAGCCGGTAAGACTCTACCAATGTTGAGTCGTGTTTTTTCTTTTCCAACTACGATCTATGTGAATAAAGATGGGACCGTTCGTGAGATTCATAGTGGGTTCAATGGACCGGCAACAGGGCAGTATTTTGAGGATTACAAGAGAGGGTTTGCGAAGTTGATTGAGGAGATGCGTAATCATTGATGTTACGGTTTCAGCTGGACACTTCGATTTTCTATTCAAAAGCGACACCGATATACCGTCCCTACGGGACTTGTGGAGTAACGTGATGTTTCGCGTCTTACCGATAGGTCGTCCCGATGGGACTCTTGTTGCAACGATGTGGTCGGGTTGTACCGATAGGTCGTCCCGATGGGACTTGTGTTGGGAGTGTCGATGGGTTATTGATAAGCAGGGTACCGATATGCAGGGTATGGATTTGCAGAGTGTGAGTTTGCAGATTATGGGTCTGCAGTTTATTGGTTAAAGGTTAAGATTCCAAACTTTTTTATACTTTCGTGCCGATGTCAACTATTATCAGCGCCCTTCTTTATTACCTGATTCTGATTCCGATCTCATTGCTTCCGTTTCCGGTGATGTATCTTTTTTCGGATCTCTTCTTTGTAATTCTTTATTACATTTTCCCTTATAGAAAAAAACTAGTGGTGTCGAATTTGAAGCGTTCATTTCCACAGAAATCAGACAAGGAAATTGCACAGATCACAAAAGAATTTTACAAGCACTTTTGCGATATTGTTTTTGAAACACTAAAAGTGTTTACTGCTTCTCAACAGACTTTAAAAAGCAGGGTTACTCTTGAAAATACTGAGACTCTCCGTAATTATTATAAGCAAGGAAAAAGTGTCATCGTTGTTACCGGACATTTTGCAAACTGGGAATGGCCGGCTGTCACTCTTCCGTTTCATTCTGACCATAAAGGTTCCGGTATCTACTCCACTTTATCAAATAAATTTTTCGATAAAAAATTGCGATCTACGCGTGCGCGTTTTGGAACACAATTAATGTCGACTCGTAAAGTGCATGAGTTTTTTGAAGAAACAAAAAACGAATTGTTCACTTACGGCTTCATCAACGATCAAAGTCCATCGAAACCTGAAAAAGGACACTGGATGACTTTTCTGGGACAAGACACTTGTATGCTTTTAGGTGCGGAAAAATATGCACTGCTCTATAATTATCCTGTTGTTTATGGTAAGATCACAAAAACCAAAAGAGGACATTACAATTTATCGTATGAACTAGTTTCAGATAATCCTTCTGCTGAAAAACCATTTTTTATCACTGAGCGATCCGCACAGATCAATGAAAAACTGATCACTGCACAGCCGCAGTTTTGGTTGTGGACGCATCGGAGGTGGAAGCATAAGCGGTGAGATTGGATTTTTAAGCGAAGTCGAAAATCAAAAGTCAAAATGCCAGCTTCGAAAGGTCAACATTACCGGGGACATTTTTTGGACAAATTTTAAGCAGTAAAAAATACTATTGTTACATTGCGATATTATGTTCCGCTCACCATTTTATTTTTCCACTTTTTCAATTCTTCAAAAAGATCTGTTTTAGTTTCGACCATTAATTGCTCATTTGTTTTTTCTGTCTGCCACAGCCTGTCAGCTTGAATTAATTCTTCATGTGTGACAAACAATCCATATACAGTTTCAAAACTAATGCTGTCATAAACATATTTCTTTGTTTCAGAAATAAAATCATAGCTGTCCAATGCATTATGGCACATCTCCTTCGTTCCAAGAATTACATCCTTTTTGCCCAGCAAGATATCATCAACTATTCCAAGTGCATAATCAATCGCCGCCTGCCTCCTATTTGGCAGTTCGATATTTAATTCTTGTAGTGTTTGCTTAAAATAAAATTCTATTTGATGCGGGCTTTCATTTTTACTTAGACCTGCGAGAATACAAAGAGATGGCGAGTCTAGTCCTTCTTCTAGTCCTGAAGTACCAACCAAGTTTGGAAGCTGGTCAGTAGTCATATTGCCAGTTACATATTTTGCTATTTGTTGTCTAAAGGTCAAAGATGTTGGCGCGTTTAAAATTGGTACTTTTCATTCTAGGTTTCGAAATCAGTATCGCCATTTTGACATTTGATCCCGATAGCTATCGGGACTGATTTTTGAATTCTCTTTACTCCCGATCGCCGACGTAAACAATCTTGCCGCTAAGATCAACATAGATCAAACGGTTCTCATTAACGCCTCTTAAAATTTTATTTCCGATCAGATCGATTGAACGATATGCACAGGGAAGAATTAGTGTTGCGTTTTTTGTAAGGACACCAAACTTACTTTCCTTTACTACACTTAAATAGTTTTCTTGCGGAATGACGTTATCATATATGGCTTCAATCACCGATGCACCAGTTGAATCAATCACACCAAAAAAACCTTTGCTCTTAACTTTAGCGATTCCATTATAGAAAGATTCAACCATATCATATTTTGGTTGGATCTTTATCTTTCCTGTCATATCTGCATAACCCCACTTCTTATTCTTCATCACAGGAATTAATCCTTGTCCGGGAAGTCCATATTGTTCCACTCCGGAGAATGATATAATTGCTCCTGATGTATCTGCCAATAACGTTTTATTTTTTTGTCGTAGTAAGACATATCCATTGGAGAACTTACCGGTATTCATCAATGTTGAATTGTATTGATACTTCATTGGAATCCGTTCCATTCCCTTCTCGTCAATGTATCCGTATTTCCCATTCATAGATGCTAGCGCAAGACCATCATTGTAATCACCAATATCATCGTAAATAAATGTTGCTATCGTGTTTCCGTTCAGGTCTATTACGCCCCATTTGTCATTATTAGAAGCTTTCATTAAATTCCTGTTGATTGCGACCAATTCATCGTACAAAGGTTCAATTACAAATTTTCCCAGCGTATTGATCAATCCATGCTTTTCACCGACTGCAACAATTGCAAAACCATCATGAAACTCATTCGCAAGATCGTATACACATTCCGTAATTTTTTTTCCCAATTTACTAATGTAGCCTGATTTCCCATCCTGTACTGCTATACAAACATCCTCGACCACATCACCTAATTCATCGTATTCAGGTTTGATCACAAATTCACCTTTACGATTGATCATGCCATATAGGCTATCCATTAAAACAATTGCGTAGCCGTTTTGAAATGATTCCGCTTCTGTGTAAATCAATGGCAAAACAATTTTTCCGGATTTATTAATATATCCGCTTTTGTCATTCACGGTAACAACTGCCAATCCTTCTGAAAACAAAATCGCATCATCAAACTGCGGCGCTATCAATTCAGTTCCTTCTTCGTTTATATAACCCCACTTCTCATTCTTCTCCACAGGAAGGAAAGTGTAGTTCTGCAATTTATAATCGGTTTCCAATTCACCTGCAAATGGATAGTCAGGATAGTTTTGTTTGAACTTATTAAAAGCTGCTTCTGTATAGTCTTTCATGGAAAGCGAATAAACTTGTCGCCATGAATCACCGGAATACTTTGATGAGGGATATTTTCTTGCAAATGACGCGAAATCCCCTACTCGATTCCGAACAGTACTTAATCTGTAAATCCTCCTATCCGCTTCGTCTTTGTATGGACTATCCGGATTGTTTGCTATAAACGTTTCATACGATGAAATAGTATTGTCTACAGTTTGTTCTTCGAAAAGTCTTTGCTGATATAATTCATTTGCGCGAACAAAGTCCTTTGCATCTGGATATGTTTTCGCATACACTTTATAGATTTCCGATGTGTTTATCTTAGTCGCATCTCTGAATGCAGCTGCATTACGCAACTCAATCACGTTCTCACTCTCAGAACACGAACCGAAGTCTAGAATAAAATGATCATACAAAAGAACACTATCAATCTTTTGTACATATATAAAATACTTTTCGCAGATATAGGTTGATAATTGACTTATCGCACTTTCATTTATACCAAATTCCGAATAATACTTTATAGCCTTGGGCTTATCAGCTTTAAAGCTAAAACCGGAAATTAAAATATACTTTCTTGCTGAATCCAAATTATAAAACGGATTGTTATCAGTGCTAAATATCTTACTCAGTCCATAAGCTGCTCCGGTCGGCTTTTTCAAGAGACTTTTCGAAATACTCTTTCGCTTTGAAATAATCGAAAATCTTCAGCCGTTCGAAACCATCTTCAAGCTTATCTGCGCTTACGGAATTGAAAATAAATAATGCTAAAACTAGTATGACACTTTTTTTACCTGATCTTATCATGGCGTAAAAATAATATAATAGTGATAAGAAAATAATAAATTGCAATACAAATTCAAGACAAAACAGTTTACTTCATCAATTGAACAATTTTTCAGGTAATTTCTTTGGAAAGCGACCTTCATGCCCTGCATAAAAACTAAGAATATTCTTAGAATCCACTTCCTTGTTTCCAGTTGGAAAATAAGGCTGCGAAATAAATACCGCTCTTTGCTTATAATCAAATGATGCAAGGACCAAGGGAACATTCGCTTTGATAGCCATAAAATAAAACCCGGTCTTCCATTGGCTTACATACTTCCGCGTACCTTCCGGAGCAATTGCAATAGCAAATTTTTCATGTTCATCAAAAATTGCAGCTACTGCATCGACCAAATTGGTGTGCTTGGATCTGTCAACAGGGTATCCGCCAAGTTTTCTAAAAAGCCATCCAAATGGAAAGCGAAAAAGTTCTTTCTTCCCAAGATATGATGCTTTAAATCCAAGTATACTTCTTACTGCAAGACCTACCATGAAATCATAGTTGCTGGTATGCGGTGCAACTACAATGATATACTTTTTTTCATCGGGCATCGACCCAACAATTTTCCACTTTAATATTTTTTGGAAAATGAGTATGTAAATAAATTTCATTATTCGAAGGTTAATTTCACTTTATATTTTTCGGCCATCTTTGTGATCTGTTCCTTACTCACCTCATGGACATTTTCATTTCCGTGATAATTTTCAACTGTCACAACATGCATACGACAACCATATTTCTTCGCCAATTTGAAATAGGGTTCCAGTTCCCAATCGATCGTAAATGTATGATCTACGAATACTATTTCATTTCCGGCAGCAATTGCTTTCTCAGTATTCTCTTCACATGATTTGTAAGCCAAATAATTTTTCGCATAGTCGAATGTATAGTTCCCATCCGGATCAGTAAAGTAATCATCTATTGAGAAAACAGGATGTTTGCCGTTTCCTGACAAAAGTTTTGCTAAAGTGGTCTTTCCACTTCCGGGTAAGCCGCGTACTAATACAAGATCGGTCATCAATTTACTCATTGTTGCAATTTAATTCTCCAAATTAAGTCAATAAGTTCGGAATATGTAATCTTTTGACAATTTCTTTTTAACTTAGGACTTGGAAATTAATGTTGATAATGATCCGAGATAATGCTTGAGGTCATATAAAATTACTTATTATGAAAATAACCATTTTATTAAGCTCTGTCAGGGATGGAAGATTAGCAGATACTGTTTTACAAAAAGTGATTGCTTTAATTGGAGATAAATTTGAAGTTACGATCGTTGATCCTAAAGAGTATGTCTTACCACTTTTAAATCTTCGTTACTATGAAATGAAAGAACCTTCCGATGTATTTGTACGCTTACACAATATTTTCTCTCAGACAGATGGCTTTATTATTGTCACTGCTGAATACAATCATGGCATCCCACCTGCATTAAAAAATATGCTTGACCATTTCGGGGAAGAGTTCAGAAAGAAATCGTGTGGAATTGTTTCTTATTCAGACGGCGCTATTGGAGGTGCAAGATCATGCGAACAATTGCGATTGGTTTGTTCAACATTGGGAATGCCTCCAATTCCAACTTCGCCAGCATGGGGGCTTGCGCATAAAGCGGGTAAGCCGGAAGGAAAATCATTTGAAGATAATTTTGAAAAAACGTTTAACAGATTTCTTACTGAATTCTTGTGGTACACGGAAGCTTATATGAAGCAACGGGCAAAGGTATAAGGTATTAGGGTTGCAGGTTGCGCTTTACAAGGCGGCTTCTTTGTTGTCTTCTTCGGACGTTGGTTCTTCTTTCTTTGTTGTCATCAGACCGATCATCATTGCAACAACTGAAAGTAAGACAGTTTGGATCACGAGTGACTTATTGACAAGCGGAATTGATTGTTCCGGGACAATTGCAAGAAAAAGTAAAATTGTGATCAAGCCACGGGGTGCAACAAATAACAATGGCGATGTGGGAAGTCCGGCTAATTTTAGTGTGATCCATCTTATCAATAGAATAATAAATACGATTGCTCCGGCCAATGGCAAAGTTTCAAGATTAAATATTTCATTAGGATTCATAAGGAAACCAAATAAAATAAAGAAAGTCGCCCTTACCATAAAAGTAGCTTCAATTGTTACTTCTTTAAACTTATCAACTTCAGCCTGTAACTTCAACGGTCTGAATTTTTCTATCCATTTAAATCTTTTTAACTCGTCTATATTTCCAAGAAATAATCCAAACACTAGAATAAATATCAAACCGGGTAAATGAAATTCCTTTGATACTGCATAGATCAATATAACAAATAAAATGATTGGAGTAAATGTAACATGATGTCTAATCCGACTTAGTAAAAAGGAAAGTCCAAGTACAGAAATAAATGAAACAGCAACAATGATCAGGATTTGAATTCCAAAAAGGCCGAATGATTGACCATTAATATATGGATTTAAAGCGATGAAGTTAAAGAAGAGTACTCCAAAGATATCGGACAAACTCGTTTCATAAACGACAAACTCTTTGTTCTCTTGTGAAAGTCCTCTTACACTCGGAATTGCAATCGCACTACTGATAACACAAAAAGGAATTACGTTTATTAAATTCAACTTAAAGCTGTCATCATTCAAGGCTCCCAATAAGAATGCTAGTCCAAAAGCCATTACAAACATTGGAATAATCGCAACGAGAACAGACTTTTTTATCATCGGAATCTTTGAGCGATTTATTTCAAGATCAAGTGATCCTTCTAAGACAATTAAGATCAGACCAATTGTTCCCAATACAGGCAAAAATGGGTTTAGGTCAGGAATTACGATGTTGAGCGAAGTTGTAACATAGCGAACAATACTCCCTAATAGCAATAGTAAAATAACTGAAGGGATCTTTGTAAAAGCAGCACTTACATCAAAAGCATAAGCCAAAAGTAGTAAAACACAAATAATAATTGTAACAGTCATTTTTTTTGAATAGTATTTCTAGATTTGTAAATATAAAACAATTCATTGAAAGTGGACCTCACATTAAATAATATGTTCTGCAAAACAATTATCTTCATATTTTATATGCAGTTTATTTTGTGGTCCAATAATTTGATCGCTCAAATTCCACTTGTAGCTTGTGGTACTATAAATCATATTGAACACTTTAAATCAAAATATATTTCAGCCCATACTATTGATGTGTGGCTGCCACAAATCTACAATCACAAAAGAAATTATCCGGTGTTGTATTTGCACGATGGGAGATCGATCTTTGATTCCACATTGGTTGGTGAAAGGCAGGAGTGGAAAGTTGATGAGACAATAGCTCGGTTGGTTTCAGAAAATAAAATATATGATTGTATTGTAGTTGCAATATGGAATGACCCCACCTATCGATTTAGTGAATATTTTCCACAGCGACCATTTGAAACATTAGCTGATAGTATTCAAAATAATATTTATTCCACAGCTAAATACAATAACTATAGATTATTCAACAGCAGAATTTATTCTGACAATTATTTATTATTCATCACTCAAGAACTGAAGCCATATATTGATAGTGCTTATTCAACTAAAAGCAATAGAAGAAATACTTTTATTGCAGGGTCAAGCTTGGGGGGAATGATTTCACTGTATGCCATTTGTGAGTACCCAAAAATATTTGGAGGTGCTGCTTGCCTCTCAACTCATTGGCCGGGAATATTTACTCTGGTTGATAATCCATTTCCAAAAACGATGCTTGACTATCTTCAAACACATTTACCAAAAAGGAAACACAAGTTCTATTTTGATTTTGGCGGGAAAGGGATCGATACTACCTATAAAACCTTCCAGAAAATGGTAGATGAAATCGGTAAACTGAAAAATTATACAGCTAAGAATTGGCTAACCCTGGAATTTCCTGATGCCGATCATTCAATTAGGGCTTGGAAGAAAAGAATTGAGTTTCCATTGGAATTTCTTTTGAAAAAATAGCCATTCTTTCGTACATTTACAAGTATGAATTCAATGATAAATAAAATGCACGTCGAGATCTGGAGTGATGTGATGTGTCCGTTTTGTTATATAGGAAAACGGAAATTTGAAATCGCTCTTGTTTGTTTTCCTGAAAAGGAAAATATTCATGTCGTGTGGAGAAGTTTTCAATTGTCGCCTGATATGAAAACGGATCCTACGAAAAACATCAATCAATTTTTGGCTGAACACAAAGGCATCAATCTTCAGGAAGCTAAACGGATGAATGACTATGTAACAAATATGGCATCAGAAGTGGGTCTTATCTATCATTTTGAAAATGCAATTGTTGCCAACTCATTCAATGCACATCGATTCACACATTTTGCAAAGGCCTATGGAAAACAAAATGAAGCTGAAGAGAAATTATTTCACGCTTACTTTACCGACGGAAAAAATACTGACGACATTCAAACTTTAATGCAACTTTGCAAAGAGATCGAATTAGATGCAGAGACATTAGAAAAAGAACTAGAATCCGGAATGTATGTGGATGAAGTAAGAACAGATTTAGCTGAAGCGAATCAACTTGGCATTAGAGGAGTTCCATTCTTTCTATTCAACCGGAAACTTGCTATTTCAGGTGCACAGGATCCCGACATTTTTTTAAAGGCAATGACTAAGGCTTTCAACGAATGGCGAGTATTAAATCCGGAAGAAGAATTACTTTGACCATTTAATTTATATGCAGATAACCAAACAAAAGTACCTCTTACCCTCTCTGATTTGCTTCCTTTTTTTAGGATCATTTTATCTATTCTCATCAATTCGATATCCATTACTTAACTCCGACAATGCAGTAACTGTGTTAATGACACATTACTTCAAAATTCCCAACGATCTCTATTTCTGGGGACAAGACAGGCTTGGTAGTCTTATTCCATTGATTGGACAAATTCCAAATAAACTCTTTGGGATGTCTCCTATTCTTTCAGAATCGATAACGCACTATTTAATTCTGCTTGCAGGCTTTCTGGCTTTTTCTACTTTCATCCGTTCAAAATTCTATAAAGTCACTTTCGCAATTATCTGGTTTTTCCCTCCAATGCATTTAATTGATGTGACTCAATTTGCCTTTGGGATTCATTACAGTCTGATCGCCATAGTATGTTATCTGATCGATAAGCTTAACAAAGAAAACTCGTATGATAATCCGATTCGCTACTATTCAATACTTACATTATGTTCACTGCTTCTGATAGTAGCTGTTTGGGTTTCAGATATGGCAATGGTGTCAGCCGGACTTTTGATCAGTATCAGTATTTACTACTTCATAAAAAATAAGAATCAAGTAAACTCGCGCAACAGAAATTCATTTATAATCTTTTCATTATTTGGCAGTGTGGTTGGCTACTTATTTATTAGTTATGCCAAAAGTCTTTCAACCATGCAAAATTCCTACTCAACCTTTGGTGAAATAGATATGATCATGAAATCATGTTCTGTATTTTTAACAACCATAACAAATTTTCTCCTATTCAAAACGAACGAGCCGGCAACAAGCATTTATACATATTTCGTAATTACACTTATCATCGCAACATTTTTTGTAATTCGTAAGATCAAGTTAACTGATAATTCAAGGAAATGGATACTTTATTTCATTATCGAATCTGTTGTGCTCTTTTGTATCATTATTGCATCAAAGTGGACTTTTTTAAATAATGTTCCACGGCGTTATTTTACATGCACCTACATCACTCTTTCATTTGCATTAATCCTTGTTCTTGACAATCTCGCATTAGATGCTAAGCAAAAACAAATTCTTTAGAACATTCACATTCATCACAGTATTAATTGGTGGATTAAGTTCAATCCATTATCTGAAATATGTTGAACCGAAATCGCTTGTCCCTATGGCCAAAGTTCTGGAAGATTTTCAAAGTCTAGGTAAAATTGGAATCATATCAGAGTACTGGAATTCCTATGTCACATCGTGCATCAATCCGGAATTGATCAAAGCAACTCCACATGACCAAACTTATGCAGTAAGAAGCATGGAAATCGTTGAAGAGGTTTTTGCTCAGCCAAATATTTATGTGATCAAGGATATGTGGATGGATAATTTCCCTGATAGTCTTTGGCAATTCAATCGAACATTAATCAAAGCCGGAGATGAATTCAAAATGGGCGATTGCTTTGTATGCAAGTATAACCTTGTGAAAAATTAGTTCTGCTCAAATCCCGAATTAAAAATCAATTCGATATGCAAGAATCGGAATTAATGGTGCTTGATATGAAACTTTTGTTGTAGCTGTCAAAGGATCGAAGTATTCTCCATAGACATTCTTGTTATTCGTAACATTTTGAACATCCAGGCTCCAAGTGACGGTACTTTTTGCACGATTTCGTTTGAATGACAATTTCACATCAGCTCGGAAATAATTTTTCTCTTTAATCGAATAAGCTTCCGATTCAATGTACTTTGTTTCACCAGCTGCAACGGATGCTTCGTAATCAATTGGTGTGCTTCGAAGTCCACCCGAGTAGATCGTCTTTAAGTTTATTCCAATTATTCTGTTTCCAAAACCGGGACCGGTTTTAAATTCTTTCCCGCCTGTAAAACTGCCGGCAAATTGTCCGTTGAATCGAGTATCAAACCACTTTCCTGATGATGCCTGATATTTTGAATCATAAATTGAAGTAGACAATAAGAAATAAAAGTCGTTGTGCAGATATTGCTCCAATGTAAATTCGACTCCTTTATTTATTCCTTTTCCATTATTTATTAATGGGTCAGTCATAAAACCATATTCATTATTCAGCATAGAAAATGTATTTGTTGGATCAACACTCACAGGAACATTTCCTATAGATTGGTGATAAGCTTCCAGCTTCATGTGAGTATGTTTACCAATAGAACGATCATAGCCCAAAACAAAATGTTGTGATTTCGTGATTTTCAATTCATGATTAGGAAAAACAAGATTTCCATTTGCATCAGCGGCTTGAGCAAAATACACCCCAAGCGGTTGAATTTGTCCATGAATGCCAAAGCCAAAGCTGATAGATTGTTTATTATTCAATTCATATTTCATAGAAGCTCTTGGTTCAATTGAATATGTTTTGTTTTCACTAAACATCAAATAGTGCAATCCGGCAATCATTGTCAACTTTTCAATTGGGTGATAATTCCATTGTGCAAAAGATTGAAATGTCAACGCTTCACCTTTTTGTAGGATCTGCGTTTCAATACCGGTATTACTTTCATTCATGTATGCCTTTTCCAAATTATAGAAATTCATTGTTGCAATAATTCCGGCTTTCATACTATTCTTCGAATTTATCTTGCGTGTATAAACTGAATTCAAGGCTAGCTTATTTTGATCAAATTCTTCTGTTGCTTCCGGAATTTCTGAATAAGTATCATCAAGCTTTGCTTGAGTTCCACCACGACTTGTTCCTGATGCTAATAGTGTTGTTTTCAAATAACTTTTTTCATCGAACATAAAAAAGTGAGAAAGTCCGACAGCCCCGGTATTCGATTTGTAATTCCAATTGTATTGATCGTAGCTCGATTCCCACTTTGTCGAATCTTTCTTCGCATCAGAATCCTGATTGCTCAATCCACCAAAACCCCATACCGAAAAATTTCCTGCCTTTTTAGTCGGGAGATATACGTTAAATGAAAGGTCCTGAAAAGTAGTAACTGCGTCACCAATTTCAACTCCTAATGCTCCAATCATAGACAAGGTAGAATATCGATAATTCACCAAGTAAGATCCATTGTAATCTTTTTTAAATGGGCCTTCTACGGCCAAATCTGTCCCAAGTAAACCTGCCTGCAATGTATATTCAGTCTTTCGATCATTTCCCTTTCTCAACTTCATATCAAATACTCCCGACAATGCATTGCCATATTCAGCAGCAAAAGCGCCGGTAAGAAAATCGGAATTAGTAAGGAGTTGTGAACTGAGGATTGAAATTCCACCACCGGATGTTCCTTCCATGCTGAAGTGGTTGGGATTAGGGATCTCAACACCTTCCATTCTCCATTGCATTCCGTTTGGTGAGTTCCCGCGGATTGCAATATTATTATTTCCATCGTCAGTAGAGATCACCCCTGCAAAAGCAGTCGACATACGAGCAGGGTCATTTACGGCAGCAGCATACTTCTGTGTTTCTTCTACGGAAAAGGTTCTTCCACTTACCATTGTAAATTCATTTAACGGCTTGTCTTTTTCCACTTCCGCTGTAATGACTATTTCTTTTCCCATGACAATGTTTTCCTCGAGCGCAACAGAAAGAATTACTTCTTTTCCTGATGTAACATTGATATTAGGAACGGTCAGTTCTTTATATCCCATGAATGAAATTTTCAATGTTTGCATTCCAACAGGGACATTAATCAACTTGAAGTTTCCGTTGATGTCTGTTGCTGTTCCATTTAACGGAGAAGAGTTTAAAAGAATAACACTCGCACCAGGAAGTGTTGACTGCGAAATCTGGTCGACAACCTTCCCTCTTATTGTTTGTGTCAGGGTTTGTGCAATACCGGAATTTATTCCGAATAAAATTAATAATATAGAAAGTGTAATTGATTTCAGTCTGTGTGACATTTTTTTGAGATTGGATTTTATGAAATAGTTAGGACAAAGTTATACGGTTGAAAAAACCGGGTCTTCCAACAGGCTAACATGAAAGCTTGAAATATTAATTTCGATGATTGACGTTTCCTGATCCAGAAATGTGGACTGTAACTGCAGGCGAACCGAGGTAGTTAATGTTACCACTTCCTGAAATTGTTGCATCGAGACTTGTAGAAACATTTGTTTCAATATCGCCTGAGCCACTGATAGTCGCCTGACTATATTGACACGGCATTCCAAAACCACGAATATTTCCGGAACCACTGATGCGAAGTTTAGTATTGATCGCTGTTCCATTCAGATAAATATTTCCGGAGCCGGAAATCACCGCTTCCATTGTTGAAACATTTCCTGCGAAATCAATCTTTCCAGAACCGGAAACATTTGCTTTTACATAGGATGATGGAAAAGAAGAGCCAGTGTAGATGTCTCCTGAACCACCAATATTCAAGTAATCAAGTTCCGGCATACGAATGTCTACTGTAATATTTTCATCGCGTAATGATTTCTTCGAATCGATTACAAGTGTTCCTCCGCTTACATAAACATTTATCAGTGAATGATAATTATCATAAGTAGTAACCGTTATAGAGTAAACAGAATCACGGATAATATTTACATGCCCTGACAACTGCAGATCGACGCCGTTAAAATTTGTTAAATGACGTTCCTCTGAATGTATAGTTCCTACTCCTTCAACTCCACACCATTCTTTTGAGCATGATGTGATTGTGATAAGTAAAACAAAAAGTAATGTTGTTGATTTTAAACGATTTTTCATTGTTTTTAATGTATTTATTGGTTTTATACATTAAAGACAATTGAAAACGCGGCTACCCCTATTTAAAAAGAAACTATTGTAATTAGTGAATTAAATGCCGGCGATAAAGCACAGGTTCAAATTCTGTTGTTTTTAAACACTAAGATCACTAAAATTTTTTGCCACGAATTCACGAATAAAAAAAATATGTCATTTTATTCGTGAATTCGTGGCTAAAATTTTAGTGGCCTTTGTGTCAAATTTTTAACTCCAATCAGAAAAATCTGAGTGCAACTTTAGCGCCGATCCACGAAGAATATTTATACTCGCCCGACACTTGAGTATTCATAACATGGCTCGGAAGGATTTCTGTAAGGACACCATTGAATGTTGGATCATTTAAGTTAGATGCAAGTACATTCAATGACGGGCCTGCTGCCAAAGAAAAATATTTTGAGAAGCGTTTTTCGAACGTAACATTTAACTTGGTCAATGGATTAAAGTAATTCAATTCGTTTCCTTGCAATGGTTGACTCATAGTAAGATCAAAATCGACCTGCCATTTTTTTCCCATATTTGCTGCTGTTCCAATTCCATATCCAAAATACCAAACCGGAATATCTGAATCGAAACGCATTCCGGCTTCAACTATATTATAGAATGAGCGAACACCAGTTCTTAATGCTACATTCAAAGGAAATGTTTCATTCGTTGAAACTTCCAATTGGTGATATCCACTTCTGACAAAACTTAAAAACCCAATTGGAACTCCATCAACACTATCTGCAAAATTAAGAAACCCAATTTGAGAGCCATGAATTGTTGTTGCAAAATTTAAAAGTCCTGCGATCTGCACACCATGAATTTCTCCCCCACTTACATTCATCAGGCCTGCTATTTGCGCACCTTTACTTCCATGCAATGACACATTCATCAACCCCGCTAACTGTACTGTTTCGACATGTTTCAAATTTACGTTCATCAATCCGGCCGCTTGAAACCCGGTAGCTGACTTTAAATTCACGTTCATTAATCCGGCAAACTGAGCGCCATTGACAGTATCTAAATTGACATTCAGCAATCCGGAAAATTCTGCACCATTAGTAGTTTTTAAATTGTAATTAAGCAATCCGGCTAACTGCGTACCTTCAACATGCCCCCCTGCCAGATTGAACAACCCGGCAACTTGAACATACTTCACTGAATCGCGATCAATATTAAACAAACCTCCGACTTCAAGCTTACGAGTTCCCATAGAATATCCACCAAGAACATTAAGCGAATAATCATTCACGGTATTTCCACTTAATCGCAAATTACTTCCAATGAAAGGTACAAATGACGCCTGAAATTTTCTGTAAATAGTATCTTTGATGTTCTTATTGTGAACCTCTTCTTCATTATTCAATAATAGATTTACGAAAGCCATTTGATCCACACGCATTAGACTATCAGCTTTTGCTTGTGCGACATCCATAGAATCTGAATCAGGAAGTTGTTCCGGATAAATAGTAACGTTTATATGTGTATTGCCGGCTTGTTTTACATAGTATATAGTATCCTTGTAATTGGCTTTATTGATATTTAGCAGAAGAGTTTCTCCAACATCTTTCTTGTCGACTTTAAGTGTAAAATATCCATAATGATTTGTGATTGCTGAAACCCGGCTCTTTTTCTCAAAGACGCTGACTTCAGGGATCTGATCGCCATTTTGCGCATTGACAACATAGCCGGTGATCAAAAAATATGATGGAATTACTACATTATTTGTTTTAACATTTCTTACCAAAATAACATGATTTCCCTTCTGTTTGTAAGTTACTTGTCCTTCAAACATTTGATTCAAGACCTCTCGTGCCGGTTTCGATTTTGCCTGTATAGTCAACGGCTTCATTCCTGCAACTACCTGCGGGCCGTAGGAAAATGTAAATCCACCTTGCTGTGAAATCATTTTCAATATATCATCAGCGTCACCATTTATGATCTGTACTGTTACTTTCTTTTCCAGATAAGGCACATTGTTTTGCGCAGAAAGCTTGAGGCTTTCAAACAAAATTAACATGATAACGAAAAGATTTAATTTACTTGCAACTTTTTCCATTGAAAACAATTTGTTCATTCTCTTTTTTAATTTCTAATCCTAAAGTTTCAGCGATCACAAAAGCAATATCATCGATAGGTTCATCCTCGAAGGTCACAGTAATTCTACAAGATTTCAGATCCATATTCGCAAGACCCAACTGAACATCATATACATCATTTAACACATTTATGACTGTACCCAATTCGGCATTCTCGAACACAAAAACTTTGTCGGAGTAAGCAGAGATGTTCTCTTTTATAACTTCCTTCTTCCCTATGACTTTTGTTGTAATGTTGTAAGTTGCTTCTTCGCCTGCATTGAGGCTGAGCATCTGGTCCGAAACCGTTGTAACTTTTACTTCTCCGGAAACAACAGAGATGATAATAACATCGGAACTTTCCTTTGCTTTAACATTGAAACTGGTTCCAACATCTTCTATCTTCAAGTCAGCTGCTTCTACAACAAATGGATTGCTTTCATCGTGTTTAACATCAAAGAATGCTTCACCTTTCAATTTCACAATTCGTTTCTTTGAAAAATGATCGACTGAATACGCCAGTGTTGTATTTTTGTTCAACGTAATCGTACTCCCATCAGGCAATATTTCTTTTTTCACTTTTTCTGTTGAATGAATCTCAGCGAGATGATCTTCAGAGGGGAGCGTCATAAAGAATGCTAACATTCCCAGGCCGGCAAAAATCAGAACTGCTGCAGCTATTCGGATAAATGTCAAGCGATTTGACTTTTGCTGGATTGGAATTATTTTTCCATTCTCATGTTTCTGAGAAATTGATTTTTTCAACTTTATCCACGCTGCATCTGTATCGACAGGAATAACATCACGCAATGAAGCACCAGCCTCGAACAACTTCCCGAATTGCTTGAATTCATTTTCGTTTTCAGGACTCTCATTTCTCCATTCGGTAAGCAATGCTTCTTCTTCAGCTGTTGCTTCTCCGGCAAGATAATTTGCTATGACATCCTCGATATGTTCAAATTTATTCTCCACGTTCCATCATATATAAAGTGAAATAAACAACAACCACACTGTCAGATAATCCTTCAATTGCTCTCTCATTATCTTCAATGCTTTTCCCATGTGATTCTCTACTGTCTTTATTGAGATGCCAAGTTGTTCAGCGATCTCTGCGTACTTCAATTCTTCAAATCGACTTAGCTTAAAAACAAGTCGACATTGTTCAGGTAAACTTTCAATTGCAACATGAATCTGATTTTGAAGTTCATTATGAAAAGTAGTAACGGTAGCGGGCTCTGATTGTTGAGCCATAGCTGTCACTTCTTCGGCATAGATCTGTCTGACCTTTGCATGTTTGATTTTATTGAGGCTCGTATTCCTTACTGCCCGAAATAAATATGATTGTACAGAAGTGGTAATTTCCATGGTTTCCCGTTTTTCCCAAAGCTGAACAAAAACCTGCTGTACCACTTCCTCTGACTCATCGATATCATTGAGAATAGTGTTGGCATAATTGCACAAGCGTTGATATAGCGACTTGAACAGTGATTCCACTGCTTTTTCGTCGCCATTTTGCAAAGCTTGCACTAATTCCTGTTCGTTTGTAAACACCACTCTTGGATTTGGCGGCAATTTACAAATGCTTTACAGATATATGACAACAGAAAAGAGAGTTACCCCTATCCATGCTGTTAAAAAAGTTTAAAATACTTTGAAATAACTCGCTTCAATGGGTGACCTTTCTCATTTACAATAAAAATGTGCTTTTTTTAAGTACTTTTGTGCAACCCCTGCGTCGGGCCAATACCACGCAATGACATTCTTGCAAGAATGCTATTGAATTAATACGAATTCCATATCCAATTTCAACATAAATATAGAGAAATGAAAAACATTACTTTGTTGGTCTATTTAATTTTATCGACAACATTACTGAAAGCACAATCACCTTTGTTCATTCCTGATACACTTTCCGGAAGCAACATCAATCTGAATATTGCGGATAGCTCAAATCAGTTCTTTCCCGGATTCAATACAACAACGATTGGATACAATGGAAGATATCTGGGACCGACAATCATTTTGGATAAAGGTCAAACGGTGACGATGAATGTTCACAATGCATTGATGGATACTACCACAACGCATTGGCATGGATTACACGTAGCGCCTATGAATGATGGAAGTCCGCATAATCCTATATTGTCAGGCGACAATTGGAGTCCGTCATTTACTGTAATGGACAATGCTGCTACCTATTGGTATCATCCGCATATGCATGGTATGACAATGGACCAAGTAATGATGGGAGCTGCGGGATTGATTATCGTGCGGGATTCATTAGAAGCAACTTTAGACCTTCCAAGAAAATATGGTGTAGATGATTTCCCACTTGTGTTTCAATTCCAGCATATGGATAGCACTACAAAACAAATTATACTTGATGACGAAGCAGATAATATTACAATGGTAAATGGTCAGATCTCTGCCCCTTTCTTAAATGTTCCTGCACAGATTGTTCGTCTACGAATACTGAACGCTTCAAGTCATCGCTTCTTCGAATTTGGTTTTGATGACAACAGAACATTTAATCAAATTACATCGGATGATGGTTTGCTTAACGCTCCTGTTCCTTTGACAAGACTAATGTTAGGTTCAGGCGAAAGAGCAGAAATTCTTGTTGACTTCTCAGGTCAACAAGGAAGTACATTTTTTATTAAACAATATGGTACACAATTGCCGGCAGGTTATCCGGGAGGCCCGCCTGATGGAATGGGAATGATGACAATGGGACCACTTGACAACACAGATTTTAATTTACTTCAATTGAATGTTGTTTCACAAACAATAAATCCTGTTACAACAATTCCTTCTGCATTAACTACAAACATTCCTTACTCCTCTGTAGGAGCAGATAATTTTACTGTTGCAATTACAGGTATTCCAATGATGAGCATGACAAACTTTGCTATGAATGGTGTTCAGTACGACATGAATGTGATCAACATGAATACTAATCAGAATAAAATTATGACCTGGACCATTTCAAATCAAAGCATGATGCCGCATCCATTTCATATTCATGGCAACCACTTTTTTGTGCTTTCTGTAAATGGCGCAACTCCTCCTTTAAATATGCAAGGAAGAAAAGATGTTGCTGTTGTTTCACCTATGGGAGGTTCTTTGGTTTTGATCACACGATATGATGACTTCAATGACCCAATGATGCCATATATGTTTCATTGTCATATTTTGAGTCACGAGGATAATGGAATGATGGGACAGTTCATTGTTAATCCACCTTTAACCAACATTTCTGAAAACTCAAATGATCTCAACAATCAACTTTATCCGAATCCGGTAAATGGAACATTGAATGTAATGTTGCAAAATGAAAAGCATCAGCCAATGACGTTATCAATTTTCAACGACATGGGACAAAATGTTTCAATGACGAAAACAAGAGAAGGAAATATATCGATTCCTGTATCAGAATTAACGGCGGGAATTTATATGCTCTTTGTTACTGACGAAAATGGCAATACAAAAACAAGTAAGTTTATAAAAGATTAATTCAAGAATTGTTTTTCACAATAATTTGAGAAAATGAATCCCCTGCGGCGAAATAGTTGTTATCGGCACAGGGGATTTCTTATTGAAATACACGTCAAGCGTTTTCGTAACAAATAAAAATATTGCCATTTTTAAATGATCTGCAAGACTTGGTTTTAAAATTAAGCGGTTTTGAAATATCATTGAACATGGTTCTCCCTTTACCAATAGCAACCGGGAACAAGACGATTTGAATTTCATCGATCAGTCCGACTTGCACCAATTGATTTACAATACTGCCACTCCCAAGTATTACCAGATCTCGCCCTTCTTCCTTTTTAAGTTTTTTAATTTCTTCGACAAGATCTCCTTTGATAAGTCTTGTGTTATTCCAGGTAGCATTGCTGAGTGTCCTTGAAAAAACCACTTTCTCAAACTCATTCATTTGTTTAGCCATTATTGGATCATATTCTTTGGCCATTGGACTAGGCCAGAATCCGGCCATCATTTCATAGGTCTTTCGACCAAAAACAAGCACTCCTTCGCCGGTCATATTTCCGCTGACAAATGTATTCCATTCAACATCACCCGGACTATGATGGGCCCAGCTAATGTCATCGTTTTCGCCTGTAAAATATCCATCTAAGGTCACCTGATTAAACACAATTAATCTGCGATTATTTGTTTCCATTTTCTTTGGATTTATAACTAATTACCTTTGCAATAGTATTAAAAAATACAATTCACTTGCTGCAAATATTTCCATTCAAGGCCAATGTTAAACTTTAAGATTTGGTTTTTGCATATTTTCTTTATATTTACAATTGATCAAAAAATACATATTAAAATATAAATAGTCTGTATGCCACCGATTAAGAAAACTCTTAAAGTCTGCAGTAAAGGACACAAATTTTACAAATCATCGGATTGCCCAACTTGTCCTAAATGTGCTCTCGAAAAGAAACCTAAGGACGGCTTTCTTTCGACAATATCAGCACCGGCTCGACGCGCATTAGAAAGTAAAAATATTTCCTCATTAAAAAAGCTTTCCGGATTTAGTGAAATTGAAATTAAAAATTTGCATGGTATGGGGCCAAATGCAATTTCCAAATTACAAAGCGCCCTAAAAAAAGAAGGACTTACTTTCAAAAAAGAAAAAACAAAGAAGGCTATTAAAACGCAAATAGTGAAAACAAAATCTGAAAGCAGTACAAAACCTTCGGAAACTGATAAGGTGGATGCTTTCATGAAAAAACTAAAGCATCCTTTGAAAAATGTAATTGAAGAGCTTAGAAAAATTATCCTAAGCACTCATCGTTCTGTTGGAGAAGAAATAAAATGGAATGCTCCAACCTTTTTATATACCGGCGAAATGGAGAATTTCGATCCAAAAGAATATCAAAGATATATTATAGTTTCTAATTTCTACCAAAAAGATTGTATCCGCTTAATCTTCCCGAGTGGAGCTAGAGTCAATGACAAATCAGGTTTGCTGGAAGGCGACTACAGTGATGGAAGAAGACTTGCTCACTTCTATAGTTCAGAAGATGTAAAATTAAAGCAAAAGAAATTGCAAAATGTAATTAAGTCCTGGTTGAAATTATCTACTTAATTTTTACTTTTCTAAATAATTATTTATAACAATGACAGACATAAATTACATAAAGAACCTTAGAGTCCCATCAAAAGAAAATCCACTAAGAATTCTTATGAGCGCATGTCTTACCGGATTAGCGTGTGGTTATGACGGGACATCTTATGGTGACTATCCGGCTTCAGCCAGAATTCTAAAATATGATACTGTCAGAATTTCTCGCTTTTGTCCGGAAGAATTTTCATTCGGAACACCACGGGAAATGTGCGATATTCATGGCGGAACGGGCATTGATGTCCTTGAAGGCAGAGCAAAAGTGCTGACAGAAAGCGGAAAAGACTGGACAAAAGGAATGATAAACGCTTCAGAGAAAATGCTTGCTTTCGCTATTCAGGAAAATGTAGAACTTGCAATTATGATGGACGTAAGTGCTGCATGTGGTAGTCAGGTAATTTATTCAGGAAACAGATTCGGTGAAAATAAAGTACATCAAATAGGCGCCGGTGTTTGCGGCGCGCAACTTATTAGAAATGGAATTAAAGTAATTAGCCAGAGAGATTACGCTTCGCTTGAAATCTTAATGACAAAAATTGATCACGGATATATAGCAGATGCTAAACTTAAGGACCATCATGAAAGTGATTGGCATAAGGAATATTTCAATACCGATAAAAAATTATAACCGCTCTCCACATTTTCAAAAACAATTATTCTTCGAAATGAAAAATAGTCCTATTGATGAGTATATAAATAAATTGCCGGCTGACAGAAAATCGGCAATGGAAGTGTTAAGAAAAACAATCCTGGATAATTTGCCAAAAGGGTTTTCAGAAGTGATAAGCTATGGCATGATAGGATATGTTGTTCCACATTCCAAATATCCAAATGGGTATCACTGCGATCCATCACTACCGCTTCCATTTATGAGCATTGCCTCTCAAAAGAATTTTATTGCCGTGTATCATATGGGAATTTATGGAGATCCAAAATTATTAGAATGGTTCACGAAAGAATATTCTAAATACTCGAAGACTAAACCTGACATGGGAAAAAGTTGTATTCGCTTCAAGAAGATCGATCAAATACCTTACAAATTGATAGGAGAGCTTGCAAAAAAAATCACCGTTGATAAGTGGATCAAATTATACGAATCAAATTTAAAATAAAGAATGCCCCTCCATTTCGAAACCAATTATCTTTCAATAGACCCATTGACACTCAAGGACAATGAATTCATTTATAAATTAGTGAACACTCCCGGATGGTTGAAATTTATTGGCGAAAGAAATGTAAGATCGCCGGAATATGCTTTGGAATATATCAACAGGATTTTACATAACGAAAATGTAGCTTATTGGACGGTGAAATTGAAACCTAACTCCATTCCTATTGGTGTGATCACGTTAATCAAGCGCGATTATCTTCCTCATCATGATATCGGATTTGCTTTTCTTCCGGAATATATGGGAAAAGGATATGCTTTTGAAGCAACCAATGCTGTTATAAATGAACTTTCTAAAATTGCTATTCACTCTGTTCTCATGGCAATCACAGTACCAAGCAATTCTTCATCAATAAAATTGCTTGAGCGACTGGGATTTCGATTTGAAAAATTTATCCCTGTAGATGGGGAGGAGCTGGCTTCTTATCGTTACGATCTTCCTTTGAAATAATTCAAAACTTATATCCTAAACACAATCCAAACCCTCTGAATCCCGGCATCTCAGGGTCATATTTAATGTTTACACTGTTTGAAGTCACAGTATAATCCATTGATCCGGGAATTTCTTCATCGATGTCAGCAAGTTCATTTTTGATATCCTGAATATCGATCTGAGAAAAATCACCAAGTGCAGTAATCTCAGCTTCTTGAGAACCAAATCCAACTCCAAGTATCCACCAGTCCAAAGTCATATGCTCACCAAGTAACCATTGTGAACCTAACATCAATCCAACAGTAGTCGCTTTGTATGAACCATCGGCAGGAACCTTTACTTCCTGGTTTGTTGTAGTGGAAGTATATGAAATATCTACTTTATCGACTATAAAAGTTGAATACCTAAAATATGGAGCGACATAAAATCCTTGCGGCGCTTTGCCTGAAAAATAATATCTGTATTCCGGAGTGAATGTCCAGCCGGAGAATGACATCGATTTTAAACTAGTCGTTGAGTCTTCATCAATAACAAAATCAGGTAAAGACCTTGAAGGAAGATATGAAATACCCATCGCCAAAGAAGAATGCTCTCCTAATGTCCTTTCATATTGAACTCCAATATTACCGAGCGCCAAACCCAATAGATTCAATTTTATTATATTTTCCTGTGCGTTTACAGCTAAAGCTGAAATCATAAAAATGCTAAGTACAAGTTTTTTCATAGTGTGGATATTTGTGAAGACAAGATACATTAATTTTAATATTCCGAGACATAAAAAAATCATTGTTTTCAACCTACCTTTACAAAAAAACAATAAAATGGAATACAGACGACTCGGAAAATCAGGTCTCAAACTAAGCGCCCTTTCATTAGGCTCATGGCTAACTTTCGGAAAACAGATTGAAAATAATATAGCTGACGAATTAATGTCGATAGCATATGATGCCGGAATTAATTTTTTCGACAATGCTGAGATCTATGCCCGCGGGCAATCTGAAATTGTGATGGGCGAGATCCTGAAAAAGAAAAATTGGGATCGATCGTCGTATGTAGTTTCAAGCAAAGTGTTTTTCGGAACTGAAGGAAAAGATGCAAAGCCAAATCAAAAAGGTTTATCGAGAAAGCATGTTGTTGAAGGATGTCATGGTGCGATGAAGCGTTTGCAAGTAGATTACATCGATCTTTTTTTCTGTCACCGCCCCGATAAAAATACTCCAATCGAAGAAACTGTTTGGGCAATGAATACTCTTATCCAACAAGGAAAAATTCTTTATTGGGGAACTTCTGAATGGAGCGCAAGTGAAATTATGGAAGCAATTTTAGTTGCAGAAAAAATCATTTGATCGCACCGGTAATGGAGCAACCACAATACAACATGCTCACACGAGAAAAGATGGAAAAAGAATATTTGCATCTTTTTAAACATCATGGAATTGGAACTACGATCTGGTCGCCACTTGCATCAGGAATTTTAACCGGAAAATATTCGGGATCAAAACCGAATGACACACGTTTGAATATTGAAGGAATGGATTGGCTGAAAGATAAATTGCTTTTGGAAGAAAACTTGAAGCGTGTCGACAAAACAAAAGCTATAGCTGATAAAATTAACACCACTCTCCCACTCTTTGGTATTGCATGGTGTCTGAAAAATCCGAATGTAAGTACTGTTATTCTCGGAGCATCGAAAACATCTCAGCTTCAGGAAAATTTAAAGGCTCTAGATGTGCTTCCTTTGCTTACTCAGGAGATCATGAATGAAGTGGATGAGGTTTGGGGGACAAAACCAGTATTGGCCGAGTTCTAATTCTTCACTAATTCCTATGTGTTGCTATGTGTCTATGTGGTGAATTTTTTAACCACATAGACACGTAGCACACATAGCACACATAGGAATTAAATATTAATTACCACCCGCCTTTATCCACCGATCAACTTCTTTTTCAAAAATTTCTAACGGCAAACAGCCATTGATCAACACTTCATCATGAAATGCCTGGATGTTGAATTTTGATCCGAGCTCTTTTTCTGCACGTGCACGTAATTCGAGAATTTTCATTTGACCAATCTTATATGCTAATGCTTGTCCCGGAATTGCCATGTACCGCTCTACCTCCGCAGTAATGTCTGCTTCGCTTTCTGTTTCATTGTCGAGGGAATAGGCAATGGCTTGTTCTCTCGTCATCCCTTTCATATGAATTCCCACATCAAGCACAAGACGAAGCGCACGATGCATCTCTTCACTCAATGCGCCGAAGTATTGATAAGGATCAGTGTACAATCCTAGTTCTTTACCTAATGATTCAGTATACAAAGCCCAGCCTTCGCCATAAGCTCCATACCATCCGAAGCGACGGAAATCCGGCAGCTCTTTATTCTCTTGCTGAATTGATGTCTGATAATGATGGCCGGGAATTGCCTCGTGAAGAAACAGATCTTCCATTGACACATTGTTGAACTTTGTCGGATCTAGTACAGGCACATAAAATATTCCAGGACGAGAACCATCAGGTGCAGCCTGATTATATTCTGCACTTGCAGATACTTCTCTGAATGCTTCCGTCTGACGAACTTCAAATTTTGCTTTCGGAACTAAATTGAAAAGTTTTTTCAACTGAGGTTGCATTTTTGTTTCAATAGCACGATATGCATTGATCACATCACTGTCCTGCTTGAAAGGCATAAACTGCTTATCGGTATGAATGAAATGAAAAAACTCTTTCAATGTTCCTGTGAATCCTGTTTCTGTTTTGATGCGTTCCATTTCACCTCTGATTCTTGCAACTTCTTTTTCACCAATTGCATAGATCTCATCAGGAGTCAGATTAGTTGTTGTCCAAAATTTCGCTAAGTAAGCATACACTTCTTTTCCTCCGGGCACTTCAGAAATTCCTGACGTGGCTCTGCATTTTGGTAAATATTCATTCTTTACAAAAGAATGCAACTTGTCATAAGAAGGGACAATTTCATTATTGATAGCAGTTGTGTACAAATCAGTCAAGCGCTTTTTATCTTCAGCTGAAAAACTTTCCGGAATCTTTTTGATTGGTCTTGTAAATACACTTTGCATTGGATCTTTTACAATGATGCCTGTCAATTGCGGCAAAACTTTTTCCATCAATGATCTCGGTGGAACGATTCCCATTTCCATCCCTCGCTTCATATTGCTGATCATTGTATCAACATAAGAAGTAAATCCGTGGATACGCCCAAGAAAATCATCGTAATTTTTCACTGTCTTGAAGGGCTGATTTCCTGAGCCGGAACAAAGCAGCGGAAAAGAAATGTGCATGCTCCAAAATTGATTTATCGGCATCAAATTATCGTGGAAAGTTAATCCTTCCAATTGCATTTTCATTTCATACTGCATGATGTCGAAGCTTAGAACCGATTGTCCGCTTAAAGCCGCACGATCGATAGTTTTAAATTTTTCAGCGTATGAAGAATAAAACGTCTTCAACTTCTCGCGATACGAATCGCTGATGTCCACCGGCAATTGGTCATTGTATCGCTCATCGGCAATTGCAGTTGCTTCCAGCGGGTACAACTTCAATCGGTCTTCGTAATATTCATGAAGGAGACTGTCAAAGGCTGCATTTGAATTTTCCATTGTGGAGGGTTTGTTGCTGTTACAAGCGATCAAAGAAATGATTGCAGTTGCAATTAGGAGATAGTTGCGCATATTTTTGTAAGTAGTAATTGGTGAGTGGTAAGTAGCAGGTCGTAAGTTATTCCAAGTACGAACTATTTTTGGGGCAATTTAATAAAAAAAGGGCCCAGAAATTCGGAGCCCTTTTTGAAATTCTATCTTAACAATTAATTGTTCGATTTCTTCGTAGTTTTAAATGTCAGCAAGTTTTATGGCCGCAAATTTAACTTCACATTAACCATACACGTGCAGTGCTAATTACCACTCACTACTTACTACTCACCATATTCACTTCGTACAACTTCTCACGCATCTCTTTCACGCGTTCGTCTTCGAGGTATTCATCATACGTCATCGACTTATCGATAATTCCGTTTGGTGTCAATTCGATAATTCGATTTGCAACAGTGTGCATGAACTCGTGATCATGTGATGTGAAAAGCGCAACGTGCTTCCAGTCTTTCAAAGCATTGTTGAAGGCTGTGATTGATTCAAGATCTAAGTGATTCGTTGGTTCATCGAGGATAAGACAATTTGCATTGGTCAACATCATTCTTGATACCATGCAACGAACTTTTTCTCCTCCTGATAATACATTCGACATCTTCAACGATTCTTCACCGCTGAAAAGCATCTTGCCTAAAAATCCGCGGATATATGTTTCGTCTTTGTCTTTTGAATACTGACGAAGCCAGTCGATCAGATTAAAATCACCGTTGAAGAATTTTGAATTGTCATTCGGTAAATATGAGCGAGTGATCGTTGTTCCCCATGTGAAGTCGCCACCAGCTTGCTTGTCTTCGCCATTCAGAATTTCGAAGAAAGTTGAGATGGCAGTATGATCTCTCGAGATCACTGCAACTTTATCGCCTTTGTTTAATGTGAAAGAGACGTCATTGAAAAGTACTTGTCCATCGTTGGTGTTTTTTGAAAGATGCTCAACAGATAAGATCTGATCACCGCAATCACGTTCTGCTTTGAAAATGATTCCGGGATATTTTCTAGTTGATGCCTGGATGTCATCAATCACAAGCTTCTCCAATAATTTCTTACGACTAGTTGCCTGACGAGACTTGGATGCATTCGCGCTGAAACGTTCAACGAAATCCTGAAGCTCTTTACGTTTGTCTTCCACTTTTTTATTCTGATCAGAACGCTGACGTAAAGCGAGCTGACTTGATTCATACCAGAAAGTATAGTTACCGGTATAAAGTTTTATTTTATTGAAATCGATATCTGCGATGTGTGTACACACTGCATCTAAAAAGTGACGATCGTGAGATACAACGATCACTGTATTTTGAAAATCGGCAAGGAAATTTTCCAACCATGAAATTGTATCAACATCCAAGTCATTCGTTGGCTCATCTAAAAGAAGAATATCCGGATTACCAAAAAGTGCTTGTGCTAAAAGAACACGAACTTTTTCTTTACCGCTCAACTCGCCCAATAGTTGCTGATGAATTTCTTCTTTCACACCTAAGCTACTCAACAAACTTGCAGCATTACTTTCTGCATCCCAGCCATTCATTTCGGAGAACATATGCTCCAATTCCGCTGCGCGATTTCCATCGGCATCGCTGAAATCTTCTTTAGCATAAAGCGCATCTTTTTCATGCATAACATCCCACAGCTTTTTATTGCCGATCAGGACAGTATCGATTACCTTTTTATCGTCAAATTCGAAGTGATTTTGACTCAAAACGCTCATTCGCTCGCCTGGAGTAATGGAGATCTGGCCAGTCGCCGGTTCTATTTCTCCTGACAAAATTTTCAAAAAAGTCGATTTTCCGGCTCCATTGGCACCTATTACACCGTAACAGTTACCGGGAATGAATTTAATGTTAACGTCGTCGAATAAAACCCGCTTTCCGTAACGTAATGAGATATTTGATGCTGCAATCATTTTTCTATAAGCTTAAAGGGGTGCGAAGGTAGTGAAAATCAGCGTTCGAAGTAAGGGGTTTGGTGGGTAGTTTAAGGGGTTTAAAGAGTTTAAAAAGGTTTAAAGTGTTTAAAGTGATTAAGGGCCGCCTTACTGGACAACATCGAATTAACGTAAGGCTGTTCAGTTTTTTGCTCGAAATCAGCACTGGTGGCTAGAGTTGAGACTATAGCTCATTCACATAAATAGTTCGAAGTTGTCTTTTTGAAAATGTCAGATTTTCAGGATACATCGAACCGATGATTTTTTGTTTCACATCAATACTAGTGAAGCTTTTCTATTTATTTAACTAAGCTAACTTTTCCATTATAAAACTCTGACTCATTATCTGTGATGTGATAATAATAAATACCAGTTGAAAGGTTCTCAGTATGTACAACAAGAGTTTTAAAAACGCCATATAGTTTTTCTTTCAATACCATTTCACCTAAAGCATTATAAAGAACAAAATCTGCCTTCTTGATATTTTGAAAATCATAATTGATTGTAAAATAATCTTTGGCCGGGTTAGGAAATACGGTAATTGCAAAAAAAATTGGAATAGAGTTAATCGTTGTAAGTGTATCACATACACTTCCTACTAATGCGCCAAGATCATAATTTGGAAAGTTAGGAATTGATGAGTTATAATTAGGCAATGTAAAACTGTGTTGTTGTACATTGCACAACATTCCTTGTATATCGGGTGAATCAATCACATGCATTGTTCTGCTTCCACCAAAATTATTAATGTAAATTTTACCATCAGGAGCTAGTTGATGAGTAAAAAAAAGTTGTTGAATACCGAAAACACTATCAACCGTTGAATCCCATTGCGCAACTAATTCTTGAGATGCCTGTAAGTCTGGATTCCAAGTATCGAACTGATACAAATTATAATAACCGGACACATACAAAAATCGCCCACTTGGAGAAAATGAACATGCAGTAATTCTTTCATTTGTAGTATCAATATAAGCTATTCGAAAGTTGCTAAGATCGCCACTACATCTATCAAAATCGTATAGGTGCAATTCATTACTTTGGCTCACCATTGCATATTTGCTCCCATCGGGCGAAAAAACTGCCTGACTTCTGTAATCAAAATCTCTTAATCCATCTGACGGGTATACCATCGATCCAATTTGCTGAGCATAAGCTGGAGAAACACCATCAGGCGAAATCAAAATTTTATAGTATGTGTTACTGTACCACTTGCTTGTTATAACCCACCAATCTCTTCCATTTGCATGTTTGCATGCTGTTAACCTTCCTAATGTTATTGTGTCATCAATCGCATGAATATTTTTCTTAAACGTATCGATCCCTCCTAGACCGCCATCCAGACTCATGTCAATTACGCTATAACTTAAATGGAATGGCTGACCGTCATAATAAGTTGTACTGTCAGTAGGTAGATGATATGGAAAAAGTGATTCTCCAGTAATGTAAAACAGATAATACTTGTTGGCTTCATTTGGCGCGTGAAGTGCAATTACACCTTGGGTAAAACCTAATCCCGATGTATAAAACGAATCAGTCGCCCAACCGGAATTAAAGTTCTCACTGTTCGGCAATGTATCGAAATTTGAATTTGCTATCCATTGACCATTCGTGTAAAAAAGCAAATTGGAATTTGTGTCGCACATACTAGAATTGGTAATAAAAAATTTCATTGGGCTTTGAACAGAAAAAGTATCAGGTGTACCAGAAGAAAAATCAATGCCGCATCTATCATTGTTTGAAATAAAATCATATCCTAGCATCCAAACATTATCTCTGTTTTGAGAATAACATATTGAGGACAATAAAATAAAAATATTTATAGAAACTATTTTTTTCATAACATTTATAAAGCTCCGCAATTTCTAACGAGGCTTTTCTTGTTACTTAACTAAACTTACTTTTCCATTGTAAAAGTCTGACTTATTATCCGAGATGTGATAATAATAAATACCAGTTGAAAGGTTCTCTGTATGTACAACAAGCGTTTTAAAAACGCCATATAGTTTTTCTTCCAATACTATTTCACCTATAGCATTATAAAGAACAAAATCTGCCTCTTTGATAGTTTGGAAATCATAGTTGATGGTGAAATAATCTTTGGCAGGATTGGGAAAAATCTTTATCTCAAAGTTTTTTTCGACAGCGCTGATTTCTGTTAGTGTATCACAAACGCTCCCTGCTAATGCACCAAGCTCAAAGTTTGGAAAATTCGGGATGGTGTGATTATAATTTGCCAATTGTAAACTATGTTGTCTAAAGTCGCAAGCTTGCCCTAATAAATCAGGTGAATTTATAACATGAAAATATGGTGTAGAGCCGAAAGTTGAGATATAAATTTTATTATCAGGTCCCAATTGATGGATGAAGAATAGTGTAGGAATATTTGCTAAAGGTTCAACAAAGGAGTCCCATTGTGCAATTAATTCCTGAGATAACTGCAAGTCAGGATTCCAGGTATCAAACTGGTACAAATTATAATAACCAGACGCGTACAAGAATCGTCCATTGGGAGAAAAAGAACATGAAGTTGTTCTCTCATTTGTAGTGTCAATATTAGCTACTCGAAAGTTGCTTAAATCGCCGGTACATCTATCAAAATCATATAGGTGCAACTCATTACTCTGGCTTATCATTGCATATTTGTTCCCATCTGGAGAAAAAACTGCTTGGCTTCTGTAATCAAAATCTCTTAATCCATCTGAGGGATATAAAATTGGTCCGATTTGCTGTGAAGATGCTTGAGAAATACCGTCAGGTGTAATTAAAATCTTATAGTAAAAATTACTATACCATTTACTTGTTATAATCCACCAGTCTCTACCATTGGCATGTTTGCATGCGGTTATTCGCCCAAAGCTCAATGTATCATCAATAATATGGATATTTTTATCCAAAGCATCAATACCGCCTAAGCTACCATCTAAACTCATATCAACAATACTATAACTTAAATAAAAAGGTTGAGAGTCATAATAAGTATTCGTATCGCTAGGCAAATTATAAGGCATCGGCGAACTACCAGTTTCATGTAAAACATAAAACCGTAATGAATCATTTGGTGCCGGTAAAACTATTACTCCTTGACACATTGGCAAAGCAAAAGCTCCGGATGAATCCGTCAACCAACCAGGATTAAAATTCATACTGTTTAGAAGAGTGTCATGGTTTCTATTAGCAATATAATTTCCATTAGTATGAAATAGTAGGTTACCACTATTATCACAAATACTCGCATTAGTAACAAAAAATTCCATTGAACTTTCAACAGAGAATGTGTCAGGAATTCCCATTGTAAAATCAATACCACATCTGTCATTATTTCCACCAACGTTATATCCAAGCATCCAAACATTATCTCTGTTTTGAGAGTAACACGTTAAAGACAAAAAAATTAAAATAATTATTGAAATTGATTTTTTCATAAGAATTAATAATGCCCCGTTAGAGTTAACGGGGCTTTTCTATTTATTTAACTAAGCTTATTTTACCATTATAAAATTCTGATTCATTATCTGTGATGTGATAGTAATAAATACCGTCTCTCCATAAACTCATATCTATTTCTTTACTATTAACCGAACCATTTATAGTATTAATATAAACAATTCTCCCTAAAGCATCAGTAATGGATAATGAATACTCTTTGCTCTCATCAAGAATGTACTCAATCGTTGCAATAGAACGTGTAGGGATAGGGTACACTCTTATTTGATCATTATCCTTTATTCGTGGATTAGCTAATCTCTGACTTCCTGTTGAATTACAAATGCCATCATCGTCAAAAAAGTATTCTTCATCAATCAAAGCGTATAATCCACGAGCGTCATAAACGGATTTTCCGCCTATGTAAGGACATTGAAAGGCAACCTGTGTGATTTGTTCTTGTTGCGTTTCCGAGAAACTAAATATTCCCTTAGCAATAGTTTCAAGCTTTACTGAATTGACAATCTTCATATTTTGCTCAATCAAATTACTTGTTACAACAGATTCATTTTGCATTTTTGCTTGAAGTATTCTTTGCTCTTTGAGAGTTGAGTCGCTATATACTATTGAGTCCATCAACGACCTTAGATTTTCTTCAACCTCTGTAAGTTTCCCTAAATTGGCTTGGCTATTGAGATAGAAAACATTTCTAATACTGTACTACTATCAAGTAACGCAATATTTTCATGCAATTTTTCGAAAAGCTCTTTCTCCAAACTGTAACGTAAAACTTCATCTAAATCAGCGAATCCACCGTTGCCTTCAACAAGGTCTTCTTTATCTTTAATTTCACCTTCTTCCTCTACAATTGGTTGCACCATATTTTGGCAATATGAGGGGCATTTATAAGGTGGTTCACTATGAAAAGTAGGGCTTATTTGATTACCTAAAATATTAGCTCCTGAAGATTGAGGTGAGTAAATATCAATTCCGGAATTCCCGCAGACCCAAAATGCTTGGAAGGGAGGTAGTAATTGTGGATGGTACCTGTAAAGGGCATATCCTGTTGGAAAATTGCCGGAGTTATTAAATCCTTGATAACGGTTTCCCCTTGTTTCACTATTTTGGTTAAGCGCTTGATCGCCAATTACACCTTGTTGAGCGGTAGCATCAGCTCCAACATACAAACCGAACTTATGGTAATTGTAAGTGTTTCCCTGGATAGTTGATTTATCACAATCGCCTATAAACTCCATAGCAGTACGTGTACGGCTTGATGAGTTACAGTCAATTAGATTTTCAGGAGTGTATGTGAGTGAAAGACCATAAGATGGCACGTTTAACAATGATGTGTTTTCTCCTTCAAGACCATTGCAATCTATCGTTTCTGCTCTGCAATTTTCAACCCTTACACAATAACGATTTGGGTTTAAAAATGAAGTGAGCGGTTTGAGTTTAACGCTGTTGTTGTTTATTCCACCTTTCGAATTGTTTTGATACCACACTCCAAAATTGCCATACGTTTCAATGTTATTTTTTGAAACAAACGCTCCATTGCTTGAAAAATTCGTTGACTCGACAACTTTTATTCCTCCTGCTCTAGAATCTTGTAATGTCACAATTGCATTATCGCTAACGTCCATAATTGCACCTACGTTTTGCAACAAGTAAATACCCATTGTAACATCACTCATTTGATTAGAAACACAATTAATATATGCTCTGTTCACACATTCCCTTGTCATGATACCTGTGCGTGTTGTTTGAAATGTATTAGATATCACTGTTGACAAGTCTCCTCCTTGCATATAGACTCCGTAAGAAGAATTAGAGAATGTATTTTGAGTTGCATACAATCTATTCAAAGAATTTAAATTTGCATTGATCGACCTTATGCAATTTGTATGGTTGCTAAAAATGTTATACGATAAGTTGAGATAGCTATCTGTACTAAAAATACCAATATTTGAGTTTTCAAAATTATTTATTGCACCTCCTCCAATTGTAATTGTGCTTACATTATTAAGTTCAATATGATTACTGCTTCTTTGAGAACCGTAAGGTGGTTTTAAGGTACTGCCAGTGCATCTGAATGAGGTGCCAGTTACACTGCTAGTAGAATAGCTTCCGTTCTCAGCATGTATAGAAACAAGATTACGGTCAAATATTGAACCTGAAACAACAAAGCGAGCAGCACTGCTTGAAAATACAGCTTGCATTGCATCTTCAATTGTTGAGCCGTTAATAATTAATTGTGAAGTTGAAGAAGACAAATAAATTCCATCCCACATATTAGTACATCCGAATAAATGTGACCCACTCTGAATTGTTAGTGTGCAATTTGCAGCAACAATAATTTTCACGTTCGGATCGATTGCAACATCCGCAAATCTAAATTCAAAATTGTTGTTGATTGTAAAATCGCTATGAATAGCAACGGTTGCTCTATTGCCTGAAGTGCCAATAAAACCTGTTCCAAATTGCGAAGATACATTTCGCGGCACGGCGCAAGTATGATACATTGCAGGACAGAGAGGTATCGCAGCGACAATTGTAAAAGTAGCTTGAGCAGAAACGCAAGATGTTGACATATTCGTAACTGTAACATTACAAGTTCCTGGTGCAAGCCCGGATACAGTAGGCGTGGTAGCAGTTGTGCAACTCCATAAATATTGATATGCCCCTAAAGGAGAAGGGTTTGCAGTAGCAGCTCCATCATTCACACCGGGGCATGACTGATTTTGAGCAGAAACATTTACTGTCGGAATAGGATTTAATGTAATACTTACTTCATCAAATGATTCAATACATGGTGCATTACTGATTGTCCATCTAAGTGTATAAGTTGAACCATTAGTTCCTGTAAAATTTGATGTCGGGTTTGAAGGGTTATTGATATTACCTCCCATACCCCCACCAATTATTGACCAACTACCTGTACCAGAAGAAGGTGAATTTGCGCTAAGGTTAGCAGATATTCCGCAAACCGATTGATCAATACCAGCATTTGAAGTTGATGGGGAAATTTTGAATCCGATTGAAACTTCATCGAAAGTATTACTTGCACATGCTGGATTTACAACTGTCCATTTTAAAGTATAAATTGTTCCAGGAGTCCCGGAAAAGTTGCTGCTGGATCATTCATGTTAGAAAAACTACCACCTGCTCCTACAGAAATAGACCATGTTCCACTGCCAGGTGAAGGATTACTGCCAGCTAAAGTAGTAGTAGTTCCGCACACTGTTTGGTCAGGTCCTGCACTGACTGTTGCAGTACCTGAAGAAGAAATTATAACTGAAATGTTTTTTTGACAGCCATTTACATCTGTTACTCTACAACTATATGAACCGGCTGCTAGATTATTTGCAGTTGCCGCATTACCACCACTAGGCAACCACAAATAAGTGTATGGTGACATTCCATTTACTGCAGTAACTGTTGCGCTGCCATTCGAACCTCCAATACAAACGTTAATATGAGTTTCCGTCAATGTAGGCGCCGGATTTTGATCAACATTATACTGGAATGTTTGAGAGCAACCAGTAGAAGATGTAACTGTACAGCTGTAAGTTCCTGCAACTAAACCTGAGATATCCTCAGTTACTGGACTATTGCTCCAGCTAAAACTTACTGGAGTAGGAATAACAGTTTGATTTATTGCTCCAGTAGCTGAGCCATTACATTGAATTATGTTAGATGTTGCACTTGATGTAAATCCTGTTGGTTGGGATATCGTAAAATTAATATATTGAAAATTACAAGTTCCGGTTTCTACAATCTTTAATGAATAAACACCCGCAGGTAAGTTATTTGCTGTAGTAGAAGAATTTGTTTTTGTAATAGAATTTTCCGGTACGCCTATCCATTCAAAAGTTAAGTTCAGCGAAGTATTCAATGCTGAAAATATTGCAGTTCCATTTGACCCTCCATTACAGGTAACATTTGTAAAAGATGGATTAGCGGTATTTTGAAAGTCTACTGCAGTGCCAATATCAAATGTTGTATTATCATTACAGCTATTTCCATTATTTGTAACAGTAACTTGATAGTGACCAGGCGGAAGTAATGTAAGTGTTTGTGGAAGAATAGGATCTCCGTACCAGGTAATAAATCTATTTACAACACCATCACTTACTATTGTTTTTGGATATTCTGTTCCTGTCACAGATAATTGAACACTTCCATAGCCTGCATTACAAATTAGATTGGACGCAGAAATCGTTGGGCTTGTAGAATTAAAGCTTCCTGATGGAATAGTGATTCCATCAAAAGCAACACAATTGTCAAAAGAATTGGAAATTTCCACTGAGAATGTCCTGCTATCACTTGCAGTCCCTATTACAATTAGTTGACTAGTTTCACCTGTATTCCATTTGTATTGTAAATTTCCCAGATTAAAAACATTTGATGTATAATTTGCATTTAATTTTAATATAGCCGCAGTACTGCAAACAGGTGAAATAAATACTGATTGATCAAAGCCAACCAAATTGACAGTATTACTTTGTCCTAAACAAGTAGAACCGCTTGTTCTAATCGCATAATAACTCCCAGATTCACTTGCGTTAAAATATTGTTCGCCGCTTGAACTACCTTGAGCAACTTTAATTCCATCTTTATACCAATCAATGTTACTAAATTTTGACGCTTTCAATAGAACTTGTTTATTATCACAAATAGATATATTATTTAAAGTACTATAACCTATTGGTGTAATTGTGAGCGTGCTGTTAACTTGAATAACTTCACTATAAGTCGCAACTGGAGTTCCATTACCATAATCTAATTCTAAGGTTAAGGTATATGGAGCATTTGTGCCATTAACAGTTAATGTAGAAGTCGCGTCTGCAAGAAAATCTGTTGTTTGATCTAGTGAAAAATCGGGAGTGTACCCACTAGTAATATTTACAATGTTATTGCTAACATCGGTTAATCTTAAATGGTATTGTATATTTTTTTCTCGAGGTCCAATGTAATTTACATGTAAGGGCGAATTAGTTTGAGTAGAACAAATGGGCGCGTTAGTATAGAACAAAGGTGGGTTTTTGAAACTGCGAAGCAAATAGGATGACGTGAACCAATTATATGCGCCAGGTGCTAGTATATTTTCATTACTAGTTGGCGCTCTGAGTGGTGCCCAAACTGCATAATGTTCATTTTCTGCAACAAAAATATTTCTTAACTGATTATCTCCATTTGTCATTTTTAACATCCATTCTCCAAAAAAATTATCATTCGCTCCATATAATTTACTCTCTGCGCTAAATATTGGTTTGATATTAGTTTGATCAAGTGTGTTTGATGCCCTAAAAGCATCTTCATTAAAAGGTATACCTTTTAATGGGTCTGAAAATGAACTTGTCGATCGAAAATATTCTTCTAAAAAAATTTCATCGGCTAATCTAGAACTATTTGCTCCTGTACTTTGGCAATAACCGCATCCTCCACCATTGGCAGAATTTGTACCGTCTGTGAATTCTGTAGGACACGTAGGACACGTCAGTTTACTTGGTGATAGTGCATTTTTACCATAGTAAACTGTGGTTATTAAAGCAGGAGATGAATTAGTTGTAATTACTTTTAATGCACTCATTAATTGCTCGTAAAAGGTACGCGGGTGTCATTGACAGCTAAAGGATCAACCCAAAACTCATACTCCGTAACAAAGCCATCAAAGGCAGCACCACAACTTAAACTATTACTTGAAACCCTCAATGCAAATTTAGCTACTTCTGAGGGCATCAGAAGAGCATCACCAACATTGTACTGTTGATTCAGGATTAGTAGCTGTGGATTTCCAGCTTGTAAATTAGGTTGCGATGGATTCAAAGGAACAGGAGGAGTTGGAGTAGAGAACATGTCGTTAAAATCTTCAACATCTTGAGCTGTATTTGCACTACCAATTGCTGCAAGTATTCTTGTAATGCCATAGTATGATTTTGCATTCATCATGAACCTACATAAATGCTCCTGTAAACTTTCATTTCTCGAATCATTTTTATTCCAAACTAAAGGTGCACTTGAAGTAAACACTTTGTGTAAGTCATAAAGTATTATTGTCGTAAAATGATTTTGTTGTGCGTAAACTAAAACTTCTTCTTCTTTTTCAAATATCCCATCAATGTTTTGATCAACACCTAGAATAGAAAAAGAATTATTGTAAATTGAAGCATTATCATACTTTACAAATTTATCAATGTACAATCCTCTTAATGGGTTGTCAGCTACTTGAGCATAAAGACAATTAATAGTAAGGAGAATCTGTAAAAGTGACACAAAAAATAATTTAGTTTTTTTCATCTTAGTTTATGTTTTTAGTAAATGTGATAAAACAAATAAGCATTAAATATTTCTGAAATTTACTTTCAAATGGTTTTTTATAAAAAGTATTGACATAATTAGTGAAAAATACTTTCAAAACCAAATTAATAAAAAAAATCACCGCCAATTTTTGGCAAATTTTTTTGACAAATCTTGACTCATTGGTTGATTAAATATCCAAACTTTATGTAAGTGATAATTTCTAGAAGTGATTGTGACTAACGCAATAAAAATTGAAGCAAGTAATAAATTTAAGCTAATTGATTTTATCAACCCCGTTTCATTAAATTCTTAGCTTTTATTGACTTTCCTTAAAAGATATTAAAAATGCCACTTAAAGTCGAGTACTTTCTCTTTGAGTTCAAGGAAAGGCTTTAAAGTCCAAATTTTGTTCAAATCCTTATAATCCAGTTTCGAACTAATTACCGGAAAAAATGCAACACCCTAATCACTTTAAGCCCTTTAACCCATACTTCTAAAACTATAAATAAGCCCCCAGCCCAGTTCCCACCGGAAGTGTAACCAAACCTCTTTCCCCATACCGAATCCCACCTTTGATCGGATCTTCTTCAAACATTAAGGGTGTATCGAAATCGAAAAATTTTGCTGCCGGACTGCTTAGTGCTAAATGAGCAGATGCAGTGAAACCTAGTCGTGATTCGAGGAAGCCTCCTATTTGTACGCCGATATTATTTTCTTCTGCAAGTCTTAGGATCTTCATTGCTTTGAAAATTCCGCCGGACTTGCCTAATTTAATATTGAAAAGATCACACGCTTTTATTTTTATGAGTCGTGCTGCATCTAAATGATCGCAACATGATTCATCGGCCATGATTGGAATTGCACTTGCATTTTTTATTTCGGGCAGATCGAGAAAACTGTGTTTTAATATAGGCTCTTCACAATGTTGAATGTTCAACGATTTCAATTCAGACAAAATATAGATGGCGTCTTCTTTACTCCACCCTTGATTGGCATCGATGCGAATTGGGATTTCATTTCCGACTGCAGCACGAATACTTTTCATTCGAAAAATATCTTGCTCCGCAGTTCCGCCAAGCTTTACTTTGATAACCGGAAATCCTGCATTCAGAATTTTCTTTGCATCCGAAGTCATTTTCTCTGGAGTGTCAATGCTTACGGTGTAGTCTGTGTGAATCACCTTATCATTTTTTCCACCGAGAAATTCATAAAGAGGAACTTTTGAATGTTGTGAAGCAATGTCATACAAGGAAATATCAAAAGCACTCTTTATTGAAGTGTTACCGAAAATAATTTTGTCCATCAAAGAAACAAGTTCTTCGATCTTCAATGCGTCCTTGCCGATAAAATTTTCTGAAATGATCTTGCCAACGGCTAAGCAGGTTTCTGCAGTTTCACCATGGATGCTACGAAAAGGACTGCATTCGCCAAAACCAATGATGCCATTTTGAGTTGTGATCTTCACCACAACATTATCGGCATATTCTAATTTGCCGAGAGAAATAATAAATGGTTCAATGAGTTTTACCTTCAATGGTATTACCTCGATTGACTTTATTATTTCTCCCGTCATTCTTATTTGAAATTAATATACAATGATCTTAGAATACTGAACATTTGAACGTGTGCTGTGCTTTAAGATGTATGTTCCGGCAGCAACATTTGACAGATCAAATTCAATTGTTCCGATTGATTCGCTATTCTTAACCTCGACAATCTTTCCATCGAGGCCAATCAATTGAAAAACAGAATTTGTCACCAATGAATTTACATATAAATTTCCATGAGCCGGATTCGGATAAACCTGAGAGATCTCTTTTGTTGCATCAGCAATATTTGTGAAAACAACATCATTCACAAATACAGGAATAGAAACATTCTGTTGTCCGCTTCCACCTACTTCTGCAAGTTGAAAAGATAAAAATGCACGAACTGAATCTGTATTAGCTGACAAGAAATGCATAACGATATTATGCGATTCACCGGGCTGCAAAGTTGCATTTGCACTACCTGATGTGATCGATAATTCAGTTGGATGAGTTAATTGAATACTTGAAATGTCAATTGCAGTATTACCATCATTGACTAACACATAGTTGAAGTCAGCCGGAATATTCGCAGGAACAAATCCGAAGATTGCTGTATCCTGTGTCAGGTCGTATAAAAATACTCTTTGCGCTACAGATGTAAAAACGATAGAACGGATACGCTCTAGAAATTGCGGATAATCAACAAATGGATTTCTGTTGTGCTGAACAGCTTGAATGTCATCAACTCTTGTTCTATCAACTGCTGTAACAGGAAAAGTATTGTACCAATTTCTTAAAACTGATTCTTGCGTAGCGTCAAGAAAATTCGAATAATTCTGATATCGCAAAACGAAATAAAACATTGCACGTGCAACAGCACCTTTATGCTCATCTCTTGGTTCGAAGAAAGTATTAGTTCCTGAGGATCCACCAACCGACCATGTCGGATTCGTTACTTCTGCAAATGGATTATCGCCACGGATACCATTCGCTGCATCGTCTGTTGGAAAGAGATGATGCAGATCTGATTTCATTGGCTCTGCACTTGCAAATAAAGATTGCGGCCATGTATGTTCTGTATTGAAATTGTCGCTTGTCTGGCAGTCTGAACGATCAACGTAACCGGTCGCTAATCTTCCTGTGTAAACACACTCTAATGTATTTATAGATGCGCCTTGTCCATTGACACGTTGATTATCGATCGACATAAACATTTCGTCACGTGCATCATTATATCCAAGTGAAGTATATCCAACACCCGTAACATTGTGAATTGATGTTTTCAATGCTTCTTCCGATGTATTTTCCGTTGCAGAATAATATGTTTTTGAATAACGGCCTTGTCCGATAAGGTCAACGCTTACGTAACCTCTCAAGCCATCATTTTCAATTACCATTTCCGTATTGTGTAATATGTTGTGACGAGGAGAAAATTTTATCCATTCAGCTTGTGAACTACCTGCTGAAATCACATATGCATTTGTGAATCGCGATGAAAAGGCAGGCTGTCCGTAGGTCGTATAGAATTTAATTCCGGTAACAGTGATGTCACGTGAAGTTGGATTCTGTATCGTCAACAAAAGACTGTCGGGTGCATTTTCATATGCTACACCAAAATTCAATTGCGCAGAACTTACAGTTAATCCTTGTGCATGCACCAACGACGGTAAATAAAATAAGGCTGCAATGAGCAGCCTTACTGAAATATTTATTTTCTTATTCATCTAGTTTTTTTTACAAAACAATTTATTCTTCTTTCACTTCGATCTTTGTTATCTCATCATCAGCACGAATTGCATCGATCACTTCAAGACCTTCCACTACTTTTCCAAAACAAGTATGGTTTCTGTCAAGGTGAGCAGTGTTTGTACGGCTATGACAAATGAAAAATTGTGAGCCACCGGTATCGCGACCTGCATGAGCCATACTCAAAACGCCACGATCGTGGTATTGATTGCCACCATCTAATTCGCATTTGATCTTGTAACCCGGTCCACCTGCACCTGTTCCATCAGGACAACCACCCTGAATAACGAAATTCGGGATCACACGATGAAATGTTAACCCATTGTAGTAGCCTTTTTTAGCTAAATCGACGAAGTTTTTTACGGTATTTGGGGCGTCTTTATCGAAAAACTCCACCTTCATATTCCCTTTGTCTGTGTAAATTGTTGCTTTTGTCATTTTTTGTTCAAATTGGGTTGCAAAGGTAGTGAATTGTCAGGAAGTAAATGCTTGGGGCGGTAAAATTAGGTCAAGGGTTAATGGTAAAAGGTTGGGACTAATGTCTCAATTCTAAAAGGTCAAGGGTCAAAAGTCAAAGGTTAGCTCGGCTTACCCTTGACCTTTGACCTATTCATAAACTTGAAAAGACTTCAATTCCCATCGATTCACCAAAAAGTGATTTATTAATTCAACAAATTGATTTAAAAATTATATTTTTATAACCTGATAAAACCGCCCAAAGTATCATCATATGAAAAAATTATTACTCCTTGCATTGCTATTTTTCTCATTTAATTTTTTAAAGGCTCAGGTAGCATCCATAAGTCCATCAAATGCTTTCCGTGGACAAACTCTTACTACGACAATTACCATGGCGAATGGCGTTATGTTTACCAGTTCGTCGTCTTTAGGAACAAATGATATTTATTTACAACAAGGAGCAACTACCATTTTTACGAGTTTCTATACTTGGCCAATGTCAGTTCCGCCTTTCTATGACGATGTCTTTACGGCTGATTTCACAATTCCTGTTGGCGCTCCATTCGGATGGTATGATGTGCATGTAATTACCTATGACAATTCAATGCCATGGATGGGATCTATTCCTGTCGATAATATTTTAGCAAATGGATTTCTGGTTCCTCAGGTTAACTCTTGTCCGGTACCAAGCGGTGTTTCTGTTTCTGCAATAACAAATACAACTGCAACGGTCAACTGGATAACTCCAACTCTTGCTGATACCTTCCGCATTCGTTACAAAACTGCTACTTCAGGATATTTCTACAAAGATGTAAATGGCTCAGGAGGATTAACAAATACGTCACTGAGCAATCTTTCTCCGGGAGAAACTTATGATGTTGATATTAGCACGATATGCAACGGAGCAATTAGCAGCACTTACAGTGTGCCAGTTGTTTCATTCACAACAGATACAACGGTGCTTCCATGTATTCGCCCTTATGGAATTTCTGCAAGCGGTGTAACCAATACAGCTGCGACTATACTATGGACAAATTATGTTTCTGCAGATACATTCCGAATCCGGTATGCAGAACAGAATACGATCAATTATCGTTACATCAATTCTACTTCGCCAATACCGCATACCGCCTCACTTACAAATTTGAATCCGGGCACGACTTATACTGTTCAGATCAGTTCGATTTGTCTTGGTGTTAGCAGTGGATATAGTGCGCCATTTAATTTTACGACTTTATCGACACCAATAAATTGTATTCGTCCTTATGCTGTTGCTGCGGGATCGATCACCAACGTTTCCGCAAATATCAGCTGGACAAATTTTGTAGTCGCTGATACTTTCAGAATTCGGTATTCTGAATTCGGATCAGGTAATAACAGATACATAAATGTGAATGGCGCATTGGCACATAATTATACGCTTACAAATTTAGCACCTGCAACAACGTATAACGTTCAGATTAGTTCAATCTGCAACGGCGTAAGCAGCGGATATTGTCCGGTTTATCAGTTTGTGACATTGTCAACACCGGTTGCATGTGCAAGACCATGGGGACTTTCATCATCGAACACAACAAATACAAGTGTAACATTGAGTTGGTCGCCATATGTCACTGCTGATACTTTTAGAATTCGTTATAGTAAATTCGGAAGTGGAATTAACCAATACATGAATATTAACGGAGCAGGAGGCAGTACAGTGACCTTAAACAACCTCCAACCAAATTCTCTTTACTCATATCAGGTAAGTTCAATCTGCAGTGGAGTAAGCTCTGGTTATAGTGCCTCTGACAATTTCACGACACTTAATATTCCCGTTGCATGTTCCCGTCCACACAGTCTGTCTGTTTCGAATATCACCAATGTTTCAGCATTAATCGACTGGACAAATCTTGTAACTGCTGATACTTTCAGGATTCGTTATAATGTTCAGGGCTCATTTAGTTTTATTTATCTAAACCAGCCTGGAAGTTCCGGATATTCGGCAATCATAAATGGTCTATATCCAAACACAACTTACAATTTAGCAATCAGTTCTATTTGTTCAGGTGTTTCAACCGGATATAGCAGTACAATCACTTTCACTACTTCGGCAGTTCCAATTGCATGTGTAATTCCGACAGGACTTGCGACATCTAACATCACTAACAATTCTGCTGATGTGAGTTGGACGCAATATGTTTCTGCAGATACATTCCTAATCCGTTACTCTGTGAATGGAACAACGAATTACTTATGGAAAAAAGTTGCGGGTACCGGTGGAAATGGAACGACGCTTACAGGACTCGCAGCAAATACTACTTATCAGTGGCAGGTGCGTTCTGTTTGTATTGCAAGTCCGCAATCGAGTTATTCAGCTCCACTGGTTTTTGGTACGCCATTGAGAACACGCAAACCGGATGTTACAGAAAATTCGTTTGTCGTTTATCCAAACCCGGCAACCGATAAGGTTTCTATTAGCATTGAAAGAATTTCGGAAGAAGAACAGCATTCGCTTATTTCGATCTATGACCTTTCCGGCCGATTGGTTCTTGAAAAAGAAATAAATATTGTTTCAGGTAAAAATTTGTTTGAGCTTGATGTGGAGTTTTTAAGTTCGGGGATGTATCTCTTGAAAGTTGGAGACGAAAAAATATTGTTGAATAAAAACTAAGCCATTCCGTGGTCTCATTGTGTTCTTGTGTTCTTAGTGTTTAAAATTTTAACACAAGAACACAAGAACACAATGAGACCACGGAATTTTGCTTTGAATACCTATTCGTTATTCGTTATTTTTCTGAATTTGTCTTCGCCGGGAATACGTTCCATCTCTGTTCCGTACGGCATTTTGAGATAGTAGACAATCGCTTTGTCGTAGTTCGCAATGGTATTCACTTCAAAGATTCCTGAATTCTCGGGGTTATCGACATAGTCTTGCTCCTCTGTTCCGGATAAAAATCTCCATCCGCTGTCATCTTCTTCTTCCGGTTCTTCGCGGTACATGTAGCCTACCGGTAATCCATCGACTGTGATCTTATCGGATGCCAGACAAAATCCCATCTTCGCAACTAAATCTTCATTCGCTCCGGCGCTTAGTTTATATTTCTTTCCTTCCATTGGTTGGCTATTAAAAATGTTGCACTGATTACTTCACTCTTTTTACTTCCACCAACCAATCAAATGGATATGGATCACGCATCCATGAAGGTGGCGAATTGAATTCTGTTGCCCAATCATATTCTACTCGATCGATGTTTTCCAACTTGAAATTTCCTTTATTGAAAAACGAAAATAGTTCAGCAAATGAATAATGTTTTGTAGGAATGTCGTTGATCTTAAAAATTCCTTGCATCACTCTTTTGCTGTCGACTTCGTTCAGATGTGTCAATTCATCTAATGGAATTTCATTGATGACAGTGTTCTCCTTTTTATACCACTCAATCATTTTTTGTGATGAAAGCGAAGACGATTCTAATGAAGGTAAAACAAAAACTGCAATGCCTCCAACTTTTAATGAATTCAATACATTTTGAAGAATGCGATAGTTTCTTGTATTGTTTCCTGAGATAGCAACGTTACAGCAAAAAGCAAAATCGCCTTTCACAGGATCGATCTTAGTGCTAGCAAGATCTGCTTGTTTAAAAACTACATTCTCATAAGAAACCAATTGTGCTTTATTGATACATTCCTGAGAAACGTCCAAGGCAATCACTTTTTTGAAATATGGAGTGATCAATGGTAATGCATAGCCGATACCGCAGCCAAAATCAATAGCAACATGATTTTTGTCTGCGTGCTTTTTCAGATAGTGTTCTATCTTTTTGCCTTTGTCGTTTTTAAATACGCTGAAGATCTCATCTTCGTATTTGTCGGCAACATTGTTCCATTGGAGTTTGTCGTTCATGATTTTGTTTTTTGTGTGACTTGCGTGAATCCATAAGCAGGATCGCTTATCAAAGAAAAACAAATTAATTGGCGCATTTCCAGAGCGGATCAATAAATTATAAACAACTGTTAATTGGATTTCATCGTCAGTATTTGAAAATTTTCATTGGTATTTTTTTCCCGCAGATTTCGCAGATAAATACGCAGATAAATACGCAGATTTTGGAATCGCTTAGGATACGATTTTCACATTAAGAATCTGCGACCTTATCTGCGTATTTATCTGCGAAATCTGCGGGGATTTTTTAAGCGCTGTAAAGAATTAGCTCACCACTATACAAGTTGGCTTATGTTGAATCGGAAAATTACACGAGTTCGCAATGAAACAAAATTCATTTGCTTTTTCGTGAAGCTCGATTGCTTTTTCAATCATACTGGCATCGCTGACAATTACGACAGGATTCAATGTTACTTCGGAGAATTTTCCTTTGCCTCCTTCTTTAATTTCCAGTACTCCGTGCGCTTTGTCAGTGTAATCTGTTACGATCACTCCGGCATCCGCACAGAGATGTAAGTACCAAAGCATGTGACACGAAGAAAGCGAAGCGAGAAAAAAGTCTTCGGGGTTGTGTTTGGATTTATCACCACGAAATGGGGTGTCGGAAGAACATTCAAGGTCGGGTTTATTTTCGATTGATAAAATGTGACTGCGTTCATATTCGGTGTAGCCTGATGTGCCGTGGCCTTGATTGCCGGTCCATTTGATGCTGAGATTATATTGATGAGTTGTTGACATTGCTATTTACGATTTGGGGAGGATTATACAATCTATCATTTGTTAGCCACCGATAGGGCGTCCCTATGGGACTTGGGTGGGGTGTCCCTGCGGGACTTTTTCAGCGAGTGTACCTTCGGGTTAGTAATGCTACACATTAAACAATTTAAACACATTAAACTGATATGCTTTCGAATTAGCTTAAGCTATTTAAATTGTTTGAAAACTTAAACAAACTACTTATTCAAGCCAGCAGAATATTCTTGCCAGCTTTTTGTTTTGTAAATGTCGTCGCCGTAAAAATGAGAGATCTGTTTCATGAAGGGGGAATTGATGTATAAGGGTATTACGTCAATAACTTCATTGGCTTCGCTCATGATTATCATTGATGGCATTGTAAGTGAACCTCGTCCAAGAGACATTGCCAGACTATGATATGGCATTTCTTTGGTGCCGGGATTATTCATGGCAAGACCTTTATAGTAGAGCGTGTCTTTGATCGTTGGATCGAAATCGATGAGGTCGTATTTTGAATTTAGATAATCGATGTTCAGCGAGTCGACAAAAGATGAACGCTTCATTACCTTACACGAATTACACCATTCAGCATTAATGAATACAAGTTTCTTTTTAGTGGATGTTGCGTTTTGAGCAAATGATTCTTTAGGCATTTTCCATTTCAATTTTTCCAATCGCTTTTCTATTGTCGTATCATAAAATGCACTTTCATATCCAACTCTGAAATCATCATAACTCGAATTTCGAAAAGCATTCTCCAAAGTGAATATCAATATTGGTTCTATTTTCTTTATTTCCAGATATCCACTCGCAACCATACTCAACAGAAATTCATTTTTTGTTTTATCAAAGCCATTCAGAAATAATGTCGTTGGATACATCAATTTATTTTGAAGCAATTTAACTGCAAGCGGATGAGGAGTTCTTGGCTTGTCGGATGTAGGCAAATATTTTTGTCCTAAATATGTAACGGTATCTTTCCCTTCTGCATCGAATTTCACCGGATAAAAATAGGTGTTGATATATGAAGCTAGATTTGGATCTGCATAAGTTGTTTTCATCATGTGCTTACACCAGCCACACCAGTCGGTGAAAAAGTCCATGATGATTGGTTTGGGCTGCGTTTCATTCAATTTCAACGCTTGCTCAATTGACATCCATTTAACAAGACTTCCTTCGGCGTCGGGCTGTTGGGCTTTTAGCGAAAAAGTGATAAAAAATAGTAAAATGAGGGCTTTGGGGTTCATGGGATAAATATAAGCTTTTGGACCAGGATTTAGCTGATTGGGGGATTTTGACCAGGATTTAGCTGATTTATGGATTAGAGGTTTTTGAGCTGGATTTGGGGTTTTTCTACACTTTCAATTACTTTCTTTATTCTTTGGAATAAGCACTACATTTATTAAAAACTAACCTTTTAAATCAGACTAAAAACAAAGATTATTAAAGTCGAATTTTAAAATATGCCTCAAAAACCTTAAAAGGGGCCCGATTTTGTTGTAAAAACTCCGATTTTTCAATCTCCCACTCAATAAATTCTTAAATCTGCTAAATCCCGGTTCAGACTTCCTTTAATGTTGGTTTTTCAAGTAAAAACGGATTTGGTTGGCTATTCAAACTCTTGGGTTGGCCATTGGATTGGTAGCTTTTACCAATTTAAAGTGACAACCCACCGCGTTGGGGTTAATTTGCTTGCACGATGAAACAATTACTATCAACCACAGCTCTTGCAATTTTCCTGATCACAGGATCTTTTGCACAAAGTACTTTCGAACGTACTTACAATTACGGAATGGGGACTTCTGTCTGTCTGCTTCCAAATGATGAATTCATTACATCAACAAATTATCCGATGTATGGAATTGCGAAAATGGATGCTAACGGAAACGTGCTTTCATTTAACAGCATTCTGAATTCAACGATCAACAATTTACGTCGCACGAATGATGGCAATCTGATCTATACCGGAATGAATATCGGTGCCGGAACTGCAGTCGTTTCAAAAACAGATTTGAATGGAAACAGCATTTGGACAAAATCATTTGAGGCTGATGGATTCTCTGCTTACACTGCAGGTATCATTGCACAGAACGATAACACATACTTATTCAATATGTCGAGCAATGGCGGAACAACAAGCTCGCCTTACGAAATTTTTAAGCTCGATGATTTCGGAAATGAAATATGGAGAAATTTTCCGGGTGATGGTTATGCATCTTCACATTCACTAATGAATACAAGCAGTCTTGTGATTGATGCATATACTACAAGTATTGCTGATGAATTTGGCATCATTACGCTTGCGGGAATTGACAACAATTCAGGCATCACTCAGTGGACAAAAACATTTTATGATCCTTCGCTTTTAATTGACAATACATATCCGGGATATTCATTGGCTGCGAATGGTGCATGTCTATCGAGCACAAACAACATCTATATGGTCGGTTCTAAATCTCTGATGACTGAACCACTTGTAGGAACGCCTTATCAATTCATCATGAAAACCGATGATATAGGAAATGTGATCTGGTCAAGAACATATTCAGAAGGTTCATTTAATCAGATCGTTGAAACAACAGACGGATGTTTTGTTGTGATCGGTAAATCTGCAACAAGCACAGGAATTTTGATATTAAAATTAGACGCGAATGGCGACAGTCTTTGGTCGAATACATTCTCTGCATTCTCAACTTCAACAGGAATGGATTTTCATGAGACCTCAGATCAAGGATTTATTATCAGCGGATTTGCTTATGAAGATGCAAATGGACAATACTACACTTATGTAATTAAAACAGATAGCCAGGAAATGTTGGAAATGTTTCAACAGTAATTTCAAAAGCGAATACAATTTTCAAGAACGCAACGTTGTCGCCAACAATATTACACGAACGTTCAACGATCACACTTCCTGCTGAAACTCTTACACTGGGAAATACAGCAACAATCATTGACGTAACAGGAAGAGTTCTTCGTCAGTTTCAGATCACGTCAGAAAATACAACTATCGAACGCGGAACACTTGCATCAGGCACTTATTCGCTTTTGATCACGAACAAACAAGGTTCGAATGTAAATTTTAAATTCATCGTAGAATAAAGATAGTATTTTGAATAGTTAATCATCGTCGTGAAAGGCAGGGTCGGAAGGCTCTGCTTTTTGCGTTTGGGGCTTTATTGGGTCAAAGGTAAAGGGTCAAAGGTCATTCGGCGTTGATTTTGTTTTACGTTCTGGAATTTGGAGTATTTAATACGGCTTATTTTGTTGCGGTAGTTTCGATTTTCACCTTTGGACTCCATGTGCATCAAATATTTATCGCAAAGACAACCCACTAAATGCAAAAAATAAAACGCCAAGTTTTTCAGACATTTTTAACCAACTTACTCTTGAAAGCTAATAGTAGAATTAAGACAACTAAACTAATTGAAAAGTAGATTTTAAAATTCGAAATCGATTCGCACAGATTATCTCCTGTTACTTTTGAAATACAATCACCAGCATTTTCAGTTTCATATTTTAAACTAACCATTGTATTTATAATTCCATATGGGAATAAAAAAGTTCCAATAATTGAGATTATAATTAATAAAGTGTAACTTTTCTTGGTTATCATAAGATCAAGCATTTGATGTTCTTCTAGCTATTGGCTTATTAGTCGAACGATATATCTTGAATTTGTCTTTTCATTTGCTAAAATATTCAACTATCAAACTCTTCTCAGCATTTGTAAGTCATATTTCACTGCCAATGAAGGCAATATCTAATTCTACTTTCTTTGACTTCATTGTTATTAGTTTTGAAAATTTTTATCAAACAAAACTTGGGCTGATTTTGATTCTATTACTAATACCCCTTCGAGATCATTGTTCCCTTTTGACTTTTGATCCCAATAGCCATCAGGACTAATTTTCGACTTCCCCATCTCAAAGCTCCGCCTCAAACGTATTCCCATGATCCAAATCACCAAAGTTATAACCGTTGTAGAACCATGTCCGGCGTTGCTCGGAAGTTCCGTGAGTGAATGCATCGGGAACAATCGTGCCGCGGGTTTGCTTTTGGATGTTGTCGTCGCCAACTGCGCTGGCTGCATTTAACGCTTCTTCGATATCGCCGGGTTCAACGATGTGATTTTGTTTGTCGGCATAGTGCGCCCATACTCCTGCGTAATAGTCTGCTTGCAATTCCAGCTTGACTGAATATTTGTTATATTCCTTTTCGCCCAAGCGTTCACGCAGTCGCTGCATTTTTTCAGATGTACCTAAAAGATATTGGATATGATGACCTACTTCGTGTGCGATCACATAAGCCATTGCAAAATCGCCTGATGCATTAAATCGGTTTTTTAATTCTTCGTAAAAACTTAAGTCGATGTATAATTTTTGATCGGCCGGACAATAAAATGGTCCGGACTCTGCACCTGCATTTCCACAACCTGACTGAACTTGATTTCTGAACAACACTAACTTTGGTGGTTGATATTGCATTCCGTTTTTTGCAAATACTTCTCCCCAAATTGTTTCCGTTTCAGCAAGTACAACTGATACAAATTGAGCCATCGTATCTTCACTTGCACTTTGTTCGGCAGTCATTTCTTTTCGGACTGCATTGCATTCATATCCGGTAATTGCGAAGGATCCCCTCCTAAAAAACTATATAAAAGATAAACAACGAGACCAACCAATCCGCCGCCGGTTGCAATTCCTCCGGCAGACATTCCACGACGGTCTTCAACATTCGAGCTTCCGCTCCTTCCTCTCCAAAGCATAGTGTGAGTTTTTCTTGTGAAGATAATTTTTTAAAGTTAGAAATCAAAAGGCAAAATTTATCAATTTTTTCTAAAGGGTTTAGCAAGAATCTAAGGATAAAGTAATCCGGAAAATGTATATTATTAAAACAGCTTTTCAGATTGAATTTGTCAATCTGAAGTTAAAATCAGAGCACTGGTAGTTGACAAATTCTCAGGCAAAGCGCGCCCCGGGGACGAAATTAAATTAAATTTCTCCCAATCATTTCTTTCACAACAATCAATAAATTTCACAGCTGAATAAGGAAGGCTTTCGCCTCCCCTGCAAGGTTAAACCCCATACTTTTCCCCTCTTGCAGACCGCCCCCATTGGAGGCAGACGAATAAATAGTCAAATGACAAAATTTTAAATGAAAATCGTTACCGCATAAATGCTGGTTCTTTTTCTGAACAGAAAACGAAATTTGCATGGACTACTCTATCTTGCACTGAACTTAAAGATTGATTTATTTATAAAAAGCTACCTTTACACTTTAACTAAAATCTATGTCAACTTTCTCCAAACAAATCTCAATTCGCTGGGCTGATCTGGATCCTAATTTCCATCTTCGTCATAGCGTGTATTATGATCTTGGGTCTCAATTCAGAATGGAACTTTTAGAAGAAGCCGGATTAACGATGAAGATCATGAAAGAACAAGGTTTTGGTCCGGTGCTTTTTCGTGAAGAATGTGTTTTCAAAAGAGAAATTATACTTTCTGATGTAATCACTCTTACTGCAAAAGTTTTAAAAATGAGAGAAGATGGTTCTAGGTGGACTATCCAACATGAATTAATCAAAGCAGATGATACTTTGTGTGCGGTAATAACTGTTGATGGCGCATGGATGGATGTCAAAAACCGAAAACTGGCGAATCCAACGCCACAAATTGCAATAGATGTTTTAAGTCAGTTCCCACATGCAACCGGATTTGAAGTGCTGTGATTTTTTACTGAATAACCAACTTTGTATTCAATACACTTCCTGAATCTACATCTGTAATTCTTAGAAAATATATTCCTGCTGAAATTTTATTTGTAGAAATTCTTGCAGGTAAAGTTTGATTCAAATTGCCGAATACTTTTTTTCCTGTAGTTGAAAACAATTCGATTGATACGTTATCGTGATCTTTTGAATCAATTAACAAACTTGATGACGATTGTACCGGATTTGGATAAATTGTCAAACTCTTTTCAAATTCAAAATCATTGGTCGACGGACAAATTTGAAAATCAACGATCACATCGTCTGAAGTTGGACAACCATTTATATCAACAACGGTAACGGAATATTGTATTGTTGCAGGTGCCGATGATAAAGCAATATAAAATTCTGAAATTGTTCCGTCTTGCCATAGGTAAGAAGTGAAATTCGGTCCTGCATCCAATAGTAATGATTGATTGATACAAACGGTCGTATCGTCTATCAAATCGACTTGAAGAGGCTGGTAAATATCTATTCTAACAAAGGATGTGTCAGTACAAACTCCATTCGTAAATACCAGAAAATAGATTCCCGATGTATCTACCGTTAATGTAGTATCCGTTGAACCATCGGACCATGTCCATTGTAATATTCCCGGAGAGTTAAGGGTAATAGGACTCGTGTCGCATTGTTGTATATCCGGCCCTAAGGTGAATGGTGGTAATGAAATGAAAGACACTTGTATTGTATCAAACGTGCTGCATGAATTTGAATCAATTGTTTCTACAATATAATTACCATTTACATCAATTGTATCGACCTGATTAAACGAACCGGTACTCCATTGGTAAAATGAATAACCACTGCCGGCATCCAGCATATAACTCTCTCCGGCACATAATGTCTGATCAGGTCCGAGATTAGGTTTTACTGTTGCCAATACATTTAATGTAATTGTATCGGTAAAAATTTGCACTCCGCCGGTGTCGGTTAATATTGCAGAATAAGAATTTGCAATGCTGACATAAATCGTTTGTCTTGTTTCACCTGTACTCCATAAGTAGGTGTAACCGGAAGGCAATGAAAGTGCTGTTGAATCTCCGGAACAGATCGAATTTGTAGAAGACAAAATAGTAGGCATTCCAATTGTGTTACCCATACTATCGGCTTTGATGATGATTGCTTTTGAACTTGCCCCATAGCTTCCCGTTTTTCCGGAAATCAAAAAACCACCATCTGATTCAAGTAGCATGTTTGAAAAATACTCGTCGCCTCTTCCTCCATAATTTTGACTCCAGATTAAATTCCCATTCCGATCGTACTTGTTAATGATGATCTGCTGACCGGAACCCACTACCGGCTTATCACCTGCAAGAATGAACGAACTATCTTGCAACTGTCTTAACGCAATTTGAAATGACATTGAAGATGGCATTGGCGTTGTCCACATAACTCCTCCAGCTGTATCTATTCGAACAAATTCATTCTGACTTGCCAAAACAAAACCGCCGCCATAAGTAGTATCAACTGTATGATATAGCTCGGTATAATTATAAGCTGTATCAACTCCAATTGCATCAAATATTGTCAGTTTTGAAAAATAGTACTGAACTGTATCATAACAACCCGTCAGATATGGGGCGACTGTACATAATTTGTCGCCGGGTAAAAATTGAAAAGATTGTTTGGATGGATTGATCATATTGTTAGATGAAACTCTTTCCCAAACCATATTCCCAACACTATCTTCTTTTCTGAAATATTCAGGGTCGTAACACATTTCGCTGTTGTTCCAGAAATTATACATTATACCGTTATCCGGTGTACGATAAACACCATGAGCCTGAGCTCCGCCAACTGCGCCATATTCAAGATGGTGAAAAATTATTACTCCGTTCGAATCGGTATGTTCTGCATATGCAGTAAACTGAAGTGAATCGCGCCCAACAAAATAATAATCGAACTGATCAGTCACTGCAAGACAAATAGGATTCAACCTGTTCTTTTGAATTACGAATCTATTGAATTCTATTCCACTTTCATCAAGTCGGACAATGACAGGTTTAAAATTATTCGTACATTAAAAAGAATAATTGTTATCAGATGTTTTAACAATGTGTCTTCCGGAAAATGGTTTTGTTGCATCAACATCTGAAAAACTTTTATAAAAGTATTCTGAGCTTTGGCGTTTATTGTCCAAAAACATAATGATAAAATAACAAATAGAAATCTCATAGCGAAGAATCGAATATTACGCAATGTATGTATTTTTTAAATTTACAAAAAGGGCATTTTTAATTACTTTCGTAAAACCATTCAATCATTTTATTGTCAAACCAGATATGAAAAAAATCCTACTCGCCACACTATTGTTCATTTCTTCGCAAATTTCAAGTGCCCAACTCTATTTCCCACCGATTACGGGCAATTCCTGGGACACTATTTCGCCAGCCAATTTGGGATGGTGCCAGGACAAAATTGATACCTTACTCGATTTTCTTGAGACAAAAAACACGAAAGCTTTTATCGTTTTAAAAGACGGGAAGATCGCAATTGAAAAATACTATGGCACTTTCACCGTCGACAGTTTGTGGTACTGGGCATCGGCAGGAAAATCGCTCACCGGATTTTTAGTCGGGTTGGCACAACAAGACGGCTTCGTCGATGTTAATGACAGCACTTCACACTATCTTGGTAGCGGCTGGACAGTTTGTCCACCTGCGAAGGAAGGATTGATTACAGTGCTTGATCAACTTAAAATGACATCAGGCTTAGACGATCTTGTACCTGATAATTACTGTACAGATGATACCTGTTTGCAGTATTTAGCTGATGCCGGAACACGGTGGGCATATCACAATGCGCCATATACTTTGCTTGATGGTGTAATTGCCAATGGAACCGGTCAAAGTCTTAACATCTATTTGCAGAATAAAATTAAAACTCCAACAGGAATGACAGGACTTTTTGTTCCATCAGGTTATTTGAATGTTTATGTGAGTACACCAAGAAGTATGGCGCGATTTGGCTTGTTGGCTTTGAATCGCGGAAACTGGGATGGCAATCAGATAATGACAGACACGGCCTACTTCAATGCTATGACGAATACATCACAGAATCTGAATCCGTCATATGGATATTTATGGTGGCTGAATGGAAAACCAACCTACCTCGTTCCCGGATTTCAAATTCCAATCCCGGGACCACTAATGCCTCATGCACCAATGGACATGATAGCCGCTTTAGGGAAGAACGGTCAGTTCATTAATGTTGTACCAAGCCAGAACTTGGTTCTGATTCGGATGGGGGATGCGCCGGGTGTTGGTGAAGTTCCCTATACATTTAATGATTCGATTTGGGAACGGATGAATGATGTGATGTGTGGAAGTACATCTGCAAATTCTGATCTGACAAATAAAACCGAAATTAAATTATATCCAAATCCTGCATTTCAAACGGTTTCTTTTTACTCTGCTGTAGAAGACAATTATCATATATTTAATTTGCTAGGAGAAAATATAAAAAACGGAATTGTATTGTCAGGAGAAAATAAAATTGACTTAACAGGAATTGAAAGCGGAACGTATATTTTGAGAATAGGAAAAAGGAATGCAATGTTGATTATTGAGCGTAAATGATTTTTTAAAAAATAGATCAGAAAATTTTGAATGCAAAGATTTGCACCTTCGCTTTTTAGCCGCGAAACCAACTGGTTCAAATCATTCAACACAATTGATGGTGAAATTCTAAATCCTGTAAATCATTTTAATCAGCCTAATCCAGGAAAAAAAACCGGCAGAAGACTCTTACATCTCCCAACCGGTTTCATGTGGTGGCTTTTCAATAAAACGTCTAATTTTCCCTAATTGTCATCGTCTTACTGAAACAAAAATAGTCATTGACTATTTGTTAACCCAATATTACCAAGGTATTTTTATCGAAAAAAGTTTATTTTGATTTTGAAAAGTAAAATGTTTTTTATATAAGGGAGAATGCACCGCCGACTTTGCAGGATTTGTTGATTTGAGCGTCTCCCCGTACTTATATTTCTTATACTAAAAACAGTGTAAGTGAAAGTGTAAGCCAAAAAAAAGGCTCCCGACACATCGGGAGCCCTGTGGTTAGGTTTATAAAAGAGGTTATTCTACCACGATGCGTATTGTTTTTGTTTCTGCGCCTTCTGCTTTTATTGAAAGGAAGTACATTCCTTTTGCATATGTACTCAGATCCAATTCGTGCAAATTGTTTCCTTCCTGTAGATTGACAACTTCAACCAGCATTTTCACACCGATGATGTTTTCAACCTCAACAAGATATTTAGACTTCGTTTCCGAATCGAAACTCAATGTCAATTTTCCTGTTGTCGGATTCGGGTATGCACTAAACTCTGTCGTTGATATAACATTTGCATTTGCTTCACGGCATAACAAACTCACCGTTACATTCTTCAATGCATTTGCACTTATTCCGCAAGCATTATATGCATTTGCTCGTACAACAGCGGATGTGGAAATTGCTGTGTTGTAATTTACAGTAGCACTTAATCCGGAAGGTGCAGGAGTGATAGTTGCTCCACCTGTTACTAACCAGCTATACGAACTTGCACCTGCAACAGGAGAAATTGTATAAGCGACAGCTGCATTAGATTTACATACAGATGCCGGGCCGGTAATTACAGGAGCCGGTGGACGAGATGTTACTGTATAACAACGGGCAGGACCTGTTCCACATGAGTTGACTGCACTCACACAAATATTCGCTGATGCAGTAGTGAATGTCGGACCGAAAACTACATTGACAGACAATCCTGTTGCGCTACCAACTATTGTAACTCCCGGTGGCACTGACCATAGATAAGATGTTGCTCCTGCAACAGCAACGATGGAATATGTCGCTGATGTATTACACAAATTATTTCCCGGACCGCTGATACTACCAGGTTGCACCGGTGTTTAACGTACAACAAAGGATTTCACATACGAACCACATGCATTCACTGCAGCAACTGTTACCGTTCCTGTCGTCCATGTAGGACCGAAATTAATTACCTGCGTTGTAGTTGTAGGTGATAATGTATTTGTTCCAAGAGTAGCATCGCCACTAACTGTCCATACATAAGATGTTGCTCCAGTTACAACAGGCATTGAATATGTTCCTGTTCCATTTGCACAAACATAAGTTGGTCCGGTGACAGCATAACCATGTGTCGGGATTCCGGTGATAAGAATACCTTTAACTGCACTCTTACCGAAACAATTTGTAGAGTAAACCTGAACTGAACCTTGCCCGAATCCTGCAGGGATACTAACCGTAATTGTATTGGTTCCTTGTCCTGTAAGTATCGTCGCGCCTCCTGTTACTGCCCATGTATAACCTAAAGCATTCAATGCTGTTGTTGTATATGTTGCAATAGTTGGCCCACAAATAATTACCGGTCCACCGATACTTATTGGTACTCCAGGATATGTTGTAAGAACAGGTACATTCATACAACTAGGCGCACTTGTACCGCAAGGTGTGACTGCGGAAACACAAATGAATCCACCTGCATATGTTGGTCCAAACGAAACAGAGATTGAAGTAGTCGTTGAACTTCCCGTTGCTCCAGGAGGCAATGTCCAGATATATGATGTTGCTCCCGGTACAGGTGTGATCGAGTAAACAATTCCTGTTGTATTTCTACATGCACCTGCAGGACCGGTAATTGGTCCCGGTGTTGGAGGTATTACTCCTGTTGATGCTACTGTTCCACTTGCCGTTCCGGTACAACCATTTGCATCAGTGATCGTCACTACATATACTCCTGCAGCAAGACCTGTAGCAGTCTGAGTAGTTTGACCTCCCGGACTCCAAGAGTAAGTATATGGACTAACTCCACCGATAGGCGATACTGTCGCTGTTCCTGTATTTCCTCCGCAATTAGTTGGAGTTGTTGTAACAGTTCCCTCAACCTTCGGTGGTTGTGTGATTGTAATCGTGATTGTTTGCACACAACCATTCGCATCTACTACTGTGATCTGATGTGTTCCTGCTGTTAGAATTACAAATCCTGTTCCCTGATATGGACCTGTTCCACCTGTAGCTGAAATAAACACTTCGGAAGTTCCGCCATAACATGTGATCGGTGTTGCATTGTAATTGATAACGATTGGATTCGGTTGAGCAATAACAATTGTTACGGTTCCAATACATCCGTTTGCATCAATTACTGTATACGTATATGTTCCTGCAGTCTGAACAACAATACCTGTTCCCTGATATGGAGGAGTTCCTCCGGTTGCAGTAATTGTCACTTCAGATGTTCCACCATTACAAAGTATTGGTGTTGCAGTTGCATTAACAACAATTCTTGGTGGCTGAGTTACTGTCACTGTAACAGTACCTGAACATCCGTTCGCATCAGTCACCGTGTATGTGTAGGTTCCTGCTGCAACATTGAATACACCTGTTCCTGTATAAGGAGCTGTTCCACCTGTCGCACTTACTGTAACTGTTCCATTGTTACCGCCGAAACACGTAACATTAGTGGTTGTAGCAGATACAGTAATTCCTGTTGTGACTTCCGGAATAATATATTCACAACAAATGATATCACCGCATGCATTTGTTATACAAAGTGTATAAATTCCCGGAGGAGCTATCAGACACGGAGAACCATTCTCTAAGCCTACCGGTAAATTCGTCCAGTTGTAAGTGTATTGTGGGCAACGGAAACATTCTGTGGTCACACAGACCATTCCCATTCCTGTTGCACAATTCACCGGTGTAATAGTTGCAAACAATGCAGGTACACGGAATCCATGATGTGTCAACTGTCCATTACATGCCACAACTGTGAATGTAATAGAATCACATGCTGTGAGATTTCCTCTGGTAAGCGATGTAGAATTATTATCCCAATACCAAGTGAAATTAGAACAATCACTTTCTTCAAATACCGGTGTTACTGTTGATCCACAATTATTGTAAACAAAATGAACAGGTGGTGTTGCAACTTGCGCATCTGTTAGAGTATAGCAACATGTAAATTGTTGTCCAAGTGCATTGGTGATTGTTACGCAATATGTTCCTGCTGCAAGACCTGTAATACATGAAGTTGTTGCTTCATTTGACCACAGATAAGTAAGTGGACCTTGTCCGAAACAAACGTCTACACATAAACTACCATTCGCCTGACAACATGTTGGCTGAACAACATTCGTGAATGAAATTCCAGGTGCAGTCAGATAAACTGTGATTGAACAGCCTCTGCTATCCGTGATCGTTACATAAGTAGATGTACATGGACTAGTAAATGAAATACACTCCATCGTTGATCCGCCTAACCATTCATAAGTATATGGTCCACATCCGCCTTGTGCTATGACACAAGCTCCCGCTCCGCAATTGGAATACGTAACCAGTGCAGTCAATGGTGGATTGATCGATGGAACAACAACCGTTTGCTGAACCATATTTCCGCAACCGTCCATCACAAATATTGTATACGTACCCGCATCCAGATTACAGAAGATCGTTGAATCTTGTGTTTGTGCAACACTATACGACAACATTGGATTACATGGATGAATGAATGTATAACTGTACCACAGGCAACAACCAGTAAAGGTCGCATTGATGCAGCCTCCGCCATTGCATTCATCCGGGTCTATACTTACCACAGTGATGGTCGGTGGCTCATAAAGTGGACTTGTACAATCACAATCGTTATTTACAAATACGGTATCGCGAACAATTGTAATACATCCGACTGAATCTGTTATTACCAGTTCATAAGGACCTGCTACAAGATTTGAAATGTCTTGAGTAGTTGCACCAGTATTCCATAGGTAAGTAAACGGTGGATAACCGCCTGCAAGTTCTACATCTATTCCACCATTCAGATTATCGCAAGTGATATCATAAACGGTATCCGTTACATGAATGATCTGCAAGGAATCGCCTGGCGGAAGAATGATCGTACAACATACTCTATTGCCACATGAATCTGTGATGCAAACTGTGTACGTTCCCGCAGGGACATTTGCATAACATGCCTGGTCATTTGGTGTGCCTGCAATGATCGGTGCCCATTCGTAGGAGACTACAGGACAACGGAAGCATTCTGTTGCAACACAGATTGAACCAACTCCGGTATGACAATCAACCGGCGTAAGTGTTGGAATAACTCCCGGTACTCTGAAGCCATGATAGTATTCTGTTCCATCACACATTACAATTGTTAGTGTGAGTGAGTCGCATGAATTGGCTTGTTCGAAGAACGGCTCTGTACTTCCATTTTGCCAATGGTATGTGTATGGACAACCATTGCTTTCGATATAAGCATTCACCAATGAACCACAATTCAGTACATCGAAATGTACATTCGGTGGAAGAACCGGAGCACCTGTCAATGTGTAACAACATGTTACTGTTTGACCAAGTGCATTGGTGATCGTTACACAATATGTTCCCGGTGCTAAATTATTGATGCATGGCGTCGTTGCTTCGTTTGACCACAGATAAGTAAGTGGACCTTGTCCGAAACAAACGTCTACACACAGACTACCATTCGCCTGACAACATGTTGGTTGAACAACATTCGTGAATGTGATTCCCGGTGCTGTAAGGTAAACAGTGATCGAACAACCTCTACTGTCTGTGATCGTTACATAAGTTGATGTACATGGATTTGTGAATGAAATACACTCCATCGTTGATCCGCCTAACCATTCATAGGTATACGGACCACATCCGCCTTGTGCTATTACACAAGCTCCCGTTCCGCAATTTGAATACGTAACCAGTGCCGTCAATGGTGGATTTATAGAAGGAACTACAATCGTTTGCTGAACCATATTTCCACATCCGTCCACTACAAAAATTGTATAGGTACCTGCATTCAGATTACAGAAGATCGTTGAATCTTGTGTTTGTGGAACGCTGTACGATAATGCCGGATTACATGGATGAATATAAGTGTAACTGAACCACAAACAACAGCCCGTGAACGTTGCATTGATACATCCACTTCCATTGCATTCATCCGGGTCTATACTTACCACAGTGATGGTCGGTGGCTCATAGAGTGGACTTGTACAATCACAATCATTATTTACAAATACGGTATCGCGAACAATTGTAATACATCCGACTGAATCTGTTATTACCAGTTCATAAGGACCTGCTACAAGATTGGAAATGTCTTGTGTAGTGGCTCCATTACTCCATAGGTATGTGAATGGCTGATATCCACCCGCTACTTCTACATCGATGCCGCCATTCAGATTATCACATGTGATATCATAAACCGTATCGGTTACATGAATTATCTGTAATGAATCGCCCGGCGGAAGAATGATCGTACAACATACTCTGTTACCACAAGAATCTGTGATACAAACTGTATACGTTCCCGCAGGGACGTTTGCATAACATGCAGAATCATTCGTTACACCTGCAATGATCGGTGCCCATTCGTAAGAGACTACAGGACAACGGAAGCATTCTGTTGCAACACAGATTGAACCAACTCCGGTATGACAATCAACCGGCGTAAGTGTTGGAATAACACCCGGTACTCTGAAGCCGTGATAGTATTCTGTTCCATCGCACATTACAATTGTTAGTGTCAATGAGTCGCATGAATTGGCTTGTTCGAAGAACGGCTCTGTACTTCCATTTTGCCAATGATATGTATATGGACATCCATTGCTTGTGATATATGCATTCACCAATGAACCACAATTCAATACATCAAAATGTACATCAGGCGGAATTACCGGTGCAGGATTCAACGTGTAACAACAAGTTGTTTGTTGACCGTTTGCATTGGTGATGGTTACGCAGTACGTACCGGCAGCAAGACCGCTAATGCAAGGTCCCGTTGCGCCATTGCTCCATGTATATGTTAACGGCCCTTGTCCGAAGCAAGCTTGAACACAAAGACTGCCATTCGCTTGACAACATGTTGGCTGAACTACATTAATGAATGAAACTGTTGGAGGAGATACAACCAGTGTAACTGAACAACCATTTACATCGGTAACTGTTACTGTAAGATCCACACATGAGTCATAAGTCATAAGACAAGGTCCTGTGAATCCATTTGACCATAGATAAGTGAATGGTCCACATCCACCTTCTGTTCCGACGCAAATCGGGCCTCCGCAATTCTGGTAATTTGCAAATACCATGAGCGGAGCAACCAATGATGGAATAGTTACCGTTTGAGTTGCAGTATTTCCGCAAGGATCTTTAACAATAATTGTATAAACACCGGCTTTCAGATTGCAGAAGATCGTCGAATCTAAAGTTGGTCCGACTGTATCGATGACGGCAGGATTACATGGATTGTAATAGATATATCCAAATCGCAAACAACATCCTGTAAAGCTTAAATCAATACAACCACTATTGTTACAACTATCAGGAGTTATACTATTGACTGTAATCGTTGGTGGCGGTGGCGGCGGAATATTATTACAACCGCAATCGGTTTCAACTTTCACTGTGTCATAAATAATAGTTTCACATCCAACTGAGTCAGTGATTATAACATTATAAATTCCCGCTGAAAGGTTTTTGATCTCAGAAGTTGTATCCCCTGTATTCCATAAATATGAATAAGGCGGCACTCCTCCTGATACAAATGTTTTTATTTTACCATAGATACTATCACAATTAATATGATATACTGTATCTGTAACAATTACGATATTCGTATCAACAGGAACAGTGATACAACATGAATCGATACAGCCACAACAGCTGATCACTTTCACGCAATATGTTCCAGGCGCTGCATTCTCGATGAATGGCTCAGTAGAACCATTGCTCCAGATGTACTGGAAGTTCTGACATGCGCCATTATTTAAAATATCAACTCCAACAACATAATGACAATTAACAAGCATACATTATCGATACCAACAATTTCACCAACACCGCCGGAAACTTCTGTTACGAAAATAACATCCGTTACATTTGAAGCAACCAATGACCAATCTGCAATTGTTGCCGGAGCGATCGGCGTCCAGAATCCACCTGCATTTGGTAATGGGAAGGTGTCAATGCTTGTACAAGCGGTGATCTTCTTCCACGGACTTGTTTCATTGATGATTTGACTGGATGTAAATATAAATCCACGGTTGAGTGCGCTATTCCAGATCTTGAATTGTGGTTGAACATTCGGTGATCCCGAAACACCATCATCAATAATCTTGAAGTCATACGTGAATTTACCACAACACCATTTGCCATGGAAGACAGTATCTCCAACGACGGAAGACGCTCCCGGCTGATCTGTAGCTTTTATGAAAACATCACCTGCATATTGACCACCAACATTGCTTGTTGATACGGCAACATTAGGTTCTAAAATATAAGGTGCGAAATTATGTGGTAGAGCATCAGAGAAATCCTGACATGTTGTATCTACACATTCTGTTACATCAACAATAGGCGTACAACAATCCTGGAATGTGATCTTCAAAGTGTCAGAAGTATCTGAACATCCAAATGCATTGAATGCAATAAGTCTGAACATTCCACCCGGAGGTACGACTGTCAGGTTCTGTGTTGCACTATAAAATACAAACGTCGGCCCGACTAACATTTCCCATGTATAAGATGCAAATCCAAACGGTCCCGGTATTACAACCGACGGACATTCATTGCAAAATTCATAACATCCAGAAGGAACACATGAAAGATCCGGTAAAGGATAAATGGTTAGTATATTCGAAACAGCTGAGCAACCATATTGGTTAGTAGCAGTCACATAATAATTGCCTTGTATTGCTGCAGTAATTGAAGTTCCTAATTGTCCTGTACTCCACGTGTAAACGACAAGTGGTGCAGGAACAGGCGTTGCATTGAAAGTCACTAATGATCCTTCACATAATAATCCCGGTGGAATTGATGTGATGAAAGGAGTTATCGGTGCCGGATTAACTACTACAGTAATTGTATCCGTTTTCGTACAACCAAATGAATTTGTAACAACAACAGTATAAGGGCCTGCATCTGTCAACTGCATATTTGGATAGATGAATGGATTTCCTGTTCCTGTTGCTACCGGACCTGCCCATGCATATGTTGCGCCACCTACCGGTGTTGTCTGCAATTGTAATTGTTCGCCTTCACATAACACTGTGTCGCCTGTAATATTTGCAACCGGTTTCGGATTTACTGTGACTGTAACCGGAGCAATAGCAGGGAATGCACATCCACTTGCCGTTTGTGCAATCACAGAATATGTACCTGAAACTGTTACGTACAATGTATCATTTGCATTTGCCGGTGCAGACAAAGCAGGAGTTGGAGATTTCGACCAGAGATAAGTTGCAGCAACAGGAGATACTGTTAATGCAATTGAATCGCCATCACAGAAAGTCAATGGACCCGATGCAACAATTACTGCTGATGACGGAACAGGATCAATAAATACATTGTATGGAGCAGATGCTGTACATCCGTTCGCTCCTGTTACGGTTACCTGGTACGTTTGTGCACCTGTTCCAACCGGAACAATATTCAGATTCGGAGAATTTGTTCCTACAGGTATGTTTCCCGGTAATTTGACCCAGGCATAACTGATTCCAGCTGCACCTGTTTTTATATCTAATGCTTCACCTTGACAATATGTTGTTTGTCCTGTGACAACAACATTTGGTGAACGATTTACTGTTACTTGAACCGGACCTGCAGTATATGGACAACCGTTAATATCAGTTCCTGTTACTTTATAGAAGCCTGATGTTTTTACATAGACAGGATTTGTTGGGAATGGCGGTGGACTGATGAACTGCCATACATATGGACCAAGTCCTGATGCAGTAAGTTGAACTGAGTCACAAGTTCCAGGCGTTACCGTTATTGATCCTGCTATCGGTGTCAATACACTCACAACTTGCGAAGCCGTACTTACACAACCGTAAATATCAGTCACTGTTAATGTAGCAGTGAATGGCCCAGGCGAATTTGCATAGATCAAACTTGATGGATTTGTATTTCCTGTTGCGCCATTTCCATTGTTGAACAATCGTGATGCAACATTTCCAAGAGGCGTTGAAAGATCAGTGAACAATGCAGCTGATCCTTGACAGATCGGCGTTGAAATATTAAAGTTCGCTGAGATCGGAACCGGAACAACAATTGTAGTTGTTACCGAACAAGTTCCCAATGTTACAGGATCAAATGCAGAGAGTGTGATGGTGTGCGTTCCCGGGGTTAGTGTAATAGGTCCCGGAAATGCAACGGAAGCAATCGTAGATGCAGTTGTTACGTCGTACCAATTCCAGTTATAACTACCGGCACTACCAACAAATAGCGATGTGTTCGCGAAATTAACCTGCATTACTCCTGCTCCGTTACATGCAAAAGAGTGTGTGAAGCTCAAATCAAACGGTACTGTAATTATTTTACTGTATGGGAATGTATCAATACAAACATTTCCCAGTGCATCTATTCCTGTTCCAATTCCAAATACAGTTACTTTATATAATCCCGGGATCGGATAAGTGTGTGATACCGGTGAAACGTTACCTGCTGTACCGCCATCACCAAAATCCCATCCGTATAATGCTGCTGTTCCAACTTTAGTAAATGTTTCTGTTAAACAGATTGGAGGTGCAGTAATGAAATCAATCGTATCAGTTACCGTACATCCCGGAGGCGCTGTTCCTACACATGGTTGTTGAGTTACTGTAATTGAATTCGAAGTGTTTGTACATCCAAATGCATTTGTAACAACACAAGAAAATGTTGTAGGACCTGTTATCGTTTGTGTAATAGTTGGTGATGCTCCCGATGGTGTCCACGAGAATGAATAACCTGCCTGATTCACTGCTGCCATTGTTACTGTTGCAGGCAGATCACAAACTTTATTAGGGCCTGTTATTAATGCAAGCGGTAATGGATTTACCGTGATCGTTGTATTCATAGAAGCAGTGCAACCATTAGCATCAACAATCGATAATGAAACCGGATAAGTTCCAGCTGCACCATAAGTGATCACCGGACTTGCAACTATTGAAGATGATGGACTTCCCGAAGAGAATGACCAATTGTAATTTACTCCACCCGATCCTGTGAATGTCAATGGCGCTCCTAAACACGAAGGTGATGGAAGTCCAATACCAGGTACAGGAAGTGCATTCACTGTAACAACAAATCTTAGTATTGTATCGATACATGTAGATTGCAGATGTAGTCGTACAGTATCAACTCCCGGAGTATTCCATTTTATAGAGAATGAATTCGGTGTGTTCACTGTTATATTTCCTAATGCAGGTGCTGACAATGACCAGTCATAACTTCCACCCGGGAATAATGGTTCTGTGAATGAATAATTTGTTGTTGAACCTAAACATACACTTGCCGGTCCTACGATGTTCGGAATAATTGGAACCGTATCAACATGAATCGTTGTGTATGCTGTATCTGAACATCCTGCTGCACTTGTAACATACAACTGAATATTGAAATCGCCGGAAGCTGTATAAGTATGAGTAGGATTTTGCAATGGAGATGTTCCTGCGTCACCGAAACTCCAATTCCAGATCGGACCTGCACTTGCAGTTGTGAAACTTACAAGATCGTTGATGCAAGGATTCAATGGAGAGAAACTGATATTCGGAACCGGTGGTAGTGGGAATAAATTTACCGGTAACATGACAGAGTCTTCATAACATCTTGATATTTTTAACTTGACAACAGGCGGCGCAGCTGCACTCACCCAGTTGATGGTCACAAAATTCAATCCATTTGCTGTGATAATATTTCCTGCCGTAGCCGGAACAATCGACCATGTGTATGTTCCATTACTGATCAATGGTGGTGGAATAGAATATGTGATACTACTCTTCACACAAGCTATAGGCGCACTTGCAGTGATCACCGGTAATGGGAAATTCGGCCATGTAACAACTGTATAATTTGCAGTTGAATTTGAAACACAACCCGGAGCAGCAGTCAATGTCTGATACACTGAAACTGTTCCACCACCCGGTCCCCAAGTGATAGAAACACTGCTTGTATTTATCGGCGGATTAATTACTCCACCAACTACATTCCATGTATATGTTACACCTGACATATTCGGTGCTGTACTATAATAGTATGGTTGTCCGGCACAAACTGTATCCGGTCCGGTGATTACATTTGGTGTAAGTACCTGAACGACTTCAACAGTTGTCTGTGCAGAGTCATTGCAATAAACTCCAAGAGGTGCATATGCAGTCAGAGAATAAATTCCCGGACCTGCATTCCATGTATATGCATTGAACGCTGTTGTATTTGCAAAAGGAATTACTACTGCTGCCGGTGTCACCAATTTCCATGAAGTTCCTGCGGCAATCGTATTGTTTGTAAGATTCATTCCGTTGAATGGAGCGCTTACAACTCCCGGACAAACTTTCGCCGGACCTGAAATTCCGAAGATCGGTTTCACGTTGATAGTGATCAATCCTATTCCTCCGCAACCCGGATCGTTATTACAACTTCCATCCGGTAAATTACATCCTGCACCTGTAAGTACATTCTGATAATTTACTTGAAGAGTTACTATTCCAAAGAATGTCGGATTCCATTGTATCGTAACACAACATGTTCCGTTTCCTGTAACAGTTCCTGCATTGGCAGGAAGTAATTCCCAACTGTGTGTGTTACCCGGAATACATTGGATACAATAAGTAGATGTACTTCCTGCACATACTACAGTATCTCCCGAAACAGGTAATGTCGCAGGTACAATGTCAACTGTTTTAACTGTTGCAACTGCACATGTTGATTGTGGTGTACATCCGGAAACACTAAGTGAAATTGTTCCATTTGGTCCGGCTCCCCAGATCACTGTTGCAGAGTCACTGGTAGTTGAAGGAACAGGGAAGAATGTTCCTCCTGATACTCCCCAGTTGTATGTTGTGCAATTGGCACTTGTGTGATACGTGACAGTATCCCCGGGACAAACTACTGATATACAGAAAATGTCGGGGCCGGAGGCGGAGTCGACAACAACTGTGAAAGCAGTATCGTGTGGGTTCCCGCAATCATCAAAAACAGTTAAGGTATCGTAGTAAGTTCCCGGTGGATAGTGCCATGCGGGTTCTGTGTGTGTGGCATTACTCGAATAAAATCCATTTCCAAAATTCCAAAGTCGACCTGTTGTTCCTGTTGAAAGATCATTGAATGTTATTGTTTGTCCATTACATATATTAATGACTCCACCAACAATTGGCGGTGAAGTTGTAAAGTTGATTACATAAGGTGTTGGCGGATTTCTGATCACATTTGATGTACAAGAATCAATGAAGCCTCCCGGTAAACGAACCCACCAGGTAACTACAGTTGTTCCTACAGGATAAACTCCCGGGGCATTGTTCCACATCGAATCATAAACACAATCAGCCGGTCCACCTCCACCAGTGCCTCCACCTGCTGTTGCAGCTGTATCTCGAACTGACGGTGGATTTAAAACGATCAATGAATCAGGGAGGCTGTAACAAAACGATGTATCACGACAAAACAGTTGACAACAACTTGCACCAACTGTTACCGGAAACTGAATTACTACACCGTTCGAATCACGAACAATGAAAGTATATGTTCCCGGACATAAATTTGAAACACATGCAGACGTACCAACCGGTCCTGAACCTCCAAGTACAAGTATACTGTAAGGCGGCAATCCACCTGTCACAAGGACTCCGGCCGAACAACTGCACGGTGCATTTGAAGAGCAACAATTTGTACTGCAAAGAGGATCCAATGAAACCGAAAGCGGACCTTGCGCTGCTGCTGTTGACATCATCATTACAAATAATGATATCATGAATGTCAGATTTCTGAATACTCTATTCAGTAGAAAGCGTTTCTTCAGTTGCTGAAGATCCGTGATGGAATTTTCAAACTTACAATCAAGTAGATTGATTGATTTGTGTTTCCGTGTTTCGTAGAGGTAATTCATGTTCTTTGGTGTTTATATTCGTGTTGTGTTTCTGTTTAATGGAGAATGGTGCAATTCTCAGTTCGAATCATCAGATTTTCTTTTCCAGGAATAGATCTGTGCCGGCGAAAGATCAAATTTCTTTGCAATAGCAATAATTGCATTTTCATTGAGCTTTACCTCCTGAAGTACTTTTGTCTTGAATTCTGTCGAAAACTTCCGGCGTTGATTTTTCATTCCTATCCACTGATTCTGAATCTCTAAAGGTGGAATTTTGAATGAATTTTGAAGATAGGTATATAATAAGTGGGGGGGAAAAACCAATAAGTGGTAGGGAAAAGTTGAGGGATGGTTTTTGGTGTGGGTTTAAAATTTCAAAAAGGAAGTTCCGGGGCTGCGATATCATATAAAAACCGGACGAATAGGATCAAAGCTGATTCTTAAAATATAGCCTAATTCCGACTAGCGTCTGTTGGATTCCAATTCAATTGTTTAGTGCATAGGATTTTTGAGTAGTCTACACCTGCTTTAACAAACAACCGGTTACATTAGATGAAATTACTTCCTGGAAGCTAGGCGGAATTTTAAAATTCCGCCTAGCTTCCAGGAAGTAATTTCAATACCGCAAATAATACCCATCTTATATTGGTTGTCGAAAATACCAAATCAGGGTACTTTTGATAAATGCCTTATGCCTACCAAATTCACAAGCAAGATGCTGCTTACTTCTTAACTCCTTCGGTAGTTGAGTTGGCGCATGCTTTCATGAAAAACAAACACAAGCAGATTTTATGTGATAGCCTAAATCATTGTGTGGACACAAAAGGGCTTGAAATTTTTCATATGTAATTATGTCAAGTCATATGCATATGATGGTAAGAGCAAAAAATAATAATCTGAGCGACGTAATCCGCGATTTCAAAAAATTCTCAAGTAGAAAGTTGATAGAGACTTTAAATTCAAATCAGGAAATTGGAAACACACAATTATTGGAAATATTTAGCACAGGTGGGTCGAATCAAAAAAAGAAATCGGCTCACCAAGTATGGCAATACAACAACCACGCTGAAGAAGTGTATAGTCCCAATTTTACTCTATCAAAGATTCGATACATCCATAACAATCCTGTTGAAGCAGGATTAGTTGGGCGACCTGAAGAGTATTATTACAGCAGTGCAAGAGATTATTCAGGCATACAAGGACCTGTAAAAGTCTCGTTGATCAATTTGCACAATTTGTTTTAACCATATACGAAATCACATTGTTGAAGCTAGGCGGAATTTTAAAATTCCGCGTAGCTTCAGGGGTGAAATTTCATTGCCGGGAAGAACAAGTCTATACTTATTAAGAAAGCGCCTTCTTCGACATCATCCCAATAAACTCTTCTTTCTTGCGTCGGGAAATTTCGGCGACGGAGTTGTCGCTCATATGAACGAAATATCCATCAAGCCGACTAAATCTTTTAACGTGTTTCAGATTGATGAGATGCGAATTGTGCGAACGGAAAAATCCGTACTCGGATAAAAGCTCTTCGTACTCTTTAATGTTTTTTGTTCCTGTGAATTTTTCTGCTGCTGTATGTATGTGAGTATACGCTCCATCGGCATGCAAGCGAATAATTTCTTCAGGCATTAAAAAAGCATAACCATCCTTTACAGGTATTGCAATTTTATACGTTGATGATGTATTCAGATTTTCTAAAAGTGCATTGTATTGCGTTGGCTCGCCGGTACCCAAATCCGCTGTTACTTTCTCTACAGCATGAACAAGGTCATCAGTGTCGATAGGCTTCAAAATATAATCGACTGCTGAAAAACGAATAGCCTTGATCGCATAATGCGCATGTGCCGTTACGAAAATAATTTTGAAATCGATCTTCGGGACTTTGCGCAACAGATCGAAGCCTGTTCCATTTGGCATTTCGACATCAAGAAAAACTAGCTGAGGCTTTTTCTTTGAAATAAATTGCAATGCTTCTTCCACTGACGACGATTGTCCGATTACCTCAACGGTTGGACAATATTCTTTTAATAATCCTAACAGAGATTCGTGATTCTTTTTTTCGTCGTCGACAATTAGCGCAGTGATCATTTGCTTTTCTTTTCAAATACTCCTTATAGCAAATCTAAGTTAATTTACAGATGATTTCAAATTAAATCTCAATTTCAACACGCGTACCCGATTTGTTACCCGTTTCTGTATGCAGATCTTGAATCTCGGCCCGTATATTTTTCCTGAAAAACTTATTATAAGCCTCGATCCGTTGGAAAATGATCTTCGTGCCACGCGACTCATGCGGTTCCCGATGGGCTTCATTCCACTCAATGGCTTCTTTCATCCCAATTCCATTGTCTTCTATTGAGATCAACAGATTCTCGCCTTTTTGCGAATGTTTATGTAATCTTTCCACCGCACTCCATTCTTGCGATACCGTGTTTGATAGAATTCTCCACGAAAGGCTGCAATAATAACGATGGCAATTCATAATCGGAAACATCTACTCCCGGCTCACAATCAATTTTAAATTCAAAACCATTTTCAAATTGCTGCATTTCCAGTTCCACATAATTGCGGAGTGAGTTTAATTCATTTTCCAATGATACGATCTGCTTGTCTGAATTATCAAGTACATAACGCACTTGTTTGGAAAATTTCGTCAGATATTTTTCCGCCGATTTCAAATCATGATTTTGCATAAAGATCCTGATGGAATTCATGACATTGAAAATGAAATGAGGATTCATCTGTGCTCTGATAGCAGTAAGTTCCAACGAAGCTTTCACACGCTCTGTTTCCATTTCCTTTTTCAATTTTGAAAGCTGGAACCGATAATAAACAAAGATCAGAAAAGTGATAAACAATGCCATAAGCACTTTAAATAATATCGTCTGCCACCATGCAGGCTTTATCACAAAATCGAAGCCGGCTTTTTCTACACTCCACTGACCTGCTTTATTCATTGCCATTACATTAAAGTGATA